>NZ_JAKEUT010000019.1:0-58164 GCF_022398025.1 Vibrio sp. Isolate25
TACTAATTGCCCGTGAGGCTTAACCATACAACACCCAAAGGGTTTTGATGGACTCAGATAAGAACATTGAATGTGTAAACACAGAACTTAAAACAGCTTTCCAGATTAAAGAATTTGCTTGGCGACCATAGCGTTGTGGACCCACCTGACTCCATGCCGAACTCAGAAGTGAAACGCAATAGCGCCGATGGTAGTGTGGGGCTTCCCCATGTGAGAGTAGGACATCGCCAGGCTTTAAATACCTTGTTTGAGATAAATATCTTGAGCAAAATTATGCTGATATAGCTCAGGTGGTAGAGCGCATCCTTGGTAAGGATGAGGTCCCCAGTTCGAGTCTGGGTATCAGCACCAGTAAAGAATTTTGCTTGGCAACCATAGCACTTTGGACCCACCTGATTCCATGCCGAACTCAGAAGTGAAACGAAGTAGCGCCGATGGTAGTGTGGGGCTTCCCCATGTGAGAGTAGGACATTGCCAGGTTCTTATTTAGACTCAAGAGTCTGACCAATGCGGAGCGGTAGTTCAGTTGGTTAGAATACCGGCCTGTCACGCCGGGGGTCGCGGGTTCGAGTCCCGTCCGCTCCGCCACTTAATCTAGGCCTCAGCATAAATGCTGGGGTCTTTTGTATGTACGATATTATTTTTGGGCTACGATCTATCCCAGACCTCAGCAGCAATGCTGAGGTCTTTTCATATGTATCGGTATTTATCCGAAACTTCCCATTGAAACGTTACAAAAATGCCCTCAGGGCTATTTTTTCTCGTTTAAGCTCCAATCGTACGCATAACTGAATTTGCTGTTTAAGTCTGATAGTTCTGGACGATACTTGGCTAGGTGTTGAACTAGTTGTTGCTTATTACCAAAGTCATCAGAAAACCAATCATAGATGGATGACAGCTGTATTTTGCCGTTCTCAATGAGAACGCCTTTATTACTGTTGATGAAGGTCTCTGCAGCGCGCTCAAGCAGCATTTCCGTGTTTTCTGCTGTGAAAGCTTGAGATTGTAAATTGGGGCAACCTAAACTAGCACAGTTAACTGCATAGTGAGTTCTGGGGTCGTTCCAAATAGGCCGTAAGATACGGTGCTCAATGTCGTTGAGCGTTAGTGCTTTACCATTAATCGTAACGACTTCGTCATCCCAAGGACCAAAACTGAAAAATCCACCTAATTTGGTGATGGATGTGATTGGGTAAGCATCTAAAACCAATTGGATTGTCAGCGCATTATATAAGTTCACCCAGTAGGCGTATTGCTCTGCCTTGTTTAGCTGGAGTGGATTGATACGACTCAGTTGTGTTAGGTATCGATTGAGCTGTTGTTTTCCTTGGGGGTTAACAGAGGAATATCTAAAAAGAGTGTATTCACCTTCGGTGGTGAGGTAGCTATCAAGCAACCGCTGCCAAGGTTGATGATTAACCTTTGTTACACTGGAATCGTTATGACTATTCCAATAAGGCCAAAGTTCCGATTTAGGTGCTGAGAAGGCTTGAAAAGATATTAATGTGAGGAAAAAAGTAAAGAGTAAGCGCATGGTAAGCCCTGTGATAAGAGTGTTATAGTTTTAGACCGCGCTTACTAAGAATATCTTTCAAAGCTAGATAAATGGCTTTTCTCTGAGCAAAGCCTTCTCCTCATTCAAGCTTTTTCACTCGCCATATCGCAGCTATACAAGCCAAGATAGTCCCTTGATAAGGCTTTTTGGCAGTGAGCTAATAACTTAGTTTTGTAGTGAATTGTGGTGTTGTAGATACTGCTGAGCTTGTGTTGCCCCCATATAACGAGCCAGTGTTTTGAGCGGCACTTGCTTAAGGTCTACTACGATTAATCCATCTAAGGCGTTGTTGAATGAGGGGTCAACGTTAAATGAGATCAGCTTGCCGTTTAGGCCGAGATATTGGCGTAATAGAACGGGGACCCCCTTCCCATCATCTATCCTTGCAATGACTCTGGATAAAAGCTGAAGATCCGCAAGAGCGGTCAGCATGCTCGTGTTCCAGTTCGTATTCTGAGTGGGAAGCGGATTGGATGGGGTCACATATTCCGCTTTCTCAGAGTCGTAATGATGTAAGGTCATGGTTTGCGCAAGTAATTGTCTGGCCTGCTCGCTGTAGTCATTACTGATACTTACGGGACCAAATAAGTGTGTATAGCTTGGATTGCGGTGGACAAAAGTTGCAATCCCTTTCCAAAGCAGTAGCAGGGCACCCATGCTTTTTTGGTAGTGTTCATCAATCACAGAGCGGCCCATTTCAATTGAGCTTCCCATAGTATTAAGAAAGTCTTTACCGTAATGAAAGAGAGTCCGAGAGTATAACCCCTCTAAACCTTCATGCTGCATCAGCTCATCAACTAAACCGAGACGATATGCTCCAACGAGCCTTTCGTTGTCCTTATCCCAGATGAAAAGATGCTTGTAGTGTCGATCAAACTCATCAATATCCAGTGCCAGGCCGGTTCCTTCGCCCACTTTGCGAAAATTGATTTCTCTTAGCCGACCAATCTCATGCAGTATTGAGGGGATATAATCGGCATCGGTGCAGTAGACTTCAAACTCACCACTGGTCAGTAGATGATGCTCACGTGGTAGCGCGTTGAGGTCGATTTTTAACTCTCTAACCGGAAGAGCGTCAGATATGGGCAAGGGTTGTGACTCAAGTGCTTTTGCGTCAGTTTTGGTTAGGGTTTTGTTTTGCAGTAAATAAGTATTAAGTCGTAGATAGTTAACGATTTGTTCATCCGTCAGCCCATTAACCTCTTTATATCGAATCGCTGAACCGATTGAAATATTGATGGGCTGCTGAGACTTGTTGAGCAGTTCTCTTCCTAACATTAAGGTTCTCAATAGAGGATGAACTTTACCTGCCATGTAAAATCGTTTCGAATTCTGGCCATCTATAAACACAGGAATGGTATTGGCTTTAGCTTTACGTACTAGGCTACTGACGGAGCGGCTCCATTCCTTATCTTCAATTCGCTGGCTTTTTGGATCGACCAGCTGGGAAACTTCTCCTGCTGGGAAGAGTAACAATAAGCCTCCTTTATCTAGGTGGCTGTGTGCTTGACGGAGGGCTTTTAAGTTAGCTTTGTGGGCGTTTTGTCCCTCAAAGACATCAACACCAATAAATAGCTGGTCAAGCTCTGGAACAGTTTTTAAATATTGGTTGGCCAGAATTTGAACATCGGATCTCACATGTAGCAGTAATTCTGCCAATATAACACCTTCTACGCAGCCGAGAGGGTGATTGGCGACAACGACAGTGGCGCCACTCTTAGGGATATGAGTTAAGGAGCCTTTAATCACACGATAATCAATGCCGAGGATGTCGAGCGTGAAACGAAGAAATTCTCTGCAGTCACATTTAGCTGGCTTCTGAGAGTAGTATTGATCAAGCTTGCTCAATCCGGTAACCCATTCAGCAAAATTTTCTCCTAAGCCAAAAGGTGTTTTCCGCGGGAGACGAAAAGGGCTCAAAACTTCCATACAATCCTCGGTGCTACGATGTTCAAATCAAGGCTAGGTTGATTTGATTGCAGTTTGAGGTCACTGTGATGAGAGATTTATGACCAAGCGGTGTCAGTTTGGTGACTGACAGGTAAATGGCAGTAGCCTTGGGTTTAGAGATGAAACTGTAAAGTCTTGCGGTAAACAAAGGGATAACTGATCGCAATTTATAAGGAGCAGGTATCTGAACTGGGAATTTACTGCTAGATTAAAAGGGTAGGGGAAGACTTATTACTAACAAAGCAATAGCATAGACTTGTCGCTAGGTGGTAATAGCAGAGTCAATAGACCTTCGATTTGCTGAACTGGAATCAACGGGAACCAAAGGTTCCCGTTGCTATATGTAAAGATTATTTGGATCGATGTACTGACATATGTGCCAATGTGACCAATGCCTCTTTATATTGGGACTCTGGCAGCACTCTCAATTCTGCGATAGCCTTGTCCGCTTCTTGATAGGCTTTCTGTCGGGTATATTCCAATGAACCAGTGTGCTCCATGGCTTCCATAATCGCTTCAAGCTTCTCCATACCATTAGATTTTTCTATTGCTTCGCGAATCATGCTTGCTTGTTCTGGTGAGCCGTGTTTCATCGCATAAAGAAGTGGTAGGGTAGGTTTTCCTTCAGCTAAGTCATCACCAACATTCTTGCCCATTTCATCACCATCAGATGTGTAGTCCATTACATCGTCGATGAGTTGGAAAGCTGTACCTAAATATTTGCCGTAATTCTGTAAAGCCAGCTCGACCTCTGCTGAGGAGTTGCTGAGGATTGCACCGATTTGTGTGGCGGCCTCAAACAGTCGAGCTGTTTTTGAATAGATGACCTGCATATAGCTTTCTTCGGTCGTTTCAGGATCGTTGCAATTCATGAGTTGCTGCACTTCACCTTCAGCAATTACGTTCACCGCATCGCTCATTAGCTTGAGGATCTTCATTGAACCTAGCTCGGTCATCATCTGAAAAGATCGTGTGTAAATAAAATCACCGACCAAAACGCTGGCGGCATTGCCGAAAGCGGCATTGGCAGTTGCCTTCCCACGACGCATATCTGACTCATCAACCACGTCATCATGCAGCAAAGTGGCGGTATGAATAAACTCAATAAACGCAGCGGCTGTAGTATGAGCTTGCCCTTGATAACCAAGAGCACGAGCTGATAATACAGCAAGCAGAGGACGTATACGTTTACCACCACCACTAATGATGTAAAAACCTAATTGGTTGATCAAAGATACGTCAGAGTTGAGTTGAGCGTGAATCGTTTCATTCACTTTTGCCATGTCATCGGCAGTTAGCGCTTGGATAGCTTTAAAATCCATTGTAAATCCGGCTGAAGTTAGAACTTGTAAGGTCTTCTTATCTGACTTAATTACTGAATAATACACTAAAAAACGTTGATAAATACATGGCTAAAGGGCATGATTGCGGCACTTTTATCTGGCGATTAGCTTTTCGCCAATTTTTTCAAAATATGGCTTGTCATAGGGACATCTCTTCTGTAGAATCTGCGCCCTATTGATGATTAGTTTAGCGCACACCCACAATGCTCAATAAACAAGCATAAGGCTGTGCGGAAAAAGCGGAGTAAGATATGTACGCTGTTTTCCAATCTGGTGGTAAACAACACCGTGTAAGCGAAGGTCAAACTCTTCGTTTAGAGAAATTAGACGTAGAAACTGGTGCAACGGTTGAATTTGATAAAGTTCTTCTTGTTGCTAACGGCGAAGACGTTAAAGTTGGCGCTCCTCTTGTTGAGGGCGGCAAAGTAGTTGCTGAAGTTGTACAACACGGCCGTGGCGATAAAGTTAAAATCGTTAAGTTCCGTCGTCGTAAGCACTCTCGTAAGCAACAGGGTCACCGTCAGTGGTTCACTGAAGTGAAGATCACTGGTATCAACGCTTAATTATTAGGAGAGTTTAACAATGGCACACAAAAAAGCTGGTGGTTCTACTCGTAACGGCCGCGATTCAGAAAGCAAACGTCTTGGTGTTAAGCGTTTCGGCGGTGAATCTGTTCTTGCAGGTAACATCATCGTTCGTCAACGTGGCACTAAGTTCCACGCTGGTACTAACGTAGGTATCGGTAAAGACCACACTCTATTCGCTCTTACTGAAGGTAAAGTGAAATTTGAAGTGAAAGGTCCTAAGAATCGTAAATTCGTAAGCATCGAAGCTGAGTAATTCTCACTGAGATCTAGAATTTAGGCTTCTAGCTGAATTCAAAAGCCCTGCCGATTCGGCGGGGTTTTTTATTTGTAGTATGTTGGAATAGATACTAAGGCACTTTGTAAAAAGTCCCTCATTATATGTTCCTAAGTGGCAGAACGATCTGAGATTGTTGGGTGATCGATCTGATATTGGGATCTGCTAGAATTTATATCATTCACTGTCATTTGGGCTGTGAGATGATATTTGCAACGCAGCTACGTGATGTAGTAATTGGGCGGAGTAAGAGATGAAATTCGTTGATGAAGCGGTAGTTAAAGTTCAAGCCGGCGATGGCGGTAACGGTGTAGTGAGTTTCTGGCGCGAGAAATTCGTTGCGAAAGGTGGCCCGGATGGTGGTGACGGTGGCGATGGTGGTGACGTCTATATCCAAGCCGATGAAAACCTTAATACTTTGATCGACTACCGTTTTCAGCGCTTCTATGAAGCAGAGCGCGGTGAAAATGGCCGCGGTGGTAACTGTACGGGTAAGCGAGGAAAGGATAAGGTGTTGCGTGTACCTGTCGGTACTCGTGCAGTTGATATCCATACAAATGAAATTGTTGCTGAAGTTGCTGAGCATGGCAAAAAAGTCATGGTAGCGAAAGGTGGGTGGCACGGTTTAGGTAACACTCGCTTTAAATCTTCAGTAAACCGAGCACCACGTCAAAAGACGTTAGGTACTAAAGGTGAAATCCGAGAAATCCGTTTAGAGCTGTTGCTACTTGCTGATGTCGGTATGCTTGGATTGCCAAATGCGGGTAAGTCGACCTTTATTCGCTCGGTTTCTGCAGCTAAGCCAAAAGTGGCGGATTACCCATTTACAACGCTTATCCCGAGTTTAGGGGTTGTGAGTGTGGTTCCTGAGAAGAGCTTTGTTGTCGCGGATATTCCCGGGTTGATCGAAGGGGCTGCGGACGGTGCAGGCCTTGGCATTCGTTTCTTGAAGCATTTAGAGCGTTGTCGCGTTCTGCTGCATATGATCGATATTATGCCGATTGATCAAAGTGATCCGATTGAGAACGCACTGACGATCATTGATGAGTTAGAGCAATATAGCGAAAAGCTTGCTGATAAGCCACGTTGGTTGATCTTCAACAAGGTTGATTTAATGCCCGAAGAAGAAGCTGACGAAGTGATCCAAAATATTCTCGATGCACTGGGTTGGGAAGAGGATTACTACAAGATCTCAGCGGTGAATAAGCAAGGAACCAAAGAGCTTTGTTACAAGTTGGCTGACTTTATGGAGAGTTTACCTCGTGAAGAAGAAGAGATCTCTGAAGAAGAGAAAGTTGACTTCATGTGGGATGATTATCATAAAGACGCAATGTCAGGCAAAGACGTCATTACTGAAGATGACGACGACTGGGATGACTGGGACGATGAAGAGGACGACGGACATGTGGTTTACGTCCGAGACTAGTCATTAAGTCCAATGAAAGCCGTAATGTTTCACGCATTACGGCTTTTTTATATTTAAATCAAATCAAACTCAGTTTATTTTGGTCACAATATCGGCTTTCTCAAGGAGTAGGAGACATTAATGGCTTCAAAACAACGCAGCGTTTCTCGTCTGATTGCACAGGCTGGTCAGATGCTGCTGGCTCATGGTGCTGAGAGTACATTAGTTGGAGATATAACAAGACGTATCGGTATTGCCAGTGGAATGGATGAAGTCGAAGTGTCTCTTTCCGCCAGCTCGTTGGTTGTTACTACGGTATATCAGGAGCACTGTATTACCACGGCACGCCGGAGCCCTGATCGTGGCATTAACATGCGTGTGATTACTCAGGTTCAGCGAATTTGCATTATGTTGGAGCGAGGAATTATCGATCATGTGCTAGCTCAGCGTAAATTAGAGCAGATCAGTCCCGAGCGGTATAACCGTTGGCTAGTGGTAGTAATGATAGGTTTGTCTTGTGCTGCATTTAGTCGCTTAGCTGGTGGTGACTGGGTGGTCTTTGCAATGACCTTTATTGCCTCTTCAGTAGGCATGGTCGTGAGGCAGGAAATTGGCCATCGTCATTTTAATCCTCTCATCAATTTTGCAGCTACCGCTTTTGTGACCACAGTGATTTCTGCGCAGGCTGTGATTTACGAACTTGGCAACTCGCCATTTATTGTTATGGCGTCTTCAGTTCTTATGCTGGTCCCGGGTTTCCCGTTGATTAATTCTGTGGCTGATATGCTGAAAGGCTATGTCAATATGGGGATTGCGAGATTTGTCATGGCGAGCTTACTGACCTTAGCAACCAGCCTTGGCATTGTGGCGGCAATGAGTTTAGTGGGGGTTTGGGGATGGGTACTATGACGTTATTTGAGCTCCTGTTTGGCCTGCTCAATGATATGTTGTTTGCTGCGATTCCTGCTGTGGGTTTTGCACTCGTATTCAATGTTCCTAAAAAAGCGCTGACCTACTGCGCTATAGGTGGCGCAGTAGGGCATGGAAGTCGCTATCTGATGATGCATTTCGGTATTCCTATTGAGTGGGCAACATTCTTTGCTGCAATGATTGTAAGTATGATAGGTATTCACTGGTCACACCGTTTTCTTGCTCACCCTAAAGTATTCACAGTTGCAGCGCTAATTCCTATGGTGCCGGGGGTGTTTGCGTTTAAAGCGATGATTGCGTTAGTTGAACTTAATCACCGGGGTTACAGTCATGAGTTGGTCGCCATGTTGATGGAAAATTTCCTTAAAGCAATGTTTATAATTGCAGGATTAGCGGTTGGCTTAGCGATGCCGGGATTGTTATTCTATCGCCGAAAGCCGATAGTATGAGACGTTTAAAGGAGTACCATTAATGATCATTAGCATGATCGCCGCTATGGCAAAAGACCGAGTTATTGGTAAAGACAACCAAATGCCGTGGCATTTGCCAGCTGATTTTGCCTGGTTTAAGCGTTGTACTATGGGGAAGCCTGTCATCATGGGCCGAAAGACATATGAATCGATTGGTCGTCCATTGCCGGGACGTCAAAATATTGTGATTAGTCGCGATGAAGGTCTCGTCATAGAAGGTGTCACAACAGTGTCTTCTATTGAGCAAGCGATAAAGGCCGCAGGCCAGGTTGAAGAGGTCATGATCATTGGTGGGGGGTTAATTTATCAAACCTGTTTGCCCCAAGCTGATAAGCTTTACGTAACTTATATCAATGCTGAAATTGAAGGCGATACGCAGTTTCCTCAGTGGGGGGAAGAGTTTGAAGAAAGCTATTCTGAAATTTACGAAGCAGATGAGAAAAACGCATACGGCATGCGTTTTGTGGTGTTAGAACGAAAAGGTTAACGACTTTTTTCTAAGTCACCAGCTAGGGCAGGTGAGTGAGAGGCGTTTCAGTGACTCGTTGCTCCTCTCTAGCGCTGTAGTGATTTTTGGGTAAAAAACGTCTTATCTTCCCATCTTAGTAAAGTTAAATAACCTCCCCAGACGCAACCTGTATCTAGGCCGATAACCTCTTTGCCATCATAGCCTTCCAGTGCAGCCCAATGACCGAACAAGATAGTTTTGTCTATTGTTATTCGGCTTGTCAGTTTGAACCACGGTGTCAGAGTACCATCATTAACTTCTTTTGGCGGGCGTTTACAAGCCATATCGAGTCTGCCGTCTGAAAAGCAGAAACGCATGCGCGTGAAGGCGTTAATAGTATAGCGATAGCGCTCAAGGCCTGTTAAATTTTCGCTCCACCGGTCTGGCTGGTCGTCATACATGTTCTTGATCAGCCAAGGCCAGTCTTCACCTTGTAAGATGGTTTCTACTTCACTCGCATTCTTTCGTGCGTTATCGAGTGACCATTGTGGTGAAATTCCCGCGTGGCATAAAGCGAACTCTTCATGCTCAGCAAGAAGAGGCTGTTGTCGAAGCCAGTCAAGCAGCTCTTGTTTGTCATCCGCATCAAAGATGGGAGCTGTTTTATCTTTGTTTTTGACCTTGTGTATCCCTAACGACACAGCAAGTAAATGTAGATCATGATTACCCAAAACCACTTTAGCTGACTGTCCAAGTGATTTAATAAAGCGAAGGGTTTCCAGTGACTTAGGACCACGCGCAACCAAGTCTCCAGCGACCCAAAGTGTATCTACTTTTGGGTCAAAACTGACTTTTTTGAGGATTAGCTTCAGTTCATCGAAGCAACCTTGAATATCACCAACAATATAATTGGACACAAAAATTCCTGAATAACTTCTAGTTGAGGATGTTAGGTAGAGCGAGCCTGAAAGGCTCAATTTCAGTGACAAACTCTTGGCCTTTCTCATCCAGTAAAATGTATTGACCTTGCATGACACCAACGGGGGTTTCTAACGCTGTACCACTGCTATAGGTGTATTCATCACTTCCGGGAATAAAAGGTTGTTGACCCACCACGCCATCTCCTTCAACCGTCATTTGTTTGCCATTAGCATCAGTGATTAACCACCGCCGACTGATGAGCTGGACAGTTTGGTTACTCAGGTTTTTAATGGTAATAACGTAGGCGAAGACATAACGCTTTGAATCAGGTTGGGACTGTTCTGAAATGTATTTGGTATGAACTTGGACTTTAATACAAGGGTTGGCTTCCATGTAGACTCCTGCGTACAAGTCAAAAAATTAGAGTTGTAGACCAATAGGTTACAACTCTAATTATATGAAGATTATTTGTGGTTTGCGTCTAACCAGTTAGCTAAGTCAACGAATTGCTCTAGAGTAAGGTTTTCAGGACGCATACCAGGGTTGATCCCCAGTTGCTCTAGAATTTCAGCGTTGACCAGAGATTTATAACAGTTACGAACGGTTTTACGTCTTTGGTTAAAACCTTCGCGACACACGCGATCCAACCAGTTAAGACTTGTTGCTGGATAAGGTAGCGTCTCGTAAGGAACAAGGCGAACAACAGCGGAATCGACTTTTGGCGGTGGAACAAATGCGGTTGGAGGGACTTCTAGTACTGGAACCACTTTACAGTAGTACTGCGCCATTACCGTTAAACGACCGTAGGCTTTCGTCCCAGGTCCGGCTGCTAGACGATTGACTACTTCTTTTTGCAGCATAAAGTGCATATCTTGAATATCTCTATGATATTCAAACAGGTGGAACATCAACGGTGTCGAGATGTTGTAAGGCAGGTTACCAAAAATGCGTAACTTATTGTTAGGCTTAACCAGCTGCGTGAAGTCAAAGCGCATTGCATCGCCTTCATGAATGGTTAACTTCTCGGCAAGATCTGGGTGAGTTCTTAAGCGTTCGGCTAGATCTCTGTCAAGTTCAATCACGGTGAACTTATCGACTTCTTTACCGACCGGCTCAGTAATTGCGCCTAAACCAGGACCGATTTCCACCAAGTTTTGACCTGGCTTAGGATTAATCGCAGAGACAATCCCATCGATAATGTATGGATCGTTTAAGAAGTTTTGACCAAAGCGTTTACGTGCTTTGTGCCCCAAATGGACATCGTTTCTCATAGTGTTCTCAAGTTAACTGGTTTTCTTATCGACAAGCTCAATGGCATGAGCAAGTGCCGTTGTAAAACTTCCTGTATCTGCATCACCTGTTCCTGCAAGCTCTAATGCAGTGCCGTGATCCACGGATGTCCTGATAAATGGAAGGCCCAGGGTAATGTTCACTGAACGCCCAAAACCTTTGTATTTTAGCACGGGTAAGACCTGATCGTGGTACATGCCTAGCACGGCATCGGCTTCGTTGAGGTATTTCTCATTAAAGATAGTGTCTGCAGGAAGTGGCCCGACAAGGTCAATACCTGCTTCTTGACGAAGTTTTTCCAATGTTGGCGTAATGGTTTCGATCTCTTCACGCCCCAAGCAGCCATCTTCACCTGCGTGTGGATTTAAACCACAGACATAGATTTTAGGTGATGGAATAGCAAACTTCTCGACTAAGTCTTGATGGAGTATACGAACTATTCTCTGTAACCTGTCTTCGGTTACTGCTTTAGAGACATAGGCTAATGGAATATGAGTTGTCACTAAAGCGACTCTAAGCCCTTCAGTGGCTAACATCATTACAACCAGTGGTGTATTGGATTTGTCAGCGAAGAATTCAGTGTGTCCGCTGAAGGCGACGCCAGCTCGGTTTATCACTCCCTTATGCACAGGGCCAGTGACAATAGCATCAAACTCACCATTCATACAGCCCAACGCGGCTCTTTCGAGTGTTTCTAACACATAGTGGCCATTTTTCTCATCGAGCTGACCCGCAATCACGGGGACATTAAGTGCAATATGATCGACAACCAACGAGCCAGCTTTCTGAGGGCTAGGAAGCGCTTCAGCATCATAATCAATAAGTTGTACGTCGATATTGAGTTGTTTAGCGCGTTGCTCAAGTAAGGCTTTATCGGCACTGACCACTATCTGATGTGGCCAGCTTTGCGTCGAAAGAGCTAAGACTAAATCGGGACCAATACCGGCAGGTTCACCTGCCGTTACGACAATACGTTTAATTGTCATTTTGATCTTCCTTGACGATTTCGACGAATGCGCTCGCGCGAATTTCTTGCAGCCACGCACTGGCCTCTTCGTTAAACTTACGGTTAAAGATAATGCGGTAAGCTTTGTTCTTCAGTGCAGAGTCAGTACGGTCAACCTCACGGCGATCCATCACTTCAACAATGTGCCAACCGTGTACGGTTTTGAATGGCTCACTGATCTGACCTACAGCGAGAGTATCCACCTGATGTTTAAATTCTGGGACGTAAAGGTCAGAAGTTTGATAACCTAACTCACCTTGCTGGGCGGCTGAACCTGGATCTTGGCTATATTGCTGAGCCATTTCACCAAAGGTTACCTTGCCGGATTGAATTCGTTGAGTAATGTCGAGAAGCTCTTTCTGAACGCCTTCATCGCTAAGGATCACGGTTGGTTTAATCAAAATATGACGAGCGTTCACTTCGGTGACTGCAACCGTCTCAAGTCCCTTTACGTCTTCAATTTTTAGGATATGAAAGCCAACACCGCTGCGAAATGGACCGATAATACTACCTTTATTCTGCAAATTGATTTGATCGGCAAAGATGGTTGGCATCTCTTCTTTACGCATCCACCCCCAATCACCACCTTGTAAAGCCTTAGGACCTTTTGAATAGGTGTAAGCCATGGTACTGAAATCAGAGCCTTGGTTTAGCTCTTTGACGATCTGATTAGCTTTTTCTTCGATAGCGGCTTTGTCGTCACCATCGTTTACACGTAATTGGATGTGGCCAATTTTGTATTGTACTGTCGCGTTGGTTTCTTTGGCTAGAATGTTTGCAAGATTATCGACTTCAGCCGGAAGAATATTAATACGACGACGGACGAGTGCATTGCGGGCTTCATTTGCTGCAATCTCTTTACGCACTTGCTCACGGAACTGGGTATAGCTTAAACCTTCTTGCGTCATAGAGGTGTTGAGTTGTTCCAGTGTCTGGTTGTTATTTTTGGCAATTTCATTGATCGCTTCGTTGAGACGATTATCGTCTATACGCACACCAATTCTTTCTGCTTCTTGCTGTTGGATAGTATCAACGATGAGTTTTTCTGTGACCTGTTCACGCAATGTTGCTTCATCTGGCAGTGACTGATCATTCTTCTTAGCATTGGCTCGAATGGTCTTGAGTGAAGTTTCAATATCACTCTGTAATACCACTCCGCTATTGACAATAACCGCGACTTTGTCCAGCTCGACAGGTTCGGCTTGCACAAAAGAAAACTGGCTGGCTGCAATCAATCCAAGTAAGGTTTGCTTCCAAAATTTCATCAAATGTCCTGTTAAAAAATGAACCTGTGCTTTAAGACCACAGGCTGTTAAATTAGTTGTTTAAGAAGAATGGTCGGCCGTAACCCAACGAACTATTTGCGCCATCAGCCCCAGTGACACCAGAATCAGAGCCAATAGCGGTACCAAATCCGATAATACCAAAGTTAAAACTGAAGTTGTTTTCATAGACAGGCTGAACGGGATCAGATAGTAAACCACTCTGAAGCTGGTTACTGTATGAAAATCCGATATACCAACAATCTGATGTATAACTGAGACTTGCTAGCCACTCTAAATCTTCTTCTGTTGTTAGATCATAGAAATATTGGGCTTTTGCATTCCAGTTTCGGGTGAGTTTATAGCCTGCAATTAACCCTGCCTGAGAAATTCCATCTTTAGTTAGGCTATCTAAATTAAGACTTTCCCCTACAGTACTTTCAAGATAATTCCGTGTTACGTAGCGATAGTTACCTTGAATAAAGCCGCCGGAGAAGCGATATTCCAGAGCGCTATTGCCAAGCTGAACTTCACTGGTATCAATGTCATACTGAATACCGCCATGGTAGAAGAGATAGTCATCATAGTTGAAGTCCATTTCGACTGCCCATGCAGAGTAATCTGATTTGTTATCTTGATTAGCGATATTGGAATTCTTCGTATCTTTATCAAGATAGAATATTTGTCCGAATGAGATATTTAGACGCTCTTTGTACTGGTCGTCAAAAAATCGCGTAGAGGCACCATAGCTAAATTGATTGGCAGCGGCAATGCGGTCAACACCACTGTATTTGCGGCTGCGAAATAAACCATAATAATCGGTTTGTAGTAAGGTGCTATCGTAAAGGTAGATTTCACTTTGATCTTTTTCCGGCACATACAGGTATTGCACTTGGGGTTCAAGCGTCTGAGTGTAGTTATCAAAGATAACCGTATCTCTTTCCAATACTACGCCCGCGTGAGTACGAAATTCTGGAATGACGCGTGAGGTCGACTCTTTGAGGTTGTAGCCATCGTCACTAAAGTCGGAAAGGTCAAGTCCGCCCAAATCTTGTTGGTAGTAAGTTCCTAAGACACGGGCCTCGGTCGTCCAAGTCCCCCATGTGGTGCCGATTGGCATGGTGATACCTGGCTCGACATGTACTCGTGTTGCTGAAGGCTTGCTAGGATCGTCAGTATCAAACTGGGATACATGGCTGAGTACATCAAAATCAAGATAACGCATCAACTCGGGCGCATAGTAGTTAAACTCAAGTTGAGGTAGAAGACGGTAGGGGGTATTGCTACTGGTCGTAAGGACTTGGAAGTCTCGCGTAAGAATAGAGGCATCCCAGTTAGAAGAACGATAAGTGGCTTGTGCTTCTTGAATTAACTGCCCATCTTCTCGGTTACCTATTCCTGAGTCTAAATCGGTAAAGTATCGGATATCACTGACTTTGGAGTAGTCGATTTCGAATTTCCAACTTTCCTGAAAAATACCGTTGTGTTGCCATTGAAAGCCCCAGCGATCCCCTTGTTCAGGGTACTTTTTATCATCTGGTAAGTACTCAGATTTAAGAGTGCTGTAGCCGAGATCCGAAAGATAGCGGAACTCACTGTTTAGCTGAGTCCCCCGTTCCTGCATATGCTTGATAGTCGTTTCTAAATCATAGTTTGGTGCCAAGTTCCAGTAAATTGGCACCTCCATTTCAAAGCCATCGCTGGAGCCGTAGGAGACGGTTGGGTATAAGAAACCTGTCTTGCGTGTATCACCAATAGGTACCGTGAGGAAAGGGAGATAAAATACCGGCACGTTCATTATCTCGAAACGTGGGTTGTAGAAGGTCGCCTCTTCTTCATTTTGATCAATGTCGATGCTCGACGCTTTCATTCGCCAAGATTTGTCGCCTTCAGGGCAGGAAGTGATTGAGCCATCCTCGATTTCGTAAACGGCTTTACCTGTTTTTGAAACATAGACGGCTTCTCCGCGGCCCGGCTCGCATAAGAATTTATAGTTCGTATTTTCCAGTGTCACTTCATCAGTGTTCAACTTGTTGACGGCTTTATCTGAGATTGTTTTCAGCTCACCGTCACTGAATGTCACATTCCCCTCAGCCACAACAATATTGTCTTGTTGATGTAAAGTAACATTGTCCGCTTTCATGCGTTTTTTGCCTTGTACAACCGTCACGTTGCCACTATAGGTGGCTTTGTCTCCGTTGATCGCTTCTAGGCTGTCTGCTTCAACGTTAATTGGCAGTTGATTTGCGTTTTCAGGCTCCTCTTCATTGACCAGACATTGATCAATAAGGTCTAATGTTTGGCATTCGCCAATGAACGGCATTTCTTGTGAAGTGTCTAGAGGGACATCTTCAGCTTGGGCCTGAGGCATAAGAAATGCGGCACTAATTGAAGTGGCTAACAAGGTGCGAGAAAAACGTGGCATCGAGTTTTACTATCCTGTTGAACTTGATATATCCGGTGAATAGATGACCGAATGTAAAATAAAACGGCCCTTATAATAAAGGAATTTGTCGCTTACGGCACTATCAGACCGCTTTACTAAGAAAAAATTCAGAGATTGAGAACACATAATGCATATTTTTGGCAAGATACTTGGCACTTTTTTTGGTTTCTTGATGGGAGGGCCGTTTGGCGCCATATTTGGTCTGTTCTTAGGCCATCAGTTCGATAAAGCTCGCAGGTTACGTCAAGCTGGTTTTAATTCCGGTTTCGGCGGTGGCCCCAGTCAGGCTGAACGGCAAGAGGAGTTCTTTAAAGCGGCTTTTGCGGTGATGGGGCATGTAGCCAAAGCGAAAGGGCAAGTTACTCGTGAAGAGATTCAGTTGGCGACAACCATGATGGATCGTATGAGTTTGCATGGGGAGTTGCGCCGCGCCGCGCAGAATGCATTTCGTGAGGGGAAGGAGGCGGATTTTCCACTCGAAACCGTTCTAGAAAGAGTGCGTATTTCCGCTGGTGGTCGATTTGATCTGATGCAGTTCTTCTTAGAGTTACAGATCTCAGCCGCCTTTGCTGATGGAGATATTCATCCAAGTGAACGTAGTGTCTTGCATAAAGTGGCAAAAGGGTTGGGCTTTTCCTCAGAACAGTTAGAGCAACGCTTACGTATGCAGGAGGCAGCATTCCGCTTTCAGCAAGGAGGCTTTAGTGGGCAATCTGGAGGTGCTCACTCCCATCAATCGAGTGGTTGGCAACAAGCCTCGACTGCGGATCAATTAAGTGATGCATATAAGTTATTGGGTGTTGATAGTAGTGCGGAGACAAAAACGGTTAAACGTGCTTACCGTAAACTGATGAATGAGCACCATCCTGACAAGCTAATGGCAAAAGGCTTACCACCAGAAATGATGAATGTAGCCAAAGAGAAAGCTCAAGAAATCCAGAATGCTTATGACTTAATCAAAAAGGCCAAAGGTTTTTAATATTAGATACAATCGAAAGTAAAAAACCTGATGAGTTTCCTCATCAGGTTTTTTTGTATTTGGTGGCCCCTCGCAGACTTGAACTGCGGACCAATCGATTATGAGTCGACTGCTCTAACCACTGAGCTAAGGGGCCGTTAGGAGGAGAATTATAGGGTAAGCCGATAGGGCTGTCTAGATACTTGATAGGGTAAATGCGCTTAGATTTTATCCAGTTAAATCATTTGGATACAAAAAAGACGAGCAAGTGCTCGTCTTTTAATCAATTTTCTTGGTTACTCATCCAAGAAGCTGCGCAGAGTTTCTGAGCGGCTCGGGTGACGAAGTTTACGCAGTGCTTTCGCTTCAATCTGACGGATACGCTCACGAGTAACATCAAACTGCTTACCAACCTCTTCTAAGGTGTGGTCAGTATTCATATCGATACCAAAACGCATACGCAGAACTTTCGCTTCACGAGGTGTTAAGCCTGCCAGTACATCTTTCGTTGCCACTTTGAGGCTTGTAGAAGTGGCTGAATCAAGAGGTAGCTCAAGCGTGGTATCTTCAATGAAATCGCCTAGATGCGAATCTTCATCGTCACCGATTGGTGTTTCCATTGAGATTGGCTCTTTGGCAATCTTCAGCACTTTACGGATTTTGTCTTCCGGCATTTGCATGCGTTCAGCCAACTCTTCCGGTAGTGGTTCACGGCCCATCTCTTGCAGCATTTGGCGAGAGATTCGGTTTAGTTTGTTGATCGTCTCGATCATGTGAACCGGAATACGGATAGTGCGTGCTTGGTCTGCAATCGAACGAGTGATCGCCTGACGGATCCACCAAGTTGCGTAAGTTGAAAACTTGTAACCACGACGATATTCGAACTTATCAACTGCTTTCATCAGGCCGATGTTACCTTCTTGAATCAGATCCAAGAATTGAAGACCGCGGTTGGTGTATTTCTTCGCGATAGAAATAACCAGACGTAAGTTCGCCTCGACCATCTCTTTCTTCGCACGGCGGGCTTTCGCTTCACCGATTGACATGCGGCGACTGATGTCTTTGATGTTCTGAACCGTAAGCGATGTTTCTTCTTCAATCACTTTTAGCTTCATGATTGAGCGACGAATATCATCCTCGCTACGACGGATCTTTTCCGCATACGGTTTATCTGAAGAGAGAATCTCATCTAGCCAAGCTTCGCTAGATTCATTGCCTGTGAAGAGGGTAATGAACGATTTTTTTGGCATTTTGCCATACTCAACAGACGCTTTCATGATCAGACGTTCTTGAGTACGTACACGCTCCATTGAGGTGCGCAGCTCTTCAACTAGGTAGTCAAACTGTTTAGGCGTTAGACGGAATTCTTTGAAGACGTCGATAACCATCTCATGGGCAAGTGTCGCTTTCGGACTCTCGTTGCCATACTCGTTACAAGCAAGCTGATAGTTCTGGAAAGTGTTACGTAAAGCCGTGAACTTTTCTAGAGCAAGCTCAGGGTCGATGCCTGTATCTTCCTCTTCTTCATCGTCCTCAGACTCTTCCGCGTCTTCTTCTTCAGCATCTTCATCTTCAAGATCTGATTCTGCAAGTTCAGAACCGATATGCGTAGCCGTTGGGGCCGCTGTTTCATCTGCGTCTGGGTCGACGAAGCCCGTGATAAGATCGGTGAGGCGAAGTTCTTCTGCCTGAACCTTATCAAACTGCTCAAGAATATATGGGATCGTTCCTGGATACTCAGCAACCGCATTTTGAACTTGGTTAATACCATCTTCAATACGCTTTGCAATATCGATCTCACCTTCGCGAGTCAGTAGCTCTACGGTGCCCATCTCGCGCATGTACATACGTACTGGGTCAGTGGTGCGGCCGATTTCATTTTCTACGCTTGATAGCGCAGCAGCAGCAGCTTCAGCTGCATCCTCATCGGTGATTGTATCGTCATCATTCAGTGCAAGATCATCAGCATCTGGAGCAGTTTCCACTACTCTAATACCCATATCGTTGATCATCTGAATGATATCTTCGACCTGCTCGGAATCTACGATTTCTGCTGGCAGGTGGTCGTTTACTTCTGCGTAGGTCAGATAGCCTTGTTCCTTGCCTTTAATGACAAGTTGTTTTAGCTGTGACTGCGGATTTTGATCCATAGACGGTATCCAACTTAGTATCTGGTGAAGGAATTAGTATGCGAGTGCAAACCACACATATTAACAAATTAATTTGTTGCTGACTATTCGAACAGGGTTACGCTTTTAAATCTAGCATCAATGCTAGCAGCTCCCTTCTCTCTTCGGTTGATAAACCGACACTTCTTTCTTTGGCCTGCAGATCTTCAATTTGTTTTTCGACACACTGAGCCAATATTTTGTCCAGCGAGTCTAAAAAAATATCTTGTTCATTGTCTTCATCGAGTGGAATCTCCCACCCTGCTAAACGAGACAATAGAGCATCATGGCTCGTATTTCGCCAGTGTTCAGTCAACTGGCCTGTGCTTACATTGGGGTGCTGATGACAATATTCAAGCACCTCAACGAATAAACTTAATCCAGGTACCGCTAAGCCTTTCACACTCGAGAGATCTGGTACCATTTGAGCATAGCTCGGATTTTGAATAAGCAAAGCGATAACCTCTCGCATTGGAGTCCGTTTGATCTCCTTATGTGGTTGAGGTCTGGTTTCAGGGCTGCTTGTTATTAGAGAGTTCAAAAACTTTTGTAGCTGGAAGTCGCTCCAACCAGTTCCTAGTGTTAACTCTTTCCACAAGTACGCTTGTAAAGTAGGGTCCGTCGTTTTATTTAACAGTGGTGCTGCGTTAGTAGCGACGTATGAACCCCAGCGCTTAGGATCTGTATCAGGGGCGTCTTTTTTGATTTCGCTAAGTAAAAAGTCGATTAATGAGTCAGCATTATCTATTTCTGCCTCAAGAGCCTCTTTGCCAAACTTTCGAACGAAACTGTCAGGGTCTTCACCATCGGGCAAGAACAGTACCTTTAGGATTTTGTTGGCATTTAGGAAGGCCAAAGCATTTTCCATAGCACGCCTAGCTGCTTCACGGCCAGCTCGGTCACCGTCATAGCAACATACTATAGTATCAGTTTGGCGAAATAGCTGGCGAATATGATCGTCAGTAGTAGATGTGCCAAGAGAAGCGACCGCGTAGTCAATACCATACTGCGCTAGTGCCACCACATCCATATAGCCTTCGACAACCAATATCTGTGGCGGCTCTCGATAGGCCTGCATCACCTCATAAAGCCCGTAGAGCTCTTTCCCTTTGTGGAAAATAGGCGTTTCAGGAGAGTTAAGGTACTTTGGTGTGCCATCGCCAATGACTCGCCCACCAAAACCAATCACTCGGCCTCGTCGGTCGCGGATCGGAAACATCACCCGGCCGCGAAAGCGGTCATAGCGGTTGCCTTTATCGTTCTCAATCAGCATACCACCTGATACAAGCATATCTTGAGCTTGTTTCTGCTGACCAAAGTTTTTCCGCACCAGATCCCATTCATCAGCGACATATCCGATGCCAAACTTCTGAACGATTTCACCAGATAAACCACGCTCTTTGAGGTAGTCAATCGCGACCTTGCTGGTAGACAGTTTGAGCTGGTCTCTATAGAACTGCGCAATCCCAGTCATTAAATCATAGAGATTACGTTTTTGCTCGGTATTTGCTTGAGGCTGATTGGCAGGAAAACGGCCACCCTGACGTTGTTCTCTTGGAACATCAATCCCAAGGTAAGAGGCGAGCTCTTCAATGGCTTCAGGGAATTCAAGGCGCTCGTATTCCATCATAAAGTCGATGGCATTGCCGTGTGCCCCACAGCCGAAACAGTGATAAAACTGCTTTTCTTGGCTAACACTAAAAGAAGGTGTTTTCTCGTTGTGGAAAGGGCAGCATGCGCCGTAGTTTTTGCCTTTTTTCTTAAGTTTTACCCGAGCATCAATGATATCGACGATATCCAGTCGAGCCAGTAGGTCATCAATAAAACTGCGGGGGATGTGTCCTGCCATAAAACCTAACAAAGAAAGAAAAGACTAATCTAGATACAAACAAGCCGTGCGTTCCAGAGGATAGCACGGCTTGCTGCAATTTGGGTTGGGTAATTAACCTAGTTTAGCGCGAACTAAACCGCTTACTTTACCCATATCTGCACGCCCTTGAATTTGAGGCTTAAGCACGCCCATTACTTTACCCATGTCTTGCATGCCCGCAGCACCTGAATCAGCAATAGCACTCTCAATAAGTGCCGCCACTTCTTCATCAGTTAGCGGTTGAGGCATAAAGTCCTCAAGTACAGCAATCTCAGCTTGCTCAGCGTCAGCCAGATCTTGTCGACCTGCTGATTCGAATTGAGCGACAGAGTCGCGACGTTGTTTAACCATTTTCGTCAGCACAGCGAGAATATCGTCGTCGCCCAGAGTAATCTGTTCGTCAACTTCACGTTGCTTAATGGCGGAAAGAGCTAAACGAATAGTGCCAAGGCGAAGTTTGTCCTTGGCTTTCATCGCTAATTTTTGCTCTTCTTTGAGAGTATCAATCAGAGCCATAACTAGAATCCTTTTGGACTTAGCTATTAGTACAGGCGAACGCGACGAGCGTTTTCGCGAGCTAGCTTCTTAGCGTGACGCTTTTGAGCCGCTGCTTTAGCGCGTTTGCGAACTGTAGTTGGCTTTTCGTAGTGCTCACGACGACGCACTTCAGAAAGGATACCTGCTTTTTCGCAAGAGCGTTTGAAACGACGTAGAGCAACGTCGAACGGTTCGTTTTCACGTACTTTAACTACTGGCATATGCCTTTCACCTCAGGGGTTATTCGTTAATGCTGACTTCACAGTACCGAGCTTTAATGCTGGGTCTACAATCAGCTTGATCAAAAATGGTGCGGAATTTTAATCCGATCACATAGGCTTTGTAAAGCCCTTTGTAGTCTATTCAGTATACAAAATTTGTTTGCGAAGCCAAGCCGAGGTAAGATTGCGCCAATTTTGAATCAGAGATTAAGACACCTAGGTTAAACCATGCGCATTATTGGTATTGAAACCTCATGTGATGAAACAGGCATCGCGATTTACGACGATGAGAAAGGGCTGCTTTCTCATAAGCTATATAGTCAGGTTAAGCTCCATGCCGATTATGGTGGTGTGGTACCTGAACTTGCCTCACGAGATCATGTTAAGAAGACGATCCCATTGATCAAAGCCGCAATGGCCGAAGCGAATCTGACGCCAAAGGATATTGATGGAGTGGCGTATACCGCAGGCCCAGGCTTGGTTGGGGCGTTGCTTGTTGGTGCAACAATCGGTCGTAGCTTGGCGTATGCGTGGGGGGTGCCTGCTGTGCCTGTCCATCATATGGAAGGTCACCTTCTTGCGCCTATGCTCGAAGATAATCCCCCTCCCTTCCCATTCGTCGCAGTCTTGGTTTCTGGTGGTCACTCAATGATGGTCGAAGTGAACGGGATTGGTGAATATAAGATTCTCGGTGAGTCTATCGATGACGCCGCAGGGGAAGCATTTGATAAAACAGCTAAACTGATGGGGTTGGATTATCCAGGTGGTCCACTGCTTTCTAAGTTAGCTGAAAAAGGCATGCCAGGGCGCTTTAAATTCCCGCGCCCAATGACGGACCGACCAGGCTTAGACATGAGCTTCTCTGGCCTGAAAACGTTTACGGCGAATACTATTGCCGCAAATGGTGATGATGAACAAACACGCGCGGATATTGCTTTGGCATTCGAAGAAGCGGTATGCGCGACATTAACGATTAAGTGTAAGAGAGCGCTAGAGCAAACTGGCTTTAAACGTATTGTCATTGCGGGTGGCGTGAGTGCCAATCGTCGATTACGTGCTGACCTAGAACAACTTGCGCAGAAAATTGGTGGTGAGGTTTATTATCCACGTACTGAGTTTTGCACTGATAACGGTGCGATGATTGCTTATGCGGGTATGCAACGACTTAAAAATGGAGAGCTGGCTGACCTGTCTGTACAAGCAACACCTCGATGGCCTATTGATCAGCTAGAACCCATCGCTTAATTTGTTTTCTATATGTAAGCACAAGACCGCTCTTGAGAGTTGGCCTTTCTTTTTTGGCTGACAGAGAAAACATCCGAGGTGTTAATTTTGTCATTAATGATATTCTTGGATTTTATAAATATAAATAATGGAAAGAGCCATGAATAAATTTGCGGTAGATGGCCATCAAATGGCGTATCAGGATATTGGTCAAGGCCCTGTTATCGTATTTGGTCACAGTTACTTGTGGGATAGTCAAATGTGGGCTCCCCAAGTAGACGTATTAAGTCAAAGCTATCGATGCATAGTGCCCGATTTTTGGGCGCATGGTGAATCAGACTTTGCCCCATCCTCTACTTCCTCACTTGTGGACTACGCAAAGCAAATTATTGCACTGATGGACCATTTAGATGTCGAGGAATTCTCTATCATTGGTCTTTCTGTTGGTGGTATGTGGGGCAGTGAGGTGGTTAATTTAGTGCCTGAGCGTGTTAAATCTCTGGTTATGATGGATACGTTTGTCGGTTTAGAACCAGAAGTGACCCACAAGAAATACTTCACTATGCTGGAAACGATCTCGGCCGCACAGATGGTGCCAGAACCTATCATTGATAGTGTAACACCGATGTTTTTCGCTCGAAATGCGGAGCAGGAATCCCCTGATTTAGTGGCTGCTTTTCGAAAGAGGTTATCCAACCTAAAAGGACAGCAGGCAGCGGAAGTTGCACGTATGGGACGCATGGTGTTTGGTCGTCGAGACCAAATCGAAGATATTGAAAAGTTTGCGTTACCTGTATTGATCGCTGTCGGTCAGGAGGATATTCCCCGTCCGGCACTCGAATCGTATTTAATGAATGACTGCATTTCAGGCTCAGAGCTTATTCAGGTTCCGAAAGCTGGCCATATTGCTAACCTAGAGCAGCCAGAATTTGTCACTGCAATGTTGCAGAATTTCCTAGCGAAAGTATACCTATAAACTCTAAGGCCTCATTCAGAGGCCTTATCTAAATCTTTCTTTTTCTCACCGACTTTAGGTTCCGTTCCCTCAGCTAATCGTCTGATATTTTGATGATGCCTAAATACAATAAGGCAACACAGCATAGCGACTGGTAAGGTGTATTGAGGTTTGATCATCCACGTATATAAAGGGGCGAGTAATACCGTGATGATAGCGGCAAGAGAGGAATAGCGAAAAACCAATGCGACTAATAACCATGTCACGATGATCATTGCGGTTAAATCAAAGCCTATCGGGGCTATTGCTCCAAGCGCAGTCGCGACACCTTTCCCCCCTTTAAAATGGAAAAAAATCGGATACATATGGCCTAAGCAGGCAGCGATCGCAATCACACCAAGAATGATAGGGTCGATATTGAGGAAATATCCTCCCCAAACAGGAATGGTTCCTTTGAGCATATCGCAAAGCAAGACCGAAGCGGCGGCCTTCTTATCTCCGATTCTTAATACATTGGTTGCTCCGGGATTATGAGAACCTACCCCCCTAGGGTCAGGTAACCGAAGTAAGCGACAGATCAATACGGCACTCGAGATCGAGCCTAGTAGGTAGGCAAAAATGATCATGACAAGTGCTAGTGGAGTCATATTGAAGTTACTCGTTATTTAGAGATGTTAGCTAGGCAAGTAATTGATATCATATCGTGCTTAGAATACTCAAACTACCAACTGAGTGGTGTTTGAGATAAAAATAGTACGACTTTTTACCTGATTTGGGTATCCGACCTCTAAAGGAAGCAAAGCGCATGGATAAAGTATTTATCGAGCAGTTAGAAGTGATCACGACTATCGGCGTTTATGACTGGGAACAGGAAATCAAACAAAAACTGGTCCTGGATATTGAAATGGCTCATGACAACCAGCCTGCTGGGAAAAGTGATGACGTTGCAGATGCTCTAGATTATGCGCAAGTGAGTTCGGCTGTTTTGTCTCATATTGAATCAGGTCGTTTTTTGCTGGTAGAACGGGTTGCGGAAGAAGTTGCCCATCTCATTATGACTCAATTTAGCGTGCCATGGGTTAAGATTCGCCTGACCAAGCCTGGTGCGGTTCCTCAGGCATCTGGTGTGGGTGTCGTGATTGAGCGAGGCCAAGCATGAACACGACATACATTGGCGTTGGTTCCAATGTAGACAGGCATAAACACATTGAGGCAGCTATCAGAGAGTTATCTCTACTCGGTCAAAATCTACGCTTATCAACTGTTTATGAATGCGAAGCGGTTGGGTTTGAAGGAGAGGCGTTTTTTAATCTTGTCGTAGAAATGCAAACCTCGTTAGATTTATTGGAATTTGCACGACAACTGCGTCAAATTGAGCTCAAATGGGGGCGAGAAGAAAATGCGAAGAAATTTGAGCCACGAACCGTTGATCTCGACATCATCTTGTTTGGCCAGAATATCTCTGAGCATTCGCCAGAGCTTCCTCGCAGTGATATCTACAAGTACGGGTTCGTGATTGAACCACTGCATGAACTGTGCGCTGATCTTTGTGTTCCGGGAGATGGTCGCACGATCCACCAAATCTGGCTCGAATCTTCTTACCCAGAAACCTTAAACAAAGTTGAACTCTGGTTTAATAACTACGCATAATTGAGTATCTAATGAGTTATTTTGAAGCTTTTATCCTTGCCTTAATTCAAGGGCTTACCGAATTTTTACCGATTTCCAGCTCGGCACACTTAATTTTACCATCGGCCATTTTGGGCTGGGAAGATCAGGGGTTGGCATTTGATGTAGCTGTTCATGTCGGCACATTAGCTGCAGTGATGATCTATTTTCGCAGCGAAGTGGTGGCATTGTTGTCGGCATTTTTTGCTTCGATCTTTAAAGGGGATCGCAGTAAAGAAGCCAAGCTGGCATGGATGATCATTCTAGCCACCATACCTGCGTGTGTGTTTGGCTTGTTAATGAAAGACTTTATAGAATTGTATCTGCGCAGTGCTTGGGTCATTGCAACCACGACCATCGTGTTTGGTTTGCTGCTGTGGTATGTCGATAAACACGCGAATCTAGCGGATGACGAGTATCAGGCAAATTGGAAGAAAGCCCTGTTTATTGGTGTTGCTCAAGCCCTTGCCATGATTCCAGGCACTTCTCGTTCTGGCGCGACGATTACTGCTGCTTTGTATCTTGGTTTTACTCGTGAAGCCGCCGCGCGTTTTTCCTTCCTCATGTCTATTCCTATCATCTTATTGGCTGGTGGTTATTTAGGTCTGAAACTAGTGAGCAGTGGCGACCCTATTCATTTAGGTGTTCTGCTAACAGGGATCGTAACCTCGTTTATCAGTGCCTATATCTGTATTCACTTATTCCTGAAGTTGATTTCACGAATGGGGATGACTCCTTTCGTCATTTATCGACTCATCCTTGGCTTTGGTTTATTTGCTTTCTTGCTTATGCAGTAATTGCAGATAATAATCAGTATCTTCGTCAAGACCACGTGGCCTAATCTCGCCTGAAAAGCGACATTGTGGTATATAGGTGGTCTTTCTCTACCTCTTATTCTTAGAATATTTTATGCGGATTTTTGCCCTAACCTTACTTCTTTTATTAGGCTGGCTACAGTACACACTGTGGCTGGGGAAAAATGGCATTTCTGAATTTCAGTCGGTCAATGCTGAAATAGAAGTTCAGCATCAAGTGAATGGAAATTTGCAAAATCGGAATAATGAAATGTTCGCTGAAATAGATGACCTACGCCAAGGGCTTGACGCAATAGAAGAACGCGCGCGTCATGAATTAGGCATGGTCAAAGAAGGTGAGACGTTTTACCGCATTGTCGGAGATGAACGCTAGGCATGACAAAATCGAGTTTCTCTATAGTCGCTATTGTTCCAGCGGCAGGTGTCGGCAGTCGTATGCAGGCTGACCGCCCAAAACAGTACCTCACTATTAATGGTAAAGCCGTTCTTGAGCATACGGTTGAGAAGCTACTGCAACATCCTAAGGTAAGTACGGTTATCGTATCGATTACTGATGGTGATCCATATTTCCCATTGCTAGCTATTGCTCAAAACCCTCAGGTGATAAAAGTGGCTGGAGGAAAAGAGCGAGCTGATTCCGTGTTGTCGGGGCTAAAGTTTGTTCATGCTCATCGGCTTGCTGATTGGGTGATGGTACACGATGCCGCCAGACCATGCGTAAAACAGCAAGATTTAGACAAGTTAATTGATGTGTCTTTACAACACCCTGTGGGCGGGATTCTTGCCTCACCGGTCAGAGATACAATGAAAAGAGCAAACAGAGATCAAAACATTGCTCATACTGTAGATAGAGAAGCACTGTGGCATGCACTGACTCCACAAATGTTTAAAACTGAGCAACTGACCACTGTGTTAGAGGAGGCGCTTTCACGAGGTGCCACCATCACTGACGAGGCCTCGGCCCTAGAGTGGTCCGGGCAATCTCCAGCTTTGGTTCAGGGCTCGGCAGACAATATAAAAATTACACAGCCCGAAGATCTAGCGCTCGCAGAGTTTTATCTCAATCGTAATAAAGGATAAATGATGATTCGTATTGGTCATGGCTTCGATGTCCATAAATTTGGTGGTGAAGGCCCGGTAATTATTGGTGGCGTTTCAGTACCGTACGAGCAAGGTTTGATTGCTCATTCTGATGGTGATGTTGCCTTGCATGCATTGTGCGATGCGTTGCTAGGGGCAATTTCTGCAGGTGATATTGGGCGGCATTTTCCAGATACTGATGATGAATGGAAAGGGGCTAATAGCCGGGATTTGCTTCGCGATGTGTACCGCCGAGTTAAAGAGCAAGGTTACATCCTTGGTAATGCCGATGTCACTATTATGGCTCAGGCTCCGAAAATGGCGCCTCATATTGACGCAATGTGTGAGGTTATCGCTCAAGATTTAGAAACTGACATCAGTAATGTAAACGTCAAAGCAACAACGACGGAGCGCCTTGGCTTTACTGGCCGTAAAGAAGGGATCGCGACGGAAGCCGTTGTACTCCTTATCAAACCACAATAAATCATGACGCCTTGGGAGTGAAAGCTTAGGGCGTAACGGTAATACTATGACTGATATTTTATCTTCCCTCGTTTATCTAAATGGCAAGCCTAAAGCAACAGGTAAGCTAAAAGCCAAGCCACAGCACTTTCAGGTTATTGAAAACTTGGGTTTTGCTTTTTCTGGTGAGGGAGAGCACTTGATGGTGCGAATCCGTAAAACAGGTGAAAACACCAGTTTTGTGGCAAATGAACTTGCTAAAGTGTGCGGCGTCAAATCAAAAGATGTCAGTTGGGCAGGGCTTAAAGATCGACATGCTGTGACGGAACAGTGGTTGAGTGTCCATTTGCCTAAAGGTGAGACACCTGACTTTAGTGCGTTTCTTGCTCAGTACCCCACTATCGAGATTCTTGAGACTTGTCGGCACAACAAAAAACTGCGTCCGGGAGATCTAGTAGGAAATGAGTTTATCATTACTCTGACGGAAGTGAGTGAGGTTGACGATGTTCTCAAGCGGTTAGAGTTAGTTGGCCAGTACGGTGTACCGAACTACTTTGGTAGCCAGCGTTTTGGGCACGACGGGAATAACTTGAGTGAAGCTCGACGTTGGGGGCGCGACAATGTTCGAACCCGTAATCAGAATAAGCGCAGCCTATATCTTTCAGCTGCTCGTTCATGGATATTTAATACCATTGTTTCTGCTCGTATTGAGCAAGAGCTGTTTAATCAGGTAATTGAAGGGGACTGCCTGCAAGCGCCTGAGGGAATCATGAGTGCAACCTCAGAGATGCTGGTGGAGTTAAATGAGAAGGTTGAAAAAGGAGCCCTACAGATCACGGCGGCAATGGCTGGTGATAATGCTTTACCCACAAAAGCTAAGGCTCTAGAACTTGAGCTACCTCACCTAGAGGCAGAACCGGATTTGATGGCTCTGATTCGCGGAAATCGTATGCGTCATGACCGTCGTAACATAGCACTGAAACCTCAAAACTTGACGTGGAAGGCAGAGCATGACGCGATCACCTTACGTTTTTCATTAGATGCGGGTTGTTTTGCGACCGCAATTATCCGCGAGTTGATCCAAGAACTGGAAGTGGAGCGCAGTTACGAATGAGCGAGAAAGCACTAAAAATCCTGCTCAGTAATGATGATGGTGTGCATGCCGAAGGGATTCATGCTTTGGCTGATGCTTTGAGAGATTTGGCTGATATTACTATCGTTGCCCCAGACAGAAATCGCTCCGGTGCATCAAACTCACTTACGCTCGAGCAGCCTTTGCGAGTAAAAGTGCTTTCGGAAGGAGTCTACTCTGTTCAGGGAACCCCAACCGATTGTGTGCACTTTGCGTTGAATGAGCTTATGAAAGTTGATCTGCCAGATTTGGTTTTAACAGGCATTAATCATGGGGCGAATTTAGGGGATGATGTGTTGTACTCTGGAACGGTGGCAGCTGCGATGGAAGGCCATTTTTTAGGGGTTCAATCGATCGCATTTTCATTGGTGGGTAAAACGCATTTTTCTACAGCAGCCCAAATTGCCCGTCAAATTGTCAAACAGCATCTATCGTCACCTATCCCTACTAATCGATTGTTAAATGTCAATATTCCGGATCTTCCACTTGAAGATGTGAAAGAAATCAGTGTGACTCGTTTAGGTGCGCGTCATCACGCTGAAGCGATGATCAAGCAGCAAGATCCACGAGGGCATGATATTTATTGGTTAGGGCCTCCTGGGAAGGAGCAAGATGCTGGGGAAGGGACGGACTTTTATGCTATTGAACAAGGCTTGGTTTCTCTGACCCCGTTGCAAGTTGATCTGACGGCACATGAGTCGTTACGCAGTATGGATAATTGGTTAAAGGACGAATAAGAATGACGAATCCCCATGCCGACCGATTGATTGACTTTTTGGTCGCCAGCGGCATTCAGGATCAAAGGGTGATCAACGCGATTTATACCGTACCGAGAGAACGTTTTGTATCTCAGGCTATGATGCACCAAGCTTATGACAACAATGCGCTACCAATTGGTCAAGGGCAGACTATCTCTCAACCGTACATTGTGGCAAAGATGACAGAAATGCTTGAACTTAGCCAGACAAGTCAAGTCTTGGAGGTTGGGACTGGATCAGGCTATCAAACTGCGGTGTTGGCTCAGTTAGTGGATCACGTGTATTCGATCGAGCGTATTAAATCGCTTCAATGGGAGGCAAAGCGCCGCCTTAAGCAACTGGATATCTATAATGTTTCAACTAAGCATGGAGACGGTTGGCAAGGTTGGGCTGCAAAAGGGCCATTTGATGCGATCATTGTCACTGCTGCGGCCGCTTCAGTTCCACCAGTGTTGCTTGAGCAGTTGGTTGAAGGTGGAATACTGGTGATTCCCGTCGGTGAGGATGTCCAAAAGTTACTCAAAATTACTCGCCAGAATAATGAATTTTTATCTCAAATTATTGAGGATGTGCGTTTTGTTCCCCTCATTGCTGGTGAACTCGCTTAACTATGATGCAGTGGTCTAAATTTTTTCCTGTTGTGGCTGTGAGTAGCATATTAATCGGATGTGCTGCTCATTCCCCAGCGCCAGTTTCAGGCTTAAACAAAGACTACAGCTCGATTTCCCGTGGGAGCTATCGAGGCAGTTACTACCAAGTCAAGAAAGGTGACACGCTTTACTTTATTGCGTACGTCACAGATAAAGATGTAAAAGATATCATTCGTTACAATGGTTTAACTAAGCCTTACACCATTTTTCCAGGCCAAAAATTGAAACTTTGGCAGCCTGCGTATAACCCGCCAGCGTATGGTGGTACTGGTGCGGGTACGGTATCCCCACCTGTGGCTGTTGCCGTAGCCTCAACTCCTTCTGTAAATTCGAGTAAAAACTCGAATCAATCAGTTAGCAACAAGGGCACACAAAGCAAACCGAGTGTGGCCAAAAAAGAACCAATTAAGAAGGTTGATCAATCAAAATCAAAGGAGTATGTTGGTTCTAAAAGTAAACAAAACGTTAACAAACCAGTCAGTGGTCCTAAACCAAAGAATGAGAAGATTTCTCGATGGTTATGGCCAACTAAAGGGAGGGTAATCAAAAACTTCTCAGCTGGAGACCAAGGGAATAAAGGCATCGACATTGCAGGACAGCGAGGTCAGCCGATATCGTCTACAGCTAGTGGCACCGTTGTATATTCGGGTAATGCACTGCGCGGTTATGGTAATCTCGTGATTATCAAACATAACGATAATTATCTCAGTGCTTATGCGCACAATGAACGGTTGCTCGTACACGAAGGACAAAGTGTAAAAGCAGGCCAGAAAATCGCAACAATGGGCAGTTCTGGAACCAACAGTGTTCGTCTACACTTTGAAATTCGCTATCAAGGTAAGTCGGTGAATCCAAAACGCTACTTACCCTAATACTTTATAGGTTTATAGCGACATTAGAAGTAGTAATGTCTTGCTAGCTCGCCAGGGGGAGGCGCTATGAGTATCAGCAATGCAGCAACGAAAGTCGAAGAGTTTGAGCTTGGACCTACAATGGAATCGATTCAAGCAAGCGAACAGACTACTACCAACCGCACCCAATCTGAGGACGCCAAAGAGGAATTTGACGCTTCCACAAAGAGTCTGGATGCCACCCAACTTTACTTAGGGGAAATCGGTTTTTCTCCGCTACTCACCGCAGAAGAAGAAGTGTTGTACGCTCGCCGTGCCTTAAGAGGCGACGAAGCTGCGCGTAAACGTATGATTGAAAGTAACCTTCGTCTAGTCGTAAAAATATCTCGTCGATATAGCAATCGTGGTCTTGCCTTACTCGACTTAATTGAAGAGGGCAACCTTGGATTGATCCGAGCGGTTGAGAAGTTTGACCCTGAAAGAGGTTTCCGATTTTCCACTTACGCCACATGGTGGATTCGTCAGACTATTGAACGTGCCCTGATGAATCAGACTCGTACCATTCGTTTGCCAATTCATGTTGTCAAAGAGCTCAATATTTATTTGCGTACTGCTCGAGAGCTATCACAAAAGCTCGACCATGAACCAACGGCAGAAGAGATTGCATCACAGCTGGATAAGCCTGTTGACGATGTCAGTAAGATGCTACGCCTCAACGAACGCATTAGCTCCGTTGATACACCGATTGGTGGTGATGGTGAGAAAGCGCTTCTGGACATTATTCCAGATGTAAATAACTCGGACCCAGAAGTATCCACTCAAGATGATGATATTAAGTCTTCATTGATCCACTGGTTAGATGAGCTAAATCCGAAGCAGAAAGAAGTACTGGCTCGTCGATTTGGACTACTAGGGTATGAACCCTCTACCTTGGAAGAAGTGGGACGAGAAATCAATTTAACTCGTGAACGCGTTCGCCAGATCCAAGTCGAAGGCTTACGCCGCTTGAGAGAGATCCTGATAAAACAGGGGCTGAATATGGAAAGTCTATTCAGTATAAACGAAGAATAAATTCTTAAGTGAAGAAAAAGCCTTGGCAGTGCCAAGGCTTTATTATTTTGTAGCGTGCTATCTATTGGTAATTAGCTTTCTTTAACACTACTTGGAAAAACTTTGACTAGCTTAATACGGTTTTCTTCCAGCTCGACAATTTCCATCGGATGCCCCGATACCTGAACACTCAAGTGGCTTTCAGGAATATCTTCTAGGTGTTCTAGAATCAAGCCATTTAATGTTCTTGGTCCGTCGGTCGGTAATTTCCACATCAGACCTTTGTTAATATCTCGAATGTTGGCGCTGCCTTCGATCAGGAAACTGCCATCGCCTTGGGGCGTGATTTCATCGGAGAGGCTTGGTGCAATGGACGTAGTAAACTCACCTACGATTTCTTCCAGAATATCTTCTAGAGTGATCAAGCCGATGATGTCACCATATTCGTTAACGATCAGGCCAATGCGTTCTTTATTGCGCTGGAATTTAAGTAGCTGAATATTGAGTGGTGTTCCTTCTGGAATGAAGTACACTTCGTCAGCGGCTCTCAGTAGTGTTTCTTTATTAAACTCGTTCTTTTCTAGCATTAAGCGATAAGATTCTCGTAAGCGTAGCATGCCAACGACTTCGTCAATCTGATCTCGGTAAAGCACGACTCGACCATGAGGTGAGTGGGTCAGCTGACGAACAATGGATTTCCAGTCGTCATTAATATCAATACCGGTAATCTCGTTTCTTGGCACCATGATGTCATTCACAGTCACATGCTCAAGATCGAGTATTGAGATCAACATATCTTGGTGACGCCTCGGGATCAGACTACCTGCTTCATTGACCACAGTGCGCAGTTCTTCTGAGCTCAGGTGATCATCACCGCCATGATTCGCTCGAATCCCAAGTAAACGGATAAAACCATTGGTAATGAAGTTTACTAACATCACTAGGGGTGAAAGTAGCCTCATCAAAATACTGAGTAAAATACTGCTGGCATAGGAGACTCGCTCAGGATAGAGCGCCGCCAGTGTTTTTGGGGTGACTTCTGCAAAGACGAGAATCACCATAGTTAGAGCACCAGTGGCAATTGCCACACCGATATCGCCGTATAAGCGCATACCAAGAATGGTGGCGATGGCAGAGGCGAGAATGTTGACTAAGTTATTGCCAATCAGAATTAAACCAATCAAACGATCTGGGCGATCTAAGAGTTTCTCGACTCGCTTAGCGCCTTTATGTCCATGATTTGCAAGGTGCTTTAGGCGATAGCGATTCAGGGCCATCATACCAGTCTCTGAACCTGAGAAATATCCTGAAATAACAATCAGACACGCGAGTAGCGCAAACAAGATACCCGTTGATATGTCGTCCAAAACTTATCTTTTCCTTTTGATGTTTGATTAATTTATGACCTAACTAAAGCGCCAAGTCAATCTCAGGTTGCGGGCGAAGTATTGTAAAAGAAAGGTGCACTGTATGCACCTTTGAATATCAACTAGTTAAGAATGATCTCACGAACAAAGCGACTACCGAAGTAAGCTAGCGTCAATAAGGTTGCACCTGCTACGGCAAACCATGTGACTTTACGACCACGCCAGCCCTTTTGATAATGTCCCCAAAGCAGTATCGAGTACACTACCCACGCAATAAACGACAAGATGCCTTTGTGCGCTTTTCCTTGAGCGAACATATCCTGCACAAACACAAAACCCGTTATTAGCGTTCCCGTTAAAAGCAAGTTACCGACAAGGATGATGTTAAACAATTGTCGTTCAACCATCAGAAGTGGTGGCAAGTTAGGGTTGATCACTAAAGCTTTTTTCGCTTTAAGTTTATGATCTAACCATGCCAGCTGTAGGGCGTATAATGCGCCTATGGTTAGCGTTGAATAGGAAAACAACGCTAAAGAAATGTGGATCAGTAATTTAGGATCTTGTTCTAAGTGAGTAATGAAGGTACTCGGCAAGAAGGCCGCGGCAGATAGGTTAATCGCAGCAAAGCTATATACAACGGGAAGTAAGAACCACAAACGTGTTCTAAGCATAGCTAGGCTTAGGACCAGAGAAATAATAAAGCTAATCAATGAGGCGACATTGAGAATGCTAAGGTTCTGTCCTGAACCCTCAATAATCAGATCACTTAATAGCCAGGCATGAAAAGCGAGCGCTAAGAATGCACTGATAAAGACAGTTTTGGCTCGGATCCCTGTTTGATGTACAAGGCCTGGTACTATGGTTGCGATTGCTAAAAAATAGAGCACAGCAGCAGCAACGGCGATTAAGTTATCCATTCTTCTCTTAAAGATCGGGTGAATTTTTAACAAATTATACCCTGCATCAACCGCTTGGGCTATGACTTATCTCCCTGATTTGTGTCTCATCAGAGAGCAAATGTTATCGCGGCAGTGCAAAGGGTGGGCTGGCTAAGGTATACTCACAATAATTTGTCGTCATTTTTAGGGCGACTACACTGTGAGTCGCTCAGGTAAAGAGACTAAGATGTTTGAGAATTTAACGGATCGATTATCCAAAACGCTGAAGAACATCAGCGGTAAAGGTCGTTTGACCGAAGACAATATAAAAGACACGTTACGCGAAGTGCGTATGGCGCTGCTTGAAGCGGATGTCGCTCTTCCGGTTGTACGTGATTTTGTCAAACGCGTTAAAGAAGGCGCGGTGGGTGTTGAGGTTTCTAAATCTTTAACGCCAGGCCAAGAGTTCATAAAGATTGTTCAATCTGAACTTGAAGCCGTTATGGGCGAATCTAATGAAGCGTTAAACCTTGCTGCACAGCCACCAGCTGTCATTTTGATGGCGGGTCTGCAAGGTGCGGGTAAGACTACGTCGGTGGGTAAGCTCTCTAAGCTACTGAAAGAAAGAGATAAGAAGAAAGTTCTTGTAGTCTCTGCGGACGTTTATCGCCCGGCGGCGATTAAACAGCTAGAAACACTGGCTTCAGACATTGGTGTCGACTTTTTCCCATCTTCTCCTGACCAAAAGCCGATTGATATTGCCAATGCGGCCATTGATCATGCGAAGAAGAAATTTTATGACGTTCTTCTTGTCGATACTGCGGGGCGCCTAGCTATTGATGAGCAGATGATGGGGGAGATACAAGAACTTCACTCTGCAATTGATCCTGTTGAAACTCTGTTTGTTGTCGATGCAATGACTGGTCAGGATGCCGCCAATACAGCGAAAGCGTTTGGCGATGCGTTACCATTGACGGGTGTGATCCTAACCAAGGTCGATGGTGATGCGCGTGGTGGTGCGGCACTTTCGGTTCGTCACATCACAGGTAAACCAATTAAGTTCTTGGGTGTCGGTGAGAAAACCGATGCATTAGAACCATTCCACCCAGATCGTGTTGCTTCTCGTATCCTAGGCATGGGAGATGTGCTTTCTCTTATTGAAGACCTTCAGCGTAATGTTGATACCGAGAAAGCAGAAAAACTGGCGAAGAAGTTCAAAGAGAAGAAAGGTTTCGACCTTGAAGACTTCCGTGAACAACTTGGTCAGATGCAGAACATGGGCGGCATGATGGGCATGATGGATAAGCTGCCAGGCATGAGCAATTTGCCAGACAACGTCAAAGATAAAGTCGATGACAAGATGTTTAAGCAAATGGAAGCCATCATTAACTCAATGACCATGAAAGAACGTCAACGTCCTGAATTGATCAAGGGATCACGTAAAAAGCGTATTGCTGCGGGCTCGGGTACTCAAGTTCAAGATGTCAATCGCCTGTTAAAGCAGTTCACTCAGATGCAGAAGATGATGAAGAAAATGCAGAAGGGTGGTATGAAAGGCATGATGCGCAATATGCAAGGCATGATGGGTGGCATGGGCGGCGGTGGCTTCAACCCATTTGGGCGTTAAGCTAAGTCATCGGCAATATTTCAAGGTGTTAGCTGAGTCACAAACTTAAATACCATTTTATGTTGGTGAAAAAGTAGCTAAAGACCTTGCATTGCTCCGGAATAAGAGTAAAATTCCGGAGCTTTATTTTGGCACGAGACCCCAAACTGTTTTTTGTTAAGCGGTTCCTGGGGTTAATTTTATTTTTGAGAAAGCAAAGAGGACGACATGGTAACCATTCGTTTGGCACGTCACGGCGCTAAGAAGCGTCCATTTTATCAAATCGTAGTAGCGGACAGCCGCAATGCTGCAACTGGCCGTTTCATCGAGAAAGTGGGTTTCTTCAACCCAACAGCTAAAGGTCAAGAAGAAGGTCTACGTCTAGACCTAGATCGCGTTAACCACTGGGTTGGTCAAGGCGCATCTCTATCTGACCGCGTAGCTAAGCTAGTTAAAGACGCTCAAAAAGCGGCTTAATTCTTAGATTAAGAAGTAGTAATTAGCTTATGTCGATGAAAGGTAAAGAAACAGTGAGCAACGAAAAAATTGTTGTAGGTAAGTTTGGTGCTACTTACGGCATTCGTGGTTGGCTCAAGGTTTTTTCCTACACAGACAATACCGAAAGCATATTTGATTACACACCTTGGTTTGTTAAGCAAGGTGAAAAATGGGTCGAGTACAAAGTGGAAAGCTGGAAGCGCCATAACAAAGGTTTGGTGGTAAAGCTTGAAGGTCTTGATGTGCGTGAAGAAGCGCAGTTAATGACTAACTTTGAAATCTCAATTGACCCTGCTGTATTACCAGAATTGCCATCAGACGAGTTCTATTGGCGTGATTTGATTGGAATGCAAGTGGTAACCGATAAAGGTTACGATCTAGGTGTCGTTTCTGACATGCTAGAAACGGGTTCCAACGATGTTCTCGTAATCAAAGCAAATCTAAAAGATGCTTTTGGGCAAAAGGAACGATTAATTCCGTTCCTTGAAGAGCAAGTGATCAAACATATTGATCGCGAAGCTCAACGGATCGAAGTTGACTGGGATCCTGGATTCTAACTCCAAGTAACGGAGCGACAGAACAATGTGGGTTGGCGTTATAAGCCTATTTCCTGAAATGTTCCGCAGCGTTACTGATTTTGGAGTAACAGGTCAAGCGGTTAAAAAAGGTCTCTTGTCGATTGAGACTTGGAATCCTCGCGATTTCACTCACGACAAGCATCGCACTGTCGATGATAGACCTTACGGTGGTGGTCCTGGCATGTTGATGATGGTGCAGCCTTTGCGCGATGCCATTCATGCGGCCAAGAAAGCCTCACCGGGTAAGACGAAAGTCATTTATCTCTCTCCTCAAGGTCGTAAACTCGACCAGCAGGGAGTCGAAGAACTGGCAACCAATGAGAATTTGCTTCTGATTTGTGGCCGTTACGAAGGGGTAGATGAGCGCATCATTCAATCTGAAGTTGACGAAGAATGGTCAATTGGCGATTTTGTGATGACGGGTGGTGAAATACCAGCCATGACGTTAATCGACTCTGTCTCTCGGTTTGTACCGGGTGTACTAGGGGACTTTGCGTCGGCGGAGGAAGATTCCTTTGCCAATGGCTTGCTAGATTGCCCCCACTATACGCGCCCTGAGGTGTTAGATGGAAAAGAAGTACCAGCGGTACTCAAGTCTGGCAACCACAAGGACATTCGTCGCTGGCGACTCAAGCAGTCGCTCGGCCGTACTTGGCTAAGAAGACCAGAACTCCTGGAAAACCTAGCTCTGACTGACGAACAGGAACAATTACTGGCCGAGTTCATTAAAGAGACTCGAGTTAAGTAACCTATTAAATTTAGTATCAGTTTATTCTAGGAATATTGAAAATGAGTAACATCATCAAAGCTCTTGAAGAAGAGCAAATGAAAAAAGACCTACCTAACTTTGCACCTGGTGACACAGTTGTTGTTCAAGTTAAGGTAAAAGAAGGTGACCGTGAGCGTCTACAGGCTTTTGAAGGCGTTGTAATCGGTATTCGTAACCGTGGTCTACACTCTGCATTCACTGTACGTAAGATTTCTAACGGTGAAGGTGTAGAGCGTACGTTCCAAACTCACTCTCCAATGGTTGATAGCATTGAAGTTAAACGCCGCGGTGCAGTACGTCGTGCCAAACTGTACTACCTACGTGAGCGTTCTGGTAAGTCAGCTCGTATTAAAGAGAAACTTGCTAAGAAGTAATGCTATAACTAGCGTTCTCATATTAAACGGAGTCCTTTGGGACTCCGTTTTTTTATGGTTTTAGTTAGCCAAACTTAATGGATGTGTTTGTTGTTAGGTTGTGCTCGTCTCTCAAGTGCCAAGATGATTCAATATTGATCTTCAGACCAGCCATCAGAATCCGACATGTCGGGTGCTCCCGGGATGGTATTTTCTTCATCTGCCCATTCACCAAAATCTATCATCTGACATTGTTTGCTGCAGAAAGGGCGGTGAGGGCTTTGCTCTCCCCATTCGACGTCGGTGCCACATTTAGGGCAGGGTACGATGGTGGTTTTGGGCATGTGATTTTCTCTGTGAACATTTAGATATTTGGACGAGTATAGCGTGATTGGGTTAGCTACACACGGCCAAACGAAATTGAATATTATCAATGGAGGCTTGGCCAGATGCGAAGCTTATAAATTTGATTGCAAAACGATTCTTATGACCAGAAATCATGGGGTATACCCCATATTGCATCGGGATTTCTAGACGCAAAATATTCGCTTCTTCGGCATCACTTTGGTAGAAGCCAGCCTGAGCTTCTTGTGGTTGAAAATGACCTGTTTCACGAGTTAGGCGTAGCCAGAGTTTGAGAGCATCGGTGAGTGGTTGGAGCGTATCTAACCAAAGCTTAGTGTCTTTGTTTTTTTGATCAAGAGGTAAATGCAGCCAGTGGTGCAATGCAGGTAAATCAAAACAGCAAGAGCCGCCAGGTAAGTTAAATCTTTGACGGATAGCACTGAGAAAACGATCTTCCTTGAGGCTTTGACCAAAGCGCTCTGCAGCCATCAGTTTACTATGGACATTATCGACTTCGCTAAGCACATTGCTCAACATGTCCTGATCCACCCCTTCAACATCAAGCCAAGAACGGTATGTTAATCGCTGTTTCTCAATGTCTTTCGCCAGCTCACTTTTTAGCTGGATTTGCTCGAAGATCTCCAAAAGATCAAACAAAGAACGGAAAAACAATAAGTGCTGCATGTCATCACCAAATTGAGAAGAAACGCTTAATTGGTTAAGCAAAGCTTCAACACGTAAATATATGCGAGTTTTCTCATTTAGTGGATGTTCAAAAAAGTGCGTTGTCATTACATGCGGCCTTTGATTCTTCTTCCTTTATTCTCACCGATTTTCCCTACATATTTCTAGGTACTTTTGATGTAATTCTGTGATTTGAGGCAAAAGTTCTTGGTTTGTTGCATTATTTTTAATCACATCGTCTGCGATTGACAGTCGTTGTGAACGGCTAGCTTGAGCGGCTAAGATAGCGTCGACTTGTTCAATCGGGACTTCATCTCTTTCCATGGTTCTTTGCCGTTGTACTTGCTCATCAACATCGACAACCAATACTCTGTTTGCCAAGCTTTGGAGGTTATTTTCAACCATGAGTGGAATAACCAGCAAAGCATAAGGAGATGAAGCCTTGGCTATATCTGCCTGCATCTTTTCGCGAATCATGGGATGCAGCAGTTGGTTTATCCAAGCTTTTTCCTTGTCACAGGCAAAGATGCTTTCTCTTAGTTTAGCTCGGTTGAGCGTTCCGTCTGCCAGTAAAATGTTAGAACCGTATTGTGCTTCTATCGCTTTCAGTCCTTCACTGCCTGGCTCGACAACTTCTCGGGCAACGACATCCGCATCAACAATTTCAATACCAAACTGATCGTGAAAGAGGTTGGCGACGGTGGTTTTCCCACTGGCAATACCGCCTGTTAGGCCGACGACAAAAGGCATATTAGATCCCCAGAATTTGTGTAAAGTACCAGTTGATGATGCTTTCTCCCCACATTGCACTGATCCAGCCTGCAATCGCAAGGTAGGGGCCAAACGGGAAGGCTTTGTCTATCCCTTGTTTTTGTAGTCGTAGTTGAATTAGGCCAAAAAGTAATCCAACGAGTGAGGAAAGCAGAACAATAATAGGCAAATACTGCCAGCCTAACCAAGCGCCTAGTGCGGCAAGAAGCTTGAAATCACCATAGCCCATGCCTTCTTTACCAGTGAGAAGTTTGAACCCCCAGTAAATAGACCATAGGCACAAATAGCCTACTATTGCTCCAGTCACAGAGTCTTGCAAAGACACAGGGCTCAAGCCTAGTAATGATAATGCTATCCCAGACCAAATCAGTGGTAAGGTCAATTGATCAGGCAACAGCATAGTATCGAGATCGATGAAAGTTGCTGCTATTAAAACAAAGGTAAAGAACAATAAGGCAACGGCGAACACACTCAGTTCAAATTGGTAAGCAATCGAGAAACTCATTAACCCCGAGATAAGTTCAACGAGAGGGTAGCGTGGGGAAATGCGGTGTTGACAAGCTCGGCATTGACCACGTAAAGCAAGCCAACTGATCAGCGGAATATTATCAATATTACGAATTTGAGTGTTACAGCTTGGGCAAGTTGACCTAGGGACACTCAGATTATAAGTCCCCTCAGGTGGCTGAATGCCATACTCTGGAAAACTCTCTGCGCATTCATGTCGCCACTCTCGTTCCATCATCTTAGGCAAGCGATGAATGACGACGTTAAGAAAGCTGCCTATGATCAGACCAAAAAGGGTCGCTAGGGTTGGAAACAACCATGGGTAATAATTGAAAAGTTCCATAAAAATTTCAGTTGCTTGAGCACGTCGTCTTTGAGTTGAGGTGGATATACTATCCCATAATGTTCATTAAGTTAAAGATAGGCAGGTACATAGCGATCACCAAACTTCCCACTAAACCTCCTAAAGCAAGCATCAAAATCGGCTCAAGTGTTTTCGCAAGGCTTTCAACAGTTGCGTCGATATCTGCTTCATATTGATTCGCGACTCTAGTCAGCATGTCATCCAGTCGCCCAGACTCTTCACCGATCATAATCATTTGCACCATGAGTTCGGGGAAGTCTCTCGATTGGCGCATGGTTGAATGTAAAGCGATTCCCGCGCTTGTTTGTTGGATGAGATGTCTGATGATGTGCTGATAGTAAGCATTGTCTGTTGTACGTGCTGCTGTTTCCAAGCTAGTGAGAATGGGCAGGCCTGACTTTAGACTGGTAGACAGTGTACGACTAAAGCGCGCCATACAGCTTTTGAGGAGTAAGGTTCCGAGAATGGGAAGATGTAATGTTACACGACTTAACCAATACCTGAATCTAGCTGAGCTTCGATATATAGATACAAAAGCAACAGGAATCAGAACACTCATTGTTCCAATACTCAAACTATGGTGCTGCACGGCTTGTGATAATGAAAGAACTTGCTGGGTAAACCATGGAAGCTCAGCACCATAACCGATGAATAGAGCTTCAAATTCGGGAATGACTTTGCTGAGCATTAATAGCGAGACGGCTAATGCTGTTAGAACGACCAAGCTGGGATAGATAGCAGCGCGTTGGACTCTCGAGGTCAATTGCTCTGTTTTTTCTCTATATTGAGCAATGCGCTCTAATGAAGCGGCTAAATTACCCGTTTTTTCACCCATGTCGACAATATCTATATAGAGGGCATCAAAGTATCGAGAGGAGTGCTTGAGAGCGCTTGATACCGACAGACCAGCTTGGAGTTGGTGGCTTATCATCCACAATACCGAGCGCAGTTCGGCACGCTTTTGATTCTGCATGATGAGTTTAAGTGACGTCGTGATAGGCAAACCAGACGCCAGCATAGTCGCCCACTGACGGGTTATATTAGTGAGATCTTTCGTCCTCACTTTATGTTTTATACGGGAATAGCCTGGTAATGGCTTTTGGCGAATAAGACGTACACTGATATCGTGCTCGTTCAGTTGCTCTGCCACTTGTGCCTCACAAATTGCGAGCATTGTCCCTTTTAGCTTCAAACCTTTGTGGTTGATGCCTTGCCAATAGTATGAGCCCAATTGGGTAGTAGTGGGAATGGAAACTTTGTTCATGCTCAAAAACTAGAGTAGCACCCGCTGTAGTTCTGTTTGACTGGTTACCCCTTGCGTAAGCTTCTCAATTCCAGATTGGCGCAGAGTCTGCATCCCCTGCTCGATCGCCAAGCTTTCAATGTGGTGGGTTGGCGCTCTGGCAGCAATCGCTTCTGATATTTCTGGAGTGACGGTAAGAATTTCAAACAGTCCGATTCGTCCCGAATAACCTTGATGGCATGAACTGCAGCCTAATGGGTCAGCTTTGAATTCCTGAATTTTTTCTGAGTCTGGACGTTTACAGTGAGGGCACAGACGCCTGACTAACCTTTGTGCAATGATAAGACTTAAAGAAGCCGCGACATTGAAAGGTTCGATGCCCAGGTTTTGTAAACGCAGAATGGCTTCTGCAGCCGAGTTAGTGTGCAGAGTTGAAAGCACTAAATGCCCGGTCTGTGCTGCTTTGGCTGCGATTTCCGCTGTTTCACGGTCTCGTATTTCTCCGACCATAACAACATCAGGATCTTGGCGTAAAAAAGCTCGAAGAGCTTGAGCAAAATGAAACCCAATTTGGGGTTGGATTTGAACCTGATTGATTCCCGATACATGCATTTCAACAGGATCCTCTGCTGTCGCAATATTGACTTCACTTTGATTGAGAATATTCAGGCCACTGTATAACGACAACGTCTTGCCACTGCCTGTTGGGCCTGTGATTAGGATCATTCCCTGAGGTTTAGCTAACGCTCTACGATAGTGCTCACTTTGTGATGGGCTATAGCCTAAATGCTCTAAATCGAAGCTGGTTATCCGGTTATCGAGCAGCCGCAATACGACTTTTTCTCCCCATATGGTCGGTAAAGTCGAGACACGTATATCGATGGCCTTTGAGGATGCGATCGCTAAGGTAATTCTGCCATCTTGTGGTAGGCGGCGTTCTGCAATGTCGAGCTTAGCTAATATTTTGAGCCGAGCAATTAAACGATTAGATAGGTGGTGAGGGGGCTGTCGTCTTTCAATCAGTAAGCCATCACACCTGAATCGAACACGGAACCAGTTTTCATAAGGCTCAAAATGGATATCAGAGGCACGTTTGCGCACTGCGTCTAGCAGTACTTGATGTATGTACTGGCTAATAGGTGAAGTATCTTGATAGAGGGCTTCATGATCTGCACTTTCTTCTTCAGTGGTCTCGACTAGCTGCTCAAGCTCTTGATCGCTGATTGCTTTAAAACCAAACCTCTCACCTGAAAATTTATCACCATATAAGTGGTGTATCGCCTCCATCAAACTATGGATCTGACAGAGTACAAACTTGACTTTTAGACCTGTGGCAAAGCGAAAGTCTTGTTCAATTTCTGCAATCGATGGGTCACAGATCGCTAAGGTTAATTGGTGACTATCTATATGGAGGGGTAGCGCTGAATGTCGGCAAACTAAATCGCTAACTCCTAGGCGCTGACAGCACGAGATATAATCAAATGAGTCTAGCTGAATGATGGTGAGGGAGAAGAGTTCACTGATCATTGTGACCAGTTTTTGTGGTGATATATCATCGAGAGTGAGCAGTGCAGTACAGGCATCCGCTTTCTGGGTATTCATTGCCGCCATGGCATGTAGGGCTTGAGCTTGAGTTATTTTGTTCGCTCGCTGTAGTAAGTGAGGTAATTGGCTCATCATTAGCGACTCGGACACCAATTCTGGCTTTCAGTACCACTACAGCTGACTGCCCATGTAATCCCACTTGTTGATGAATTGGGTGTTAAGTGAACGTTGGCATTGCTTGGTAGTGAGCCTTTTGAGCCTGATAGTGCTGCGGTAATGACACTGATAGAACCACTTGTCTGTGCATTGACGTAAAAACCGTTGAAGTTTTGTTGTGATGGCACACCATTGTTACCTGAAATACAGCTAGCAGCAGAGGCACTGTTTGTTAGGCAAAGGCTTACCGCGGTTTTCATCACTGATGTTGCATTGAGCATATCGCTGGCATGGGCACGCTGGGTGTAGCTTTGATAAGCAGGAATCGCGAAGGCCGATAAAATTCCGATGATCGCCACAACGATCATCAACTCAATCAGAGTAAAGCCACGTAATGCAATATTGTTTGGTAACGTCATGAGAGTCCTAGGTACTTTTCATTAGCGTAAGAAGAGTAGGGAAAGGACTTTACGCTGAATATTAGGCTGGAGGAGACTCGCGAGAAGGTAAACTTAGCTTAATCGATATAAGACATCTGAATTGCATAGCTGTTTGAATTGCGGTTTATTTTGCTTAGTGAGTTGCCTACATTAAAAACGACAAGAGAGAGGTTATTCCTCTCTCTTGTCGTTAGTGATGGGCTTACTTAAAGCGCATCGACAAGTCCATGGCTTTGAGGTGTTTGGTCAGAGCGCCAACAGAAATGTAATCAACCCCCGTTTCAGCGTATTCACGCAGGGTTTCTAGAGTGACATTACCAGAGTTTTCTAGTGCTGCTCGGCCTGCGTTAATTCTTACCGCTTCACGCATCATGTCGATTGTAAAATTATCAAGCATGATGATGTCAGCACCAGCCTCGATGGCCTCAGTCAGTTCTTGTAAACTTTCTGTTTCTACTTCAACAGGTTTGCCCGGATTCAACTGCTTAGCATTTTTAATTGTTTGAGTGATACCGCCATTGGCAATAATGTGATTTTCTTTGATGAGATAGGCATCGAAAACGCCGATACGGTGATTGAAACCACCGCCACATGCAACGGCGTACTTTAGTGCGCTACGTAGGCCGGGAATCGTTTTACGGGTATCCAACAATCGGCAATTAGTGCCTTCGAGCTGTTTGGCGTACTCGGCAGTAATCGTGGCACAACCAGATAGTGTTTGGATAAAGTTCATTGCATTACGTTCACCAGTCAATAGCGCGCGTGAGGGACCAGATAGGTGACAAAGTGCCTGATTAGGTTCAACCGTATCGCCATCTTGTACGTGCCACTCGATCTTTACTTCGCCACCAAGTTGCCTGAAGACCTCATCAGCCCAAGCCTGACCACAAAATACGCCGTGTTCACGGGTAATGATGGTGGCTTCGTTATGAGCATCGGCTGGGATTAGACTTGCGGTGATATCAGCGGCTGGATCTAAAGTGCCACCGAGATCTTCTTTTATGGTTTCGGTAACGGAGCGAGAGATTTCCAGAGGCAAATGCTGTTTCAAATATTCAAGACGTTCTTGGCTATTGTGGGTTTCTTTCATTGCAAATCTAATGAGCAGTTGAACATAAGGTGCGCATGATACGATGACTGCGAGGGAAATTCAGCCATTATTGTGGTATTTCACGCTTGAAAGTATAAAATCAATAACTTAGTAAACAAAAGGAGACAAACATGATTGATGAAAACGGCTGGTATCAAGCTGCCAGGCATGTGCCGTCTCCCTTTTTTGATCAACGAACCGATGTAACGGATATCTCCTTACTAGTGATACATAATATCAGCCTGCCACCTGGCCAATTTGGCGGGCCATACATCGAGCAGTTTTTTACGGGGCAACTGAACGCTGAAGAGCATCCATTTTTTAAAGTGATTCATCAGATGGGCGTTTCTGCACATTGTCTAATCAGCCGTGATGGTGAGGTGGTGCAGTTTGTGCCGTTTACGGCAAGAGCGTGGCACGCAGGTGTATCCAGTTTTGCGGGGCGAGAAAAGTGTAACGACTATTCAATTGGAATTGAATTGGAAGGCAGTGATTACGTCGCGTATACCGATGAGCAATATCAAGCCCTCACTGAGCTGACGAAATGGATACAAAAACATTACCCTAAAATCACCTTGCCTCGAATAACGGGCCATCAATACATTGCGCCACTGAGAAAAACCGATCCGGGTTTGGTGTTTGATTGGAGGAGGTATCGAAAAGGGCTACCTTCTTAAAGACAGGAGACAATATTTTTCAATAAAAGGCTTCGCTAGGGGAGTGCGGATCGCCATTCTCGTCAGCGAAGCATTATAAAGTCGGCTTTTATAGTGTTTCTTGATATTCCACTAGGACTTGTTCAATCCAAGTCGCAATGCGCTCATCACTCAGTTCATACTGAGAGTCTTCGTCCAATGCTAAGCCAACAAATTGGTTACCATCTTCCGTTAGCGCTTTTGAGGCTTCAAACTCGTAGCTTTCATCGTTTGGCCAGTATCCAATCAGGTTAGCACCTGTCTTCTTCAGTTCGTCGTGCAACATCCCCATAGCATCCAGATACCATTCGCCATAGCCTTCTTGATCGCCTAAGCCGAACAACGCGACGGTTTTGCCACTTAGCGGTACGCCACCGATTTGATCCCATATCTCATTCCAGTCTTCCTGAATTTCGCCGAAATCCCAAGTTGAAATGCCTAAAATCAGAAAGTCATAATCAGCCATCTCTGCCAGAGGCGTTTCTTTGACATTGCGGATATCCACCAGTTCTTCACCTATGATGGCGCGCATTTTCTCCGCGGCCATTTCCGTGTAGCAAGTTGTCGAACCGTAAAACAGACCAATTTTCATCACTTTCTTTTTCATTATTTTGAATCAATAGCGAATTCTAAACACAAAATGGCGAGCTTTGCAGCGAATATCCATATCGAATGGCAATTTTTATGGCTTTATTGCTGTGTGGCACTTACATTGAGCGCATATCATAACGTTGAGGATTATTGTGTCAGAAGTGATGTCACCCGATCAGGGCATGGTGGAGCAGTTTTTGGATACGATGTGGATGGAGCGAGGGTTATCCGAGAATACGTTGGCATCTTATCGTAATGATTTATCCAAATTACTTCACTGGATGGCTGAAAATAACTACAGACTCGATTTTATTAGCTTGTCTGGTTTACAGGACTACCAAAGTTGGTTAATGGATCAGGGGTACAAGCAGACTTCACGAGCCCGTATGTTGTCTGCGATCCGTCGTTTGTTCCAGTATCTACACAGAGAAAAAGTGCGAGCGGATGATCCTAGTGCTTTACTCGTTAGCCCTAAATTACCTAAGAGGCTACCCAAAGATCTCAGTGAAGAGCAGGTTGAAGCATTGCTGAATGCACCGGATCCAAACGATGCAATGGAATTACGCGATAAAGCCATGCTGGAATTGCTTTATGCGACAGGCTTGCGTGTCACAGAGCTGGTCAGCTTAACGATGGAAAACATCAGCCTTCGTCAGGGCGTTGTTCGTGTCACTGGTAAAGGTGGTAAAGAGCGCTTGGTTCCGATGGGCGAAAATGCAGTCGACTGGATTGAAACTTTTATCCAACAAGGTAGGTCTGAGTTACTTGGAGATACAACATCTGATGTTGTCTTTCCAAGCAAGCGTGCGCGCCAAATGACGCGTCAGACGTTTTGGTATCGTATCAAGCATTATGCGGTTTTGGCTGGCATTGATACCGAGATACTGTCGCCGCACGTATTGCGCCATGCTTTTGCGACGCATTTGCTCAACTACGGCGCTGACCTGCGAGTGGTACAGATGCTACTCGGACACAGTGACTTGTCGACAACACAAATTTATACTCATGTAGCGACAGAACGGCTAAAACAGCTACACAGTGAGCATCATCCAAGAGCATAAGGGATTATCTCTTATCATATTAAAAAATAAGGTGAATTTAATGAGCGTACTACGCCGAGTGACTCTACTTACGTTACCACTGCTTGTGGCAGCACAGGCAGTATCTGCAGCGGAAGTAAAATTTAATACAGCTCAGCTTGAAGAGCGTTTTGCCAAGCTAGGATTGGAAGTGAAAAAAGTGGCGCCTGCAGATATCGATGGTTTAGTCGAAGTGCAGACCAGTGGAGGAATTCTTTTTGCTTCACCAGACGGTGAATACTTTTTAGCAGGTACACTTTATAAGCTTGATGGCAATGGCCAATATGAAGATGTGCTGGCGAAACGTCAGGCGCCGATCAATGCGGCTAAAATCGAAGCATTCAAAGACAGCATGATTGACTTTAAGGCTAAAGACGAGAAATACGTTATCACTGTCTTCACGGATATTACCTGTGGCTACTGTGTACGTCTTCATAACCAAATGAAAGATTACAATGATTTGGGTATCACTATTCGTTACATGGCTTACCCACGTCAAGGGGCAACGGGTTCTGTTGCGGATCAAATGGCAGCAATTTGGGGCTCGGATGACCCACAGGCTGCCATGCATAACGGTAAGGTGAAACGTGAGTTCCCAGAAAAGAGCAAAGATTTCGCCAAGTATCAGGAAATCATCAAAGAGCATTATACTCTTGGGCGTGAGTTAGGTATTAGTGGCACGCCAGCGATTTTCCTACCAAATGGTGAAATGGTTGGCGGCTACTTACCACCAGAGCAGATGCTGCAACGCCTACAACAAACACAAAAATCGTAATTCAATCTCCAGAGTTACGTTTGAGCGCCTGACAAGCGACCCTGTGATGAGAATCCTATGTCATGAATTAGGTTGATATAAGATTCTCATCTGTTAACTTGTTCGCTATTCAGGCGTCCTGCCCAAGAACAAGGCTCAATCCAATCTATGATCGAAATTCAACGCCGGCCTGAGGTTGATCTCAGTCTGCTTTCCACCGACATTGCTCCACTTCTTAAGCGGATTTACATCTCACGTGGTATCACCAGTGCCCAGCAGTTAGAAACGACGGCGCGTGCATTACATTCTTATCAAAAATTGCATGGTATTGACGCCGCGGTCGAGCTGCTATTTGAAGCTATTCAGAGTAATAAACGTATTATTGTTGTCGGAGATTTCGATGCTGATGGGGCAACCAGCTCGGCCCTATCGGTGCTCGCATTGCGAATGCTTGGTTCCAATAACGTCGATTATTTGGTGCCGAATCGCTTTGAAGATGGTTATGGTCTTAGCCCAGAAGTCGTTGATCAGGCGATTGAGATTGGCGCTGAAGTGATCATGACGGTCGATAATGGTGTCTCTTCAATTGATGGTGTGCGATACGCCAAAGAGCAAGGGCTAAAGGTATTAGTCACTGACCACCACCTGCCGGGCCATGAGTTACCTAACGTCGATGCGATGGTCAACCCAAATCTAGAAGAGTGCGCTTTTCCTTCGAAAGCCTTGGCTGGCGTGGGAGTAGCGTTTTATCTCATGATGGCGTTGTGTGTTCATATGAGAAAGCAGGGATGGTTTGCCGATCAGGGCATGGCAGAGCCTAAACTGATGGAGCTGATTGATTTGGTTGCTCTGGGTACGGTTGCCGATGTGGTGCCACTGGATGAAAACAATCGCATTCTGGTTCACCAAGGTCTGCAGCGTATTCGTGCTGGCAAAGCACGACCTGGTATTCAAGCATTGATTGAAGTCGCAAAGCGAGATGCGCGTCGATTGGTCGCGGCCGATTTCGGTTTTGCACTAGGTCCGCGTATCAACGCAGCAGGTCGTTTGGATGATATGTCATTTGGTGTTGAGCTTTTGATGGCCAACAACATTCATGCTGCACGTCGTATGGCGAGTGAGCTGGATGGCTTGAACCAAACGCGTAAAGAAATTGAAGAAGGTATGAAACAGGAAGCGATGGCTTTCTGTGAGCGTCTTCAGTTTGGTGACAAGGATATGCCTCATGGGCTGGTGCTGTTTCAGCGTGATTGGCACCAAGGTGTGATTGGTATTTTGGCATCTCGAATCAAAGAGAAGTTTCATCGTCCTGTGATTGCCTTCGCCGATGGTGGTGAAGGGAGCATTAAGGGCTCATGTCGTTCGATTCCGGGCCTACATATGCGTGATACTCTCGATCGTATTGATACTCAAAACCCCAGCTTGATCCTCAAGTTTGGTGGTCACGCCATGGCAGCTGGCCTGACGATCATGGAAAAAAACTTCGAACGATTTGCTCAGTTGTTTGATGAGGCTGTGAAACAAGAGTTGGACGACGCCGCACTCAAAGGTGTGATTTTGTCTGACGGTGAGTTGAAGCCAGAAGAGTTTTCTATGCACATCGCAGAGATGCTTCGTGCTGGTGGACCATGGGGGCAAGCTTTCCCTGAACCTCTGTTCGACGGTGAATTTAAAGTGCTTCATCAGAAATTGGTTGGCGAGAAGCACCTGAAGCTGATGCTGGAGCCTTTACATAAAGGTCACCCGACCAACATCATGATTGATGGGATTGCTTTTAATGTCGATCTGCGTCGCTGGCCAGATGCGTCAGTGAAAACCGTACGTTTGGCTTACAAGCTGGATATCAACGAGTTTCGAGGTAATCAGTCACTGCAATTGATGATTGACCATATCGAAGCAAAATAGTCTTTCAATAAATGTAGGAACGGGCTGCGCTTGTGAAAGCGCAGCCCGTTTTTGTTTACTAGCAACGATGAGCCTCTTCTTTTCCCGACATCTTCTGTTCATATTCCTTTAAAACTGACCAATTAAAGTGTGATTGCTAGCACGATTTATTCCCATCTGTTTATATTTTGTAATTGGTCAGACCAATTTGATTGCTGTTTTAATCGGCTAATGTTATCAAAGTGTTGATGCATGGCTCGTTCTATGATGTGGGTCAATTTTTGACTGGAACTTGCGTTTTAATTATGTTAATTTCGTCGCCAACTTAAAATTGGTAATACCAATTGACTGCAAAGAGTAGAAGAACAACAACTATGGCTTATCAAAGGATTCGTCAGCCAAAACTCTCTGATGTAATTGAACAAGAGTTAGAACGGCTGATTGTGGAAGGAACATTGTCTCCGGGGCAGCAGTTGCCACCAGAGCGCGAACTGGCAAAGCAGTTTGATGTGTCTCGTCCTTCAATCCGTGAGGCAATTCAACGCCTCGAAGCTAAACGTCTTCTCACTCGTCGCCAGGGTGGTGGCACATTTGTTAGCGAGAATATCTGGACGAGTTTTTCAGATCCTCTGCTAAATTTATTGTCTAGCCATTCGGAAACACAGCTGGATTTACTCGAAACGCGCCATGCGATGGAAGGTATCTCTGCTTATTTTGCAGCAGTTCGTGGCACCGATGAGGACTTTGCCCGTATTCAGGCTTGCCTGAAAAACATCAGTGAAGAGCAAACGAAGAAAAATGTCGAAGCGGAAGCGGCTGCGGTGATGCAGTTTCTGATCGCTTTGACTGAAGCGGCGCACAACGTTGTCTTGCTTCATATCGTTCGCAGTTTGGCCCCTTTGCTGGAGCAAAACGTCCTTCAGAATCTTAAGCTCTTACATCGCCGCGATGAAGTGGTGGAAAAAGTAAGTAAACACCGAGCTAATATCGTTGATGCGATCGTTTCTGGTCAGCCAGAAAAGGCGCGTGAAATGTCGCACTCACACTTAGCTTATATTGAAGAAACATTGTTGGATTTGAGTCGTGAAGAGTCTCGCCGTGAGCGATCTTTGCGTCGAATTCAGCAGGGTAACGACTCGTAAAGAGCGTTACTTAAATAAGTAGATCCAACCAACAGAAGGATAGATCGCCATGTCTGATATGAAGCATGACGTAGACGCACTGGAAACTCAAGAATGGCTACAAGCCCTTGAGTCAGTTGTACGTGAAGAAGGTGTAGAGCGTGCTCAGTTCCTACTAGAGCAAGTTCTAGACAAAGCACGTCTAGACGGTGTTGACATGCCAACAGGAATCACAACCAACTACATCAACACGATTCCTGCAGATCAAGAACCAGCTTACCCAGGTGACACAACACTTGAGCGCCGTATTCGTTCCATCATCCGCTGGAATGCAATCATGATCGTTCTACGTGCATCTAAGAAAGACCTAGAGCTAGGCGGCCACATGGCGTCTTTCCAGTCTTCTGCTGCATTCTACGAAGTATGTTTCAACCACTTCTTCCGTGCTCCAAACGAGACGGACGGTGGCGATCTAGTGTACTACCAAGGTCACATCTCACCAGGTATCTACTCTCGTGCATTCGTTGAAGGTCGTCTAACTGAAGAGCAGCTAGACAACTTCCGTCAAGAAGTAGACGGCAAAGGTATTCCATCATACCCGCACCCTAAACTGATGCCTGAGTTCTGGCAGTTCCCAACAGTATCTATGGGTCTAGGCCCAATTTCTGCGATTTACCAAGCGCGTTTCCTTAAGTACCTTGACGGTCGTGGTCTGAAAGACACGTCTGCTCAACGTGTGTACGCTTTCCTAGGTGACGGTGAGATGGATGAGCCAGAATCACGTGGTTCACTGTCTTTCGCAGCTCGTGAGAAACTAGACAACCTATGTTTCCTAGTGAACTGTAACCTACAGCGTCTAGATGGCCCTGTAATGGGTAACGGTAGCATCATCCAAGAGCTAGAAGGCCTATTCAAAGGTGCTGGCTGGAACGTTGTTAAAGTTATCTGGGGTAGCAACTGGGATGCACTACTTGCTAAAGATACGTCTGGCAAGCTTCTACAGCTAATGAACGAAACTGTAGACGGTGACTACCAAACATTTAAATCTAAAGATGGCGCATACGTACGTGAGCACTTCTTTGGTAAATACCCAGAGACAGCTGCACTAGTGGCAGACATGACAGATGACGAAATCTTCGCACTTAAGCGTGGTGGTCACGAGTCTTCTAAACTGTACGCAGCATACAAAAACGCGGCAGAAACTAAAGGTCGTCCAACAGTCATCCTAGCTAAGACTGTTAAAGGTTACGGTATGGGTGAAGCGGCTGAAGGTAAGAACATCGCGCACCAAGTTAAGAAGATGGACATGACTCACGTACTGCACCTACGTGATCGTCTAGGTCTTCAAGACATCCTAACTGACGAAGCGGTTAAAGAGCTTCCGTACCTGAAGCTTGAAGAAGGTTCAGCGGAATACGAATACCTACACGCTCGTCGTAAAGAGCTAAAAGGTTACACGCCACAGCGTCTGCCTAAGTTCACTCAAGAATTCAAAGTACCTGAGCTAGAAGAGTTCGCGCCGCTACTAAGCGAGCAGAAGCGTGATATCTCTACAACAATGGCTTACGTTCGTACGCTTAATATCCTGCTTAAGAACAAGAACATTGGTAAGAACATCGTTCCTATCATCTGTGACGAAGCACGTACGTTTGGTATGGAAGGTCTATTCCGTCAGATCGGTATCTACAACCCGCACGGTCAGGAATACACGCCAGAAGATAAAGGCATTGTTTCTTACTACAAAGAAGCGACATCTGGTCAGGTTCTACAAGAAGGTATCAACGAGCTAGGCTCAATGGCTTCTTGGGTTGCTGCTGCGACATCTTACAGCACTAACGATCTGCCAATGATTCCATTCTACATCTACTACTCAATGTTTGGTTTCCAACGTGTAGGCGATATGGCATGGATGGCGGGTGACCAACAAGCTCGTGGTTTCCTACTAGGTGCTACTGCTGGTCGTACAACGCTAAACGGTGAAGGTCTACAGCACGAAGACGGTCACTCACACATCATGGCGAACACAGTTCCTAACTGTATCTCTTACGACCCAACATTCGCGTACGAAGTTGCGGTAATCATGCAAGACGGTATCCGTCGCATGTACGGTCCTGAGCAAGAGAACGTGTTCTACTACCTAACGGTAATGAACGAAAACTACGCCATGCCAGCAATGCCAGAAGGCGCTGAAGAAGGCATTCGTAAGGGTATCTACAAGCTTGAGTCTTACGCAGGTGACAAGTCTAAAGTTCAGCTAATGGGCTCTGGCACTATCATGAACGAAGTACGTAAAGCTGCGACTATCCTGAGCGAAGAGTACGGTATCGCGTCTGACGTGTTCTCTGTAACCTCATTCAACGAACTGACTCGCGACGGCCAAGCGGTAGAGCGTGACAACATGCTACACCCAGAAGCTGACGCAAAAGTGCCTTACATCGCACAAGTGATGGGCAGCGAGCCAGCAATCGCAGCGACTGACTACATGAAGAACTACGCAGAACAAGTTCGTGCGTTCATGCCTTCTGAGTCTTATAAAGTACTGGGTACTGATGGCTTTGGTCGTTCAGACAGCCGCGAAAACCTACGTCGTCACTTCGAAGTGAACGCAGGTTACGTTGTTGTAGCAGCGCTAAGTGAACTTGCTAAGCGTGGTGATGTTGAGAAGTCAGTAGTCGTAGAAGCGATTGCTAAGTTCGACATCGACACAGAAAAAACTAACCCGCTATACGCTTAATTGAGAAGGTAAATAAGAAATGGCAATCGAAATTAATGTACCAGACATCGGTGCGGATGAGGTTGAAGTTACTGAAATTCTTGTAAGCGTTGGCGACAAGGTTGAAGAAGAGCAGTCTCTGATCACAGTTGAAGGCGATAAAGCTTCTATGGAAGTTCCTGCATCTCAAGCGGGTATCGTTAAAGAAATCAAAGTTGCTGAAGGCGATTCGGTTTCTACTGGTTCTCTAATCATGATTTTCGAAGCAGAGGCGGCCGGCGCTCCGGGTGCAGCTGACGCTTCACCTGCTACGGCAGAGGCTGCACCAGCAGCTGCGGCCCCTTCTGTTGCAAGTGAACTGAAAGAAGTTCACGTACCAGATATCGGTGGCGATGAAGTTGAAGTGACTGAAATCATGGTTGCAGTTGGCGACAGTATTGAAGAAGAGCAATCTCTTCTAACGGTTGAAGGCGACAAAGCTTCTATGGAAGTACCTGCACCATTCGCTGGTACGCTAAAAGAGATCAAAGTAGCAGCAGGCGATAAAGTTACGACTGGCTCTTTAATCATGACTTTCTCTGTAGAATCAGGCGAAGTAGCAGGCTCTGGCGCTCCAGCGGCACCTGTTGCAGCAGAAACTCCAGTAGCAGCGGCTCCAGCGGCGTCTGCAGCGAAAGAAGTGAACGTTCCAGATATCGGTGGCGACGAAGTTGAAGTGACTGAAATCATGGTTGCAGTTGGCGATACAGTGGAAGAAGAGCAATCTCTAATCACTGTAGAAGGCGACAAAGCTTCAATGGAAGTACCAGCACCATTTGCGGGCACGGTTAAAGAAATCAAGATTGCAGCTGGCGACAAAGTGTCTACTGGCTCTCTAATCATGGTCTTCGAAGTGGCGGGTGCAGAGCCAGCTCCTGCAGCGTCTCCAGCTCAAGCGGCGGCACCTGCGGCAACTCCTAAAGCAGAAGCACCAGCGGCAGCAGATCCAGTAACGACTGGCGATTTCCAAGAGAACAACGAGTACGCACACGCGTCTCCAGTTGTTCGTCGTCTAGCGCGTGAGTTTGGCGTTAACCTGTCTAAAGTTAAAGGTTCTGGCCGTAAGAGCCGTATCCTGAAAGAAGACGTTCAAGCCTACGTGAAGGATGCGCTTAAGCGTCTTGAGTCTGGTGCAGCAGCATCTGGCAAAGGCGGTGACGGCTCTGCTCTTGGCCTTCTACCTTGGCCTAAAGTTGACTTCAGCAAGTTCGGTGAAACTGAAGTTCAGAAGCTTTCTAAGATCAAGAAGATCTCTGGTGCGAACCTACACCGTAACTGGGTAATGATCCCTCACGTTACACAGTGGGATAACGCAGACATCACTGAGCTAGAAGCGTTCCGTAAAGAGCAGAACGCTATCGAAGCGAAGAAAGATACAGGCATGAAGATCACGCCACTAGTGTTCATCATGAAAGCGGCAGCGAAAGCGCTAGAAGCATTCCCAGCGTTCAACTCTTCTCTATCTGAAGATGGCGAAAGCATCATTCTTAAGAAGTACGTCAACATCGGTATTGCTGTAGATACGCCAAACGGCTTAGTTGTTCCTGTATTCAAAGACGTGAACAAGAAAGGCATCTACGAGCTATCTGAAGAGCTAATGGCGGTTTCTAAGAAAGCACGTGCAGGTAAGCTAACTGCGGCTGACATGCAAGGTGGCTGTTTCACTATCTCAAGCCTAGGTGGCATCGGCGGTACTGCGTTCACTCCAATCGTAAACGCTCCAGAAGTCGGTATCCTTGGCGTGTCTAAGTCTGAAATGAAACCTGTATGGAACGGTAAAGAGTTCGAACCTCGCCTACAGCTTCCACTGTCTCTATCATACGACCACCGTGTGATCGATGGTGCTGAAGGTGCGCGCTTCATTACCTTCCTAAACAGTGCGCTATCAGACATCCGTCGTCTGGTTCTTTAATTGAACTGAGATGATTGAGAGGCGGCCTTTTTAGCCGCCTCTGTTAATAGAAACATCTGACAATTGGGTGAAGGAGAACGTTTTCCTAACTTAATTGTTGGCTAGCTCACAGGCTAAATGGAATTGCTTTTCACACCATTAACATCTCTGTAAACTGTTGGCGGTCTGAAAATAACTGTTTAAAACCAACCACTCTTAAACAAAAGAATCAATACCCACTCAGCCTGTTAGGGATAATGACTACAAGAGGTCAAAATGAGCAAAGAAATTAAAGCCCAAGTTGTTGTACTTGGTTCTGGTCCTGCTGGTTACTCCGCTGCCTTCCGTTGTGCAGACTTAGGTCTTGAAACTGTACTAATCGAGCGCTACAGCACTCTTGGCGGTGTATGTCTAAACGTGGGTTGTATCCCATCTAAAGCACTTCTTCACGTATCTAAAGTAATTGAAGAAGCAAAAGCTATGGCAGATCACGGCGTTGTGTTTGGTGAGCCGCAAACTGACATCAGCAAAATTCGTATCTGGAAAGAGAAAGTTGTTAACCAACTGACTGGCGGTCTTAGCGGTATGGCTAAGATGCGTAATGTGACGGTTGTTAACGGTTACGGCAAATTTACTGGCCCTAACTCTATCCTTGTTGAAGGCGAAGGAGAGGCAACAACCGTAAACTTCGATAACGCTATCGTTGCTGCGGGTTCTCGTCCTATCAAACTGCCATTTATTCCGCATGAAGACCCACGTATTTGGGACTCAACGGATGCACTCGAACTGAAAGAAGTTCCTGAAAAGCTACTTATCATGGGTGGTGGTATCATCGGTCTAGAAATGGGTACGGTTTACCAGTCACTTGGTTCTAAAGTTGACGTCGTTGAGATGTTTGACCAAGTTATCCCAGCGGCAGATAAAGATATCGTGAAAGTTTACACTAAGCGTGTGAAGGATAAATTCAACCTAATGCTAGAAACAAAAGTGACAGCAGTTGAAGCAAAAGAAGACGGTATCTACGTGTCAATGGAAGGCAAGAAAGCCCCTGCTGAAGCAGAGCGCTATGATGCAGTTCTAGTGGCTATCGGTCGTGTACCAAATGGTAAGCTTATCGATGGTGAGAAAGCGGGTCTAGAAATTGATGAGCGTGGCTTTATCAATGTAGATAAGCAACTTCGTACAAACGTACCTCATATCTTTGCTATCGGTGATATCGTTGGTCAACCAATGCTTGCTCACAAAGGTGTGCATGAAGGCCACGTTGCTGCTGAAGTTATTGCTGGTAAGAAGCATTACTTCGATCCTAAAGTTATTCCTTCAATTGCTTACACTGAGCCTGAAGTGGCATGGGTTGGTAAGACTGAGAAAGAAGCGAAGGAAGAAGGCATCAAGTATGAAGTGGCAACTTTCCCTTGGGCTGCATCAGGTCGTGCAATCGCATCTGACTGCGCTGACGGTATGACTAAGCTTATCTTCGACAAAGAGACTCACCGTGTTATTGGTGGTGCGATCGTTGGTACTAACGGTGGTGAACTACTCGGTGAAATCGGTCTAGCTATTGAGATGGGTTGTGATGCAGAAGATATCGCACTAACTATCCACGCTCACCCAACGCTACACGAGTCTGTCGGTCTAGCTGCTGAAGTATTCGAAGGTTCTATCACTGACCTTCCAAACAAAAAAGCAGTTAAAAAGAAAAAGTAATTTCTCTGAAAACTGACTAACAAAAGCCGCTGATTACTCAGCGGCTTTTTTAATTTTAGGGTTGTCCCGTCCTGAGATAAGTTGACACTTCGGAGACTTATCAATGAACTCTTCAAGCAATACAACACCAAAGCGCTCTCAACGAGATTACACAATGGGCTTTAAATTGGCTGTTGTTGCCCAAGTTGAAAAAGGCGAAATGACATACAA
>NZ_JAKEUT010000002.1:0-623595 GCF_022398025.1 Vibrio sp. Isolate25
ACAGAGGTCTACAGTACTGTTCGTCAGAATATCAAGAAAAGTTAAATGCTAACGGCATGATTCCATCAATGACAGACGGTTATGACTGCTATCAAAACGCCCTTGCAGAGCGAGTTAACGGGATATTAAAGAGTGAGTTCCTGCTCTATTAATGCAATACGATGAAGGAGCTCACAGTGTTAGTAAAAGAGTCGATATCGATATATAACGACTTGAGGCCGCACATGAGCTTGGGGATGAAAACCCCGAGTGAAGTGCATGAAAAAGCCAGCAGGGATTACCTACTGGCTTCATAAAAAAAGCGTCAACCTATTTTAGGACTAGACAGGTCTTTGCAAACACAAAAAAGCCGGGTGAAAACCCGGCTAGTATTAAGGCGTAAGCCTACTTACTTGTAGATGCAAAGCATATCTAGGTAGCTTTGTGTCAGGCGGTTCACAGACTCATCGTCCTGAGTACGGTTAGCCTGTACGAACAATGAGTAGCAAATACCATGGAACAGTGTTGCTAGATCTGCAGGATCGTGTTCGTCACACACCTCACCTCGCTCGATGGCTTTGACAAACATGTTCTGAACCAGCAGTTGATTGGTGCGGTTGGTGGTCACGAACAAAGGCCATACTTCATCACGTGTTGAAGCACTCCACTCAAACCAAACTTTCAACCAGTGACAGTCGTTGACAATCAGATCAACCATCGCTGAAGTTAGGTTGCGTAGGTTTTCTTTCGCGTGAATATCGAGGTCGATATTATCAGATAGGAAGTTAGAGAACTGACGAACCACGTAGTTTAGTACATCATCAACCAAATCTTCACGGGTTGGGAAGTAGTTAAACACGGTGGCTACAGAAACCTGAGCGATTTCTGCAATGTCAGCGTGACCACCGCGACCAATACCACGTCGAGCAAACACTTCTAATGCGATTTCCATCAGTTGTTGCTTACGTTTTTGTGGTGAAAGACGCGTACGCGGTCTCTTAGCTATAGAATCCATAGTTATATTTCCTTGCCAATTGAGTTGTATATGTGGGCTTTTGCCCTAATTAGTATTTTATTATTGCTTTCGCATTAATGAGTGTAATGGTGCATATTAATTAGGTCAACGATTTCAGTTTATTTAATAATTATTTTTATTAATACCGTGCTATCGATCATGTGGTTGCATATGGTTATTGCAGTCTTTAATCAAGCAAACGTTTCTCTCGCTACACAGTGGTGATAAACTACGGGCTTAAAATCATCTGGCGATATCTGAACTCGCGTCGAATAAGCTATCGTTAATGCAGAAAATGAGATTGGTATGAAACATACAGTAGAAGTAATGATTTCTGAGCAAGAGGTTCAGGAACGCGTCAATGAACTTGGCAAAGAAATTACAGCTCACTATCAGGGCAGTGAAGATTTGGTGCTGGTTGGTTTGTTACGTGGTTCATTTGTCTTTATGGCTGACTTAGCTCGAAAGATTGAACTGACACATCAAGTAGACTTCATGACAGCTTCTAGCTACGGCAACACGATGGAAAGTTCTCGTGATGTTCGCATTCTTAAAGATTTGGATGATGATATTAAAGGTAAAGATGTTCTAATCATCGAAGACATCATTGATACAGGCAATACGCTGAATAAAATTAAAGAGATCCTTTCTTTACGTGAACCAAAGTCTATTGCTATCTGTACTTTACTGGATAAGCCCTCACGACGTGAAGTAGAAGTGCCGGTCGATTGGGTTGGTTTTGCCATTCCAGATGAGTTTGTTGTGGGTGTGGGTATTGACTACGCGCAGAAATACCGCCACCTACCTTACATTGGTAAAGTGGTTCCTCAGGAATAAAGCACTCTGATTCCAATAATAAAAGACCCGCGAGATGCGGGTCTTTTGTTATCTATTCAAGTACTGGTGAAGTTAGAATCTTGTTTAGCGCTTCTTGATGGCTGTTTTCTAAGGTTTCTCTACTTGAACAGCGAACCCCTAAGTCTTGGAGCTTGCCATTGCCAATCCCATAGACGAAACCATGAATCTCAACCTCTTGGCCTCTTTCCCATGCCGTCTGTAGTATGGTTGAGTTGCCTAAATTGTAAACTTGCTCAGCAACATTGATCTCACACAATTTATTGCCCCACTGATCTCGTGGCAGGGACTCTATTTGTGCTTTGTATTTGAGGTAATTATCGCGAATGTGCAACAACCAGTTATTGATCAAGCCTAATTGAGGGTTATCGATAGCGGCATTAACACCACCACAGCCGTAGTGACCACAAACAATGATGTGTTTCACCTTAAGAACATCAACCGCATATTGCACAACCGATAAACAGTTCAGGTCAGTATGAACCACCTGATTCGCCACGTTGCGGTGAACAAATAGTTCGCCTGAGTAAAGGCCGGTGAGACGTTCTGCTGGAACTCTGCTGTCTGAGCAGCCGATCCAGAGGAAGCCTGGGTTTTGTCCTTCTTCAAGTTTTGCAAAGTACTCTGGTCGTTCTGCCTTAATAGATTCAGACCACTTTGAGTTATTGTCAAAAAGCTGTTTAATTTCCGGCATCTTACAATCAATCCTTAAAAATTCTTTCGCTACTATACACAATGTTACAATTCCGTTCCTGTCAAAACTGTGTAAACAAGCACTCATCTGACGTGTTTCATCGCTAAAAAACATAAACTTAGCAGTGAATCTAACAAAGAGTTATATAGTGTGCATGATGAATCTGTATTCGGACTAACCTTGAACAAGCCTATTTGTTAAAGTTATTAGTTTGTCACCATATCAACGAAGATGGCGACAAGATTGCTTTAATTTAATTACTTTTTATGCGGATATTCAGGGGGAAACAGGAAGCTTGAATTACCGCACCTTTAATCATCAAACTTGCATTAGTTAGCAGTGGAGCTGAGTTGTGTTTGGAAGTCGTTTTGAAGATATCAACCTAAAAGGGGATGTGTTTGGTGGCGTGACCACCGCTATCATCTCTTTGCCATTAGCATTGGCATTTGGGGTGGCCTCTGGAGCTGGGGCAGAAGCCGGTTTGTGGGGGGCTATTTTAGTTGGATTGTTTGCCTCTCTATTTGGTGGTTCTAACTCGCTAATTTCTGAGCCTACAGGGCCAATGACGGTGATCATGACCGCGGTCCTGACCAGTATGATGGCCAAATACCCAGAAACGGGCATGGCAATGACCTTTACGGTTGTGATGATGGCTGGTGCATTCCAGATTTTACTGGGGACATTAAAACTCGGTAAGTATGTAACTTTGATGCCTTACAGTGTTATTTCTGGGTTTATGTCTGGCATCGGCGTCATTCTAATTATCCTTCAGCTATCGCCACTGCTTGGCCACGCAGCCCCTTCCGGTGGTGTGTTAGGCACGTTATCCGCCTTCCCTGATACGGTGGCTAACATGAAGTTTAGTGAACTCTTCCTTGGGCTTCTGACATTGGGAATTTTATTCTTCTTTCCGAAGAAGTACCGGAAATACGTTCCCGCTCAGCTCGTTGCGTTAATCGCTGTAACGCTTTTATCGGTGATAGTGTTTGATAGTGAGGATATTCGTCGTATCGGTGAAATTCCTGCGGGTTTGCCATCTTTGGTTATTCCACATTTTGATGCTTCGATGTTCACTGAGATGGTGATTGATGCATTGGTTCTGGGTACGCTGGGTTGTATTGATACGCTTTTAACTGCCGTGATTGGCGATTCGTTAACACGTAAAGAGCACGACTCAGATAAAGAACTTCGTGGCCAAGGGCTAGCGAATATGATTTCAGGCTTATTTGGCGCGCTGCCTGGGGCGGGAGCAACCATGGGAACGGTGACCAATATTCAAGTTGGCGCGCGTTCTCCGTTGTCCGGTGTGATTCGTGCGCTTGTGCTAGCCTTGGTGGTTCTGGTGGCAGGTGGCCTCACAGAGCCCATTCCGATGGCTGTCTTAGCGGGTATTGCCGTTTACGTTGGCTTCAATATCCTCGATTGGAGTTTCATCCAGCGAGCTCATAAAGTGAGTTTTGCAGGTATGGCGGTCATGTATGGTGTGATGCTGCTGACCGTTTTCGTCGATCTTATCGTAGCCGTCGGGTTAGGCGTTTTTATTTCCAATATTATTATTATTGAACGTTTGAGTCGCGAGCAGGCGCGTCAGGTTAAAGCGATCAGTGATGCGGATGAAAATGATGTGCCACTGACGGATAGCGAAAGAGCGTTGTTAGACAGTGCCAATGACAAAGTTCTGTTCTTCTATCTTTCTGGGCCGATGATATTCAGTGTGTCAAAAGCGATTTCTCGCCAGCACAGCAGTATCGCTGATTACGAGGTGATGATCCTCGATTTAACTGATGTTCCCATGATCGATGTTACCGTCGGTTTAGCCCTAGAGAATGCGATAAAAGATGCACTTGAAGCACATTGCCAAGTCTACCTATTGTGTCCTAACGAGGGTACAAGGCAACAGCTTGAAAAGTTCCATGTCATTGATTTGATACCAGAAGGCAATATGTATAAGTTCCGTTACGAAGCTCTCAAAGCGGCTTTGAAGCATGTTGACAGTGATGAACACCAGTTTCAATCCATCTAGTTTCGCCATACGCCGCTGATTGTCAGCGGCGTTTTTATTGAGTGGTAATATTTTATATTTCCAAATAAATCGAATTATGTAATTGTGTTCATCGTTATTCAACGATAAACTCTTTGGCAATTCGTGGCTGTCTAAGTGCACACGCACGCTACCCACACCTGCACCAACCAACGATTACACTGAAAACTATGTACGCATTAGAAATTGAACAACTCCGCAAAACGTATGCGGGGGGATTTGAAGCGTTGAAAGGTATCAGCCTCAACGTCGCCAAGGGAGATTTTTATGCCTTGCTCGGGCCTAATGGTGCGGGTAAGTCGACAACCATTGGCGTGATCTCTTCACTGGTTAATAAGACCTCAGGTAAGGTCAAAGTGTTTGGCTACGACATCGACCAAGATTTAGAGCTGGCAAAGCAAAATTTAGGTTTGGTTCCCCAAGAGTTTAACTTTAATCAGTTTGAAACGGTTGAACAAATCGTGCTTCAGCAAGCCGGTTACTATGGCGTGCCCCGCACATTAGCTAAGCAAAGAGCAGAGAAATACTTAACTAAACTCGATTTGTGGGAAAAACGTAACGAACGTGCGCGAAACTTATCAGGTGGTATGAAGCGACGCCTGATGATTGCTCGTGCTCTGGTCCATGAGCCAAAGTTACTTATCTTGGATGAGCCGACGGCTGGTGTCGATATTGAGCTGCGCCGTTCTATGTGGGAATTTCTTAAGGAGATTAACCAAGAAGGCATCACGATTATTTTGACCACGCATTATCTCGAAGAAGCTGAGATGCTGTGTCGCAATATAGGTATTATCAGCAAAGGTGAGCTAATAGAAAACACCACAATGAAAGCACTGTTGAATAAACTTCATGTGGAAACCTTCATTCTTGATTTAGAAGATGGTGCAGAAGTGCCTCCATTGAAAGGGGTGAACAGCCAGAGTGTTGTCAATGGCTCATTAGAAATTGAAATCGAGAAGAGTGAGGGGCTCAATGCCATCTTTAGTCAATTGACAGAGCAGGGTATCAAAGTACTGTCGATGCGTAATAAGGCCAATCGACTAGAAGAGTTGTTTGTGAATATTGTCCGCGAAGGAGGCCAATAAAATGTATCGTATTTATTGGACTGCTTTTTGTAGCCTACTGACCAAAGAAGTCAATCGCTTTACTCGAATTTGGGTCCAGACCTTGGTTCCACCAGCGATTACTATGACCCTGTACTTCATTATTTTTGGCAGCCTGATTGGCTCTCGAATTGGTGAAATGAACGGCTTCAGTTATATGGAATATATAGTGCCGGGATTGATCATGATGTCGGTGATCACTAACTCCTACTCCAATGTTGCCTCGTCATTTTTCAGTGCTAAGTTCCAGAAAAATATTGAAGAATTGTTGGTTGCCCCTGTCCCTAACTATGTGATTATTTGGGGTTTCGTCATGGGGGGAGTCGTACGTGGCTTATTGGTGGGGACGATAGTGACCTTTGTCTCGTTGTTCTTTGTCGACTTACAAGTGGATCATTGGGGGATCATCATCGCAACCGTATTTATGACGTCTGTGGTGTTCTCTTTGGGTGGGTTGATTAATGCGGTTTATGCGAAGACGTTCGATGATATCTCGATCATTCCGACATTTGTCTTGACGCCACTGACATATCTAGGTGGTGTGTTTTACTCAATTAGCCTGTTGCCAGATTTCTGGCAAGGTGTGTCGAAAATCAATCCAATTGTCTACATGGTCAATGCATTCCGTTACGGCTTTCTTGGGGTATCGGATGTTGGTATTGCAACGTCATTTGGCGTGTTAGGCATATTTGTTGTTGTACTTTACACTGTAGCTCATTACCTAGTGACAAAAGGTATTGGCCTGCGCTCGTAGCAAGCTACTTTATTCAAAAAATAAAGGCTTGGCATAATGCCAAGCCTTTTCGTTTCCTAATTAAAATACCGTTTACTCTGTCGTCTCAGAAGGGGCTTCGGAATTTTCTTCTTCTTTCGCTTCAACAACCATTTCAACGACTTGATTATCAATCAGGCGGGCTTGGCCAAGAAATGCTGACATTAAAATCACAGCTTGAGTCGTTTCTGTGGTGATGGCTTGTAACGTTCGAGCATCTCGAATAAAGATTTCATCGGGGTGTAGGCCAGCAGCACGTAGCTGATCGCTAGCATCTTCTATGATAGAAGCGTAATCATCACGGCCACCACGCATAGCGCTGCTGATCCAGCGCATTGTGCGAGCTAAAACAGGAGCCCTTTGACGCTCATCAATCGTCAGGAGGCCATTACGTGAGCTCATGGCAAGACCATCCATTTCACGCACTGTGGCCACACCGATAATATCAATATCCATTGCGAGATCTGCGGCCATTTTACGAATGACGGCTAACTGCTGGAAATCTTTTTCGCCAAAGCAAGCCACATCTGGCTGAACGATGTTAAACAGTTTTGTTACTACGGTTGCGACACCACGGAAGTGGCCAGGACGAGAAGCGCCCTCAAGGATATTTGATAACCCAGGGACCTCAATAAAGGTTTGTTTTTCTAGCCCTTCAGGGTAAATGACCTCTGGTGTTGGAGTGAAAACGATCTCGACGCCTTCACCGCTCAACTTACTTAGGTCTTCATCTAAAGTTCTAGGATAATTATTAAGATCATCGCTGCGATCAAACTGCATAGGGTTAACGAAGATACTGACGATGACAATGTCAGCATGTTCGCGCGCTTTGCGTACTAAAGTTAGGTGTCCTTCGTGGAGGTTACCCATGGTCGGAACAAAAGCGATTGTACGACCATCACGCTTATACTGTTTGATCTGCTCACGTAGAGCGGCAATTTCAGCAAAAGTTTGCATCAGTCAAATCCTTACGCAATTGTGTGAGCTTCGCTTGGGAATGCACCACTTTCAACTTCGTCTTTGTACATAGCTACAGCTTTACGCATGTCACCTGTTTCAGCAAGGAAGTTCTTTGAGAACTTCGGCATGTAGTTGGCTGAAATACCAAACATATCATGCATGACGAGGATCTGGCCGTCGGTCACATTGCCAGCGCCAATGCCAATAACAGGTACATCGCAGACTTCAGTGATGCGTGCTGCTAGCTCTTGAGGAACACATTCAAGGAGAATGATTTGCGCACCAGCTTCTTGTAGAGCGAGGGCGTCACGTACCATACGATCGGCTTTTTCTTGCTCACGACCTTGAACTTTAAAGCCGCCGAAGATGTTGACTGATTGAGGTGTTAAGCCAAGATGAGCACAGACTGGAACGGCACGCTCTGTTAGCATTTTTACGGTTTCGACTAACCAGTCACCCCCTTCAATTTTTACCATGTTTGCACCTGCACGCATGATTTGTGCAGCGCTGTCACACGCTTGTTCTGGAGTGGAATAACTCATGAATGGCATATCCGCCATTAGCAAGCAGTTAGGGCTTCCAGCACGTACGCAACGTGTGTGATAAGCGATTTCTTCTACGGTGACAGGTAACGTATCGCGGGTACCTTGCAGTACCATTCCTAGTGAATCACCCACTAGCAGTACTGGCATTTCTTCACTTTCAAATAGCTGGGCAAAGCTAGCATCGTAAGCAGTTGAAGTCGCAAATTTACGACCTTCCTGCTTCCATTTCATCAGGTCGTTAATGGTAATTTTTTTCATGATTTTTCCTTTTAAGGAGTTGGCTATGATTGCCAAATACGCAGACCGTTTTGAGCGACAACTTTGAGTAAGTCTTCCAGTCTGGTCCCACATGGGAGGGTTAAATTTGGTGCGATTTCTGCGAGCGGATAAAGCACGAATTCGCGCTCTTTCATTCCATAGTGTGGAACTGTCAGACGCTCGGAATCAATCACCTCATTGCCATAAAGAACAATATCTAAATCGAGAGTTCTTGGCCCCCAACGTTCATCTTTACGGACACGCCCTTGTTCTTGCTCGATCGCTTGAGTACGGTCAAGCAGCTCAAAAGGCGTTAATTCAGTGTGGATTTCGACCACCGCATTAATGTAATCCGGCTGGTTTTGTGGCCCCATCGGAGTGCTACTGTACAGCATCGATGCCTGACTAAACTCAGATCTTGGTAGCTTTTTCAATGCATCAATCGCACTTTCTGCTTGGGCCACAGGATCGGCAAGGTTACTGCCGACAGCAATGTACGCCGTGATCATGATGTTGAAGCCTTGTTCTTTTTCTTACGAAATGGCTTACGACGACGTTTTTTACCTTGTTCTGGTGCGTCCGAATCCAGTTCGGCGACCATAGCTTGGCGCATGTTGCGTCCAGCATTTTGGAAGGTTTCCCACCATTTGGCTAATTGTTCCGTTTCACCGCCTTCTATTTCTCCTCTCATTTCAAGGAAATCGTAGCCGGCTCTAAACTTATTTAGCTCCATCAGTCGGAAAGCACGCTTGCCATTTCGACGTGGCATACGCAGTTGTAATTGCCAAATCTCACGAATAGTCGCGGTGTGACGGCGAGGAATTGCAATCGTGCGAACTTGCTCATCAAGAATGTAGTTACTCGCTTCCATGATAGCGTCGTAGTAAGACAGCTTGCGCTTTTCCATCAGTAAGGTTGCGCGTTCTTGTAACGGGTACCACAACATAGCCGCGAACATAAATGCAGGGTTGATGCGTTTACCTTCTTCGATTCGTTGATCCGTTGAATCAAGAACCAAGTCAAGCATCTGCTCTGTTTTTGAAGAATACTCTTCTGTGAAGTCAGCTGAGATGATTGGGAATAACTGCTGGAAAAGATTGTATTCACGCATCAGGTGATAGGTTTCCAGTCCATATCCTGATTGGAGCATTTTCAGTGATTCTTCGTATAGGCGTGCGGATGGAATATCACCCAGCAGTGAAGACATTTCTTCGATCGGTGCTGCGGTGTCTTCTTCGATATCAAAGTCTAACTTTACGGCAAATCGAATGGCGCGAAGCATTCGTACTGGGTCTTCGCGGTAGCGTGTCTCTGGGTCGCCTATCAAACGTACCAGTCGATCTTCGAGGTCTTCATTACCGCCAGCATAGTCGTGAATCGCATAGTCAGCAATGTTGTAGTACATGGCATTGATGGTGAAATCACGGCGCTCTGCATCTTCATCGATAGTGCCATAGACATTGTCACGTAGTAGCATTCCTTCTTTGGATTGCTGAGAGATATTTTTGCTGGTTTCTTGATGGTGGCCACGGAATGTCGCCACTTCAATGATGTCGCGGCCAAACATGATGTGTGCGAGACGGAAACGGCGGCCGATGAGGCGGCAGTTTTTAAACAGCTGACGAATTTGTTCTGGTGTGGCATTGGTTGCGATATCAAAATCTTTAGGGTTTTGTCCCAGTAGCAGATCGCGCACACCACCACCGACTAGGAAGGCATCAAAGCCTGCACCATGAAGTCGGTATAGCACCTTCAATGCATTGTCACTGATTTGTTTGCGAGAGATATTATGCTCTTGGCGAGTAATAATGTTCAGAGATAACTCTGGATAACTGTCTTTTTCGCTTGGTGTATAGTCGTTTTTATTCATGTGCATTAATGACTCGTTACGCTGGTTACGCTTGGCGTGAACAGCGGTTGAGTGTGCCTAGTTAGGACTAGCTTATGATTCCGTTTATGCCCTTGGGGCGAATTTGCGGCTAATAATAGCTTACAGTGAGCGGTTTGAGAATCTTGGTGTGAGCTCTGTTGATTCTGGTAGCTGGTCAATTCGCCAGTTTGAGACGCCCCACTCAATGATTTCTGCCACACTAGCCTGTGTAATTTCTTTATGTATATCAAAACCTAAAAAGTGCATTGCTTCGATAAGAGCTGGCCGAGGCTGGTTGTTGTCGATAGCTGGAGCATGGTTTTGCTTGGATAACTTATGACCATTCTCATCCAATGCCAGTGGCAGATGAAGGTAACGGACAGGTGTCTTACCTAACATTTTATACATACTGATTTGGCGGCCTGTCGGCTCAATCAGGTCTGCGCCGCGAACCACCTCTGTGATGCCTTGGTCAATATCATCCAATACTACTGCAAGGTTGTAAGCAAATAATCCATCCCGACGTTTTATAATAAAATCTTCATCTGCTAAGGGTTTAGGAATACTTAATTTACCGTGCTTTTGGTCATCAAAATCATAAACAGGATGTGTCATGGTTAAACGCACAGCACAATCTTTAGGATTGTTGAGGGCAAGGTGACGACACGCGCCATTATAAAAACCGCCCAGAGCTTTGATTTGCTTACGGGTGCATCGGCAATAATAGGCTTGCTGTGAGTCTAACCATTGCTCAATTTGACCTTGATATAAGTCGTGGCGTTGACTTTGGAAGACGACTTTTTGGTCCCAGTGGAGTTGATAGGCTTCTAATGTCCGCAAGATCAAATCTGACGCACCGGGCATTTCTCTTGGTGGGTCAAGATCTTCTATTCGGACTAACCACTGTCCCTGTTGAGATTTTGCCTGAAAATAACTGCCCAAAGCGGCAACCAAAGAACCAAAATGCAATGGGCCAGAGGGAGAAGGGGCAAAACGGCCTATATAACTCATCATTTCCTATCGTATCAAAATCAAAAAGGGAGCTTATGCTCCCTCTTACTTTAATGATTAAAAGCGCATGCTAGCCTTGCATCTGCTTTTCTTTGATTTCTGCCAGTGTCTTACAATCAATACACAGGTCAGCTGTCGGACGTGCCTCAAGGCGACGAATACCGATTTCAATGCCACAAGAGTCACAGAAGCCAAATTCATCTTCTTCGATCTTGTTGAGCGTTTTCTCAATCTTCTTGATTAGGCGACGCTCTCGATCACGGTTACGAAGTTCAAGGCTGAATTCTTCTTCTTGAGAAGCACGGTCAACTGGATCTGGGAAATTTGCCGCCTCATCCTGCATGTGGTGCACGGTGCGGTCAACTTCTTCCCTGAGCTGGTTGCGCCATGCGGTCAAAATTTTTGTGAAATGAGCCAGTTGCTCTGGTGACATGTACTCTTCACCAGCTTTTTCTGTGTATGGCTCAACCCCTGCAATGGCTAGGATGCCTAGCGCTTTTTTCTTCGATTCTGGCATGCAGCATCTCCTACTAACACCTAGTCAACTGCGCTCGCAGTTAGATTTTAAGGCGGGTATCTATAGCAAAAAGAACAATTTGAGGCAAACTCTAGAGAGTAAAGTTGTTGTCAATGTGAAGGTGACATCATTTTTTCTCTCAATAGGTGAAATTGATGCGCTCCACCAGTTTTATCTCAGTGTTTGAAAGTTCTGCTTTATAGCACAGAACTTCAACTCCTTGGTCTTGTGCGTTTTTCAACAATTGTGAATAATTTGCGTCTATATGGTGTGCCGGAGAGACTTTTTCAATCCCTGAATGTAAAACAGTGAATAAAAGTACCGCTCTGCTTCCATTTTGTGCCATTTCTGTGAGCTCTCTCAGATGCTTTTGACCACGTGTGGTCACCGCATCGGGAAAGTAGCCCTGCCCGTGCCGTTCTTCATCAAGCAACGTCACGCTTTTTACCTCTATATAGCACGTTGGCTGATGTTGTGACTTGAGCAAGATATCAATCCGACTATTTTCATTGCCGTATTTGACCTCTGTCTTTAACTGTTCATAGCCTTGCAGCTCACTAATGACACCTGATTCTATCGCTTCCACTGCTAATTGGTTGGCTCTTGCAGTATTTACGCATATATGGTGCCCAAGCGTTGTCTGTGTCAGTTCCCAGCTATTGGGGTATTTACGTTTTGGGTTGTCTGACGTTGAGTACCAAACGGTGTTGCCTACAGTAGCGCAGCCGGTCATCGCTCCGGTATTGGCACAATGAATAGTACGCTCGCTGCCGTCGGGTAGGGTAATGTCTGCCAAAAAGCGTTTGTAGCGTTTAATTAAGATGGCAGATTCAAGTTGGGGATCAAACTTCATTTGGGACTGGATTTATGTACAATATTCACATTATTACACCATAAGGTTTTTCCATTGTCACAGCTGCCTATCGAGAGCGTGATGCCTGAGTTGCTCTCGGCTGTACGCGAAAGCACTCAAGTCATCCTTAAAGCGGCGCCCGGTGCCGGTAAATCGACATACTTTCCCTTACAACTACTACGCAATAAGGTGGTCGAAGGCAAAATTATTATGCTTGAGCCTAGGCGACTAGCGGCGCGCAATATTGCCCGTTACTTAGCCCAGCAATTAGGAGAGAGTGTAGGTCAGAAGGTTGGCTATCGAGTTCGTGGAGAAACTAAAGTTAGCCCTGAGACAAAACTTGAGATCGTGACCGAGGGCATCATGACCCGAATGATTCAATCTGATCCAGAACTCAATGGTGTCTCTCTACTGATTTTTGATGAGTTTCATGAGCGCAGCATTCATGCTGATACCGCGCTCGCGTTTAGCTTGGAAATTCAAGAAGCCTTAAGAGAGGATCTTAAGTTAGTCGTTATGTCTGCGACATTGGATGAACGAGCATTGGGCCGATTGATGCCGGAAGCGAGCTACATTGAGTCGCAAGGACGCAGTTTTCCGGTTGAGTACAGATACCACCCGTTACGTCCCAATGAGCGATTTGAAGATGCAATGGTCAAACATATCAGTATGTTGCTCCATTCAGAGTCAGGGTCGTTGTTGGCGTTTCTCCCCGGTGTGGCGGCAATCAAGCGCATTGAAGAGCGGCTGACTGCATTGCCAGATGAGGTAGAGGTGTGTCCTTTGTACGGGCAGTTGGGTTTCACTCAGCAGCAAGCTGCGATTCAGCCTGCAGCTTCAGGTAAGCGCAAAGTGGTGTTAGCGACGAATATTGCTGAAACTTCGCTGACCATTGAAGGTATTCGATTGGTGGTTGATGCAGGGTTGGAGCGAACCGCAAAGTTTGACATTAAAAGCGGTATTACTAGGCTTGGGCAAGTTCGGATCGCACAGTCGTCTGCGGAACAGCGGGCTGGACGTGCAGGGCGAGTTGAGCCCGGTATTTGTTTACGTTTATACAGTGAAGGTCAGTTAAATCAGCAGCCTGAAGTGCCTCAAGCCGAAATCTTGCACTCTGACCTTGCCGCTTTAAGTCTTGAACTTGCTCTGTGGGGAACGGTAGATGCGGCTGAACTAAACTGGCTCGATGAACCGCCTGTGAGCGGTTTGAGCCAATCTCGTTCTCTTTTACACAAGCTGGGATTATTGGATACCAATCATAAGTTAACGGAACGAGGTCGGTTAGCGAGCGAGCTTAGTGTTGAGCCACGCATCGCAGCTATGCTGACGCATTCAGCACAGCAAGATTGGGCTAATACTGCGGTGGCTGTTGCCGCTTTATTAGAAGAACCTGAGCGTCATATTTTGGACTTTCTGCAGAGCATTGACCGCTTGAAGCGCGGCCAGCACAGCAAACAAAAAATGGTTTTCCAATGGGCGCAAACATTGGCGCGCAAGTTGTCTGTCAACTTTTCTCTGGCGTCTGTTGATGAGGCTTTGGTTACGGCAGCTCTGGCTATCGCATTCCCTGACCGTATTGGGCAATTAAGAACTGGGCAGGCAGGTAAATTTCTTTTGGCTAATGGTCACGGGGCTGAAATGGCGGATGATGAACGATTGTCCACCTCGGAATACATAGTCGCGATTGAGCTCATGCGCAGTCACTCTGAGGCTTCCAAAGTATTCTCTGCAGTAGAGTTGGATTTATTGGCTGTCGAATCGTGGCTTTCTTCCCTGATTGATGACAAAGAGAATGTAGATTGGGATGAAAATAAAGGTCGACTGATTGCTGAGCAACATAGAACAATTGGTCGCTTGGTCATTAGTCGTCGTTCACTTCCAGAACCAGATAAGCAAAAAATGACTCAAGCTTTACTCAACTATGTCCGCCGCAAAGGACTCGATGCATTAAACTGGTCGGAAAAAAGTAAAGAAACCCTCGAACGCATTCGATGTGCGGCAGAGTGGTTGCCAGAGCAGCAATGGCCGGGAGTGTCGGACGTTGAGTTACTGGATAATTTAGAGCAGTGGCTGGAGCCTTATCTTGTCGGAGTGACCTCACTGAAAGCATTAGCAAAAGTGGACTTGGAGCCGGCATTACAGGCTTATATCGCTTGGCCACTCAATCAAGAAATTGAACAATGGTTACCGACACACTATGTTGTGCCCACTGGGTCAAAAAAGAAGATACGCTATCAACAAGGCCAAGAGCCGGTACTTTCTGTTCGCATGCAGGAAATGTTTGGTGAGCAAACGTCGCCTCATATTGCTGATGGCCGAAAAACACTGGTTATGGAGCTGCTTTCTCCAGCGCAAAGGCCACTGCAAGTGACACGCGATTTAGCCAGTTTCTGGGCTGGGGCTTACAAAGAGGTGCAAAAAGAAATGAAAGGGCGTTATCCCAAGCATGTGTGGCCTGATGACCCAGCTAATCATGTGGCAACGACCAAAACTAAGCGACAAATGAACTCATGACCAAGAAAAAAACTACTACGAGCAGTAAAGCGAAAACAACCAAGAGACCAACTCGAAAGCGGGCTCAAACTCAACGTAAATCGTCCTCCAAAGGCCCACACCGCTGGTTGAAGACGCTATGGAGTGTGAGTTGGAAGTTAAGCTTGGCTGGTTTTGCTGTGCTTTTGTTTGTTGGGATTTACCTCGATAGTGTGGTCAAGCAACGCTTTGAAGGTCAGTTATTTGATCTCCCAACGGTCGTGTATGCGCGCATTCTTAACCTTTCTCCTGGCGATTCAATATCCATTCAAGAAGTGCGTAATGAGTTAGATGTGCTCAATTACCGCAAAGTGCAGCAGCCTCGTTACCCTGGTGAGTACTCTTCCTCATCGACTAAGATTGAGCTGATTCGTCGCCCATTTGAGTTTACTGATGGGCCAGAGCCTGACCGTCATGTAATGCTGCATTTTGACCGTTCAGAACTGACGCGAATTCAGTCGCTTGAATCATCAGGCGATCTTGGTTATCTGCGCATTGAACCTAAAATGTTGGGCATGTTGGAAAAAAATTATGATGAGCAGCGCTTATTTTTGCGGCGAGATCAGTTCCCAGAGGTGATGGTTGATGCACTACTAGTGACCGAAGACAGAGATTTTTACCAGCATGATGGCGTATCACCTTTCGCTATTGCTCGGGCGTTAGTCGCCAATATCAAAGCTGGTCGCACCGTACAAGGCGGTAGTACGCTGACCCAGCAGTTAGCCAAGAACATTTTTCTTTCCAGTGACCGCACTTTGTGGCGTAAGATCCGTGAAGCTTACATCGCGTTGATCATTGATTATCGTTATAGCAAAGATCGCATCCTCGAAGGTTATCTTAATGAAGTGTATCTAGGTCAAAGTCGAGGTGAGGCTATTCACGGTTTTGGCTTAGCGTCGCGTTTGTATTTTGGGCAGCCGATTCAAGAGCTGAGAATCGATCAATTGGCCTTATTGGTTGGGATGGTTAAAGGTCCGTCCTATTACAATCCCATTCGCTTTCCTGAGCGTGCAAAAGAGCGCCGTGATTTAGTGTTGCGTTTAATGATGCAGCAGGGAATGTTGAGTGCTAACCAATTTGATATGGCAGCCAGCCGGCCGCTCGATATTCAAGACAATCCACGTATCGCCAGCCGTCAGCCTGCTTATTTCCAGCAACTGAAAATTGAGCTGAAAGAAAAAGTCGGTGATGCATTTCAGGCTGATATGGGGTTGAGGGTGTTTACTTCTCTCGATCCGGTTTCTCAACAAGAGCTGGAACAAGCGATTGCGAAGAAAATTCCTCAACTGAGTAAGGTAGCAGGGAAGTCTTTGGAAGGAGCGGCTATAGCCGTGGATCGACATACTGGAGAAATCCGCGCCATGGTAGGGGGAAAGAAGACCGGCTATGACGGTTTTAACCGCGCACTCAATGCCAGTCGGCAAATCGGTTCATTGGCGAAACCTGCGGTTTACCTAACGGCACTCGAACAACCTGATAAATACAACTTGGCGACCACTTTGCATGATAAACCTCTCAGCCTTAAAGGATCGAAGGGCAGCGTTTGGTCACCTCGTAATTACGATCGTAAGTTCCGAGGTGATGTACCTTTGTACATTGCACTGGCAAAGTCTCTCAATGTGCCGACGGTAGAGCTTGGGATGAAATTGGGAATCCCTAATGTAGTCAACACCTTGGAAAAGCTGGGGGTAGACCGTAATGAGATCCGTCCGGTGCCATCCATGTTTCTTGGTTCATTTACTTTAACGCCGTTTCAAGTCGCGCAGATGTATCAAACGTTAACGAACTCGGGTAAAAAAGCCCCACTCTCTGCACTGCGCTCAGTCGTTGATTTGGAAGGTAATGTTTTGTATCAGTCTTTGCCTCGTATGTCGCAAACTATTGACCAACAAGCGGCATGGCTGACGACGTATGCCATGAAGCGTGGTGTGCTTGAGGGAACCGGCCGTTATCTCAATAGCCAGTTTGGCTGGGCGGCTCTGGCTGGGAAAACCGGCACCAGTAACGATACTCGAGACAGTTGGTTTGTTGGCGTAGATGGCCGGGAAGTGACAACCATTTGGTTAGGTCGTGACGATAATAAACCGACAAAGCTGACAGGCTCTAGTGGTGCGCTACGAGTTTATGCAGAATATCTCAATCACCGCATACCAGAAAAACTGACGCTACCTTGGCCAAAAGGGATCAGTACACTCGGCTTTACTTCCACAGAGCAGGGGAGCTTACAACTGGATTGCGATAACTCGTTTAAGTTGCCCGTTTGGGATGCTAACGGTGTGCTTAAGCAGCAGTGTGACAATCAACCCACACAATGGATAAAAAAAATATTCAGTTGGTAAATCGTTGGGCGTATCTATTGCTCGATTCGGTGTATGAGAATGAGAAGGGAACTCTAGAGTGAGAAAACTAGTTTGGCTTCTAATCACGAATATAGTTGTGATGCCACAAGTCGCCTTTTCTGAGACGAAAAGAAAGCCAGAACCTGTAGAGCGCCCCAAAATTGCGGTGGTTCTGGCTGGTGGTGGTGCGAAAGGCGCTGCCCATATCGGTGTTTTGAAGGCGCTTGAAGAGTTGAGAATTCCCGTCGACTTTATTACCGGTACCAGTATGGGAGCCTATGTTGGTGGTTTGTACTCGACAGGTATGAGTGCCGATGAAATTGAAGCTCTGATTGAAACGGTGGATTGGAATAGTGGTTACCGCGACCGTGTTGACCGAAGTGAACGTCGCGTGCGTGATAAAGAGTATGAAGACAGATACCAGTTGACCACTGATTTGGGGCTGCGCTGGGGAGAAGTGCATGCTGCTCGTGGTATTGTTCAGGGGCAGGGCATGTTAAAAATCTTGCGTGAAACCTCTGGTAACCTCCCCCCATTTACCTCTTTTGATGATCTTGCCATTCCTTACCGTTCGGTGGCTACCGACATTATTGAACTGACACCTGTCGTGATCGATAGCGGATACTTGGTCGATGCCATGATGGCGAGTATGTCGGTGCCAGGGGCACTGCCTCCTTACGAGTTAAATGGTCAGCTATTGGTCGACGGTGGAGTGACGAATAACATGCCAGTCAACATTGCCCGTAAGCTGGGAGCAGATGTGGTGATTGCTGTTGATATTAGTACGGACTATAAAGGCGAAGATGATTTCACGACTCTATTCACCATAGCGGATCAGTTATCCAATTATTTGGTTCGAAGTACTACCAATCGTCAAGCTAAAACTCTCACTGATCAAGATGTCCTCCTTCAACCGGAAGTTGGGGGGATGGAAACAACAGAATTCAATAAAATGCCTGAGGCTTTCGAGAAGGGCTATCAGATTGCCATTGAGAATGAAGCATTACTGAAACGCTACAGTGTTTCGTCATCTCAGTATCAGGATTACATTGATAAGAAAGAAGATGCGAGACGTCGGTTACGTTATGGCGATGAAATCCAAGTCGAGCGAATCATCATCCACAATCACACTCACTACAGTGATGATGTGCTTAAAAAGCATCTTAACTTAAAAGTTGGTCAACGATATCGCACCTCTGATGTAGAACAAAGTATCCAAGACCTTTATGCCTTAGACCGTTTTGAATTGATCACCTATCGCTATGAAAAGGTGGATGATCAAGAGGCGTTAGTGGTCAACGTTCGAGAAAAATCTTGGGGTCCTAATTATGTCAATTTCCGCTTTTTCCTCGAAGATGATTTTGATACTGACAGTCAATATTCTATCGGGGTGTCGACTAATTTTACTGACCTCAATGAATACGGTGCAGAATTTACCCTCAATTTGGAAATGGGCACGGACAAACTGATTGAAGGTCAGCTCTATAGTCCGTTGTTCTCTAGCTCAGATCTCTTTACGACGTTGGGAGTTACATTCAGTAATGAGAAGGTTAATGTACCTTTTGACGGAGTGGAAGAACCCTCACTGAAAGCGACTCAGGACTTTCTCCCAGTATCGTTTACTGAATGGGAGTCGGAGTGGGCGATTGGCTATCAAGATACTTTATGGCGCCGATTTAAAGTGGGAGTCAGGTATACGGATGGGTCAGGTGAGCTAGCTTCGGTCCCCTCATTGGGAGATGTCTCATTTAGGAGATTGGGAGCCTTTGCTAATTATCGTCTCGATACATTGGATAACTTCAGCTTGCCAAGTCGAGGGCTGTATCTCAACTTAGATTATTTGGTGTCCCATGATGAGAGTGTTGGTAGCTCCGGTAGTGTGTTTGATGGTCATGACGAAGACACGGCTTATGAGTACGGCGCTAAGATCATTTATGCTAACAGTTTTTCTCGACATACTTTGGTCGCAAATCTTGATGTGGGGGTTGTTGAGAGCAAAAACTCGTCATTGATTATTGACCCTAAGGAACTTGGCGGCTTCCTTAATTTGTCGGGTATCCCACGTAATAGTTTGATTGGTCAAAATAAAGCGTTTGGCAGCTTGGTATACCGTTATCGTTGGTTTGATAATGATTTCGGCTTGTTCTCATCACCATTCTATCTCGGTGCGTCTTTTGAGTATGGCGGAGTGTGGTCGGATCCAAGTATCAAGCTGGATGACGCCCCTTTATACGCGGCAGGTTCCGTATTTGCTGGGGTTGATTCTCCCGTTGGGCCTATCATGCTTGGTTATGGTCGAACCGAGCAAAACTATGATTCAGTTTACCTGATCATAGGAACAAGTTTTAAATAGTTATGCAATGATTGATTTGGTCGATTATGCGTTCTCGTCACATGAGATTGACGAAATTAAGCGAAGAAAATCATAGAACTTTAGTCTTAAGTTGCTATGTTGGTCAAAATGATGAGATTTTAATTTATCGTTAAATTTGCTATTCTACCGCCCACAGTTTGGCCTCTTTGGCACTGTTTCTCACTCAAAATGAATGAAAAATATGGCAAAAAGGAGAGCCAAGTTTCCAAGGATGTTCACTTCGTTACGTTGAATAATAGTAATAATAACGAAGGAACCGCAATGAGAGGAAAAAGTCGTGCTTGAAGCCTACCGTAAACACGTCGAAGAGCGTGCTGCTGAAGGAGTTGTTCCTAAACCACTAGACGCTGAGCAAGTTGCTGGTCTTGTCGAACTTCTGAAAAATCCCCCTCAAGGTGAAGAAGATTTTATTCTTGACCTGTTAGAAAATCGTATCCCTCCTGGTGTTGATGAAGCTGCCTATGTTAAAGCAGGTTTTCTGACGGCAATTACCAAAGGTGAAGTGGAATCACCACTTGTTAGCCGTGAAAAAGCAGCTGAGCTGTTGGGTACGATGCAAGGTGGCTACAATATCGCGCCACTTGTTGACCTTCTTGATGATGACGCTTTGGCACCCATTGCAGTAAAAGCGCTATCTCACACGCTACTGATGTTTGATGCTTTCTATGACGTAGAAGAGAAAGCCAAAGCAGGTAACTCATACGCACAGCAAGTACTTCAGTCATGGGCTGATGCTGAGTGGTTTACCTCAAAAGAAAAAGTGGCTGAAAAAATCACAGTTAAAGTCTTTAAAGTGACCGGTGAAACCAACACCGATGACTTATCTCCAGCGCCTGATGCTTGGTCACGTCCAGATATTCCAGTGCATGCGAAAGCGATGCTTAAAATGGAGCGTGAAGGAATTAACCCAGATCAGCCGGGTAGTGTCGGTCCAATCAAACAAATTGAAGAACTGCAAAAAGATGGTATCCCTTTAGCGTATGTGGGTGATGTCGTCGGTACAGGCTCTTCACGTAAGTCAGCGACCAACTCAGTGCTATGGTTCATGGGAGAGGATATCCCTTACGTACCGAATAAACGCACTGGAGGCATTTGTCTAGGTGGTAAAATCGCGCCAATCTTCTACAACACAATGGAAGATTCCGGAGCTCTACCGATCGAGTTGAACGTTCAAGACATGCACATGGGAGATGTGATTGACATCTACCCATATGAAGGTGTTGTGCGTAAAGATGGTGCAGAAATTTCAAACTTTGAACTGAGCAAAGTGCTTCTTGATGAAGTACGTGCTGGTGGTCGTATTCCATTGATCATTGGTCGTGGTTTGACAAGCCGTGCTCGTATTTCTCTTGGTCTAGAAGAAACCGATTTGTTTGCTAAGCCTGTTGATCCAACGGCTTCAGACAAAGGTTACACACTCGCTCAGAAGATGGTTGGTAAGGCTTGTGGTGTTGAAGGCGTTCGTGCTGGTCAATATTGTGAGCCTAAGATGACGACAGTAGGTTCTCAGGATACAACGGGCCCTATGACGCGTGATGAGCTAAAAGACCTAGCATGTCTTGGCTTCTCTGCTGATCTTGTGATGCAGTCTTTCTGTCATACTTCTGCTTATCCAAAACCTGTCGACGTAAACACACACCATACGCTACCTGATTTCATCATGAACCGTGGTGGTGTCTCACTTCGCCCAGGTGACGGTATTATCCACTCTTGGCTAAACCGCATGCTATTGCCTGATACGGTCGGGACAGGCGGTGACTCACATACTCGTTTCCCGTTGGGTATTTCGTTCCCGGCAGGTTCAGGTCTAGTCGCATTCGCAGCGGCAACGGGTGTTATGCCATTGGATATGCCTGAATCTATTTTGGTGCGTTTTAAAGGTGAGATGCAACCAGGTATCACACTACGTGATTTGGTTCATGCAATCCCTTACTACGCGATTCAGCAAGGTCTATTGACGGTAGAAAAAGCCGGTAAAATCAATGAATTCTCAGGTCGTATCCTAGAGATTGAAGGCCTAGAAACTCTGACAGTGGAGCAAGCATTTGAATTGTCTGATGCTTCTGCTGAGCGTTCTGCGGCCGGTTGTACGGTTAAACTGTCTCAGGAGTCAATCGAAGAGTACCTAAACTCGAATATCACCATGCTGAAGTGGATGATTTCAGAAGGTTATGGCGACCGCCGTACGATCGAACGTCGTATTTCAGCGATGGAAGAGTGGCTAGCAAATCCTGAATTGATGGAAGCGGATAAAGATGCTGAATACGCACATGTTATTGAAATCGACATGGCTGAAATCAGCGAACCAATCTTATGTGCACCAAACGACCCTGATGATGCTCGCCTTCTATCAGAAGTGCAGGGCACTAACATTGACGAAGTGTTCATTGGTTCTTGTATGACCAACATAGGCCACTTCCGTGCGGCAGGTAAGTTGCTAGAGCAATATGGTGGCCAATTAGATACTCGTTTATGGGTTGCTCCACCGACTAAGATGGATCGCGATCAGCTCACTGAAGAAGGTTACTACGGTATTTATGGTCGCGCCGGGGTGCGTATCGAAACCCCGGGCTGTTCATTGTGTATGGGTAACCAAGCTCGTGTCGCTGACAAAGCGACAGTAATGTCGACATCAACGCGTAACTTCCCGAACCGTTTAGGTACGGGAGCTAATGTTTTTCTAGCTTCCGCTGAACTTTCAGCAGTCGGTGCAATTCTAGGTAAGATTCCAACCAAAGAAGAGTACTTAGAGTATGCCAAGCAGATTGATGCGACAGCGGCTGATACCTATCGCTACTTGAACTTCCATAAGATGGATCAGTATACCAAGAAAGCGGATTCGGTGATTTTCCAAGAACCAGCTTAAGCTTTCTAAAAGCGAACGATAAAGCGTCTGCCTTGGCAGGCGCTTTTTTTGTGCTTTTCATACACACTCTATATACTCTGCGCTCGGTTTTTATGAGGCAGCACGATGGAATTTGAATTTATCCGAAATACATTGATGGGCGAGTACTATGTAAAGTCGAGTATGGGCCATGAAATTGTAGGTCGATGGCTGCAAGAAGAGATAGGTAAGGATTGGCAAAAAATAGCGCAGGTAGAGTCTTTGCTCACGTCTGTCCATCAATCTCCGCTCAAAGAACACGCTATGCTGGGCACTGAAATCTCTATCTTGATTCAAGGGGATGAAGTTACTGTGCAAGAAAATGTACTAGCACACGGCGATGTAATGGAAGAGGGCAGTGAACTTAATTTTTATAACAGTGAGAGCATCGCTTGCTGTGGGCTGGATGACTTCGAGCTCGTACTTGAACAATGGAAGGAATTCCTGACTACCAAATAGTTCTGCACTGAAATAGTGAAGAATTGAATATCTGCTTCATAATTGTGATAAGGGCGCACCATAACGGTGCGCCCTTTTGCGTTTTTCATCAAGAGAAAGTAATAAATTATTATTTATCAATAATTTAATAAATTGGCACGTACCTTGGATTAATAAAGCAAAAAGGATGACTGCTTCAGAGAGGATGCGATGAAACTAATTAATGCGATTATCAAACCATTCAAATTAGATGATGTTCGAGAGGCTTTGGCCGATGTGGGTATCGAAGGGATGACGGTATCAGAGGTAAAGGGTTTTGGACGTCAGAAAGGTCATACAGAGCTTTACCGTGGTGCAGAATATCAGGTGGACTTTTTGCCTAAAGTGAAGCTCGAAATCGCGACACAGGCAGAAAATGTCGACCGCGTGATTGAAGCGGTATCGAAGGCTGCACATACCGGAAAAATCGGTGACGGAAAAATCTTTGTCTATGACCTGAGTCAGGCAGTGCGAATCCGCACTGGTGAAATGGACGCTGAAGCACTTTAAGAATTCAAAGGACTGGAGACACAACAATGGAATTAACAACGACAGTAACGGAGTTACGTTACGCACTCGACACTTTTTTCTTCCTCATTTCAGGTGCGTTAGTCATGTGGATGGCAGCAGGGTTTGCCATGCTTGAAGCGGGTTTAGTTCGCTCCAAAAATACAACTGAGATTTTAACTAAGAACGTTTGTCTTTATGCGATTGCCTGTACCATGTACTTGGTAGTCGGCTACAACATTATGTATGTTGATAACGGTGAAGGCGGTTGGTTACCTTCATTTGGTGCACTCATCGGTACTCAAGGCGAAGGTGCAGATCACTCGCTAGAGTCAGACTTCTTCTTCCAGGTAGTGTTTGTCGCAACAGCCATGTCAGTTGTGTCAGGTGCCGTTGCTGAACGTATGAAGTTATGGTCTTTCCTTATCTTCTCGGCAGTGTTAACAGCATTTATCTACCCAATGGAAGGTTACTGGACTTGGGGTGGTGGTTTCCTATCAGAGGCGGGCTTTAGTGACTTCGCAGGCTCAGGCATCGTTCATATGGCAGGTGCTGCTGCTGCGCTAGCCGGTGTTCTACTTCTAGGTGCCCGTAAAGGTAAATACGGTAAGAATGGTGAAATCTATCCAATTCCAGGCTCGAACATGCCTCTAGCGACATTGGGTACCTTTATCCTTTGGTTTGGCTGGTTTGGTTTTAACGGTGGTTCTCAGTTGATGGTCTCTGACTTTGAGAATGCAACGGCAGTAGGTCAAATCTTCCTCAACACAAATGCAGCAGCAGCGGCTGGTGCGATTGCAGCCCTTCTTGTGTGTAAAACTACGTGGGGTAAAGCTGATCTCACAATGATTCTTAACGGTGCTTTAGCAGGTTTGGTTGCCATTACTGCCGATCCTCTGTCGCCATCACCAATCTATGCAGTAGCCATTGGTGCTGTATCAGGTGCTCTAGTCGTGTTTAGCATCATTGCTCTTGATAAGCTTAAGATTGATGATCCAGTGGGTGCGATCTCTGTTCACGGAGTGTGTGGCTTCTTCGGCTTGATGGTGGTGCCTCTAAGCAATGGTGATGCAACGTTTGGGGCTCAACTATTAGGTGCGGCGGTTATCTTTGCTTGGGTGTTCTTTGCTAGCCTTGTGGTTTGGGCGGTATTGAAGGCAACGATCGGAATCCGAGTATCTGAAGATGAAGAGTTAGAAGGGATGGATATGCACGACTGTGGGGTAGGTGCCTACCCAGAATTTGTGACTGTGAAGTAAGTCAGAATAAGACATAAACTGTTACAAATAAAATACTCAAAAACCTGCTCTAAGAGGCAGGTTTTTTTGTTTTGCATCATTGTTTTCTAAATCATCATGAATATAATAACGCAACTGATAAACGTTATCATTACGAAGTTAAAGGACTGAACCAATGAAAAAACTGCTAACTCTTTCGGCTCTAGCGTGTGCGACATTAGCACCGACAGCGATGGCTGCAGAAGAAGTGAACGTGTACTCTTACCGTCAACCTTTCCTAGTTGAGCCTATGTTCAACGAGTTCACTAAAGAAACAGGCATCAAAGTTAACGTTAAGTTCGCAAAGAAAGGTCTAGCAGAGAAGCTAGCTCAAGAGGGTGAATACAGCCCTGCTGATGTGATCCTGACTGTGGACATCAGCCGTCTTGCTGAGTTAACTAAGCAAGGCTTGGTTCAGTCTGTAGAAAGCGACGTTCTTGAGAAGAATATCCCTGCTCAATACCAAGATACTGACAATGAGTGGTTTGCTCTAACTACTCGTACTCGTAGTGTTTACTCTTCACGTGACCGTGTTGGTAAGCTAGGTGATGATTTCACGTATGCTGATCTTGCTAAGCCTGAGTTCAAAGGAAAAATTTGTACTCGTAGTGGTAAGCACCCTTACAACGTTTCTCTAGTTTCTTCTATGATTGCTCATAAAGGCGAAGCGGAAACTAAAGAGTGGCTAGAAGGCGTTAAAGCTAACCTAGCGCGTAAGCCTCAAGGCAACGATCGTGCACAGGTGAAAGCGATCAAAGAAGGTCTATGTGACGTTTCTCTGGGCAACAGTTACTACCTAGGTAAGATGGTTAACGATAAAGAGCAAAAAGCATGGGCTGATGCGGTTTACATTAACTTCCCTAACCAGAACACAACTGGTACTCACGTAAACATCTCTGGTATGGCAATGGCTAAGTACTCTCCAAACAAAGAGAATGCGCTTAAGCTGATGGAATTCCTAGCGGGAGATACAGCACAAGGTATGTACGCTGAAGTTAACTACGAATACCCAGTAAAAGCCGATGTGAAACCTTCAGAGCTGGTTGCTTCTTGGGGTGAGTTTAAAGCGGATACGATTTCTCTGGATGAAATTGCTGAGCACCATGCCGCTGCAATCAAGCTGCTTGATGAAGTCAAGTTTGACCTGTAATCATTAACGCTTCATATCATTCTAGACGGCCTCAAGTCGCTCTTTTACAAGGGTCGCTTGAGGTTGTTTGTTTATAAGGGTATAACTGACCCTTAAGCGTATTAAAGGTATATGAGATGTATTAGCAAATGCATTCGAGTTATATATACCGATGATTATTAAGCAATGAAAGAAAATAATTATTTATGGAAAACCAGTAGTGGGACGCTAGCTCTGCTACTGGTTTTGCCGATCTTAGCGATATTCTTTACCGCGATTGGCGAAACAGATGAGCTGTTCTCTCATCTGATGTCAACCGTGATGCCAACCTATACATTCAATACCGTGGTATTAGCGTTGGGGACGATGGTTCTGTCCCTCGTATTTGGTATTCCTTCCGCGTGGATTATGGCGATGTGTCGCTTGCCCAGTGAACGTATTTTACAATGGGCGTTGGTGTTACCTTTAGCCATGCCAGCTTATATTGTGGGTTATATCTTTACCGATTGGCTCGACTTTGCTGGGCCTGTGCAAATCTTACTTCGTGACCTCACTGGTTGGGGGCCGGGAGATTATTGGTTTCCTGATATAAGAACACTGACGGGGGCGATTATTGTGCTCGCTCTGGTTCTGTATCCCTATGTTTATTTACTTTGCCGCGCGGCTTTTATGGAGCAAAACGTTTCCTTGCTGCAATCAGCACGCCTGCTGAAATGCTCGCCATGGGAAAGCTTTCGTCGTATTTCACTGCCGCTGGCTCGTCCTTCAATGGCGGTTGGCTTATCGCTAGTGGCCATGGAAACCATTGGTGACTTTGGAACGGTGAGTTACTTTGCCGTTAACACTCTAACAACGGCGGTTTACGATACTTGGCTTGGGTATTCTAGCTTGACAGCGGCAGCGAAAATTTCTGCCATCATGTTGGTGTTTGTCATCTTATTGCTCAGCACAGAGCGTTACAGTCGCCGTAAACAAAAACTGTTTCAGAATCAGTTTAGTAGCAGAGAAGACTTTCGTTACGAGCTAAGCGGCTGGAAAAAATGGCTAGCACTCACTTGGTGTTGGGGTATCGTCGCCATTGCCTTTCTTCTGCCTCTGTTACAACTGTCTATCTATGCCTATAAGTATTTTGCTCAGAGCTGGACACCTGAATTTCGCGAGTACGCATTAAACAGCCTTTATGTTTCTTTAAGTGCTGCTTTTATTGGTGTGGTGGTCGCGCTTATTGTTAATTTTTATAGTCGCTTGTCTAACAACCGCCAGAGCATGGCGTTTATGCGTTTATCATCAATGGGGTATGCCGTGCCAGGTACTGTACTGGCCATTGGTGTTATGGTTTCTGTGTTATTGATGGATCACTTCGTCAATGATATTGCCAAATATATGCAGTGGGGCCGGCCAGGGCTGATATTTTCTGGCTCTATGTTTGCTCTTATTTTTGCTTTAGTGGTTCGATTCTCTGCGGTAGCGATCGGCAGTATTGAAAGTAGCTTGAATAAAGTGTCTCCATCGTTGGATATGGCTTCTCGTACTATGGGGTGTAACTCCAATCAAATGCTATGGCGTGTGCATTTTCCATTAATTCGTCGCGGTGCTTTGATTGCTGGGCTCCTTGTGTTTATTGAGTCGATGAAAGAGCTGAATGCTGCGCTACTCTTAAGGCCTTTTAACTTCGAAACATTAGCTACTTACGTTTACAATTTTGCCTCTGATGAGCAGCTGGAATTAGCGGCGTTACCTGCTGTCCTGCTGGTTTTAGTTGGCTTGATCCCCCTTGTTATGGTTAACCGTTCACTGGAGCATACACACTGATGAGCTGTGCATTATCGATCAATAACTTAACTTGTAAGTACGATGAGCAGACGACTGTACTTGAATCCTTATCGTTGAATGTAGAGCATGGGGAAATTGTGTGCCTTTTAGGGGCAAGTGGCTGTGGTAAAACGACTTTGCTTAAAGCCATTGCTGGCTTATTACCACTCAGCTCGGGTTCCATGAGTTTGAATTGTCTGACCATTGATGATGGTGAGAATTGGTTGCCTCCAGAACAACGCAATATTGGTATGATCTTTCAGGATTACGCCTTGTTTCCTCACCTGACGGTTGAGGACAACGTGGCGTTTGGTCTTAAGGCGCTGACTAGCGAAGAGAGAAAAGCTAAAGTGGCGGAGATGCTGGAGCTGGTGCACTTGACTGGCTATGGCGAACGTTACCCGCATCAGTTATCTGGGGGGCAACAACAGCGTGTCGCGATAGCTCGTTCGTTGGCTTATAAGCCTGATTTACTTTTGCTGGATGAGCCCTTTTCCAATATTGATACTCAGGTTCGTCATGAGTTAATTAGAGAAATACGTAAAATCTTTAAGAAGCAAGGTGTTACTGCAATTTTCGTAACACACAGCAGAGAAGAGGCGTTTGCTTTCGCCGATAAGATGGCGGTTATGAACCATGGTGTAATTGAACAATATGGTACTGCGAGTGAATTGTATTACCAACCGTCAAGTAAATTTGTAGCCGACTTCTTAGGCGGCGGTAGCTATCTTATGGCCAAGCGTGTTTCGGAGTCTGAATTTGAGACCGACCTTGGGCTAGTGGAAGCAAAAGCGCAGCAGGAAATTCAGTTACAAGCGGAATGTGAGCTATTGTTGCGTCCACAGCATGTTCAAATCAGTGCCACAGAAGAAAGCAGTGTGACCGTTTTAGAGCAACAGTTCATGGGCGACCATTGTCGTTATGTGATTGATGCTAGCGGGAGTCGATTACTGGCTAGTTCGGCGGAACCTTTGTCGATAGGGCAGCCTGTCTCGGTCAAAGTAGAGACGCAAGGCGTTCTGGCTTTTTAAATAACAAAACACCCAGCAAATCGCTGGGTGTTTTGATCTCTAGGCTAGTTACAGTTGTAAGAATGTTTTGAACTGTTCAACGATGCCTTCTGCGGTCTCCTTGTCCGCCATCTCTGCAAAGATACGCAGAAGAGGCTCGGTACCAGAGAAGCGAGCAATCACCCAACCACCATTTTTGAAGTAAACCTTAGCCCCATCATCATAGCTGACTCTCTCTATTTCAAACTTAAACTTCGGCAATTGCTTCTCGACGTAAATCTTGTTGTGTAGGTGCAGCTTTTGACCACTTTTGAAGCTGCAATCACCTTCGGCTGTATAGGCATAACCGTATTTAGCGTAGATTTCGTCTAAGAGCTCTGACAGTTTTTTGCCTGTGACTGAAATCATCTCAACCAGCAGACTGGAGGCGAAGACACCGTCTTTACCTTTAATGTGACCACGAATGGTTAGGCCGCCAGAGCTTTCTCCACCGATCAGTGAGTCATCGGCTTCCATTTGTGAGCTAATGTGTTTGAAGCCAACGGGGACTTCAAAGCTCTTCTCACCATGGTCTGCTGCTATTTTGTCGAGGATATGAGTGGTCGCAATGTTACGTACAACAGAACCTTTCCAACCTTTGTACTCCAGCAGGTAGTAGTAGAGCAAAATAAGCACTTCATTGGGATGAATGAAGTTGCCTTTTTCATCAATGATACCTAAGCGATCAGCGTCTCCGTCCGTGCCAATACCAATGTCGTAACCTTCAGCGGCGACAAGGTGCTTGAGACGATACAGAGTCGCAGCATTCGGTGAAGGCATTAATCCGCCGAAATCAGGGTTCTTGCCGTCATTGATAACATCAACGTCACAGCGGCCATTGATCAGTACAGTTTGCAATGCGTTTTTCGCCACACCAAACATAGGATCGATCAACACGCGTAAATTGGCTTTTTTGATCGCTTCTATGTCGATAAAGTCGATGATTGAATCAACAAACTCGTTCATGGGATTGATCAATTGAATCAGTTTATCTTCAACTGCTTGATCAAACTCGACGGAGGCTACATGCGCTAGGCTTAAGTTTGCGATCTGCGATTCGATCTTTTCCGTGATGATTTCATCGGCGTCACGCCCCCCTTCAATAAACACTTTGACGCCATTGTAGTCGGCTGGGTTGTGAGAAGCGGTGATACATGCGGAATAAGCGCAGTTCATCTCTTTCGCTTTGAACATCACGATTGGGGTTGGAACAAACTTGTCGATAAAGCTGACGGTGATGCCATTGGCTGCGAGAACTTCCGCGAACCAGCGCCCGGCTTTGTCTGAAAGGAATCGGCGATCGTAGCCAATCACAAAACCGCGCTCGGCAACTTGTTCACGGTTAATGATGTTCGCCACGGCTTGAGCGACTAAGCGTACGTTGTCTTTAGTGAATTCTTCACCGATAAAAGCACGCCAGCCGCCAGTACCAAACTTGATCATATCTATAATCCTTTATTTATCGCGAAGAGCCTCTGTGAGAGGCTCATTGGGTAGTTAACCAAGCACAACGACGACGTTGTTTACGCTACCTTTTGGTTGTACGGGTATCGTGGCGCCAGACACTTTTTCTCCATTGACTAGGATCGATTTGACCCCTTTGCTCACTGAGTCTGGGTTCTCCACTTTGATGTTGTAAGTCGCCTCTAGCCATTGGCGAGTCACTTCAAAACCGGGCCAATCAGTTGGGATACATGGGTCGATCGTTAAGCCATCGAAGCCTGTACGCACACCAAGAATAAAGTTGGTGACTGCGAAGTAAGCCCAGCCGGATGTCCCTGTTAGCCAAGGGTGGTTAGCTCGGCCATGATCTTGGTGATCGCGCCCCATAATGAACTGTACGTAGGAGTATGGTTCAGCGATGCGTTTTTCGATGATGTCGTTTTGGTTGTATGGATTGAGTGCGTCGTAGAATTTCATTGCACGGTCACCGCGGCCTAGTTTCGCTTCAGCAACCCAAGCCCATGGGTTTGGATGCGAGAAGATGGCCCCATTCTCTTTTACGCCTTGGTAAACACGGGTTACAAAACCAATGTCGTCATTTGGTGTTGCAAAGGATGGCGAGTTGAGGTGTAAGCCGTATTCAGAGAATAGGTTCTCGTCTACGGCGTCCATCGCTTTTTCACCACGCTCTTGGGAGACCGCGCCTGAAAGTACGGCTAGTGTGTTCGACTCAAGGTGTACTCGGCCTTCTGTTTGTTGCGCGGTACCTATCTTGTCGCCATTCTTCGTCAGACCACGGATGTACCAGCCGCCTTCGTCGTCCCAAAGATGTGTTTCACACGCTTCACGAACGTTTGCTGCCATCACCGTGTATTTCTCAACGTCGGCTTCTTTACCTAGGTATTTCGCTAGGTCGATGAACTCTTGCAGTGCCCAGAAATGTAGGAACGACACCATTGAAGATTCGCCACCACCTAGGTTCAGACAGTCGTTCCAGTCTGCACGTAGACCTTTACAGATACCGGTTTGACCGACGTATTCAGCCGAGAAGTCTAGCGCTGCTTTCATGTGGTCATAAACGGTTGCATCACCGCCGTCTGCGTAAGGGATCACTTCGTCAAAGAAACTGTGCTCACCCGTTTCCATCACGTACTTACAGATGGTTGGAACTAGCCATAGGTGATCATCAGAACATGTGTCTTCGATGCCGTGAATCTTATCTTCATCAGAAGGTGTCGGAACTACGGTTGGAGATTTAGATGGTTTAACATCTGCTTTCTCTGGATCGAACCAATCTGGATCGAATAGGTGTAGACCGTAACCCGCTTTCACTTGGCCGCGCAGTAGGTCAACGATACGTTTGCGCGTCATTGCTGGGTTAGCGTGAGGAACTGAGATTGCATCTTGCGCTGTATCGCGGTAACCAAGACCTGTACGACCACCCACCTCGATGAACGAAGCAAAACGAGACCACACGACACAAGTTTCCGCTTGGTATAAGGTCCAAGCGTTGATCATAGTATCTAGACCTTCGTTTGGCGATGTCACTTGGAACCTGCCACAACGCTCATCCCAGTGTGCTTTGATATCAGCGAAGGCACTGTCGACTTCAGCAAGGTCTTGGTATTTAGCACGCAGACGCTCTCCGTTGCCTTTACCTATACCTAGAATGTAGGCAAAGCGTACTTCTTCACCAGGCTGGATAGTAAACTGCTTATGCAGAGAGCCGCAGTGGTTGTAACACGTTTGCGCGGTGTTGAAACATTGACCTTGTTCTACGGCTAGCGGGTTTGCTTCGTCGCGGTATAGACCTAGGAAACTGTCACGTTGGCCATCGTATGAATCTGGGTCAAACGTCGAAGCTAGGTAGTAGAAACCTTCGGCATCGTTGGTATTGTAATACAGGTCGTACTCAATCACCCCCTCGTTGTAAGCCGTGCCTGCTGAGTACAGAGACATCTGATGGTTTTGGTTATCAGATTGAATGTGGCTGAATGAGAACTCAACAAAAGAGAACACGCTGATGGTACGTGGTTTGTCAGAGGTGTTTTTAATCACTACATCCCAGATTTCAGCATCTTCACCTTTTGGTACGAATAGTGTCTTGGTTGCGATAATGTCGCTGTATTCACATTTGAACTTAGAGTAAGACAAGCCATGACGAACTTCGTAGTTGGCTTCATCTAAGCTTTTTGCAACGGGTTGCCAAGAGATTGACCAGTAGTCCCCCGACTCATCATCACGCAGGTAAACGTAGTGCCCCGGGCGATCGAATGTTGCGTTAGGGCGGAATTTAGTAACACGGTTGTATTCTGGAGAGTTGTAGAATGAGTAGCCGCCCGCGTTGTGCGAGATAACCGTACAGAACTTCTCTGTGCCCAAATAATTTGTCCATGGTGCAGGGACATCAGGGCGAGTGATGACGTATTCGCGATTGTCGTTATCGAAATAGCCGTATTTCATGTTTTATTCCTTTTCCTACTGCCACTGAAGCCGTGGCCTAATATATTTGCTAGAGAAAACTGCTAAGGGCTATGGCCGTCAGCAAAAGTTACTTCCAAGGGTTGCGATAATTGATGCGTTGCTTATCCAATAAAGATAAGTGGCCTTTCAGTCTTGCTTGATAGTCGTGCCAGTCGCGATGTTCTTTCATTGTCCAGCAAGCTTCCGCTAGTGCTGTGAGACGAGGGAACACCATATAATCAAGCCGTGGTTGATTGTGGATAAGTTCACACCATAGAGCGCACTGAATACCAAGAATGCGTTTACGTATTGGGTCCTCATCTGGAATATCCGCGAGGGGTTCATAGCGGTAGGCGCTTTCAAGTGGAATGACGTTTGCCCAGTCAACCCCCGGCTCTTCTGGTGCGTAATCTTGGGCCATATCTAAATAGGTGGATTGAGCTGGCTGAAGGATGACATCAAATCCTTGTTTCGCGCATTTGAGTGCAGCGTCTTCACTCAGCCATGAATAAATGACAGTATCTTTACTGACTTTGTCGCCATGTTGGGCTTCCTCCCAACCAACCATGCGTTTGCCGAGTGAGCGTAGCTTCTGCTCGGCATAGCGAAGCAGGTGTCCCTGCAGTTCTTTGCTATTTTGATATCCTTGCGTTTCCATCAGAGCTTGGCAGTTTGCGCTTTGTAGCCAGACACCATCGGGCACTTCATCGGCGCCTATATGCACCCAAGGTGCAGGGAACAGCTGGGCAACTTCTTCGAGTACTTTATCGAGAAACTCATACGTACCAGGAATTGCAGGGGAAAGTACATTGTCGGTGTAATGTTGAATACTGCGAAATTCTGACTTATCGCTAGGGTCACAAAGCAATTCAGGCAATGCTTTAATCGCTGCGCGGCAGTGCCCGGGAATATCAATCTCTGGAATGACGGTGATTCCGCGCTCTTGAGCATAAACAATCACTTCACGCACTTGTTGCTGGGTATAGTAACCGCCATACATGCTAGATAGGTGGCTGAATTGAGGCTCAAGTGTCGCTGTTTGACCACGATGAGCTCCTACTTGTGTTAGCTGTGGAAATGCGTTGATTTCCAGCCTCCAGCCTTCATCATCGGTTAAGTGCCAGTGAAAAGTGTTGAATTTGTAATGAGCGAGTTGATTGATCAGTCTTTTGATATCTTCGAGCGGATGAAAGTGACGGGCGCAGTCAAGCATCATGCCGCGATATCTAAAGCGCGGTGTATCCACGACTTTGACATACGGAACCGAGAGTTGATGGTTTTCCTGCTTGATCAATTGCATTAAGGTTGCGCTCGCATGAACAAAACCAGCTGCTGAAGCGGATTCGAGCCGGATGCCTGTGGCAGAAACGAATAACTGATACTGGCCTTCATCGAGGGTAGGGTTATTGCGAAACAAAATTTCGCTTTGACCAATCGCTTTAGCTTGATAGCCATACAAAGTCTGGAGTTCGTTTTCGAGCCATGTTGCTGCTTTTTCAGCTTGAGCGGTTTGGAGAGTGATTTGACTGGCGGCAGATAAATAAAAAACGCCCTCCTGATAGCTAATATGATTAGGCATAGGTATCAGCGCATGTTCAGCCGCTGTGGTCGGAGATAACTGAGTACGTTCTTGGTAAGGGGAGGCGAGCACTATGGGTGTTATTGAAACCGGCAATTTAATGGCACCATGCTGGTTGAGCACTAACGCATCTTTCAACCCATCAGTATAGAAACGTAATGGGGTAGTATTGATGCTAAATTCGCAATAATAATGCTGATTGGCCGCCAAAGTGTGATTATCTGGCTCAACAACACAAAAGCTCCCTGTTTGCTTTATTTGCCCGTTACTGAAGCTATCAGGAAGGATGTATCGGTCAATGATAAACTGTAATTGCCAGTTCACTAGCGCTTGTTCAGATAGGTTGTGCAGGGTTAGACCAAACCGGCAGTAGTGTTTGTGTTCTGATAAGACAGTAAGGTCAATGCGATAGCTCATGATAACCTCTTAATACAAATTGTGTTCAGGCTTGCCTGCAAACATCAAGGCACCTTCAATCGCGTCGAGTTGTGGCTCAACAATCCATTGTTGGACAGGAGGAGAAAGCCAATCGTAAATGCGTTCTGCGATACTCCCCATTAAACAAATTCGTGTAGCTCCTTTGCGATGAAGAGCACAAATGAACATTTCGATATCTTCAGCAGTCTGCTTAAGCAGTGAAAGTGCTAATGGGTCAGCGCTTTTAGCGTAGTGAAATATTGTTGGTGAGAATTGGCCATAATCCCGAGGCAAGGCGTGTTTAGACCAGCTAACAATCTGATCAACATCGTTGGAGAAATGAGCCATCACCTTATGACATAGCGGAGTTTTCTCTTGAATACCATCCTCTGCTAGTAAGACTTTCTGGATGAGCCTTAGCCCCATAATTGCGCCACCGCCTTGATCGGAAATGGGAAATTCGCGACCACCAACGACATGTTGTTCGCTACCAGCCAAGTAAATGCCACACGATCCTGTGCCCGCGATCATGATGGCGCCACTCTCTCCGTTGTGGGCGCCTAAGCAGGCACCATAAGCATCAGTATTGAGCACCAGTGAAGCAAAAGGGTGAGTAAGAGCCATGAAGTCATGCCAAGCGGATTTTTGTTCGGCTCCTGCAAGGGCTAAACCTAAGTGCATGTATTGGAAGTGGGTATGATCTAAGCCTGCACCTTGGGCGGCTTTGGAAGTCGCTTCGATAATGGAGTTCAGCGCAATGTCTACACCCAGCAAAATGTTGGCACTACCACTTTTGGCTTCGCCTAGTAACTTTCCGTGTGGATCTCTGATGCGTACGCGACAGGAAGTGCCACCACCATCCACACCAACGTAATAATGCGTCATCTTAGTGCTTCTCCGTGGATTGAAAATGCGTGTGTTGGGCGAGTATAGCTAGCAGAAACCATGCGCCATGAGGGAGCCATTGCTCACCCCAGCGCCAGTTCTGTAGCATGTCATCTTTGTGCTCATTAGGGTTAAAAGCGATCCCTTCGGCGTCATCAAATCCTGCAGTGATACCATTGCAAATACCGCCTTTGGCATTAAAGAAACCGAGATGGGGTAAGTAGTCTGGGTTGTTATGTCCATGACCATCTAACATACACATGTCATACGGATTTAGCCCAAGAATCCAGTTAAGGGCGTGCTGTGAGAAATCAGTTAATGCTTGTTTGAGGTTGGTATCGGTTAAGTGAGTTTGAGCAAGGTATCCCATGCTGGCTAATGAGGCTAATCGAGCATTTTCTCCTTGCCACCAGTAACCACTCTCATTGTCTTGCGCGATGAAAAAAGAGTCTCGCTTGCTTTGGCTGACCCCTTTGACGTACTGACGAGGATAGCCGAATGGGTTGGCGACTTTATGGGTAATAGATAACTCGAAATGGCAAGCTTGTGTGAGCGTTGCTAAGACGGATTCATACAAATCTGAACGGTTTTCTATCTCTAAATATTGGCACAACGCAATCGCGGGTAACCCAGCTTCGGCTGCATGATAATAAGGTCTAGAGCCATCGCTGTTGGCCGACCAGAAGTGCTGAATGTAAGCATCAGAGTGTTGGCGCTGTGTGAGACGTTGAGCCCAGTCGCGACTTTCCTCTAAATAGTGAGTATTGAGTGTGGTCTTATAAAGCTCGGTTGAGGCGAGCAAAGCGCAATACTCATCAATGATATTTTCTTCACCATCATCAAGGTAGTAGCGATTGCACTCTTTGAGGTGCTGGTAGCCTAATTCAGCAGTATGGAGGTATCGTTGAGTGCTGAATTCTCCTTTTTTACCTAATCGGGCGGCGGCTGCCAACGCTGCAATGCTCGCTCCTGCGCCTTGGCGGAAGCCCGCTTGAAAACCCTCTGATTTATGGCCTTCTTGTGTGGCGTAGGCACAAATTTCGCGTTGCTCTGGATCTTTTGACCACTTATCAAATACCGTTGTGTAGAAATAACCGGACTTATGCTGCATTCTGACCAAAAAATCAGCACCAAATAGAGCTTCTTCTTCCATCCTTGAGCGAGTGTAGGAAGCCAAGCTAGTACTGGATTGGCTCAACTCGAGGCCTTTAAGAATATTCCAAACCACAATTGGAATCTGTTGAGGATTGAGGTAGTTAGCATAAGAAAGGTGGCTTAGGTATTTGCTGACATCACCTGATGCGTCATACCAACCGCCACTGACATCCACGCGTTCTTCAGTATTGAACAGTGGAACACTTTGATCCTGACGATCGTAGATGCCGCTGCAGCGTTGGGATTTAAAATAGTGCAGTACGTCTGAAAGCGTTGACGTTAGAAGTCTATCTTTTGCGATGGAGAAGATCTCAGACTGACTGTTATCAAAAGTGAGGTAGTAGCGCCCAGCTTTCTGAATGTTAGAAAAATCAATGCGAAAAAAATATCCCTGGTGCCAATTTGCGACTCGAGTGCCAGTCTCGACATCCAGTGACGCAACAGTCTGATGACTATCTGCACACACCAAAAGGGCAGTGGAAGATGGTAGGTTGGGTACATCTGCCATCAGAATAGCCTGTTTTGGTCCCAGGGATTCATAACCAATGTGGTTAGTAAGTAGCAGCATTGAAATCTCCGAGTGGTTAGGTGAAGCCAGCCACTCTGCTGACTTCGATATTGTTTTAGTGTTGGTACAAGTAACAGCGCACAAAGTGGTTGTCTGACAGTTGAGTGACTTCCGGAAGCTGCTCACGGCATTGACTAGTGGCATGTTGGCAACGTCCAGCGAAAGGGCACCCTAGAGAACTTGGAGTCCAAAGAGGGATTTCGCCCTTATTGCCTTTTAACTTTTCGTGAATCGATTTGCTTGGATCTGGTACTGCTGAGACCAATAGCTGGGTGTATGGATGCTGAGGGTTGTGAATTATCTCTTCAGTGTCCCCCCATTCAACCATATGGCCCACATACATCACGGCAAGATCTTCGGCAATGTAACGAGCTGTAGCGATATCGTGAGTGATATAAAGCAGTGACATCTGCTTCTCAAATTTCATTTCTTCCATTAAGTTGAGCACACCAGCTCGAATCGACACATCCAGCATTGATGTTGGTTCGTCGGCGAGTACCACCTCTGCACCCACCGCGATGTTGCGCGCAAGATTAACCCTTTGGCGTTGCCCACCAGATAGTTGGTGGGGAAATTTCTGAGAGGTTTCTTTAGGCGGGATCAGCCCGACTTGTTCGAGTAGATCGTAAACACGCTCTTCAAGCTCTTTCTTATTACCTGGCTTCACTTTTTTGTGAATCAGTAATGGACGGGCAATGTGGTGAAAAATGTTGTGGGTTGGATTTAAAGATCCAAATGGGTCTTGCCACACCATCTGAACCCCTTCTCGGTAAGCCATCAGATCAGATCGAGAATCAATCGTTTTGATATCTCTTCCTTTGTATTCAATGGTTCCAGATGTCGGGGCATACATTTTTGCGATCATTTTGGCTGTGGTTGATTTACCTGAACCAGATTCGCCGACCACTGAAAGGCCACGACTTTTATACATTCTGAATGATACGTCGTTGATTGCACGCATCATGGGTTGTTGTAGTGCATTGCTGTTAATCGGAAAATCCTTAACTAGATTTTTTCCTTCGATTAGTAGTTCGCCAAATTCTTTGCTCATCATTCTCTCCAGTATTTTTACTTTGTTGTCTCGTGCCAGCGCTAGAGTTTGGCTTGGGCGATAGGTTCGCCATAAAGGTGGCAGTTTGAGAAACGATTTGGCTCTATTTGTTTCAGTTGAGTTGGTATCTTGGTACAGGTTTCATGTACGCGATCACAGCGAGCTTGGAATCGACAACCTTGGGGGATTTCAAGCAAGTTAAGCGGATTACCTGGAATACCAGTTAACTTAGTTTTAGGGCCAGTTAATGGAGGGAAAGAGCTACCTAGTCCTTTGGTATATGGATGGTACGGGCTCTCGAGAATTTGCTTTGATGGAGCAACTTCGATTAATTCACCCGAGTACATGATGCCAATGCGATCAGAAAACTCGACCATCAAAGAAAGGTCATGAGTAATGAATAAGATTGAGAATCCAAACTCTTCTTTCAGAGCGTAGATTTTCTGTAAAATCTCGCGCTGAACGACCACATCTAACGCCGTAGTGGGTTCGTCCATGATGATCATTTTAGGGTTGAGTGCCAAAGCAATTGCAATAACTAAACGCTGGCGCATACCACCGGAGAACTGATGTGGATAATCTGTCAGTCGACTTGGATGAATATCGACGATTTCCAACAAGCCTTCAGCACGATTACGAGCTTGTTCTCGTGTCATATTGGTATGGCGCATGATCACATCGCAAAACTGCTCTTCCATCGGAAGAACGGGGTTTAATGCGTTCATGGCGCTTTGGAAAACCATTGACATTTCACTCCAGCGAAAGGCCTGCATACGCTCATCGCTGTAGTTGAGAATGTTCTCACCATTGAAGATAACTTCACCGCCAGTGATAAATGCGGGTGGCTTATGTAGGCGCATCAGTGAGAAGGCCACAGTGGATTTTCCGCAACCTGATTCTCCGGCCAAACCGAAGACTTCACCAGGCGCGATATCAAAGCTGACATTGTTGCAAGCACGGACGTCGCCAGCTGCCGTAATATAGTCAACACATAGGTTACGGATAGAAATGAGTGGTGCTGTCATGATTATTTATCTCCGCTCCAAAGTGCACTTTGTGGGGCCAATTCTGGCTCACGTTCTTTTTTGTCTTGCTGAGCAAGTTTTTTCCAGCGCTTCATCCCTTTGTGAGAGCGCAGCTGTGGATTGGCGATTTCATCGACCGCAAAGTTGAGTAAGGCCAAGCCAGTAACGAGTAGGACTAGAGCAGCACAAGGGGCAAACAGTTCCCACCAAGCGCCAATCAACATTGAAGATGAGGTCTGAACGTTGTAGAGCATGATGCCCCAACTCACCGTATTCGGGTCGCCTAATCCAAGAAATGAGATTGTTGCTTCCATCATGATGGCGTACATAACTGAACCGATAAAACTTGCACCGACAATCGGGATAAGGTTAGGGAGGATCTCTACAAAGATGATTCGCCAAGATGATTCACCAAGTACCTCTGCCGCTTTAACAAACTCTTTTTCTCGTAAAGCTAAGGTTTGCGAGCGAACGACTCTCGCTCCCCAAGCCCAAGCTGTGAGGCCAATGATCATCGCAATGGTCAATGGACCCGCTTCGCCAATAAAGGCCGCGAGAACGAACAGTAGTGGGTATTGTGGAATGACCAGCATGATGTTCATCGCTGCGGTTAGGATGTCATCGATACGTCCCCCGAAGTAGCCTGCAGAGATACCAATCACTGTGGCGAGAAAACACACGGTGATACCGGCACCAAAACCTACGGCGAGAGATACTCGCGCACCATGGATAAATTGAGACCAGACATCACGTCCCATGCGTGTTGTACCGAGAGTGTGATCCGCTTTTTTTGACATCAGCAGGGTTCGGCGGTCTGTGGCAAGGTTTTCTGCTACCCAGCCATCTGGGTTGGCTTGAGCAGCCTTAACAACAAAAGCAGGATATTCATGCGGGTTACCTGTACGTTTATCAGGCGCGTGTTTACTGAGTAGCGGCGCAGCAAGAGCGATGAACAGAAAAACACTGATGATGATGCTACCAACCAAAGCGATTGGGTTACCTATGATGAGTTTGATGAATCCCTTCATGATTATTTACCTCCCTTACGTAGGCGAGGGTCGAGTACAACGTAAAGCATGTCAGCCAGTAGGTTAAAGAACAGCATAAACAGCGTCATGATCAGTAATTGACCTTGAAGCACCTGATAATCACGGGCTTTGATTGCATTGAACAGTACCGAGCCTAGGCCTGGGTAGTTGAAGATGATTTCGATGATGAGCTGGCCACCAATAGCCATACCTAATGCCATTGATAAAGCGGTAACACTCGGTAATAAGGCGTTACGGGCGGCATAGTTGAACACGACGCGGTTCTCGCTCAATCCCTTGCCTTTAGCCATGGTGATGTAATCTTCAGCAAGAAGGTTAATCATGTTGTTTCGCATGTTAACGAGGAAGCCACCTATTTGGACAACAGATGCGCAGAATAGGGGTAAGACTGCGTGATAAGCTACGTCTTTGATGAACGCCCAGCTTGTCCAGTCAGGTAAAGTACCAGCAGTGTACGCATACCCTGTAGGGAACCATTTCAAACCAATAGCAAAGATGAACATGGCGAGCATGGCAATCACCACTTGTGGTACAGCTTGGATGATCAGCATTCCAGGAGTAATGAAGGCATCGTACTTACTGCCTCGTTTCCAAGCGGCATAAATACCGAGAATTGAGCCTAATGAAAAAGATAAAACAACGGCGGTACCCGCAAGAAAGAGCGACCAGCCAAAAGCACTTCCTAGCAACTCATTCACAGATAAAGGGTAAAACTGAATCGATGTTCCCAGCTCCCAGCTGAGAATGTTCTTCATGTACGCGATGTATTGAACAAATAGTCCACCATCAACAAAACCGAGTAATTCTTTCATCGCGGCAATACGCTCTGGGGTCACTTGTACTGATGCATTTGCGAACATCATGGTGACCGGATCGCCCGGCATCGCCCGGGGAATAATAAAATTAAGTGTTGCTGCAACTAATAGTGCGACAAAATAAAATGACAAACGTCTTAAAAAATAGCCCATAACTTACACCTTACTGACCCAGATATTTCCTGTTTCTGGTTTCAGGTCGCTCCTAGCGAAAAGCCAAAATTGAGAGCGAACAATCCCCTGACGACTGGCGCCATACTTTAAATAGTCAAAAGCTTGGGGATAAAGCGGTGCACGGGATGTGCACCGCAAAGATTAAACGCTTACTTAACTGGTTTTAGGTCCAGTACGTGAAGTAGACGCTCAGGGATACCAGCCCAAATGTTTGGACGGCCCTTCGGATTGTCTTTATTCCACCAACCTGTGAAGCGTGTTGTGTTGTACTGATACATGTAGGCACCAGACATAACAGGAACGGTCACTTGGTCTGCGGCGATGATTTGCTGGATACCATGAGCAATTTCTAGCTGCTCACTCTTGTCAGCGGTTTTGTAGAAGCTGTTAAGAAGTCCATCAAGTTTATCGTTTTTGTAGAAGTGCATAGCAAAGCGAGGCATGCCGTCACCAGATTGCAATGATGAGTTGTATGCACTGTTCCAGTAAGTATATGGATCTGCACCGTGGAAGTAGTTGGTGTACGATACGTCGTATGTTCCTTCCAACATAGCTTGGTTGTAGACAGAGAAATCAGGTGTACGTGCTTTCGCTTTAATCCCCACTTCGGCCAGCTGTTCAACTGCCAGTTGAACTGTGTTGTTGAAGTCTGTCCAACCATTTGGTGACTGAATTAGCAGCTCAAATGATTTGCCAGATGGGGTATCGACGAAACCATCATTGTTGACATCTTTAAAGCCAGCTTTGTTGAGAAGGTCTTTAGCGCCCTTGACGTTGTATGTGTTGTATGTTTTGTACTTGTCGTGAACTTTTTCATCTGACCAAGCTTCAAAGGCATAGCCGAGGCCAGAGGCAAAGTCATTCACAGTGCCACCACCGTAGAAGGCAATATCGATGATAGTCTGACGGTCTAGAGCCATTGAGAATGCACGGCGAAAATCGACATTAGTTAATGCTTCGTTTTTCGCGGCGTCTGGGTTCTTAAAGTTAATCACGAATGCTTGAGTACCTGCTGGTGGGTACCAGTACTGGTGATTTGGACTAGAGGCTGCGTAGGTGCGGTCAATATCTGGAATGAAAGATGATGTCCAATCCATTTCGCCGTTAACCACTTTACCTAGGAACTGATCGTTGTTTGCAATTTGAGGCACGCGAAGACAATCGACTTCTAGGTTGTCAGCATCCCAGTAGTTTGGATTGCGACACTGGATGTACAGTTGCGCAGTGAAGGTATCGATCTCAGTGAAAGGGCCTGAACCTACAGGATTTTCATTGGTAAAAGTGGCTGGATCTTTTACGTCTTTCCAAACGTGTTCAGGAACAACAGGTACCTTGGCAATTTCGTAAGGAACGTTTGAGTTCGCTTCAGTTAGGCGGAACTTAACTTGGTAGTCGTTCAGCTTTTCAACGCCAGCTACCCATGAGTTGATACCACTTTGGTCAAGCTCTGGCTTTTCTTTAACTAAATTAAAAGAGTAAACCACGTCGTTCGCATCAAATGCCTCACCATCTGACCACTTTACCCCTTTGCGAATGTCAAACGTTACGCTCATAAGATCGTCAGACATTTTGAAGTTTTCTGCCAAACGGAATACTGGTGTGTTGCCGTGCATTTCATTAAATACAACAAGGGGTTCGTATAGAAAGTCCGTTGTTGTGTGTAGGTTAGTGGCACCTAGGAATGGGTTAAAGTTGCGTACAAAAGTGGTGAATTCTTTAGGGTGTACTGTTAATTCACTGCGCTCAGCAGCCGTTGCGACAGAAGTAAACCCAGTTGTCGCGGTTGCAATAATTGCTGTAGCTAGTGCAGTTTTTTTTATGTTGGCAAGCATAGCTGTTCCTTACTATTTGCTTTCATTTCACTGTATGGAAGTTGATGGTTCTTAATAAATAGACATTTCCTAAACACCTACCTCAATCTTCATTCCCACATACCGAAGGAGTCGAGGGTATTGAGTGGCCTGTAGGCCTTAGGCAAGTTAAGAAAACACCTTTACGTTAAATTTGGCAATTAGCTTTCTCGTTAAAAACGTTAAAAAGTACCCAAACGACGTTAATAACGTTGATTCGTCCTTTTTTTAGTCTGTTGTTGACGTATTGTTAAATTTGAGTTCACTCGCACTATTCACTGATCTTAAAATCATATGTGAGTGATCACTAACTCCCTGTGGTTTTATTTTTAAGGTCTGTCTTTGATTTGGTTTGTATGTGAGATCATTGTCACTAGTGTTGGGGAGGGTTAATTTATAGTGAAAAATTAATTCTGCCGTCTTGTTGTGATTATGTTCGCAAACTGAATTCTTTTCTTTAAATCCTGGTGAAGTAACGGCCCTTTTCTCTATTAAGTTGATTTGAATTGTCGGTCTTTGCTAGGGGAATATGAGTTGTTTTATTTTGTGTAAAAACTCTTTAACTCCCTTTTGGGCTCAGTGGCCGACGGATAGCTTGGTTTAGGCAATAAAAAAGCCCGTTTCCGGGCTTAATCAATAGACTGGGTTGTTTAGCTGGTGAGAAGGTGTTGAAGCTTGTCACGAAGGTTTTCAATATGGGTTCGCTCAGGGCTCATCTCTTTACAGTGTTCCAAAATGTACTCTAATGAGCTCAACACGGTTCTCCAGCGAGGTGTTTTAGGCAACGTCTCGACTCGTAGATATTTATCTAGAGTTCGAGTTTGTAATGTACTGCGGTCAAGGTACACTCGCCACAAACCACTTTGCTCTGCAAATGCAAACTTACTTTGGCCCGTGACACTTTCCCAGTAATTCAGGGCACTTGTCATGGAATCGACCAATACTTCACGCATAATTTCCTGTTTGGACTTATTATCCGTTGTGACGCGGTCGGCCAAGCGTGTGAACTCACCTCCGAGTTCTTTTAATTCCTGAAGTTTGGCTTTGTCGCCTTCGAAGGCATAGCTGGAAAGCGCTTCAATGGCTGTTTCAAGATTGGTAATGCGTGCTGCATTCACACCACCACCGACATCGAAAATATACATGGATTTCAGCCCAGATCCCTCGGGAAGCTTTAGAATATCCGCAGATAAATGCTGACGAACATCTTCCACGTATATATCAATGACTCCACAATAATGCGGCTGTTCTACATTAAGGTATTTGGGTGCGATAAGTTCATCGGCGCTGGAGCGTCTAAGCTGCTCGGTTGTGCGCTTAAATAGTCTTGAGGCCGCGTCATTGGTGAAACGGACTTTATTATCATCACGCACACAGATAATGGCTTCTGGGGCTGATTCTAACTGTTCTAGTAATCGTCCTTGGGTTTCCAACAGGCTAGCTTCAACCATGGCGCGCTGTTTAAGCTCATTTTGTAATTGTTGATTTTCAATTCTGCGCTGCTCCGCCTTACTGGCGGTTAAGTGTGCGGTTATTCGAGCGGCGAGTTCCTGTTTATTGAATGGCTTTGATAAGTAATCGTTCGCTCCGGCTTCAAAACCACGTACACGATCGTCAGGCTGATTTAATGCGGTCAGCATAATGACAGGTAATTGAGCGTGGTCGTAATCTTGTCGAAGCGTTTCGCACACTTGATAGCCGCTCATACCCGGCATCATGATATCGAGCAATAAAAGTTCGGGCTTCTCTTCTCGAACTGAGCCAATCGCTTCTTCCCCATTGTTAGCCGTACGTACTCGGTAACCTTCTAAACGGAGGAAGCTGTCTAACACACGTAGGTTGACCGGTTCGTCATCCACAATCAATAACAATGGCCCTTCGGGGTTTTCAGGCAAATTTGAACTCTCTATGAGTTCAAGATTATTGCTCTCCGGTGCAACGAAGTGAGCGTTCTCAATATCGTTGATTTGAGCGATCTGCTCTACTGATGCGATTGGTAGAGTGAAGCTGAAAGTGGTACCGACCATTGGCTGGCTGCTCACATAGAGCGTACCTTGCATCAAATCAATTAACTGTCGGCTAATGGATAGGCCTAACCCTGCCCCTTGTCGATAGCGGCTGCTGTCGCTACCCGCTTGAATGAGTGGCTCAAAGATATGTTCAAGTTGATCGGCTGGTATACCTTGGCCAGTATCGACAACTTGTACGCGGATATTATCATCAACCTGAGTGGCAGATATGACGATTTTGCCTTCACTGGTGTACTTAATGGCATTGCCAACCAAGTTATACAGTACCTGCTCAAGACGTTGTGGATCCGCACTGACCCAAAGAGGATCGGTAGGAACTTGGTTGATAATGCGAATTGGCTTGTTACCGACAAGGTGAGAAGACAGCTCCAAAACCAATCGTGTTGCGCCAGAAATGTCCACTGCGCGGGTTTCGATATCCAGATTACCATAACGCATTTTGTGATAATCAAGTAAATCATCGACTAAGGTTGCCAGCCTTTGACCACTACTGATGATGATATCAAGTTGATATTTGTGGCTGGCGGTGATGGGGCCATTCGCACCTGAAATCAGGGCTTCGGCAATCCCAACCATGCCATGCAAAGGCGTGCGTAATTCATGGGAAGTTGTGGCAAGAAACTCGTCTTTGAGTTTGTTGGCTAGCTGTAATTCATCATTTTGCTTCTGAATCAGTTTTAGATTGCTTTCCAGTTCTTCATTTTGCTGTTTGATGAGCTGCATTTTGTCACGGATGGAGCGTTGCATACGTTCAAAGCTCACCGCGAGACGACCAATTTCATCTTTACGCTCAGTATTGATGATATCGGTGTCAAGGTCGCCAGCTGAGACTTTCTCTGCAGCCCAAGTCAACTTAAGAAGCGGTGCGGTAATAAAGTTGGATAAGTAATGCGATGCCGCGACTACCAGTACAATTGCACATAACATGGCGAAGATGAAGAGGGTTTCGAGCTGATTCACTCGAGCAAAGGCTTCTTTTTCTGGAACTTCAACCACAATTGCCCATTCTACACCTTTGAAAGATATCGGGCTGTAAGCGGCAATAGTCGCTTCTCCAACTGTATTGATGTAAGTACCTACTTCCGTTCTTCCTGATAGCGCTAAGTCTACGACTTCGCGACTTTTGTCGATGTCTTTTTGCTCATAAGCCATGGTGCGTGAACGATGGTCGGCACCTACCAACAAGGTTTTCATAGCTGAAGCATTGTTGGTATCAGCGATCAGCTTAGTGATGCCATTATTCGGTAAGCGGAACATGGCATAGCTATGGAGGTAACCTTGCTGAATTATGGGCGCACCTAGCCAAGCAACGGGTTTCCCTTTATCCATTTCAAAATCAGAAATGATAACAGGGGTATAATCTTCATTGGTCTTACGCTTTTCGGTGACTTGAGTTTTGAGCTTATGGAAAGTTTTGCCTAGGTTGCTATCGCGGAAACGACCAGTGAGGAGATTAGTACCGTAGTTATCGTGTTTGTAGATCGAATAGGTGACATTACCTTCTAAATCAACTAGGAGGACGTCGTCAAAGTCAGAGCGTTTGAGAAGCTCTAGGTAAGCACGATGGTAGCGTTTATGCAGTAGTCGGTAGCGTTCAGTACCACTATAAACCTTAGACTGAGGAAGAATGGATGTTTTTATTTGATCGCCTGAACCTTGAATATAACGTCGTTGGGCATAGTCACGTGCTTGTTCAATATCTAATCCTAAGCTACGAAAAGCATTGACCAATCCATAAAAGCGTCCACCGCTCGCATAAGCCAATTCTGAACGAACGAAACCCATGACTTCAGATTCTTTTGCATACATATAATCGACGACTTGTTGCTGTTTGCTGTCGCGTACTGAGAGCAAGTGCGAAGTGCTTTGTTCTTGTAGATCTTTGGTGTGAGATTGTAAAAAGAAGATAGCGATAATGGTGAGAGGGGTAATGCTGAGCACCAAAAACGCTAGCATCAAAGTATGTTGCAGGCGCTTGAATCTTTGTTTTCGATACAACTTAAACATGAGCTAACGAGACTTTCCGTAATCAAGATAGGCATACAATGCCCAAGTAAAATGTCACTTTCCTAGAATGACAAAATTAACGAGTTTTTTTACTTTGACAAGTAAGTCTGATTTAAATCGTGGAGGGATGCGCAAATTTAGCGTAGCGGGGTGAGATAAGCCCGATATACAGGTTTGAATCGGGCTAGCTAGTTATTTCTTCGCGTAATAAATCGCGAATTTATTGGTCTTATTTAGCGTCTCGCAATTACCAAACGCTTGTTGAATAATGGGTGGGTATTTGAGGAAACTATTCGCCACAATCAGTAATTGCCCCTGTGTATTCAGGTACTTTGGTGCATCAGCTAACAAGGTTTCTGTCGCACTGTAACTGGTATCTAGACCTGCATGGAAAGGAGGGTTGCTGATAATGAAGTGGTAATCATTGCTGGTGCCAGAGTAAATATCAGAGGCAAATACGCAACCTTTCAATCCGTTTGCTTCTAAAGTGGCTTTGCTTGATTCGACCGCCAGTGCGCTGATGTCACACATTTCCAGTTCGATGTCTGAATTGATTGTGGCCATGACTGAGCCAATCACACCGGCTCCACAGCCAAAGTCGAGTACTTTCCCGGTCAAGGATGGCAGTGTATCAAGGAGCAGTTTACTGCCCACATCAAACTGACCGTGGCTGAATACCCCAGGTAGGCTTTTTATTATCAAGTCGTGGCCTTGGTAGCTGACTTGATACTGCTTAAACCAGTCTTTGAGGTTAAACTGGGCGGGCTGTTCAAGGCATTGCCCCCAGTAAAAAGAGCATCGCCTTGCTGAGTCAAACTTATTAATTGGGCCATAAGCTTTAAACATCTTTTCAATACTTTTTACCCCTGAACGGTTTTCGCCGACGACCACAATTTCCGTGCCTGGACCTAGCTTGGCGAATAGCATTGCCAGCAAAAACTCTGCTTCTGCTTTCGCTTTTGGCCAGTAAAGTAAGATCATATCTGCTTGAGTTGGCTGATCAAATTCAGCACCAAATACAGTCGTGAGCTGAGTGTAGGATTCTAGCTGACGGTAGTAACCATAGTGAGTTGTGAACACAGTAACGGATTCACAATGTTTGGTCAGTTCAACCGGAAATAGATCTTCTGATTCTCCGGCGACGAGAACATGCTTGCCTGCAAAGTAGGCGAGCTGTCGTTGTGCGATTTGGCTTGGGGCAATGTAAGCAGACATAGTGAACTCTGACAGAAAAAGACGGGGGATTTTCGCATAATCCCCCACATTCTTGAAGTTTTCCTGTTTCCTAGATCTTAGTTATGATCTTGTTCATCAAGGAAGTCTTTAAACTCTTCCTCATAAATATTAAATAGCACCATAGTAATGGCGAAAATCAGTGGGCCGTAGATAAGGCCAATTAAACCGAATAAATGAAGACCACCTAACAAAGAAAAGAAGATCATTAAGGTGTTCATGCCTGCACTGCCTTGCATGAGCAATGGTCTTAGCAGGTTATCGATTGAACCAACAACCGCCACACTCCAAATAGTGAGGAATATTGCCCAGGTGGTGTCTCCGGTCAGAAATAGGTAAGCCGCGGCCGGAATCCAAATTAGGGCTGTCCCTACAACCGGTATAAAAGAAGCAAAACCCATCATCGTACCCCAGAATAAACCGGGAAAGCCTGCGAGCCACATACCGATACCCCCAGCGACCCCCTGTGCAATCGCTGTGAGAAAAGATCCCATTACCGCGGATTTTGAAACTTGTTCAACTTCATCCAGCAGCTTGTCTTCTTGGCTGCGCGACAGTGGCAAAATATGGCGAATCGCCGCGATGATTTTGTCGTGATCGCGAAGTAAGAAGAATAAAACAAATAACATCAGGAAAAAGTTGAGTAGGAAGTTAGTCGCATCTCCCAGTATTTTGGCACTGATACCGACAAGGTTAGTGCCAAATGACGTTGCAAATTGGGCGACTTTCTGGCCGATTTCTTGAGGTTGAACTTCATCAAAAGGTAAGTAGGTGTTGATGAGTGACAAACCTTTAATGACCCAAGGATGTTCAAATAACGCTTGGATACCACCGTGAGTTACCCATTGATAGACATTTTGCGAAAAGGAGGAGCCTTGTTGAACGATCGCGGCAAAAACAAACAGTAAAGGCAGTACTATGATGACAGTGAGTAAGGTACAGGATAGTAGTGAAGCGAGGTTTCTGTAATTTGGCATCCGGTTCTCAATCCATTCATGAATCGGAAACATGAGCAGTGAGATGATAAACGCCATCACAATTGAGTTGATGTAAGGTTCAACTAATAAGAAACATGCAAGGCCAGCAGCAAGCAGGGCAATAATCAACACTCTATGACTGGAAGTTATTTTGAGTTTTTCTGACACGTTAGTTGTCCAATGATTCGTCGCGATAGAAGTATAATGGCCGCAAAACACTGCGTCTTCAATGTAAAATCAAAATGTTATCAGCGGAGGGTAAAAATTATGGGCTGTTGCAACGATAAAAAAGCTTGTGGCGGGAGTACAAAGCAGAAGCGGAAGATACCATGGTTTTCTGTGATTATGATTTCTCTCTTAGTGTTAGTGATCGTGAACTGGCAATAAAAAGGCTGCAATTGCAGCCTTTTTGTCAGTTAAAAGAGGTTATTACGCCTCTTTAGCCAGAATTGCAAGACAGCGATCGGCCGCTTCTAAAGTTGCGTCAATCTCTTTACTGCCGTGTGCTAATGAAGTAAAACTCGCTTCAAATGCAGACGGTGCTAAATAAACCCCGTGTTCTAGCATTAGGTGGAAGAAGCGCTTAAAGCGTTCTATATCACACTTAGTCACGTCTTCGTAGCAAGTTATTTCTTGTTGGTCAGTAAAGAAGAAACCAAACATACCGCCAACTTGGTTAACCACCATTGGAATCCCGTGTTGTTCCGCTAGAGCTTTAAAACCTTCAGCCAGTTGTTTGGTTTTTGAAGCAAGGCGTTTTTCGTTGCCTTCCTCTTTCAGTAAGCTCAGACAAGCGTAACCCGCAGCCATCGCTACTGGGTTGCCAGATAAGGTACCTGCCTGATAAACCGGGCCTGTTGGCGCAATGTATTGCATCACGTCTTTACGGCCACCAAAGGCACCCACAGGCATACCGCCACCGATAACTTTACCAAGCGTGGTGATATCTGGCTTAATGTTGTAATGACCTTGAGCACCTCCTAAGGCGACACGGAAACCTGTCATAACTTCATCAAAGATCAGCAGTGCGCCTTCTTCATCACAGATTTGACGCAGGCCTTCGTGGAAACCTGCAACTGGTGGGATACAGTTCATATTGCCCGCGACAGGTTCAACGATGATACAAGCGATCTCGCCTTTATTGGCAGCAAAAAGCTCGCGAACCGAATCCAAGTCATTAAACGTGGCTGTGAGCGTGTGCTTTGCAAAATCCGCAGGAACACCTGGTGAGCTTGGTTGACCAAGTGTTAATGCGCCAGAACCTGCTTTAACCAACAAACTGTCGGCATGGCCATGGTAGCAGCCTTCGAATTTGATGATTTTATCGCGACCGGTGAAGCCACGTGCAAGGCGGATGGCACTCATTGTAGCTTCTGTACCTGAGCTCACCATGCGGACTTGTTCCATGGATGGTACTAGTTCAGAAACCAGCTCTGCCATTTGGATTTCCATTTCAGTCGGCGCACCAAAGCTTAGGCCACGCTGCGCGGCTTCAATCACGGCTTCGCGAATGACTGCATGGTTGTGGCCAAGGATCATCGGGCCCCAAGAACCAACATAATCAATGTAAGCTTTACCATCAGCATCGAAAATTAACGGGCCATCTGCACGTTCTACAAAGATAGGTGCACCGCCAACGCCGTTGAAAGCACGTACTGGAGAGTTAACGCCACCAGGAATGGTTTGTTGTGCTTTTTCGTAAAGCTCTGCTGATTTGGTCATGGATATATCCTCTTCTGATTGCTCGGACCAATTTGGCTGGCATTGTACCTGCCGATTCCGGTTCAAGAAAACGCTTTGCGCCACATTATGGGCAGTTTTCCATCAGGAAGGCGGTGTTTTTGTGAAAAAAAGCCGTTAGAGGTGGCGAATACTTGAACGGATAACTCAGGTATTAGATAATGACACGATTATACAAAGATGATTTATCCAATCCTGCTAATAGCGATTGGATTTACACGAGTGAGAGAGGTCATCGTGAGCGAATTAAATATCCCACTAACATTTTCAGATGCAGCGGCACAACGTGTTGGTGCGCTCATTGCTGAAGAAGAAAACCCGAACTTAAAGCTACGTGTTTATATCACGGGTGGCGGTTGTAGTGGTTTCCAGTACGGTTTCACCTTTGATGAAAACGTTAATGATGGTGATACAACCATTGTTAATAGCGGTGTGACACTCGTCGTTGACCCGATGAGTTTACAGTACCTAGTCGGTGGTCAGGTTGATTATACTGAGGGGTTGGAAGGTTCTCGTTTCTTCGTCAATAACCCTAATGCCACGACAACGTGCGGATGTGGCGCTTCATTTAGCGTCTAACGTAAAAGTCTAATTTGAAGAGCCGCGCTAAGTCGCGGCTTTTTAGTCTCTGCATATTCTATGCAACTAGGTCAGAACTGAGACCTCGGCTAGATTACTGTCCAACTGTATTTTATTTTTTATTGGTTAATTAATATCCTGAGCTTATTAAAGTTGGTGCTTTTACTCAGCAAAGGATTGTTATGGGCAGATTCTCACTTCTCCGCTTTCTCGCGGTCAGACCTTATATAGTGTCACTATTTATCATTCTACTTCTGTCTATTTGGCTCGGGCTAGGAACACTCAAAGCCGATGATGGTCAAGCAAATCATCAGGAAGAGGGAGTACCGCTTGCCAAAGTCGCTTTCCAAAACTTTACAGCTCAAAATACCCACAAATCGATTGATTTATATGGTCGAACAGCACCAGATAAGCAAGCCCAACTGGGTGCTGAAATTGCAGGGAAAATTATTGAAATCAAAGTGCGCAAAGGCTCCAGTGTTAAACAAGGCCAAGTGATTGCTTTAATTGATAAAGGTGATCTCGAGATTCAACTTGAGCGAGCAAAAGCCATGCTTAAAGTGCGTGAGAAAGAGTACAAAGCGGCTCAATCATTGAAAAATAAAGGTTTGCAAGGTGAAGTCGCGTTTAGTAATGCCGAGGCTGCCTTGGTTGAAGCTCGAGCCATGGTGAGTAATGCGAACATCGCATTGAGAAATACAGCGGTGACAGCTCCGTTTAGTGGCATTGTCGATAGTTTATCGATTGAATTAGGTGACTTTGTTGGGGTTGGCGATCCAGTGGCGACATTGATCGACCTTAGCAAAATTGTTATTGAAGCGGATGTCAGCGAGCGCCACATTCAAGACTTGACCCTTAACCAATCAGCATCAGTCAGTTTTATTGGTGATGAAACGCTGGAGGGAAAAGTACGTTACATTTCACGGGTATCTTCTCCTTCTACTAATACTTTCCCGATTGAAATCGTGTTACCCAACCCACAGCAGCAGATTCCCGCAGGGATTAGTGCCGAGGTTGAGCTGAGTCTGAAACAGCAATTGGCGGTAAAAGTGACCCCTGCGATGTTAGCACTGGATGATTCGGGCAACCTAGGAGTCAAAACATTAGTGGATAAACGCGTTCATTTTGTTCCGATTCAGCTAGTCAAGGCTGAGCAGGATGGTGTGTGGCTGACAGGCTTGGGTGAGCAGGTCAGTATTATCACCACAGGGCAAGGCTTTGTGCGAGATGGCGATCGAGTGATCGCTGTCGAGCAGCAATAATAAGGAGTCATTATGTACGCCTTAATTGATGCGGCTTTATCCCGTACTCGAACCATGCTAGTGCTGCTCGTTTTCGTCCTAATCGCTGGCGTTATGACTTACCTGACGGTACCGAAAGAGTCCAGCCCGGATATCACCATTCCAATAATCTATGTCTCCGTGGGGCATCAGGGAATTTCGCCGACCGATGCCGAGCGTCTCTTGGTTCGTCCGATTGAACAGGAGTTACGTTCAATTGAAGGGGTTAAGGAAATGACCTCAACCGCTTCAGAAGGGCATGCTTCCGTGCAGTTAGAGTTCAGCGTCGGTGTGGATCTGAATAAAGCCATGGCGGATGTACGAGAAGCGGTTGATTTAGCAAAACCAAAACTACCGGAAGACAGTGATGAACCGACGGTCAATGAGGTGACGTTTGCTTCAGAAGAGCCAGCGCTGACGGTGGTTTTGTACGGCACCGTACCTGAGCGCACCATAGTGCAAATTGCCCGTCAACTCAGAGATAAGCTGGAGAGTTTTCGTCAGATCTTAGAAGTTGATATCGCTGGTGACAGGGAAGACATAGTCGAGATCGTTGTTGATCCTTTATTGATGGAAAGCTACGGATTAGACCAAGCGGATATCTATAACTTGATTGCTCTTAACAACCGAGTTGTGGCGGCAGGATTTGTTGATACCGGTTATGGCCGCTTCTCGGTGAAAGTCCCCTCCGTATTCGACTCGTTAAAAGATGTTCTTGAGTTGCCAGTTAAGGTTGATGGGAAACAAGTGATCACTTTCGGTGATGTCGCAACGGTGCGCAGAGCGTTTCGCGATCCTGAAAGCTACGCGCGTCTTGACGGTAAATCGGCGATTGTTTTGGATGTGAAAAAGCGCGCCGGTGAAAATATCATTGAGACTGTCGCTTTGATCAAGAAGGTGATGGAGGAAGGACAAAAACGCGCCGACTGGCCGAATAATTTGCAGGTCAAATACACTTGGGATCAGTCTAAAGACGTCAAAATGATGCTCAATGATCTGCAAAACAATATTTTGTCAGCGATCATTCTAGTTGTTGTGGTGATCATCGCAATCTTAGGTGTCCGAACGGCCTTATTGGTGGGCGTTTCTATTCCTGGTTCTTTCCTCACGGGGCTATTGGTGCTTTCTGTATTTGGCCTGACGGTTAATATCGTAGTGCTGTTCTCTCTGATCATGGCGGTCGGTATGCTGGTGGACGGGGCAATTGTGGTGACAGAGTTTGCGGATCGGCGCATGCAAGAAGGCACGCCGCGTCGAGATGCATATCGGGATGCTGCTAAACGCATGGCATGGCCTATTACCGCGTCTACTGCGACAACTTTAGCGGCATTTGCGCCGCTATTGTTCTGGCCAGATATTACTGGCGAGTTTATGAAATACCTGCCTTTGACACTGATTGCGACATTGGCTGCGTCATTGGCGATGGCATTGTTGTTTGTTCCTGTACTGGGCGGTTTGATTGGTAAGCCACAACATGTGACTAAACAGCAACGTGAGAAAATGGTCGCTCTGCACGACGGAGACTTTTCTAAGGCCACCGGGCTCACCAAGCTGTATTATGAAACGCTTAAACTGGCTTTACGCCACCCGCTCAAAATTCTATTAAGTGCGATTTTACTTGCTGTAGGAGTTGGTTTCACCTACGCCAAAGCGGGTTTAGGCGCGGAGTTCTTCCCTGAAGTGGACCCACCATTTTTTACTGTAAAAGTGCGTTCTTATGGCGATCTGTCGATAAACGAGAAAGACGTCATCATGCGTGATATCGAGGCAGTAATGCTTGGTCATGACGAATTTGAAAGCGTTTATACCAAAACGGGTGGGGATGATGAAATCGGGCAGATTCAGATCACGCCAGTGGATTGGCAATATCGCCGTAAAGTGAAAACCATTATTGATGAACTAAAGCAAACAACCGACCAATATGCTGGGGTTGAAATCGAGTACAAGTTCCCAGATGCCGGGCCGCCTGTGGAGCATGATCTGGTTATTGAAATGTCGACACGTATTCCGGGAGAACTAGATCGCGCGGCTAAAATGGTTCGTCATTGGGCAGATGCGTACCCTGCTTTCACCAATATTAGTGATACATCGAGTAAAGAGGGGATTGATTGGCAGATAGATATTCGCCGAGATGACGCGTCCCGATTCCTAGCTGATGCCACCTTAGTTGGTAACACGGTTCAGTTTGTCACCAATGGACTTAAGCTGGGGGATTACTTGCCAGATGATGCCACGGAAGAGGTCGATATTCTGGTGCGTTACCCAGAAGATAAGCGTGATATTGGCCGTTTCGATCAGCTAAAAGTCAAAACTGCAGCGGGTATGGTCCCTATCACCAACTTTGCCAGCATCATTCCCGATCATAAGCAGGACACTATTCGTCGTATAGACGGGCATAGAGTGATCAATATATTTGCCGACATGAAAGAAGGTTACAACTTAGCGTTGGAACTACCGAAAATCGAAAAGGCCTTGGCTGAAATGGATTTACCTGAGGGGGTAGAGTTTAGGATACGCGGTCAGAATGAAGAGCAAGAGAACTCTTCAGCTTTCTTACAAAAAGCATTTTTGGTTGCACTCGTAGTGATGGCACTGATATTGATCACTCAATTTAATAGTTTTTATCAGGCATTTTTGATCCTCAGTGCAGTGCTATTCTCTACCGTTGGTGTGTTTGTCGGCCTACTTATTTTTCAAAAGCCGTTTGGTGTCATTATGTCGGGGATAGGTGTGATTGCTCTGGCGGGTATCGTCGTGAATAACAACATTGTTTTGATTGATACCTACAATCAGCTTCTTAAGAGAGGTTTGGATAAACGAGATGCAATTTTAAGGACTGGAGTACAGCGCTTACGTCCTGTTTTGTTAACGACAGTGACGACCATTCTTGGTCTTTTGCCAATGGTGCTAGAAATGAATATCGACCTGATTAATCAGAAAATCGAATTTGGTGCTCCAAGTACCCAGTGGTGGTCGCAATTGGCGACTGCCGTTGCAGGAGGACTAGCGTTTGCAACGGTACTAACGCTGGTATTGACGCCCTGCTTACTCATGCTTGGACGACAGCATAAGGTCGAGGAAAGTGCAAATATTGTCCTAGAAGAGTAGCTCTGCTTCGTAAGGCTAAATGGAAAATGTCCCTTGAACACCAACTCGGGGTTCAAGGGACAGACTATTAGCGCTTTAGTTAGTGACTAATTAGAAGTCGTAACGTAGACCTAGCGCTAGCTCATCTTCAGCATCTGCTTTAGTGATGTATGACTTATCATCGTCTAGCAGGTTAAAGTTGTATGATACGTAACCACGGAAGTTAGGCTTAAAGTAGTATGTTGCGTCGATAGCGATGTTATCTGCAGCATCTTCTTTGGTTGAACCTGTTTTGTTTTCTAGGTAGTTGTAAGACGTTGTGAATACAGTCTGGCCCATAGTGTAAGCTGCTGCTAGTTCGTAACCTGTCTTATCAGTTGTTGAGCTAGAACCTTTCACTTGGTCTTCGCCATCAACAAATGTACCAGCGAAGTACAGGTCGTTGATTGTGTAAGAAGCCGCTAGCATGTACTGGTTACGCTCTGTTACCGTACCAGTTGTGTTTCCATCATTGTCTAGAGTTGCTTCGTTGCCATCAGCATAACCTGCACCTAGCTTAACACCTGTTTCGCCAATTGCGTAGATTGCGGATAGAGAGTAGCCATCAGCATCGTTGTCTGTGTAACCGTTGTTGCCATCAGCAGAACCATCCGCAAAGCGGTAGCTTGCTTTTACGCCAAGGTCAGCAAATTGTCCTTTGTAAGACACCATGTTGTCTGAGCGATCAGCGATTGCGATTTTGTACGCTGCAGAGTTACCGTGGTAAGCCATGATATCAGTAAAATCAGTGATAACACCTAGTGCACCGTCGTTCTTACCGTAAGTCACCTCACCGAAAGCACCGCCAATACCACCATACAGGTAACGGTTAGTTAGATCAGATGAGCTGTTGTTGCCATCTGTAGCGCTACCGTTGTCATTTGTAGTGAACTCACCTTCGTAGAAACCGACACCGTATAGGCTGTCAGTGATCTGAGCTGTACCTAGGAAGTTTAGACGTACGCGAGAGTTATCTTCAGCTTTGCCATCTTTAAGAGCTAGGCGAGCTTCAGCACGACCACCCATTTCGATAGTGTTACCGTCTTGGTTGTAGATTTCCGCTGCGTTTGCGCCAGTTGCCACTGCTGCTGCAGAAACTGCTAGAGCGATCAGAGTTTTGTTCATCTTATAAGTCCTAATTTACTGTCCATAAATAGTTTGGAGAAAATGTTTAACGTTGTTGTTCGTTTTACTTTTTCCTTTCTTCCGTTCTATAGCCCAAGTGCACAGTGGAATAAGAAACACAACACACATTGAGTGCCATAGAGCATTTGGTGTGCATTGTTGTACCGTCAAAGTTCCTTGATGAGTTAGTAAAATGATATAAATTGGGCTAATGAACAGTGTTTTATTTAATGTAAAAAATGCTCAAGTTGTTGTATTTTAATTATTATTTTTGGTTTCTTATCGCTTCTTTATATATCTGTTATTTAGATTTTTTTATTCAATAGTTGAACTATAAAAAGAATTTTGCGGAGCTATTTAGCTGATTGAATTATCATATTGAAGACGTAAAAGTTATGAGTATTGAATTCAGATGATTTAGTCGTTAACTTTGTTTACACTAAAGGAAATTGATTAGTTAACCCACTACCTAATCCACAGGATTAGGTAGTTTTGTTTTGTCCAAAGATAGCTTTGGCAATGAGGTAAACAATGGAAAAAGTCCCAATGACAGTGCGCGGTGAACAAAAGCTGCGCGAAGAATTAGACCGACTACTAAAGCTTCGTCCACAGATTTCTGAAGCTATTGCAGAAGCGCGTGAACTCGGTGACCTGAAAGAAAATGCGGAGTACCATGCAGCCCGTGAAGAGCAGGGGATCTGCGAAGCACAAATCCGTGACATCGAATACAAGCTATCGGTAGCTCAGGTTATTGACGTCACTAAAATGGATAACTCAGGCAAGGTTATCTTTGGTTCGACAGTGACACTGATTGACTGTGACACTGAAGAAGAGAAAACGTACCAGATTGTCGGTGACGACGAAGCAGATATTAAAGCAGGTCGTATTTCTGTGAGCTCACCAATCGCCCGTGGTTTAATTGGCAAGATGGAAGGCGATGAAGTTGTGATTTCTACACCAGGTGGTGATCGTGATTTCGAAATCGACAGTGTTGAGTATGTGTAAAACTCTTTTCACTTGAAACTAAAAAGGTCGCTGAGTGCGACCTTTTTTATACCGTTAAAATCTCAATCCACTTTATTTACGTGGTAATTCGATTTTACGATCTTCAGTCTGACGATACAGAACCAGTGTCTTACCGATGACTTGTACTTTTTCTGCGCCAGTTTCACGAACGATAGCTTCAATAATCAGGTTTTTCGTTTCGCGATCTTCAGAGGCTACTTTTACTTTAATCAACTCATGGTGATTAAGAGCAATTTCGATTTCCGCTAGAACAGCCTCAGTGAGTCCATTCGCGCCCATAAGCACAACAGGTTTTAGACTGTGCGCTAGGCCTTTTAGATGCTGTTTTTGTTTGGTGCTTAGGTTCATTACGCGGCCAATTTTATTTACTATAAGGGTTGAAAAATACCATTTTAACGCCATCTACCCTTGAAGACTATAATTTATTGGGTAAGTTGGTCCCTCTATTAGTTAGGAATCGAATGAGTAAACAGAAACATTCGGCAAGCTCTGGCCGTTGGTTGAAAGAACATTTTGATGATAAATTCGCGAATGAAGCGCGTAAAAAAGGCTACCGTTCACGAGCCTATTTCAAGATGGAAGAGATTCAAAACAAAGACAAAATACTCAAATCTGGGATGACTGTCGTCGATTTAGGTGCGGCTCCCGGTGGTTGGTCTCAATATGCTGCTAAGATAGTAGGTGATGAAGGTAAAATCATCGCGTGTGATTTACTTCCAATGGATCCTATTGCTGGAGTGAGCTTTTTACAGGGAGACTTCCGTGAAGATGCTGTATTAGAAGCGTTACTGGATAGAATCCAACCTTCTATGGTCAATGTTGTGATGTCAGATATGGCGCCAAACATTGCTGGGAATAATTCGGTTGATCAGCCACGAGCTATGTATTTGGTCGAATTAGCGTTAGATATGTGTCGACAAGTTCTTGCGCCCAATGGTAGTTTTGTTGTGAAAGTATTTCAGGGCGAAGGTTTCGATCAATACGTTAAAGACGTTCGTGAAATGTTCAAAGTCGTGAAAATCCGTAAACCTGATTCTTCAAGGGCTCGCTCCCGAGAAGTATTTATTGTAGCCACTGGTTACAAAGGTTAACTATTTGCTCTACAGAGCAGCAGTTAACACTGTAGCTACAGTCAACAAACTGTAGTACCCTACCTTTAATTACAATTAGTTATCGCGAGGCTGACACCTTGAGTGACATGGCAAAAAATTTAATTCTGTGGCTTGTGATCGCCGTAGTCTTGATGTCGGTTTTCCAGAGCTTTGGCCCTGGGGAAAGTAACGGCAGAGCGGTTGATTACACCACGTTTGTACAGGAAGTTGGCCAAGGCCAGATTCAGGAAGCAACATTTAAAGGCGAGGAAATCACTTTCACTCGTCGTGGCGGTGGCTCGCGTTATGTTACTTACATGCCGGTCTATGACCAGAAATTGCTGGATGACCTGATTAACCAGAATGTGAAAGTGCAAGGTACTCCTCCAGAAGAGCAGAGCTTACTTGGCACGATCTTTATTTCTTGGTTCCCAATGATTTTACTGATTGGTGTATGGATTTTCTTCATGCGTCAAATGCAAGGCGGTGGCGGTAAAGGTGCCATGTCTTTCGGTAAGAGCAAAGCTCGTATGATGAGCGAAGAGCAAATCAAAACCACATTCGGCGATGTTGCTGGTTGTGATGAAGCGAAAGAAGACGTTAAAGAGCTGGTAGATTACCTGCGTGATCCAAGCCGCTTCCAGAAGTTGGGCGGTAAGATCCCAACTGGTGTTTTGATGGTTGGTCCTCCAGGTACAGGTAAGACGCTTTTGGCTAAAGCGATTGCCGGTGAAGCGAAAGTACCATTCTTTACCATTTCTGGTTCTGACTTTGTGGAAATGTTCGTTGGTGTTGGTGCATCTCGTGTACGTGACATGTTCGAACAAGCGAAAAAAGCAGCACCTTGTATCATCTTTATTGACGAGATTGATGCAGTTGGTCGTCAGCGTGGCGCCGGCGTGGGTGGCGGTCACGATGAACGTGAGCAAACACTAAACCAAATGCTGGTTGAAATGGATGGTTTTGAAGGTAACGAAGGTATTATTGTTATCGCTGCAACCAACCGTCCAGACGTTCTTGACCCTGCTCTACTTCGTCCTGGTCGTTTTGACCGTCAAGTGGTTGTTGGTCTACCAGACGTTCGTGGTCGTGAACAGATTCTTAAAGTTCACATGCGTAAAGTACCACTAGCTGGTGATGTAGAGCCATCTCTTATCGCTCGTGGTACACCAGGCTTCTCGGGTGCTGATCTGGCTAACCTAGTTAACGAAGCAGCCTTGTTTGCAGCGCGTGGTAACAAGCGTAACGTTTCTATGGTTGAGTTTGAATTGGCCAAAGACAAGATCATGATGGGTGCTGAGCGCCGTTCTATGGTGATGTCGGAAGAGACGAAAGAGTCTACGGCTTACCATGAGGCGGGTCACGCGATTGTTGGTCGTTTGGTTCCTGAACATGATCCAGTTTATAAGGTTTCTATCATTCCACGTGGTCGTGCGTTAGGTGTGACGATGTACTTGCCTGAGCAAGATCGAGTGAGCATGTCTCGCCAGCACTTAGAGTCAATGGTTTCCAGCCTATACGGCGGCCGTCTTGCTGAAGAACTTATCTACGGCGCGGACAAAGTTTCGACTGGTGCTTCTAACGATATCGAACGTGCAACCGATATTGCGCGTAAGATGGTGACTCAATGGGGCTTCTCCGAAAAGTTAGGTCCGCTACTTTACGCAGAGGATGAAGGCGAAGTTTTTCTTGGTCGCAGCGTAACGCAAACGAAGCACATGTCAGATGATACAGCTAAGCTTATTGATGACGAAGTGCGTAGTATCATTGATCGCAACTACGAACGTGCTAAGAAAATTCTTGAAGAAAACATGGACATTATGCATGCAATGAAGGATGCATTAATGAAATACGAAACCATCGATGCGGGTCAAATTGATGATCTGATGGAGCGTAAAGCTGAAATTCGTGAGCCTGCAGGTTGGAGTGATAATAGTGGCAATAAGCCAGAATCCAAGCCTGAGAATAAGGTAGAAGAGAAAGAGTCAACAAGTGAAGCAAAAGACGAAGAGCCAACTGCTTCACAAGAGAACACTTCAGCAGAAGCGACTGAGAAGAAAGACTCAGAATAGTGTATTTGATTAAGAGAAACCCCGAGGAAACTCGGGGTTTTTGTGTTTATGATATTAAAAGCAAACAATAAAACTCTCGATTTATCTGAACCCCAAGTGATGGGGATATTAAACGTAACGCCGGATTCTTTTTCTGATGGTGGTCAGTTTCAAGCATTAGAGGATGCACTTAATCAAGCTCAACGTATGATTGATGCCGGCATCACCATTATTGATATCGGTGGCGAGTCGACTCGTCCAGGAGCTCCTGATGTTGATTTAGAAGAAGAATTACAGCGAACTATTCCTGTGATTAAAGCGATTCGTACATTTTCTGATGTGTGGATCTCAATTGATACCAGCAAAGCAGAAGTGATGAGGCAAGCGGCTGAAGCCGGAGCTGACATCATTAACGATGTGCGAGCACTTCAAGAACCTAATGCGCTTGAAGTTGCAGCCGCGACTGGATTACCGGTTTGTCTCATGCATATGCAAGGCCAACCTCGCACTATGCAAGCCAATCCACATTATGATGATCTGCTCAAAGAAGTGGAAAAGTTTCTTCACGAGCGTATTAAGGCGTGTGAAGAGGTAGGTATCGCACGAGAACAGCTCATACTCGATCCCGGGTTTGGTTTTGGAAAAACACTAGAGCACAACTATCAGATGCTGTCTCATCTAGAAGAACTTCATCAATTTGGCTTGCCAATACTAGCGGGAATGTCGAGAAAATCTATGATCTTCAAGCTGCTCGACAAAGCACCCACGGAGTGCGTGTCAGCTAGCGTAGCATGCGCTACAATCGCGGCGATGAAAGGGGCTCAAATCATCCGAGTTCACGATTTTGAACAAACGCTTGATGCGATGAAAATAGTCTCAATGGTACGAAAAAACCACTGAGAAAAAGATGATAAAAAGGAATAAATATGTCTGATAAAAGACGATATTTTGGGACTGATGGTGTACGTGGAAAAGTGGGTCAGTATCCCATTACCCCTGATTTTGTCCTTAAACTTGGTTGGGCTGCGGGGCGTGTTCTAGCAAAGCAGGGCACAAAGAAAGTCATTATTGGTAAAGATACGCGTATTTCAGGTTATATGCTGGAATCGGCACTTGAAGCAGGCCTCGCGGCTGCAGGCCTAAAGGCCACGTTTACAGGGCCAATGCCAACCCCAGCAGTTGCTTACCTAACTCAAACATTTCGTGCTGAAGCGGGTATTGTGATTTCGGCTTCTCATAACCCTTATTATGATAATGGTATTAAATTCTTCTCTTCGGAAGGGACTAAGCTACCTGATGATATTGAGTTGGCGATTGAAGCTGAGCTGGACAAAGATATTGAATGTGTTGAGTCATCTTTGCTGGGCAAAGCAAGCCGTTTGAATGACGCGGCCGGGCGTTATATCGAATTCTGTAAAAGCACTTATCCTTCTGAGTTGAGCCTTGCTGGGTTAAAAATTGTAGTGGATTGTGCGCATGGCGCAACTTACCATATTGCACCAGCCGTCTTTAGTGAGTTAGGCGCTGATGTTATTGCCATGGGCATTGAGCCTGATGGTACGAATATTAACCACGAAGTCGGTGCAACGGACGTTAAAGCTTTACAGAAAAGAGTTGTGGAAGAACAGGCACACCTAGGCTTAGCATTCGATGGCGATGGTGATCGCATCATTATGGTTGATCATCTAGGTAATAAGGTAGACGGTGACCAGATTGCCTATATTATCGCTCGTGATGCGCTGCGCCGTGGAGAATTAAAAGGCGGGGTTGTCGGGACTCTGATGACAAACCTAGGCATGGAAAATGGCCTCAAACAATTGGGTATTCCCTTTGTTCGTGCTGCAGTCGGTGACCGCTATGTTATGGAGCAATTGCTTGAGAAAGGCTGGAAGATCGGGGCGGAAAATTCAGGCCACGTGATTTTACTTGATAAAGTGACAACGGGAGATGCTATTGTCGCTGCGTTGCAAGTGCTTGCTTCAGTTGTTGGTAGTGACATGTCCCTGCATGAACTTTCTCAAGGTATGACCTTATACCCTCAAGTACTGGAAAATGTCCGTTTTTCTGGTGATTCTAATCCTCTCGAAGCGGAAGCGGTGAAAGCGTCTGTTGTTGAAGTTGAAACAGAGCTCGGTGATAAAGGTCGAGTGCTGTTACGTAAATCAGGCACTGAGCCGCTTATCCGAGTCATGGTGGAAGGTGAAGACGCTGAATTAGTGAAATCATCAGCACTAAAAATTGCAGATGCGGTGAAAGCTAGCTTCTAAGGCTTTTCATTTCGTTTAGTCGTATAATAGCGGTGCCTGCTTGTGATAGCATTGCACCGTTTTTTATTCTAGCGATTTGCCAATTATGACGACTCGAGAGCTTACATACTTACACGAAATGGGGATTCAAGCCTATCAACTGGCTCACCCGGAAAGATTGCAAGGCTACAGTGTTGAAGGTATTGCTTTACCTGATGATTGCAAAATGCTCTTAGTATCACCTCAACAGCCGTTAGGCTCTACCGTAACCTTGTTTGAGAATATTTTAAAAACCATCAATTTGACGTTAGAGCAATCTCGCTATTTAGCCCCAGAGCATCTGGCTTTACTGGAGAATTCTCAGGTCGATTGGATCTGGTTTGCTGGTTGTGAAGCTCAGTTGGAGTTGGGGCGGAGGACGCTACGATCTCCATGCCTAAATGAAATTGATGGCAATCAGCAACATAAGCGCGTGCTCTGGCAACAAATTCAAGCTTTAAAATAATATGACCCTACTTCCTTTAGCTGAGGCTCACCTCGATTCGGTGTACTCAATAGAAACCCAAGCACATAGTCACCCTTGGTCAGAAGCGATGATTCGCGATGTGACAAGCAGAGGAGCGTGTCATCATGTGCTATTGGATGACAATACGGTTGTTGGCTATTTTTATGCTCAGAACATTGTTGGTGAGGTTACGCTTCTCAACATTGCTGTCGATCCTACTCAACAAGGAAAAGGCTACGGTAAACAACTTATCGAGTCTTTCCTAACTATGTGTGAACAGCTCAATGCTGAAAGCGCTTGGTTAGAAGTAAGGGAAAGCAATACACGCGCGGCTAATTTGTACGAGGCGGTAGGTTTTAATGAGGTTGATCGCCGCGTTAATTACTACCCAACGGCGACCGGAAAAGAAGATGCCATTATAATGAGCTACATCTTCTTTTAGATTATTTCTGTACCGCTTTGATGGTTGGAGAGCCTTCAACCGGATAGAAGTTTGCTTCAAATCGTGAAATCAACTCTGAGGCAGGAAGAGGCTTGTCGAATAAGTACCCTTGGAATTGATCACAACCGAGTTGTTTGAGGGTATTCAGCTCGTCGGCATCCTCAACCCCTTCTGCTATGACTTCAAGGTTGAGTCTCTGCGCTGTCATGATGATGGTGTCGACAATAGCTTGATCACTTTCATCCATGTGCAACTGAGTAACAAATGAGCGATCTATTTTTAGTACATCAACTGCAAGATGCTTTAGGTATCTCAATGAAGAGTAGCCCGTACCGAAGTCGTCGATGGAAATTTTGAGATTGTGTTGCTTAAGCTTACTCATCTTCTGAATCGCACTTTCGACGTTTTCAAGCAAAAGGTTCTCGGTAATTTCCAGTTCTATATGTTCTCCATCAATATCGGCTTGGGCAAGCACATCATGTATGTGTTCGACAAAACTGTTCTGCGAGAATTGCAGTGGGCTGATATTGATAGCAAGACGACGGAAAGTCTCTGGCAGGACTCCTTGTTTACGCCAGCGTGAGTATTGATAACACGCTTGTTCAATAATCCAGTTACCGATTTGTAAGATCTGTCCAGTTTCTTCAGCGATTGGCATAAATACCCCAGGAGGCAATACGCCTTTCTCTGGGTGGTTCCAACGGATCAACGCTTCGACCCCAACGATTTGTTGTTCGCCATTCACCTGAGGCTGGTAGTAAAGCTCTAACTGACCTTTGTTAAGCGCTTCATGGAGACCTTTTTCTATTTCTAAGAAAGATTCCACCTGAGCCTGCATCTCTGGCTCATAAAACATGTACTTGTTTCTTCCGGCAACTTTGGCTCGGTATAACGCGGTATCAGCCTGACGTAGCACATCAATGTTGGTGGTGCTGACAGAAGGAAATACAGAAATACCGACACTGGTTGTGCAATAGAGCAGGTGATCGTCAATGGAATAGGGATTAGAAATCAATGCCAGCAGCTGTTGAGCTGTTTCATGCGCTTTATCTGGGTGAATTGAGGGCATGAGAATAGCAAACTCATCGCCTCCGATACGAGCTGCGGTATAGTCATCAATTAGCCAAGCTTCGATACGTTTTGAGATCGCTTTGATAAGGTGGTCACCGATAGTGTGGCCTAACGAATCATTAATGGTTTTAAAGCGGTCTAAATCAAGATAAAACAAGACACCGGAAGTATTTGTTTGCTTGGCATGTTCGATCGCTTCTTCCAGCATTTGTAGCAATAAACTCCGGTTGGCCAACCCAGTTAACGAATCATAATAAGCCAATTGGTTCAGCTTAGCTTCTGCCGCTTCTCTGTCTTTCCACAGATTGTGGAACGTTTTCGCCAAGTGTCCGAGTTCATCATCACGATACAAATTCGGCATGGGAACTTCTGCGTTTTTGTCTTGAAGTGAGCGTACCCAATCGATCAAGGTGACCAGAGGTTTGGAAAGCTTCTGGTAGAAGAACAGCAGCAAAATGGTTGTTAGCAGAATGTTCCTGAATAAGTCAAAGAGAAGAATTTGGCTGGTTTTGGCAATAAAGTCTTTTGCAATATTGGCGCCATTCACAGAGAAACTCAATGTGCCGACCACCACGTGGGAATTTGGCTGGTGTAGCTCAGTTTTGTAAACGGGGGTTGTTGGTGTCAAATAATGAGAAAGCGCTTCGGTAAATGAGTTTTCAAGCGATACTCCCCTTTCCCGTTCGGTCAAAGTGTCGCCAAAGTCATCAACAATGGAGACTTTATAGATAGCACTGTCCATCATCAAGCTCGATGCTACTTGTTCGGCTAAAAGCTGATTTAAGTGATATGCAGCTTGGCTGGCATTGGAATAATTCTGTAATAGCTTAAATTGGTAGTGTGCTTCAATCCGCTTTTGTTCCTGATGAAGGTCCACCAAAATTTGATATAAGCTGAAAATGATCCCTAATATCACGGATACTAAAAAAACCGTTTTCGCTTGCCGGAATGCTAATGAGTTTATTTTCTTGCTCGTAGGCATAATTTTATATAGTTCCCTCTACTCCTTTAGTTATAGCCTAAATTTATTGATATTTTAATTTGTATCTTACTTAGATGTGAATTGTTAGGCTTTTATTCGCCTTTGTTGCTCCTAAAGGCAATATAAGCGAGAATACCGCGCAAAACCGAATCAATCTGCCAGCTTATCAGTCATGGTTATCTTGACGATACACTGGCGTTCAGATGAAGAAGATCTTTTGATGTCAAATACAGCATTTACCGGCGAAGTTTCCAAGCGCAGAACGTTCGCTATCATCTCGCACCCGGATGCGGGTAAGACCACCATCACTGAAAAAGTATTACTTTTCGGACGCGCAATTCAAACGGCAGGTACAGTAAAAGGCCGTGGCTCTGCTCAGCACGCGAAATCTGATTGGATGGAAATGGAAAAAGAGCGTGGTATCTCGGTCACCACCTCAGTGATGCAGTTCCCATACAACGAATGCCTAGTCAATCTATTGGATACACCGGGACACGAGGATTTCTCAGAAGATACTTACCGTACTTTAACGGCGGTTGACTCCTGCTTGATGGTGATCGACGCAGCGAAAGGTGTTGAGGATCGTACTCGCAAGTTAATGGAAGTGACCCGTCTGCGTGACACACCGATTGTAACGTTCATGAACAAACTTGACCGTGATATCCGTGATCCCATGGAGCTACTGGACGAAGTCGAAAGTGAGTTAAATATTTCCTGTGCACCGATTACTTGGCCTATTGGTTGTGGTAAAGAGTTTAAAGGTGTGTACCACATTCATCGTGATGAAACGATTCTCTACTCGACAGGCCAAGGCCACACCATTCAGGAGAAACTGGTTGTAAAAGGCTTAGATAACCCTGAACTTGATGAGGCGGTCGGTGCTGAGTTAGCGGAACAGCTACGTGAAGAGCTTGAGCTTGTGATTGGTGCATGCCCTGAGTTTGATCAGGAGTTGTTCCTTGCGGGTGAGCTTACGCCGGTATACTTTGGTACGGCACTGGGTAACTTTGGGGTTGACCATATGCTGGATGGCTTGACGGAGTGGGCGCCAGCGCCGATGCCTCGCCAGGCGAATGAGCGTCAAGTCGAAGCGAATGAAGAAAAATTCTCTGGCTTTGTATTTAAGATTCAGGCCAACATGGATCCAAAACACCGTGACCGTATTGCTTTCATGCGTATTGTTTCTGGTACCTATACACAGGGTATGAAGATGAATCATGTGCGCCTTGGTAAGCAAATCAATATTTCTGATGCGGTTACCTTTATGGCCGGTGATCGCTCTCGTGCTGAAAATGCTTATGCGGGTGATATTATTGGTCTGCATAACCACGGTACCATCCAGATTGGCGATACTTTCACTCAAGGTGAAGCGCTCAAATTCTCCGGCATTCCTAACTTTGCTCCCGAGCTATTCCGTCGTATTCGTCTAAGAGATCCATTGAAGCAAAAGCAGTTGCTAAAAGGTTTGGTACAGTTATCTGAAGAGGGGGCGGTGCAAGTGTTCCGTCCGCTACAAAATAATGATCTTATCGTAGGTGCGGTCGGTGTGCTTCAGTTTGACGTCGTTGTTGCGCGTTTAAAAGCGGAGTATAACGTTGAAGCAATTTATGAGAGCGTTAACGTTGCAACTGCGCGTTGGGTCGAGTGTGAAGATGGCAAGAAGTTAGATGAGTTCCAGCGTAAGAACCAAGCCAATCTAGCACTGGATGGGGGCGATAACCTGACGTACATCGCGCCAACAATGGTCAACTTAAATCTGGCGAAAGAGCGTTTCCCAGATGTTGAGTTCCGAGCGACTCGCGAACACTGATCTTCGTCACCTTTGACGTGATAGCGGTGTTGACTGCGTAACCTCATCTTAGCTAGCGCCAAAGGACTTGGCAGATCTGATAACTCAATACCGCCTCTGTATAAAGGCGGTATTTTTGTTTTTAGCAATGAGGATGCGCTTTTAGCCGATCGAAAATAAAAAGGGCTGATGCTCTCACATCAACCCTTTAGTGTTGTTAGCTTGTCGCTACTTTTTCTTCTTTGCGACTTTCTTTTTGCCTTTCGCGGTGGACGCTTTCTTGTCGTCTTTTTTCTTTTTCTTGAATGTAGGTTTCTTGTGCTTAGGGCGAAGCTCTTTAATGAAGCGCTCTTTGATCTCTTCTTTTACGTAGCGAGCCACGCGATCCATCATGGGTTGATCGTGGGCCTCGACGAGTGAGATCGCATTACCTTTCTTACCAGCACGAGCAGTTCTGCCGATGCGGTGAAGATAAACATCTGCGCTTCGTGGCATGTCGTAGTTGATAACATGGCTGACATCTGGCAGATCAATGCCTCGCGCCGCAACATCAGTGGCAAGAAGCACATTGACTGAGCCATCGCGGAATCGTGCAATGGCGTTGTTACGACGATCCTGTGGCATTTCACCTTGAATCCAGGCACATGGAATTTGGGCTTTTTCCAATTCTACGCGTAGCTCGGCTAATCGTTCCCGAGTTTTAAGGAAGACAATAGAACGCTCTGCTTGGTCATTGATGATTTTTTTCAGTAGTTCCAGCTTATGCGCCATATCATCGGCACGGTGATACCACTGAGCAATCTTTTTACGCTCGCGACGAGAAGGTTCGGCATCGATCTCTGCGGGCTCTTTGAGTAGATCAGCGGTAAAACCTTCTACGCCTTTCCCTTCAAGTGTCGCAGAGAAAAGTAAGGTTTGTTTTCGCCAGCGACATTCAGAAGAAAGACGATCAACGGTCGGGCCAAAGCCCATGTCGAGCATGCGATCCGCTTCATCGAGGATCAACCATTCGATTGCTCGGCAGTCGAAACGTTCAGCTTCGATGTATTCCATCAAGCGTCCTGGGGTCGCAACCACGATATCTTGGGTTTTGGAGAGAATATCAGCGTGTTCCTGATACTGTACTCCACCTGTGATGGTGAAAATGTTTAGGCTGGTATGTTTGGCGAGCTCACGAGCTTGGTCAGCGACTTGCATAGCCAATTCGCGAGTCGGAGTCAGGATCAGCACACGAGCAGGCCCCGGCTTACGACGAGGGAAGTCTTGCAAATATTGCAAAGCGGGCAAGACAAAAGCGGCCGTTTTACCTGTGCCAGTCGGCGCCGAAGCGAGAATGTCTCTGCCGTCCAAAGCTTGTGGAATGGCTTCAGCCTGGATCTGGGTTGGGCGGGTATAACCCATTTCTTCGATTGCAACGAGCAGGTTGTTATCTAGCTCTAGTTCAGCAAAATTTCTGATCACTCTGGTGTCTCCACAAGCTGGTAAGTGAGAACGATAAATTTAAGGGAACGTATTATAGAGGGTTCGGTGATAAGGATCACACCTTAATTTCTACATCTTCAAATAAAACGCCTTCGTCAATGCGATAAACTTGTCGCTGTAGCCATTATCATCTTGAATTATCAGCGTTTCTACCTTCGTACTTGATGGGTGTTGGCTAAGCTCAATCAGCAACCGGCTCACTGGCTTCTTCTCTGTAGTGTGTACCTCACATAAACTAGCTAGGTGCCAACCAAGTGTTTCCGCTAAGGAGATAAAAAGCCTCCCTTCCGTTTCAGGAAGTACAAACCAAGCTCGGCCGTCAGCGTTCAGTAACTTTTGGCATTGCTGAAGTAACGCTTCGTGGCTCAAGGTTAAGGTGTGCCTTGCCGTGGCGCGGTGTTGGGTTTGGGCGTGCTCTCCGGAGTTAAAATAGGGTGGGTTACAGACAATAGCGTCATACGGTTTTTCAAATGGAAAATGGAGTACGTCACCAGATAATAGTGTTAAGCGAGTTCGCCAAGGAGAGGCGGTGAAATTGTCTTCAGCAGCTTGTAAGGCATGTTGGTCAATATCGATAGCATCAATAGTAGCGGATATATTTCTTTGCGCGCACATTAAGGCTAGTAAGCCTGTGCCTGTTCCAATATCTAAAATGGTATTCGCCTGTTTAATATCGCACCAAGCTCCGAGTAACACGCCATCAGTGCTGACTGGCATGCCTGAGTAACCACCAGAAATTTTAAACTGCTTGAATGAAAAGTCTTTCGTCTTGGTTTTTGTGTTTTTCATTTTATTCTGTGCGTGGTGAACAATTGAGTGATTCAGTCTATTGTTGGATATTTGTATGGTCTTTTGTTCTATTATTGTTGCATTTGTTTTATTTATTGATCCATATATTAAACTAATATTTCTTATTTTAATGGTCGATATAACTGGTTGTGAGTTGAAAGTATAAATTTATATGGCGTTTTTGGCCCTAGGGTTGCGGATGAGTGTGTGTTTCGTCATTATTCGCCTCCAAATTTATAGATTGGGTAGCCATCACGGACTACTCAGCATGCACAACATCAATCAAAAAGTTAAAGGGTCTCTTGTGAATCAGACTTTAAAATTAACAGATATTATCGCGGTAGGCTTTATGCTTTTCGCCTTCTTCTTAGGTGCGGGTAACATTATCTTCCCGCCACTGGCAGGACAACTTGCAGGTGAAAACCTTGTTCCTGCGATGACTGGTTTTCTTCTCACTGCGGTAGGTCTTCCTCTTATTACGATCGTTGCTATCGCCGTTGCAGGGGGATCTTGGGATCATCTCACCAAAGATTTACCTAAGCGTGTAGCAATGACGATTGCGGTACTGATCTTTATCATTATTGGGCCGGCTTTTGCGGCGCCACGTACCGGCTTGGTGGCTTATGAAATGGCGGTGAAGCCATTTTTTGCTGATGCCGCACAACTTCATCTGACGGTTTTTTCCATCCTATTCTTTGTGGTTGCGATGTCTTTTGCTTGGTCTCAAGGCAAGCTGATTGATGTGATCGGAAAAATACTGACACCAGTACTTTTCCTAGGCCTGATTGTGCTTGCTGTCGCTGTGTTTATCGACCCTCAAGGAGAAATGATCGCAGCGCAAGGTGAATACCTTACGCACCCACTGCAAAAAGGTTTCCTTGAAGGTTACAACACCATGGATACCTTCGCCTCGCTGATGTTTGGTGGGCTTATCGTCGATGCACTTCGTCAAAAAGGTATTTCTGATCAAAAGGCGACTGCAAAATACCTGATCAGAGCCGCATGTGTTGCTGCTGCGGGTCTAGCTTTCGTATACGTATCTTTATTCTACCTAGGTGCAACCAGTGCGGCTGTGGCCGCTGGTGCAGACAATGGCGGTGTGATTCTTAGCGTGTACGTTCAATCTCTGTTTGGTCCGTATGGTCAAATTGTATTGTCAGTGATTGTGCTTCTTGCGTGTTTAACCACGGCTATCGGTATTATCTCAGCGTGTTCTGATTACTTTAGCTCGCTGACTCCAGTGTCTTACAAAACTTGGGTTGTGGTTAACGGTGTGGCGTGTGCAGTCGTTGCCAATGTTGGTCTTTCCCAACTGATTGCCTTGTCTGTTCCTGTGCTATTTGCACTATACCCAGTGGCTATCGCTTTGGTCGCACTGACGTTTATTCGCAAGATGCTACCAAACCCACAAGTGGCTTACCGTGTCGTTATCCTTGTGTCATTGCTGTTTGCTCTGATTGATGCAGCAAAAGTCGCGGGTGTGGATGTGTCTGCGCTAAGTATGTTACCGCTGTTCGATATTGGCATGGGTTGGTTGCTGCCAACCATTGCTGCCATGATCTGCATGTTCTTCATTGGAAAATCAGCTCAACCAGAACTAGCGGAAGAAGTGTCTTAAGCTGAAATGATCAATAGATAAAAATCCCCTGTCATACCCTGTGTGACAGGGGATTTTTCATTGTATTTTAGGTAGGTCGCAGTGCAAAAAATTCCTGTATCTTCATCACACTTTTCAGTACAATTCTCCGGTTAAATTCTACTCATAAATGTTGAGCAAACATGTTTGAAATCAATCCTATTAAAAACCGCCTTAAGGACGTGTCTGAGCGCACTAATGTCCTGAGGGGGTACCTTTGACTATGACGCCAAACAAGAGCGTCTAGAAGAAGTCAACGCAGAACTAGAACAACCGGATGTGTGGAACGAGCCTGAGCGTGCGCAAGCGCTAGGTAAAGAGCGTTCTGCCCTCGAAGCGGTTGTGGAAACGATTGACCAACTTGAGCAAGGTGTGGAGGACGTTGACGGTCTTCTAGAGCTTGCAGTGGAAGAAGAAGATCAAGAAACTTTCGATGAAATTGAGCCAGAGCTTGCTGAGCTTGAAGCTAAGCTAGAAAAGCTCGAATTCCGACGTATGTTCTCTGGCGACCATGATGCATCTGACTGCTACATTGATTTGCAGTCAGGCTCTGGTGGTACGGAAGCGCAAGACTGGACATCGATGATGCTACGTATGTACTTGCGTTGGGCTGAAGCAAAAGGCTTTAAGACGGAAGTGATCGAAGTCTCTGAAGGTGAAGTTGCGGGCCTTAAAGGTGCAACGGTTAAGATCTCCGGTGAGTACGCTTACGGTTGGCTACGTACGGAAACAGGAGTTCACCGCTTGGTTCGTAAATCGCCATTCGATTCAAGCGGTCGTCGTCATACATCGTTTGCTTCTGCGTTTATCTACCCAGAGATTGATGACAACATCGACATCGACATTAACCCTTCTGATCTACGTATTGACGTATACCGTGCATCCGGTGCGGGTGGTCAGCACGTTAACACCACGGAATCGGCGGTACGTATTACTCACGTTCCAACCAATACTGTGGTTCAGTGCCAGAATGACCGCTCTCAACACAAGAACAAAGATCAGGCAATGAAGCAGCTTCGTGCGAAGCTATTTGAATTAGAGATTCAAAAGCAAAATGCAGAGAAGCAAGCCAATGAAGACGCTAAGTCGGACATTGGTTGGGGTAGCCAGATTCGTTCATACGTACTGGATGACTCGCGCATTAAAGATCTGCGTACTGGTGTTGAAAACCGCAATACTCAAGCGGTTCTTGACGGCGATCTAGACAAATTTATCGAAGCTAGCCTGAAATCAGGTCTGTAAGCTTTTCACCGAAAAACTATTTTCATAAAGAAAGACAGGATACATCAAAAATGACTGATGCTGTTCAAAACGACAATGTACAAGAAGAGAATAAGCTGATTGCTGAGCGTCGCGCTAAACTGGATCATATCCGTCAGAGCTGCAAAGCAAACGGCCACCCAAATGACTTCCGTCGTGAGCACCTAGCTGGCGATCTTCAAGCAGAATTCGGTGAAAAGACGAAAGAAGAGCTAGAAGAGCTAAACCATGTTGTGGCAATTGCTGGTCGTGTTATGGCAAAGCGTGGTCCTTTCCTAGCGATTCAAGAAACCTCTGGTCGTATTCAGGCCTATGCTGCAAAAGAGGTTCAAAAAGAGCTGAAAGAGAAGTACCAAGGTCTCGATATCGGTGACATCATCGGTGTGAAAGGTGCTCTTCATAAGTCAGGTAAAGGCGACCTTTACGTGAACATGGAGTCATACGAGCTGCTAACGAAAGCACTTCGTCCACTTCCAGAGAAATTCCACGGCCTGACTGACCAAGAGATGCGTTACCGTCAGCGTTATGTTGATCTGATTGTAAACGAAGAGTCTCGTAACGCGTTTATCGTGCGCTCTAAACTTGTATCATCTATCCGTAACTTCATGAGCTCTAAAGGCTACCTTGAAGTGGAAACGCCAATGATGCACGTGATCCCTGGTGGTGCAACGGCTCGCCCATTCATCACTCACCACAACGCACTAGACATCGATATGTACCTTCGTGTAGCACCGGAGCTTTACCTTAAGCGTCTGGTTGTCGGTGGTTTTGACCGCGTATTCGAGATCAACCGCAACTTCCGTAACGAAGGTCTTTCTCCTCGCCATAACCCAGAATTCACCATGATGGAATTCTACCAAGCATATGCTGACTACAAAGATCTAATGGATCTGACAGAAGAGATGCTAAGCACAGTTGCAATGGACGTTCTAGGTTCAACGTCTATGCCTTACGGTGATGAGACAGTTGAGTTTGGTGGTAAGTACGCTCGCATGAGCATGTTTGAAGCAATCAAGCACTACAACCCAGAGCATGCAGAAATCCAAGCGCTAACAGAACAAGACCTGACTAACCGTGACAAGATGGTTGCGATTGCTAAATCAGTACACGTGGAAGTTGAAACTTTCTGGACATGTGGTCAGCTTCTAGAAGAGATCTTTGGTGAGACTGCTGAGCCTCAGCTAATTCAACCAACCTTCATCACTGGTTACCCAGCGGATATTTCTCCTCTTGCTCGTCGTAGCGATGACAACCCATTCTTTACTGACCGTTTCGAGTTCTTCATTGGTGGTCGTGAAGTAGCGAATGGCTTCTCTGAGCTTAACGATGCAGAAGACCAAGATGCACGCTTTAAAGCACAGGTTGATGCGAAAGACGCTGGTGATGACGAAGCTATGTACTACGATGCGGACTACATCACAGCTCTTGAGCACGGTTTACCGCCAACGGCAGGTCAAGGTATCGGTATCGATCGTCTAGCGATGCTGTTTACTAACACGCACACCATCCGTGATGTAATTCTGTTTCCGGCGATGCGCCCACAAGCTTAATTGCTAGTGTAAAAACAGCGAAAAGGCCGATATCACAGAGGTGATATCGGCCTTTTTTATGACGTAAAGATCAGAGGTTTTTCACTTCCAGCCCAGCTAGCTGATGCCAGTAACCATTACATTGGTGGTTATCAATTTTCATCGGGCTTTGCCCAGATTCGTTAGCCCGAAAATGGTTTAATTCTGAAAGGGTTTCGATTCCAAGTGGACTAAGGCGAACGACATCGACTAGCCCGTGCATGTTTGGCAAATCATTAATCAGGTTGTAGCAATATCCTGATTGAGTCTGAATGCCGTTGAGGTTAAACACTTGCTGTCCTTCCTGACTGCTCACCTTTATGCCTGTGGGGTATTTAATACAGCAGGTTTCGCAATCGTCTTTAGCTCGATTTTCAGCACGAGCGGTGAAGCAGCGTGCAGAGTAGGCCAGTGGCAAATAGCCATGGCTGAACACTTCAACCTCAAACTGACCGCGAATGCCTACGTCTTCACATTGAGTCATGACTTTACTTAGCCATTCACGGGAAAGTTCTACTGGCATGCACCAGCGAGTCATACCTTGCTTAAGAAATAGCTTAAGTGTATGCGCGTTATAGGTATTCACGGCGGGTCCGACGACAAACGGCACTTTGTGCTCTGCGGCCAGCTGAATGGCAGAGACATCGTTGGCTTCGATCGCAAATTCGCCATTATCAATGTACTTCTTCATGATGTTGACTTCACTAGGCGCTTCAAGCAACGCCATGGTGGAGAGCACCACTTGTTTACCGGATTGACTGAGCGATCTTGCAATATCCATCCAATGTGCAGGTTTCATTTCTCGGCGTTTAGAGCAGACGCTCTCGCCAAGGTAAATGATGTCGGCGGAGCTGGATGCGGCCTGCAGATAAAAGGCTTCAACATCTTGTTTAGGCCAGAAGTAAAGTAGAGGGCCAAGGGCGTATTTCATCATGTTTTCCTTTCTGTACTTTACTGCCATTTACGGTGGTAAGCACCGAGGGTTGTCTGAGTGCCTTCTGAGACGTTAGCCAGCGCAGCATCCCAGGCCGCCTCAACTTGATAAGCTTCTGGATTGGCTAAGTAGCGGTCGATAGCTGCACGCCAAGTTCGAGTCACTTGCTCGACATAGGCGGGGCTTCGTTGACGCCCTTCGATTTTGACAGAAGCCACATTTGCGGCAAACAAGTCTGGCAACATGGAGAGTGTGTTGAGGCTGGTGGGCTCTTCCAGTGCATGATAAGCATGAGTGTGCTCGTCTAGCTCGGCGGTGAATCGCCCCTTACATAAAGTAGGGTAGCCGGCGTTTTCTCCGTCACTGTAGCGATCAATCAGAATGTTATTGAGCCGAGATTCCAGCCCTTGCTCAGTCTCCTGCCAACGAACAAATTTCGCAGGTGAGCAGGCGCCGACAGTATTGGGAGACTCGCCTGTCATATACGAAGAAAGGTAGCAGCGTCCTTCAGACATAATGCACAAGCTACCGAAGGCAAACACTTCCAGTTCGACATCTTGTGGAATAGTACGTGACAGCTGTTTGACTTGATGGATGGATAGTACGCGTGGCAGAACCACTCGCTTTACATTGAAATTACGCTTGTAGAAATCGATGGCCGCGACATTGGTTGCAGAAGCTTGTACTGACAAATGCAGTTCGAGATCCGGATATTTATTGGCGGCATAATCCAAAACGGCAATGTCAGCAATAATTAACGCATCAATACCACTTTGGGCAGCGCGATCGACAGCGTCGGTCCAGCGTTCAAATCCATCGGGATGAGCAAAAGTATTCAATGCGACGTGGATCTTTTTGTTATGGTCGTGAACATACTGAACCGCTTTGTCCAGTTTTTTACCTGTGAAGTTGAGCCCAGCGAAATGGCGTGCATTGGTATCGTCTTTGAAGCCGATATACACAGCGTCAGCACCACAATCGATGGCTGTTTTGAGAGCTGGTAAATTACCCGCAGGACAGAGGAGTTCCATTGTGCCTTCCTATCCGTTTATAACTGCTTTACGAAAATTGCTCCGCATTTTATGAAGGAACACGAGTGTCGAGTTTGATGTAAGGCAGGTTTAGGTAAGTTTCTGAGTCAAATACTCATTTAGAGTGAGTGACAATCAGTTTTTATGGCGACGATGTTGGGCAAACAGCTCTTCGACCTCTTGCTTAGGTTGAGGGCGATAAAAGTGGAAACCTTGGATTGAGTTACAATTGAGGTTGGAAAGTAGAGTAGCTTGCTGCTGGGTTTCAACCCCTTCGGCCACTACGGTGAGATTAAGTGATTTGCCTAGGTTAATGATGTTCTCGATAACCGTGACTTGTTTAGGTAATGTATCGATGTCATTAATGAAGGAGCGGTCAATCTTAAGCTCATCTAACGGGAATCGAGCCAGATAAGACAGTGATGAGTAACCAGTACCAAAGTCATCGATAGATAAGGCAAAACCAAGTTTTTTGATTGCGTTAAGCATTTGCAATGTGTGTTCACTGTCACTCATTACCGCACTTTCGGTGAGCTCAAACGTGATGCAACTAGGGTCAAGCTCTGTGGTACGCAGTAGCTTCTCCATATAATCGATCAATTTCGGATTACCAAACTGCTCAGGTGATAAGTTAATCGCCACACGCCCCGGTAGAATACCTTGGAGTTTCCAGCGTTTTACAGTGTTGAAAACTTCTCGCATGACAACCCGTCCTAAGTGTTCAATAAGGCCGGCTCGCTCTGCGACAGGAATGAAAGCTCCAGGGCTGATATAGCCTTCGACGGGGTGTTTCCAACGGATAAGAGCTTCAGCACCGTTAATACTGAAGTCACGAGCGTTAACTTTAGGCTGATACCATACTTCTAAGCCATTTTGCTGTAAGGCTTTTTGCAGCTCAATTTCCAGCCATAAACGCATACGCGCTTCTTTGTTCATCTGATCATTAAATTTAATCAGGCGGTTACGGCCTCTGTCTTTGGCTTCGTACATCGCGGTATCGGCATTCTGCAGTAGAATACGGGCGTCATTACCATCTCCAGGATAAGCGACGCTACCGATGGAACAGGCTAGACGCTTACTGAAATGGTGTAAATCAAATGGCTGGTTAATGAGAGAAATGATTCGTTCCGCAAGAATTTCCGCCATTCGATTATTTTCTGGCTCCGGCAGGATTAAGCCAAATTCATCACCGCCTAAATGTCCAATGACGGCGTGTTGCGGTAAAAGGCGTTTAAGACGTGATGACACTTCTTTGATCACTTTATCACCGATGTGATGACCTAAAGAATCATTAATGTTTTTGAAGTTATCAATATCCAAATAAAGCAGTAACAGTGGTGTTTCATTGTGAATGAACTGCTCTAAGCGTTTGGTAAAGCCAAAGCGATTGTATAGACCTGTGAGGGAGTCTATGTGAGCATCTTCAAGCGGCTTGTTGCTGAGCTGTTTAGGTGTTTCATTCGCATCTTGGATAAGGACCAGCTGTGAATTACTACCTAGAACCATTGCATTGCCAGCGTGCAAATGCACTCGGCGCTCGAAACCACACCTTGGTCCAGTCAGGCAAGTCAGAGGGTTTTTGGCAAGTGAATGGCTTAGTGATTGATTGAAGACAGTTTTGGTTTTTTCATCAACAAACAGGCGTGAAAGCTCTTCGCCTAGCAAATCCCTGCTGCTTTCGAAGCCCAACAACCGCACTGCTGCCGGGTTGGCGAAAATAATACAGTCTTCCTCAACGATCAAAAGGCCATCAGGCAGCAAAGTCGTCAGAGTAGAAAATTTACCTTCGGATTCTTCTAACGAACGAACAAGAATGTGCTTCTCTGAAGTATCTACAGCGTGAAAAACCACGTGTTCAATGTTGTTGTCGATTTCTACAGGGGTGAGGCTGAAATGTAGGCTGGTTTCGAGATCGATTTCATTGAGCGTAATTTCTGCTTCGAGAGATTCTCCTTTGAACGCTCGTTCATAATAAGGCTTGAGTTGATTATAAAAATGCTTACCCAGAGTTTGAGTATCGTTCATACCAACTAGCTCTTGATTGGATAGCCCCGCGATATCGCAATAGCGGCCATTAACCATGGCATAGTTATGTTGGTTATCTAAGATAGCGAAAAAAAACGGACTATTCGCCGTCATCTTCATGAACCAATGCTGTAGTTGTTGCGAAAGCATCAAAGGTATTACCGACTCTCCCAAGAGCAATACGAGTCACAGAGCTGTGAACTGAAGCGATATCAATAACTATAACTGTGATTGCCGCTAGATTAAAGGTTTAGGGGCATTAGACGAAATTTTGATACACAACAGGAATCGCTCCATCATCATCCATTATGATGAATTCCTTATTTACAAAGTAACGGATAACGCGCGTGATTAACAAGATTCGTACCCAACTAGTTCAAAATGCTGCATCAATTTTGCGATCTCCAGTCCACTTATTACCTCAAATTGTACAAAAAAAAGTCTTATTAGATGGGCTAAAGAGTGTGTTTAAAGAGGCCTTAGAGGATGGTGACTTTGAGTTCCTCCAAGATAAGTGGTTGAAAGTTGAAGTAAAAGATATGAGTCTGAGTTGGTATATTAGCTATCAAAAGGACAAGTTGATTGTTGCGGATTCGCCGGTTCAAGAAGATGTAGCTTTTGGAGGAAATCTAAATGATCTGGTGTTAATCGCAGGAAGAAAGGAAGATCCGGATACATTATTTTTTCAGCGTCGGCTGTTTATAGAAGGTGATACTGAGCTGGGGTTAGAAGTAAAAAACCTGATGGACAGTGTCGATCTTGAACAACTGCCTAAAGCGATGCAAACGCTATTAAATCAGCTAGCAGACTTTGTGCAGAAAGGGTTACAATCGCCTATTGCACAAAGTGAGGTTATCAATGCTTATTCGAACTGAAGCCCCAGCGGACATTCTCGCCGTGGATAGACTGCTAAAATCTGCCTTTGAGACAGAAGCAGAAGCTGATTTAGTGATGCGATTAAGAGAAAACGGTCGAAGAACGTTGTCGCTGGTGGCCTGTAATGATGAAGGGGAAGTCGTTGGGCATGTTATGTTTAGCCCAGTGACTCTAAATCACGAAGAGTTGAGTTGGCAAGGATTAGCACCGCTGGCGATAAAAGAGGGTTATCGACGCCAAGGTTTAGCGGCTGAGCTGGTAAAAGAAGGATTTGAGTCTCTGAGAGAGTTCGGCTATCCAGCTTGTGTGGTACTCGGTGAACCAGATTATTACTCGCGATTTGGTTTTGAAGCGAGTGAAAATTATGGCTTTCATTGCCAATGGGAAGTGCCTAAAGGTGCGTTTCAGGTGATAGAGTTATCGCAGGGTGAGTTTTTGGGCCGTAGTGGCTTGATTGAATACAGCCCAGAATTTTCAGCATTTTAGGCATAAAACCTAGGCGAATAATGAGAAAAGTATGACTTTTGTCCTTTTTTTGACCGCTTAGGCATCAAGTCGTCTTTTTTTGAAAAATTCTACTTGTCAGCGTAATAACGTTTCGCTAGTATTGCTCGGCCTTCGATAAGGAGGTCGCTAGCCTTGTTCAAAAACATCAAAAAGTTTTCGAGCGGCGCTGGCTCAACAATTTGGAACATAGGTGGAAATCATGTTTACAGTTCTACTTGTGATTTACCTGTTGGCAGCGGTTGGTGTAATCGGCCTAGTGCTGATTCAACAAGGTAAAGGCGCAGATATGGGAGCCTCATTCGGTGCAGGCGCATCAAACACAGTGTTTGGCGCAAGCGGCTCAGGTAACTTCCTAACCCGAATGACTGCAATTTTTGCAACAGTATTTTTCATCCTTAGCTTAGTGCTAGGTAACATGTCGACTCATAAAACTGAATCTCAGTGGGTTGACCCGACTCAAGGTCAAGTTATCCAACAAGCTGATGATGCTGCGAGTGAAGTTCCAGCCCCTACAGGCGACGAAATTCCTCAATAAGCTAAAGATTTAGCTGCCGAGATGGTGAAATTGGTAGACACGCTAGCATGAGGTGCTAGTGCCTTAGGTGTGAGGGTTCGAGTCCCTCTCTCGGCACCATTGTTTACAAACTTGTAAAACACCTTGGAGAGCGTATAATGCTCGACAAGTCGGACGCGGGGTGGAGCAGCTTGGTAGCTCGTCGGGCTCATAACCCGAAGGTCGTCGGTTCAAATCCGGCCCCCGCAACCAATCCTTTACTGGATGTGGACAAGTTTGCACAGTCGCTAATAGCAACTGTGAGTTAAGCAAACTTTAATTGCTTAACACATCAGGGTCCAGCATCAAAAAACCCCGACTTTCGGGGTTTTTTGTTATCTAAATTTCTGTATCGCAGAAATTTGGACATTGCTTGGAATTTAAATTGGGCTCTGAGCCCTTTTTTTGTTTCTGGAGTGGTTTAAATGACTGGTTTAGAAAGACAACTTACTGAAATGCTTGAAGCTCCAGTAGCAGCATCAGGTTATGAGTTAGTTGGATTAGAATTTATTCGCGCAGGCGAACATTCAACGCTACGTATCTTTATTGACCATGAAAATGGCATCACTGTGGATGACTGTGCAGAAGTTAGCCGTCAGGTTAGCGCAGTAATGGACGTTGAAGATCCAATCACCGTGGCTTACAACCTAGAAGTGTCTTCTCCAGGTTTAGAAAGACCACTTTTCAAAGCAGCACACTATGAACAATTTATTGGTCACGAGGTAAGCATCGTTTTGAAAATGGCTGTTGGCAACCGTCGTAAGTGGAAAGGTGTTATCCACGCTATAGAAGGTGAAACAGTAACAGTTACTGTGGACGGCAACGCTGAAGAGTTTGCTTTGAGCAACATTTCAAAAGCTAACCTGATCCCTAAATTTTAATTAAGGTCTTAGAGGCTATTTAAAATGAGTAAAGAAATTTTAGCGGTAGCAGAAGCGGTATCGAACGAAAAAGGGGTACCTCGTGAGCGCATCTTTGAAGCCCTAGAGATTGCTCTAGCTACATCTACAAAGAAAAAGCACGAAATCGAAATCGATGTTCGTGTTGAAATTGACCGTAAGACCGGAGAGTTCGATACTTTCCGTCGTTGGTTGGTTGTTGAAGACGTTGAAAACCCAACAAAAGAAATTTCACTTGAAGCTGCACAGTTTGAAGATGAAACTATTGAGCTGGGTGATTATGTTGAAGACGAGATCGAATCCGTCACGTTTGACCGTATTACGACGCAAACTGCAAAGCAAGTAATTGTACAAAAAGTACGTGAAGCTGAGCGCGCACAGATCGTTGAGCAGTTCATCGACAATGAAGGTGAATTGGTTACTGGCGTAGTGAAAAAGGTTAATCGCGATACCATCGTTCTTGATCTAGGTAATAATGCTGAAGCGGTAATCTTACGTGATGACCAGCTTCCTCGTGAAAACCATCGTCCAGGTGACCGTGTTCGTGGTCTTCTTTATCGAGTAGCGCCAGAAGCGCGAGGTTTCCAATTATTCATCACGCGTTCTAAACCAGAGATGCTGGCAGAACTATTCCGTGTTGAAGTGCCGGAAATTGCAGAAGAGATCATTGAACTGAAAGCTGCAGCTCGTGATCCAGGTTCTCGTGCGAAGATCGCTGTGAAAACAAATGACAAACGTATTGACCCTGTTGGTGCGTGTGTAGGTATGCGTGGTGCACGTGTACAAGCGGTTTCTGGCGAGCTAGGTGGCGAGCGTATTGATATCGTGCTTTGGGATGATAACCCAGCTCAGTTCGTTATCAATGCAATGGCTCCGGCTGATGTGGCTTCTATCATTGTTGATGAAGATGCGCACGCAATGGACATCGCGGTTGAAGCGGATAACCTAGCACAAGCAATCGGCCGTAATGGTCAAAACGTCCGTTTGGCTTCTCAACTTACGGGTTGGGAACTGAACGTGATGACAGTTGAAGACCTACAGAAAAAACATGCTGAAGAGTCTCAAGCGTCGATCGAAAACTTCATGAAGTATCTAGATATCGAAGAAGATTTCGCTCAATTATTGGTTGAAGAAGGCTTTTCTACTCTGGAAGAAGTCGCTTACGTACCTGTAAACGAACTTCTTGAAGTGGATGGTCTAGACGAAGACTTAGTTGAAGAACTACGTAGTCGTGCTAAAGATGCCCTTACCACCCTAGCACTAGCTCAAGAAGAGTCTTTTGAAGGCTTAGAGCCAGCAGAAGATTTGCTTGGCCTTGAGGGGCTAGAGCGTGAGATGGCATTTAAACTAGCGGCTAAAGGTGTAGCAACACTGGAAGACCTAGCAGACCAAGGTATTGATGACCTAGAAGGTATCGATGGCCTAACTGAAGAACGTGCGGGTGAGCTTATTATGGCAGCTCGTAACATCTGTTGGTTCGGCGAAGACGCATAATATTCAGCAAGGAGGAAGCGGCATGACACAAATTACTGTTAAAGCACTGAGTGAAGAAATTGGTACACCAGTTGACCGCTTATTAGAGCAACTTGCTGATGCTGGTATGACAAAAGCGAGTGCAGATCAGGTGACTGAAGAAGAGAAGCAAAAGCTTCTTACCCACCTGAAAAAAGAGCACGGTGATACTTCTGGTGAAGCTGAGCCAACTCGTTTAACTCTACAGCGTAAAACTCGCAGCACACTCAGCGTTAATGCTGGTGGCGGCAAGAGTAAGGATGTTCAAGTAGAAGTGCGCAAAAAGCGCACTTATGTGAAGCGCAGCACTATCGAAGACGACGCAAACCGCGAGGCTGAGGAAGCAGCAAAGCGTGAAGCTGCAGAGAAAGCACAACGCGAGGCCGAAGAAAAAGCGAAGCGAGAAGCGGACGCAAAACGTGAAGCTGAAGAAAAAGCCAAACGCGTACAAGCTGATAAGGCTAAGAAAGACATGAATGCAACAAAAAGTGCAGAAGTGAACGCGCAAGCGAAACAAGAAGCTGACGAACTGAAACGTCGTCAGGAAGAAGAAGCACAGCGTAAAGCGGAACAAGAAGCAGCTAAGCTTGTTGAAGAAGCTCGTAAGCTGGCGGAAGAAAATGAAGCTCGCTGGAGTGAAGCGGAACAGAAGAAGAAAGAGCTAGAAAACTCTGACTACCATGTCACGACTTCATCTTATGCACGTGAAGCAGAAGATGCCGCTGACCGTCGTGAAGAAGGTGGCCGTCGTAAGAAGAAGAAGAAAGCTTCTGGCAACGATGAGCAAAACAACCGTGGTGGTCGTAACCAGCGTGGCGGTAAGGGTCGTAACAAAGGTAAACTGGCGAAACCTGCTTCAATGCAACAAGGCTTCGATAAGACAGCAACGGTTGCTAAAGCGGACGTTGTTATTGGTGAAACTATCGTGGTTTCTGAGCTGGCAAGCAAAATGTCAGTAAAAGGCACGGAAGTCATCAAAGTTATGATGAAGATGGGCGCTATGGCGACTATCAACCAGGTTATTGACCAAGAAACAGCGGCACTTGTTGCTGAAGAAATGGGCCATAAAGTTATCCTGCGCAAAGAGAATGAGCTTGAAGAAGCGGTATTGTCTGATCGTGATAGCAACGCAGAAGCGGTTCCACGTGCACCAGTTGTGACTATCATGGGCCACGTTGACCATGGTAAGACATCGACACTAGACTACATCCGTAAAGCACACGTTGCTTCAGGTGAAGCGGGCGGTATTACACAGCACATCGGTGCATACCACGTTGAAACTGAAAACGGTATGATCACTTTCCTTGATACTCCTGGACACGCGGCGTTTACCGCAATGCGTGCTCGTGGTGCTCAAGCGACAGATATCGTTGTTCTAGTAGTTGCAGCAGACGATGGCGTAATGCCACAAACCATCGAAGCGATCCAGCACGCGAAAGCGGCAGGTGTGCCTCTGATTGTTGCTGTGAACAAGATCGATAAAGAAGATGCGAACCCAGATAACGTGAAGAATGAGCTAGCTCAGTATGACGTTATTCCTGAAGAGTGGGGCGGTGAGAACATGTTTGTTCACATCTCTGCCAAGCAGGGTACCAACATTGATGGTCTACTAGAAACTATCCTTCTACAATCTGAAGTTCTTGAGCTTACAGCGGTAGAAGAAGGCATGGCATCTGGTGTGGTTGTTGAATCTCGCTTAGATAAAGGTCGTGGTCCTGTTGCTACTGTACTGGTTCAGTCTGGTACGTTGAACAAAGGCGATATTATTCTTTGTGGTCAAGAATATGGCCGTGTTCGTGCAATGCGTGACGAGAATGGTCAAGAGATCTTTACTGCGGGTCCATCTATCCCTGTAGAAATCATCGGTCTGTCAGGTGTGCCAGCATCTGGTGACGAAGCAACCGTTGTACGTGACGAGCGTAAAGCGCGTGAAGTTGCTAACTACCGTCAAGGTAAGTTCCGCGATGTGAAACTAGCACGTCAACAGAAAGCCAAACTTGAGAACATGTTCTCTAACATGGCTGCTGGTGAAGTTGCTGAGCTTAACGTGGTACTTAAAGCTGACGTTCAGGGTTCGGTTGAAGCAATCGCAGATTCTCTAGTGAAACTTTCTACTGACGAAGTGAAAGTGAACATTGTGGGCTCTGGTGTAGGCGGTATCACGGAAACGGATGCCGTTCTAGCTGCCGCGTCGAATGCTATTATCCTAGGCTTTAACGTTCGTGCTGATGCGACAGCTCGTCGTGCTGTAGAGAACGAAAACCTTGACCTACGTTACTACTCAATCATTTACCAATTGATTGATGAAGTGAAACAAGCCATGGGTGGTATGCTTGCTCCAGAATTTAAGCAAGAGATCATTGGTCTTGCTGAAGTACGTGATGTGTTTAAGTCACCGAAACTGGGTGCTATCGCAGGTTGTATGGTTACGGAAGGCCTTATCAAACGTAACAACCCTATCCGTGTACTACGTGATAACGTTGTTATCTACGAAGGTGAGCTAGAGTCACTGCGTCGCTTTAAAGATGACGTTCAAGAAGTTAAGAACGGCTACGAATGTGGTATCGGCGTTAAGAACTACAATGATGTTCGCGTTGGTGACCAAATCGAAGTATTTGAAGTCGTTGAAGTGAAACGTACTCTAGACTAATTGACTATAATTACAGGCTTACTTATTGATAGTTAAGCCGTAATTGGTTGTTGAATACGCCATGGGGGGTTGGAATTTATCCATCCCCCCATTCTTTCTAATAAGAGAAAAGATATGTCAAAAGAATTTAGCCGAACGCAGCGCGTTGCACAGCAGCTGCAAAAAGAACTTGCGATGATCCTTCAGCGTGAAGTTCGTGATTCTCGCTTAGGTATGGTGACCATTTCTGATGTAGAAGTGTCGCGTGACCTAGCTTATGCCAAAGTGTTTGTCACTTTCCTTTGTGTGGGCGAGCAAACACCAGAGTCTTGCCTAGAAGCACTACGTGAGCATGAAGTGCACATCCGTATGATGCTAGGTAAGCGTATCCGTTTACGCTTGACTCCTGAAATTCGCTTCCATTACGACAATACACTTGTCGAAGGTATGCGTATGTCTAATTTGGTCAGTGAAGTGATCAGTGAAGACAAACGAAAACAGCAAGATGCTGGTCGTGAAGATGAGAATTCGGAAGAAGGTAACGCGTAATGGCTCGTCGTCGTAAAGGTCGTCCAATTAATGGTGTTGTCCTTTTAGACAAGCCAACAGGTATTTCATCGAATGATGCTCTGCAGAAAGTAAAGCGCATCTATTTTGCTGAAAAAGCCGGACATACCGGCGCTCTGGATCCTCTCGCGACAGGCATGTTACCCATCTGCCTTGGTGAGGCAACCAAGTTCTCTCAATTTCTATTAGATTCAGATAAGCGTTATCGAGTGATCGCTAAACTGGGTGAGCGAACTGACACCTCTGATTCCGATGGAGAAGTGGTTGAAACTCGTCCAGTTAGTGTTTCATTAGAGCAACTTGAAAAGTGTATTGATAAGTTCCGAGGTGAATCTGATCAAGTCCCATCGATGTTTTCAGCATTGAAATACCAAGGGAAGCCACTTTACGAATATGCTCGTCAAGGTATTGAATTACCTCGTGAATCGCGAAAAATCACTGTATACGAAATTATTCTGCATCGTTTTGAGGGTGATGAAGTTGAAATGGAGGTCCACTGCTCAAAAGGGACTTACATTCGTACTATCGTTGATGACCTCGGTGAAATGCTGGGATGTGGTGCCCACGTTACTATGCTACGTCGTACTGGGGTTGCGAAATACCCATATGAGAAGATGGTCACTTTAGAGCAGCTTAATGAACTTTTAGAGCAAGCGCATCGTGATGAAGTCGCGCCTAAAGAGTTGCTTGACCCTCTACTACTGCCAATGGACACTGCCGTTGAAGATTTACCTGAGGTGAACCTAAACGCTGAGCTAACAGATTTAGTGCAGCATGGTATGCCAGTACAAGTACTCGGTGCTCCAGAAGGGACTGCGCTGCGTATGACGTCTGGTGACGAGAAGCTTTTTATTGGTGTTGCTGAGGTTAATGATGATGGTAAAGTCGCGCCAAAGCGTTTAGTTGTTTTTCGTGGTGACGCTGAGTAATCACTAATTACGAGTACAAAAACCGAAGCTTAGTGCTTCGGTTTTTTATTGTGCAAAGAAACGCTCTACTCTATAAGGTTGCTGGCTTGAAGAGCTTCTCTCAGTTGTTCAGCACGTTTACGGTTCACGCCAAAGTCTGAATAGCCAACGCGAGACTCGGAACGAACAATCAACTGATCGCCTTCGAGCTTGAGTTCTAAATCGTCCACAAAGCGCATGATCTTGGATGTGCACTCGATTCGCAGATAATTGCCTTCTTTCACCGCTGCCTTCGCGCCTGACAGTTCAAGTGCCACTTGCTCAATGGCATCGATGTTTGCGGATTCGGTTAAGGTGAATGGTGCTAGGTTGTATTCTTCACGTGTGTCTTGGGTAGAAACGCAGTTTGGTTTGTCACCACAAGGTAATTGAGAACGATCCGTCATGGTTGTGACTCCTTGGCTACAAGCAGTTAAGCCGAGCAAAGTGATAGAAAGGAGAGCGGCTTTTTTCATTGTTTTATTCCTTATATTACGAACTTAATTATATGTAATAAAAGAAAAAAGGATCCAATTGTAGGATCCTTTTTGAGACGTTAGCTGGGATTAAACTTCAAGGTAATCGAGAATGCCTTCCGCCGCTTTTCGACCTTCATCAATCGCAGTGACGACTAAATCTGAGCCTCGTACCGCATCGCCACCCGCAAAGATCTTTTCGTTGCTGGTCTGGAATTGGAACTCTTGTTTCGCAGGAGCTTTGATACGCCCCCATTGATCCAACTCGACATCAAATGGTGCTAGCCAATCCATTTTGTGCGGCTGGAAACCAAACGCCATGATCACGACGTCTGCTGGTAGAACGTGCTCACTGCCTTCGACGGGTTCTGGACGTCGGCGGCCTGCATCATCAGGTTCACCAAGGGCAGTTTTCACCACTTTGACCCCTGAGACTTTGCCTGACGCATCCACTTCAATTCCTAAAGGCTGAAGGTTGAACATGAACTTCACGCCTTCTTCCTTGGCATTTTTCACCTCGCGACGAGAGCCTGGCATATTGGCTTCATCACGACGGTAAGCACATACAACGCTTGACGCGCCTTGGCGGATAGAGGTACGAACACAGTCCATCGCGGTATCACCACCACCGAGTACCACTACGCGTTGCTTTGCCATGTCGATAAAAGGTTGGTCGTGCTCCAAGTCCATGACCTTGTACGTATTTGAAATCAAGAATGGCAGAGCATCGTAAACGCCCGGCGCACCTTCATTTTCTAGTCCCGCACGCATGTACTTGTAAGTACCAACACCCAAAAAGACCGCATCGTACTCATCAAGTAGCTCTTGCATTTGCACATCTTTACCTACTTCGACATTCATCTTGAACTCAACGCCCATCTCGGTGAAGACGCGACGACGGTTTTCCATCACGCCTTTTTCAAGCTTGAATGAAGGGATACCGAAGGTCAGTAGTCCACCAATTTCAGGGTAGCGATCAAATACGACAGGTTTGACGCCATTGCGCACTAGGATATCAGCAGCGGCCAAGCCGGCTGGGCCTGCGCCAATGATGGCGACCTTTTTATCGGTCCATTCCACCTTCGACATATCTGGCTTCCAACCCATTTCGAAAGCTTTGTCGGTAATGTATTTTTCAATGTTACCTATGGTGACAGCGCCAAAGTCATCATTGAGAGTACAAGAGCCCTCACACAGGCGATCTTGTGGACAAACTCGACCACAAACTTCAGGTAAGCTGTTGGTTTGGTGGGACAGCTCAACAGCTTCAAGAATACGGCCTTCATTGGCAAGCTTTAGCCATTGTGGGATGTAGTTATGGACAGGGCACTTCCATTCACAGTAAGGGTTACCACAATCTAAGCAGCGATCCGCTTGTGCAGTCGCTTGTTGCTTGGTAAATGGCTCATAGATTTCAACGAACTCGATCTTCCGAACTTTGATAGGCTTCTTCGCAGGATCTACGCGTTGAACATCGATAAATTGATAAACGTTCTGACTCATGATTCAAACATCCTCCATGATTACTGGGCTTGAACGCGCAGTTCTGCGGCACTGCGACTCTGGTGACCAAGTAGCGTACGCAAATCCGCCGCTTGAGGCTTCACCAAGTAGAACTTTGGAATCCATTCATCAAAGTTCGCCAAGATATTTTCTGCGTGGCTAGAGCCAGTTTCTTCAAGATGCTCGGCAATTAGACCACGTAAGTGCTCTTGATGTATGTAGAGATCCGACAAAGAAATCGCTTCAACGGATTCATTGTTCACGTGACCTTGGAAGTCTTGGTTTTCATCCAAGACATAAGCAAAACCGCCCGTCATACCTGCGCCAAAGTTCACGCCGGTCGCGCCAAGAATGGCAACAATACCTCCGGTCATGTACTCACAAGCGTTATCGCCAGCGCCTTCAATGACGGCAATCGTACCTGAGTTACGTACGCCGAAACGCTCACCGGCTTTACCTGCGGCAAACAACTTACCGCCAGTTGCCCCGTACAGACAGGTGTTACCAATGATGGTCGCCTCATTACACTTAAATGCAGTGCCAAGGTGAGGTTTGATAACTACCTTACCGCCAGCCATGCCTTTACCTACGTAGTCGTTGGCATCACCAGTGAGGTAAAGCTCTACGCCACCCGCGTTCCAAACGCCAAATGACTGACCTGCAGTACCATCTAAGTGCAGTTTGATTGGCGTTGCCGCCATGCCTTGATTGCCGTAGCGCTGAGCGATTTCACCGGATAGGCGAGCACCCACAGAACGGTCGGTGTTGATCACGTTGTAGAAGAAGCTAGCAGATTGACGTTTCTCAACCGCTTGCAGCGCATCTTCAATGATCTTGTTGTTTAGCTCTGCTTTATCAAATGGTGTGTTTGGCTGTGTCCAGTAAAGAGGGTGTCCTTCTGGAGAGACTGGTGCCTCGAGGATATTCGACAAATCCAGCTTGGTTTGTTTTGCTGTCAGACCTTCAACGGTTTCCAACAAATCGGTACGACCAATCAAGTCAGTCAGTTTTTCAACACCAAGTTCAGCAAGTAATCCGCGCACTTCGTCCGCCAGACCGATGAAGTAGTTCATCACCATTTCCGGCAGGCCCTTGAAGTACTCTTTACGCAATGTCTCGTCTTGAGTTGCAACGCCAGTAGCACAGTTGTTGAGGTGACAAATACGTAGGAACTTACAACCCATTGCCACCATTGGTGCAGTACCAAAACCGAAGCTTTCGGCACCGAGAATCGCCGCTTTCACCACGTCTAGCCCCGTTTTTAGACCGCCATCTACTTGTAGACGGATCTTATGGCGTAGACCATTGGCAACCAGTGCTTGTTGTGTCTCTGCCAGTCCCAATTCCCAAGGGCTACCTGCGTATTTCACTGAAGTTAATGGACTTGCTGCGGTACCGCCGTCGTAACCCGAGATGGTAATAAGATCAGCGTAAGCTTTCGCGACACCTGTTGCGATGGTGCCGACGCCTGGTTCAGAAACTAATTTCACCGAAACCAGCGCATTTGGATTGACCTGTTTTAGGTCGAAGATAAGCTGAGCTAAATCTTCAATCGAATAAATATCATGGTGCGGAGGAGGGGAGATCAGAGTCACCCCTTGTACCGAATAACGCAGTTTCGCGATTTCTGCGGTGACTTTGTGTCCCGGTAACTGGCCACCTTCACCCGGCTTCGCCCCCTGTGCCACCTTGATTTGCAGTACATCTGCATTGGTAAGGTAGTGAGGCGTTACACCAAATCGCCCAGAAGCAATCTGCTTGATACGTGAGTTACGCTCTGTACCGAAGCGACGTGGATCTTCACCACCTTCTCCTGAGTTAGAGTAGCCACCGAGACGGTTCATCGCTGTTGCAAGTGCTTCGTGCGCTTCTGGGCTAAGTGCGCCAATGGACATCGCCGCAGAATCAAAGCGTTTGAAGAGCTCAGTGCTAGGTTCGATTTGCTCAAGTGGTAGCGGTGAGTCTGATTTTTTCAGCGCCATTAAGTCACGCAGCATGGCAACAGGGCGTTGGTTCACCTGCTTAGCAAAGCTCTGATAATCGTTACTTTCACCTGATTTCACCGCAGTTTGCAGTGTGCCAACCACGTCTGGGTTGTAGGCGTGATATTCACCACCGTGGACATATTTCAATAAGCCACCATGCTCGATGGCTTTTCGTTTCGCCCAAGCTTTACGAGAAAGGTTGTACAAGTCTTGTTGGAAGTCATCGAAGTTCGCGCCTTCAATACGAGTCGTCACGCCTTTAAAGCATAAGTCGACCACTTCTTGGCTTAAGCCAACCGCTTCAAATAGTTGTGAGCAGCGGTAAGAGGCGATGGTAGAAATCCCCATTTTCGACATGATCTTGTACAGACCTTTGTTGATGCCGTATTGGTAGTTTTGCATCACATCGCGATAGTCTTTTTCTAGCGCTTTATCATCAATCAGCTTACCTAGCGCTTCATAAGCAAGGTATGGGTAAATAGCAGTGGCACCAAAGCCAAGCAAGACGGCAAATTGGTGTGGGTCACGTGCAGTGGCTGTCTCAACAACAATGTTGGCATCACAACGTAAGTTGGCATCAATCAAGCGAGTTTGAACCGCACCGACTGCCATGGCTGCAGGAATTGGCAGTTTGCCTTTGACTAAAGCGCGATCTGAAAGCACGACTAGAACCGTGCCTTCACGCACCACTTGTTCTGCTTGCTCACACAGATCATCAATGGCTTGTTTGAGATCTTTCTGTTGTGGATCGTAGTTGATATCGAGAATGGTATTACGGTAGTGATCATCACCAAGCTCGAGTAACTGTTGCATGTCTGAGTAAAGCAATACTGGCGAATCGAAGGTCACTCGGTAGGCGTGGCCATCGGTTTCACAGAAGACGTTCATCTCCTGACCAATACTGGTCGCCAGTGACATTACGTGTTTTTCACGCAATGGATCGATTGGCGGGTTGGTTACCTGAGCGAACTTCTGGCGGAAGTAGTCCGTTACCAAGCGCTCTCTAGAGGATAAGACGGCCATCGGGGTGTCATCACCCATGGAGCCGACCGCTTCTTGGCCCATATCACCAAGGACACGCAGTACTTGATCGACCTCTTCATTGCTCATAGCGAATTGCTTTTGATAAGTCTTAAGCAAGTCTTCATCAAAGCTACGTTCACCCACTTGATCTTCAGGTAGCTGAGCAAAAGGTGTGAGTTTGCGAACGTTGTTTTTCATCCATTCGCGATAAGGGTGACGAGATTTCAGGTCGTTATCAATCTCGCTCGATTGCCAAAGCTTACCTTTTCTAGTGTCGATAACCAGTAGTTCACCTGGACCAACACGGCCTTTCTCGGCAACTTCATCTGGAGCGTAATCCCAAATCCCCACCTCAGAAGCCAGAGTGATCAACTTGTCTTTGGTAATCACATAGCGTGCAGGACGCAGACCATTTCGATCTAGGTTACAGGCAGCGTAACGGCCATCGGACAGTACGATACCTGCCGGGCCATCCCATGGTTCCATATGTTTGGAGTTGAAGTCGTAAAACGCTCGCAGATCCGGATCCATATCTGGGTGGTTTTGCCATGCTGGTGGCACAAGCATGCGCATCGCACGGAAAATATCCATACCACCAGCTAAAAAGAGATCCAGCATATTATCTAGGCTGGAAGAATCTGAACCTGTCTCGTTCACAAATGGCGCCGCAGTTTGTAAGTCAGGTAGTAGTGGTGATGAGAACTTGTAAGCCCGAGCACGAGCCCATTGGCGGTTACCTTCGATAGTGTTGATCTCACCATTGTGAGCAAGGTAGCGGAATGGTTGAGCCAGCGGCCAACGAGGTTGAGTATTAGTTGAAAAACGTTGGTGGAACAGGCAGATAGCGGATTCCATGCGTAGATCAGCAAGATCAAGATAGAAGCGCGGTAAGTCCGCCGGCATGCACAAGCCTTTGTAGACCAGAACTTGTGTCGACAAGCTACAGATGTAGAAATCTGGATCTTCGGTGATTTGTTTCTCGATTCGACGACGTGCGATGTAGAGGCGACGTTCAATGTCACGCTCGCGCCAACCTGCCGGAGCAGAGATAAAGACTTGCTGAATGTTTGGAAGTGAATCGGCGGCTATTGGGCCGAGTACTTCTGAATTAGTTGGTACTTCACGCCAACCCGCAACAGTTAATGTCTCTTGTGCGAGTTCTTTGTTGACGATGTCCTTGGCAAGTTGGGCTTTGATCGGGTCTTGATTGAAGAAAAGCATCCCTACGGCATATTGCTTGCCAAGGTTAAAGCCACTTTCTTCAGCGATAAGGCGTAAATAGGAATCGGGCTTTTGTAATAGAAGGCCACAACCATCACCGGTTTTACCATCAGCGGCGATACCACCACGATGAGTCATGCGATCTAATGCCGAAATTGCCGTACGAACCAGTTTGTGACTTGGTTGCCCATCCATGTGCGCAATCAGACCAAATCCACAGTTGTCTTTCTCAAGACTAGGATCATATAAAGCCATTGCAATTCTCCCTTTGCTTCTCTGTCTTCTAGACAGAACTACCAACATGATAAGGGTTGGTATATATGACTAATTATGCTTTTAATTTGTTAATTTTTGCATAAATAAACACAAAATCTTCTTTATTATTTTACAAAATAAGATGAATTCATTTTCATCGACTTCACAACGTATAGCTTATGATAGAAAAGGTCAAGTTTTTGGTGATTTATCACGCCAATGTTCTATTTACCACTTAATAATCTGAAAACTTCTTTCTTATCATATGGATACACTTTTCATTGTTACACTTTTTTAACAATTGAATCTGGCTTAAATAAAAAAGGCCAGCACATTGTGCTGGCCAGAATGGAAAGTTTGGAAGGATTGATTAGCTATTTGTTTAATACCCAGAATCATTCATTATTGGTTAGTTCTGGGGATTATTTGGTTTACGCAGACAGCATCAGTGAATCCGCTTTTGCTTCTAGGTTTGTGCCACCCATTAGGTAATCATCGATAGCACGGGCACATTCGCGACCTTCGTTGATACAACGAACCACCAAAGATTGGCCTGTTCGCATATCTCCAGCAGCAAATACACCTTCTTGGTTGGTAGCAAAATCTTGAGTTGCTACGTTACCACGATCATCTAGCGCGATATCCAGTTGAGCAAGTACGCCTGTTGGTTCTGGGTGTAGGAAGCCCATAGCTAGAAATGCCATATCACACGGGATAACACGCTCGCTGCCTTCTACTTCTTTAAAGCTTGGACGCTCGCCAGGTTTCGCATCTTGCCAAACGATATCAGCTAGACGAAGGCCAGTGACTTCACCTTTGTCATTGCCAATGAACTCTTTGGTTAGGATGTTCCAGTGACGATCAACGCCTTCTTCATGAGATGTCGAAGTGCGCAAGATCATTGGGTACTGTGGCCATGGCATATTAGCAGGACGTTTTTCTGGTGGAATCGGCATGATTTCCACTTGAGTTACACTTGCTGCGCCGTGACGGTTTGATGTACCCACACAGTCTGAACCTGTATCACCACCACCGATAACCACAACATGTTTACCCGCAGCGTGAATTTCTTCCATTTTAAGGTCCATGTTATTGGCGCGACGGTTGTTTTGACCTAGGAATTCCATCGCGAAGTGAACGCCTTTTAGTTCACGACCCGGAACGGGCAAATCACGTGGAACGGTTGAGCCACCAGTTAGCAGAACCACATCGAACTCTTGACGCAGTTGCTGAGCATTTACATCAACACCGACGTGTTGGTTTACTTTAAACTCAACGCCAGCTTCTGCCATGAGGTTGATCTTACGATCAATCACGTCCATACCTAGTTTGAAATCTGGAATACCAAAACGTAGCAGACCGCCTACTTTCTCGTCTCGCTCGAAGACGGTCACAGTATGACCTGCGCTGTTTAGCTGCTCAGCCGCCGCAAGGCCAGCAGGACCCGAACCGATGATCGCAACGGTTTTACCTGTGCGAGAACGTGGTGTTTTTGGTTTGGCGTACCCTTCACGATACGCCGTTTCTACGATGGTTTTCTCGATATTACAGATGGTGATTGGATCTTGGTTGATACCAAGTACACAAGCACTTTCACACGGAGCAGGGCAAACACGACCAGTAAACTCTGGGAAGTTATTGGTTGAGCTCAGAATGTTCCATGCTTCTTCCCAGCTATCACGATAAACCGCGTCGTTAAACTCTGGGATGATGTTACCGATAGGGCAGCCGTTATGACAAAACGGCACACCACAATCCATACAGCGAGAAGCCTGAGTATTGATCTTGTCACCAAACTCCTCGTTCAGAACGAACTCTTTGTTGTTCTTGATACGTTCAGCTGGGTCGATCTTCTGTGGTAGTTCACGACCATGCTCTAAAAATCCAGTAGGCTTACCCATTATACGGCCTCCACTTGAGTTTCGTTTCCTTGAGACTGTGCTTCAGCTTTACGCTTTTGAAGAACCGCTTTGTAGTCACGCGGCATTACCTTAACCATAGAGGCTAGGCTTGCTTCAAAGTTGTCTAGGAAAGACTGAGCGACTTCACTTCCTGTGAATTGAACATGCTTAGTTAGCATGTCGAGTAATAGATCTCTGTCTTCTTGCTCGATTGGATCTAGGTCTACTAGCTCTGGGTTCAGTTTTGACTCAAAGTCGCCTGATTTATCCCATACGTAAGCCACGCCGCCACTCATACCTGCGGCAAAGTTACGACCTGTTGAACCAAGGATGATGGCTGCACCGCCAGTCATGTATTCACAACCGTGGTCACCGACGCCTTCTACTACGACTTTCGCACCTGAGTTACGAACACAGAAACGTTCACCAGCCATACCGCGAATGAAAGACTCACCCGAAGTTGCACCGTAGAAACACACGTTACCAACCACGATGTTGTCTTCTGCGACAATGCTTGATTTCGCGTCTGGGTAAAGTACTAACGTACCGCCAGATAAGCCTTTACCCCAGTAGTCGTTCGCGTCGCCTTCCACTTCGAACTTCACGCCCTTAGCTAGGAATGCACCGAATGACTGACCCGCAGAACCTTTGAACTTCACGTTCATTGGCTGAGGTAGGCCGGCATCTTTGTACACTTTCGAGATTTCGTTCGACAGCATGGTACCTGCAGAGCGGTCCGTGTTGACGATAGGGAACTCGGCATTCACTGCTTCGCCTTTCTCGAGTGCAGGAATCGCTGCTTGAATCAGCTTACGGTCTAGTACTTCTTCTAGGTTGTGGTTCTGCTCTGCTTGGTTGAATACGCCGTCCGCTTCGCGTGGTTGTTCAACGTGGAGAACAGGGGACAGATCTAGATTCTTGTATTTCCAGTGAGAAACGTCTTGGCGAATCTTCAGCTTCTGACCTTGACCGACCATCTCATCGATAGTGCGGAAGCCAAGTTCAGCCATGATTTCACGCAGACCTTGTGCCATGTATTGGAAGAAGGTTACGACGTCTTCAACGCGACCATCAAAGCGCTCACGAAGCGTCTTGTTTTGAGTTGCGATACCGACAGGGCAGGTGTTCTTATGACACTTACGCATCATGATACAACCTTCAACCACCAAGGCTGCGGTTGCCACGCCCCATTCTTCTGCACCGAGTAGTGTTGCCACTGCAAGGTCGCGAGGTGTCTTCATCTGACCATCTGCTTGAACCACGATACGGTTACGTAGACCGTTCTTCAGTAGCGTTTGGTGTGTTTCTGCCAAACCTAGCTCCCAAGGAAGACCAGTATGACGGATTGAAGACATTGGGGATGCACCTGTACCGCCGTCGAAACCTGCGATAAGTACAACGTCCGCTTTCGCTTTCGCTACACCAGAAGCGATCGTACCTACGCCAGCTTCCGATACTAGTTTCACGTTTACACGACCTGCGCGGTTCGCATTCTTCAAGTCGTAGATCAGTTGAGCCAAATCTTCGATTGAGTAGATATCGTGGTGTGGCGGTGGCGAGATAAGGCCAACGCCCGGAGTCGAGTGACGTGTTGCACCGATCCAGTCATCTACTTTATCGCCTGGTAGCTGACCACCTTCACCTGGCTTCGCACCTTGAGCCATCTTGATTTGTAGCTCATCAGCGTTGGTTAGGTAGTAAGAGGTTACGCCGAAACGACCTGAAGCCACCTGTTTGATTGCTGAGCGTTCCCAGTCGCCGTTTTCTTTGCGTTCGAAACGCATTGGGTCTTCACCACCTTCACCAGAGTTTGATTTCGCGCCAAGACGGTTCATCGCAACAGCCAGTGTGGAGTGTGCTTCGTAAGAAATAGAACCGAATGACATTGCACCTGTCGCGAAGCGTTTCACGATGCTCTCAATTGGCTCGACTTCGTCGATAGAGATAGAACCGGCTGGGTTCTTAATGAATTCTAGCTGGCTACGCAGGGTTACCGCGTTGTCGCCTTGCTTATCTACGGCTGTCGCGTACTGCTTAAACTGATCGTAGTTCTTGTTGCGCGTTGATTCTTGCAGTAGAGAAATGGTTTCTGGGTTGAAGAGGTGCTTCTCACCACGCTGTTTCCATTGGTAAACACCACCAACATCCAGCATTTGAATTGGGATTTCGCGTTGGGGGTAACCGATGCGGTGACGGATCAGCACTTCTTTGGCAATATCATCAAGGGTGAGACCTTGGATACGAGAAACCGTACCTGTGAAGTACTTGTCGACCACTGACTTGTGGATGCCCAACGCTTCGAAGATTTGTGCACCGTGGTACGACTGTAGCGTTGAGATACCCATCTTCGAGAAGATCTTTAGAAGACCGCCATTGATCGCTTTACGGTAGTTGTTGAACAGATCGCGAGGGTTCGCTTCTGGATCCAACTTCTTAGTACGTTGAAGCTCAATGATGGTTTCAATTACTAGGTATGGGTTAACTGCGTTTGCACCGTAACCAAGTAGCGTTGCAAAGTGGTGCGTTTCACGCGCATCACCAGTTTCAACCACGATGTCACACTTCGCGCGTAGACCTTTGCGGATCAAGTGGTGGTGCACTGCGCCAACTGCCAGCATTGCTGGGATCGCTGCGTGGTTTGAGTTCACTGCACGGTCAGTTAGTAGGATGATTGAGTAACCATCGATAACCGCGTCTTCTGCGTATTGGCAGATACGTTTTAGTGCACGCTCAAGCTTGCCTTGATCTTCATTAGCTTGGAATACGATATCCAGCGTCTTCGCTTGTAGGTGCTCGTTATCGATCGCACGCAATTTCTCAAGCTCAGAGTTCGCTAGAACAGGCGATTCCAATTCAACTTTCTGACAGTGAAGTGGTGTTTCAGTCAGAAGGTTTTGGTCTTTACCCAAGTAAGTGTTCAGTGACATAACCATACGCTCACGGATCGGGTCGATCGGTGGGTTGGTTACCTGTGCGAACAGTTGCTTGAAGTAGTTTGAAAGATGCTGAGACTGATGAGATAGAACCGCAAGCGGCCAATCGGCACCCATGGCTGATAATGGCTCTTTTGCGTCATTCGCCATTGGAACGATGATTTCGTTCACTTCTTCAGTGCTCACACCGAAAGCTTGCTGACGGTGCAACAAACGCTCTGGAGAAGGTTGGCTGAACTGGTTGCTCGCATCTGGCAGCTTCTTCAAGCTCAGTAGGTTTTCTTCTACCCACTTCTCGTAAGGCTGTGCCGTTGCGATGGTGTCTTTCACTTCTTCATCTGAGATGATGCGACCTTGCTCTAGGTCTGCAACAAAGATACGACCTGGTTGTAGACGACCGCGGAACTCTACGTTCTCTGGTTCAATATCCACAACACCAGATTCAGATGCCATCACTAGGAAGTTGTCTTTGGTTACTGTGTAGCGAGAAGGGCGCAAACCGTTACGGTCGAGTGTCGCACCAACTTGAACACCATCAGTAAAACATACTGAAGCTGGACCATCCCATGGTTCCATGATGTTTGCGTGGTACTGATAGAACGCGCGACGCTTAGGATCCATGTTTTTGTTTTCTTGCCATGCTTCCGGGATCATCATCATCAACGCATGTGGCAGGCTGCGACCAGAAAGAACTAGGAGCTCAAGTGCCATATCGAAGTTAGATGAATCCGAGCTACCTTCCTGACAGATTGGAAGAAGCATGTCGATTTCAGCCTGAGTAAACAGGTCTGATTCTAGGATTGCTTCACGGGCTTTCATCCAGTTCAAGTTACCGCGAACTGTATTGATTTCACCGTTGTGGGCAATGTAACGGAAAGGCTGTGCAAGACGCCATTTCGGGAAGGTGTTGGTAGAGAAACGAGAGTGTACAAGTGCTAGTGCAGTCACCATGGTCGGGTTTTGCAGATCAAGGAAGTACTGAGGTACTTGCTCGGTCGTTAACTGACCTTTGTACACCAATGTCTTGTAAGACATTGAGTTAATGTAGAAGTCGTCACCAATGTTCGAAACGCTTTCTAGGCAAACACGTACAGTGTAGTTACGAAGTACGTACAGTTTGCGCTCTAGCTCTTCAGGTGTGATGCCAGGGCCACCAGAGATAAACACATGCTCAAACTGAGGCTCTGTGCTTAGTGGGTCTGCACCGATCATTGAGTTATCGGTTGGCAATACACGGTAGCCGATAACTTCAAGATCTAGACGTTGTGCGTTACGTTCTAGAATGTCACGGCATTGCTCGCGTTTGTATTCGTCCTTCGGGAAAAGAACGACACCGACACCATACTTTTCAAACGAAGGCAGTTTAATGCCTAACTTAACGGCTTCTTCTAATAGGAATTCATGAGGTTTTTGTAGCAAGATACCTGCACCGTCGCCGCTGCATGGGTCACAGCCTTGACCACCACGGTGTTCCATGCGAGCCAGCATATCCAATGCTTGAGTCACAACTTCATGAGATTTACGGTTTTTCAGGTGAGCAACAAAACCGATGCCACAAGCGTCATGCTCCAGCTCAGGAGTATACAGACCTTGCGAATTTTGCTCTCTATCTACCATAGATACATCCTTCCAGTTCAATAGGCGCAAATGAGCTAGTCGAAACCAGTTTTGCGTCCAGTCCTTTATTTTTTATGATTCGAAGTCTTCCGAAGTTGGCGACTTTGATTCCATTCCGTATCTCGCAGGAAAAATATTGCGAGAAAAACAATCCTTGGTGTAATCCATGTTTTTTGTATCACTATTTAGTGATTTATATAGGTGGGAGTTGGAAAACACCGACGTTTTAGTAAATGATTGTGTAATTAAATACACAAATAAAACTAAAATCTGAAATTATCCTACAATTTTGTCCAGCTTAATTGCAATCAAAATTCGAGGAAGTCGAGTAGTTTTTCAGGTCCTGTTATTGTATTTATGTTTAACTTTTGCTTAACAATTGCTTTTTGTGCTTAATTTTATGCATTTTTATTGATTTTAGATAAAGCTTAGCTGTTTTAAATCTTTAAATTCTGACCTGTTAATTTTTCATTGTTGTAATTTAATTACACAAATCGAAATGATAGTTATTCCTATTTGGTGTGTAAGAGAAATATGCAGCTACATGAGATGGTCAATACGATTGGGCAAGATCTACAGCGACGATATGGAGAGAAGGTCCATAAACTGACACTGCATGGCGGTTTCAGTTGCCCAAATAGAGATGGCACGATAGGCAGAGGTGGATGTACATTCTGCAATGTTGCTTCATTTGCTGATGAAAAAAGCCAGATTAAGAGTATTGGTGAGCAACTGAATGATCGTGCCAATGAAGTTCGCAGAGCGAAGAAGTACTTAGCGTATTTTCAAGCTTACACCAGCACTTATGCAGAAGTGCAAGTGCTGAAAAGTATGTATGAGCAGGCCTTGAAAACAGCCGACATCGTTGGGCTTTGTGTCGGGACAAGGCCTGATTGTGTGCCAGATGCCGTGTTAGATCTTTTGTCTGGTTATGCTCAACAAGGTTATGAAATTTGGTTGGAGCTGGGCCTGCAAACTGCTAATAATGAGACTCTGAAACGTATTAATCGTGGTCATGACTTCGAGTGTTACGCTGAAATTACTCACCGTGCGCGGGCTATGGGCATTAAAGTGTGTACTCACCTGATCGTTGGTCTACCAAAGGAGACTCATGAGGACAATCTGAGCACGCTGAGTAAAGTGCTAGAGGTAGGGACCGATGGTATTAAGCTTCATAGTCTGCATATTGTTGAAGGGAGTACTATGGCTAAAGCTTGGAAAGCGGGCAGATTGGATGCGCTATCATTAGAACAATACGTTGAAACCGCAAGTGCGATGATTCGGATGACACCTCCAGAGGTTGTCTTTCATCGAGTGTCGTCTGCGGCCCGTCGACCTACTTTGCTTGCACCTTTGTGGTGTGAGAATCGTTGGCTAGCGATGACAGAGCTTGAACAGACACTTCAACGTGATGGTGCACAAGGTTCGTTAATTAATCAGCCGTTTATATATATAAAACTATTAATAAATACAGAAAAATCAGCAATAAGCTGATATCTTTTGTAACCTTAGTATTAGGTTGCAGATGGACATAGAGTATTAGAATGGAGCAGGTACTTTACTGGCTATGGGATGTTTCCCGTGGACATGGTTTTAGCCTTGTCGTCATCCTGCTCTTCGTTATTTTATCCTCAGTGCTCTATTCGCGATTGCAAAAGCATATCGAGTTGCTGTTTCAGGATACCCCCACAGCCTTGATTCTCGTCGAGGCTCAGTCAGGAAAGTTGCTTCTATCCAATAAGAGTGCCATGCAGTTGCTTGCTATTCGACGCATGGGGAAATCGTTTCTGCTACCTGATACTGTTTCACGAGAATTCTTACTATCGACAATTAACCAGTTTGCAGGAAATGGATTTAAGAGCTTTCCCATTGAATGGAGTGTTTCGAGAAATACGCGTATTAAAGTAGAGATGACTGGGCGTAAGACTGTCTATCGAGGACGTGCATCTTGGTTACTCTATTTATCACCGCACCAAGCTTCTCACGAGGAAATGGCACGTGAGATTCAATCTCTTTCCATTGCCAAAAGTGCGTTAAATAACCTTTCGGAACTGGTGTTTATCAAGAATAACCAAGGTGAGTTGATTTTTACTAATCGAGCATTTGAACGTTTTTGGGATGGACGTGAACAGGAAGGCAGCGCTGATATTAAAGGTGTCGTTAAAGGGCGAGCGAATAAACGGCGCTGGACTGCAGACTGCGATGGGCGAAGTTGCCTCCTCGAAACCTATCAGAATATCTTGCTTTCCTCTACGGGAGAAAAAATGGGCAGCATAGGTATCAGCCATGACGTAACGGACTGGCATAATATGCAGCAAAGCCTTCGTGATGAGATGGATAAACGTCGCGATACTGAAGTGGCTTTGGCGCAACGCGATACCATTTTACAGAATATTCTTGAGTCTAGCCCAGATGCTATCGGTATCTTTAACGAGAACATGGTCTACCAAGCCTGTAACCTACCTTTTGTACGCGCCCTCGGCATTTCTGAGGTGGATGAGCTCATTGGTAAGCGGCTTCAAGATATCATCCCAGATGATGTCTATAGCCGTTTGTCTGAAACGGATCAGAAGGTTTTATATGAAGGGAAATCATTACGTTACATCGATAAAGCGATCAATAGTAATGGAGAGTTTACTTGGTATGATGTCGTGAAATCGCCGTTTCGTGATCCCGCTTCTGGCACTAATGGTGTATTGATCATGGCGAGAGATGTCTCGGATCGTTATCTTGCGGCACAAAAACTGGAAGAGGCCAATCAAGAGCTAGAGAGGTTGAGTTTTCTTGACAGCTTGACGCAAATTTCCAATCGACGTCGATTTGATGAGCAACTCGCTATTTTATGGCCTTTACATATTCGAGAGCGTCAGCCGCTGAGCGTTCTCCTGTGTGATATCGATTATTTCAAAGGCTTCAATGATTATTACGGTCACCAAGCTGGTGATGACGCTCTGATTCGAGTGGCTGAGGTGTTTAAATCAGTGCTATCTCGAAATAGTGATTGTGTGGCTCGATATGGCGGGGAAGAGTTTGGATTCATTTTGCCTAACACAACCGTTGAAGGTGCGTGGCAGATTGCTGAAAAAATCCACCAAGAGGTGAAACGGTTGGGGCTAGAACATGCAGCCTCTGAAGTCTCTTCGAGCCTGACCGTAAGTATCGGGGTTGCCACGCTTGTCCCTAATCCTATGGATAACAGAGAAAGCTTGATTGCGTTGGCAGACAGTGCCCTGTATCAGGCGAAAGCAAACGGGCGTAATCAAACTTGTGTCCATCACACATCAGAAAATTAACTTCTCCAGATTTTAGGTTCTCTTAGCCGTGGGTAGTGAAAACAGGTAGTATTTACCTAGTCTTATCGTACGGAGCGCCCAATGAAACCTATAAAGAATCTCGCTCAGTATTATGTCGATCTTCTGGTCAAGCTTGGCATTTTGCGTTTCTCTATTTTACTCGCTTTAGCGCTGGTTGCCTTGGCTGTTGTGGTTCAGGTTGGCATCACCTTAGTGTTGAGTGGACATGTGGATGACATTGATATTGTTCGCTCGGTGTTTTTTGGTCTGCTAATCACGCCTTGGGCTGTGTATTTCTTATCTGTGGTCGTCGACCAACTTGAGGAATCACGCCAGCGTTTATCAAAGCTCGTATCTAAGCTCAAAGATATGCGTTCTCGAGATCAAGAACTGAACCATAAGTTACAGCAGAATATTGCTAAGCTGAATCAGGAAATTGAAGAGCGGATAAAAGCTGAGGAAGCCCGTGAAGAAGCGATGAAAGATCTCGAAAACGAAGTCTACCAACGTGAGCGTACGCAACTGGAATTGGCGGAAAGAACCGCACTTCTACGTTCATTTATTGATGCGTCTCCGGATCTTATTTATTACCGCAATGCTGAAGGGGTATTTTCCGGTTGTAACCGTGCCATGGAAGAGCTAACGGGTAAAAAAGAAAATCAGCTGGTGGGGCTCACCCCTTGGGATGTCTACAGCAAAGAAGTGGCTCAACAGATTGTTGATACGGACGAAAAGGTGTTTGCGGATAACCAAGCCTTGACTTACGAGCAGTGGCTGGAATACCCAGACGGCCGTAAAAATTACTTTGAGCTACGCAAAGTTCCTTTTTATAGCAAGGATGGCCGCCACCTTGGGTTAGTCGGTTTCGGGCGTGACATTACTGAGCGAAAACGTCACGAGGAATCATTGAAGAAAGCCAGCCGAGATAAGACGACTTTCATTTCAACCATCAGTCATGAGCTACGTACCCCACTAAACGGCATCGTTGGTTTGAGCCGTATGTTGCTTGATACGCCATTAACGGATGAGCAACGAAACCATATGCAGACCATCAATGTCAGTGCGATTACCCTAGGTAATATTTTCAACGACATTATTGATATGGATAAGTTTGACCGTCGCAAGTTAGAGCTGTTCCCATCTCCACTGAACTTTGAGGAATTTGTGGCTGAAATGGAGAGTATTTCTGCCCTCATGGCCTCCCAAAAAGGTTTACGTTTTGATCTAGAGCGTTTAAGCGAACTTCCAACAGCAATAGAAGTCGATGCAACCCGTTTGCGACAGGTACTGTGGAACCTGATCAGTAATGCTATGAAGTTCACCAAAGAGGGGGGCGTTGTGATGACCGTCGATGCAGAAATCGATGGTGAGCTTGCCAATATCACCATGGAAATTGAAGATAGTGGTATTGGTATTCCGGAATCTGAGCTTGAGAAGATCTTTGCGATGTACTACCAGGTTAAATCCGGTAAGGATAACCTTCACGCAGTTGGCACAGGCATTGGTTTAGCGGTATCTAAACAACTTATCAAGATGATGGATGGAGATATTACCGTCAGTAGTGAGGAAGGGTTTGGCAGTACTTTTACGGTGACCATACGTGTTCCTCTTTCTGCACACGAGCAGCCACTTGAAAGTGAGCCAACGGAGCGTAAAGAGCTCAATATCTTTATGGTCGAAGACATTGAACTCAATATTACTGTAGCGCGTTCGCTTCTAGAGAGTATGGGGCATGAGGTTAGTGTGGCCATGACCGGACAGGATGCGATTGAGATGTTTGATCCGGAAATTTATGATCTGGCGTTCTTGGATATCCAACTTCCAGATATGACAGGTTTTGATGTTGCTGATTTTTATCGTAAAACCTATAAAGATTTGCCGCCATTGGTCGCCCTTACTGCTAATGTACTGAAGAACAAAAATGAATACTTGGAAAAGGGCATGGACGATGCGATCAGCAAGCCTCTATCCGTGACGGCTGTTCAGGAAGTTATCGCGAAATTTACCTCCGATGAAGAGTATCAACAGCCACTGACGATTGAAGAGCCAGTTGTGGCGGAAAGTAACGACTTATACAGCCGGGTGTTGGATTTGGAGATGCTGGAATCTTATGTCGGTATAGTGGGCTCTCAACCGGTCCTGGATAGTATCGAGATGTTTGAAAATATGATGCCAGAGTATGTCGAAGTTCTTAATTCTAATATGACGGCGAAACATCAAGACGGTATTGTTTCTGAAGCTCATAAGATTAAAGGCGCGGCTGGTTCTATTGGTCTTAAACATATTCAGAAAGTCGCACAAAAAGCTCAGTCTCCTGATTTGCCAGCATGGTGGGAAAACATAGATGATTGGGTTGAAGAAATAAAAAATGAATATCAGAATGATATTCAAACTCTCAAAGAGTGGTTGGCTCAAAGGTGATAACAATGAAAAAATATGCAGTAGTGGTGTTGGGAGCTGTGCTGCTAGCTGGCTGTGCATCGACTCCAGTGGGTTGGGAGCAGGATGAACAGGTTGCTATTGAAGGGGCTACGGTTCGGCTAAAAAGTAATTTATGGCTAAACAAAATGCCTACCTTAGGAGAAGTTCAGGACCAAACGCTCCATGGCGCGCTCTACCTAGAATCGGATAAAATACTACCTGCCACTTTGGAAGTGGACAGTATTTCTATTAAGCAAGGTGAAGAAAGTTGGGTTATCGATGGTGATTTACTGGATTTACGTACTCACAATCAAAGCCGTTGGGAAGTGGCATTTGTGTGGCAATTCGCGGTAGAGACAGAAAAACCAGTCGATGTCGCCTTAATGCTTAAGAATGGTGACAAGGTCGAGTGGCTGGTAGAAAAAGATGTTGTGATAGATACGGTGTACTAGTTTTTGAGATAGGCAAGAACTAAAAAAGGTTGATGTGAAAGCATCAACCTTTTTACTTTTCCGTGTTAGCTGTTAGCTGTTAGCTGTTAGCTGTTAGCTGTTAGCTGTTAGCTGGAGCTTCTTTCAGACCAGCATTGATATCTAGGATATCTTGCTCGCTTAACGTGCCGACTGCTTGACGAAGCTGCAACACACTTAGGATGTAATCGTAACGTGCGTTAGAAAGGTTCTTGTTTGCATCGTACAAGTTACGAGTTGAGTCAAGAACGTCTACGATAGTACGGGTACCTACATCAAAGCCCGCTTCAGTGGCTTCTAACGCTGAACGAGCCGACACTACGGTCTGTTCATAAGCGCGTAGTGCACCAATTGAAGCACTGATGTTGTTGTTAAAGGCACGAACGTCTTTCACCACGCTGCGGTAAGTCGCTTCTAAATCTTGGCTTGCCGCTACGTAATCAAATTCCGCTTGCTTAGTCAGAGAGGTTGTTGAGCCACCGCTATAAATTGGCACAGACAGATTTAGCCCAACATTGAAATTGTCCGAATCATAATCACTTGAACTGGATGTACTGTTCTTTTGTTCGGCTAATGTATAGCCGCCATCTAAAGTCAATGAAGGAAGGTGGCCTGAGCTCTGCAGAGAAATATTATCTTTAGCGATGTCTTGGGCGATGCGTGAAGAAAGTAAGTTTAAGTTCTTCTCTTGGGCCTCTTTAACTAGAGAGTCTACTGGCGATTGAGTCTTGGTCGCAGAGAAACGGTCAATGTCTAATACATTGAGATCATCATGCTCTATGCCCGTGATTTCGCGTAAACCTTCGTAGCTGTTGATCAGACTGTTTTCGGCCAGCACTTCATCTGCTAAAACAGTATCGTACTGTGCTTGTGCATCATGGACGTCTGTAATCGCAGAAAGTCCTACTTCAAAACGCTGTTTGGTTTGTTCTAGTTGACGACCCACAGCCGCTTTCTCTGCTTGGACAAAAGCTAAGTTATCTTGTGCTCTTAACACTTCAAAATAGGCGGTAGCGACGCGAAGAATAAGATCTTGCTGAGCAGCCGCATAGGTTGCATCGGCCTGGCGTGCCGTTTTCTCCGCTGTATCTAGAGTGAGCCAGCTAGAACGTTTATACAACTCTTGAGTAAAACCTAGTTTAGCTGTCCAAGTATCCTTGTCATTGTCTGCGTCATTGTACTCACCGCGATCAAAGTCGTAGCTTGCTGTCAGATCAACTTGAGGGAGCAAAGTGGCACGGCTAGAAGTCACCGCTTCAAATGCAGAGTCGCGGGTAGCAGCTGCGCTAAGTAATGTTGGGTCGTTTTCTTTTGCTTGATTGTAAATTTCCGTCAGTGTGTCAGCAAAAGCGTTGGTGCTTAAGCTGCCAAGTGCTGCACTGATAAATAGTGGAAGCAGTTTTTTCATAGGTCCTATTCCTGCCAAAATATGAAAAAGGTGACTGAGCGAGAGTTTAACTCATACTGATGCTAATTCACGCAAAACTTTGCAAATTTTTACACTTAACTATCCACCTGTGCAATATACTCGATTCGCAGATTTAACTCAGAATATAAAAATTGTATAAAAAGTTGAGCCATGTCCTTGGAAGTTAAGCTTCTGTCTGAGTAAACTATAAGATTCACTCACTGAGGTACCAAATGCAACTATCTGATAGTCAACAAAGTGAATTTACTCCACAAGATGTAGAAATCATCTCAAAAGAGACACTATTTAAGGGCTTTTTTAGGATGATTAAGTATCGCTTTCGACATAAGTTGTTTGAAGGTGGCTGGAGTGAGGTTATTGAGCGTGAAATGTTCGAGCGAGGGCACGCTGCGGCATTACTGCCTTATGATCCAGTAACGGATCAGGTTGTATTGATTGAACAGATTCGTGTCGGTGCGCTGGAACATGATCACCCTTGGCAATTTGAAATTGTGGCGGGGGTGATTGATACCAATGAATCTTCAGAGCAGGTTGTGCGTCGCGAAGCGGTTGAGGAAGCGGGGATCTCCGTTGACGATGTAACCAAGGTGACGTCTTATTACCCTTCTTCTGGTGGTTGCTCCGAGAAACTGGATGTTTACGTTGGGAAAGTGGATGCATCCACCGCTCAAGGCGTTCATGGTTTAGACTATGAAGGTGAGGATATTCGAGTTCATGTGGTCAGTCGTGAGACCGCCTATCAATGGGTCACAAACGGAAAATTTGAAAATGGCGCTTCGATTATTGCACTGCAATGGTTGCAGCTGAATTACCAAACGCTAAGAGAACAATGGCACAAGTAGCAGTAAAAAAACCGTATCACGTTGATTTATCAGAATTGATGCGGACTTATGAAACCAATTACGCCAAATTAAATGCTTTGCTTCCAAGTAGAGCAAAGGTTGGTAATGTGCGCTGCTATCAGGCTGCTAACATGACATATCAAATTCAAGTGGTCGAAGTCACAAAGTACACAACTTTGGTCGATATTTGTCAAAGTGATGATATCCCGGTGTTTCCATTGCCAAAAATGTCTGTCAGGCTCTACCACGATGCTCGCGTAGCAGAGGTGTGTGAGTGTGAGCATTTAAAACGAGTGAATGCTCGATACGAATACCCCAATGACAAAATGGTTCAGCAAGATGAAAAAGTGCAACTGAACCGTTTTTTGGGTGATTGGTTATCTTTTTGTTTAAGGCATGGTATTAGCCGGACGCCGCTCAATATTTAGGTTTTAGTTTTGAAAGTAACGTCGAGCTCATCAGATGGTCGCATCAGGCTGCTTCAAATTACAGATACTCATCTGTTTGAAGCAGCAGATGGAAGCCTATTGAGTGTGAATACAGGTGACAGCTTTAAGGCTGTCGTTGAAGCTATTGTCGAAGAAAATCCTGCCTATGACGCTGTTTTGGCGACAGGGGATATTTCACAGGATCATAGCGAAGCGTCATATCATCGTTTTGAGCAAGGTATTGTACCGCTCAAGAAAACCTGTTTTTGGCTCCCTGGCAATCATGATTTTAAACCGAGCATGACCTCGGTGATTCCTTCTCCACAGATTCAGCAAATTGAGCATGTACTGCTTGGTGAAACATGGCAGATGATTATGCTTGACTCTCAAGTCGTGGGAGTGCCTCATGGTCGTTTGAGCGATAAGCAATTTGCACTGCTGGAAGAAAAATTAGTTCAGTATCAAGAACGTCACGCTTTGATCCTATTGCATCACCATCCCATGCTTGTGGGCAGTGCTTGGTTAGACCAACATTCTTTGAAAGATTCAGAGGATTTTTGGCAATTGGTCGATCAGTATAATAATGTCAAAGCGGTCTTGTGTGGCCATGTGCACCAAGACATGAATGTGATGAGAAATGAAGTGCGGGTAATGGCCACGCCTTCAACCTGTGTACAATTTAAACCCAACTCAGATGACTTTGCTTTGGATAACCAGTCTCCGGGGTGGCGTGAATTATTGCTCCACGATGATGGAAATGTGACTACCGAAGTGAAACGTCTACCCGCAGGTAGGTTCCAACCTGACTTTAACTCAACGGGTTATTAACCTTGAACTCACCTGATTAAGGACCATTATGCAACCTTCATTACTGCTTTATATTCATGGTTTTAACAGTTCTCCTTTGTCTCATAAAGCTAATGTTATGAAGGAGTATTGCCAGCAATATCGTCCTGATATTAAGGTTGTTGTTCCTCAATTACCTTGTTTTCCCAAGCAAGCTGCAGAATGTTTGCTGGACATTATTGAAACGCACCTTAACGATTATCAAATTGGCTTGGTGGGCAGTTCGCTGGGTGGGTATATGTCCATGTGGCTCAATGCTCAATTTGGTTTTAGAGCAGTGGTGGTTAACCCTGCGGTGAAACCTTATGAGTTACTTTCTGACTATTTAGGCGAGCAGGAAAACCCCTACACACAGCAACGCTATGTTTTAAAAGACACCCATATTGATGAATTAAAAGTGTTGGATACGCCGGTCATCAAACAACCGGAAGATTTCTGGCTTTTACAACAAACAGAAGACGAGGTGTTGGATTATCGTCAGGCGGTTGAAAAGTTTAGCGGAGCTAAACAAACCGTTGAACAGGGAGGAGATCATAGTTTTGTCGACTTTGAACGCTACCCTAAGCATATCATTGAGTTTCTCCAGCTATAGGCTCATTGAGGGAAAAGTCATAATTTTAGTGGTTACTTAGTTATCTCACTTGACATCATTCCCTCTCTTCCAGACTATGTTTCCCTTGTACTGAGCTGGATGTGAAACGACGAGAGTTTGGTCGTTTTTGCTACTTTTTAGACTAATTAATAAAAAGAACAAAAGCTTACCTGCTCAGTAACCCATTTATTTTCTATAACGATATTCCGTATTATGACTGAACAATATAATGCTGGGGCCATTGAGGTTCTTAATGGTTTGGAGCCAGTACGTCGCCGACCAGGGATGTATACGGATACAGCGCGCCCTAACCACTTGGGACAAGAAGTCATCGACAACAGTGTCGATGAAGCGCTAGCCGGACACGCTTCAAAAGTTCAAGTAATTCTGCATGCCGATCAATCACTCGAAGTGATCGATGATGGCCGAGGCATGCCTGTTGATATTCACCCGGAAGAGAAAGTCTCCGGCGTTGAACTTATTCTGTGTAAACTCCACGCGGGTGGTAAGTTTTCCAATAAAAACTATCAATTCTCTGGTGGTCTTCACGGTGTAGGTATTTCGGTTGTAAATGCCTTATCAAAACGTGTGGAAGTAACGGTACGTCGTGAAGGACAAGTGTATGAAATTGCATTTGAGCACGGCGATAAAGTGTCTGACTTAACGGTCACTGGCACTTGTGGACGTCGTAACAAAGGTACCAGTGTTCACTTCTGGCCTGATGCTAAATATTTTGATTCTGCCAATTTCTCCGTCACTCGTTTGGTGAATAACTTACGAGCTAAAGCGGTACTTTGCCCAGGGTTAGAAATCACTTTCTCTGATAAAGTGAACGGCAACGAACACAAATGGCTGTACGAAGATGGACTGAAAGACTATCTAGCAGAAGGTGTGAAAGGTTATACCGTCTTGCCTGAAGAGCCGTTTACTGGAGAATTCTCTGCGGAGACCGAGGCGGCTAATTGGGCGGTGATTTGGCAGCCGGAAGGTGGTGAGATGATCACCGAAAGTTACGTAAACCTGATCCCGACAGCTCAAGGCGGCACCCACGTAAATGGATTGCGCCAAGGCTTGCTTGATGCGATGCGAGAGTTTTGTGAGTTCCGTAACCTGCTTCCTCGTGGTGTTAAGCTCACGGGGGACGATGTCTTTGACCGCTGTTCCTACGTATTGTCGGTTAAGATGCAAGACCCTCAATTTGCCGGTCAAACCAAAGAACGTCTGTCTTCGCGTCAAACCGCTGCCTTTGTTTCTGGCGTGGTAAAGGATGCGTTTAGCTTATGGCTGAATGAGAAGCCGCAACTGGCTGAACAGCTGGCAGAAGTTTGTATTGCCAATGCACATCGGCGAATGCGTGCAAGTAAAAAAGTGGTACGTAAAAAAGTGGCTTCAGGGCCAGCCTTGCCGGGTAAATTAACGGACTGCTCAGTACAAGATCTAAACCGTACCGAAATCTTCTTTGTCGAGGGTGACTCGGCTGGTGGTTCTGCAAAGCAGGCTCGCGATCGAGAGTTTCAGGCTGTCATGCCGCTTCGCGGTAAAATTCTTAATACTTGGGAAGTGTCTGCTGACCAAGTATTAGCCTCTCAAGAAGTCCATGATATTTCGGTTGCGCTGGGTATTGACCCAGACAGTGATAACCTTGAAAGCTTACGTTACGGCAAGATCTGTATCTTGGCCGATGCCGACTCCGATGGACTACATATTGCAACATTGCTCTGTGCATTGTTTACCCGCCATTTCAGAGCTCTGGTAGAAGCGGGTCATATCTATGTGGCTATGCCACCACTCTATCGTATTGATTGTGGTAAAGAAGTCTTTTATGCCCTTGATGATGATGAGAAAGAAGGCATCTTAGAACGTTTGTCGAAGAAAAAAGCTAAGATCAATGTCCAGCGATTCAAAGGTTTGGGTGAAATGAATCCACTTCAGCTACGTGAAACGACTATGGATCCGAATACTCGCCGCTTGGTTCAGCTCACGATTGATGACTCTCAGGCAACCATGGAAATGATGGATATGCTACTTGGTAAGAAACGTGCTGATGATCGCCGTTCTTGGCTACAAAACAACGGGGATTTGGCAGAGGTTTAACGAATGTCTACGGAAATTACATACGATGGCGTTGAACAGTTGCCAATGCGCAAGTTCACTGAAGACGCTTATCTCAATTACTCGATGTACGTCATCATGGATCGCGCCTTGCCATACATTGGTGATGGCTTAAAGCCGGTTCAGCGACGAATCATTTATGCGATGTCAGAGCTGGGGCTCTCGGCAGCAGCAAAATACAAAAAATCCGCGCGCACGGTTGGCGATGTGTTGGGTAAATACCACCCTCACGGCGACTCCGCGTGTTACGAAGCTATGGTGTTAATGGCTCAGCCGTTCTCTTATCGTTACCCATTGGTTGACGGTCAAGGTAACTGGGGGGCGCCGGATGATCCTAAATCATTCGCTGCGATGCGTTATACCGAAGCGAAATTGTCCAAGTTTGCAGAAGTTCTGCTTGGTGAACTTGGACAAGGAACCGTTGAATGGCAGCCGAACTTTGACGGTACGATGAAAGAGCCGCAAATGCTGCCTGCGCGACTGCCACATATTCTACTCAATGGCGTTACGGGTATCGCAGTAGGGATGGCGACCGATATTCCACCACATAATGTGCGTGAAATTGCTGATGCCACTATCCATCTGATCGATCATCCTAAGTCCGAACTGTCAGATGTAATGAACTTTGTTCAGGGGCCGGATTACCCAACGGAAGCTGAGATTATCTCGCCAAAAGCTGAGTTGGAAAAAATCTACCGCACTGGTCGCGGCAGTATCAAAATGCGCGCAGTATGGCATAAAGAAGGCACTGATATTGTTATCACGGCACTGCCACATCAGGTATCGGGTGCCAAGTTACTTGAGCAAATTGCTAGCCAAATGCGAGCCAAGAAACTGCCAATGGTCGATGACCTGCGTGACGAATCGGATCACGAAAACCCGACGCGTATTGTTGTGGTTCCTCGCTCAAATCGTATCGATTGTGATCAGTTGATGAACCACCTGTTTGCGTCGACGGATCTTGAAAAAAACTTCCGCGTTAATCTCAACATGATTGGCTTGGATAACCGTCCTCAGGTGAAAGGTCTGGTTCAGATCTTATCAGAGTGGATTGAGTTCCGCCGTGCGACCGTTCGCCGCCGTTTGCAGCATCGCTTGGACAAGGTCCTTGCACGTTTGCACATTTTAGAAGGTTTGTTGGTTGCTTACCTTAATTTGGATGAAGTGATAGAGATCATCCGTACGGAAGATGATCCCAAAGCAGTGCTGATGGCACGCTTCGGTATTACGGATATTCAGGCGGATGCGATTCTTGATACCAAACTTCGTCACCTTGCCAAGCTGGAAGAGATGAAGATCCGTGGTGAGCAGGAAGAGCTAGAAAAAGAACGCGAAAAGCTTGAACAGCTTCTAGGCTCTGAGCGTCGTCTGAATACGCTATTAAAGAAAGAAATCAAAGCGGATGCTGAAAAATACGGTGATGATCGCCGCTCTCCTCTTGTTGAGCGTGCGGAAGCCAAAGCCTTGACTGAGCGCGATCTTGTTCCGAGCGAACCTATTACCGTTGTGCTTTCAGACAAAGGGTGGATCCGCCACGCGAAAGGTCATGATGTTGATGCTGAAGGACTGAATTACAAATCGGGTGATAAGTACTTAGCCCATGCTCGCGGTAAGAGTAATCAACAAGCCGTCTTCTTAGGCAGTGATGGTCGAAGCTACTCGTTAGAGTCACACTCATTGCCTTCAGCGAGAAGCCAAGGTGAGCCTATCACGGGACGTCTGAACATTAATGCAGGGACTAACATTCGCCATGTGGTGATGGGGGAAGAAGACCAGTTATGGTTGGTCGGTTCTGATGCCGGTTATGGCTTTGTGTGTAAAGGAAGTGATTTACTGTCGAAAAACCGCAGTGGTAAAGCACTAGTCACGTTGCCTCAAAATGCTGAGGTCTTGAGCCCGGATGCGATCCGTAGCCTGGACCAAGATGAGATTTTGGCTATTACCAATCAAGGGCGAATGTTGTTATTCCCTATCAAGGATTTACCTCAGTTAGGCAAAGGCAAGGGCAACAAGATCATTAATATTCCAGCGGCCAAAGCCAAAGAGCGGGAAGAAGTGGTTTCTCATCTGATGTCGTTACCTCAAGGGGCATCGGTGACGCTCTATGCCGGTAAACGTAAACTGGGCTTGAAGCCAAACGACCTGGATAATTTCCGTGGTGAGCGTGGTCGTCGAGGTAGTTTGCTACCGAGAGGTTTACAGCGGGTAACCCGTATTGAAGTTGAAACTTCTACCACAGAAGAAGACAGCGAATAAAGTAAAATCCCATGCTATCTAGCATGGGATTTTTCTATCTAGGTTTTTAAATTTCTCGGGTATCTTCTGCAATCGTCACGCTAAGTGTTTGCTCTTTGCCCTTACGTAGGATGAGCACATCGACGGTTGTCCCCGGCCTCAACTCAGTGACAATATCCATTACGCTTTGGCGACCATTGATTTTTTGTCCATCAATTTTGAGAATAATATCCTGAGCCTGAAATCCTGCATCGGCGCCAGGTCCGTTAGGATCGACGCCTAACACGATAATACCCCCTAAATGTTCATTCCCTAGTAAGCGGGAAGTGACGGAGTTGATGTCCTGACCATCAATACCGATATAACCTCGGATCACGCGACCATCGGCTATGATTTTTTGCATGATTTTATTGGCAAGAGCATAAGGGATAGCAAAAGAAATGCCGTAAGTTTCCAGTTCTGTTGCTTGCTGAAAGGAGGCAGTGTTGATACCAACCAGTTCACCTCGTGTGTTAACCAGCGCCCCACCAGAGTTGCCTTCATTGATGGCAGCATCAGTCTGAATAAAGGCTTGTCGTCCGCCGGCGCTGATGGAAGAGCGACCAGTTGCGGAGATAATGCCGAAAGTGGTTGTTTGGCCGAGGTTGTATGGGTTACCGATGGCGAGTACGACATCACCGACGGTTGGGGAATAGTTTGGATTGAGTGGTATGACAGGAAGATTATTACCTTCTACACGTAAAACTGCAATATCGGTTCGCTTATCAGTACCGACCAATTGAGCGGCAGCGACGCGCCCATCTTGCAGTGCTACTACCACCTGATCGGCTTGAGCAACAACATGATAGTTAGTGATGATATAGCCTTTGTCGCTAACAATAACCCCAGAGCCCAGCCCCTGGGTCAATAGCTTCGAACGATCATCCTCTTTGTACTTTCGGCTGTAAATGTTCACAACAGCAGGCGCAGCCTTATGTACTGCACTGTTAAATGAGATTTCTTGCGCCGAAGTAATACTGATTTCATCGCTCAGTGTCTGAGGGAGGATAGTAGAGCGTAGAGAAGGGATCGCCAATAGTAATAATGCTGCTGTTGCCAGCCCTAAACCTATTGAACGCAATAAGAATTGCAGCATATCTTCCTAACCACTCTAAATATCAGACAAGTGGCGAAAGGATAGCATTAGATGAGAAAATAATAAAAGGACGGCAGGAGATCCTACCGTCCTTTGACATTGAGCTCTCGTTTTTAACGTACGACTAAATAAATAGTCCGTTCGCCACGTTGAATGTTCAGAGCCAATACACTTGGTTGCTTCTCAAGGACTTTTCTAAACTCAGCAAGGTTTTTGACTCGTTTACGGTTTACACCAATAATGATGTCACCTTTCGCGAGCTGATACGCTTCAGCTTTTGAGCCTTTCTCTACGCCGGCGACTTTAATGCCTTGTACTGGATCGCTTGAGGTTGTATTGGTGAGTTCTGCACCAGAAAGGCCGTCATGGAGTTTGTCGGCTGAGGCTTTGACATTTTGCTGCTCACCTAATGTCACATCAAAGTTTTCCTTCTTACCATCGCGGACCACTCCGAGCGAGATTTGTTTGCCTGCACCAAGTGTTGCAACTTTTGCGCGCAGTTCACTGAATGAATGAATGCTTTTGCCGTTGACGGATACAATGACATCACCCGCTTTGAGCCCTGCTTTATCTGCTGCACTGTCAGGCACCACTTGGCTAACAAAAGCCCCTTTACTGGACTCATAGCCGAGTGCATCAGCAAGCTCTGAAGTAATTTCTCCACCTTGAACACCTAACATTCCGCGTTTAACTTCACCAAACTCAAGGATTTGTGCTGTTAGGTTGTTCATCATATTTGATGGAATGGCAAACCCAATACCAACATTACCGCCATTTGGCCCCAAAATAGCAGTATTGATACCAATTAACTCACCATTTAGGTTCACCAAAGCACCACCAGAGTTACCACTATTGATAGCGGCATCGGTTTGAATGAAGTTCTCGAAATTTTCAATGTTCAGGCCGCTGCGTCCTAGAGCAGAAACAATACCGGAGGTGACCGTTTGTCCAAGACCGAATGGATTACCGATCGCAACAGCAAAGTCACCGACCCGCAAGGCATCCGAATCTGCAATCTGAATTTCCGTGAGATTCTTGGCTTTTTCTAACTGCAGAAGCGCTACATCTGACATTTGGTCGCCGCCCACTAATTCAGCGTCATACTCTCTGCCATCGTGTAGCTTAACGCGAATTTTTTCAGCACCATTGATGACGTGATAGTTAGTCACGATGTAGCCTTTATCGGCGTTGATGATGACACCCGATCCAAGACCTCTAAATGGACGTTCCTGTAATTGCTCGGTTGGAAACTCTGGGCCGAAAAAGAAACGGAATTGTTCAGGGATGCGCTGCTTCGAGACTTGGGTACCTTCCACAGAGATGCTGACGACAGCAGGGGTAACCTTTTCCAACATTGGAGCCAAACTTGGCAATTGCTCTCCATCTACTGAAAGCGGCAGGGCAGCAGTGGCTGGTATGGGGGTGATGATTGAACTTAAGCTTAAAGATAGGACGGTTAAAGCAAGCAAAGGTTTTTTCATCTGATAACTCCTCGTTAAGTTAAGGCCTGAGATTTAATATTTGGTTAAAAAATAAGAAATCAATCGACGCTTATTGGAGTTTAAGACTAAAAAACCTTTATAAAGTTCAGCAAGTGAACAAATAGAGCTAAGAGGCTTTTGCTGTAACCACTTGTTCTGAGTTAAGAACTTCCTTTTTCTCTTCGGTCAGCATGCCTGTTGCGCCAGAGGCGTAATCTTTAGGTGCTTCATTGAGAATTAATGGTTGTTCAACTTCAGCTTGCATTTCTACTTTCGTTTGCTCTGCTACTTTTTTGTTGAATGGGTTATCCTGAATTGGAATATTTGGTAGCAGTTCAGAAGATGTTTTGGTCATGTGCTGATAAAGCTTAGTGTATTCTTTGCCTAAAGAATCCAGCATTTCTGCAGTTTGGGCAAAATGATCGGCAAGATCTTGCTTTTGCTGCTCCAGCTCAAATTTAGCGTTATCTAAATCTTTTTGAATGGTCTTCTGTTTGTTATATCCCGGAGTGGTGATACGCGAGATGATGATTCCTAAAACAGCGCCTACAAGCAAACCTACAAGGGCATAAATCCAAGGCATATTCGCTCCTTATCATTGTTATTTAACATGTTTTTTACCGGTTGGTTACACATGTTCACCGGACATGTTACTATGAGAATTCGAGACGATAAAGAAAAATGCATGTGCTCTGCATAGCAGTTTCAATCCTTCTATAGCACGTGAGTGAAGCGATGACCCCATTAGAGATCTATACAAAAGATGTAAAAGAGCATGGCTTTCAACAAGATGAAGCCCAACTTCAAGCCGTGAAAGCTCTGGATAATCTCTACCATGAATTTGTTCAATATATAAATACCCCTGTTGAGCCTGTCACCGGATGGAAAAGCTGGTTTGGCAAAAAAACACCTCAACCTATTGCTCCTAAAGGATTGTATTTTTGGGGGGGCGTAGGGCGTGGAAAAACCTACTTAATGGATACTTTTTTTGAAGCTCTTCCCTGCGACAAAAAAATGCGTGTCCACTTCCACCGATTTATGTATCGAGTGCATGACGAGTTGAATGCGCTTGGAGATATCAATGATCCATTGGAGCAGGTGGCTGATATCTTTAAGTCAGAAGCGGAAATCATATGTTTTGATGAGTTTTTCGTATCAGATATTACCGATGCAATGATTTTGGGGACTTTGTTTCAGGCTTTATTCAAGCGTGGTGTGATTTTAGTCGCCACATCCAATATTCCACCACAGGACTTGTATCGCAATGGCTTACAAAGAGCTCGTTTTTTGCCTGCGATTGATTTGATTCAGTCAAACTGTTTAGTGCTTAATGTTGATAGTGGCATTGACTACAGATTGAGAACGCTTGAACAAGCGGAAATTTATCATTTTCCTTTGGATGCTCAGGCCAATACCAATCTCTGTCATTACTTTGAACAATTGGTTGGTGAGCATAAGCAAGGTGCGAAAAGCATTGAAATCAATCATCGTCAGATAGAGGTATTGAATTCGTACGAAGGGGTGCTGCATGCTACCTTTGAGCAGTTGTGCCAGTCAGCCCGGAGTCAAAATGATTATATAGAGCTGTCACGTATCTACCACACCGTACTATTAGCCGACGTCCAGCAAATGGGAAAGTCTATTGATGATGCGGCTCGTCGTTTTATTGCTTTAGTGGATGAATTCTATGAGCGTCATGTCAAATTAATTATCTCAGCGGCAGTTCCATTAGAAGAGCTATATACCCAAGGACAATTGGAATTTGAATTTAAACGCTGTCAGTCTCGACTTATTGAAATGCAAAGCCATGATTATCTGGCGAAAGAGCATTTAGCATAAGGGGTTTGATGTTTCTATAAGGGAAGAAAAAAAATGATTTTTTTGCCTAAAAAGAGGTGATTTTTTCAACTGACTTCTCTATAATCCTGCGACCCACCGTTACTGCAGACCAGATCCTTACAGATCTAGGGTCGAGAGTGCCAACCACTCGAAGGGGTGATGAATGGGCTCTTAGTCAGTGGGAGCAATGCTCCTTAAGTGTAAATTTTAATAAACGGGTTATTATTAGCATGAAAACTTTCGTTGCTAAACCAGAAACTGTAAAACGCGACTGGTACGTTGTAGACGCTGAAGGTAAAACTCTTGGTCGTCTAGCAAGTGAAATTGCATCTCGCCTACGTGGCAAACATAAAGCTGAATACACTCCACACGTTGACACTGGTGATTACATCATCGTTGTAAACGCGGAGAAAGTTACTGTAACTGGTAACAAAGCTAAAGGTAAAATTTACTACCGTCACACTGAATTCCCTGGCGGCCTAAAATCAATCAGCTTCGAGAAGCTAATTGATCGTAAGCCAGAGATGGCGCTTGAGCTAGCGGTTAAAGGTATGCTACCACGTGGTCCTCTAGGCCGTGCTATGTACCGTAAGCTGAAAGTTTACGCGGGCGCTGAGCACAACCATGTTGCTCAACAACCACAAGTACTAGACATCTAATCGGGGATTTCGAAAATGGCAGAGAATCAATACTACGGCACTGGCCGTCGCAAAAGCTCAGCTGCACGTGTTTTCATTAAACCAGGCAGCGGCAACATCGTAATCAACAAGCGTAGTCTTGATGAGTACTTTGGTCGTCCAACTTCTCGTATGGTTGTTAAACAGCCTCTAGAGCTAGTTGAACTAACTGAAAAATTAGACCTATACGTTACTGTTAAAGGTGGCGGTATTTCAGGTCAAGCAGGTGCTATCCGTCACGGTATCACTCGCGCGCTAATGGAATACGATGAGTCTCTACGTCCTACTCTACGTGCAGCTGGTTACGTTACTCGTGACGCTCGTTGCGTTGAACGTAAGAAAGTTGGTCTACGTAAAGCACGTCGTCGTCCACAGTTCTCTAAGCGTTAATCTTTTTTCGAAAAGATTGGCCTTCGGTGTTTTCACCGGATTGTGGTCCCAAAAGCCTGGCTTCATGCCAGGCTTTTTGTTTTTCTGCACAAAAAAATCCCTTCTCTCAGACCAGTTTCGAGAACTTTTATATTACTTATTCCCCTTTTGTGACCTCATAGGCGATTTACTTCACGATTGTTACAAAAAGGTAGCTTTATCTTGTCAAAAAGTAGGGTTTTATTTATCATTTGCCATCAAATAAATACAACTAAATTCGTATTTTGTTAGCCATGCTCTTTAAGCGGAATAACAATAATCCAAAAGGAGCAAATGGGAGAATGTTTGGATGAGCAATGCGCCTTTAAATAACGGTCGCAGACGTTTCTTGACAGCAACAACGGCGGTTGTTGGTGGTCTCGGAGCAGCTGCTGTCGCCGTTCCTTTTATTAAATCTTGGAACCCAAGTGAGAAAGCAAAAGCTGCGGGTGCCCCTGTTGAAGTTGACATAGGTAAACTTGAAGAAGGGCAGATGGTTCGTGTTGAGTGGCGTGGTAAACCTGTCTGGGTTGTCCGCCGAGCACAATCTGTCGTAGATGCGCTGAAAAATATTGACGGTCAACTTCGTGATCCAGCGTCAGGCGAAGAGCAACAGCCAACTTATGCTCAAAACGCCTACCGTTCTATTAAGCCTGAGTACTTTGTCGCTGTAGGTATCTGTACTCACCTAGGGTGTTCGCCGACTTATTTACCGGACAGTTTTAGCGAACAAGTTCAAGGTGTTAAATCAGGTTTCTTCTGCCCTTGTCACGGTTCCAAGTTTGATATGGCTGGCCGCGTATTCCAAGGTGTACCAGCCCCACTAAACTTGGTTGTTCCAAAGCACATGTATCTCAGTGATACTAAGATTATCATCGGTGTTGACGAAGAAGGGGAGGCATAATGCAAGCTCTACTTGACTGGGTAGAAAAACGTCTACCCGCAATGAATGCGTATAAGAAACACCTTTCTGAGTACCCGATGCCAAAGAACTTTAACTTTTGGTATCTTTTTGGCTCTCTAGCAATGCTGGTATTGGTTAACCAGATTCTGACAGGTATTTGGCTAACAATGAACTATGTTCCATCTGGTGATGGGGCGTTTGCTTCAATCGAATATATCATGCGTGATGTCGAATACGGTTGGTTACTGCGTTACATGCACTCGACAGGTGCTTCGGCATTCTTTGTCGTGGTCTATCTGCACATGTTCCGCGGTTTAATCTATGGCTCTTACCAGAAGCCTCGTGAGCTACTGTGGATCTTCGGTATGCTTATCTTCTTAGTGTTGATGGCTGAAGCCTTCATGGGCTACCTACTTCCATGGGGTCAGATGTCCTACTGGGGAGCCCAGGTAATCATTTCACTATTTGGTGCGATTCCTGTTATTGGTGACGATTTGACACTATGGATTCGTGGTGACTACGTTATTTCTGGTGCAACGCTGAACCGTTTCTTCGCTTTACACGTTATTGCATTGCCAATCGTACTTCTGCTGCTTATTGTTCTACACGTATTAGCACTACACGAAGTGGGTTCAAACAACCCAGATGGTATCGAAACTAAGCTGCCTAAAGGCACCATGGGCGACGATTACAAGACGCAGTTCAAGTTCCACGATTACTACTCGAAGAAATACGATATCATCGATTCTATTCCGTTCCATCCTTACGGTACGGTTAAAGACATGGTTGGTGTAGCAGGCTTCCTGTTCTTGTTCTGTTACGTGTTGTTCTTTAACCCTGAGATGGGTGGATACTTCCTTGAGCCGCCTAACTTTGAAGCGGCAAACCCACTGAAAACACCAGAGCACATTGCTCCAGTATGGTACTTCACACCTTTCTACGCGATTTTGCGTGCGGTACCTGATAAGTTACTAGGTGTTATCGCGATGGGAGCGTCAATTGCGGTTCTATTCGTTCTGCCTTGGCTGGATCGTTGTAAGGTTCGCTCTTACCGTTACCGTAGTAAATTCCATTTGTTTAATATCATCCAGTTTACGATCAGCTTTATTGCTCTGGGTATTCTTGGTGCGCTTCCTGCTACACCAACGTACACACTGCTAGCTCAGATCTTTAGCTTAGCTTACTTCATGTTCTTCGTACTGCTGTACTTCTACAGTAAGAACGAAGCGACTAAGCCACTACCAGAAAGGGTGACATTCAAATGAAAAAATGGATTGTAATTCTATTTGCAATGCTGCCTTCTCTGGCGATGGCAGCGGGTGCAAACGTACCGCTAGACAAAGCAAACAATGACCTAAGTGATCAAGCATCACTACAAAACGGTGCCAAGCTGTTCATGAACTACTGTTTTGGCTGTCACTCAGCGCAGTATCAACGTTATGAGCGGGTTGCACGTGACATCGGTATTCCGGTCGAACTACTGAAAGAGAACCTGATTTTCGATCCTAATGCGAAAGTCGGTGATTTGATGGAAAACGCAATTCCTGATGAATCCGCAGCCAAATGGTTTGGTGCTACGCCTCCTGATCTAACTTTGGTTGCTCGTGTTCGTGGCTCTGACTGGCTATACACATACCTGCGTTCTTTCTACGAAGACCCATCTCGCCCGTTTGGTGTAAACAACGTTGTTTTCCCAAGCGTAGGTATGCCGCACGTTCTCGAAGAACTACAAGGGATTCCTAAACCAGTTTATGAGACTAAAATCGTAGAAGGCGAGGAGCATAAAGTTGTCGTTGGTGTTGAAACCGACGGGACTGGTGAGCTGAACCAAGAAGAGTACGACGATGCTGTTCGTGATTTGGTGAACTTCCTAGAATACTCTGGTGATCCAGTGAAACTAGAGCGTCACGCATTAGGCTGGTGGGTAATGGCATTCCTCGTTATCTTCACTATTGTGGTTGTTCTGCTTAAGAAAGAGTATTGGCGTGATGTGCACTAATTGTGCTATCATACTGTGCTAATTCCCAATTTTATTGTTGATAATGGAGGCTTAGCCTCCATTATTTTTTATATCTGTAAGTGTGCTGGAGGGCTCCATGGCTGTAGCTGCCAATAAACGTTCTGTGATGACTCTATTTTCAAGTGCATCTGATATGTATAGCCATCAGGTACGTATTGTACTGGCTGAAAAAGGTGTAAGTGTCGAAGTTGAACTGGTTGATGAAGGAAATCTTCCCGCAGAGCTGATTGAGCTAAACCCGTATAAATCAGTACCCACTTTAGTTGATCGTGAGCTAGCGCTTTACGATTCGAAAATCATCATGGAATATCTGGATGAGCGTTTTCCCCATCCTCCATTGATGCCTGTATACCCAGTTGCACGTGGTAACAGCCGTTTGATGATTTACCGTATTGAGAAAAACTGGTACTCACTGGCAGAGAAAGTGGTAAAAGGTAACGTTGAAGAAGCGGAAGCTGCGCGCAACAAATTGCGCAATGATCTGCTGACTCTCGGCCCTGTATTTGCAGAGTTTGAATACTTTATGAGTGAAGAGTTCAGTTTGATCGATTGTTACCTTGCTCCGTTATTGTGGCGCTTGCCTCAGCTAGGTATTGAACTCACTGGCCCAGGTTCGAAAGAGTTGAAAGTGTACATGAACCGCGTATTTGAGCGTGATTCATTCCTAGCTTCACTGACCGAGGCAGAACGTGAAATGCGTCTGAGTCGCTAATTGGAAGCGAAATGGACATAACTAATATGACACCTCGCCGACCTTATATGCTTCGAGCATTTTATGATTGGCTGGTAGATAATGATTTAACACCTCATTTAGTCGTTGAGGCAACCTTGCCTGGTGTTCGTGTTCCTGTTGAGTTTGTTCAGGATGGGCAAATTATTCTCAATATTGCTCCACGAGCAGTAGGTAACCTTGAACTAGGTAATGAAGCGATTACGTTTAGTGCGCGTTTCTCTGGTCGTCCTCACTCCGTTATTGTACCTCTGTATGCGGTCCAAGCCATTTATGCTCGTGAAAACGGTGCAGGGACCATGTTTGAGCCTGAAGAAGCATATATGGATGACTTTGATGGAGGTACATCTGGCGTTGAAGAATTTTCGGAAGAAGATTCAGGTTTGTCTTTGGCTACGGAAGCTTTTGAAGAAGAACCCACCCCGGATGACGAACCACCTAGACCTAAAGGCCGACCAAGCTTAAGAGTCATCAAATGAAAAAAGCAGCGTATTCGCTGCTTTTTTGTCTTTTATGAATTAAATTTTAATTTCCAGTCTGAAATGCTTTGATGACTTGTTTTACACCTGAAATATTACGTGCCACCTCTACAGCCACATCCGCTTGTTCTGGTGATACATAACCAAGTAAAAATACTTCTTTATCCTCGGTAATGACTTTCACTTTTACTCCATTAAGCTCGCTATTTGTCAGTAGTGCTGATTTGACTTTGGTTGTTATCCAACTATCGTGACTGATTTGACCAACTGATAGCGGGGCTTTAATTCGCACTTGGTTGTGGACTTTCTTAACACCTTTTAAATCTCTTGTTTTGCTTACAAACTGATTAAGAAGATCTTGGTTACTGGCTTGGCCCATTAATACCACCGTCCCGTCATACGAGCTTGCTGTAATTCTTACTTCTCGCTGAAAAGGTGGTTTATTTGCAAGGCCGGCAACTTCAAACTCGATATTATTATCATCCCACATTTCTTGGGTTGTTCGGGTATCAGTCACCACATTAACAGTGGTTGCCGCTCCCGCTACAAATAAACCAGCGCATCCAGTGGTGCTAAGCAGCATACAAATGATGACAAAAGTTTTAAGATGTTTCATAACTTACTCTTCGTGAGCTGGAAATAGGACTTGATCGATAAGATCACATAAGCAGTGAAGCGTCACCATATGCACCTCATGGATCCTTGCTGTTCTGTGAGATGGAATTCGAATTTCAACATCATTCTCACCTAGTAAGCCAGCCATTTCACCACCGTCTTTTCCTGTGAAAGCAATGATGGTCATATCGCGTGTTACAGCCGCTTCCATGGCCTTAATGATGTTTTTGCTGTTACCACTGGTAGAAATAGCCAACAAAATATCACCGGCTTGTCCAAAAGCTCTAACCTGCTTTGAGAAGATTTCTTCATAATGGTAATCATTGGCGACCGCAGTTAAGGTGGTATTATCCGCAGTGAGGGCCATGGCAGGTAGACTCGGACGCTCCGTCTCAAAGCGGTTTAGCAGGCAAGAAACAAACTGTTGAGCGTTAGAAGAGGAGCCTCCATTACCACAGCATAGAATTTTATTACCATTAAGTAAGCTGGCGACCATTGCCTGAGCTGCATGGGTAATCGCATCGGGCAGGGCCTCTGCGGCTGCAATCTGAATTTGAATACTTTCTGTAAAGCTGTCTTTAATGCTGTCTAGCATCGATTATCCTTGAGTTATTGCGTTTTTTATCCAGTCGATCTGCTTACCTTGCTGGTGCATGGCCACTAAGTCAAATCGAAAATCAGTAGTATGTACGGATTTACCCTGCTTCATCAGCCACGTGTTTGCAGCGTGAATAAGTTTGTTCATCTTGCATGGGGTGACGGTTTCTGCTGCGTGACCGTAACGCTGGTTTGAACGATAACGTACTTCAATGAATACGATAGTCGAACCGTCAAGCATTATAAGATCGAGTTCCCCACCTTTGGAATGGAAGTTTTTACCGATTGGGGAAAGCCCTTGGCGGATCAAATATTGCTCCGCCAAGGCCTCATAATGCTCGCCGCTTTGACGTTTATTTAGCCACGCCATGTTCGGCCCAACTCATCTCACGTTGCACCACACAATCTTTGTTGATGCTTAACACTCCAGTATTACCCTGTAATGTATGCCCATCAACGACCTTCATTTGTGGTAACTGCTCCATCAGTAAGTAGGCGTCCATACCTAAAGCTTGTAAGCGCTTTTCTGCATTAGAATCTTTTGGCCACAGTTGCTCCATCTGGGCTTCAAGTGCCTCATTTGGCTGAATGAGCAGTGGAATATCACTGTACATGACGCCAGAGAGATCTTCATACTGTTGGCGACCGCTATTACTACGAGAGTTAGAAAACAGCTTTGGTGGCACTGTGTCGGGGTTTACGGCCACTTCGATGAATGGTTTGATCAGAGTTAGCTCGGAGCTGCCTGCAACAATGTAAACCGCATCAATATCGCGGCGGCTACGTGGTTGGCTTTCCAAAGGTATCGCCAGCAATGACTCCATTTGGGCAATATGCTGCTGACTCTCTTGTAGGCCAAAGACTTTATTGATATCGCGCTGTAATTGACGCTTATCGCCAAACAGGTTAACGGCTACTTTGTCTTTACTGTATTTCTTCCATTCTTCTTCAAATGCTTCAACAACACGTGTCCCTAATCGACCTTGTGGGGCGAGGATTAGTGGGTAGCGATAACCTTGAGTAAATAAGTGCTTGGCAGCTTGTGCTACCTCTTGATCAGGAGAGAGCGCCAAATAGCAGGTATTGTTGCCAGACTCTAAGTTATCAGGAATATTTAAAGCTAGAGTCGGTAATGGACGAGAGAAGCTTGCTTGAGCTTGCTGGAGCTTTTCAATATTGCTTTTGATTAGCGGACCGACCACGAAATCGACATTTTTCTCCACTAAAGTCCGCTCAAGTTGTTCAGGTGTTACGGTATTGGTATCAATGACTGTCAGGTTGGCGTTTTCATCGCGTTCTGTGTCATTCATCATTTCCAAAATAAAGCCATCACGAATGAGCTGGGCCTGCTTGGCAAACTTACCAGATAAAGGCAGTAGTAGTGCTGTGCTGACGGGCTTGACCACTTCAAGATTCAGGATATCGACAATTGCTTGTGGGGTATAGGTAGCCGCTGGGTGGCTTGGATTTTCTGCCAACCACTTTTCCAGTGTATTTTTTAGTTGTGGGATGTTACTGGATAGTGTTTTGGTATAAATAGCCAACTGTAACCAGCCATCAAGCACCTCTTCATCAGCTTCCGCAGAGAGTTCGGTTATCTGATCCTGATTGTATTGGTTGAGGTTGCTCCAAATGTTTTGGGCAATGGCCGTTTGTTTTGCTCTTTCAACGAACTCAGCAGACCGAGTCAGCTCACGAGCCGCTTCAAAATACTGACCTTGTTGAGTCAATAGCTGCGCGCGTAGCTGGTGGTAGTCCTTCCATTGCTCGTCGGCTAAGTTCCATGATGGGTTAAACTTCAGCTGACTAAGTGCTTGCTCATACTGCTCTTGTTTATTCAGTATCTCTGCATGAGCAAGTTGCCACTCAGCTTGCTGTAAATGAGAAAGTTTTTGTCTAGATAAGCGTTTTACTAGCAAATCAGCCTGTGTTAAGTCATCCGATTCTATGGCTGCTTTTAATGCCATGATTAACCAGTCACTCTGAATACTTCCTACGCTGCTGTCTGCCCGCATCAGGTAAGTTTGCATGGATTGGTTCGGATCTAGCGTAATATCAACGTTGGTTGGTGTTGAAGGTGCGGTAGAACAAGCTGCCAGTGTGACAGCAAGGGCTACAGGAGTCAGTAAGCGTGTTACACTGAGTCGCTTTTGGTTTTTCATGGCCATGAGTTATTAACTAATTCCGTATAAAATTGTGTCTATATTAATCGTTGAAGTGATGGTAAACAAATGACAGATAACAAAACCTTACCAACTGAGGTCCCAACTCTCTATATTGTCCCGACTCCAATTGGCAATTTAGGTGATATCACTCAACGTGCGCTCGATGTTTTAACCGGTGTGGATCTCATTGCTGCCGAAGATACGCGTCATACTGGCAAATTGTTGTCTCATTTTGGTATTCCGACAAAAACTTTTGCACTGCATGATCATAATGAACAGCAAAAAGCGCAAGTTCTGGTTGAGAAACTGTTATCTGGGTATTCAATTGCCTTAGTTTCTGATGCTGGAACACCTTTAATCAGTGACCCAGGGTATCACTTGGTTACAAAATGTCGTCAAGCGGGCGTTAAAGTTGTGCCACTTCCTGGTGCTTGTGCAGTGGTGACTGCGTTAAGTGCTTCAGGCTTACCGTCAGACAGATTCAGCTTTGAAGGCTTTTTACCGGCAAAAAGTAAAGGACGTAAAGATAAGTTTCTTGAGATTGCCAAAGCGGAGCGTACTTGCATCTTTTATGAATCACCGCACCGTATTGTGGACTCTCTACAGGACATGTTAGAGATATTAGGGCATGAGCGTGAAGTTGTATTAGCTCGTGAGCTGACTAAGACATTCGAAACTATTCACGGATTACCGTTAGGAGAACTCGTGGATTGGGTCAAAGCGGATGAGAATCAACAAAGAGGTGAAATGGCGTTGTTGATCCATGGTTACCGCGCGGCCGCAGAAGACACTCTTCCTGAAGAAGCAACTCGGACATTGGCTATCTTAACGAAAGAGCTGCCTTTGAAGAAAGCGGCTGCTATGGCGGCAGAAATCTATAACTTGAAGAAAAATGCCCTGTATAAATGGGGATTAGAACATCTCAATTGAGGCTACAGGTGATTCACACCTTCGCTCATTTTCTAAGCATTTGCTCTTTGGTTGACGGTTAATCTGTGATCTCGCTAGACACTGAGTAGCAATCTCTATACAATCCGCTTCGGAGTTGACTGGGTAGTCGCTGCTTCATTGATGTCCTTTTAACCTTGTGTTGGGGAGACTGATGAAGGGGAGGAAAGTCCGGGCTCCATAGAGCAGGGTGCCAGGTAACGCCTGGGGGGCGCAAGCCCACGACAAGTGCAGCAGAGAGAAGACCGCCGATGGCTCGTAAGAGTACAGGTAAGGGTGAAAGGGTGCGGTAAGAGCGCACCGGACGACTGGCAACAGTTCGTTGCAAGGTAAACTCCACCCGGAGCAAGACCAAATAGGCTTCCACATTGCGTTGCTCGCGTAAGGAAGCGGGTAGGTTGCTTGAGCCAGTGAGCGATTGCTGGCCTAGACGAATGGCTACCACCGCGCAAGCGGAACAGAACCCGGCTTACACGTCGGCTCCACCTATTCGAGACCCATCGTAACGTCCGCGTTATGATGGGTTTTTTGCTTTTTGTTGACGAAATTAATTCTGCAAGCACTAAACTTAGCGCAATATCACGTGTTCGGAGCTGCGATGGGTGACGATCACCTTCTAAATCAGTACACTGGAAAGTTTGAGCGCGCCTGTGCGAGAGCGAGATAAAAACCATGACCGAAGAATTTAAGCACATTTCTGTATTACTGCATGAGTCTATCGACGGCTTAGCGATTAAGCCTGATGGCACCTACATTGACGGTACATTTGGTCGTGGTGGTCACAGCCGCCAAATTCTTGCGCAGTTGGGTGAAAATGGTCGCCTTTTTAGTATTGATCGCGACCCGCAAGCCATTGCTGAAGCAAAGACGATCGATGACCCTAGGTTCACCATCATTCATGGCCCATTTTCTGGTATGGCGACGTACGCAGAAGAGCGAGGCCTAGTTGGTCAAGTTGATGGTGTTTTGCTTGATTTAGGTGTTTCCTCACCTCAGCTTGATGATGCCGAACGCGGCTTCAGTTTTATGAAAGATGGTCCACTAGATATGCGTATGGACCCGACATCGGGTATTCCTGTCTCACAGTGGTTGATGGAAGCCGATCTTGATGACATCACTTGGGTTATTCGTGAGTTTGGTGAAGATAAACATGCTCGCCGCATTGCTAAAGCGATCGTTGCTTACCGTGAGAATGAAGAAAACGAACCGCTGACGCGTACAGGTCAGCTCGCTAAACTTATTTCTGATGCGGCGCCAAAGAGTTTTAAAGAGAAAAAGCACCCCGCCACGCGTTCATTCCAAGCGTTTCGTATTTACATCAACAGTGAGTTGGAAGAAATTGAGACTGCTTTAAAGGGAGCGGCGAGTATCCTAGCCCATGAAGGCCGCCTATCAGTGATCAGTTTCCATTCACTGGAAGACAGAATGGTGAAGCGTTTCATTCGTAAAGAGAGCAAAGGTCCAGAAGTACCTCATGGAATTCCCATGACAGAAGCTCAGATCAAAGCGCTAGGAAGTGCGAACCTCAAACCTATTGGCAAAGCGATCAAACCTTCGAAACAAGAAATTGATGTAAATACACGCTCTCGCAGTTCAGTACTGCGCATTGCGGAGAAACTCTAGCCCCGATGAGTAAATCTACGCCTAATCTCGCCAAGCTAATTGCCCTTGACCTATTTACCGTTGGTCGGGTGCCTTTGCTGGTATTGATCATGATCTTCGCATCAGCGATGGGGGTAGTATTTACCACCCATCACACACGTCAAGCGATTACCGAGAAAGATCAGGCTCTACAAGAAAGGGAAAGGCTAGACAATGAATGGCGTAACCTTTTGATTGAAGAAACTGCCTTAGCGGAGCACAGCAGAGTGCAAGAAATTGCTAAAGATGAGTTGCAGATGAAACGCCCAGACTCAGATAAAGAAGTGATTATCGACCTCCCATGAGTAAAACTAAAGTCTCCTCAGCTGCTAAGAAAAAAGCTGTTGCAGAACAGCCGAGCTTGATCCGTTGGCGTTTTTATTTAGTGCTGTTGTTTGTTTTTGGTGCTTTCGCGGCGCTGGTGACAAGAATTGCCTATATCCAAATCGTTGAGCCTGACAACCTTATTCAGCAAGGCGATTTACGTTCCGTTCGCGCGAAGACTATTCATTCTGCGCGAGGGATTATTTCTGATCGTAACGGTGAACCTCTTGCTGTTAGCGTGCCTGTGGAAGCCGTTTGGGCCGATCCCGCAACGATTTTCAAACGTAATGGTTTTGCCAACATGGATCGCTGGTATGCACTGGCCGATGTTCTTGGCCTTGACCGTCAAGACATGATCGACAAAATTCGTAACAATGCATCCCGTCGTTTTATCTACCTTCAGCGCCAAGTAAGTCCTGCGATGGCACACTATATCCGTGAGCTTAAGCTTGCTGGTGTGGGGCTGAAAGCTGAATCTCGTCGTTATTACCCCACGGGAGAGGTCAGTGCTCACTTAGTCGGTGTGACAGGGATTGATGGTCATGGTCTAGAAGGGGTTGAACGCAGTTACGATAAATGGTTGACCGGTGAAGCGGGCAAGCGGATCATTCGCAAAGATCGATATGGTCGGGTGGTGGAAAACATTTCTTTGGAAGAGCATGAAGAAGGTAAACCACTGGAGTTGACCATTGATCAGCGTATTCAGGCAATTGCCTATCGATCGATTAAACAGGCGGTGGCGGATTATCGCGCCACATCCGGGACGGCAGTCATATTGGATGTGAAGACGGGGGCCGTATTGGCTATGGTCAATGCGCCATCCTACAACCCGAATAACCGCTCTGATCTCCAGTCAGCTAAAATGCGTAACCGTGCGATTACCGATGCGTTTGAACCCGGCTCAACGGTGAAACCATTTGTTGTATTGGCGGCACTTGAAAATGGCGTAGCGGATAAGGATACGATCATTGATACTGGCAATGGCCTGATGCCGATTGGGGGGCAAAGAGTCCGTGATACCTCCAAAGTCGGTAAGGCTGATTTAACCACTATCTTGAAAAAATCAAGTAATATTGGTGTGGCCAAGCTGGCACTTGATATGCCATTGGAAGCACTTCTTGGTATGTATAGTTCGGTGGGCTTTGGTGAAATGTCAGGGCTTAACCTTGTTGGTGAAACTCCGGGTATTTTTCCCAACCGACGCCGTTGGTCCAAGTTTGAAATCGCGACTTTAGCCTTCGGCTATGGTTTGACGATTACGCCTCTTCAGCTTGCGCATGCCTATGCTACGTTAGGTAATTTTGGTAAGTATCAGCCGATCCATATTATTGAAAATAACCAGCAAGATTTATCCCGCCAAGTAATCGATGAAGATGATGCGCATATGGTGCTGAATATGCTAGAGACGGTTACCCAACCTGGCGGTACCGCGACTAAAGCGGCGGTCCCTGGTTATCGTGTTGCAGCCAAAACCGGTACGTCACGTAAGGCGATAGCGGGTGGTTATGGTGACGAGTACTTTGCATATACGGCAGGAGTTGCCCCTGTTAGCAACCCACGAGTCGCTTTAGTCGTAGTTGTCAATGAACCTCAAGGGGACAACTATTATGGGGGCTCTGTTGCTGGTCCTGTATTCTCTGAGATATTGAAAGGAACGCTTCAGATCCTCAATGTCGCTCCTGATGAAAACCGATTTAAAGAAGAATAAGTGAGGCGTTAAATGTCCAAAGAACTCACGCTGGTCAATCTGCTTGCACCTTGGGTTGAATTGTCATCTCAGGACGGTGGCAAGATTGTAATTTCAAAGTTGGAGTTAGACAGCCGTAAAGTGATATCTGGCTCTACATTTGTTGCTATTAAAGGTCATGTTGTTGATGGCAGAAAATTTATCGGCTCTGCTATTGAGCAAGGAGCAAATGCGATCATTGCTGAAGCTGATGAGCGGCAAGTTCATGGCTCTGTTGAGTTTTTGGATGATGTTCCCGTCATATATATCGCGCATTTGACTCGTCATCTGTCTGAACTCGCGAATCGCTTGTTGCCGCTTAAACACAATCAATTGATTGCGGTGACAGGGACCAATGGCAAAACGACCATTACTCAGCTGATTGCTCAGTGGTTAGAGTTAACAGGGCGGCGTGCAGCGGTGCTTGGAACAACGGGCAATGGCTTTTTAGACTCACTAACGCCGGCCGCCAATACCACGGGCAATGCGCTTGACATTCAACAAACGCTAGCGGATCTAGAAAGCCAGGGTGCGCAGTATACGGCAATGGAAATCTCATCCCATGGCTTGGTTCAAGACCGTGTCAAAGCACTGAGTTTTGCGGTTGGAGTCTTCTCTAATCTCAGCCGTGATCACCTTGATTACCACGGTACGATGGAAGAATACGCCCGGGCTAAGCTATCTTTATTTACTCATCATGATTGCGCTCACGCTGTGATCAATATTGATGATCCTGTCGGCGCTGCTTGGGCAGAGCAGCTCGAAGGTTGTACTCCGGTTTCTTTATCTCCGATACCAAACGGCAACGGACTCTTTGCCACTGATGTTAAATATTCAGAAGCAGGCATTACGTTGTCGTTTTCTGGGCAGTACGGCGAAGGCCATTTTACGGTGCCACTGATCGGAGCTTTTAATGCCAGTAATGTGTTGGTGGCTTTTGCGGCTTTACTGTCTTTAGGGATTGAGAAACAAGCATTAATGGACTGTGCCAGTCAGCTTAAGCCGGTATTAGGCCGTATGGAACTGTTCCATGCCAAAGGGAAAGCCAAAGTCGTGGTGGATTATGCCCATACGCCTGACGCTTTAGAAAAAGCGCTGTCCGCCTTAAAAGTACATTGCCAAGGGCGACTCTGGGCCATATTTGGCTGTGGGGGGGATCGGGATACAGGTAAGCGCCCGATGATGGCGTCTATTGGTGAAGCTTTAGCCGACGTGGTCATCTTAACGGATGATAATCCCCGTAGCGAATCGCCTTCAGCAATAGTAGAAGATATGCTGGCGGGTATGGTTTCACCTGATGGTGCGATTATTGAACATGACCGTTATAAAGCATTAGCGCATGCTTTGCAGAATAGTGAGGCAGAGGACATTATTTTGCTTGCTGGCAAAGGCCATGAAGATTATCAGGTGCTGGCGAATGAAACGGTTTACTACTCCGATCGCGAGTCTGCTAAGCAACTTCTGGAGCTATAACACTATGATTACTTTGATGCTATCTCAGCTTGTTGATGTGCTTGATGCTCAACTTATCGGTAATGATACCGCTATTCATTCCGTTTCTACTGATACTAGGACCATTGAGTCAGACTCTTTGTTTGTGGCGCTGGTTGGCGAAAAGTTTGATGCTCATAACTTTGTCCAGCAAGCGGTTGAATCGGGTGCCAGTGCTTTATTGGTCAGTAAAGCGGTGGATGTTCAAATACCACAGTTATTAGTGGAAGATACTAAAGCTGCGCTGGGTAAATTAGGTCAATTTGTTCATCAAGTCTGTCAGACACCGACTGTTGCGATTACGGGTAGCTGCGGTAAAACGACGGTTAAAGAAATGGTTGCGAGCATTATGGTGCAAAAAGGCCAAGTGCTGTATACCGCAGGCAATTTTAACAATGATATTGGCGTGCCACTCACTTTACTGCGTTCTCAGCCGGAAGATGATTTTGCCGTGATTGAGCTGGGCGCGAATCACATCGGTGAAATTGCTTATACCACACGACTTGTCAATCCTGATGTTGCATTGGTCAACAATGTTGCTGCTGCTCACTTAGAAGGCTTTGGTTCAATGGACGGAGTCAAGCAAGCGAAAGGTGAAATTTATCAAGGCCTAAAACCGGGGGCGGTCGCGATTGTCAATTTAGACAGCAATGGCGGTCACTACTGGCAGGAAGTGTTATCTGACAAAACGGTGAAGACATTCTCACTGTCCGATAACAGTGCAGAATATAAAGCGCGTAATGTAATAATGAGCGAAAATGGTAAGGCATCTTTTACCATTGATACACCGAATACATCATTGAATGTTAAGCTCGGTATTATTGGACAACACAATGTGGCCAATGCGCTTGCCGCAACAGCTCTAGCAATGGAGCTTGGGGCTACGCCAGAAATGATCGTGTCTGGCCTTGCTAACTTATCAAAAGTGAAAGGCCGAGTTGAAACTGTCGAACTAACCGATAGCATAAGGTTGATTGATGACAGTTATAATGCCAGCGTTCCTGCTATGAAAGCGGCTGCAGACTTATTAAACAGCTTTGATGGTATACGCTGGTTGATTGTGGGCAATATGGCTGAGTTAGGTGAGGAAAGTCTTGCACTTCATCGTCAAGTCGGTGAACATGCGGCCCCATTTAAATTTGAACACGTGCTTACTTATGGCGCTGACGCCAAAGCGATCAGTGACGTTTGTCAAGGAAAGCACTTTGATACTCATGAAAGCATGATTGAGTTTATTAAGCAGCAGCTCAACCTGAATACAGGCTCTCAAACATTACTTGTTAAAGGAGCAAACAGTGCAGGAATGGGCAAGATCGCCGCTGCTTTAAAGGAGATGTATACATGATCATTTGGCTTGCAGAGCTTCTACAGCCATACTTTTCATTCTTCCGTTTATTCGAATACTTATCGTTTCGTGCCATTGTTAGTGTCTTGACAGCATTAGGTATCTCGCTCTGGATGGGGCCGCTTATGATCCGCCGTTTGCAGATGTTGCAAATTGGCCAGGTAGTTCGTAACGAAGGTCCCGAGTCACACTTTAGTAAACGTGGCACCCCAACGATGGGGGGAGTCATGATCTTGACTGCGATAACAACTACCGTTCTCCTTTGGACTGATCTCTCTAACCCATATGTATGGGCTGTGCTCGCGGTTTTAATTGGCTATGGTGCCGTCGGTTTTGTTGATGATTATCGTAAAGTGGTACGTAAAAATACTGATGGTCTTATTGCTCGTTGGAAGTATTTTTGGCAGTCAGCAATTGCTTTGGTGGTTGCTTTTGCATTGTATGCTTATGGCAAAGATACGACGGCCACCCAGCTTGTTGTCCCTTTCTTTAAAGACATCATGCCCCAGTTAGGTTTGATGTATATCGTACTGACTTACTTTGTGATTGTAGGGACGAGTAATGCCGTAAACCTGACCGATGGTTTGGATGGTTTGGCTATTATGCCAACAGTATTAGTGGCCGCAGGCTTTGCGGCAATTGCCTGGGCAACAGGTAACGTTAACTTTGCGAATTATCTGCATATTCCCTATGTTCCTCATGCGTCAGAGCTTGTGGTGGTATGTACTGCTATTGTCGGTGCAGGTTTAGGCTTTCTTTGGTTCAATACCTATCCAGCACAAGTCTTCATGGGTGATGTGGGGTCACTGGCTCTGGGGGGCGCTTTAGGGACTATCGCTGTCCTTGTACGACAAGAGTTCGTTTTAGTGATCATGGGCGGTGTATTTGTAATGGAGACACTGTCAGTGATTTTACAGGTTGGTTCATACAAGTTGCGTGGTCAGCGCATTTTCCGTATGGCGCCGATTCATCATCACTATGAATTGAAAGGATGGCCAGAGCCTCGTGTGATTGTTCGCTTTTGGATCATTTCAATTGTTCTGGTTCTTGTTGGCTTAGCAACACTGAAAGTACGTTAAGGAAAATCAACTTGACTATGGAACGCTGGCAAAACATAGAGAGTGTTGTGGTGGTAGGGCTCGGTATTACCGGGCTCTCAGTCGTTAAGTACTTAGCGAACTTGCCATATAACTTAACCATTCGTGTTATCGACACTCGAGATAATCCCCCAGGTAGAGAAGCGCTGCCTAAGCAAGTGGAGTTGCATTCTGGTGGCTGGCGCTTAGATTGGTTATCCGCAGCAGACTTGATAGTTGCTAACCCTGGGATTGCATTAGCGACTCCGGAATTAAAGCGAGCAAGAGAGGCCGGTATTCCAATTGTCGGCGATATCGAATTATTTGCATGGCAGGTCGAAAAGCCAGTCGTCGCAATCACTGGTTCAAACGGTAAGAGCACAGTGACCGACTTGATGGGGGTTGTTGCCAATGCTGCCGGTGTTAAGACCGTTATTGGTGGCAATATAGGGGTTCCTGCATTGGATTTATTGGAGCAAGAAGCCGAGCTATATGTACTCGAATTATCGAGTTTTCAGTTAGAAACCACGTCGAGCCTTAACCTTAAAGCGGCTGCATTTTTAAATTTATCTGAAGATCATATGGATCGCTATGATGATATGAGTGGTTATCGTCAGGCTAAGCTTCGTATTTTTGAGCATGCACAGGCGTGTATTGTCAATGCGGATGATCCTGCGACTTATCCTGACCAGGTCAATTTTCCTCTGATTGAGTTTAGCTTGGATAAAGCCTGTGATTTCCACCTCCAGACATTGGGTGGACGAGAGTATCTGTCTCACCGAGAGCGGAGTTTACTGGCTGCTGATGATCTGAGCTTAGTCGGAAGACATAATGTCGCTAATGTTTTGGTTGTACTAGCGCTACTTACTCAGGTGGGCATTGATGTATCTCTTGGGCTTGAGGCGCTGAAATCTTACAACGGGCTGACACATCGATGTCAGGTGGTTGTGGATAATCAAGGCGTTAAGTGGGTAAACGACTCCAAAGCGACCAATGTAGCTAGCACCCTAGCGGCACTCTCAGGGTTATCACTTACTGGTAAGTTGTATCTATTAGTGGGAGGCGATGGGAAAGGTGCGGACTTTTCTGAATTGCAACCTGCACTCAGTCAGCTAAATGTTCAGCTCTGTTGTTATGGTGCTGATGGTGATAAGTTTCTCCCTCTACACCCAGAGGCAAAACGTTTTGAGACGCTTGATGAAATTGTTCGATGGGTGAGTTCACAAGTTGAGTCGGGAGATATGGTTATGCTGTCTCCGGCTTGTGCGAGTTTTGATCAATTTAAGAACTTTATGGCTCGCGGTGATGCTTTTACAGCTTTAGCCAAACAATACGCATAGTGAAGCAACTTGGATGCAGATACGCCATTTTTTCTTGAAGACTCAACGCTGGCTGACCACTTCGTCACCGGAAGTTTTGTTCGATCGTCAACTAGTGTGGATTTCTCTCGGTCTGATGCTAACTGGCTTAGTAATGGTGACATCAGCGTCATTTCCGATCAGTTCCCGTTTAACGGATCAGCCTTTCCACTTTATGTTTCGTCATGCTGTTTTTTTGGTGCTGGCATTATCAACCGCTAGTGTCATTTTACAGGTGCCACTGAAGAAATGGTCGGAATACAGTACATTGTTGCTAGGGTTCTCCTTTTTTCTCCTGGTGGTTGTGCTCGTCGCAGGCAAATCAGTTAACGGTGCTTCTCGCTGGATCCCCCTTGGTTTGTTTAACCTTCAACCTGCAGAAGTGGCTAAGCTATCGCTGTTCATTTTTATGTCGGGTTACTTGGTCCGAAAACATGAAGAAGTGAGATCGAGCTTCTTTGGTGGCTTTATCAAACCCATCATGGTGTTTGGCACCTTAGCAAGTTTGCTGCTGCTTCAGCCTGATCTCGGGACAGTCATCGTAATGCTTGTCACCTTGTTTGGCATGTTGTTTATTGCTGGGGCAAAACTCACTCAGTTTCTAGCTTTGATGGTGGTGGGGATCGCTTCTGTCGTGGGCTTAATTCTGATTGAACCCTACCGAATGCGTCGAGTCACTTCCTTCTTAGACCCTTGGGAAGATCCGTTTGGTAGTGGCTATCAGCTGACTCAGTCTTTAATGGCCTTTGGCCGAGGTGAGTGGTTTGGCCAAGGTTTAGGAAACTCTATTCAAAAATTAGAATATTTACCTGAAGCGCATACGGATTTTGTATTTGCAGTATTAGCTGAAGAGCTAGGCTTTATTGGTGTAGTTCTGGTGTTAATGCTGATTTTTAGCCTCGTTGTCAAAGCGATACTGATTGGTCGTAGAGCTTTCGATAGTGATTTATTGTTTGGTGGGTATCTCGCGTTCGGTATTGGGATCTGGTTTGCTTTTCAGACATTAGTTAATGTTGGGGCAGCAGCAGGTATGGTGCCAACGAAAGGGCTGACACTGCCTTTGATCAGTTATGGTGGTTCGAGCTTGATAGTTATGTCGACTGCGGTAGCAATATTACTTCGCATTGATCATGAATGTCGGCTTATTGCTTTGAATAGCGAGCCGAAACAGAAAGAAGAAAATGAAAAAGAATAAAAGATTGATGGTGATGGCTGGAGGCACTGGCGGTCATGTTTTTCCAGGCCTAGCGGTTGCAAAAAAACTACAGCAGCAAGGGTGGGAGATTCGTTGGCTCGGAACCTCTGATCGTATGGAAGCGGAATTGGTACCTAAGCACGGAATTGATATTGACTTTATTAAAGTCAAGGGGCTACGAGGTCAGGGACTGTCACGTATGATTAAAGCCCCTTTTCAAATCTGGAATGCCATACTGCAAGCAAAAAAACACATGCAACGCTGGCAGCCTGACGTTGTACTTGGTATGGGGGGGTATGTCAGTGGTCCAGGTGGTGTTGCTGCGAAGATGTTAGGTATTCCGGTCGTTTTACATGAGCAGAACGCTGTTGCAGGGTTAACTAACCAGTGGCTATCACGCATTGCGTCTAAAGTATTCCAAGCTTTTCCCGGAGCTTTCCCCAATGCCGAAGTTGTGGGTAACCCCGTTCGCCAAGACGTAGTGGCATTACCTAGCCCAGAGCATAGGATGTCAGAGCGAGGTGGTAAAATCCGGATTCTGGTTATGGGAGGCAGCCAAGGCGCGCAAATTCTCAATCGCACTATGCCTGAAGTGATGTCAAAACTTGGGGCTGAGTACGAAATTCGCCACCAAGCGGGTAAAAATAATCAGGTAGAAGTGGCAACGGCCTATGAGGCGCTTAACGTCACAGACGTACAAGCAACGGAGTTTATTGATGACGTTGCTGAAGCTTATGCGTGGGCTGACTTGTTAGTATGTCGCTCTGGCGCTTTAACTGTCTCCGAAGTATCGGCTGCTGGTGTTGGGGCTGTGTTTATTCCGTTTATGCACAAAGACAGGCAGCAAGCACTAAACGCTGATCATTTGGTTGAATGTGGTGCTGCAAAAATGATTGAGCAACCTGATCTTACCGTCGAGAAATTAACCGAACAGATCCAGCGATTGGATCGCCAACAACTGCTTGATATGGCCAAAAGAGCCCGAGAAGCTGCCAAGCTGGATGCAGATACCAAAGTGGCTGATGCCATTATTGCGCTAACGAATTAACGAGAAATATTCATGACAGTTCAACATACTCAAGATTTAGCGCAAATTCGCGCCATGGTGCCAGAAATGCGTCGTGTGAAATCTATCCACTTCATTGGTATTGGTGGAGCGGGAATGAGCGGCATTGCTGAAGTGTTGCTCAATGAAGGTTATCAGATCACGGGGTCAGACTTAGCTGAAAACCCTGTGACAGAGCGTTTGACCAATAAAGGCGCCAAGATCTTCATTGGCCATGCTGAAGAAAATGTTCAACAAGCCAGTGTAGTTGTCGTCTCTACGGCGATTAATGAAGAAAACCCAGAAATTAAAGCAGCACGTGCGGCAAGAATTCCGGTGGTACGCCGTGCTGAGATGCTAGCGGAACTGATGCGTTTTCGCCATGGTATCGCAGTGGCAGGGACTCACGGAAAAACCACGACCACGGCTTTGGTAACCCAGATATACTCGGAAGCGGGTTTAGATCCGACATTTGTGAATGGTGGCTTGGTTAAGAGTGCCGGGACGAATGCTCGTCTTGGCTCTAGCCGTATTCTCATTGCTGAAGCTGATGAAAGTGATGCGTCCTTCCTTCATCTTCAGCCTATGGTGAGCATTGTCACGAATATCGAAGCAGATCACATGGATACCTACGGTGGAGACTTTGAAACCCTGAAGCAGACGTTCATTGATTTTCTCCACAACCTTCCTTTCTACGGGCAAGCGATTGTATGTATCGATGATCCAGTCGTGAGAGCATTGATTCCGAGGATCAGCCGCCAAGTGATCACCTACGGTTTTTCTGAAGATGCGGATGTACGTATTGAAAATTATCATCAGGAAGGCCAACAAGGTAAGTTTACTGTCGTGCGTCAGGGGCGTGCCAACCTAGATATTACATTGAACATTCCTGGTCGCCACAACGCACTCAACGCCTCTGCTGCGATTGCTGTGGCAACTGAAGATGATATTGACGATGAAGCCATCTTACGAGCCATGGCTGGAACGCAAGGCACAGGGCGTCGTTTTGATCACCTTGGGGAGTTTGATACCGGTAATGGTAGTGCAATGTTGGTCGATGATTATGGCCATCACCCGACGGAAGTTGATGTCACGATTCATGCGGCTCGTAATGGATGGAAAGAGAAGCGTTTGGTAATGATTTTCCAGCCACATCGCTACAGTCGTACTCGTGATTTATACGATGACTTTGCTAATGTCTTAGAACAAGTTGATGTGCTTTTGATGTTGGATGTTTACTCTGCTGGCGAGAAGCCAATTGCGGGGGCTGATGGGCGTGCTTTATGTCGAACGATTCGTAGTCGAGGAAAAATCGATCCGATTTTTGTTTCCGATAGTAATACCTTACCTGCTGTTTTAGCGAATGTTTTGCAAGATGGTGACCTGGTTCTAACGCAAGGTGCAGGAGATATTGGCAAAGTAGCGAAACAATTGGCAGCTTTTGAGTTAAATATCGATAAGATGCATATGGTGTGATTGGAAACATGAGATTTCGATTAATTCGACTAATTAATGCAATTAAAGTGCGATTTCTCAATTTCAGTATTTGATACTTTCAATGACGCCAGTATAATCCGGAAGTTAAAGTCATTGCTTTTGCCTTTTTAAGAAATTGAGATAGGGGTTAAAGTTGCGAATTGATAGCAGGGACAACGGTCTTGGTTGAGAGCACTTTAGATGAAGGCCGTCGTTTTACTGATTCTCCACTAGTGAAAAAACATGCTTTTGGTAGCATATTTTTGCTGGTGGTTTTGCTATTGATAAGCTCTATCCTTTATTCCACGATATCTTGGATGTGGGATGATAAGCGTTTGCCTTTATCGAAAATAGTCTTGGAGGGAGACCTGAAATACGTTTCTTCCCTTGATGTGCAGCGTGCGTTTGCTACGTTGCAACATGTGGGCACCTTTATGTCTCAAGACGTGAAAGTACTCCAGAAGACTGTAGAGGCTATCCCTTGGGTTTCTCATGCATCGATTCGTAAACAATGGCCTGACACGGTCAAAGTTTTTCTGACTGAGTATGAAGCGGTTGCTATTTGGAATGGTAGTGAACTCCTTAATAGTCAAGGGCTTGTTTTTAATGGCGACATTGGCAAGCTAGAAGGAGAGCGTGTCAAGCTTTATGGTCCCGCAGGTACGAGCCAAGAAGTATTGGACGTATGGCGGCAAATTAACCCTAAGTTTGCAGTGCTGAATCTGAACATTTCCTCGTTATTACTGAATGATCGCCGTGCATGGCAGATTATCCTTGATAACGGTATCCGGCTTGAGCTGGGTAAAGAATCTTTAGAAGAGAGGGTGGAAAGATTCCTCTCTTTATACAAAAACTTAGGTAGCGACTCACAAAGAGTTAGCTATATTGACCTCAGGTATGATACGGGAGCCTCCGTCGGTTGGTTCCCTGAGCAAGAGTTAGAACAAGAGAGCACAGATGACTAAGACCGCTGATGACAACATTATTGTTGGTCTTGATATTGGTACTGCAACCGTATCAGCTCTGGTTGGAGAAGTACTGCCTGATGGTCAGATAAACATAATTGGCGCAGGAAGTAGTCCATCACGAGGAATGGATAAAGGTGGTGTCAACGACCTGGAATCTGTTGTCAAATCTGTTCAGAGAGCTGTTGACCAAGCTGAGCTAATGGCGGAATGTCAGATCAGTAATGTCTTTATTTCTATCTCTGGTAGACACATAGCTAGCCGAATAGAGAAAGGCATGGGGACCATTTCTGATGAAGAGGTTTCTCAGGAAGATATGGATCGTGCGATTCATACTGCCAAATCTATCAAAATAGGTGACGAACAACGCATTCTGCATGTAATTCCACAAGAATTTACGATTGATTACCAAGAAGGGATAAAAAATCCGCTAGGTTTATCAGGAGTAAGAATGGAAGTCAGCGTGCATTTAATCTCTTGTCACAATGATATGGCAAGAAACATTATTAAAGCCGTTGAGCGATGCGGTTTGAAGGTTGAGCACTTAGTTTACTCCGGTTTGGCTTCGAGTAATGCGGTGATCACTGAAGATGAACGTGAGCTCGGTGTTTGTGTTGTCGACATCGGTGCTGGCACTATGGATGTATCGATTTGGACTGGCGGAGCACTGAGACATACGGAAGTTTTTTCCTATGCAGGTAATGCGGTAACAAGTGATATTGCTTTCGCCTTTGGTACTCCAGTGAGTGATGCCGAAGAAATAAAAGTGAAATATGGCTGTGCTCTGAGTGAGCTAGTCAGCAAAGATGACACGGTTAACGTTCCTAGTGTAGGAGGTCGACCATCACGCAGTTTACAAAGACAAACTTTGTCTGAGGTGATTGAACCTCGTTATACTGAGTTAATGGGGCTGGTTAATCAAACTATCGATACTGTTCAGGAGAAGCTGCGCGAAGAAGGGATAAAACATCACCTTGCGGCTGGTGTAGTACTGACTGGTGGTGCTGCACAGATTGAAGGATTGGTAGAGTGTGCGGAACGTGTATTCCGCAATCAAGTACGAGTTGGTAAGCCACTAGAAGTGAGTGGGCTAACAGACTATGTAAAAGAGCCGTATCACTCGACGGCAGTGGGTTTACTTCATTATGCAAGAGATAGTCAAATTAACGACGATACAGAGTACAATGAGCCTAAGCGCCAATCTGTAACGACATTATTTGGGCGTTTGCGTAACTGGATACAAAAAGAATTTTAACCTGAGCAGCAGGATAAACGGAGATAACACATGTTTGAACCGATGATGGAAATGTCTGACGACGCAGTAATAAAAGTCGTTGGGGTTGGTGGCGGTGGTGGTAATGCCGTTGAACACATGGTACGTGAATCCATCGAAGGCGTGGAGTTCATTAGCATCAACACTGATGCGCAAGCGCTTCGTAAAACAAGCGTTAATAGCGTAATCCAGATTGGTGGTGACATTACCAAAGGTCTGGGTGCAGGCGCTAACCCTCAGGTTGGGCGTGATGCTGCTCTCGAAGATCGAGATAGAATTAAAGAAGAGCTCGATGGTGCCGATATGGTATTTATCGCAGCTGGCATGGGTGGTGGTACAGGTACAGGTGCTGCTCCAGTGATTGCAGAAGTCGCAAAAGAGCTGGGCATACTTACTGTTGCTGTAGTAACTAAGCCATTTAGCTTTGAAGGCAAAAAGCGTTTAGCGTTTGCTGAGCAAGGAATTGAAGAGCTATCTAAACAGGTAGACTCATTAATTACGATTCCAAACGAGAAGCTACTAAAAGTACTGGGTCGTGGTATCACTCTACTTGAAGCTTTTGCTAGTGCGAATGACGTACTTAAGAATGCAGTACAAGGTATTGCAGAGCTTATTACTCGTCCTGGCATGATTAACGTCGACTTTGCGGATGTTCGTACCGTGATGTCGGAGATGGGTCATGCAATGATGGGTAGCGGCGTAGCCAAAGGTGAAGACCGTGCTGAAGAAGCGGCTGAGATGGCTATCTCAAGCCCACTTCTTGAAGATATCGATCTCGCAGGTGCTCGTGGTGTTCTGGTTAACATTACAGCTGGCCTTGATATGCGTCTGGATGAGTTTGAAACGGTGGGTAATACGGTTAAAGCATTTGCTTCAGATAATGCTACAGTTGTTATCGGTACTTCATTGGATCCTGATATGGCTGATGAAATCCGAGTGACCGTTGTTGCTACTGGTATTGGTACAGAGAAAAAGCCTGATATCACTTTAGTTGCGGGCGGGAAGACGAAAGTAGCTTCTGTTTCTCAACCACAAACTCAGCCAGCGGCTCCAACTCAGCAGCCAGCTGTCAATAAAGTGGAAGAGAAACCGGCACCAAGTTTGCAAGAGAAACCTCAGGTGACTCCTCAGCCGACAAGTTCTGCTCCTTCAAGCTCAGGTGCTGGTCAACAAAGTGCTGCACCGAAAGCGGATAAGGACACTGGTTATCTTGATATACCAGCATTCTTGCGTCGTCAGGCTGACTAAAATTAAATCATAATTTGACACTGTTCAAAATTATGGTACGATTCGCGGTCAATATTGCTTATTGACCGTGTTTTGTAGCAATTAGTACTGAGGCAAGCAGATGATCAGACAACGTACTCTGAAAGAAATAGTGAAAACAACTGGTGTGGGTCTCCACTCTGGTCGTAAAGTCACACTTACTCTTCGCCCAGCGGCTGCAAATACAGGTATCATTTACCGCCGTACGGATGTAAATCCTCCTGTTGATTTTCCTGCAGACCCAGCTTCAGTTCGTGACACCATGCTTTGTACGGCATTGGTGAACGATGAAGGCGTGCGTATCTCAACCGTTGAGCACCTCAATGCAGCTCTTGCTGGTATGGGTATAGACAACATTGTGGTTGAGGTCGATGCTCCGGAAATTCCAATTATGGATGGCAGTGCTAGCCCTTTTGTATTCCTCCTTCAACAAGCTGGCATTGAAGAGCAAAACGTACCCAAACGCTTTATTCGTATTAAAAAGCCTGTTCGCTTTGAAGACGGTGATAAGTGGGCTGAATTTGTCCCTTTCAATGGCTTCCGTATGGACTTTGAAATCGAATTCAACCATCCCGCGATTGAATCTGATGAGCAGCATTTATTATTTGATTTTTCATCGCAAGGCTTTGTAAAAGATATCTCTCGTGCTCGAACTTTTGGTTTTATGCGAGATATCGAACATTTACAGTCTCAGAATCTATGTCTAGGTGGTAGCTTTGACTGTGCCATTGTACTGGATGAATATCGAATTCTAAACGAAGAAGGCCTTCGTTTTGATAATGAGTTTGTCACTCATAAAGTGTTGGATGCGATTGGCGATCTTTACATGTGTGGTCATCCAATCATTGGTGAGTTCCGTGCGTTTAAGTCTGGACATGGCTTAAACAACCAACTGCTGCGTTCTGTTCTAGCAGATCAAGAAGCGTGGGAGTGGGTAACGTTCGAAGAAGAAGCGACTTCTCCAGTTGCCTTCGCCGAGCCTAATGTGGTTGTTGCATAATAAGTATGAAGTTTTGAAAAGCCAGACGAAAGTCTGGCTTTTTTGTTTGCCGCACGGCAAAAATCTGCCTGCTTAAAAGAAGAACCTTGTGGCCGACTTTAGAGTACGGTAAGCCGCGAAAATTGAAGAGATGCCTTATCAGCGTATAAACATCCACCATATAACCTCAAAAAATAAAGAATGCTTCAAACAAATAACCTTGTTATTGGTTGTTAGAGGCAAAATTCCTTAAACTAACCGCCACTTAAGCCTTGAAATATATAGTTCTCATCGCAATATCTGGGTAAAGTGATTTATCTCAGTATTCTTAGTTCAAAACTGTTAGAGACTGAAGGCACAGAATGTAGATCGGGCCCGATCTAAGTAAAGAGAGATGCATAGCAAATGATAACTAAGCTACTGACAAAGGTAATTGGCAGTCGCAACGACCGCACGTTACGTCGCCTTAGAAAGATTGTAAAAGAAATTAATAACTATGAACCTACGTTTGAAGCGCTTTCTGACGAAGAGTTGAAAGCGAAAACAGTTGAGTTCCGCCAGCGTCTTGAACAGGGTGAAACATTAGACAAACTTCTACCTGAAGCGTTTGCGACAGTTCGCGAAGCATCAAAGCGTGTATATGGTATGCGTCACTTCGACGTCCAGCTTATTGGTGGTATGGTGTTAAATGCTGGTCAGATTGCTGAGATGCGAACTGGTGAAGGTAAAACTCTGACAGCAACGCTACCTGCCTATTTGAATGCATTGAAAGGCGCTGTTCACGTTGTGACAGTCAATGACTACTTAGCAAAACGCGATGCTGAGACTAACCGTTCTCTGTTCGAGTTCCTTGGAATGACGGTTGGTGTCAACGTACCGAACATGCCTCCCCAAGAGAAAAAAGAGGCATATCAAACTGACATCTTGTATGGCACAAATAACGAGTTTGGCTTTGACTACCTGCGTGACAATATGGCCTTCCGCGCTGAAGATCGTGTTCAACGTGAGCGCTTCTTTGCGATTGTTGACGAAGTGGACTCCATCCTAATTGATGAAGCGCGTACGCCTCTGATTATTTCTGGCCCAGCAGAAGACAGCTCCGAGCTTTACACTCGTATTAATACTTTGATTCCTCACTTACAAAAGCAGGATCAAGAAGATTCGGAAGAGTATCGTGGTGATGGACATTACACGGTAGATGAAAAGTCGAAGCAGGTTCATCTGACAGAAACGGGTCAGGAATTTGTTGAAGAGCTGATGATCAAAAATGGTCTGATGGAAGAGGGAGATACTCTGTATTCGCCTGCAAACATCAGTCTGCTACATCACGTAAATGCAGCACTGCGTGCGCATGTGTTGTTTGAAAAGAACGTTGATTACATCGTCAACGAAAATGGCGAAGTGGTTATTGTCGACGAGCATACCGGTCGTACTATGCCAGGTCGTCGTTGGTCTGAAGGTCTTCACCAAGCAGTTGAAGCGAAGGAAGGCGTTAAGATCCAAAACGAGAACCAAACCTTAGCTTCGATTACATTCCAGAACTATTTCCGCTTGTATGAAAAATTGTCAGGTATGACTGGTACTGCGGATACGGAAGCATTCGAATTCCAATCGATTTATGGCCTAGAAACGGTCGTTATTCCAACGAATAAACCTATGATTCGTAACGATATGCCAGATGTGGTTTATCGTACTGAGGCAGAAAAGTTTGCTGCCATCATTGAAGACATTAAAGAGCGAGTAGAGAAAGGCCAGCCTTCGCTAGTGGGTACGGTTTCTATTGAGAAGTCAGAGCTTCTATCTAATGCGCTTAAGAAAGCTAAGATTAAGCACAACGTACTTAATGCTAAATTCCATGAAAAAGAAGCTGAAATTGTTGCAGAAGCAGGGACACCGGGTGCTGTAACAATCGCAACCAACATGGCAGGTCGTGGTACGGATATTGTGCTAGGTGGTAGTTGGCAAGCTCAAGTTGAAAAACTAGACAATCCGACTCAAGAGCAAATAGACAAGATTAAAGCGGATTGGAAAGAAGTTCACGATAAAGTCCTGGAAGCGGGCGGCCTTCATATTATCGGTACCGAGCGTCATGAATCACGCCGTATTGATAACCAGTTACGTGGTCGTTCTGGTCGACAAGGTGATGCGGGTTCTTCACGTTTCTACCTATCTATGGAAGATTCACTGCTACGCATCTTTACTTCTGACCGTATGGCAAGTTTGATTCAAAGCGGTATGGAAGAAGGTGAAGCGATTGAATCTAAGATGTTGTCTCGTTCCATCGAAAAAGCACAACGTAAAGTGGAAGGGCGTAACTTCGATATCCGTAAACAGCTGCTTGAATACGATGACGTTGCTAACGACCAGCGTAAGGTTGTTTATGAACTTCGTGATGAGTTGATGGTTGTTGAAGACATCAGCGAGATGATCGAGCAAAACCGTGCTGATGTGCTCACTGCTGTGATCGATGAATACATTCCGCCGCAGTCTTTAGAAGATATGTGGGATGTTGAAGGTTTACAAGAGCGTTTGAAAAACGATTTTGATCTCGATGCACCCGTCAAGCAATGGCTGGAAGAAGACGATAAGTTATACGAAGAAGCACTTCGTGAGAAGATCCTAGAAACAGCGGTTACTGTCTATAAAGAGAAAGAAGCGGTGGTTGGTGAGCAGGTTCTGCGTAACTTTGAAAAATCTGTCATGCTACAAACACTGGATACACTTTGGAAAGAGCACTTGGCGGCAATGGATCACCTTCGTCAAGGTATTCACTTACGCGGCTATGCACAGAAGAACCCGAAACAAGAGTACAAGCGTGAGTCATTTGAACTTTTTGAGGGGCTATTAGATTCTCTGAAATCAGATGTGATCACGATTCTGTCGAAAGTTCGCGTCCAGCAGCAAGAAGAAGTGGAGCGTATGGAAGCACAGCGTCGTGCGCAAGCGGAAGAAGCGGCTAGACGAGCTCAAGCACAGCACGCATCAGCTGAAAATCAGCTTGCTGATAGTGAAAAAGCCGAAGACATTCATCAACCAATGGTTCGTGAAGAACGTAAAGTTGGTCGAAATGAACCTTGCCCATGTGGTAGCGGTAAGAAATACAAACAGTGTCATGGTCAAATTAGCAGTTGATCCTGTTCTAAGGTAAATATAAAGAGTCGCTTAGGCGGCTCTTTTTTTAAGGAAAAATACAATGAAACGTACGCATATTGTTGCTGCCATTATCTTTAACCGAGATAAGTCAGAGGTTTTTATTACGAAACGACCAGATGAAAAGCATAAAGGTGGTTTTTGGGAGTTCCCAGGTGGAAAAGTCGAGTCTGGGGAGACGATCGAACAAGCCATTGTTCGTGAATTAGACGAAGAGGTAGGAATTCGAGCGACAGAGCTGAGTTTATTCGAACATCTCGAGTTCGATTATCCAGACAAGTCGCTTAAGTTCGATTTTATCTGCGTGATGGAATTTGAACATTCCCCTTACGGTAAAGAAGGGCAGCAAGGCGCTTGGGTTCCCGTTGCGGAATTAAGTCGTTACGCTTTTCCTGAAGCAAACATGCCAATCTTGCAGCGAGTCATGAAGGAATTTTCTTGATAGCCTTTAGGTGGTTGACCATTTTTTAAAATTTAATCAGGAAAGATCAACACACTCTAGCCAGCTGCTCTTAATGTTGGTAGTTTTAATCCACTACGCAAAAGTAATGAGAATAATGGAGAGGTGCAATGGTACGTATTGCAATTGCAGGAGCGGCTGGCCGTATGGGCCGAAACTTAGTTAAAGCGACTTATCTGAATCCACAGTCTCAGGTAGGGGCTGGCTCTGAGAGACCTGAGTCATCTTTAGTTGGTGTCGATATTGGTGAGTTATGTGGTGAAGGAAAGTTTGATGTCGTATTGACGGATGATCTGACAAAAGATATTGCTAACTTTGATGTCATCATTGATTTTACTGCGCCTTCGAGCACACTTGCTAATCTCGAATTATGTAAGCAGCATAATAAAAGTATTGTTATCGGAACGACCGGATTTACGGAGTTGGAACGTGAGCAAATAGATGAGTTCGCCAAGCATGTACCTATCGTAATGGCACCTAACTACTCAGTGGGCGTTAACCTAGTATTTAAGCTGTTGGAAAAAGCCGCCAAGGTAATGGGTGATTACTGCGATATCGAAATTGTTGAAGCGCATCACCGTCATAAGGTTGATGCACCGTCTGGCACAGCTATCGGCATGGGCGAAGCGATAGCTGACGCTATGGGCAACAAGCTCAATGACGTTGCTGTCTATGCTCGTGAAGGTATCACAGGTGAACGCACTAAAGATGAAATTGGTTTTGCGACCATTCGTGCTGGTGACATCATCGGTGAGCACACCGCTATGTTTGCTGATATTGGTGAACGTGTGGAGATTTCCCATAAAGCGACTGACCGTATGACTTTTGCTAATGGTGCTGTTAAAGCCGCCGTTTGGCTAGCTGAGAAGCCTGTGGGCTTTTATACAATGACTGATGTACTAGGTCTGAATGAACTGTGAGTTTAATTACTTGTTTGTCTCTTAGATTTAAAATTAGCTAAATCACTTAAAATAAATAATTATGCGCTGGGCTTGCCCGGCGCTTTTTGTATTAAACGAACGCAACTTAGTTCATCAACAAGTTACAGTACTCTTTTTTAGTTATGTTTGTTGTTTGTTTTGTGTCTTATGTTGTCTAATTGGCATTTAGGTCTTAAAAGTTGCATTCTTTTTTGCTTGTTCATCGTTTGCGCAGTTTTTAAGATAAAAACTGTGATCCATGATGATGGAAAAATAAGGTGTTTCATAAAACCTTCACCTGTTAGCAGGTAAATAACAACTAAAGTGATGTTTTTGGGCGTCTTGAAAGGTTTTTTCTTTTAAGTGCTCTAAATGTTTAATTTATTTTTATGTCTCTGTTGACACATTCATATCGCCTCATTAGAATACCGCCAATTTGTCTAAATAACCTAAAAACGCTTTTTTACAGCGTGAAGGAAGGCAGATTTGCAGTTTAATTTATTATTTTTGCATTTTTATTCTGGAGGTTGTCTTGAGTAAATCAGCACTGTTAGTCCTAGAAGATGGGACAGTGTTCCACGGTGTTTCCATTGGAGCAGATGGTTCGTCCGTTGGTGAAGTTGTTTTTAATACCTCGATGACGGGGTACCAAGAAATCCTCACTGATCCTTCCTATTCCCAACAAATCGTCACACTCACTTATCCTCACATAGGCAATACCGGAACCAATTCCGAAGACGAAGAATCCTCTTCCATTCATGCACAAGGCCTTGTGATTCGCGATCTCCCTCTAATCGCTTCTAACTTCCGCAGTGAACAATCCCTTTCTGATTACCTTAAATCGCAAAATATCGTCGGCATTGCTGATATCGATACTCGTAAGCTTACGCGCATTTTGCGAGAGAAAGGTGCGCAGAACGGTTGTATCGTTGCGGGTAACAATTTAGATGAGGCTCTAGCGCTAGCTAAAGCGAAAGAATTCCCTGGCCTAAAAGGTATGGACCTTGCGAAAGAAGTTACAACAAAAGAAGCGTATCAATGGAAACAAGGTTCGTGGACGCTCGAGGGTGGACTTCCTGAGGCGCAAGACGACAGCGAGTTGCCATATCACGTTGTTGCCTATGACTTCGGTGCAAAGCGAAACATCCTGCGTATGCTTGTTGACCGAGGCTGCCGCTTAACAGTCGTTCCAGCTGAAACCAGTGCAGAAGAAGTGTTGGCGCTAAACCCAGATGGCGTATTCCTATCGAATGGTCCTGGTGACCCAGAGCCATGTATTTACGCTATCGAAGCAACCAAAGTATTCTTAGAAAAAGGTCTACCTATTTTTGGTATCTGCTTAGGTCACCAAATACTAGCTTTGGCATCTGGTGCTAAGACAGTGAAGATGAAATTTGGTCACCATGGTGCTAACCACCCAGTTAAAGACCTAGATCGTAACGTTGTAATGATTACTTCTCAGAACCATGGTTTCGCTGCGGATGAAGCAACACTACCTGAGAATCTACGTGCAACTCACGTGTCACTATTTGATGGCTCTCTACAAGGTATCCACCGTACAGACAAGCCAGCATTTAGCTTCCAAGGTCACCCTGAGGCAAGCCCTGGTCCACACGACGCAGCACCACTATTTGATCACTTTATCGAACTAATCAAACAACACAGCGCTTAATTCGGAGTAGTAGAGAATGCCAAAACGTACTGACTTAAAAAGTATTCTAATTCTAGGTGCAGGCCCGATTGTTATCGGTCAAGCATGTGAGTTTGACTACTCTGGTGCTCAAGCATGTAAAGCACTGCGTGAAGAGGGTTACCGAGTTATCCTTGTAAACTCTAACCCTGCAACCATCATGACTGACCCAGACATGGCGGATGCAACTTACATCGAACCAATCCAGTGGGAAGTGGTTCGCAAGATCATCGAAAAAGAGCGCCCAGACGCAGTACTACCAACAATGGGTGGCCAAACGGCGCTTAACTGTGCACTAGACCTTGAGAAACACGGCGTACTTGCAGAGTTCGGCGTAGAAATGATTGGTGCGACAGCTGACGCTATCGATAAAGCAGAAGACCGTTCTCGTTTCGATAAAGCGATGAAGTCTATTGGCCTTGAGTGTCCTCGTGCAGATACCGCGAAGAGTATGGAAGAAGCTTACCAAGTTCTCGATATGGTTGGCTTCCCATGTATTATTCGTCCTTCGTTCACTATGGGTGGTACTGGTGGTGGTATCGCTTATAACAAAGAAGAGTTCGAAGAGATTTGTCGTCGTGGTTTGGACCTGTCGCCAACTAATGAACTGTTAATCGATGAATCGCTGATCGGTTGGAAAGAGTATGAGATGGAAGTGGTTCGTGATAAAGCGGACAACTGCATCATCGTATGTTCTATCGAAAACTTTGACCCAATGGGTATTCACACAGGTGACTCAATCACGGTTGCACCGGCCCAGACTCTGACGGACAAAGAGTATCAGTTGATGCGTAATGCATCTCTAGCAGTACTGCGCGAAATCGGTGTTGAGACTGGTGGTTCAAACGTACAGTTTGGTATCAACCCGAAAGATGGCCGTATGGTTATCATCGAGATGAACCCACGTGTATCTCGTTCTTCTGCTCTTGCTTCTAAAGCAACAGGTTTCCCTATCGCTAAGATCGCAGCGAAACTGGCCGTTGGCTTTACTCTAGACGAGCTACAGAACGACATCACAGGTGGTGCAACTCCAGCGTCATTCGAACCAACAATCGACTACGTAGTAACTAAGATTCCTCGCTTTAACTTCGAGAAATTTGCAGGTGCTAACGACCGTCTGACCACTCAGATGAAGTCCGTTGGTGAGGTTATGGCTATCGGCCGTAACCAACAAGAATCTCTACAAAAAGCGCTTCGTGGCCTTGAAGTTGGTGTGAATGGCTTTGACGAGATGGTTGATCTCGATGCGCCTGACGCACTAACCACAATTCGTCATGAACTAAAAGAAGCTGGCGCAGAGCGTATTTGGTACATCGCGGATGCATTCCGTGCTGGTATGTCAGTAGATGGCGTGTTCAATCTAACGGCAATTGATCGTTGGTTCCTAGTTCAAATCGAAGAGCTGGTTAACCTAGAGAACCAAGTTAAAGCCGGCGGCTTTGCTGGCTTGACTGAAGATGTGCTTCGTAAAATGAAGCGTAAAGGCTTCTCTGATGCACGTCTATCTTCAATTCTTGGCGTGTCTGAAAGTGAGATTCGTCGACTACGTGACCAGTACGATATCCACCCTGTATACAAACGCGTGGATACTTGTGCGGCAGAGTTCTCTTCTGATACTGCTTACATGTACTCATCTTACGATGAAGAGTGTGAAGCTCAGCCTACAGATAAAGACAAGATCATGGTTTTGGGTGGTGGTCCAAACCGTATCGGTCAAGGTATCGAATTTGATTACTGTTGTGTACACGCTTCACTTGCTCTACGTGAAGATGGTTTTGAGACTATCATGGTTAACTGTAACCCTGAGACAGTATCTACCGACTACGACACTTCAGACCGTCTCTACTTCGAACCTGTCACACTTGAAGATGTACTCTCTATCGTACGTGTTGAAAAGCCAAAAGGCGTTATCGTTCAGTACGGTGGTCAAACACCACTGAAACTGGCTCGTGCACTAGAAGCTGCAGGTGTACCAATCATAGGTACTAGCCCTGACGCAATTGACCGTGCGGAAGACCGTGAGCGTTTCCAAGCAGCGGTTGACCGTCTGGGCCTTCTACAGCCTGAAAACGCGACAGTAACGACTATCGAGCAAGCGGTTGATAAGTCAAAAGAGATTGGCTTCCCACTGGTTGTACGCCCATCTTACGTACTTGGCGGTCGTGCGATGGAAATCGTATACGATGAGCAAGACCTACGCCGCTACTTCAACGAAGCGGTGAGCGTGTCGAATGAATCGCCAGTGCTTCTGGACCGTTTCCTAGATGACGCAACTGAAGTGGATATCGATGCTATTTGTGACGGTGAGCGTGTGGTTATCGGCGGTATCATGGAGCATATCGAGCAAGCGGGTGTTCACTCTGGTGACTCAGCATGTTCACTACCTGCTTACACGCTAAGTCAGGAAATTCAGGATAAGATGCGTGAGCAAGTAGAGAAGCTGGCATTTGAGCTTGGTGTACGTGGTCTGATGAACACCCAGTTTGCCGTGAAAGACAACGAAGTTTACCTAATCGAAGTGAACCCTCGTGCTGCACGTACTGTACCGTTTGTTTCTAAAGCAACAGGTGCGCCACTAGCGAAGATCGCTGCACGTGTCATGGCTGGTCAATCTCTAGAGTCTCAGGGCTTTACTAAAGAGATCATCCCGCCTTACTACTCAGTGAAAGAGGTAGTACTACCGTTCAACAAGTTCCCAGGTGTTGACCCACTGTTAGGCCCAGAAATGCGTTCTACTGGTGAAGTTATGGGTGTGGGTGCGACCTTCGCAGAAGCTTACGCTAAAGCTGAACTAGGTTGTGGCAATGTTTACCCAGAAGGCGGCCGTGCATTACTGTCTGTTCGCGAAGGCGACAAGCAGCGCGTCGTTGACCTAGCATCTAAGCTAACCAAGCTTGGTTATCAGCTAGACGCAACACACGGTACAGCGGTAATCCTAGGTGAAGCGGGCATCAACCCTCGTCTTGTTAACAAGGTACACGAAGGTCGTCCACACATCCTAGACCGCATCAAGAACAACGAGTACACCTATATCGTGAATACGACTGCAGGTCGTCAGTCGATTGAAGATTCAAAAGTTCTTCGTCGCGGTGCACTGGCTGAGAAAGTGAACTACACAACCACACTTAACGCAGCGTTTGCCGTATGTATGGCTCACACAGCAGATGCAAAAACGTCGGTTACATCAGTTCAAGAGCTGCACGCTAAAGTCGCTGAGAACGAAGCGTAATAACAATCAGTAGGCTCGCAACGGAGCCTATATGACAACCTCATTGCCCGCTCTTTTGAGCGGGCTTTTTTGTCTGTTTACTGTTGAAAAATAGGAATGAGTTAAAGTCTAATCTTTCTCTAAGAGAATTATTAACTTAGTGATATTTTGAGTGAAAGATATAGATAACCAATTGATAGACAATGGAACTCACACTCGAAATACTGACGATACTTTTCTTTGTAGCTACGGTTGCAGGCTTTATTGATGCTATGGCTGGTGGCGGTGGTTTGTTAACTCTACCTGCGCTTCTGGCCGCTGGTGTGTCGCCGACACAGGCGCTTGCGACCAATAAGCTGCAAAGCTCATTTGGCAGCTTTTCAGCCAGTTGGTATTTCGTTCGGAACGGCATCGTCAGTATTAAAGAGATGCGTCTTGCTATTGTCTGTACGTTTATTGGTTCGGCGGTTGGTGCTGAAGCTGTACAGTATATAGATACGGGTGTACTGACGAGTCTGATTCCGATTTTACTGGTCGCTATTTCGCTCTACTTTCTGCTGATGCCTAAAACCAAACAGCACTCCGGTGAAGCGAACATCTCAGAAGCCATGTTTGCTTTCAGTGTTGGAGGTGGAGTGGGCTTTTATGACGGTTTTTTTGGGCCGGGAACAGGCTCCATCTTTACGGTTTGCTTTGTTGCTTTAGGTCATTTTTCTCTGGTAGATGCCACCGCTCGTACTAAGGTTCTTAACTTCACGTCTAATATTGCCGCACTATTGTTCTTTATTTTTGCTGGACTGCCTATTTGGGAGTTAGGTCTTGTGATGGCTATGGGAGGGTTTATTGGTGCTCAACTAGGGGCAAAAGTAGTGGTAGCGAAAGGACAGAAATGGATTCGCCCTTTAGTGATAACAATGTCGATGCTGATGGCTGCAAAGTTGTTGTGGCAAGAACACTCGGATTGGTTGTTGGCTTTATTGGCTTAAAACCGATTACTCTAGCGCCGATTTCGCAACGGAAGTCACGACATTATCGACTAAGTTTTTGATTCGTTGGTTCTTATAGGAAGAAGCTCGTAAGCAGACATGCAGAGGTCGATAGAGCGGCTGTAACTGAGCGAAATGATGGCAGTGACATTGGTCGATCTTAAGGGTTTTGATAACTGAGAGAGGAACCAAAGCAGGTGCAATACCAGCAAGTGCCAGTTGAGCCGCCGCAGCATAGGAATCCATCTCCATCACAGGTGTCATATTCAGCCTTTTGAGAATCTTTAACTGATACGTATTGGCGGTATTAGCAAGATCATTAGTAATGATGGTGTTTGGTAATTGCTCTAGTGGACGATCAGAAACAATAAAGAAAGGTTCATCGAGAAGGTGAAATGTTTTTAATCCATGTTGAGGTGGAAGTAAGCCTGCACAAATACCGAGGTGAGCTTTCCCGGACTGAACATGTTCCACGATTCTTGGTGTGTGATTGGTGGTGATGCGAATGTAAGGATCCGATTTAAAGTGCTGGCCAAGGATATCCGCAAGGTAACTGGCTACTAGAGTTTCAGAGCAATCAATGGTGACTAGGCTCTTTTCTGCCATCGATTGTTGCTCATAGATGCGTCCTCTCAGCTCATTGAACGTCGGGCCAATACTCTCGATAAGGTCGATCGCCTCTTGAGTAAGCTGAACATTCCTTCCATCCGGTACAATCAGTTTTTTCCCCAGCTTTTTCTCTAGGTTAGCAATGCGTTTACTGACAGCGGATTGGCTTATATAGAGCTGGCTTCCGGTTCGGCTCATTGTTTTTGCTTTACTTAGTGCTAACAGTGTTTCGATACCTTCCAGCAGCATTGAATTGTGTCCAAGATAGTCTGAGAGAGGTACTGTACCTAATAAAAAAGCGGCGCTCAATGAACGCCGCTTTACAAATTAAATTCAAAATCTAAGAATTATAGAGACTCAGTAAATGTACGTGCGATGACATCGCGTTGCTGCTCAGTTGTCAGTGAGTTGAAACGAACTGCGTAGCCAGAAACACGGATAGTTAGCTGAGGGTACTTCTCAGGGTTAGCGACAGCGTCTTCTAGAGTTTCACGCTTAAGAACGTTCACGTTTAAGTGCTGACCACCTTCGATGCGTGGTGCTGCTTCAATTGCCACTTCACGGCTCTCATATTCGCCTAGCTCTTTAATTGCGACAACTTGGTCAGCTTCAAAGCCTGAGTTAGCAGCAACACATCGTGCTTCATTCTTTTCACTATCTAGTAGCCAGATAGAGTTTAATAGTGCGTCATTTGCCGCTTTAGTAATTTGAATACCTTGAATCATTACCATCTCCTATCCACATTTGTGGTGTTAATTTCCGAGTTTTATTGAGCTACGTATTATATAGCTCAAAAGGAGTATTTTAGTTTTGATTTAAGTCAAATAACTACCAAAAGCATTACTCTTAAAAAGGTTACTGTTTTGATGTGAGTCAATAACTTGTTTTATAACAATGACATTTTATTATATTTTAATGTTTAAAATAATTTTCAATCTTATATTTGTTGTAAATTTACTACATTTAGGTGTTAAGTATTGAGCGAATACCAATAAGTTGTTGTAATTCATGCAGCATAGTGAAAGTCAAAAGTGATAAAACAACAATGTTAGACAATTTGTACGGTAATAAGTTTATCGGGGCCCATGTTTCTGCCGCTGGTGGTGTTGATCAGGCTCCACTAAGAGCTAAAGAAATCGGAGCTAATGCCTTTGCTCTGTTTACAAAAAATCAACGTCAATGGGCGGCTAAGCCACTTGAAGAAAAAACGATTCACGCCTTTAAATCTAACTGCTTGAAGTTAGGGTTTAAGCCCGATCAAATCCTTCCTCATGATTCATACTTGATAAACTTAGGTGCTCCTGAAGAAGAAAAACTAGAGAAATCTCGAGCGGCGTTTATTGACGAGATGAAGCGATGCCATCAATTAGGGCTAACTTTGCTTAACTTCCATCCTGGCAGTCATTTAAAGATGATTTCGGAACAAGAGTGCCTAGAAAGAATCGCTGACTCGATCAACCTCGCTCATCAAGCCGTCCCTGATGTTATAGCTGTGATTGAGAATACCGCAGGTCAAGGAACTAACCTTGGTTGGCAATTTGAGCACATTGCACAAATTATAGATAAGGTGAAAGATAAGCAGAGGGTTGGAGTTTGTATAGATACTTGCCACCTGTTTGCAGCCGGCTATGATCTTCGGAGTTATGAAGCGTGTGAGTCGACCTTTGCTGAGTTTGATCGAGTTGTTGGCATGCACTACCTCAGAGCAATGCACATTAATGACTCAAAGGCAGAGCATGCCAGCCGGGTCGATCGCCACCATGCTCTAGGTAAAGGAGAAATTGGATGGTCATGTTTTGAATACATAGCCAGAGATCCACGATTTGATCATATTCCTTTGATTTTAGAAACAATTGAGCCGGAACGTTGGCCTGAAGAAATCGAATTTATTCGTCAGCATCACTTAGCATGGCTCAAAGAAATCGCCTGACCTAACAAAAGTGGCATCAAATTTTCATAGTGAGTGTAGGTACTCAGACAAATAAGGATGCCACTATGCCTTACACTTCTTTTTATACCATCGCTCGCTCAACACGTCTTCCTACACCCAACCGCCATGTCACGGGTCAAGGGCATTACAGGATCCCACAAAAAACTAGCTGACTTTATCACTTTGTTCCTTCATAACTTTTTGCGACAATTATTGTAGCGCAAACAGTAGAAGGAACAGAGCATGACCCCGTCATTGACATGGCATGATGTCATTGGAGCAGAAAAGCAGCAGGATTATTTTCAGCAAACATTGAATTTTGTTGAGTCGGAAAGAGCGGCCGGCAAAGTCGTTTTCCCTCCCGCTAAAGACGTATTTAATGCGTTTCGGGCGACAGAGTTCAATGATGTGAAAGTGGTGATTCTAGGCCAGGACCCTTATCACGGTCCGAAACAAGCGCATGGTTTGTGTTTTTCGGTACTCCCTGGTGTCAAGACACCACCTTCATTGGTAAATATGTACAAAGAGTTGGTTCAGGATATTGATGGTTTTCAAATCCCATCTCATGGCTACCTTCAAAGTTGGGCTGAGCAAGGTGTTCTGTTACTCAATACTGTTCTAACGGTAGAGCAGGGTAAAGCGCACTCTCATTCTAAAACAGGATGGGAAATGTTTACCGATAAGGTCATTGAAGCGATCAATCAACATCAATCTGGTGTTGTGTTTCTATTGTGGGGCTCCCATGCGCAAAAGAAAGGACGCTTTATCGATCGCAATAAGCATCATGTATTAGCTGCGCCGCATCCTTCGCCATTATCCGCACATCGAGGTTTCTTTGGTTGCCGTCATTTTTCTCAAGCAAATCAAATTCTTGAATCTCAAGGCAAACAAACCATAGATTGGCATCTTCCAATGCAAGTGAATGTATAGCCATTACATTGCCTAATTGCTTAACTTTCGAGCAATATCAATACTTGAACTGTGCTTCTCTTATACACTTACTAAAAATAGGTGTTAAGGAGAAGCACTATGATGATTGAAAGGATAAGGCGCGAACATGGTTACATGGTTCGGCTATTAGCAGTATTGAGGCAAAAAATTGCCTTGTTGAGACAAGAGCAGGCCATAAACTACAGTTTGGTTAAAGAAATTGTCGATTATTTGGCCCATCACTCTGAGCGTGTCCACCATCCTAAAGAAGATATCCTCTATCACTATTATTTGGAACATTATGGCCACCATCAAGATATTGAGAATCTAGAGATCGAGCACCAAACATTGTCGCTCAAGACGCATGCCTTTCTTGATACGGTAGATATGATTCTGCAGGATGCAGTAGTTCCTCAAGATATGTTTGTGCAGCAACTGGAAGGTTTTATATTGGATCAGAAGCGACATTTAGATCTAGAGGAGCAGTCAATATTGCCACTTATTAATCAGAGATTTACTTTGCACGATTGGCAAGCCGTCGAAAAGCTGTGGAGTATTAATGAAGATGACCCAGTATTTGGCGACACTATTGCAGAGCAATATCAGCAACTTGCCAGTCGTGTTAGGCAGGGTGATCAAGAGTGTATATAGTTAGCAGAGATATACCGTAATAAAAAGAGGCGCTACCAAGCGCCTCTTTTTAAATGTTAGTAATCTAGGTCTTCAATGTCATCAAAACCGATGTCCATATCTTTTAATTCACGCTGAAGCCTTTGCCTATCCTTAATTGCTTCAATTTCACGCCACTTACGCTTCGCAGGTTTGGAGCGTGTTGCCCGAGTTTTTGGAAAATCCATTTCCATGATTTCTTCAAAGTTTAAGCCTTCCATAAGCTACCTCTTTTTAATGATTACTCTTTGAAGGGGTACTGTTTAAATATCATTCTGTTTGGAGAGTAACTTTGATTCGTTTCTCATTTGTTACGATTCCATGAAGTTTTCATGCCATTTTAGACTTGGCTTCACAGAAATACGGCTTATATCTGATGGTTTTTTGTTCGAACAACCGATAAGAAACGATTAAATTCTCAAAAAACGTATGTTAACGCAGTGTGTAAAAAAACAGCGTTTTCCCTTGGTATGCAATTGTGTGTATTTAGTGCGGTTGAGTAATAGAATTTACAGATCGAATTGTTTCCTGAACTCTTCTCTGAGTCCTTGGTGATAAAGGAGTGTCAATTATTTGCGGCTATCGTATTTCGTATGGAGTTGTGTGTTCTTTATTGTTGTTAAATTTTAATGTTAATGTTCTGTTTTTGTGGTTTTTGTGTTCTTTTTTGTGTTAATTATTGGTGATTTTATAGTGAAAAATAACATAAATAAGTGCTTGTTTGCATATTGATTTTTGATACCCTTGACTGCATTATCCGCCCGTCAAAAAATACGCTGATACGTAAAATGGAAGCATGAGGCGCGTTTTACATATCTAGGTTGCACAATAATTAAACCACAATACTGAGCAGAATTGACACTTGGTTTGCAACTGGATGGAAGGCAGGGAAGCAGAGATCAGCGAAAACTCACTACGAGGATCTTATGACAGATTTAATTAATTTGATGAATGACCTACTTTGGGGTTCTATTCTGGTTTATCTCCTAGTCGGTGTTGGTGTGTATTTCACTGTTAGATTGGGGTTTATCCAATTCCGCCATTTTGGTCACATGTTCTCAGTACTAAAGAACAGCCGTAAAGCGGATAAAGCTGGCATCTCATCATTCCAGGCATTGTGTACTAGCTTAGCGGCACGTGTTGGTACGGGTAATATGGCTGGTGTTGCTGTTGCGCTAACAGCTGGTGGTCCAGGTGCGATTTTCTGGATGTGGCTAATCGCTATGCTGGGTATGGCCACGTCGTTCGCTGAAAGCACCTTGGCGCAGTTATACAAAACCAAAGATGATGACGGTAACTACCGCGGTGGTCCGGCATACTACATGGAGAAAGGTTTGGGTATGCGCTGGATGGGCGTACTGTTCTCTATCTTCCTGATCATCGCTTTTGGTTTGGTATTTAACGCGGTTCAAGCTAACTCTATTGCTGGAGCTATGAATACGGCATTTGGTTGGGATGAAACCTATGTTGGTATTGCCGTTGTTTTGTTATCCGCTGTGGTTATCTTTGGTGGTATCAAGCGTATCGCTCGCGTAGCAGAAATGATCGTTCCTGCCATGGCGCTGCTTTACCTATTATTGGCACTGTTCGTTATGTTTATGAACATCGACAAGTTGCCGGCTGTACTGAGCTTGATCTTCAAGAGTGCCTTTGGCCTACAAGAAGCAGCGGCGGGTGGTTTAGGTTACGCGATTGCACAAGCAATGATTAATGGCATCAAACGTGGTCTGTTCTCAAACGAAGCCGGTATGGGTTCTGCGCCAAACGCAGCGGCATCAGCAACACCTTATCCTCCGCATCCTGCCTCTCAAGGTTACGTTCAGATGTTAGGTGTGTTTATGGATACTATCGTGATCTGTTCAGCGACCGTGGCGATTATTCTGATGTCAGGTGAGTATGTACCGCATGGCGAGATCACGGGTATTGAACTGACTCAGGCTGCGTTGAGTTCTCAAGTGGGCTCGTGGGGTGGCATCTTTGTTGCCGTGGCGATTTTCTTCTTCGCTTTCACGTCTATCATTGCTAACTACTCATACGCGGAAACAAACCTTATTTTCCTTGAGCATAACCATAAAGCCGGCCTAGGTGTGTTCCGTCTGGTTGTATTGGCAATGGTGATGTTTGGTGCTGTAGCATCTCTACCTATCGTTTGGGCATTGGCAGATGTGTCAATGGGTATGATGGCGATTGTCAACCTAGTGGCGATCCTGCTTCTTTCAGGCATCGTGATTAAGCTAGCAAAAGACTACAACCGCCAGTTAGGTGAAGGTAAAGTGCCGACATTTGATTCTAACGATTTTCCTGAACTGAAATCTCAGTTGGAAGATGGTATCTGGGATCAGAGCAAAAAAGATTAATAGCCAATCTCTATTAAAACGATTCAAAAAGCCATGCAGACATTGCATGGCTTTTTTTGTAACCTATATCTAACCACATACAATTAAACAGATAGAGTAAAGTCATGCTAATCGTCGTTTCACCAGCGAAAACCTTAGATTACGAATCTCCACTGGCGACAAAGAAATTTACTCAGCCAGAACTGATCGAGTATTCAAAACAACTGATTGATGTGTGCCGCAAGCTAACGCCTGCCGATGTCGCGAGTTTGATGAAAGTTAGTGATAAGATCGCTGACTTGAACGTTGGCCGTTTTCAGGAGTGGAGTGAGACGTTTACCACAGAGAACTCACGCCAAGCGATTCTGGCTTTTAAAGGCGATGTATACACTGGTTTAGACGCGCAAAGTTTGTCAGATGATGACTTTGATTATGCCCAAAAGCACTTACGCATGTTATCTGGCTTATACGGTCTACTAAAGCCACTCGATCTGATGCAGCCTTACCGTCTGGAAATGGGGACGAAACTTGCCAATGAGAAAGGCAGTAACCTCTATCAATTCTGGGGTAATGTGATTACTGATAGGCTTAATCAAGCCATTACAGAACAAGGTGATAATGTTCTGATTAACCTTGCTTCAAACGAATATTTTAAAGCGGTAAAACCCAAAGCTCTAGATGCTCAGGTGATTACGCCAATTTTCAAAGATTGCAAAAACGGTCAGTACAAGGTGATCAGTTTCTATGCGAAGAAAGCGCGTGGCATGATGGCGCGATACATTATTGAGAATCGCATTGAGAGCGTTGCGGATCTGACTAAGTTTGACACGACAGGCTATTATTTTGTTGAGGATGAGTCTTCACCAACCGAATTGGTCTTTAAACGTGAAGAGCAATAAAGGATTCAAAAGATGATGTCTTGGTTTAAGCAATGGGTTGCACGATACGACGCGTGGTGTCAGTCGATGGGGCTAACACCAGAGAATAAACGCAGTTGTGTTCCTTATCGTACAGACCCAGTTCACCAGACTTCAGAACCCAACAAAAAGGCGCAATGATAATGCGCCTTTTTGATACTCATTGTCATTTAGACTTTAAGGTATTTGAGAACGATTTCGCTGAACATATTGAGTCAGCAAATCTATCAGGCGTAGAACGCTTTGTCGTTCCCTCTATTGGCCCATCAAACTGGAATCGACTTGAGCAACTCGCAGCCCAATATCCATCGATATATTATGCGCTAGGCTTACACCCTTATTTTCTCGATACTGATAGCCACACCGTCCAAAATCGACTGGCGGAGCTGATCAGTCAACAACCTTACAAATGCATTGCTGTGGGTGAGTGTGGCTTGGATGCAGTAGTGGCTGTTGATAGCCAGATTCAGGAGCGCGTTTTGATGCAGCAGATTGAGTTGGCGAAAACTTATAAGCTGCCACTTATCCTTCACTCCCGCAAAACACACAATCGCCTCCTACAATTGCTTAAGCAGTCTCGTTTTTCGTATGGAGGAGTTCTGCATGGTTTTTCTGGGAGTTATCAGCAAGCGATGCAGTTTGTTGAGTTAGGTTTTTACATAGGTGTGGGAGGGGTAATTACATACCCAAGAGCACAAAAAACGCGTAAAGCTGTTATTGAGCTCCCGATTGACTGTCTTGTTCTCGAAACGGATGCGCCGGATATGCCGCTTTTAGGGAATCAGGGTAAGCCTAACCATCCAGCAATGTTAACTCAAACCTTGTCTTGTCTCGCAGATCTACGGAATGATAGTAAGCAAACGGTTGCTGAAAACGTTTGGAAAAATAGCAATCAGGCGTTCGGTATTTGTGAATAGTTTCTAAATAAAATGTTCTTTTTATGATTTGTAGTTGGGTTAATGGTGATCTTGTTCACGTAATTAGGTGAATGAATGATGAATCTTATTAGAAACTGTGAAGACAGCATTACTTTATAGATGGACGGATGAGTATAATTGCCTCCGCTTTAGAGCTCCATTTTGTAACACGCCAACAAACAACATATAAGGAAGTCATAAACTATGAGCCTGTTTATGAGCCTAGTCGGTATGGCAGTATTGCTAGGAATTGCATTACTACTGTCTGATAACCGCAAAGCTATCAATCTAAGAACTGTGGGTGGCGCATTTGCTATCCAATTTATCATCGGTGGTTTCGTTCTTTACGTACCTTGGGGTCGTGACCTTCTAGCTGGCTTCTCTGCTGGTGTTCAGAATGTTATTGACTACGGTAAAGACGGTACTGGTTTTCTATTTGGCAGCCTAGTTAACTTCTCAGTTGACGGTATTGGCTTCATTTTCGCGTTCCAAGTACTTCCAACACTAATCTTCTTCTCTGCACTTATCTCTGTACTTTACTACATTGGTGTAATGCAATGGGTTATCAAGATTCTTGGTGGTGGTCTACAAAAGGCGCTTGGTACTTCACGTGCAGAATCAATGTCTGCAGCAGCGAACATTTTCGTTGGTCAAACTGAAGCACCTCTAGTGGTTCGTCCGTTTGTTCCTAAAATGACACAATCTGAACTATTCGCTGTAATGTGTGGTGGTTTAGCATCGGTCGCAGGTGGCGTACTAGCGGGTTACGCTTCTATGGGTGTACCTCTAGAGTACCTAGTTGCTGCATCATTTATGGCAGCGCCAGGTGGTCTATTATTTGCGAAGATCATCAAGCCTGAAACTGAAACACCTGACGAAGATCTAGGTAAAGATATCGACGGTGGTGATGACAAGCCTGCTAACGTTATCGACGCAGCGGCTGGTGGTGCTTCTGTAGGTCTACAGCTTGCTCTAAACGTTGGTGCAATGCTACTAGCATTCATCGGTCTAATCGCACTTATCAACGGTATTCTAGGTGGCGTTGGCGGTTGGTTCGGTATGCCTGAGCTAACACTTGAAATTCTACTAGGTTACCTATTCTCGCCTTTAGCATTCCTTATTGGTGTGCCATGGGAAGAAGCAACACTTGCTGGCTCGTTCATCGGTCAGAAACTGGTTGTTAACGAATTCGTAGCCTACCTAAACTTCGTACCGTACGTTGGTGAAGCAGCACAAGTTGTTCCAGCAACTGGTGAAGTAATGTCTACTAAGACAGCAGCTATTATCTCGTTCGCTCTATGTGGTTTCGCAAACCTTTCTTCTATTGCGATTCTACTAGGTGGTCTAGGTGGTTTAGCACCAAACCGTCGTCACGACATCGCTCGTATGGGTGTTAAAGCGGTTTGTGCTGGTACGCTATCTAACCTAATGGCGGCGACAATCGCTGGCTTCTTCCTATCTTTCTAATTAAGTAAGCGAAAGATTATATAGACGCCGTTTTAAAAAGCCCCGTAGACACACACTGTGTGCTACGGGGCTTTTTTGTTTTTTTTCCCTGATTATTGCTTCCTAAGCCTGTTAGTAGGCTCTTGTCAGGGAAAGACTCGAATACCAGCTTTATTGAGTGTTTGGCTTGATTCGAGATAAGTCTGGAGTGTATTCAGACAACTGGATTCATAGCGTTTGTTGGTCATGAAGATTGAACAAACGTTGAACAGAATATTTTTTGAGATACAAACCGTTTGCGCTCTATGAGCCACTACAGTTCTGCGACGAATATCTATAATGTATGTAAATATAGAGAGTAGGGTAAAACTCATGAATGATGTTTTCCTCGCAGCCCTCGCGGGCTTTGTCGTTGGAGTCCTGTTTTCTGCCATTAAGTTGCCCATTCCTGCACCGCCTGCACTAGCTGGTGTAATGGGAATCGTTGGGGTTTATCTTGGTGGCGTGACTTATCAATGGATTATTGAGAAGTTTTTTAGCTAGCGCTTGTTAATACAAGGAGTATGATCGGCGCTGGTTGTAACTATGTCTGGCCATCAGACAAAGGTTACAGATACCGTTAGACACCGCAATCGTAGATTGTTGTGCCATAGACCAAACTGGTACTGTGCGGTGACAAGGATAGCAATTGGGGGCAAATTCGCTGTTTACCCCTAAGTCTTCAGGGAACCAAGTCCGTTCATTAATGACTGCAAAACCGACATGAGGTTGAGCAGACACTTTTATGAATATTGATCGGAGATAGAAATGAGCGATTTAAAAGCAGCAGCACTACGTGCACTTAAACTTATGGATCTTACAACGCTAAATGACGATGACACTGATGCTAAAGTGATTTCACTATGTCATGACGCAAAATCAGCGGTGGGTAATACCGCTGCGATCTGTATTTACCCTCGCTTTATTCCTATTGCTAAGAAGACACTTCGCGAGCAAGGCACACCAGACGTTCGTATTGCGACAGTCACGAACTTCCCACACGGTAATGACGATATTGATATCGCTGTTGCCGAAACGAAAGCTGCCGTTGCTTACGGTGCAGATGAAGTGGATGTGGTGTTCCCATATCGTGCTCTTATGGCGGGTAACGAGGAAGTGGGTTTCGAGCTCGTTAAGCAATGTAAAGCAGCGTGTGGCGATATTCTTCTAAAAGTCATCATCGAAACGGGTGAGCTGAAAGAAGAAGCACTAATTAAGAAAGCCTCTGAAATTTCAATCAAAGCAGGCGCTGACTTCATTAAAACTTCAACGGGTAAAGTGCCAGTCAATGCAACACCTGAATATGCACGCATGATGCTAGAAGTTATTCGTGATATGGGTGTTGCAGAATCTGTTGGTTTCAAGCCAGCAGGTGGCGTGCGCACTGCTGAAGATGCAGCAGCGTATCTAGCAATGGCTGATGAGATTTTGGGCGACAACTGGGTTGATGCTCGTCATTACCGTTTTGGTGCGTCAAGCCTGCTAACTAACCTACTGAATACATTAGAAGTAACAGACGAGACTGCAGACCCTGCAGCGTACTAATTAAAAGTCTGAATGTGGTGAGCGAAAGCTCACCACATTACCTTTTACTCTACTAACCACCTTATTTGTGTGGGAGGCCCTAATGTATTTACCTCAAGAAATCATTCGTAAAAAGCGTGATGGCGAAGTCCTGACTGCCGACGAAATTAATTTTTTCATCCAAGGTGTGGCTAAAAACACCGTCTCTGAAGGTCAAATCGCCGCGTTTGCGATGGCTATCTTTTTCAATGAAATGACAATGCCAGAGCGTATTGCACTGACGTGCGCGATGCGTGATTCCGGTATGGTTATTGATTGGAGCCATAAAGAATTTGGCGGCCCAATTGTAGATAAGCATTCAACAGGTGGTGTTGGTGACGTGACGTCATTGATGCTTGGCCCAATGGTCGCGGCATGTGGCGGTTTTGTTCCGATGATCTCTGGACGAGGTCTTGGCCATACTGGCGGTACGCTAGATAAGTTGGAGTCGATTCCTGGCTACAACATCACGCCAACCAATGAAGTGTTCGGTGATGTCACGAAAGACGCAGGTGTTGCCATCATTGGTCAAACCGGCGACTTAGCGCCAGCCGATAAGCGTGTTTACGCAACCCGCGATATTACCGCAACGGTGGACAACATTTCACTGATCACGGCTTCAATCCTGTCTAAGAAACTCGCTGCTGGCCTTGAGTCATTGGTTATGGATGTGAAAGTGGGTTCTGGCGCATTCATGCCAACCTATGAAGCATCTGAAGAACTCGCTAAATCTATCGTAGCAGTCGCAAACGGTGCAGGTACCAAGACAACAGCTATCCTGACAGACATGAACCAAGTATTGGCGTCTTCAGCGGGTAATGCTGTTGAAGTACGTGAAGCGGTTCAGTTCCTGACTGGCGAATATCGTAACCCTCGTTTACTCGAAGTGACCATGGCATCGTGTGCGGAAATGTTGGTGCTTGGCAAGCTTGCTGATAATACGGAAGAGGCACGCGCGAAGTTGATGGAAGTACTGAACAACGGTAAAGCGGCTCAGTGTTTTGGCAAGATGGTTGCGGGCTTAGGTGGCCCTGCTGATTTTGTTGAAAACTACGAAAACTATCTGGAAAAAGCAGAAATCATCAAACCAGTCTTTGCTGATGAAGACGGTATTGTATCGGCAATGGATACGCGTGCAATCGGTATGGCGGTTGTCTCCATGGGTGGCGGTCGCCGCGTTGCTACAGACGAAATTGACTACGCGGTCGGCTTTGACGGGTTTATCCGCCTTGGTGAAAAAGCATCGAGTAATAAACCGCTGGCTGTGATTCATGCACGTAGTGAAGAGCAATGGCTTGAAGCGGCTGAAGCGCTTAAACAGGCTATTACTATCGGTGGTGACTATACGCCTACGCCTGAGGTTTATCGTCAGATCCGCGCAGAAGACGTTTAATCAAAAATTACACTAAGGCCTCCATATAAAAAGATTAACGGAGGCCTGAGGAAGAGCAATGAAAAGAGCATTTATTTTAGTACTGGATTCATTTGGAATTGGTGCGACAGCTGACGCTGAAAAATTTGGTGATGTTGGTTCAGATACGTTAGGCCATATCGCTGAGCAGTGTGAGAAAGGTCTAGCAGACAACGCTGATCGTCAAGGGCCACTGACGTTGCCTAATCTGTCAAAGCTTGGTTTAGCCATGGCTCACAAAGAGTCAACGGGTCGCTTTGCGCCAGGTTTGGATACTGAGTCGGAGATCATTGGTGCTTACGGTCATGCTGCTGAGCTGTCTTCAGGTAAAGACACACCGTCAGGCCACTGGGAAATTGCTGGTGTGCCGGTTCTGTTTGACTGGGGCTACTTTACCGACAAAACAAACAGTTTTCCGAAAGAGCTGACAGATCGCATTCTTGAGCGTGCTGGTTTAGACGGTTTCCTTGGTAACTGCCATGCATCGGGCACTCAGGTTCTGGATGATCTTGGTGAAGAGCATATGAAGACAGGGCAACCTATCTTCTATACGTCGGCGGATTCGGTATTCCAGATCGCTTGCCATGAAGAAACCTTCGGCCTAGATCGTTTGCTTGAGCTTTGTCAGATCGCACGTGAAGAGCTAGAAGACTACAACATCGGCCGTGTTATCGCTCGCCCATTCGTTGGACCGGGTAAAGGCCAGTTTGAGCGTACTGGTAATCGCCGTGATCTGTCTGTTGAGCCACCTTCAGCGACGATTCTACAGAAACTTGTTGACGAGAAGGGCGGTGAAGTTCACTCGATTGGTAAGATTTCTGACATTTACGCTGGCTGTGGTATCACCAAGAAGACCAAAGCAACCGGCATTCCGGCACTTTTTGAAGCAACCAAAGAGGCTATCAAAGAAGCGGGTGATAATACTATCGTCTTCACCAACTTTGTTGATTTTGATTCTGCCTATGGTCACCGTCGTGACGTAGCTGGCTATGCTGCTGCGCTTGAGTACTTCGATGGTCGTATCCATGAAGTGATGGAGATGATGGAAGAGGACGATCTTCTAATCCTGACGGCCGACCACGGCTGTGACCCAACTTGGCCAGGTACTGACCATACGCGTGAGCACATTCCTGTGATTGTTTACGGCCAGAAAGTACCAGCAGGTTCGTTAGGTTTACGCGATTCTTTTGCTGATATTGGCCAAACACTGGCGACGTATTTTGGTACTTCACCAATGGATTACGGTAAAAACTTTTTGTAATGAGAGAGTTAGAGAGGTAAACCACCTCTCTGACAACATTTAACTGAGTTAAGGAATTAACAGACATGGCAACTCCACATATTAATGCTGAAATGGGTGCATTCGCAGACGTTGTTCTTATGCCGGGTGACCCGCTACGCGCGAAGTACATTGCAGAAACATTCCTCGAAGATGTCGTTCAGGTCTGTGATGTGCGTAATATGTTCGGTTTCACTGGCACTTACAAAGGTCGTAAAGTATCAGTGATGGGCCACGGTATGGGTATCCCATCTTGTTCAATCTATGCGACTGAGCTAGTCAAAGATTACGGCGTGAAGAAAATCATCCGTGTCGGTAGCTGTGGTGCAGTAAGTGAAGATATCAAGGTACGTGATGTCGTTATCGGGATGGGCGCTTGTACCGACTCTAAAGTGAACCGTATTCGCTTTAAAGGCCATGACTTTGCTGCTATCGCTGATTATAAGATGGTTCGCGCAGCGGAAGAGGCAGCGAAAGCTCGTGGTATCGAAGTGAAGGTGGGTAACCTGTTTTCCGCTGAACTGTTCTACACCCCAGATCCTGAGATGTTCGATGTGATGGACAAGTACGGTATTGTCGGTGTTGAGATGGAAGCGGCAGGCATCTACGGCGTTTGTGCTGAGTACGGTGCGAAAGCTTTGACTATCTGTACTGTATCTGATCACATCAAAACGGGCGAGCAGACAACGTCAGATGAGCGTCAGACTACGTTCAATGACATGATGATTATTGCGCTAGATTCAGTTCTATTAGACTGAGTTATTGATAAAGTTAAAGCGGTAGTTTTTCACTGAGCGTATATAAAAAGCCCCTTAGTATTTGAGCTAAGGGGCTTTAAGTTTATGACCTATTAGGCATCAGAGGTTTGATGAGGGAATAACTGCTTATGCTCTGGGTCGAGTGCATAAAATCTTGGAAACTCACCTTTTACCAACCACAGCGGCATATATTCGCTGTCAATGGTCGGCTCAAGACCGCGCGCTTCATATGCGTGTGCGGCCAACGCCGTGATCCAAATAGCAAACCAGCCTTTTCTATCACCTTTAATGCTGGGTGAATCCGCTTTGCCGACATCGGTGTAATACTGAATATGGCACTCCAGCGCTTGCTTCAGCTTAGCAGGGTAGCGCGTTTCCCTCTCTGGGTGATGAATCGACACCAAAAGCTCCGCCAAGGGCAAGAGCAAATAATTGGTGTAATCTTGCACTAACTCCTCGCCCACATATTCAGGAGTGGAGTAACGCACCAGATCATTGATCCGCTCACTAATTGGCACTGGGTCATTATCAATAAAAAATGCTCGCACTAAGCGAAATAGCACGCGGCGAAAGTCCTTGACCTCATCCGTTTCTTCGATAAAGGCATAGATGTTTTCTTCAGGAATACGCAGTAGCTTTTGGCCAAAACCACATGGGTCGCCAAGCAGCACATTCATCATCAAAGCATCTAACCACTCATCGATGGTCAGCACCACATTCATTTGGTATGGACCATAAGGAATTTGGTAGTGACGAAACAACTGACAGTGCTTTTCCCCTTGATAGTAATACAGTAGCACTCGGTTACTCAGCACTTGACAATATTCATACAAATACTGCGCAGTGACCGCATTGGTTTCATGCTGGCGAAAAAGGTTCTCGGTTACCATATTAAAGAAGAAGCTCTCAGGTAAATACTTAGTATTATCAGCCTCAAACCCCTTTATTATTCGCTCATACGCATCGTATTCGGAATCTTTAACCATCTGGATAAATTCTTCGTCCTCGCGAACGCACTCCCAGTAGTGATTTCTTTTTGATAACATTACAGCTCCTTTAATGCCTTTGACTGCTGGGTTTTACATCGTAACCCGTCACTTGCACGCCAGTTGGCACGCCACCGTCATTAATATGTTGCCTAACCACTTTGTATTGCAGTGTATCACGCTGCTCATCAAGCATACCCAGCGTATACTTGTAATCGCTATACTCCTTTGGGGTCAGACTACTATGGTTTTCTTCAAACCAAGTTTTCATCTCACCAATCACCTTAGTGGTGTAAGCTGGTGAGCCTTGCTGCACCACTTCGCTGCCCAATTTGGCCGCCCCTAAAGAAGAAGAACCACCTTTGGCTTCAAGGATATGGATGTTGCCCTGCTCGTCTTGCCATATTTGGTCAAATTGACGGTTCTTTTGGTTACTGCCCGGATAAGCCGATTGTAAACGTTTTGCGTTCGGACCAAAAGTGGCTTTCGCATAGGCTTCCGCTGCCATTTCCCCCAGTTCTTCGGAGTATTGACGCTGAAGTTGAGCGTATTTTTTCTGGCCTTCAAGGTTTCCGTCGAACTTATTGAATTCTGCTTTTTGTTTCGCTTGTTGCCTCAGGGTTGAGAGACAGTCGAAATCACAGCTGGATATTTCAATACCGTCTAAATCGGTCACCTTGCGCGTAAGCCCCGATCGCTGAGTCAATTGATTCGAAGCAAAGTCTAGGTCATCTTGACGATATAAACTGGCGCGATGGCGCTCGGTTGGCGTCAAGCTGCTAGAGCCATCAATATTACGCCACACGCCGTGTTCATCAATATACTGATTTTCTCGCTGGTTAATGTATTGATCTTTAGATAGCCTTCCATTTGGGTGTTTGACTCGGTAATCGTTGTATTCGTCATCAATTGTCTTGCGATATTTAGGGCTAAAATTATCCAAAGGCAATGGCAATTTGAAGTTTGGATTATTTCTTTGCCTAATATGGTTAGCGACCGATTCAAATGCAAAGGCTAATGGGCCAAAATTGGAATCAGTTTTTAGATAGTCTGTGATCTTAACAAGCAGTTCATCAACACTTATTTCGTCAAGCTTTTCAAGAATGGCTTTTCGGCTTTTATTGGCGATCTCAAGCTTTAGTACTTTGTTAACGCCAATATCAATCAATTGATCAACCAGAACCTCTTTTATTGCATTATCAAGCTCTTCTTGCGACAGGCTATCTGGGTTTTCAAGTAAGCGCTTGAGCGTTGATAAGCCTTCGTAAACCCCTTCGATAGTGCTATACAAGGTATACATGTTAAATGCAAATATAAGTGCAGGAACAAAGAAGGCGTTGTTTTCAGCCGCATTGCCTGCAGCAAACATAGCGTTGTTAACATCATCGCCATCCCCACCTACTGCGAAGAGAGTAATACCGGCCACCAAACGTGCGACATTACCACCAAGTCGATTGATTTCATGGAACTCTCGAAGTAATTCTTGCTGGAAAGCTGGGTTTCGATAGTCAGTGTTGCCATTTTCCAGCTCTGTAAGGAGCTTACCGGTTAGTTGCTTACTTTTTTCCTCAAGCTTTTCCGTTCTTTCTTTGACCCAATCACTGTCCCTATAAAGCTCGGCGGCAAACTCACCAATTACAGCACCGGCACCACCACTAGTACAACCTGAAACATTGGACTTAGAGTTACCGCCAGCTGCCATTTGAGTCGCTGCACCAAGGGCACAACCAAGCGCAGCGTGTGCTATATAGCCTGAAGCGGTTGAAATAGGGTCGACGCCCTCAGCGATTTGCTTACCATTGTCATCTCGTATAATACCGCGCCTAGCATCACCTATTTTTTCGGCTAAAGTTTTACCGACTTCGGCAATACTGGAGGTGATAACGGCATTGATCACCATCTGATCAAAGTCTTCGATGCGAGCAAAACCATTGCCCGTCAACACACTGTTGACTTGCAAAGAAACCACCGAAGAAAACACCGAATTGACTGACTGCTCAATTACAGTGCCCATTGTGGTGCCATCAAGGCCAACAGCGCTAAGACCATCTGAAACAAAGCTTAAATCGAGCCCCTGCATTACACCTGCAGTAATCATGCTTGTTGCAAGGCCGCGGATTGATTCAGATGACGTTAACTGAGCAAAGGTATCTTTTATATCACCACCATTTGCTAACAGTGAAGCCGAGGCTTGAATAATAAGTGCATTGGTCCCAGCGGTTAATGCTGCCGAAGCAGCCAATGTACCCGCACTAACGGTTGTTGCAGCTGCCGCCGCACTACCAGCTGCCGCCGCACCACCAGCTGCCGCCGCACCACCAGCTGCGCCTGCACCACCAGCTGCGCCTGCACCACCAGCTGCTGCGCCTGCACCACCAGCTGCTGCGCCTGCACCGGCCCCTGAAGTAGCAATGGCTACCACCACCACCAAGATTGCCATTGCTGCTGGACTAAGGCTAGTTTGATCGTATTCCCACTGTTCAAGAACTAAGTCGATCTCTTCCCATTTTGCATCTGGGTGATTATCTCTTATGTCTTTAATCCAACGTAAACCGTCGTTGGTGGCTAATTGGTCAATCAACGCGTGGTGATCAATATACTTTTGATCCGGGTTTCTCGGCAGCTCAACACTGATGCCATTTCTTGCATCAAGTACTAGGCCGCCTTGAGCGCGAAATTGCGACATATGAGCCGTTTCTTGCGAAATACCATTGCCTTTTTGACCAACAGATAGCGCGCCTTCAAAAGACTCTGCCTTGCTGTAAAAATATTTTTCAATTTCTAACTCTAAATCGATAGTGTCCGCAGTAACTCGTGTTAACCCTTGGCTGGTTAAATGTGCTGCTTTAAGCTGTACGGGGCCAGCTTCCGTAGTAAGGATCAGATCGTAGCCTGCTTTTAACAACGTTGAGACTACTTGCGAACGCTGCTCACTCTCCTCGCGTTTTTCTGAGCTAGAGAAAGCGCCACTGCCACCTGCTTCAAAAAGTTTGTGCCAGCTATAATGATCCTGCGCTGCAAGTAAATGAATACCTTGGCTGGCTAGAAGCTCCAGTGTGCCCTGACTTTCGAGTATCGAACCTCGTGATTGAATCGTTTGCTTAGTAGCAATAGACAGCAGATCGATTGCGGACATTTTGGTTTGTATATTGGTCAATGATTGACTCGATTGACTCCAACCATGGCCGCTTTGTGCATCGCTATGGCGCACTTCAGCTGGAAGCAGTTGTACTGCACCGCCGGCATTGACCTTCAAGTCACCCTGGGAAGAGAACTGACCCCCGATGCTTACAAAGTGGCTGGCAGTTTGAATGTTAAGATCACCAAAAGATTCAATTTTCGCCAGTTGCTGAGCTTGCTCATTAAACCCGTAGGCGTGGTCATAACGGTAGACTAAGGTTTGGTTTTTCAGTGCATAGGCCGTGAGTTTAACGTCTCGGCCTTCTATCGTGCCAGAAAGGTTAGACAATAAACCGCCTACTTCAATCTGAATGCCTTCTTTGGCACTCAAATGCCCCTTATCATTGATAAAGCTATTACGAGTACGAATTAACGTATCTCGCATGGCAAGCACTTTACCGCCTTTATTGAGAAAATCTGTTGCCGTAATGGTACCTTCACCAAGACTAAATGTCGTGCCATCGACTTTGTTGGCTTTTACGGTTTGTGCAGTCAGATAGATTCTTGGTACCAAAACCTTAGAGCCATTAGCAAGAATTTCAAACTCAGGCCAAAGCATATCCTCAGTCAGACTATTCATTTGAGCTTGGGTCAGCTTTTGGCCAAAAATGAGACCATTGGATCGTAAGTATTGGAAACCATTTTGATATAGTTCTTGCGCCATCTCTTCATAGGTGTCGTAGGCTTTAGGTGCGACAAGATAGCTGCGATTGAGTAAGACATTCAGTTGTTGACGTACAAGATCCCGCTGAATATAGGCAGAACCGATGTAATCTGGCGTTTCAGGCTCTCCGGTTTGGCAATCGTAGTTTTCAAAGCGGATAGTCGCATCTTCACTACTTTGCTTATAGAACTGCGCGAGCCCGTCAGTTAGCTGTGTCAGTGGCGAAGAAAAGCGTTCATGGTAATGGCTGCTACTCTCACGCGATTCATGTACCAAGTCAGACATACCTTTTGCTATGGCATGTTGCAGGGAGGCCTTGTCGTATTCAGACAAACGCGGAGTTGGAATACCACTTTTTACGCAACGTGATTGGGTATCAATGGTTCTTGAAGTGAGATAAACAAAAGGTATAAATACACGTCCCACACCGGGCAAGTGGCGTTTTTCTGGCCAAATGATGTCGTATTGCAGATTATCGATATCTTGCTGAGACAAGTTATCGCCAAATCGATGCCCTGTTTCTTGCATAAACGAAATCGCGTTTTGGTAGTACTCGGTCTGCATTTGCTCATAACTACCAAACCCTAGTTCTGAAATACGGCTGCTGCCTATCAGCTGCTTAAGCTGAAAACGTACGATTTCACGTTGCAATGCACCATTACCATAGGCTTTAGGTGTTGGTAACGGAACAAAGAAGGTAACATCACCACTTATGGGGGCCCAATCGATTTCTGGCTTAAATTGAGGGTAATCATTAAAGATGGTGGTAAGTAAATCAGTTAAACCATCTCGAATGTCCAATTGAGCAAGGTTTTGATTGTATTGCTCAATATAATTATCGACTTGAGCATCAAGCAAGTAGCGACTCGAAGACGCCAAGTGATCTTCAAGTTGCTCAATAGTCTGATTGATGCGTATATTCGCCAGAGTCGGCGCTGTAAATGTCATTGTGAGTACCGGGAGCATCACACTCGCGGTGATTTTTTTCCAGCGAGGCAATTCATGGCTCAACTCGCTTAATTCGTTTTTATCCATCATCTTTTTTATTCGTTATTTTTAGAAGTCTTTACCGTAGGAAATATCACCTGTCGCCAATAGCCCTTGAATTTCGGTGTTAGGACGTTGGATATCAAACAGTGAAATAAGCTGACCATTAATTTGGTTTTTATCGACATGGAAGCTGGTGGTGGTCCAGCGGCGTATTTTGTGACTGATACATTTTCTAAACACACGTCTTGAACAATAACGCTCGGCATGGTGATGGGTAACTCTGCGGTCTACTCGCGCTTGGGTAACTAAACCCAGCGAGCGCAAACTGGCGATGTTGCCTGCTAGCGTACCCAACACCTCGACACTCCCTGCTTCGTTTATAAGTGCTGATGAAAAAGAACTGTCGCTTTGACCCTCAGCCTTTTTGCCTCCATCAATATAGAAGTTGCCGCCTACCAATAAGTAAGGTGGAGGAGACAAGGATTTCACGTATTGTGTGGTTTCTTTGATATGGGTATCTCGATGAGGGCGAGACTTATCGACATTGGTACTTGACTCAATAAAGTAGCGTTCGTTACTGACTCTTGGTGCACGGACACTTAAATTACCCGTCAACACTTCAAGTGCTGATGAAACGTTTTTGAAAGAGTTTGATGCTTCAATATAGAGGTTATTTTCGGCCGAGATTAGGGTTTCAAAGGTGTCTTTTAGATCAAAGACTATTGGTGCATCATTAGCTGCTCTGACATTTGAACGTTTTTTAAGCTGAGGGTTTACATTCAATACATTAGGCGCTTGCATCGCAATGTTAAAGCCGATGATAAGTGAACGGCGGTTATCGACATCTATTTCTGAAACCACTTTACCTTGTTCTGCACATTTTTTTTGCGCATTGGCTGCTAAACCAGAAGCTGTTCCGAGCTGAATCTGATTTTCATTAATATGAATATCACCACTACTACGTCGAGAGCTTGTTTTATTGGTTAGTGACCCCTCTGAATTGCTCAAAGGCGTAGGTGCTTGATCAAAACTGTTTTCAGGATATTCACACTGAAAACCTTCGAGCCAACCATTGGTAATCGACTTTTTGCTTACTAGAGTTACATCACTTGCTGCGAGTAGGCCTTGGTTGTAGTTATTGATGTTTTCTTCGCCGTTAATGTATAAGCTGTTTACCGCGATCAGCTCACCGCCAATATTGTTCACAAACTTAGCGGCAACTTTTATCTCATCGGCACTGAGCAAGCCTTGGCTTTCAAATTCGAATTCGGCCGCTACATTGACTAAGCCTGCTTTTATACTGGCGGCTTTAAAGCTGTCTAGCGGGCGAACTCTAACATTTTGACCTTGCAAATTGACATTGGAAGAAGTGGATAAGGTTGCGTCTTTTAATGTGATAGTAGCAAAGCTCTGAATATGAATATTGCCATTAGAAAGCAATAGCTGGGAACGACTTTCATCACCTTGGTGAGTTTGGTAGTCGCTAAGCACGGTAATATCGGCTTTGGTGTTGATATGATTTTCCACCACAATATCACTGTATTGATTGGTGGTTTGCAACCAAACACTGCCCGCATCAATCGGGTATTTGACTATCAATGGTACACTGTTCTCAACTACATCGACTTGGTTATTGCTTGTCGAATAATCATGGGTAACACGACCAGCAATAATTTGTACATTACCTTGTGAGGCAATTAACTCACCATTAGGATCAAGCACAATCTCACCATCGATGTTTCTATGCGCCTTGGCTAAAGTGGAGATAGGACCATCGAGATTGATACGGTTTGCCAACAAGGTGACCATTAGCGCATCATCTGTGATTAAACCATCAGAGCCACGTATTTGAATTTCACCTTGATTGGTTGAGATGCTCGTAAGCGCCCCGTGTCGGTCAAACTCGGCGTCGCCGGTTGCGATGGTGACACGCTGGGTATTGCTAAATTGACAGGACTGACAAATCACGCCCGCTTGACTAATAAAGAGCAAATCCGCCGCGCGACCAAGCACTTCGATTTTACCAAGCACCATAGGGTCAATGCCGGTATGCTCAATGACGATTAACTGAGGCGGCGCTTGCTCAACAAGGTTTGAATTCAGCTTGGGGTTGTTGACCAATGACAAGCGTTTCCCATCTTGGTTAAAATGCTCAAACCGCATATGGGATACATTACTCTGGTTGCCTGCATCAATCATCAGTAGTTGATTTTCTGACTGACCGTAAATTGCGGTTGACTGAAGCTGCGCATTTGGGGTGATTTCGCCATCGCCAATGTAGCCTTTAAGCGATGTCTGCTCGGGCAATTTGCGATTTTCGATACAAGCAGGAAAGCCCAAACTGCGGCCTAGCGTTTGGTTGCTCGCACATACTGGTTGAGCCGCAGCTGTGGTATTTTTTCGGCAATAACCGCCGCTTGGCTTAAAGCTTCGTGGGCAGACTAAGGTTGGGCGCTTAGTGTCTATCCATTTTACCAGAGGTTCTGGAGTATCACTATATACAATGCCTTCAAACCAATTAAACGAATGCAATGTTTTATTTAAGCATGCTTTATAAAGTACTATAAGACTCGGTGTATTATACTTTTTACACGAGACCGAAAATAAAATCTTCTCGCATTCTTTTCCTTTTTTACCATCGATCAAGTTATAACCACTCGGGCAGGAAAAAACCATAGGCTTATTTTCACTGCCGTAGCATCGAGCATTACTGTGATTAAGGCTAGCGTTGGCTGGGCAGGTATAGTGAGGTTCAAACTTAAATGAGCTTTGGCACACGCCATCTACTAAGGTGGCATTAGGTAAAGCACATTGAGTATTTGGCCATGCAACAGGTGGTGAGCCAACTGGTCCAGAACTGACGGTCAATGACACTGATAACAGCGTCACCACAGCTCCAATAGGCAATAGTGAACAGACTTTCGTGAGTATTGATTTCATAATATTAGGTTGTTTACATCTGAAAAGTGAAAATCACAGCGCAATAGCATAATTACCAAGGCGATTTTTACTCTAATCCTGTTTCCACAGAAACTGAGGTTAAATAAAAGCGACTAAAACTGTATTCCAGTCAAAGTAATGTAATTTTCATTATTAAAAGTAATTTAAGAGCACTAATGATATTTGATAGGTAAATCAAAACAAGATGTAAAAATAAGAAAAGATTAATTATTTGCACTATGTATATATTGGCTGGTGTACGTCACAAGAAACTAACACCCACAGATAAAAATGTTGAATACCACACAGATAGAGGCGGGGCTCGTCATCATCTATGGACCTGCTTACCTAGTGAGCGCTATTTGGATTCAGTGTGACATGAAATACTTGATTAAGTGGGTTCGGCGAGTCAGTTTGATGATCATCTCGGTGTGGTTTTATGAGATCATTTTCTGGTGAGTTTGTACAAATGTATCAGAAGTACAGCCAATTAATGATGGGGGATTGAAGTTCAGTGATGTAGTAGACCTAGTGACTTTAAGTCTATCCATTTCTGGTATGTGTTCACAATTCATGCTTATTACTGCTAAGAATTGAGATTTGGCCATATTGCTAGCCCTGCTAGCTATAATCGGTCTTCCAATTTAATGGGGTTTAATAATTCCTAGCTCAGCTGCTATCAAACCAACGACTTTATCTATTCGTGGGGTAAATTATCGAGACAGCAGTGCCATTCGTTAACTCATTTCTTTGAGCAGTAGGTTTTCACCTTTACGTTTGGGCTTTCTTCGAATCACAATCGCTAGTAGCAACCCTGCAATAAAGCTCATCCCAACCATGGTGTACATATAACGATCACTTTTACGGTAGTAGTGATCAGAAAAGGCAGTTACTTTACCGGTTTCAAAAGTGATACGCACAAAGCCAATCACAGCGCTATCATGCATGATTGGCTCAACAAGCTGCTGTTTGCCAATTCGAGCGGTTTCTAACGGTGTATCTAAGCCCAGAATCTCACGTACACTTTTCCCTTTGTCACTTGAGGCCAAGCGAATGCCTTCAGCGTCATAAATGGTGGCATCAAATACGAGATTGTCTTTAGCCAGTTGGTTAGTTAACTTCAGTAGGCGCTCCTGATCTTGATTAACGATCATCTCACCTGCTGATAAAGAAGCCTGAGACACCAACACCTTTGTGAGTGTTTCCAATTGGTTTTTTTGGATTTGCTCGTTGCCTTTGGTAATTTTTACGCTGTTAACACCAATCACACCGACCATCGCAATCAAGGAGAGGATAGCGAGCGCTCTTAAAGCCATGCGAAATGAGAACAGAGAGGATTCCATACTCACCTAATCTGAGGTTAATTTTGCTATAGAGCATATTGATACTTGCGCAGCTAAATTGCAATAGGTTAACGTGTGAGGAGGTTTTTTAGGAATGATTTACATGGAAACGTTTAAGACCCTTTCTATTCAAAAACATACTTCACTGTTTAACCGAATTCCAGAGGTGCGTTTATCCAGCCAATTTGATAAAGCGAAAGCCAATTGGATTGTTTTTGCGGAGTATTTGTCTCCTCAACACTTCGAAGATATCGATTTTTTTACCGGTAAATATAATGCTGTCGTGGATGTGTGGAAAGTTGGCCGCTATGAAGTCGCTTTAATGCAAGGTGAGTTGACCCCAGAACATGAAAAGATTTTGCAAGGGATTGAGCTCGATTATGCACCGCTGAATGAATTGCCTGATTTGTCAAAACCGGGCCTTATCGTAATGGATATGGACTCCACGGCTATTCAAATTGAGTGCATTGATGAGATAGCTAAACTGGCTGGAGTAGGTGAGGAAGTGGCGGAGGTCACTGAACGAGCCATGCAGGGTGAGCTGGATTTTGAACAGAGCTTACGTCAGCGTGTCGGAGCACTCACTGGGGCTGATGAGAGTATTTTGTCTAGCGTCAGAAGCGAACTCCCTTTGATGCCAGACCTTCCTGAATTGGTACATACCTTACGTCGATTTGGTTGGAAAACAGCGATTGCTTCTGGCGGCTTTACCTATTTTTCAGATTTTCTGAAAGACACGTTGAAATTAGATCATGCTCAGTCTAACCAGCTGGAAATTATTAATGGAAAGCTGACTGGTAAGGTGCTGGGTGATGTGGTTTCAGCCCAAACTAAAGCGGATATTCTCGAAGAGTTAGCGGAACAATATGACATAGAGCCGCACAATACGATTGCTGTGGGTGATGGGGCTAATGATCTGGTGATGATGGCCGCTGCCGGTTTAGGTATCGCATTTCATGCTAAGCCAAAAGTGGAACAGCAAGCACAAACTGCAGTGCGTTATGTCGGGCTTGGAGGCGTGCTGTGTATTTTATCGGCGGCGTTGGCTAAGCAGAAAAAGATCAGTTTTAAGCCTGCTCCGTAATGCAAGTTGCGAGGGGGAACCCTCGCTTCTGTCTGCTCAGTGTTTATTGGCTCAATTCAAGGCGAATAAGCACTTCTTCTGTAATATCCGTTATTTCACTATAGCCGACGATACCATTAATCTCTTTTTCTAAGCTTCTAGCTTGATGCATACTGATCGGCGCAAGTTCTTTGATATCTTCCTGAAGAAGGGCACTCATGGGATCAAACACCGGCGCACTACAAACTCGAAGGGCGTAGAATTCACCGATTGCTTGAGCGTTTTTAATAAAAGAAATACGCTCTTTAACTGCGCTGAATTCGCTCACCAGTTTGGATTCATACGACTGAATTCGTGTACCAAACTGTGTGATAGACAAGTATATTTCTTGGAATTGTGGCTGTGCCCCATCAATATGTCGCATCGGCTGGGCAAGCAGAGTATTCGTATGACCTTTGTAGATAGGTTCGACGGAAAAGTTTTCTTCCTGCCCTAATTTTGCCAATACCACTAACGGCGGTGAAAGCGGGTAGTTAACACCAATGACACGAGGTTTAAGATTTCGCCCTCGTTTTTCTACGAAGATAGGCGTACTCACAACTTTGTCGAGTAAGATATCATGCAATCCTTCAAGTAGCTGGTTACTTGGCAAAAGCTCTTTTTTGGCGACGAGCTTATCTTGGTTATGCTCAATCAGCCGGCCAAAAAAAGCAATGGTGCGCATTGTGTTACTGTCTTCAAGCATGACGAGCTGGAGACGTTTTCCACCCGGCGAAATGCGAATAACTTTGTAAGGAACGCTGTCGAGGGGCAGCTTCTTGTCATAAAGGCTGAGTTCTTTAAAGTTAACAGAACATGTGTCCCCAGCTTTAAGTTTACTTGGAGAGGTCAAAGCCACACTGATACCGCGCTTCGAAATATCCAATGTTACGCCTGCATGCACCACATTTGTATCGCAAGTCATTTCTATTGGTGAGCGAAACTGAAAGCGAGGTTCCTTACGACGAGATTTTGCATCAAAATAAAGGCAAACCGGATTATTTTCTGGGTTACGCGCGTGGCAGAAGCGATTGAGGCTACTACTAGGGATTCTGGGTTTAGAAGTCAGCAAGTAATCCTGATGGGTGGACTGAGTGGAAAGCTCCTGAAGAATACCGCAATGAGTGAGCAAGTGAGTTTGGAAATCCAGCTCAGTAGAATGTTTAGAAAGTTCGGTACGTTCTTCATCAGACAGTTCGAAGACATGCAAGCGAAATGCTCTCCAGCTCTCTTTTTTTGCACCGACATGCCAGAATAACTGACGTACTTCTCGTGTTGCTTCAGGCATCATCATTGAGAAGAACAAAGTCTTACCTTGATGCTCATGAGTGAAGGAGTAAAACACATTGTTACTGCCACGCATACCGGGCTTGGTTAACTGTTCAATGCGCTCTTTATTAAACAAGCTGGTTAACGTTTGTTGATTTCGCTCGTCTTGCCAGTATTGCCAAATAGGTTGATTGTTCTCTGTCATCAATGCCAGTTTGAGTTCGCTGCCACTAAAGAACACGGGTAAATTACAGGTATGCTTGAGAAATGTATGCTCATAGCCTCGAGAACGAGCACGAATGACTTTGTCTTGATTGTCATGCCGGCTGCGTTGGTTATCATTTTTTAGCTTATCTTCTATGACTTGCTCAACAACATTTGACTCATCAAGCTTCAATAATCGTAGGTACTTGACCGCATCATTTTCATATGAGTCATCAATACCGACAATCCGATAACTAATGGGGGTATCTAGCCCTTCGACTTCGCTATCTTTTATCAATTCAACGAACCGAACAGCTATGACTTCGCCAAGTTTATAATTGAATGCAGAGGGAGCTTTAAACTTGGCTCCGGATGGAGAAATATCGACGGTTGTCGCGTGAACCAGTTGATCTCTGTTGATTTGAAACTCTATCTGCGTGGAAAGCTTGAGGCGATTTTCACGGCGTTTGAGATCATATCCCAAGTTGATGGCTTCCACATCGTATGCCGTGCTCTTTTCAGAAAACTCGATACCTTGTGGTTTGCCTCGCTTTTGCATCACTCTAAAGTTGTTGTGAGTGTTGCATAACGCTTCCCAAACACCTTCGGTATAGCCACCAAACTTACGGGTATTTTTGTGGTAGGCATTGAAAGCGACATCATCGAGCCAATGCTTCACGCCGTCGAGTTCATATTCTCGACATTCCCCTTTTACCCGACCACGAAGGTCTACCGGTTTAGTGCAAGGGGCCATGACTCGATTAAGTTCCATCTTGACCAGAATTTTAACCGATGGGGGCTCTCCTTCAGTCATTTGCTCGAGAAGGTATTCAAAATCATCGGAATTGTAAGCAGGAATCAATCGTTCTGCTAAAGATAAAATCTCTGGCTGCTGCATATATTTTTGTTAGCTTGTCCCTTACGCTAAATATCGGCCTTGATATAAAGATCTTTAATGATATGTTACACCGAATCAAGGTGAATAGGTGACGAATGATAACGGCATTGTCACAAATACAGGTCAGAGGTGATATGGCGAAGGCAAAAAGAGCATACGTGTGTAATGACTGCGGTGCGGATTTCCCGCGTTGGCAGGGGCAGTGTAATGCTTGTGGTTCGTGGAATACGATTAGTGAAGTCCGATTGGCAGCATCGCCAGCCGCAGCACGAAATGAGCGTTTAGCAGGCTATGCTGGAAACACTGGGGAAACGCAAGTTCAAACCTTATCTGACATTGATTTGCAAGAAGTACCACGCTTTACCAGTGGCTTTAAAGAGTTTGATCGAGTGCTTGGTGGTGGCGTAGTTCCGGGGGCAGCGATTCTGATTGGTGGTAACCCAGGGGCGGGTAAATCTACGCTGCTTTTGCAGACGATGTGCTATCTCGCTTCGCAGATGCCTACATTATACGTGACGGGGGAAGAGTCGTTGCAGCAGGTTGCGATGCGAGCGTCACGATTGGGGTTACCTAAAGATAACCTCAAGATGCTTTCTGAGACTAATGTTGACCGGATCTGCCAGATTGCAGAAAAAGAGCAGCCAAAAATCATGGTTATCGACTCAATTCAGGTGATGCATGTGGCGGATGTGCAATCATCACCCGGTAGTGTGGCGCAAGTACGTGAGTCTGCAACGGCATTAACACGATATGCAAAACAGAACAATGTCTCGGTATTTATTGTTGGTCACGTAACGAAAGATGGCACCTTGGCTGGGCCGAAAGTCCTTGAGCATATTATTGACTGCTCAGTGTTACTGGACGGCGGTACCGATAACCGTTTCAGAACGATGCGCAGTCACAAAAACCGTTTTGGCGCTGTCAACGAGTTGGGGGTGTTTGCGATGACAGGTCAGGGGTTAAAAGAAGTCAGTAACCCGTCAGCGATTTTTCTCTCTCGTGGTGAGGAAGAAACGTCTGGTAGCTCAGTGATGGTGGTATGGGAAGGCACACGCCCTCTATTAGTCGAAATTCAGGCCTTGGTTGATTATTCTCAGTTGGCAAACCCAAGACGTGTTGCTGTCGGACTGGAGCAGAACCGATTGTCGCTTTTACTGGCCGTTTTGCACAAGCATGGTGGACTACAGATGGCGGATCAAGACGTCTTCGTTAATGTGGTTGGTGGCGTTAAGGTAACTGAAACCAGCGCGGATTTAGCTTTAGTGATGGCATTACTATCAAGCTTTCGTGATCGTGTTATGCCAAAAGATGTGGTTATTTTTGGTGAAGTTGGCCTGGCGGGAGAGATTCGCCCGGTACCGAGTGGACAGGAAAGACTCAATGAGGCTTTCAAGCATGGCTTTAAGAAGGCCATTGTACCTGCGGCTAATATGCCAAAAGGCGGCATTGCAGGTATGCAGATCCATGGTGTGAAGAAGTTGTCAGAGGCAATTGAGGCATTTGATGAGCTATAGATCTTAGGCTTGAGCTGTTACCGACGAAATTGAAAGCGAAGGGTTGGCATGTTATGTCAACCCTTCATCCTTTGTATCTAAAGCATGTCCAGTGCTTTCTCGACGGCGCAGATCAATCGATCTACGTCTTGTTGGGTGTTGTAAATGGCAAAAGATACTCGAACTGTGCCTTTTACGTTAAGAGCATCCATTAATGGGTGAGCACAATGGTGGCCAGCGCGCACAGCGATCCCTTGTTGGTCAAGTAAGGTTGCAATATCTTGATGGTGGACACCCTCAATCACAAAAGACACTACAGATGCATTTGGTTGGTAACCAAGGACTCTGACATTTTCAAGAGCAGAAAGCCTTCGATATGTATCTTTTACTAAATGATGAATGTGTTGCTCGACCACATTATGTGTGAAGCCTTGGTACCAGTGGATCGCTGTAGCTAACCCAAGAGCTCCGGCTACGTTAGGGGTACCCGCTTCAAATTTACCGGGCAACTGGCTGAATGTGGTGCCAGAAAATGAGACTTTCTCGACCATTTTCCCGCCACCATGCCATGGAGGCATGGCCTCCAGTAGTGGCAGTTTGCCGTACAGAGCGCCTATTCCTGCGGGTGCATAAAGCTTGTGCCCAGAAAAAACGTAAAAATCGGCGTTTAAACGTTTTACATCGACTTTTTCGTGGACGATCCCCTGAGCTCCGTCAATGACCACTTTAGCGCCAACTTTATGAGCGTGAGCAATCACATCTTCAATTGGCAGGCGGCTACCTGTTACGTTAGTCATATGAGCGAGAGCGACGAGTCTGGTTTTATTGGATAACAAGTCGATAAAGGCGTTCATGTCCCATTGGCAACCTTCAGTCATTGGAACTTTCACAACTTTTGCCCCAGTTTGCTCAGCGACAATTTGCCACGGAACGATATTGGCGTGGTGTTCCATTTCACCAACCAGAATTTCGTCATTCGGTTTAAGTGTACTTCTTGCGTAGGTTTGAGCAATGAGGTTCAATGCTTCGGTCGCGCCACGTGTCCAGATAATTTCCTTACTAGTCGCTGCGCCGATAAAATCTGCCACGGTCTGACGAGCTGATTCAAATTGGCTGGTGGCTTGTGCTGTGAGGCTGTGACTACCACGATGGACATTGGCGTTTTGCGAACGGTAGTAGTCAGTAATAGTGCTGATGACACACTCAGGTTTCTGAGTGGTCGCGGCACTATCAAGGTAGACCAGATCTTCACCGTTAATGCTTTGTTGAAGGGCAGGGAATTGTGACCTGATAGATTGGACATCTAGCATGATTCAAGACCACCTAGTTTGTGATATTGCAATGTGGGAATGGTTACCATCGGCTCTGCAACTGTCCATGCGTGCTCTTTCCCCGATAAGTTAATGATGATTTCCATGGCAAACTCAAGGGCAGTCCCTGGGCCTTGGCTGGTCAATAAGTTGTGATTGATGTCGTAAGTGACTCGTTTAACACGCCAGTTCTTTTCATTGATATAAGATTCAAAATGAGGGTGGCAAGTCATGAGAGCATCTGAATACAGCTTGTGATGAGCGAGCACTAAAGCTGGGGCTGCACATATCGCTGCGACTAACTTGCCTTCATACATTTGCTGTCGAACAATCTCAACCAGTACGGTGCTGTCACGGAAGTTTTCAGCGCCCTCTACACCGCCCGGTAAGATAACAGCATCAAACTCATCATCAGCGATATCGACTAGTTTACAATCAGCTGTGAGTGTCACCCCTCTAGAGGCTTTCATTGTGAGCTGACCTTCGAAATCTGCGCTAGCGACAGTCACGTCATACCCTGCGCGAACCATCATGTCGATAATCGTGACGGCTTCCATTTCTTCTGTGCCCGGTGCAATCGGGATCAGTACTTTTTTGCTCATTAAGATTCCCAGCTTTGTTCAATATGTTTGATTTGCGTGTAGAGCGCTTGATTTTCAGGGGTTTGAATATTGTGAATTTTAGCCTGTTTCAGCAAGTAACCAGTAATAAAATCAATTTCACTTTTACGTTTATAGTAAATGTCTTGTTGCATGGAAGAAAAGTTTTCGGCTGTGGTATTGATGACTTGGTAAACCGTCGATTCTAGTATGGGTAGCTCGATGGGAATCGAGCTCGCAGACATGACTTGAAAGACTTCTTGGATGATAGCAGTGAGTTGGTTTTTATACTGCATAGCAGCCAAATCACCATTTCTGATATGTAAGGTGGCTGTTAGGGGGTTAATCGCACAGTTAATAGCCAGCTTGAGCCACAAAGCGTGTTCTATATTGTCACACCACGTGACTTCGGGAAGTGCATGCTGCATTACTTCTTGGAGAAAGTGACATTGTTTCCCTAAATGATTAATGCCGCCTATCTGAGTTATTCCTGCGCCTGTGTGTATGACGTGGTGTCGGGCTGGCTTATAAGCACCGTGTGTGGTGGTAGCAAGGAGTAAAGGATTGTCAGGAAAAGTGCTGTGAAGCCATTCATCGGTTCCCATGCCATTGTGCATGAGAGCGATCATGGTTTCAGGAGCAATATGCTTTTTTAATGGTGTCAGTGCTTGTTCAACCTGCCACGCCTTTACCGTCACTAATAGTAAATCGGCCAGTTTGAGAGAATCAATATTTTGATTATCAAATCGAATTGCCGATTGTTCACCAAGTTGTAGATTCAGGTGAGGTTTATTTGAAGTCGACCAAACAGCAACATGATGGCCTGAAATGGAAAGTTTAGTCGCCCACAGCGTACCAATAGCACCGGGACCAATAATAACGATATTCACACTGATTTGCCGAACCGATAATTTCCCACAAGGATAATCACCGTTTAAGCGAAAGCCAATAAAAAATGGTACCCGAAGGTACCATTTTTAAGGCAGTGAACTTCAATTAGTGGCTTAGAACTTGTAAGTCACGGCTACGTAGTGCCCAACACCTGATGATTCTGGTTTGTGACCCCAAGGTAGTGCTTCACCATCTTTAAAGCCATAAACATCTTTATATAGTTTTAGACCGTAACCTACTGCAAATCGATCTGAGTGCCAGTAGATACCATTAAACATAGCACCACCGTTAGATGCTGTAGTGTTGAATTTGTTGCCTTCGGAATCGTCCATACCAAATTGGTAATCAATGTAACCTTGGTAAGAGATAAATGAGCCATTTTCGAAGAAGTAGAAAGGCTTAAACCAGTTTGTTGATAGCTGGAAGCCGTTCCAGTCTTTATTATTGCCATCGTAAGTTCCATATAGATTTAGACCAATTTTGCCTAACCACGGAACATTTACATCAGAACCTACACCTATCTTTTGAGAGTTAACATCAGATTTTCCTCCCCACTCCATAAGAGTGGCAACGTATAGTTCTTGAACGGGACCAAAAGATAAGTCTTTACCCGTTAGTGCGTCTAAAGACATACGTGGTGCGAATTTCATGAAAATTTTCTCGCCGCCAGCTTTGTCACTACCTGGATCTGAAGCTAGGTTAAATACATCAACGTATCCGTATAGGTCGAATAGACCTGAGCGACCACCAAATTCCATTTCTAGGTAATCGTGAGAAGACTCAGCATAGCCTTTCTCATCGAACGCACCCATTAGGTTGAACTGCATCCATTTGTAGTCGTTCTTGTGGATATCGCCGTCAGAATAATCGGCAGCCATTGCCGGTGCAGACATTGCAGCTACGACACCAAGAGCTAAAAGTGATTTACGCATAGTGGGACTCTCTATGTTTATTCAATATCAAAATCTATTCATATAGCCATCGTTGCACAATCTTTGTTGTGCTTTTACTGGAGCGCATATTAACGATAAAAATCTCAATTAATAGTGATACGGAGTGTAAAAATACATAAAACTAGTGATTGAGATCTCATTAATGATTATTTTTTTAGGATGTAACGGGTGTGTCATTGTTTTGCACAAAAAGTGATATGGGTATCGTTTACGCAAGCGCTTGCGCTAATTTTAATGCCTATCAAACAATCAACATATTTAGTGATTGATCCCTGTCTCATCTTTTTCGTAAGTACTGATAAAGTGATTAAGGATGATTAATGTTGTCAGAAATTATGCTGTTCCCTCTAGGCTCAATGCTTCTTCCTGAAGGAAAAATGAAGCTTCGTATTTTCGAACCTAGATACAAAAGATTAATCAAAGAGGCGAGTCAATCTGATGGTACCTTTGGCATTTGCTTAGTTGAACAAGATGAGCTTTCGGCATCATCCCGACTCTCATCGTTTGGGTCGTTGGCGAAAATTGTTGACTTTGAACTGCTCGAAGATGGGTTATTGGGGGTAACAGTGGTTGGCCTCAGATGCTTCGAAATCAAAAGGATCAGAATCGAGTTTGATGGCTTGCGTAAAGCACGCATCGAGTGGCGTACAAGCTGGGAGTTTTCTCAACTTTCTCAACAGCACGAATATCTGAGTGAACAACTTCGTAATGTGTATGAGCAATTCCCTCAACTCGGTGATTTGTATGACCAATGTTTCTTTGACGATGCAAGCTGGGTCAGCCAGCGCTGGCTCGAGCTCCTTCCTGTACCTCAGAAGCAATTTGACTTTCTATTACGCCAAAAAGATTGCACCAAAGCGTTAGAGTTTCTCTCCCGCTCTATTGAAAGCTAAACTTATTGAGTGATCCACCCACTTCTTTCTGACGTAAAACAGTAAAAGTGCAGATAAGGACTTGAACATGGCAGTTAAGGACACTGAATCTTTCGTTAAAAAAGATTGGCTCCTCTGTATGGAGAGAGTGAAAGAAAAAGACAAAGCCTCATATGCGTTGGTCTTCAAGCACTTTGCGCCTAGGTTAAAACAATTTACTTACAAGCACATGGGTAATGAACAAGTGGCTGTCGAACTGGTTCAGGAGACGATGACAACCGTGTGGCAGAAAAGTCATCTGTTTGATGGCTCTAAAAGCTCGTTATCAACGTGGATTTATACGATAGCGAGGAACCTTTGTTTCGATACACTGAGGAAACAACGAGGAAGAGATCTTCATATTCATTCAGAAGACATTTGGCCCAACGATTATTGCCCGCCAGACATGGTGGAACATTACACCCCAGAGCACGAGATGTTGAAAGAGCAAGTTGTGAAGTTCTTAGATATTCTTCCAGAAGCACAAAAAAAAGTCGTGCAAGCTGTGTATCTTGAAGAATTACCCCATCAGCAAGTTGCTGATATGTACGACATACCTGTCGGTACCGTCAAGTCTCGGTTAAGGCTCGCTGTAGAGAAATTACGTTATTCAATAGAGGTAGAAAGATTATGAGCTATCATCCGAATCAGCCTATGTTACAAGCTTATGTTGAAGGCAGTCTGGATGCAGTCGACGGGTTTACTGTCGCTACTCATTTGGAAAGCTGCCCCATTTGTCAGAAACAAGTCCAACAGCTAGAGAATCAACTTGGTGAAGCTTTAATGGATCTTAGCGGTTTTGACGATAACGGCTTTGATACTATGCTAAACGACATCCTAGAAAGTGACCCTGACTCAAACCTATCGAGGCCGATCAGGAAACCTTCTAGCATTGAAGTGAATGGCAAAACGTTCCAGCTACCTCTTTCTCTATCACGCTTCCGAGATAGGGTCGGTGAGTGGAAAAGCTATGGTGGCAAGGTTTTTAGTGCGCCGATTGATATCGGTGACAGCGTGCGGGTCAATTTGATGTATATTTCAGAAGGCGTGAAGATACCTCAGCATACACATAAAGGTATTGAGTCTACCTTGGTTCTGCACGGCGGGTTTAGTGATGAAGATGGTCATTACGAAGCTGGAGATTATTTAGTCAAAGATGCTTCTATCAAGCACAGTCCATGTACAAAACAAGGCGAGGACTGTCTTTGTCTAACGGTGCTCACTGAGCCGATGATATTTACTCAAGGGGTCGCGCGGATATTTAATAGGTTTGGAAAGGGCTTGTATCCGTAAAGGGAAGTGAAAGCGTAATTAAGGCAGGCTTGGGAGCATCCAAGCCTGCTTTTTTATCTTCACTCAACACTTGGTGATTTCGAAGGCTGAATATCTCTTTTTTGTGCCTTGTTTAACATATCTGTGAAATAGTGGCGCAATGAATAAAGCATGATCAAGCTCGGAATTACCATCAACGCGGTCAGGATAAAGAACATCGACCAGTCGTTGAGATAATCAACCAACTCTCCAGAAAATGAGGCTAATGTTGTGCGGCCGAAGTTGCCTAATGAAGCCAGTAAGGCATACTGGGTTGCCGAAAATGCCTGACCAGTTACTACGGTCAAGAATGAGACAAAAGCAACGGTGGAAAAGGCAGAAGTAAAGTTATCGACAACTAACGTTGCGAGGAATAACTGTTCACTCGGACCTACTTTGGCAATCCAAGCAAACATTAAGTTACTTGAAGCCATTGCGATTCCCCCAATCATCAGTCCACGCACAATGCCGAACTTTACGTTAACCATACTGCCAATTAAGGTGAAAAGAATGGTTAAGCCCCAACCGACAAGTTTCGAATAATGGCCAATTTGCTCATTACTGAAGCCGACCTCCTTATAAAAGGTAATTGACATACGACCTAAGAAGGCTTCACCGATTTTAAAGAGAAAAACAAACAGCAGTAGTGTTAGCGCAACTCTAAAGCCATTGCTTCTGAAAAAGTCGAGAAATGGCTCTGCCACGGTCACGGTAAACCATGCAACGATACGATTCTTGACGACCCTGCTATGCCGTTGCTCAGCTTGAGCTTGCAGCTCATCTCGCTGGGTTTTCGGTTCACCAACGAGTAAGGTGAAAATCATGAGTAGACCGACTACGGCCGCCATTCCGTAATAGACACCATTCCAACCTATTGAATCGGCGTTGATAAACGCTAAATAACCTGGTACTGAGTAGCCAGTCCACCAACCAATAACCGACATCGCCGAGGCTTGGGGGAGTTTAGAAGATTCAGACTTAGGAAAGGTATCGATACGAAAAGCATCGATGGCAATATCCTGAGTGGCCGATGCTATAGCGATGCCTAACGCAAGCATAGAGGTCAACATCAAGTTCTGAGATGGGTCAACACCTGCGATAAATAGCGTACAGATTAGGACAAGCGACTGGCATAAGAAAATCCAACTGCGGCGCTGGCCTAGGATAGCATGCAAAATAGGCAGCTTGACTCGGTCAACAAGCGGCGCCCATAAGAAGTTAATCGCGTAGACAACAAAGACACTACCGAAATAGCCAATAGCAGCGCGAGTTAAGCCTGCGTCTTTAAGCCATCCGGACATGTTAGAGCCGATCAAAACCCATGGAAAGCCGCTAGAGCAGCCTAACATAAACACCCAGAGTAGGCGTTTGTCAAAATAACTGCGAATGGTTGCTAGCCAAGACATAGAAGAGGAACTGGCAGACATAAACCTTTCCTTGTTTGTTTTATAGTGATTGCTAAGTTATGGAAAATGAGCGGAATTGAAAAGGCTCCAACCGGATATGTTGGAGCCTTTATAGATTATGGAAGCAAGGTTACCTTGGTGACAATAATCGGCGTCGCGGGCACGTCACGGTAACGACCGACCGTTTTAGTCCGTTTTTTGGACATTTGCTTTACAACATCAAAGCCTTGCGTGACTTTACCAAAAACTGCATAGCCCGGTGGGCGTTGGTCGTAATCAAGAAAGCTGTTGTCGGCATAGTTAATGAAAAACTGACGTGTTGCGGAGTTCGGGTTATTTGTCCTTGCCATAGCAACAGTCGCGGTTTCATTCTTCAAACCGTTAGAGGCTTCATTTTTTATTGGAGCGTAAGTTGATAGCTGCTTCATGTCTTTATCAAAACCGCCACCTTGCGCCATGAAACCTGGGATCACGCGGTGAAACTGAGTGCCGACATAGCTGCCATCTTTAACGTATTTGAGAAAGTTCTCTACAGTGAGTGGTGCTTTCTCTTGATTCAGTTCAATGGTGAACGCGCCAAGTGTGGTTTCGAATTCAACTTTAGGGCCTGCAAAAACCAGATTACTGACTAGAGCCAGAGAGGCTATCGCAACTTTCCACATTAGAAGCGCTCCTGCATGTAGTTTTTCAGTTCTTGGTCGCTTGCGATTTCTTTGAATACTAGGTTGATGACGTCGTTAAGTACAACTTCGATTTCTTCATTAGAAGCACTCAGCGCACCAGTGCGTTTAGCTGTACCTGTGTAGGTTTTCACTAATTTGCCTTGAGGGGTTTCGGCGGTGATCTCGAGTACGACTTTACCGTCCATCTCATTTTCCATCACAGAATGTTTGACAGAAACGAGAGCTTCTTGGACTTCTACTTTTATTGAGTTTTCGCTGTTAACCGTGCTACGGAAACCTTGAGATTGGAACTGCTCCAGCAGAGCATTCTCGATCGCAATACGTACATTTTGCTTAGAGTGAATTGGTTCAATGTTTGAACGACCACTGTCAATCAGTGCCACATATTGTGCTGAACGTACGTCTTTACTTGTCAGGGTGAAACTTGCGTCTTTTACGATGTCGCTATTGCTCAAAACTGGTTGAGGCATGAAGTTAAGCTGATCTTGTTGCGGGGCGGCACACGCAGTAAGTAAGGCCATTGACGCGGCTAGAACCAATTTTCTCATTGTAATTTCCTTTAATCGTAACTCTAAACGTATTAGAGACATGATAGTGAACTATTTAGTCGCTTGTAAAATAACAAATTTCTTATTTGAAGCGACGAGTTTTACGTTCTGTTTTCCAAATAGCTTAGATAACTTCACATCGTAGCTGAGGTGGCGGTTGCCGATAACTAATAATTGCCCACCGTTGCTGAGAACATGCTTTGTGTCACAGAACATCTGCCATGCAATATGATCGGTAATCGCTTGTTGCTGATGGAAAGGAGGGTTACACACCACCAAATCTGCGCTTGCAAACGTGAAACCGTCCAGACAGTTGTTTGTTAAGCATTGAAAATTGCGCTCTTTTCCTAGGGTATTGGATAAGTTTCTTCTCGCTGATTCTGTCGCCATAAAACTTTCATCAATACAGGTTATCTGGATCTGTGGATTCAATAATCCCATTTTTACGGACAACACACCGTTGCCACAACCGAGGTCGATGACCCTCTTATCGGATAAGTTTGTTGGGAGATGCTCAAGCATAAAGCGCGCTCCCTGATCGAGTTTTTCACCTGAGTACACATTCGGTAAGTTTTCTAACTCAAATCCATGCTGTTCGACACTCCAACAGGTTGATGGTTCGATAGGAACTGGGTGAAGGGTATTGGCTCGGGAGAAGACCAAGCGATGCTTTTTCCATGCTAACGAGGTGGTCGTGGTGCCGAGATATTTCTCAAATAACTTCAGTGTGGAAGTATGAATTTCTTTCGCTTTATTGACCGCAATGACAGATACAGAGTTAGGGATGTATTGTCTTAATTGACTGAGTAACCAGACTAGATGGCGATTGTTTCTCGGAATTTGCATCAAAACATAGTCAACGTCTGATGGAATTAACTCCATGGTGTTTTCTAACACAATATTCGGACAATGATTGTATTGAAGGTTTTGCTGTGTTGCTTGATGCGCAATATAGGAATCGCTCATCATAGTTACTTGATGTTGTTCGGAAAACCAGCAGCTTAGCGCGCCAAAATTATCATTGATAATGAGAATATTCTTGCCAGTACCAATGTTTAATTCTTCCATATAATTAATGAGATACTCATCGCCAGCGTCCCACGCTTGGAGGGTTTCATTGTGTCGTTTTGGGAATCGATGAAGGGTTAAAGTACGCCCATGAAGCGCAAGTTCAGTTTTCATAGTTGAAACGCATGGTCAAATTCATAGTTTAAATTGTCGCAGAAGGTGAAGGTTGTGAAAACTAAAACCTTTAGCTTTGCTATTAAGAAGACTATTATCTTTCTTTTAATACTGTTCATATTTCAATGGTGATGCGCAATGCTGCAAGAAGTGATAGAAACCAAGCTCCAAGACTACTTTGCACCCGTTCATCTTAATGTGCTGAATGAAAGCTATATGCACAACGTTCCTACGGGTTCGGAAAGCCATTTTAAAGTGGTGATTGTCAGTGATAAATTTGACGGTCAGCGTTTGATTGGCCGTCATCGCCAAGTGAATCAGGTGCTTGCTGATGAGCTGGCGAACCATATTCATGCGTTATCTATTCATACTTACACGCAAGATGAATGGAAAGAGCAAAACGAATTAGCGCCGGATAGCCCGATGTGCTTGGGGGGCTCCAAGTAATTGAAAAGAAAAGAGGTAGCATAGGCTGCCTTTTTTATCGCCTGCAATTTAGGTGAACGTTAACAATGTAGAAACAAATACACAGCTTAATTAGTTTTAATTAGAAATGATTTGTAATGTGAATATTGAAAGGCGTTGTTGATAATGTGGTTATTGATGTTTGTGCGATGGTTCAAACTTATGACCAATACTTAGCCTTTTAAACTTAAATCCTTCGAAATATCTATCTGATTCCCTTCATTGGTCATGGCATAGACTTCTAAAAAGATGATAGACTACCGCACCTGATAAATCTCGACTAAATTTGTAGCGAGGTTTTTAATAGGATGTTGCGATTTTGGTGTTTTAAACTGCGCCAAAACCGGACACTAGTGTCGTGTCTAAAAGTTACGCAATCAAAGAATCTTTTTCCCGATAAAAGTAGTGCAAGTGCGTATGATTACAATAAAGAAGGGTTTGGACCTTCCTATCGCAGGAACTCCTACCCAGGTGATTAATGATGGTAAGACCATCAAGAAAGTCGCCTTGCTTGGCGAAGAGTACGTCGGCATGCGTCCTACTATGCATGTTCGCGTAGGCGATGAAGTAAAGAAAGCCCAAGTTCTTTTTGAAGATAAAAAGAACCCTGGTGTCAAATTTACTTCACCAGCAAGCGGTAAAGTGATCGAGGTTAACCGTGGTGCCAAACGTGTCCTTCAATCTGTTGTGATTGAAGTGTCAGGTGAGGAACAGGTAACGTTCGATAAGTTTGAAGCCAGCCAACTAGCAAGTCTTGACCGTAATGCGGTTAAAACTCAACTGGTTGACTCTGGTCTTTGGACAGCTTTACGTACTCGCCCGTTTAGCAAGGTTCCAGCAATCGAGTCTTCTACACAGGCTATTTTTGTGACTGCAATGGATACGAATCCGTTGGCAGCCCAGCCTGAGCTGATCATCAATGAGCAGCAAGACGCTTTCGTTGCCGGTTTGGATGTGCTTTCAACTCTGACTGACGGTAAAGTTTTCGTTTGTAAAGCTGGTACCAGTCTTCCTCGTTCTTCTCAGTCAAATGTTGAAGAGCATGTTTTTGATGGCCCTCACCCAGCAGGTCTTGCTGGCACCCACATGCATTTCCTATACCCAGTAAATGCAGAAAACGTGGCGTGGAGCATCAACTATCAAGACGTTATTGCGTTTGGTAAGTTGTTCCTTACAGGTGAACTTTATACTGATCGTGTTGTTTCTCTGGCGGGTCCAGTGGTGAATAACCCTCGTTTGGTTCGTACAACTCAAGGTGCAAGTCTTGATGATTTAACTGACAGCGAGCTAATGCCAGGTGAAGTTCGTGTGATTTCTGGTTCTGTCCTTACTGGGACACATGCAACTGGACCTCATGCTTACCTAGGTCGTTACCACGTACAGGTTTCTGTATTACGTGAAGGCCGTGATAAAGAGCTGTTTGGCTGGGCGATGCCTGGTAAAAACAAGTTCTCTGTTACTCGCTCATTCCTTGGTCATATCTTTAAAGGTCAGTTGTTCAACATGACAACCACCACTAACGGTAGTGATCGTTCAATGGTTCCAATCGGCAACTACGAACGTGTAATGCCTCTAGATATGGAACCTACTCTGCTACTTCGTGACCTATGTGCTGGTGATACTGATAGTGCTCAAGCTCTTGGTGCTCTAGAACTAGACGAAGAAGACGTAGCATTGTGTACCTTTGTTTGTCCTGGTAAATACGAGTACGGTGAACTACTTCGTGAGTGCCTAGATAAGATCGAGAAGGAAGGGTAATTTTCATGGCTCTTAAAAAGTTTCTTGAAGACATCGAGCATCACTTTGAGCCTGGTGGCAAACATGAGAAATGGTTTGCTTTGTATGAAGCTGTAGCAACCGTTTTCTACACTCCAGGTCTTATTACAAAGAAAAGCTCACACGTTCGTGATAGCGTTGATTTAAAACGTATCATGATCATGGTTTGGTTCGCGGTATTCCCAGCAATGTTCTGGGGTATGTACAACGCGGGTGGCCAAGCGATTGCAGCACTTAACCATATGTATGCTGGTGATCAGCTAGCAGCAATAGTGGCAGGTAACTGGCATTATTGGCTGACAGAAATGTTAGGCGGCACTATTGCCCCTGATGCAGGTGTCGGCAGCAAAATGATCTTAGGTGCGACCTACTTCCTACCTATCTACGCAACAGTGTTCATTGTTGGTGGTTTCTGGGAAGTACTGTTCTGTATGGTGCGTAAGCACGAAGTTAATGAAGGTTTCTTTGTTACTTCTATCCTATTTGCACTGATTGTTCCACCAACCCTTCCTCTATGGCAAGCCGCACTAGGTATTACCTTTGGTGTTGTGGTTGCAAAAGAGATCTTCGGTGGTACAGGTCGTAACTTCCTTAACCCTGCACTGGCTGGCCGTGCTTTCCTATTCTTCGCTTACCCAGCGCAAATCTCGGGTGACGTGGTTTGGACAGCAGCTGACGGTTTCTCTGGTGCAACGGCGCTTAGCCAATGGGCACAAGGTGGTAACGGTGCACTAGTCAATACAGTGACAGGCGCTCCTATCACTTGGATGGATGCATTCATCGGTAACATCCCAGGATCAATTGGTGAAGTATCGACACTGGCTCTAATGATCGGTGCAGCTATGATCGTATATATGCGAATTGCATCGTGGCGCATCATTGCTGGTGTGATGATCGGTATGATTGCAACAGCAACGCTGTTCAACGTTATCGGTTCTGATACCAATCCAATGTTCAACATGCCATGGCATTGGCACCTAGTGTTAGGTGGTTTTGCATTCGGTATGTTCTTTATGGCGACAGACCCAGTATCTGCTTCATTTACTAATAAGGGTAAATGGTGGTACGGCGCGTTAATCGGCGTAATGTGTGTACTTATTCGTGTAGTGAACCCAGCGTACCCAGAAGGTATGATGCTGGCGATTCTATTCGCGAACCTGTTTGCACCTCTGTTCGACCACTTAGTTATCGAGAAGAACATCAAGCGGAGACAAGCACGCTATGGCAAGTAATAACGACAGCATTAAAAAGACGCTGGGTGTTGTTATCGGGTTGAGCCTTGTTTGTTCAATCATCGTATCAACAGCAGCTGTAGGTCTACGTGACAAACAAAAAGCGAACGCTGTACTAGATAAGCAAACCAAGATCGTTGAAGTAGCAGGTGTTGATGCTGCAGGTAAGAAAGTACCTGAGCTCTTTGCAGAGTACATTGAACCTCGCTTAGTCGACTTCAACACTGGTGACTTTGTTGAAGGTGATGCAGCAACTTACGATCAGCGTAAAGCTGCGAAAGATCCTGCTGAGTCAATCAAGCTAACGGCTGAAGAAGACAAAGCAAAGATCATTCGTCGAGCTAACACTGGTGTTGTTTACCTAGTGAAAGAAGGCGATGCCGTTTCTAAGATCATCCTTCCAGTACACGGTACCGGTCTATGGTCTATGATGTACGCATTCGTTGCGGTTGAAACTGACGGCAACACAGTGTCAGGTATCACTTACTACGAGCAAGGTGAGACGCCAGGACTGGGTGGTGAAGTTGAGAACCCTTCATGGCGTGCTCAGTGGGTCGACAAGAAACTGTTTGACGACAACCATAAGCCAGCAATTAAGATTGTTAAAGGTGGCGCTCCAGAAGGTTCAGAGCATGGTATCGATGGCCTTTCAGGTGCAACACTAACTGGTAACGGTGTTCAAGGTACATTCGACTTCTGGTTAGGCGATATGGGCTTTGGTCCGTTCCTAGCAAAAGTTCGTGACGGAGGTCTGAACTAATGTCTAGCGCACAAAACATTAAAAAGAGCATTTTAGCGCCGGTGTTGGATAACAACCCGATTGCGCTTCAGGTTCTTGGTGTCTGTTCTGCATTGGCAGTAACAACTAAACTAGAGACAGCATTTGTTATGACGCTGGCAGTAACATTCGTTACGGCCTTGTCTAACTTCTCTGTTTCTCTAATCCGTAACCACATTCCTAACAGTGTGCGTATCATCGTTCAGATGGCGATCATCGCATCTCTAGTAATTGTGGTAGACCAAGTGCTAAAAGCATACCTATACGATATCTCTAAGCAGTTATCGGTATTCGTAGGTCTGATCATTACGAACTGTATCGTAATGGGTCGTGCTGAAGCATTCGCTATGAAATCAGCGCCTATGCCGTCTCTTATTGATGGTATTGGTAACGGTCTTGGTTACGGTTTCGTTCTTATCACTGTGGGTTTCTTCCGCGAACTGTTTGGCTCCGGCAAACTGTTTGGCCTAGAAGTTCTACCTCTAGTGAGCAATGGTGGTTGGTATCAGCCTAACGGTTTGATGCTGCTTGCACCATCTGCATTCTTCCTAATCGGCTTCCTAATCTGGGCAATCCGTATTCTGAAACCAGAGCAAGTAGAAGCGAAGGAGTAAGGACGTCATGGAACATTACATTAGTCTATTAGTTAAATCGATTTTCATCGAAAACATGGCTCTGTCTTTCTTCTTAGGTATGTGTACATTCCTTGCGGTATCTAAGAAAGTTAAGACGTCTTTCGGCCTTGGTGTTGCTGTTGTTGTGGTACTGACTATCGCAGTACCTGTGAACAACTTGGTATACAACCTGGTTCTGAGAGAAAACGCTTTGCTTGAAGGTGTTGATCTTAGCTTCCTAAACTTCATCACCTTTATCGGTGTCATTGCGGCACTTGTACAGATCCTAGAAATGGTCCTTGACCGCTTCTTCCCTCCTCTGTACAACGCGTTAGGCATCTTCCTACCGCTGATCACAGTAAACTGTGCGATCTTCGGTGGTGTATCTTTCATGGTGCAACGTGACTACAGCTTTGCTGAATCAGTCGTTTACGGCTTTGGCTCTGGCGTGGGCTGGATGCTGGCTATCGTTGCTCTTGCAGGTATCCGTGAGAAGATGAAGTACTCAGACGTGCCTCCGGGACTACGTGGTCTTGGTATCACGTTCATCACTGTAGGTCTTATGGCGTTGGGCTTTATGTCTTTCTCTGGTGTTCAACTGTAAGTCGGGTAAACCGCAACAATTAAGGAATAGTCAATGGACATTATTCTTGGTGTAGTGATGTTTACTCTGATCGTACTTGCGCTAGTACTAGTGATTCTTTTCGCTAAGTCTAAGCTTGTACCAACAGGTGACATTACAATTTCTGTGAACGACGACCCTAATCTGGCGATCGTTACACAACCGGGCGGTAAGCTGCTGAGTGCTCTAGCTGGTGCTGGCGTATTCGTATCTTCTGCTTGTGGTGGCGGTGGCTCATGTGGCCAGTGTCGCGTAAAAGTTAAATCAGGTGGTGGTGACATTCTACCTACCGAGCTTGACCATATTACTAAAGGTGAAGCGCGTGAAGGTGAGCGTCTAGCGTGTCAGGTTGCGATGAAAACTGACATGGACATCGAGCTTCCTGAAGAAATCTTCGGCGTTAAAAAGTGGGAATGTACGGTTATCTCTAATGATAACAAGGCGACATTCATCAAAGAACTTAAGCTACAAATCCCAGATGGTGAATCAGTACCTTTCCGTGCTGGTGGTTACATCCAGATTGAAGCGCCAGTTCACCACGTGAAATACGCTGACTACGATATCCCTGAGGAATACCGTGAAGACTGGGACAAGTTCAACCTGTTCCGTTATGAGTCTAAGGTCAATGAAGAGACGATCCGAGCGTACTCTATGGCGAACTACCCGGAAGAAGAAGGCATTATCATGCTGAACGTCCGTATCGCTACGCCGCCGCCAAATAACCCAGACGTACCACCTGGTATTATGTCTTCGTACATTTGGTCTTTGAAAGAAGGTGATAAGTGTACGATTTCTGGTCCATTCGGTGAGTTCTTCGCGAAAGACACTGACAACGAAATGGTTTTCGTTGGTGGTGGTGCAGGTATGGCGCCGATGCGTTCTCATATCTTCGATCAGCTTAAGCGTCTGAAGTCTTCTCGTAAGATGTCTTTCTGGTACGGTGCCCGTTCTAAGCGTGAAATGTTCTATGTAGAAGATTTCGATATGCTTCAAGAAGAGAACGATAACTTCGTATGGCATTGTGCTCTATCGGATCCTATGCCAGAAGATAACTGGGATGGCTATACCGGTTTCATTCACAACGTATTGTACGAAAACTATCTGAAGGATCACGAAGCGCCTGAAGATTGTGAGTACTACATGTGTGGTCCACCGATGATGAACGCTGCTGTTATCGGCATGCTAAAAGATCTTGGTGTTGAGGATGAAAACATCCTACTCGATGACTTTGGTGGTTAACCCCTAAGTGATTGAAATATATGGCTGGCTCGCAAGAGTCAGCCATTGTTTTTTCCTGCTAAAAGTTTTTTAAATGGCCATAGTCGATGCGCTCTTAAACAGAGTCATGCGCTATTTCCGTTTCTCTTATAAGGAGTCAAACAAGTGAAAAAGTGGCTTGTTGTATTTGCTTCTCTTTTAGTGCTTGCTGGCTGTGAAAAGCCCGTTGAGCAAGTTCATCTCAGTGGTCCTACAATGGGCACGACTTACAATATTAAGTACATTTCAGAGGAAGGCGTGCCTTCACCGCAAGCACTGCAGACAGAGGTCGACCGTTTACTTGAGGAAGTGAACGAGCAAATGTCGACCTACCGGCCTGATTCTGAGTTGAGTCGTTTTAATCAAGATCGTACTTCAGAGCCATTTACAGTATCGCCTCAAACAGCCACGGTGGTGAAAGAAGCGATCCGTTTAAACGGTCTTACTTTAGGTGCGCTTGACGTCACTGTTGGTCCATTAGTCAACTTATGGGGATTTGGCCCCGAAGCTCGTCCTGAAGTGGTACCTACTGATGAAGAGTTGGCTGCGCGTAAAGCTAATACAGGGATTCAACATTTAACGGTTGAAGGGAATACTCTCACTAAAGATATTCCTGACTTGTACGTTGACCTATCAACCATTGCTAAAGGTTGGGGGGTTGATGTCGTTGCTGACTATATTCAATCACAGGGTATTCAAAATTATATGGTTGAAGTCGGTGGTGAAATGCGACTTAAAGGGGTAAATCGAGAAGGGGTGAAATGGCGCATTGCGATAGAAAAACCTTCTGCTGATGAGCGAGCGGTGCAAGAGATTATTGAACCAGGCGATATGGCGATTGCCACGTCAGGTGATTACCGTATCTATTTTGAGCGTGATGGTGTACGTTATTCGCATATCATCAACCCTAAAACGGGCAAACCTATCCGTCATAAAGTCGTCTCTGTGACTGTACTGGACGAATCTTCGATGACTGCTGATGGTTTGGCTACAGGCTTGATGGTTCTTGGTGAAGAGCAGGGAATGAAGATAGCCAACGAGAATAATATCCCTGTATTTATGATCGTGAAAACCAAAGATGGATTTAAAGAAATGGCATCGGAAGCGTATAAGCCATTTATGAACAAATAATACCGAGTGAGCATGTCATTATGAGTACATTTCTGATTACTTTCGGCATTTTCGTTGCCGTGATCGCAGCCATGTCTGTTGGCTATATTTTCCAGAAAAAAGTGGTGAAAGGCAGTTGTGGCGGTTTAGGTGCGGTTGGAGTCGATAAGGTGTGTAACTGTCCTGAACCCTGTGATGCGCGTAAAAAACGCGAAGCTCGTGAAGCCGTGAGAGCAGAAAAGCTCGCTGCTCGTGAGGAAAAGCTGGCAGCATGGGAAAAAGACCGTATTGCCTAGAGACGCGAAGCCCGGAGTGCGCTCCGGGCTTGATCATTCTGTGGCTATGATCTGATTTCGCCCTTGTCTTTTGGCGACATACAGACAGTCATCAGCGATCTTTATTTGCTGTTCTAACGTTCCTTCTACACTGCATAGCCCGATACTGATAGTCAACGTAATGTCCTGTCCATTATGCTGAATAATGGACTGTTCAATGCTTTGGCGCATTTTTTCCAGCCGAGTTATAAACTCATCCAAAGTGGAATACGACTGAACGCAGAACTCTTCCCCACCAAATCGAACTACGACATCTTGTGGAAAATAAGCCTTTAGGGTGTGTGCAATGCTTTTCAAGGCGGCATCACCACCATCGTGACCATAGGTATCATTAACCGCTTTGAAATGGTCAATGTCAATCATGGCTATATATCTAGCACTCCCTTCAGTACAGGATTGACTAAACAAAAAGCGTCTATTCCATAGACCCGTTAAAGTATCTTGATTCGCAAGCTTATACAGCTCATCAGTCGCTTCCTTCATATCCAGCAACTGGTTTACTCGGCAGAAGAATTCTTCCTGATTAAATGGCTTATGCAAAAAATCATTAGCTCCAGCTTTAAGAAACCTTGCGGTTAAGGTTCTATCTTCACTCCCAGATAAACCGAGAATCGCCAAGCTGTTTTTGTCGTACATTTGCCTGATCTCTCGCGTCATTATGATGCCGTCTTTACTGGGCATATCATGGTCAGTAATGATGAAAGTGATATCGGGTGTTTCTGCGAGCTTATGTAGCGCTTCTGATCCATTTTGTGCTTGAGTTGTGCGTATGTATTGATGCTCAAGTAGCTGTGTTACATGTCTTCGCACGGTGAGGGAGTCGTCCACGACTAACGCATGATGATGAATGTTATTCATTAGACGGTTAGCAAGTGGGAGAAGATAGGAAACCGACGCCATGCTGTCCTTTAGCAGGTAATCCATCACGCCTTTAGCGATAAAACGCTCACGAACACTCTCGTTAAAGGTGGCGGTTAATACGATAACCTTTTGCTGATTGTCTAGGACAAGATCGATTACTTCGCCATCTTGTGCGTCTGGTAAGCAGTAATCGAGTACGGCAAAATGAAAACTGCGATGTTCATCTAGTGCTTGCTGAGTCTCTGCGTAGGATTTACATCCGATGACATCACAACCTATGGCGCTCAGCTGCTGGGTTAAATAGTTGCGATAAGCACGACTGTCTTCGACAACTAACACTTTATGGCTCACCTGTTTCCCTTTTTATCGCAGTGTATGAATTAAGCATAACGGTATATATTGATACTTCTATTATAGAAAAGGAAAAGTGCTTCTTTCATTTTAGAGGTTGGTGATTGATCTAATAATTGTTTATACTGTTTTTATGTACAGTGTTGGCGTTTTTCTATGGTCGCTGAAAAAGTAAGAAAGATCATCCATGTTGATATGGACTGCTTCTATGCCGCAGTGGAAATGCGTGATAACCCTAGCTATCAAGGGTATCCTTTAGCCGTGGGGGGGCATGAGAAACAACGTGGTGTTCTGAGTACTTGCAACTATGAAGCGAGAAAGTTTGGTGTACGCAGTGCCATGCCGACAGGGCAAGCATTAAAGCTGTGCCCGCATTTATTAGTTGTTCCGGGAAGGATGCAGGTATATAAACAGGCTTCTCAGCATATCCGAGAGATTTTCTCTCGCTATACCGAGATCATTGAGCCTTTGTCTTTGGATGAGGCGTTCTTGGATGTGACGGATTCAATGCAATGCCACGGGTCGGCGACTTTGATTGCAGAAGCCATTCGCCGCGATATCTTTAATGAGCTTCAGTTGACTGCGTCAGCAGGAGTGGCTCCGGTAAAATTTCTGGCCAAGGTGGCATCGGATATGAATAAACCTAATGGTCAGTATGTCATTCCACCGGATAAAGTTCAGCAGGAAGTTGACAAACTGCCGTTGGAAAAAATTCCCGGAGTAGGGAAGGTAAGTGTCGAGAAACTGCATCAAGCGGGTTTTTATACTTGTAAAGACATTAAAAACGGTGATTATCGAGAGCTTTTATTACGTTTTGGTCGCTTAGGGGCGTCTTTGTGGAAAAAGAGCCATGGTATTGATCAACGTGAGGTGGTGGTCGAGCGAGAGCGTAAATCCGTTGGTGTCGAGCGGACTTTTAGCGAGAATATCATTACTTACGACGAGTGTTGGCAAGTGATTGAAAATAAACTGTTTCCAGAGCTGGAAACACGATTGACCAAAGCCTCACCCGAAAAGGCGATTATTAAGCAAGGGATTAAACTCAAATTTGCTGACTTTCAGCTGACCACGATTGAACATATTCATCCCGAGTTAGAGTTGAACTATTTCAAAGAGTTATTACGTGACATTCTTAAGCGCCAAAACGGTCGCGAGATTCGCTTACTGGGCTTAAACGTGATGCTTAAGCCCGAGGAACAGAGCAAACAGTTGAGTTTCTTCTGATGGTTATTTGTTATAGCTAGAGATTGCGTCCATGACCTGTTGATAAGGGTGAGAGGAAAGTTGGCCAAACCCTTCCATATTGCGAGCTTTGATTTTTGTAAACCAAGGTGTGGCGATACCACATAGAAATTTCGCTTTGAGGTTATCAGATAATGTGGACGATGATTTTTGTTGTAAAGGCTTTAACCAGTTGGTGATGTCCTGACTTTTGATCTTAGGTCTAATACTGGCTGGCCATTCTTGGTGCTCTTTTCTGCATACGCTGCAATGCCCACACTTATGTGGAGCTTGATTATCAGAGAAATAGCTGGCTAAAGCGTGACTTAAACAGGATTCAGATTTAAATAAACTTAACAGGTTATGGATACGCTCAACGTCACTGGTTTCTTTTGCTTTAAACAAATTGAAAAGCTGTTCACTTATTTGTTCTAACGACTGTTCGAGCGAGTTGACACGATAAACTTCCGTCATCAATTTACTTTCAAGCTCAATCCATCCGTTTTGGTGGAAATAATCCAATGCGGCGACTGCACGAGCGCGTTCTCCATTGTAGCTTTGCCATAATGCCTCAAAGTCGACTTGGTACCAAGTTCTCGCTTGAATTGAACAGTTGAACAAAGCCTTGGTAAACTGGCGTCTCTCTCCCTCAAAACGAGCAATGATGTCTTGCTTGGTCATAATGAATTTAAAGCGATAGTCGGCAAAATAACTGTATTGTGCCGTGATGATGTTTGCCATTTCCATATACACCAGCAAGGTTTTTAGTGGTAGTTGGCGAATGTTGCTCTCTGAAGATAAGCGAGATATCACCACTTCCCAGTTCGGTGCAGACGAAATGGCTTGTTGGATGACGTTGTGGATCTCTGTGTGTTCTGGTGTGTCACCATAAACAAAGTTTTCCAGAGTCGACACGCCATCTTCATTGGCGAGGAGAATGCACTGTGAGGATTTACCGTCTCGTCCTGCTCGCCCGATTTCTTGTGCATAGTTCTCTATTGATTTGGGTAGATCAAAGTGAATAACGCGGCGGATATCAGATTTATCTACTCCCATTCCAAATGCAATTGTGGCGGCAATACACTCTGTGTGGCCGGCCATAAAGTCTTGCTGGATACGTTCTCTGCTATTACTGTCTAGCCCTGCATGGTACGCCATAGCCTTAATACCTTTCTCAGCGAGTAGGTTAGCAATACGCTCAGCACTGTTTTGTTGAGTCACGTAGACGATGGTGGGTAAAGATTGTGCTTCGCAGAAAATGGATAGTAATGTTTGGTCTTTTTCTTCTTCACTACATGGGATAACAGAAATATCTAAGTTAGGGCGATAAAACCCTGTTACCGTAATGTCCTCAGGTGCGATGTTGAATTTTTTACCCATGTCATCGAGGACAGCCTGCGTGGCTGTGGCGGTCAGAAGTAATACTTGAGGGATGGCTAGCTCTTTTTGAAATTGAGGTAACTTTAAGTAGTCAGGGCGAAAGTTGTGACCCCATTCTGAGATACAGTGCGCCTCATCGACTACCAATTGTGAAATGCTTAGCTGAGACAAAAAGTGACGAAATCGTTCGTTTTTTAGTCGCTCGACTGACACCATAAGGATCTTAATCTCCCCATTTCGCACTTTTGTCATGATACTCTGCGTTTCTTCTCGGCTTTGGTTTGAGTTAAGAGACGCCGCCGAGATCCCCTTGTTATGCAAAAATTCGAGTTGATCTTTCATTAGCGCTAACAGTGGAGAAATGACCAAAGTCAGGTGAGGTAAGCACAAGGCAGACAGCTGATAGCATAATGACTTTCCTGAACCTGTTGGGAAAATAGCCGCGCAGGATCGACCACTAAGGACTTTGTCTATCACGGTATATTGCCCATCTCTGAGCTGTTCAAAACCAAATGTGGAACGTAGAGTCGAGTCGATGATTTCTTGGTTGCCTGATGTCTGCATTTGCCTGTTACCAGTATGACGAGAATGTCTGACGTAGTATTCTAGAGGCATTAGACTGGAAGGAACATGATTTTAGTATGAATAAATCGGAGCTACTGCAAACCATATGGCTTGCCATGCAACAATCCCTTGAAGTTGCTCTGAGCTCAACCCAGCGAGCGATAGAGTCAGCGACCAATGAAGAAACTGTGCCCGAACATAAATACGATACGCTGGCATTGGAAGCGTCTTACCTCGCTCATGGACAGGCAATGCGTGTTCAGGAGTGTGAGCGAGAGTTGAGTGTGATGTCAGGTCTACAGTTACCAGTACAGCCGGAATATGTCGGATTGGGGACGTTAGTTTGCCTTGTTGATCTAGATGATAACGGTCGTTGGTTCTTTGTTGTTCCATGCGCTGGGGGCTTGAAGGTAGAGCATCAACATCAGGAAGTCATGTTAGTGACTTTTGACTCTCCCCTCGGTCGAGCTCTAAAAGGAAAGTCGTTGGGCGATGATGTCGAGTATCAAGTGGGAAATACCACTTTTTGCTATGAGATAGAAACAATAATTTGACGCAACTAGGGTGAGTTTTTGTTAGGGTAACCCAGAGTCAATACGGTGAGATTAAAATGAAATACGGACTATTTACTATCTCGTTACTGGTGGCGAGTCAGGCGTATGCTGCTCAATGTAATGTCGATTTGAAGAATGATATTCGTCTTAATGACAAAACATTGGAAATCCACCAGAAAGGCGGTGATACGGCGATTGTCGATGCCGAAAACACCCTAACCATTCATGGTGAAGAGATCCCTCTTGATGCTTCTCAGCAGCAAGCTATTGCCGACTATCGCAGTAATTTGAACGATTATCTACCACGAGCAAAACAAATAGCTCAAGATGGTTTAGCGCTGGCTAATGATATTATTGATGATGTTGGTCAAAGCTTCGACGCCCCCGAGGCGTTTGATAGCGTCAAAGCTTCTATGCAGCAGTTTTACGCTGATATTGAAGCTCGTTATTACCAGAATGGTGATTTAATTTTGCCAGCAGACAGTTTTGCTTCACTGCGCGAAACTTGGACGGAAGACTTTGAAAGTGCAAAGAAACTCTTTAATGAAGAGTTTATCACCAGTGCATTTAATGCGATGTCTGAAAAGATGCAGGCGGAAGGTGGCCTGAACCTGACTGAGATGGCTGATACTATGAGCGAGCTGAAAGAGCGCATTGCAAAGAGACTGGAGGCGCACTCAGTGGATATAGAGAAACAGAGCCAAGAGTTTTGTGATTCGCTTGACAGCATGGCAGAGCAAGAGCAGGAATTGCATAAGAAAATTCCACAGCTAAAAGATTATCAAGTTTTTACCATCTAACCCTCAGATAAGAGAAGAGCGCCAAATGGCGCTCTTGTCGTTACTGGCTATTATTCATCTGAGTGAGCTTATCTCCAACTGGGCCTGAGAAGATGTAACCATCGTGTTCATCCCAGTTGATAGACCAAGTCATCACGCCCGCAAAATTCGGATAATTAAAGGCAGGAATGACTGAGTCGCAGCTGGTGCCTTTAGTTAGGCAATCTAGCGCATCAAGAATATTTGGGGTTGGCGCTTGCCCAGAGTTTGCTGAACTTGGCCCTGAAGGTAAACCAATCGCGACTTGATCATCTCGAAGCGGCGCAAACTGAGTGCCATCAGCTAACTCAAAGCCTTCAATTAGCATTTTGGATTGAGCCACCATCATATCAACGGAGCCTTCAGCGGCACTGCCTTGTGTGTAAGGATTTGGCAATCCGCCATTGTTATAGAGCTGAACGTGGAGCAGGTCTAGTGTACTGCGTGTGTCATTAATGACCGGAATGTACGCGCCCCAAATACCACTGTAAGCGACGAATCCCCCTTGAACATAAGGATGCTCTGGCGCCATAGTCAGGTACATATCCCCACCTATATTTTGCTCAATTTGCAGTAGTGCTCGGCCTAAACGAGCTTGAATTTGCGAGCCATGAACGAGATTCGAGCCACTCTCCAAGTCGACATCAAGACCATCGAAACCCCATTCCTTGATGATGTCAGTCAAGCTAGAGACAAAGTTGGCTTCATCCTGATCAGTATTGAGTGTAATCGTGCCCTCAGCTCCCCCAAGAGAGAGAACGAACTTTTTACCTTTGGCTTGCAGTGCTGCCATATCTTGCTTGAACTGAGTTGGATTAAGCGCGGCACAACTACTGTGGATATCGCCTGAGTATAGGTTAAAGTGCACAGTACCATCGCTGTTACGATCATTGTCAGCGAAGGCGATATCGATTACGTCCCAAGCATCTGACATATCTGCCAAACGCATAGGGCAACCTGCACCGTTGACGAAGTTATGCCAGTAACCTATCAGTTTATGTGTTTTCTCTGTTTGCTCTACGACAGTAATCGTTGCTGCGTCAGATGTGACCTCGCTATTGGCCGAGTCTGTGGCTTTAGCCGCAACGGTATAGCTACCTACCGCACCTGCGGTCCAGTTATAGCTGTATGGTGCAGTGATATCTGTACCGACAATCGATCCGTTCACTAAAAAATCGACCTGCGTCACGTTGGCAGACAGCGATGTTGCATCGGCGGCAAACTGGACTGATTTACCTAGCCCGACGGTTTGGCCCGCTGCTGGCGATGTCAATGCAACCACTAAATCTTGGTCACTGACTGTTACCGAAACCGTCGCTTCGCCCGTGTTGTTTTCATTGTCTGTCGCGACGGCTTTGAGGCTATTTAGGCCAACTTGAGTCGCTGTCCAACTCACCGTGTAAGGCGGCTGTGTCACCACACCGAGGCTGTTACTGCCTGCGAAGAATTCGACTTGGCTTACTGTCCCATCAGAATCCGAAGCGTCAGCAGCGAAACTGACGGTACTACCCGCAAGCAATATTTGATTGTCACTAGGACTAGTGATGGTTACCGCCGGTGGAGCGGCACAAGCGCCTAACCCCGTCCAGGCTTCATCCCAATAGTCTCCTTGTCCTGGTTCGTAGGCCCAGGCGGAGCTTGAAGAGCACCAACCTGCAATGTCACAACGGTATTTTTGATTGTAGTTCTGTACCAACTGACCCGCACTGTAGCTGGTGCCTGCGGTATAGGTTGGTAGCCCAGCACAGCCACCTGTTGCGCTGCTGGCGACAACCAGTGATACTTCTTGGGTTGAAGTCGCCTGGTTGTCGTTGTCTGTCGCTTTGGCCTTGAAGTTATGAGTGCCACTGACTGAGGTCCACGTGGTTTCGTAAGGTGCAGACGTATCGCTGGCAATCAATTGTCCATCGACAAAAAACTCGACTTTATCAACACTGCCATCTGTGTCGGAGGCATTAGCACTTAATGTAAGAAGATCGCCTTCCGTCAATTGCTCGCTGCCTGAAGGGCTGGTTAAAGTGACAGAAGGAGGAATCGGTTCGCCAGCTAAGGTGACGCTGATTGAAACCTGCGTTTCTGAGCTTGCGTTTTCATTGTCAGTGGCAATGACAGAAATGGTGGTCGCTCCTACAACCGCTGTCCAATCTGTTTGATAGGGCGCTTGTGTGACCGTCGCGATGTTCTGGCCATCAACCAAGAAGGCCACTTGAGCGATGTTGCCATCGCTATCACTGGCGGAAGCCTGTATCGTGGTGACTGTGCCTTCGGGGATCTCGGCATTATTAACAGGAGAAGATATGGATACCTCTGGGTCTGCGTTACCACCGCCAGTGTCACATTGTCCAAGGTCTTTCCATGCTTCCCAATCACCGGAGTTGCTGACGGGGTCATTGCCTTGTGTCCAATGACTAGCTTGATAAGCATGGTTGGATGTCTGAACTAGATCTCCGGATGTGTAGACCGCAGTGCTATCCCAAACCGCCAAGCCAGCACAATCATAGGCGTGCGCTTGGTAGCTTAGCCCTAGCGCCGCGATGATGGCGCCTCTGAGCAGATTTGAACCCATTTTTCTCTCCTTCATGGATTTAATAAACCAACTCATAACCAATAGCGAAAATGCTGAACTTTGCTCGCTAACTTAATGATTATTTAGATTTTATTCGTCGGATATCACGGTGAAAATTGGTAGGATTCTTTCATTACATTGGTTGTTCGGCGCACTTCACGCTTCAATTTTTGCTTACTGGTTGGTTAAAAATTCTTTGTATGAATTAATTTACAGCTTAATTTCCTATTTATTTGCCTTATTCTGGTTACTTAATGACCTCATAGCTGGAGTGAATAAGAGCTTTGTAATATTGTACTAGTCAACTAGTTTATGGGTGCAAGTTAAGCGGTATGGCACAAGCAGACAATTTTCAAACACGTGAGCACTTTGGCTCTCGTTTAGGCTTTATTCTGGCGGCAGCTGGTGCTGCGGTTGGTTTAGGTAACATTTGGGGCTTCCCAACTCAAGCTGCCAGTAATGGTGGCGGGGCATTTTTGCTGGTTTATCTGGTGATGATTTTGGTGGTGGCGTTTCCAATGCTGGTGGTCGAAATGGCGATAGGTCGTCATGGTCAGGCTAACCCCGTGGATAGCATGCGCTCTCTCACCGCTAATCCTCTGGCGAAAAAAGTCGGTGGGCTTGTAGGATGGATAGGTTTAAGTGTGCCCAGCGCTGTGTTGGCGTTTTACAGCATTGTCGGTGGTTGGCTGATCTGCTTTTTGCTTGGTGCTGTGGCTGATGTGATAGGTATGCAAGCCGCAAGTGCCTGGTTTAAGGGATTCAGTGTTGAGCGTAACCTGTTTGGTACTGTTGTTTTCTACGTGCTGACGATTCTCATCGTGCAGGGCGGGGTGAAACAAGGCATCGAAAAATGGTCAACGCGCCTTATGCCTGCTTTGTTCGTTCTATTTGGTTTGTTGTTCATCTATATCATGACTCAATCCGGTGCGATGGAAGGGCTTAAGCATTATCTTGTTCCAGATTTTGACAAGGTGATGGACCGAAAATTAATTCTCGCTGCAATGGGGCAGGGCTTCTTCTCTCTGACCATTGGTGGTTGTTCTATGCTGATCTACGGTTCTTACCTCAGCAAGAAAGAGAACCTGCCTAAAATGGCGATGAACGTCACTCTGGTTGATACCGCGGTTGCTTTTATTGCTGGTTTAGTGGTTATGCCTGCGATGTTTGTGGCGATGCAAAAAGGCGTGCAGATCTACGCTGAGGATGGCTCTCTGCTCAGCTCAGATACCTTGGTTTTTACCGTACTGCCTTTGATGTTTGATAGCCTTGGTTTATTAGGCCAGCTATTTGCGATTGTGTTCTTCCTACTGCTGACGATTGCGGCACTGACTTCTTCCATCTCTATGCTGGAGTGTCCGGTCGCGCTAGTTGGTGAACGATTTAACACTAAGCGCAGTACCACAAGCTGGGCTTTAGGCGGTTTGATCGCACTGTTTAGTGTTGTGATTGTGTTTAATTTTGGTGCTTTATTTGGCATGGTCGCGACAGTCGCGACTCAGTATTTACAACCTGCAGCAGCCTTGCTCTTCTGTTTGTTTGGTGGTTGGGTGTGGAGCCGTCACTCTAAAATCAAAGAACTCGAGCAAGGTTACCCAGAGTTTACTCAAGGATGGTTTGGAAAGCTTTGGCCTGTATACATAAAGTTTGTCTGTCCAGTATTGGTTGCCACAGTGATTTGGGCTTCATTCGGTTAACAGCCTGAACAAGACATTATTTGATGTAAAACCGCTGACCTCTTAAATGGGCAAGCGGTTTTTTGATTTATGCAGGAGAGTGGATTTGGCCTGTTGTGAGTGGCTCTAAATCCGAGTCGCTGATCTCTTCGATGAACTCTTCTACGACCTGTTCCACTTGCTGATCATCTTCGGCAAAATAAGCCAAATGAAACACGGCATCGCCTTCATTGACCAAGGGAAGTGTTTGCTGACCAATCACGATTCCCCCTTTATGGGCCTTGATTTCAATCTCACTGTGCCCTAGTGGTGCACTAATGAAGGCGAGAATTTGGCCCCTCACTACTTTTTCACCTAATGTCACAACGGTACGTAAAATGCCATCGCTTTCCGCTCTAATCCAACTGGTGGATTTGGCAATCACGGGCTCTGGCCGCTTTTTACGACTGGGCCTTAACATGCCAATGGCTTGCATCACACGTTTAACGCCAATGAATCCAGCATTAATACAAATGGGTTCAAATCGTAATGCCTCACCAGCCTCGTATGTCAACACTGGGATCCCGAGACGTTCGGCTTCACTGCGTAACGAACCATCCCGCAAAGGAGCGTCAACAATGACTGGCGTTGCAAAGGCTTGTGCAATACGCAACGTTTCTGGGTTACTTAGGTCTGCCCGAATCTGAGGTAAGTTAGTACGATGAATCGCCCCCGTATGTAAATCAAGAATGTAGTCACAGCGTTTCGCGATCTGATTGAAGAAAGCGCTTGCCATTCGCGAAGCGAGTGAGCCTTTTTCACTGCCCGGAAAACAGCGGTTTAGGTCGCGTCTATCGGGTAAATAGCGTGATTTATGAATAAATCCGAACACGTTGACGATAGGTACAGCGATGACTGTACCTTTCAGTTTTTGTGCGTCAATGGTGTTGATGAGTTGCCGAACAATTTCTACGCCATTGAGCTCGTCGCCATGAATAGCCGCATTAACCATAAGAGTCGGCCCTGCGTACTTCCCGTTGATCACTTCAATTGGGATCGATAAGCGAGAATGGGTGTAGAGTTTGGCTGACTTGAGATCGAGCACTTTTCGTTGTCCCGGCAAGACTTGCTCGCCGAGAATCTCAAACACGCGGTTGTTTTTAGCCTTTGCCACGAGTTCTGGTCCTTTTAGTCGGGGCATTCTTTTCGATAAACTCGACGATCATGCCTGCAATGTCTTTACCTGTCGCAGATTCAATGCCTTCTAGCCCTGGTGACGAGTTAACCTCCATCACTAAAGGTCCGCGTTCGGATCTTAGTAGATCGACACCCGCGACATTGAGCCCCATAATTTTGGCTGCGGCAATGGCGGTACGACGCTCTTCTGGCGTAATTTTTATCAGTGATGCACTGCCACCACGGTGCAGGTTAGAACGAAACTCACCTTCTGCACCTTGACGTTTCATTGCTGCGATCACCTTGTCGCCAATGACAAAGCAGCGAATGTCTGCCCCACCTGCTTCTTTGATGTATTCCTGAACCATGATGTTGGCTTTCAAGCCCATGAAAGCTTCGACAACACTTTCGGCGGCTTTACGTGTTTCAGCCAGTACCACCCCAATGCCTTGAGTACCTTCCAGCAGTTTAATGACCACAGGAGCACCACCAACCATCTCGAGCAGGTCTTTAACATCATCGGGTTTGCTGGCAAAGCCCGTAATTGGCATACCTATCCCTTTACGTGACAACAACTGCATAGAGCGTAACTTGTCTCGTGAGCGAGTAATCGCAACAGACTCGTTGACTGGATAAACACCCATCATTTCAAATTGACGCAGTACGGCGGTGCCATAAAAGGTCACTGAAGCCCCAATACGTGGCACAATGGCATCAAATCCGGATAACTCTTCACCTTTAAAATGAATTTCAGGTTTATCGGAATTTATGTTCATATAGCAGCGCAGGGCGTCGATGACTTTGACTTGGTGCCCACGTTTCTGACACGCTTCAATCAAACGCTTAGTTGAGTACAAATTTGCGTTGCGAGACAGAATACCGATTTTCATTGTTGGTTTTCCTCGAAAGGGACTAAAAACGATTGAACAGGGTCGACAATCAAACGATGGTGCATTGCTGTTCGACCTAACAGCATGCGAAACGCCATATTTTCGCGATTGGTTAACGTTAACTCTGCTGGCCAGCTCTCCTGACCGAGTCGTATTTCCGATTCAATCACATAGCGTGTTTCTTCATGACCTCCGGAATCTCGAACAATTCGCTGGTCGATGACCTTAGCCTCGCACACTACTTCTTCAGTGGTATTACGCTGTTGTGGATGGATCCAAAACCTTACCCACAACTCTGTTCCTTTATTGAAGCTTTCAAGTTTAAAGGTATGCAGACAAGAAGTACGAGCACCGGTATCAATCTTGGCATTGATCTTCTCTATGCCTAACCCAGGAAGACTTAAGGTTTCTCGCCAGCCCACTAGCAGTTTTTCGTTCATGGCATTTCATTTATATTCAGAGAGTAATTAAGAGGCTCTGAGAACTGAGCATCTTGCGATATAACCAATAGCATGTATCGGTTACATAGGTTGAAGAGGGCAAGCTGGATTGCCTTAGGTGCTTCAACTGCGGCGACTGTATCAGCGAAGATGCGCTGGTGACTAACGAATAAATTTCACCGTAACGACAAAAATTAATTGTCGAACTAGGAAACAAAAAAGCCAGCAATGTCAGCTGGCTTTGGGGTATTTTTCGATGGGAAGAGCAGGTTAGGCTTTCTCTGGAATCGCTTCCAGTAGTGCGACCATTTGTTCCCAGAATAGTGCAACGGTATCGATTTTCACTTTCTCATCAGGCGAGTGTGGGAATTTGATCGTTGGGCCAAACGACACCATGTCCATATTCGGGTACGGCTCTTTAAACAAACCACATTCAAGGCCGGCATGGATAACCATAATGTTCGGCTTGTGACCGTAAATGCCTTCATACATGTCACGGAAGATAGCCATGATCTCAGAGTCCGCATCCGGTTTCCAACCAGGGTAGGCGCCTGAAAAAGCAATCTTCGCCCCCGCCAGTTCTGCCATCGATGTTAGGGTGCTTTCTACTTGGTGGCGACCTGAGTCAATCAATGAGCGAACGAGGCACAGAACGTTTATCTTATCGCTCTCTGTGGTAACGACACCCACATTCAGGGATGTTTCTACAACGCCTTCGATCTCATCACTCATGCGGATCACGCCGTTAGGACAAGCATTGAGTGCCGCAATAAAACGTTGCTGATCAGCAATAGCTAGCGCTTGTTCGCTGGTTTCAATGGCTTCATTGAATGAAACGATGTCCGTTTCTACTTTGCCTAACTCTTGCTTCAACAAGTCTGTGTAGAAGTTAAACAGTTCTGCCAGTTTAGCTTCGTTTTCGGCAGGGATAGCGACTGTCACGAAGGCTTCACGCGGAATTGCATTACGCAGGCTACCGCCACGGAATTCAATTAGGCGTAGATCCAATTCTTGTGCATGACCGGCTAGGAAGCGAGCAACGAGTTTGTTTGCGTTACCTCTGCCCGTATGGATATCACAACCTGAGTGACCACCTTTTAGGCCTTTCAAAATCAGTTGGCGAGTGACGTAACCTGCTGGGATTGCTTCACGTTTAATGTCGAACGTCATTTCTCCATCAATACCGCCCGCACAGCCCATGTAGACTTCACCTTCTTGCTCAGAGTCGGTATTGAGTAGAATTTCACCTTCAAGCCAGCCAGCTTCAAGACCAAAGGCTCCTGTCATTCCTGCTTCTTCATCAATAGTCAGAAGTACTTCAAGTGGGCCGTGTTTGATGTCTGTGGAGGCCAGTACCGCTAAGCATGATGCCATCCCCATACCGTTATCAGCGCCTAGTGTGGTGCCTTTGGCTGTGACCCATTCACCGTCTATGTATGGTTGGATAGGATCTTTAGTGAAGTCATGTTCCGTGTCTTCATTTTTTTGCGGCACCATATCAATATGAGCTTGAAGAACCACGCCTTTCTTATTTTCCATGCCAGGGGTTGCTGGCTTTTTAATGAAAACATTGCCCGTTGGGTCTCGACGCACATCGAGGCCTTGCTCCATTGCCCAATTTACAATGTACTGAGCTAATGCTTCTTCATGTTTAGAAGGGTGTGGGATAGAGCAGATCTTATCGAAAAACTGCCATAAAGGTGCAGGTGATAAGTTGCTGATTTCAGAATGGAATTCAGACACGGATGACTCCTTGATGATAATAACGCCAGATCTTATTAGGTAATGTTGCTAAATGAGTAGCACAAAAATCTGGATCTGGCCTATTGAGTAGAGGGGCACAGAATAGCACTACGTGACACAAGGTAGTAGTCAAAGCGGAAACGAAATGTTTCGTTGTCATCACATAACGTGGATTCTGTTATTTATGTTTGTGAGACTCTATTCTTATTGAGCGTAATAAAATTAAAGATATTGCTGATATTTGTGTAATTAAATTACAAGATTGGCTTGATGTAAGTCATTTTTTGAATTTTATGTGACTTTAATCACTTTTATTGTTGTAATTTATTTTCTTTGGGGTATATTAGTAACCAGCTTCGAAAGTGAAGAGAAAATGCTCAAAGGATGAGTCCGATTTGTCGCCTCCATGGAACCGAGAAATCAATATTTGTTATCTGTTTTAATTGATTTAGAAGGTGATAGTTATGAAAGGTTTACCAAGTGCAACATTCTGGCTAAACAGTTCTGTTTATACTGGCAATTTTGCATACCCAACAAGCTTCGGTTACTAATCGAGTTTGTGACTCTCGAACAAGTTTGTTCACCCCTATATTGGAATTTTATTACAGCGCCTAATTTGCTGAGATGATTCAACCGCCACTCAAATTGAGTGGCGTTTTTTTATCGTGAGAAAGCACATGGCCAATACTTCCATTTCCTCAACTTTTCCCGACGGGTAAAACTCATCCTTATAATTGCCTATCCAGCATCCAATTCTTAAGCCTTAGCTCTATGTAACTTTACGACATGGTAGAAAAATCACCGTTTACAATATCTGGCATTCATTCTTATTACTTATTGAACTTAAAGTATTTTTCACCGGTGTTAATAAAATTAATCCTTCTAAAGCTAAATTTTACAGATAGAAATGTTTATTAGAGCCGTAATTCTATCTGGAATTTGATATTTGGAGACTCTATAATCCCGCCAATCGATTACGCAACCGTTTACTATTACTCCTTTGGAATTCGATTATGTTCGAAAAAATATTCAAGCTCAGTGAACACGGAACGAATGTAAAAACTGAGATCATTGCAGGTATCACGACTTTTCTGACCATGGCTTACATTATTTTTGTAAACCCAGCTATCTTGGCAGATGCAGGCATGGATCGTGGTGCTGTGTTTGTTGCTACCTGTCTGGCAGCAGCTATCGGCTGTTTTATCATGGGCTTCGTGGCGAACTACCCAATTGCTCAAGCACCAGGAATGGGGCTCAACGCCTTTTTCACCTATGCTGTTGTGTTAGGTATGGGGTATACATGGCAAGTGGCTCTAGCGGCAGTATTTGTATCCGGTGTGCTATTCATTCTATTGAGTGTGTTTAAGATCCGAGAGTGGATCATAAACTCCATCCCACTTTCTTTGCGCACGGGTATTTCGGCGGGTATTGGCTTGTTCTTGGCATTTATCGCGTTAAAGAATGCAGGTATTGTGGTTGATAACCCGGCGACGCTTGTTTCTCTTGGCTCGATTACTTCATTATCTGCAGTACTAGCTTCAATTGGCTTCTTCCTGACTATTGCACTGGTTCATCGTGGCGTAAAAGGCGCGGTGATGATCGCTATTTTGGCGGTTACTGGCTTAGGTTTGGCGTTTGGTGATGTGCAATGGGGTGGCATCATGTCAACACCACCAAGCATTGCTCCGACCTTCATGCAGTTGGATTTTTCTGCAGTATTTGAGATCGGTATGATTTCAGTGGTTTTTGCTTTCCTTTTCGTCGACTTATTTGATACTGCAGGCACGCTAGTGGGTGTGTCTCAAAAAGCTGGTCTGATGGATAAAGATGGTAAAATTCCTCGTCTGAATAAAGCTCTTCTTGCTGACTCAACTGCTACTTCGGTAGGTGCTCTGTTGGGTACGTCAAACACGACTTCTTACATTGAGAGCGTATCCGGTGTTGCCGCTGGTGGTCGCACAGGTCTAACCGCTGTTGTAGTTGGTATTTTATTCCTACTTGCTCTATTCTTCTCGCCATTGGCTGGTATGATCCCTGCGTATGCGACTGCGGGGGCGCTATTCTATGTGGCTATTCTGATGTTATCTGGTTTGGTTAGCATCGATTGGCGAGACTTAACCGAAGCTGCACCAGTGGTGGTGACTTGTTTGCTGATGCCGCTGACTTTCTCTATCGCAGAAGGGATCTCGTTGGGCTTCATTGCTTACGCAGCAATTAAATTATTCAGTGGTAAAGGTCGTGATGTTTCGCTCAGCGTATGGGTTATGTCAGCAATCTTTATCTTCAAGTACATTGTTGCTTAAAAACTTCAATAAGGGCTTGTGAAATCAACCAAGCGTTGGCTCCACAGGCCCTCAACTTTTTATAATTAGGTTTATTACAATGAGTAAGAAATTCGTTATTACTTGGGATCAAATGCACGCTTATTGTCGTGAGCTAGCTGAGCAGCAAATGCCTGCTGAGCAGTGGAAAGGTATCTGGGCAGTGAGCCGTGGTGGTCTTGTTCCAGGTGCAATTCTGGCTCGTGAATTAGGTATTCGTTACGTTGATACCATTTGTATTTCTAGCTACGATCACGATCATCAGCGTGATATGAGCGTGCTAAAAGCGCCAGAAGGTGATGGTGAAGGTTACCTGATCGTAGAGGATTTAGTCGATAGTGGTGATACTGCACGTAAACTTCGTGAACTTTACCCTAAAGCAAAATTGATTGCGGTATGTGCTAAGCCATCAGGTGCTGTGCTATTGGACGATTATGTTGTGGACATTGCTCAGGAAACTTGGATTGAGCAGCCATGGGATATGTCTATTCAGTACATTGAACCTATTAACCGCAAGCAAAAGTAATCTCTGTTTGTTGAGTTTAAATATGACCCTTATGGGTCATTTTTTGTTTGTGCCTATTGATCCGCTTTACCTAGTTTACTTATGCTGGTTTTTTAATGACTTATTCGTCACTTTTTGCCAATTAATAGGTTGAACATTGATGAGTGTCTGCCTTTTGAGGCGACACGGGTATACAATATAGGAAATTATTTAAACTAGGCGTCATTATGTCTGAAGAAGTGAGCAAAAACCTGTCAGAAACACTGTTCACCAACCATAAGCAAGCGCGAGAAACGTCCTCATTAACTCAATACATGCCCAGTAGCCAAGAATTACTAGACAAGCGGCGTGAGGAAGAGGGCTTTAAATGGTACCGAAATCTGCGTCGTATGCAGTGGGTATGGCAGGGATTAGATCCTATTGAAATCGAAGCTGTTCTGGCAAAAATCGCCTCTTCTAAACATTCAAGGACTCACGATGAGTGGCTGGATACCGTCATGGGCTATCACAGCGGTAACTGGACTTATGAGTGGACCAAGCTGGGGATGCTGCATAACAAGCGCTCTCATGAACTCAAGGGTGAAGAAGCCGCGGATGAGCTGTTCAATGCGTCCTTGTGTTTTAGTATTGCCGGTTACCCCCATTTGAAAAACGATAACTTAGCTATACAGGCTCAAGTACTGGCTAGCAATGCTTATACAGAAGCGGCAAAGAAAACAAAATATATCGTTAAGCAAATTGAAATTCCTTATCAGAACAAGCGCATTATTGCTCATCTTCATCTAACGAAAACGGATAAGCCCCAGCCAGTCGTAATCGTCAGTGCAGGGTTAGACAGTTTGCAAACTGACTTGTGGACGTTATTTCGCGATCACTTAGCCAAGAAAGACATCGCGATGTTGACTGTTGATATGCCCTCGATTGGCCATAACAGTCACTGGACGCTCACAGAAGATACTTCGTGTCTGCATCAAGCGGTACTTAATGAGCTGTTTAATATTCCATGGGTAGATCATCACAGGGTCGGTTTGATTGGTTTCCGTTTTGGTGGCAATGCCATGGTGAGACTTTCATTCATGGAACCGGATAAGTTAAAAGCTTGTGTGAGCTTGGGTGCGCCGATTCACGATGTATTAGCGTCACCAAAGAAACTGAAAAAAATGCCGAAAATGTACCTCGATGTACTGGCCTCTCGATTGGGTAAAAATGTTGTCGACGTCAACAGTTTGGCGGGTCAGTTGATGGCTTGGTCACTTAAAGTTCAAGGCATTTTATCTAACCGTAAAACTAAGGTCCCTATTCTGGCAATGAGTCTAGAAAACGATCCTGTTTCTCCTTACAGTGATAATCAGCTTGTTGCCTTGTTCAGCGACTATGGGAAAGCGAAGAAAATCAGTGCAAAAACAATTACACAAGGATATGAGCAATCCCTCGATTTGGCGATTAAGTGGTTGGAGGACGAGCTAATTAGATGACAAATCTAATAAATTAGGCAACACTCATATAAGGGCAATACCCAAACTATGCAGTCCTGTTTATTTGCTCGTCATAACTACAACGAATAATCACAACAGATTTTGAATATGGAGATTCATTATGTCTGAACAGCCAAAGAGTCCAACTCATTACCGTTTGTTGTCTACACTGAAGGCCATTGGCCCTTATCTGAGAGAGCCTCAATGTGAAGAAGGACGATACTTGTTCGATTGTCTTTCTGTGTGTGTGAATGACAAAAAGTCGCCGGAAGAAAGAGAGTTCTGGGGATGGTGGTTAGAACTTGAACAACAAGGGCAAACATTCGCAGCTCGCTACCGCACTGGCCTCTACGATGGAAAGGGTGATTGGGTAGACGAGAAATTGCCTAAAAAAGCCATTGAAGAAGTGTTTCGCACCCAAGAAGGTTTCCACCAAAAACTGCAGGAAACTCTAAAGACTCAATTCGGTATGAATGTCGATTTGCACAAGGAATCGGTTGAATTCGTCTAATTCTTTCCTCTTTATCATTTTCTCAAATAAAAAGGCGCTTAACGGCGCCTTTTCTGCTTGTGAATTTATGTTTTGATTGTTAAAACATCATGTCTAATAGCTAATTTGTCTCAGATTCTTGCGGTTATGCAGTCTGATGAGTAATTGGTGAACTCTTTATTTTCATAGCAGAAAGACAATGAATCAAAAATGCGGACAAGCAACACAGCGTCAAACTGTGGTTGTGAAACTGGGTACCAGTGTATTAACTGGTGGCACTTTGGCATTAGACAGAGCTCATATGGTTGAGCTAGCCCGCCAGTGTGCAGAGCTGAAAAAACTGGGCCATTCTGTGGTCATGGTATCGTCTGGCGCAATTGCTGCTGGGCGTGAGCACCTAGGTTACCCCGCATTGCCCAACTCTATGGCCAATAAACAATTGCTGGCGGCTGTTGGTCAAAGCCAATTGATCCAAACTTGGGAAGCTTTGTTTGGTATTTACGGCATTAAGATTGGCCAGATGTTGTTGACGCGGGCAGATATGGAAGACCGTGAACGGTTTTTGAATGCTCGGGACACCATTAATGCCTTAGTGGATAACAATATTATCCCTATTGTTAATGAAAATGATGCAGTCGCGACCAGTGAGATCAAAGTCGGTGATAATGACAACTTATCTGCGCTGGTTGGTATCTTGTGTGGCGCTGATAAATTGCTGTTACTGACCGATCAGAAAGGACTTTTCACGGCGGATCCACGCAAGGACCCAAGTGCTGAGCTGATAAAAGAAGTGAAAACTATTGATGATACATTGCGTAAGATCGCTGGCGGGAGTGGCACGACTTTAGGTACTGGTGGTATGGCCACTAAGTTACAAGCTGCGGATATTGCCCGCAGGGCAGGCATAGAAGTCATTATTGCCGCAGGCAGCGCTCCCAATGTGGTGTTTGATTCATTGGGTGATGAGCCGCAAGGTACTCGTTTCCTGCCAATTGAAGAAGCATTGGAAAGCCGTAAGCGATGGATTTTGGCTGGACCAGCGGCATCTGGCGATATTGTAATTGATGACGGTGCGGTGAAGGCTGTGATTGATAAAGGCAGCAGTTTATTAGCGAAAGGTGTAACTCAGGTGAGTGGCACATTTGCTCGCGGTGAAGTTGTAAGAGTGACAGACCAAACAGGCAGCTTAGTTGCACGTGGAATTTCCAGTTACTCTAGCCAAGACATGGCAAAGATCATCGGTAAGCACAGTAAAGATATTTTGGGAATTTTGGGTTATGACTATGGCAGCGAAGTGCTGCATCGTGACGATATGGTTGTGATTCAGGAGTAATTGAGGGAAAAATTGTGGAACTGATTTCGATGGGGAAAGCGGCGAAAGAGGCGGCTTTTCAACTAGCGACCGCGTCAACGGCGCAAAAAAACCATGCATTGGCTATCATTGCTGATGAGCTTGAAGCCAATGCTGAGACAATTCTGGCGGCGAATGCTAAAGATATTGAATTAGGCCGCAAAGCAGGGCTGACAGAGGCACTACTCGATCGCCTTTTGCTTAACGACACTCGCTTAGCGGGGATCGCCAACGATGTACGTAACGTCATTGGACTCAATGATCCTGTCGGCAGTGAAATAGACAGCAAAGTACTTGAAAATGGTATGTCTTTATCTCGTCGCCGAGTGCCTCTCGGTGTGGTCGGGGTCATTTATGAGGCGCGTCCAAATGTGACCATTGATATTGCTGCGTTGTGTCTGAAAACGGGGAACGCAAGCATTCTTCGTGGTGGTAAAGAAACCTTCTTCTCCAATATGGAACTGGTCAAGGTGATCCAATCGGCGCTTGCCAAAGCCGAATTGCCAGCGGCGGCAGTTCAATACATTGAAAAGCCAGACCGTGAACTGGTGTCTCAATTGCTAAAGCTGGATGACTACGTTGATATGATCATTCCACGAGGCGGGGCAGGGCTACACAAAATGTGTAAGGAAAACAGCACAATCCCTGTCATTATTGGTGGTTTCGGTATTAGCCATGTGTTTGTTGATGAAAGTGCTGATTTGGAAAAATCCCTTGAAGTGATAGAAAACGCGAAAGTGCAGCGTCCTTCTGCTTGTAATGCCTTAGACACCTTGCTAGTGCACCAAAATATTGCCTCAGAGTTTTTACCTATGCTCATCGCGAAAATGCAGGATAAGGTCACTTTTGTCGCAGAGCCTAAAGCAAAAGCATTGATGCAAGAAGCAAAAGACATTCGCGACAGTGCTGAGGGGGATTTCGATACCGAGTGGTTAAGTTACACATTGGGCGTCAAAGTGGTTGAAGATGTGAAACAGGCCATTGACCACATGCGGGTTCATAACGCGAGTCACTCCGATGCAATCATGACCAATAGCTTAGAAAACTCAGAGTTATTTATCAATTCTGCTGGTTCGGCAGCGGTTTATGTTAATGCTTCTACTCGTTTTACTGATGGTGCTCAGTTCGGCTTAGGAGCGGAAGTGGCAGTATCGACTCAGAAGCTACATGCCCGTGGACCGATGGGATTAGAAGAGCTCACCAGCTATAAATGGGTAGGGAAAGCAAACTATCTACCGCGCAGTTAACAAAACTCAGTAATCTTGAAATGAAAAGGGGCGATTTCGCCCCTTTTGCTTTTCTTCGCTTAAGCAAATCCGCTAAACTAGCAGCGATATACTCAAGTGACTTCGCTGCGAGCTAACAGCTTATCCTGAAAGAGATTCTCATTCTTCTTGGTATTGAATTATGTGTTTTCATCCCCTGTAGTAATAAGATGAGGTAACGAGGTTTCTTGAGTATATGATGGAGGTGATATGCATTGTCCTTTTTGCTCTGAGAATGACACTAAAGTGATCGATTCTCGTCTGGTGGCTGACGGCCATCAGGTTCGCCGTCGCAGACAGTGTCTGGCCTGTAGCGAACGTTTTACTACATTTGAAACGGCTGAGTTAGTAATGCCTCGCGTAATTAAATCAAACGGAAACCGTGAGCCCTTCAATGAAGATAAGATGGTTGGTGGTTTGCAACGCGCCTTGGAAAAACGTCCAGTGAGTGCTGATTCTGTTGAACTGGCGATTAGTATGATTAAATCTCAGTTGCGCGCTACAGGTGAGCGTGAAGTACCAAGCGAAATGATTGGTAATTTGGTCATGGACCAGCTTAAAGAGTTAGACAAAGTAGCCTATATTCGTTTTGCATCTGTTTACCGCAGTTTCGAAGATATTCGTGAGTTTGGTGAAGAAATCGCCAAACTGGAAGATTAACGGTTAATTTGACCATGTCGGAATTCACTCCTCAAGATTACCAAATGATGTCGCGTGCTATTGAAATAGCCAAAGGCGGTATCTACACCACTGCACCTAATCCCAATGTTGGGTGTGTCATTACCCTTAATGGCCAGATTGTTGGTGAAGGCTTTCATTATCGGGCCGGAGAACCTCATGCTGAAGTGCATGCGCTGAGAATGGCGGGTGAACAGTCTGTTGGCGCGACAGCGTATGTCACGTTGGAGCCGTGTTCTCATTATGGGCGAACGCCTCCTTGTGCGGAAGGGTTGATTAAAGCCAAGGTGGCGAAAGTAATCTGTGCAATGGAAGACCCCAACCCTCAAGTTTCTGGACGTGGCATTAAAATGTTGCGAGATGCGGGCATTGAGGTGCTGGTGGGGTTACTAGAAAGCGATGCGCACGCACTCAATCCTGCCTTCATTAAACGAATGCAAACTGGGATGCCATATGTGCAGTTGAAAATGGCGGCGAGCCTAGATGGTCAAACGGCACTGAGTAATGGTCAGAGCCAGTGGATCACGTCTCCACAGGCAAGACAAGACGTGCAGAACTACCGTTCTCAAGCGGGAGCCATCTTATCGACCAGCAAAACCGTCATTGAGGATAATGCGTCATTGAATGTTCGTTGGTCTGAGTTACCTGAATCTGTGCAAGTTAAGTTGCCCGAGAGTGAAGTCCGTCAACCCGTGAAAGTGATCATGGATCGTCAAAACCAACTAACTGCGGATCTTAAGTTGTACTCGACTGATGGCAAAAGAATTGTTGTGTCTCAACAAGGTGACTTGGCACCTTTACTCAATGAGGCTAATCAGATCGATTTAACATCCACATTTGAAAAGTTAGCTGCTCACCACAATATTAATCATCTCTGGGTTGAAGCGGGGGCGACTTTAGCTAGCAGCCTAATCAAAGAAGACTTAGTGGATGAACTTGTGCTCTACCTAGCACCTAAGATTATGGGTAGTGATGGCCGAGGTTTATTTGGTGAACTAGGGTTTGAGTCGATGGCGGAAGTCATTGATTTAGACATCCAAGATGTCAGGCAAGTCGGTGAGGATATCCGCATTGTCGCCCGCCTTAAAAAGAAAGAATCGTAATTATGTTTACAGGAATTATTGAAGCTGTTGGTACGCTGACAGCTATTACCCCTAAAGGTGAAGACATTAGTGTTACTGTGGATGTGGGGAAGCTGGATATGTCCGATGTTAAGTTGGGTGACAGTATCGCGACCAATGGTGTGTGTCTCACGGTCGTGGATTTTACCTCGACTAGCTATAGTGCAGATTTGTCGCTTGAAACGCTGAGTAAAACCGGATTTACCGATTATCAGGTCGGAGGTAAGGTCAACCTTGAGAAAGCCATGCTGCCGACCACTCGATTTGGCGGACACATCGTTTCTGGTCATGTGGATGGCGTTGGTGAGATTATTGAACGCAATCAAGTAGGTCGAGCGATTGAGTTCTGGGTCTCCATGCCTGAAGAACTGTCAAAGTATGTGGCAGAGAAAGGTTCTGTCACCGTTGATGGTATCAGTTTGACGGTGAATGATCTGCGCAAGAATGCTTTCAAACTGACTATAGTGCCGCATACGGGTGAAGAAACGACCATCGCAGATTTTCACGTTGGACGAAAAGTGAATTTAGAAGTGGACGTATTAGCTCGTTATATGGAGCGTTTACTGACCAGCCAAAAAGAGCAGCCAGAATCGCGTTTGACTATGGAGTTTCTCCAGCAAAACGGTTTTGCATAAATTAACCGACGCCCAGCCTAAAACGCTGGGCGTTGACACAGAATAAAGTCGCCAAGAGCCCAGATAACAGGAACAGAGAAATGCCAATTAGTACGCCTCAAGAAATCATCGAAGACATCCGCTTAGGTAAAATGGTCATCCTGATGGATGATGAAGATCGTGAAAATGAAGGCGATCTGATCATGGCTGCCGAACATGTCACGCCGGAAGCGATTAACTTTATGGCGACGCATGGTCGTGGCCTGATTTGTTTGACCATGACTAAAGAGCGCTGTGAGCGACTTGGCTTACCTCCTATGGTTCAGGATAACAATGCTCAGTACACTACAAACTTCACTGTGTCTATTGAAGCGGCAGAAGGGGTTACCACGGGCATTTCTGCCGCTGATCGTGCTCGTACTGTACAAGCAGCGGTGGCCAAAGACGCTAAGGCTGCTGACTTAGTCCAGCCTGGGCATATTTTCCCGCTTGCCGCGCAGGAAGGTGGAGTGTTGACTCGCGCAGGCCATACCGAAGCGGGGTGTGATTTGGCGCGTTTAGCTGGCCTAGAACCTTCAGGCGTGATTGTTGAAATCCTCAATGATGACGGCACCATGGCTCGACGCCCAGATTTAGAAATCTTTGCTGAAAAACATGGCATTAAGTTGGGGACAATTGCTGATTTAATTGAGTACCGCAACAACACTGAAACCACTATTGAGCGTGTTGCACAGTGCAAGCTGCCAACAGAATATGGTGAATTTGAGTTGGTCACATTCCGTGACACGATTGATAATCAGATTCACTATGCCCTTTGCAAAGGAGAGGTTAACGGTCAAGTCCCATTGGTGCGAGTGCATTTGCAAGACACCTTTACGGATCTACTGCGTAGTGATCGCAATGCAGAAAGAAGCTGGACGCTGGACAAAGCCATGAAACGCATTGGTGAAGAAGGTGGTGTTCTGGTGATTCTGGGGAATGAAGAGTCCACTGAATTGCTCATTCATCGCGTAAAAATGTTTGAAGCTCAGGATAAAGGTGATGCGCCGACTTTGGCTAAGAAGCAGGGTACATCACGACGTGTAGGCGTCGGTTCTCAGATCCTAGCTGATTTGGGTGTGCATGACATGCGTCTGCTTTCGTCAACCAATAAGAAATACCACGCACTGGGTGGTTTTGGCCTCAATGTGGTCGAATACGTTTGCGAATAAGCAGGGCGAATATTTGTAGATAACTTCGGAAGGCAGTAGGTGACGAACCTATTGCCTTCTGTGTTTTTTAGAGCCATTCAGCTAATTGAGTAATGCTAAATTTCCATTAGATATTGCTCACAGATTTGTGCTAGAATCCGGCGATTCTCACTTGATGAACATAGTTAAAGGAAGGCTTATGAAAGTGATCGAGGGTGGCTTCCCAGCGCCAAACGCAAAAATTGCTATCGTTATTTCTCGTTTCAACAGTTTTATTAACGAAAGTCTATTGTCTGGTGCAATCGATACTTTAAAGCGTCATGGACAAATCAGCGAAGATAACATCACTGTTGTTCGTTGTCCGGGTGCGGTTGAACTTCCATTGGTCGCTCAGCGCGTAGCAAAAACAGGCAAGTTTGATGCGATTGTATCATTGGGCACTGTTATTCGTGGCGGCACACCTCATTTTGACTATGTTTGTAGTGAATGTAACAAAGGCCTTGCGCAAGTGTCTCTGGAATACAGTCTTCCAGTGGCGTTTGGTGTATTGACCGTTGATACAATTGACCAAGCTATCGAGCGCGCAGGAACCAAGGCTGGTAATAAAGGTGCAGAGGCTGCACTAAGCGCACTTGAAATGATTAACGTTTTATCAGAAATCGATTCCTAATGGGGGCCAGTGTGAAACCAGCCGCACGTCGTAATGCACGTCGATTCGCTCTACAAGCGATCTACTCATGGCAAATTACTAAAGAGAATGTTGCCACTATTGAAGAGCAGTTTTTATCTGGTGGTAAGTATGATGAAGAAGAACATCATGCGGCAGAACCAGCGCTTGTTGCACCAGATACTGACGTTGCATACTTCCGTGACCTGCTAACAGGTGTTGTGCTAAGTCACACAGAGCTAGACAGCAAGATTCGTCCTTACACGGCACGTCCAATGCAAGATTTGGATATGATGGAGCTGGCTTTGCTTCGTCTTGCAATGTATGAAATGACACGTCGTGAAGATGTGCCATACAAAGTGGTGATCAACGAAGCTATCGAGCTAGCGAAAGTGTTCGCTGCGGAAGAGAGCCACAAGTTTGTCAATGGTGTGCTGGATAAAGCCGCACCGCACGTTCGCAAAAAATAAGCCGAATTGATAGACAAAGGTCAGCACACGCTGACCTTTTTTATGCCTAACGTTACATTGAGTACTATGTCTGGTGAATTTAATTTAATCGAAAAGTATTTTGTCGGCCGTCAGCCTTCGCGTAAAGATGTCCTATTAGCTGCTGGGGATGATTGTGCTTTAGTCAAAGTGCCGGAAGGGCTGTCCGTTGCGATCAGTACGGACACCTTAGTTTCGGGGACGCATTTTCTCGCCGATGCCAACCCGACTTGGGTCGCGCACAAAGCACTGGCTTCCAATATTAGTGATTTAGCCGCAATGGGAGCCACACCAGCTTGGGTCTCGTTTGCATTGACGATGCCAGAAGCTGATGAAGCATGGTTAGCCCCTTTCTGTGAGGCGTTCTTTGAACTCGCAAACTATTATGGGATTCAACTGATAGGCGGTGATACGACTAAAGGGCCGTTGAGCTTAACACTGACGGTGCAAGGTTTGGTTGATCCTGATAAAGCTTTACGTCGTGATGGTGCTCAGGTCGGAGATTGGATTTACGTAACGGGAGATTTAGGGGATAGTAAAGCTGGGCTGGATGTGATTCTTGATGCGACACAGCGCACAAAGCCATTTGCGGAGGAGCTCGAGCAGCGCCATTACCTGTCTACACCTCGTGTTTTGGCTGGCCAGGCTTTGCTTAATTTAGCAAGTTCAGCGATTGATATTTCCGATGGCCTTATTTCTGATTTAAAACATATTCTCAAATGCTCTTCTGTTGGAGCAAGCCTTGACGTTGCTTTGTTACCTGTCTCTAATGAGTTGATTCAATTTTCTGGTTCATTAACCACAGCTCAACAATATGCTTTGTCTAGTGGAGAAGAGTACGAATTGTGTTTTACTGTACCAAAGCAAAACAAAGGCTCAATTGACAGTGCGCTCGCCCACTGCGGAGCTAAAATCAGCTGTATCGGTCAGATTCGTCCGGAAGGGACGTTTGATCTGCATCATCAGGGACAGGCATTAGATTGGGCCCTACAAGGCTATGACCATTTCAACCACAATAAGTAATTTCATGACAAACCCACTATCATTTATTTCTCTTAAAAACCCTTGGCATCTGCTGGCAACAGGCTTTGGCAGTGGGTTATCTCCTATAATCCCTGGTACGATGGGGACTTTGGCTGCAATTCCATTTTACTTACTTTTGGTTCAGCTTCCCTTGCCTATGTATATTGTGGCGGTAATCGCCGCTTGTTTTATAGGTATTAAGGTATGCCAAGTGACATCGGATGACATGGGGGTTCATGACCATGGGGCCATTGTGTGGGATGAGTTTGCGGGCTTTTGGATCACTATGTTGGTCGTACCGTTGTTTCAACAGTCAAGCACCGATTGGAAATGGCTATTAACAGGGTTTGTTCTGTTTCGTTGCTTCGATATGATTAAGCCATGGCCTATCAGTTGGTTGGACGCTCGAGTACATGGTGGTTTCGGCATTATGCTCGATGATATTGTGGCTGGTGTGATGGCGGGGATCGCGCTTTACTTGGTCGGTAAGTACGCCGGCTGGCTAGTTTAGGAGCTATTTCTCATCCAATCATGTTTTGACTATGAACATAAAAATTGAAAAGGGTTGGTATTTATACCAACCCTTTGAATCATTTAATCTACTTTAGCTTTTCTAGATCCGCTTCGATTTCTGTGATTTTGCTTGAGACCACTTTCTCTAAGTGGCGCAGGTCAGAAAGAATTTTCTGTTTTACATCCACTTCAGCCAGCTGCTCTGGTTTAGTCAGTTTATTCAGCTCATCAATCACCAAGGTTAGGTTACGATTGATTTCTGTCACTTCCTTGTATTTATGGCTGCCACCATCAACAAGAACGTTTTTAACCTGGCGAGGGTATTTGAACTTCACGCTCTTAGCGAACAGTTCCCCTTTCTGCTTGTGGAAATAGATCTTTAACACATCCTTGTGCGCTTCTTGGCGTAGTGAATAGCGCTCAATCTGTTTAGGATCTTGAATACCTAAACCAGTGAGGTGTGGAAACATAGGCTACCTCTTTGTGTTGATTCAAAATCACCCTGTGGACTTATGCTCAGGGTGTACAAATATTGTTAACATCAATAATGTAGCAGCCTAATCACGTTGTAGATAGCTGATTTTTAGAGCGCCTGTGCAACTTGTGGGCAAGATCGCTAAGGGGCGAGCTCTGCCACATTCGCGATTAGGCTTTCTCTCAATTGGGCTTCTTGCTCTTCAGTCAGTTTTCCGCCTTGTTCACTGGTAATAATAAATAAGTCTTCCGCTCGTTCGCCGATAGTCGTGATTTTGGCGGCGTGGAGGTGAAGGGAGAGGTCAGCAAAGGTCGCTCCTACCGTGGCGAGCAATCCGGGGGTATCTAAGGCGACAAACTCCATTAATGTGCGTTTTTTGCTTTTTGTTGGCAGAAAATCTACGCACGTTTTTACCTTAAAGTGCTGTAAGTTCCTTGGTACGCGGCGGGTCTTTATCTTGGTTGGGCGCCCGTCTTGCAGTACGTGCATTAAGTGCTTAATGACCGCTTTGTGTCGGTTCTCATCAATTACTTGTCCATGTTGGTCCAAGACCATAAAGGTGTCCAGAACATAACCATCTTTACTGGTCATTACCTGCGCATCGTGCACATTAAAATTTCTCCTATCTAGCTCAGCGACCACGGTTGCAAACAGAGCATGTTGATCACGGCTGTAGACAAACACTTCTGTTCCCCCACGAGTGGCTTTCTTGGAAATCAGTATTAGAGGTTTGGAGTGGTCGTCATGGCGAAGTAGGTGAGTACAGTGCCAAGCAATTTGCTTGTGGGTATGACGAAGGAAGTAATCCGCTTTGAAGCGTTGCCATAGCACTTCTATTTCACGTGCGTTAAAGCCTTCTTTGCGTAGCAAAGCGGAGGCCAGTTGCTGGTTATGGCGGATTCGTTCCCGAACGTCGACAGGGTTCTCTAGGCCTCTGCGAAGTGCTCTTTGCGTCGAATAAAACAGCTCAGCTAAAAGCGTTCGTTTCCAACTGTTCCATAACTCTGGGTTAGTAGCGCAAATATCGGCTACTGTTAAGCAAACCAAGTACTCAAGATACTCTTCGTCACGCACCTTTTTGGCAAACTCAGTAATGACTTCTGGATCATAAATATCACGGCGCTGTGCTGTCACTGACATCAATAGGTGATGTCTCACTAGCCAAGCCACTAATTTGGCTTCTGGTTTGGACAGGCCGTGCTCGATGCAGAAATCGTACGCTTCGCTTTCGCCTATAACTGAATGGTCACCACCACGCCCTTTACCGATATCATGAAAAATGGCGGCGATGATCAGTAGTTCTTTCTTCTGAATACGTGGGTAGACTTCACAGCATATAGGGTGCTTATCGTAATTTTCCGGGTTGGCAAAAGTGTTGATGTGTTTTAGTAGCCTCACACTGTGTTCATCAACGGTGTATACATGAAACAAATCAAACTGCATTTGACCGACGATCTGGCTCCATTGCGGGAGATAAGCGGCAAGAACACCGAGCTTATGCATCAAGCTAAACGCTTTATGTAGCGCGTTTGGATGTCGACAAAGTTCAATAAAGGTTTCTCGTGCTTCTGGAATCGTATGGAGGAATTTATTGAGGCGTCGCCGTGCCGTACGCAATTGGCGAAGAGTCGGTGGAGCGACCCCTTCGATGCTTGAATCATTGGCAATGTGCAGGAACATATCAAGAATGGTTTCTGGGCGAGCTTGAAACAACGCGGGTTTGCGGGCTTCGATCAAGTGCCCGCGACGTTGAAAGTCATCGCTGAGAATTTCGGGTTCACTTTCGATGCCATTGTTGAGAATCGCTTGATCAAATAGCTTGAGTAGCATTTTATTCAGTTCTGCCACACGCCTCAGTGTGCGGTAGAACTCTTTCATCATCATTTCGACCCCGCGGTTTCCTTCGCCTTCAAAGCCAAGGCATTCCGCGACCTGAGCCTGATGAGCAAAAGTCAGCCGGTTGTCATATCGTTTTAGCTGTAAATGGAGCGCAAAACGTACTCGCCATAAATAATCCTGACACTCGACGAGCTCTCGATATTCCGCATCGGTTAAAAAACCATATTTGCTCATTTCTAGCAAAGAGGTAGCACCGAAGTGGCGGCGTGCTACCCAGCTTAGTGTGTGAATATCTCTTAGCCCACCGGGTGTTGATTTGATATCCGGTTCAAGGTTATAAGTCGTGTCATGATATCGAGCATGGCGATCTCGCTGCTCCTGTACTTTGGCTTTATAGAATGTTTCGCTCGGCCAAAAGGAGTCAGAATGCATTTCCAGTTTCAGCTTTTGGAACGTCTCTTCACAGCCGCACAGCAGCCTTGCCTCCTGAAGGTTGGTCGCAACGGTGAGATCGTCTCGTCCAATGGCGGCACACTGCTCGACGGTTCGCACTGCGTGGCCGATTTCTAATTTTAAATCCCATAGTAGAGTAATGAACTCACTGACTTTACTGGCTAGAATGTCAGGCAGGGAGTGCCGAGACACGACTAAGATATCGATATCAGACAGAGGGTGAAGCTCTCCTCTTCCATAACCACCAACGGCAACCAAGCTGATATTGGGCATTTCAGAGAAACCAAAATGTTGCCAGAGTCGATTAAGGAGTAAGTCTATATAGTCAGAGCGACCTAAGACGAGATCCGTTACTGGATGGTGATTGAGAAACTCTTGTTTCTGGTAGAGGTAAAACTGCTCAAGTTGAGACTTGAGTTCATTAATTGAAATCTGCTCATCAGCAAATGTCAAAGGAGACTGAAAGGGCATACTGCAAATCCGTGCGAAACATCCATTAGATACCAATCTAACAAAATGAGGCAGATAAAAAAATATCCCCAATGATGTGGGGATATTTTATCGAACTCAGCGGGATAAACTTAAACGTTGTTCATCATACGTGGAATTGTGTCATCACTGCGCAGCGTCATCACTTCACAGCCAGTTTTAGTTACTAAAATGGTGTGCTCGTACTGGGCTGATTTTTTGCCGTCTCCAGTGTACACAGTCCAGTCATCCTCCGCATCAACTGTCACGCCAAACTTACCAGCGTTGATCATAGGTTCGATGGTGAAACACATCCCTTCTTTTAGTACGCGGCGATCGTTGTTTTTGTAATGAACTATCTGTGGCTCTTCATGGAACTCACTGCCAATACCGTGACCGCAGAAGTCTTTGACGATCGAGAACTTATTCCGTGGGTTCTTTTTGTTGTTTTCTTTAATGTATTTCTCTATCGCTGTACCGATATCACCAACCGTAGCCCCTGGCTTCACCTTACGCATACCGACATAGAGTGCTTCCTGAGTCACCATACACAAGCGCTTATCCGCTGGAGACACATCACCAACGAAGAACATTTTAGAAGTGTCGCCGTGATAACCTTGTGGGCGTACGCTGAGGTCGGCATTATCATCATTAGGTATGATTACAGTGATATCGACGTTGATGATATCGCCGTTTTTAAGGACAGCAGGTTTGGGCTGGCCATTACTGCCAATTTCATCTTGCGATGCTGGGATACCATGACACACAATATGGTTGATAGATGTGCAAATTGACTTTGGGAATCCATGATAATCAAGTGGTGCGGAATAGGCGCCTTTTTCAATCCCGTAGTCGTGACAAATTTGGTTGAGCTCATCCGTTGTAACCCCTTCTTTAATATGGGGTTCGATCATTTCAAGGATCTCTGCGGCTAACGCGCCTGCGATACGCATACGTTCGATTTCTTCAGCGGTTTTAATCTTGATTGACATCGGCTTTCTCTATTTCATTCGGTAGCACTCTTTGGTGCGAATGGGCGCATTCTATCAGGAACCACAACTAATGAGAATGATTCTTCATGAAGCTTTGTACGCATATCGGGTGGTTTAGAGTTAGTCGTCATAAGTGATAATCGTTTTTTTACTAGTCACAGAGGGTGAAAATATGGTATAAAGCGCGCCGGAAATGTGGTCAGTTCTCTTCACTTCTTTTTGAAATCGGCGAAGCTGGTCAGTTCCACATAAACTTTTATCTTTAAATCACACACATTCCGTCACATATTCCGGGGTGCTGGGCAGAAGCCTAGTCGGAGTTATGGGGGATGTGGAGGCCTAACCCCATAGAGGATTTTAAAATGGCAACTGTATCAATGCGCGATATGCTTAAAGCTGGTGTTCACTTCGGTCACCAGACTCGTTACTGGAACCCAAAAATGAAGCCATTCATCTTTGGTGCTCGTAACAAAGTTCATATCATCAACCTAGAAAAAACGGTACCAATGTTCAACGACGCTCTAGCTGAGCTAGCTAAAGTTGGCGAAAAGAAAGGTAAAGTTCTATTTGTAGGTACTAAGCGCGCTGCATCTGAAGCTGTTAAAGAAGCTGCTGTTGCAAGCAACCAGTTCTACGTTAACAACCGCTGGTTAGGCGGTATGCTAACAAACTACAAAACTGTTCGTCAGTCTATCAAGCGTCTAAAAGACCTAGAAGCACAGTCTCAAGACGGTACTTTTGACAAACTAACTAAGAAAGAAGCTCTAATGCGTACTCGTGAAATGGAGAAGCTAGAGAAATCTCTTGGTGGTATCAAAGATATGGGCGGCCTACCAGACGCTCTATTCGTAATCGACGCTGATCACGAGCACATCGCAGTTAAAGAAGCAAACAACCTAGGTATCCCAGTTTACGCTGTAGTTGATACTAACTCTAACCCAGATGGCGTTGACTTCGTTATCCCTGGTAACGATGACGCAATCCGTGCGGTACAGCTATACCTAAACGCTGCTGCTTCTGCAGTAACTGAAGGTCGTAACAAAGATGTTGCTGCAGCTGCTGAAAAAGACGGTTTCGTAGAAGCTGAATAATAGCGGCTCCGCGTCACACTTGGTCTATGTGAAATCTAGTTGTCGCATAAACTAAGTTATAGTTATCAGCAGGGGCCGAAAATGTAGGCCCCTGTTTTTTACCAAATCCAGATTAAACTGAGGAATAGAGAATGGCTGTTACTGCTGCTCTAGTTAAAGAACTGCGCGACCGTACTGGCGCAGGCATGATGGAATGTAAGAAAGCGCTTGTTGAAACTAACGGCGACATCGAACTAGCAATCGAAAACATGCGTAAATCAGGTGCTGCAAAGGCTGCTAAAAAAGCAGGTAACGTAGCGGCTGAAGGCGCAATCATCATCAAAGAAGACAACGGCGTTGCTGCTCTTCTTGAAGTTAACTGCCAAACTGACTTCGTTGCTAAAGATGCTAACTTCACTGCATTTGCAGAGAAAGTGGCAGCTGACGCTCTAGCTTCTAAAGCTTCTGTTGAAGAGCTAGTTGCTAAATTCGAAGAAGAGCGTGTTGCTCTAGTTGCTAAAATTGGTGAAAACATCAACATCCGTCGTGTTCAATACGTTGAAGGTGCTGCTATCGCTTCTTACCGTCACGGTGAGAAAATCGGTGTAGTTGTTGCTGGTGAAGGCGACGCTGAAACTCTTAAGCACGTTGCAATGCACGTAGCGGCTTCTCGTCCAGAGTACGTAAACCCAGAAGACGTACCAGCTGACGTAGTTGAAAAAGAGAAAGCGGTTCAAGTAGAAATCGCGATGAACGAAGGCAAACCAGCTGAAATCGCAGAGAAAATGGTTGTTGGCCGCATGAAGAAATTCACAGGCGAAATCTCTCTGACTGGTCAAGCATTCGTTATGGAACCTAAGAAGTCTGTAGGCGAAATCCTAAAAGAGCGCGGTGCTTCAGTAGCTACATTCGTTCGCCTAGAAGTAGGTGAAGGTATCGATAAAGGCGAAGAAATGAGCTTCGCTGACGAAGTAGCAGCTGCTCAAAAAGGTTAATCCTTAGAGAAGCGCATAAAGTTTAGACCGTAGCCAAGGCTGCGGTCTTTTTACGACTGGCGTCTAAACGATTAACCGTGATGAATGGGCAAGAATTCAGCGCTTTTCAGAATAGAAAATGCATCTCTTGTCCATCCATGACTGTTAATCAACAACAACTCTCTTTTGGAAGGTAAACTCCATGACTACGAACCCTAAACCAGCGTATCAACGTATTCTGTTAAAACTGAGTGGTGAAGCACTTCAAGGCGAAGAAGGTTTTGGTATTGATCCTGCGATCTTGGATCGTATGGCTCAAGAAGTAAAAGAACTGGTTGAACTGGGTGTTCAGGTCGGTGTGGTTATCGGTGGTGGTAACTTGTTCCGTGGTGCAGGTCTTGCTGAAGCGGGCATGAACCGTGTTGTTGGTGACCACATGGGTATGTTAGCTACAGTAATGAACGGTTTAGCGATGCGTGACGCTTTGCACCGTGCATACGTAAATGCTCGTGTTATGTCTGCAATCCCACTAAAAGGTGTGTGTGACGATTACAACTGGGCCGATGCAATCCGCGAACTGCGCCAAGGCCGTGTTGTTATCTTCTCAGCAGGTACAGGTAACCCATTCTTCACAACAGATTCTGCTGCATGTCTACGCGGAATTGAAATTGAAGCTGACGTAGTTCTAAAAGCGACAAAAGTTGATGGTGTATTTACGGCTGACCCAGTAGCCAACCCTGACGCAGAGCTGTATGATAACCTGAGCTACGCAGAAGTTCTTGATAAAGAACTAAAAGTGATGGATTTAGCAGCATTTACACTGGCTCGTGACCATAAAATGCCAATCCGCGTATTCAATATGAACAAACCAGGCGCACTACGTCGCGTGGTAATGGGTGAAGCAGAAGGCACTCTGATTAGCACTGCTGAATAATTCATTCAACCGCAGCGTGACTAATTCATGCTGCGGCATTGCCTTTTGAAGAATCCTGATTAGGCTTTCTTCTGAAAAGAATTACACATTAAGGTGATATTGTGATTAACGAAATCAAACAAGACGCTCAAGAGCGCATGGAAAAAAGCGTAGAAGCGCTAAAGAACAACCTTTCTAAAGTACGTACAGGTCGTGCTCATCCAAGCTTACTTTCTGGTATCTCGGTAGAGTACTACGGTGCGCCGACACCTCTAAACCAGGTCGCGAACGTAGTAGCAGAAGATGCTCGTACACTAGCAATCACAGTATTCGATAAAGAGCTAACGCCAAAAGTTGAGAAAGCGATCATGATGTCTGACCTAGGCCTAAACCCTATGTCTGCAGGTACTATCATCCGCGTTCCACTTCCACCGTTAACGGAAGAGCGTCGTAAAGATCTCGTGAAAATCGTTCGTGGCGAAGCTGAAGGTGGCCGTGTGGCGATTCGCAATATCCGTCGTGATGCGAATGGTGAACTTAAAGCACTACTAAAAGATAAAGAGATTTCTGAAGACGAAGATCGTAAAGGTCAGGAGGAGATTCAGAAAATCACCGACGCAGCTGTTAAGCAAGTCGATGAAGTATTAGCGGCAAAAGAAAAAGAGTTGATGGAAGTTTAATTCCATCCAGACTCTGGATACAGAGAACGCTGTGCTCGCAGCACAGCGTTTTTTTATGCTACTCTTTGTCCCCTGCTGGTAATCATAAATCCTTGTATGCAAAACTTTCAACTCTCACCAGAATCACTTCCTAAACACATTGCAATCATCATGGACGGCAACGGCCGATGGGCAAAAGCTCAGGGTAAACCGCGTGTCTTTGGTCATAAAAATGGTGTTGCTGCGGTTAGAAAAACCATTTCAACGTCTGCTAAATTGGGTATCAAGGCTGTCACTCTCTTTGCTTTTAGTAGTGAAAATTGGCGTCGACCTGAAGAGGAGGTTGGTGTTTTGATGGAGCTGTTCATTACGGTTCTATCGACAGAAGTGAAAAAGCTGCACAAAAACAATTTACGTTTACGTGTGATTGGCGACAAGAGCCGCTTTAATGAACGCCTACAGAAGAAGATAGCTCAAGCAGAAGCACTCACTGCCGGTAATAGTGGCATGGTGATCAATATTGCTGCGAACTACGGTGGCAAGTGGGACATTGTAGAGGCAACGAAAGAGATTGCCGCTAAAGTAGCCAACGGTGAGATCAGTGCAAATGAGGTGAATGAAGAGTTGGTTACTCAGCATTTAACGATGTCAGATTTGCCAGAAGTTGACTTGTTGATTAGAACCAGCGGTGAATGCCGAATTAGTAATTTTATGTTGTGGCAAATGGCTTATGCTGAAATGTACTTCACGCCAATTTACTGGCCTGAGTTCGATGAAAACAGCTTGATTGAAGCAGTGACTTGGTTTGTTAATCGAGAAAGACGATTTGGTTGCACCGGTGAACAAATCAAGGCATTGATGGAAAGCGATTAAAGGAATCAAGTTTGAAACAAAGAATTATAACCGCGCTTATCCTTGCTCCTTTAGTGATACTCGGCATTTTTGAATTATCGCTACCACTATTCATGCTCGCGATTGCTGCAGTGACTGCCATTGGTTATTGGGAATGGACTCAATTTGTCGAGCATAAAACACGTATAATGGCGTTAATTCCAAGCGTCGTAGTAAGTGTCGCCACTTTAATAGTGATTCCGTTTGATGCTCTAAGCTTAAATGCGGTAACGGAAAGCCACTTAACAGTGTTATTAATAGGCGGTTTATGGTGGGTTGCATCCAGCGGCTTAGCCATTACTTACCCCAATTCGGCCAAATTTTGGCAAAACTCGAACTTACTTCGCCATCTTTTTGGTATTTTGACACTACTGCCCTTTTTTTGGAGTGTATTGCTACTGCGTGCCGAAGGCATCCACCAAGATACGTACCATGGCGCTAAGTTGGTTCTATTTGTGTGTTTTATTGTCTGGGCAGCAGACAGCGGTGCTTATTTCGCAGGAAAGAGCTTCGGCAAACGTAAAATGGCGCCTCATGTCAGCCCGAACAAGACCATTGAAGGTTTGGTTGGCGGTGTTGTGACGGCTATTATTGTTGGCTGGGCGACGGCTAACTGGTTTGAGATTGAATTTAGTAGCCCCATTGCGATGGTTATGATCACCTTAGTGACAGTGGTGATATCTGTGCTGGGTGATTTAGTGGAAAGTATGTTCAAGCGTGTTTCTGGTATTAAAGACAGCAGTAATATTATTCCAGGACACGGTGGTGTATTGGATCGCATTGACAGTTTGACCGCGGCTTTCCCGGTCTTTGCTCTTCTTTATTTTGTTTTCTAATTTTAGGCAGATTGAGATCTGCCTCCTTACTTTCACTGGTTTCTTGCTATGCGTAAGCTGACAATTTTAGGTGCAACTGGCTCTATTGGTGACAGCACTTTTAAAGTTATTGAACAGAACCCCGAACAGTTTTCGATTGTTGCGCTTGCAGCAGGGAATAATGTCGAGAAGATGCGCCAACTTTGCCAAAAGTGGCAACCTAAATACGCTGTGATGGCGAGCGATAGTGCGGCCATGAAGCTTAAAGGCCAACTGCAAGAGCTTAAACTTTCAACTGAAGTGTTAGCGGGCCAAGAAGCGATGATGCACATTTCGTCGTTTGATGAAGTCGACACGGTTATGGCCGCGATTGTCGGTGCGGCCGGGCTATTACCGACGATGGCGGCAGTGAAAGCTGGCAAACGCGTATTACTCGCTAACAAAGAAGCTCTGGTTATGTCTGGGCAGTTGTTCATCGATGCTGTAAACACTCATGGTGCTGAACTGATGCCAGTAGATAGTGAGCATAATGCGATTTTCCAGTGCCTCCCCGAGGCGATTCAAACAAATCTTGGCAGCTGTGATTTAGAAAAGCAGGGCATCCAGCATATTCTCTTGACTGGCTCTGGTGGTCCTTTTCGTTACAGTGATGTGAGTACCTTGTCATCTGTCACTCCAGAACAAGCTATCGCTCACCCTAATTGGTCAATGGGGCCAAAGATCTCCGTTGATTCTGCAACCATGATGAATAAAGGATTGGAGTATATTGAGGCGAAATGGCTGTTTAATGCCCGTCGTGAACAGCTCAAAGTGTTGATTCATCCGCAATCTGTGATTCACTCTATGGTGCAATACAAAGATGGCTCTTTATTAGCTCAGATGGGTGAACCCGATATGGCCACACCTATCGCACTCACGTTGTCTTACCCTGAAAGGGTTTCCGCGGGTGTCGCGCCTTTGGACTTCACAAAAATTGCTGAGCTGACGTTTCTTGAGCCCGACTTTAGTCGTTATCCTTGCCTTAAACTTGCGATCGATGCTTGCTATGAAGGTCAGCATGCTACAACGGCTCTCAATGCTGCAAATGAAATTGCGGTAGAAGCTTTCCTTTCACACCATCTTAAATTCACCGATATTGCAGTGGTGAATGAACGAGTAGCAAATCACGTGTGCTCTAAGAATCGCCAATCTGATTGTGATAACTTGGAAAGCATCTTAGAGCTGGATAAAATGGCGCGAGATTTGGCTATTGAAACCATTAAAGAGCGTACACTATGACTGGGATTTTGTGGAACTTCGCCTCGTTTATCATTGCATTAGGCATTTTAGTTGCCGTGCATGAATTCGGCCATTTCTGGGTTGCACGTCGCTGTGGCGTTAAAGTAGAAAAATTTTCTATTGGTTTCGGTAAGTCAATTTGGAGCAAGATTGGCAAAGACGGTACTGAGTATAGCATTTCAATTATTCCATTAGGCGGTTACGTCAAAATGCTTGATGGGCGGGTTGATGACGTGCCAGAAGGACAAAAAAAACAGGCGTTTGATACTCAGCCTTTGTGGAAGCGAACTTCTATCGTTGCTGCTGGACCAGCCTTTAACTTTTTCTTTGCCGTGTTCGCTTACTGGTTGGTTTTCATGATTGGTGTGCCGGCAGTTAAGCCTGTGGTTGGTCAGGTTGAGCCTCATTCCATCGCTGCCGAAGCGGGTTTAGAGTCTGGCATGGAACTAAAAGCCGTCTCTGGCGTCAAAACTCCGGATTGGGAATCGGTTAACATGGGATTAATTGCTCACATCGGTGATGAGCAATTAACGATGACAGTCACGCCAGCCGATGGCATCGGGGTTGAAGAAGTGCGGACCTTTGACCTATCTACTTGGAACTTTGATCCAGAAAACGAGTCTGCTATGTCAGCACTTGGTTTTAAGCCTTTTACTCCTGAAATCTCAACCACATTAGCGACGGTTTCTGAAGGGGGAGCAGGCGAAGTGGCAGGTTTACAAGCTGGAGATAAGTTGATTGCAGCTAACGGCAAACCAATCACCAGTTGGCAGCAAGTGGTTGATCTTATCCAAGAGCATCCGAATCAAGTGGTTGACTTACAAATTGATCGAGCAGGTGTGACACAAAACCTGACCCTTATTCCTGATAGCCGTGAGCTTGCAGATAAGCGAACGATAGGATTTGCAGGAATCGCTCCTGAAGTCGCAGAATGGCCTGAAAACTATCGCTTCGAACTTCAATTTGGTGTATTTGAGTCAATCGGCAAAGCGATTGAAAAAACCGGACAAATTATTGACCTAACAATCAGCATGTTGAAAAAACTGATTGTAGGGGATGTGGGATTAAACAACTTAAGTGGGCCGATCTCGATTGCAAAAGGCGCAGGAACTACAGCGGATTACGGTTTGGTGTATTTCCTTGGTTTCCTTGCGTTGATCAGTGTTAACTTAGGTATCATAAACCTTGTGCCATTACCTATGTTGGATGGTGGACATTTATTGTTTTTTGCTATTGAGGCAGTGATCAGACGCCCTGTACCTGAACGCATTCAGGAGATGGGGTACCGCGTAGGCGGGGCAATTATTTTCTCTCTAATGGCAGTGGCGATATTTAATGATTTTGCTCGTCTGTAGCTGGGCAAAGGTTGTAGTAAGGAATAACTAAAACAAACATGGCGATGAAAAAAATTCTATTTGCCACGCTACTGGCAACAAGCGTGAGTGCAAATGGTGCCGAAAACTTTGTTGTTGAAGACATTCAAATTGATGGGCTACAGCGTGTTGCACTGGGTGCGGCATTGCTTAAAATGCCAGTACGTATCGGTGATACGGTCGATAGTCAGGATGTGTCCGAAATTATTAAGGCTTTGTACGCTTCAGGTAACTTTGAAGACATCAAGGTTTTGCGTGATGGTAATCAGCTGTTGGTTCAAGTCAAAGAGCGACCAACGATTGCAAATATCTCGTTTTCTGGCAATAAGGCGATTAAAGAAGAGCAGTTACAGCAAAACCTCGATGCGTCAGGTGTTCGAGTGGGTGAAGCTCTGGATCGCACCACGCTTTCGAATATTGAGAAAGGCCTCGAAGATTTCTATTACAGCGTAGGTAAGTACAACGCAACGGTAAAGGCGGTTGTCACTCCTCTTCCTCGTAATCGTTCAGACTTAAAGTTTGTTTTCTCTGAAGGTGTCTCGGCGAAAATTCAACAAATTAACTTTATCGGTAACGATGTGTTTACGGATGAAGAGCTACTGAGTCGCTTTAATTTGAATGTCGATGTGGCTTGGTGGAATTTCCTGTCTGATGATAAATACCAGAAGCAAGTCCTTGCTGGTGATATTGAGGCCCTCAAATCCTATTATTTAGACCGTGGCTACCTTAAGTTCAAAGTTGATTCGACACAGGTTGCGATTTCTCCAGACAAGAAAGGCGTTTATATCACCTTAGCCGTTGATGAAGGCCTTCCATACACTGTTAAGGATGTAAAATTCCGCGGTGAATTGATTGGTAAAGAGGCTGAATTTGAGGCTTTAGTACCGTTTGAAAGTGGCGATGTTTATAACGGTTCTCAGGTGACGAGCTTAGAAGAGAGTGTGAAACGCGTGCTTGGTGAAGCCGGTTACGCCTATCCTCAAGTTCGTACTATCCCAGAATTCGATGATGAAACTCAGCAGGTTTCTTTAGTGGTTAATGTTGAGGCTGGCCAACGTATTTACGTCCGCGATATTCGCTTTGTCGGTAACAATTCGACTAAAGATGAAGTGTTACGTCGTGAAATGCGTCAAATGGAAGGCAGTTGGCTGAACTCAAAATCGATTGAAACGGGTAAGAATCGATTAAGTCGTCTTGGTTACTTTGAAACCGTCGATGTTCAGACTGTTCGTGTTCCAGGCAGTGAAGACCAAGTTGATCTTGTCTACAACGTTAAGGAAGCTAACTCAGGAAGTGTAAACTTCGGTATCGGATACGGTACTGAGTCTGGTGTCAGTTTCCAAGTTGGTTTGCAACAAGATAACTTCCTAGGCTCTGGCAACCGCGTTGGTATTAGCGCGATGATGAACGATTACCAAAAGAACGTCAGTCTGGATTATCGTGACCCATACTGGAACCTTGATGGTGTCAGCTTAGGCGGTAAGATTTTCTATAACACGTTTGAAGCTTCTGAAGCGGGGATCGTTGACTATACCAATGAAAGTTATGGTACTAGCCTGACGTGGGGTTTCCCGGTTGACGAGTTGAATAGCCTAGAGTTTGGTATTGGCTATACACACAATAAGATTGGTAATGTTCCAACTTATGATCAGGCCCAATTGTTTGCTCAGAGTATTGGCCAGCCAAATGGGGATATCATTACCAACGATTTTGATTTGAATGTTTCTTGGACACGCAATAATCTGAACCGTGGTTTCTTCCCAACGGCCGGTAACTATCAACGTGCATTTGCTAAAGCAACGATTCCAAGCTCTGATGCTCAGTACTTCAAAGTTCAGTATGACGTTCGTCAATATGTCCCCCTCACTAAAAAGCATGAGTTTACGTTATTGATGCGTGGACGTTTGGGCTACGGTAATGGCTATGGTCAAACGGATGGCAACGATAACCTATTCCCATTCTATGAAAACTACTATGCAGGGGGCTTCACCTCACTGCGTGGTTTCCGCTCTAATTCGGCGGGCCCAAAAGCGGTTTATACGAAGACTTCAGGATCTTGTGGTAACAATGGTTGTGTCGATGCAACAGATGACTCTGTTGGTGGTAATGCGGTTGCATTAGCCAGCATGGAGCTTATCGTTCCTACGCCATTTGCCTCAGATGAAGCTCGCAGCCAGATTCGAACTAGTTTGTTCGTTGATGCTGCAAGCGTGTGGGATACCGAGTTTGTTTATCGTGAAGGGGTTAATGATCCTTATTACAATGATTACTCAGATCCAACCAACTATCGCGCGTCATACGGGGCTGCTTTGCAGTGGATGTCGCCAATGGGGCCTTTGGTCTTCTCAATAGCTAAACCAATTAAAATCTATGAAGGTGATGACGAAGAATTCTTCACTTTCACTATCGGCAGAACCTTCTAAACATATACAGAGGAATATACAGTGAACAAAATGATTAAAGCGGCTGGATTGAGCCTTGTAGTGATGTCATCTTCTTTCTTCGCGAATGCAGCAGAAGCGGCACAAAAAATTGGCTACATTAATACAGCACAAGTGTTTCAGGCGCTTCCTCAACGTGAAGTAGTACTGCAAAAAATGCAGCAAGAGTTCAAAGATAAAGCTGATGAGCTAAAATCTATCCAAGCTGAAGCGAAAACGAAAATTGAAAAGCTACAGCGTGATGGTGAACTACTTGGCCAAGATGAAGTAGAAAAACTACGTGTTGAAGTTGCTCAGCTTGATAGTAAATACAAAATCAAAGCACAGGCGCTTGAAAAGGCATCAGCACGCCGTGAGAACGAAGAAAAACAGAAGCTATTCAAAGTGATTCAGGACGCAGTAAAGAAAGTGGCTGAAAAAGAAGGCTACGATATCGTTGTTGATATTCAAACCATGCAATATGGCAAACCTGAATATAATATTTCTGAGAAAGTAATTAACGCACTTAAGTAATTGACTATGGCAGCACTCACTTTAGCCGATTTGGCAAACATTACCGGGGGTGAACTGCATGGTGACGCACAAGCTGAGGTCACTATGGTCGCTCCGATGGATAAGGCTCAGAAAGGTCATGTCACTTTTTTGTCTAATCCTAAATACGCCAAGCACCTAGCTGATTGTATGGCTACGGTGGTAATGGTGAAAGAAGCTCAACGTGAGTTATGCTCGGGTAACGTTTTGGTTGTCGATGACCCATATGTTGCTTTTGCTAAAGTGACTCAAGCATTAGATGTTACTCCTGCACCCGCAGAGGGGATATCGCCTTCTGCAGTAATTGCTGATGATGCAGTAATTGGTGCGAATGTCTCTGTTGGTGCTAATGCTGTGATTGAAGCTGGTGTGCAGCTAGCCGATAATGTGGTGATTGGTGCCGGCTGTTTCATTGGTAAAAATGCCCAAATTGGTACCAATACTAAGCTTTGGTCAAATGTGAGTATTTATCATGAAGTTATTATTGGTTGTGATTGCTTAATTCAATCGAATACCGTGATTGGCTCTGATGGTTTTGGCTATGCCAACGAAAAAGGTGAATGGATCAAGATTCCACAACTTGGTACGGTTAGAATTGGTAATCGTGTTGAGATTGGCGCTTGTACTACGATCGATCGCGGAGCCTTGGATGATACCGTCATTGAAGATAATGTTATCATTGATAACCAAATGCAGATCGCTCACAACGTACACATCGGATATGGTTCAGCTATGGCTGGTGGTACAGTAGTTGCGGGCAGTACTAAGATTGGGAAATATTGCATTATTGGTGGAGCGACTGTCATCAATGGCCATATCGAGATTGCCGATGGTGTGACCATTACCGGAATGGGAATGGTGATGCGAAGCATTGAAGAAAAAGGCATGTATTCTTCAGGTATTCCGCTACAACCGAATAAAGAATGGCGTAAAACTGCCGCGCGTGTTCATCGAATTGATGAAATGAACAAACGCCTCAAAGCAATTGAAAAGCAGTTAGCGCAGGAAGACAACGAATAACCCAACTTTTATTAAAAAGACTCGCTATGTGCGGGTCTTTTTTTCTGACTCATTCCGTGGACTCAATAGAACAACGCCCGCGAGCGTGCTTAGCATATTGAGAGGACTTGGGTATAATGCCTGCCAGTTAATTTAGCATTCAATATAGGAATATGACTTTGACTACTGAAAACAAAACGATGAACATCACTGAAATCCAAGAGCTGTTACCGCATCGCTATCCATTTTTGTTGATTGATCGTGTGATTGATTTCCAAGAAGAAAAATACCTAACTGCGATCAAAAACGTTTCAGTGAATGAGCCTCAGTTTACAGGTCATTTCCCTCAACTTCCGGTATTCCCTGGTGTCTTGATCCTTGAGGCGATGGCACAAGCGACGGGGTTACTGGCGTTCAAATCGTTTGGTGCACCTTCTGAAAATGAACTGTATTACTTCGCGAGCGTGGATGGCGCAAAATTCCGCAAACCAGTGACACCAGGCGATCAACTCGTTATTGAAGTAGAATTCATTAAAGAGCGCCGTGGCATTGCTGCATTTAATGGTGTAGCAAAAGTAGACGGTGACGTTGTATGTTCAGCAGAACTTAAGTGTGCTCGTCGAGAGTTTTAATATGATTCATGAAACAGCTCAAGTCCATCCTTCCGCTGTCATTGAAGGTGATGTGCAAATCGCTGCCAACGTGACTGTGGGGCCGTTTACCTACATTTCTGGAAAGATTGAGATAGGTGAAGGCACAGAGGTCATGTCGCATGTGGTGATCAAAGGTCATACTACGATTGGCAAAGACAACCGTATCTTTCCACACGCCGTAATTGGTGAAGAAAACCAAGATAAGAAATATGGCGGTGAAGACACCACGGTGGTGATAGGCGATCGCAATGTGATTCGTGAAGCGGTTCAGATCCATCGTGGTACGGTGCAAGATAAAGCCACCACTGTGATTGGCGATGATAATCTTCTGTGTGTGAATGCACACATTGCTCATGATGTGATAGTCGGCAACCATACCCATGTTGGTAACAACGCCATCTTGGGTGGGCACGTGACCGTGGAAGATCACGCGGGTGTCATGGCGCTTTCGGCTATCCATCCATTCTGTAAAGTCGGTGCTTATAGCTACATTGGTGGCTGTTCTGCAGTAGTCAAAGATGTTCCGCCTTACGTATTGGCACAAGGTAACCATGCTACGCCGTTTGGCTTGAACTTAGTTGGTTTACAGCGTAATGGCTTCGAAAAAAGTGAATTGCGTGCTTTGCGTAACGCTTATAAAGAGTTTTATCGTGCGGGTAAAACTCAAGCTGAAGCGAAAGAAGTATTGTTGGAAATGGCACAGCAATGGCCCTCTATCCAGCACTTTATTGACTTTGTTGAAAGTTCAGAGCGTGGCGTTATTCGCTAAGTGTCACTGAATTCAGTTAAAAGATCGCAGCCTTTGGTTGCGGTCTTTTTGTGTTTTTGAGGTTAGGGATATGGACAATAATAAGCCACTTCGAGTCGGAATCATTGCAGGGGAGCTCTCTGGAGATACGTTAGGCGAAGGCTTTATCAAAGCCGTTAAACAGCAATATCCTGATGCAGAGTTTGTTGGTATTGGTGGGCCTAAGATGATCGCGCAAGGTTGTGAGTCTTTGTTCGATATGGAAGAGCTGGCGGTAATGGGGCTCGTGGAAGTCTTAGGTAGACTCCCTCGCTTATTGAAAGTCAAAGCCGAGTTGGTTCGTTATTTCACCGAAAACCCACCGGATGTGTTTATCGGTATTGATGCACCAGATTTTAATTTACGACTTGAACTTGACCTTAAAAATGCAGGCATTACAACCGTGCATTATGTCAGCCCGTCAGTATGGGCTTGGCGTCAGAAACGCATTTTTAAGATTGAAGCGGCCACCAATTTGGTGTTGGCTTTTCTGCCATTTGAAAAAGCGTTTTATGATAAATACCAAGTGCCTTGTGAATTTATCGGTCACACTCTGGCTGACGCGATTCCATTAGAGTCTCCCAAAGTACCTGCGCGGGAGTTGCTTGGACTTGAACAAGATAAAAAGTGGTTGGCGGTGTTGCCGGGTAGCCGTGGTAGTGAACTGAATATGTTGTCTGAGCCTTTCATCGAAGCTTGCAAGCGGCTACATCTGAAGCACCCTGAGTTGGGCTTTGTAGTTGCTTTGGTCAATGAAAAGCGTCGAGAACAATTTGAACAAGCATGGCAAACTTTCGCTCCTGAGCTGGATTTTAGATTGGTCAATGATACCGCTCGTAACGTGATAACGGCCTCTGACGCAGTGATGCTAGCTTCAGGGACGGTTGCGCTTGAGTGTATGTTGATCAAACGCCCCATGGTGGTTGGTTACCGTGTCAATGCATTTACCGCTTTCTTAGCACGTAGAATGCTCAAAACTCAATATGTGTCGTTACCGAATATTCTTGCTGATGAGCTGTTAGTCAAAGAGCTGCTACAAGAAGAATGTACGCCGGAAAACCTAGCATCAGAAGTTGAAAAACTGCTAGGTAATCAAGGTGAGTGTATGATCGAAAAATTTACCGAGATGCATCATTGGATTCGCAAAGGTGCCGATGCACAAGCCGCTAACGCCGTATTGAAACTAATAGGTAAGTAGTCCTAATGACAAAAGAAAAGAAAGAGTTACCGCCATTTGAGTGCCCTCCTGGGTATCGATTCATTGCAGGTGTAGATGAAGTTGGTCGTGGGCCTCTAGTGGGAGATGTTGTGACCGCCGCGGTTATCTTGGATCCTTTGAATCCGATTGAGGGATTGAATGATTCGAAAAAGTTGACGGAAAAAAAGCGCTTAGCTCTGTTACCCGAAATCAAAGAAAAAGCACTCGCTTGGGCGGTTGGGCGTTGCTCTCCAAGTGAAATCGATCAGCTCAATATTCTACAAGCGACTATGGTCGCAATGCAGAGAGCAATTGAAGGGCTGAATGTAACGCCTGACCTCGCTCTTATCGATGGTAACCGGGTGCCTAATTTGCCTATGGACGCGATTGCGGTGGTGAAAGGGGATATGCGTGTAGCTGAAATTAGCGCCGCTTCGATCATTGCCAAGGTGGTACGCGATCAGGAAATGGAAGACCTAGACAAATTGCATCCAGAATTTGGCTTCGCTAAGCATAAAGGTTATCCGACCAAAGCGCATTTTGAAGCGATTGAGAAACATGGTGTGATTGACCAGCATCGTAAAAGCTTTAAGCCAGTGAAAACGGCATTGGGTATAGATTAGAAACCCTTAGTGTCTGGGGTATATCTAAGTTTTTATATCACGTAAAATACCCCATTATCTCTCCAATTATCCACAATTGCGGAAGTATTCATGTCAGATCCTAAATTTATTCACTTAAAAGTTCACAGTGACTTTTCCATGGTTGACGGCCTATCTAAAGTGCCTCCTTTGGTTAAGAAAGTGGCGGAAATGGGAATGCCGGCCATGGCCCTGACCGATTTCACCAACTTATGTGGGCTAGTGAAGTTTTATGGTACTGCTCATAGTTGCGGGGTAAAGCCGATTATTGGTGCTGACTTCGCAATGCAATCTGCGGAATTTGGCGATGAGCTGACCAAGCTGACTGTCTTGGCTGCTGACAATGAAGGGTATAAAAACCTGACCTTGTTGATTTCTAAAGCTTACTTACGTGGTCATGTTCAGCATCAACCTGTGATTGATAAGCAATGGCTGGCCGAGCTATCCGCAGGGTTAATTGTTTTATCTGGGGGTAAAAATGGTGAGATAGGTAAAGCACTGCTGAAAGGTAATCAGACCATCGCTCATAGCTGTGCTAAGTTCTACCAGCAGCATTTTGCTGATCGCTTTTTCCTTGAACTGACGCGAACGGGGCGCGCAGATGAAGAGACCTATCTACATTTCGCTTTAGATTTTGCAGAACAAGCGCAGCTACCTGTCGTGGCCACCAATGATGTCGTGATTCTTGATGAATCGACCTTTGATGCGCATGAAATTCGAGTGGCGATTCATGATGGTTATACATTAGAAGATCCACGTAGGCCGAAAAACTACAGTGCTCAGCAATATCTTCGCAGTGAACAAGAAATGTGTGAATTATTCGCAGACATTCCTGAAGCACTCGAGAACAGTGTTGAAATTGCTAAGCGTTGTAATGTGACCGTTCGACTCGGTGAGTATTTCTTGCCAGCGTTTCCGACAGAGGGAATGGAAGAAACTGAGTTTTTGGTCAAAAAGTCACAAGAGGGCCTTGAAGAACGTCTTGAGTTTTTATTTCCAGACCCACAAGTGAGAGCCGAACGTCGACCTGAGTACGATGAACGCCTTAAGGTTGAGCTGGAAGTCATCAATAATATGGGGTTCCCAGGTTACTTCCTGATCGTAATGGAGTTTATTCAGTGGTCTAAAGATAATGACATTCCTGTTGGTCCGGGGCGTGGTTCGGGTGCGGGTTCATTGGTTGCCTATGCTCTTAAGATCACCGATCTTGACCCTCTAGAATATGACCTTCTTTTCGAACGTTTTCTTAACCCAGAACGTGTTTCCATGCCCGATTTCGACGTCGACTTTTGTATGGATAAACGCGATCAGGTGATCGATCACGTCGCTGAAATGTATGGGCGTGATGCCGTTTCACAGATCATTACTTTTGGTACGATGGCGGCGAAAGCGGTTATTCGTGATGTTGGCCGAGTTCTCGGCCACCCGTTTGGTTTTGTTGACCGTATTTCAAAGCTGGTTCCACCTGATCCGGGAATGACATTGGAAAAGGCGTTTAAAGCAGAGCCGGCATTGGCGGAACTTTACGAAGCTGATGAAGAAGTCAAAGAGCTTATCGATATGTGTCGTATCCTTGAAGGATGTACACGTAATGCGGGTAAGCACGCAGGTGGCGTGGTTATCTCGCCAACTACTATCACCGACTTTGCGCCGATTTATGCCGATGCGGAAGGGCACTTTCCTGTCACCCAATTTGATAAAAACGACGTTGAAACTGCTGGTTTGGTTAAGTTTGACTTTCTTGGTCTTCGCACTCTTACCATCATCGACTGGGCTCTTGGCTTGATCAACCCGCGTCTTGAGAAACAAGGCCAAGCGCCTGTTCGGATTGAATCTATTCCTCTCGATGACGCTGCATCTTTCCGCCTTTTGCAAAACTCAGAGACCACTGCGGTGTTCCAGCTGGAATCTCGTGGGATGAAGGAACTGATCAAGCGCTTACAACCAGACTGTTTTGAAGACATCATCGCACTGGTGGCATTGTTCCGACCGGGGCCACTTCAGTCGGGCATGGTTGATAACTTCATCGACCGTAAGCACGGCCGCGAGGCGATTTCTTACCCCGATGAAACTTGGCAACATGAATCCCTCAAGGATACGTTAGATCCCACCTACGGCATCATCTTGTATCAAGAACAGGTGATGCAGATTGCTCAGATCCTCGCTGGCTATACGCTAGGTGGTGCGGACATGCTGCGCCGAGCGATGGGTAAGAAAAAACCTGAAGAAATGGCCAAGCAGCGTGCTGTATTTAAAGAAGGTGCGGTGAACAACGGCGTCGATGGCGAATTGGCGATGAAAATCTTCGATTTGGTGGAGAAGTTTGCTGGTTACGGCTTTAACAAATCTCACTCAGCCGCTTACGCTTTGGTGTCATATCAAACATTATGGCTTAAGACCCATTATCCAGCGGAGTTTATGGCAGCCGTTATGACGGCTGATATGGACAACACCGAAAAAGTGGTCGGTTTGGTGGATGAATGTTTCCGCATGAAGCTGAAAGTGTTACCACCGGACATTAATGCGGGCCTTTATCGATTTAATGTCGATGAAAATGGCGCAATTGTTTACGGTATCGGGGCTATCAAAGGGGTTGGAGAAGGTCCAATTGAAGCGATTCTAGAAGCCCGTAACAAAGATGGTCACTTCAAAGACTTGTTTGATTTCTGTGCGCGAATTGATCTTAAAAAAGTCAACAAACGTGTGATCGAAAAATTGATTTACGCTGGCGCCCTTGATCGATTAGGCCCACATCGTGCAGCGATGATGGCATCTCTTGACGATGCCGTTAAAGCGGCCAGTCAATATCACCAAGCGGAGGCGTTTGGTCAAAGTGATTTGTTTGGTGTCTTGACGGAAGCGCCAGAAGAAGTTGAGCATAAATACACCAAGGTTCCCGCGTGGCCAGAAAAAGTTTGGCTGGAAGGAGAACGTGATACACTTGGCTTATATTTGACTGGACACCCAATAAATTCCTATATAAAGGAACTGGGTAAGTACACCAGTTGTCGATTAAAAGACGCGACACCGACAAGGCGCGATCAAAGTGTGACTATTGCTGGTCTGGTGATTGCTGCGCGAGTGATGACGACCAAGCGTGGAACGCGTATTGGTATCATTACACTCGACGATCGCAGCGGACGTATGGAAGTGATGTTGTTCTCTGACGCACTTGAAAGGTATGCTGAGCTGCTCGAACAAGACAAAATTTTGGTCGTTTCTGGACAGGTCAGCTTTGATGATTTCAATGGTGGTCTTAAAATGTCCGCGCGCGAGGTTATGGATCTCGGTACAGCACGTGAAAAATACGCACGTGGCTTATCAGTATCGATTGAAGAATCTCAAATCGACGAACAATTTTTTGAGCGCTTTAGTAAGATACTAGAGCCTTACAAAGCAGGAAGTGTTCCTGTCCACATATACTACCAGCGTAGTGATGCACGAGCGCGCTTAACGTTAGGTACGGAATGGCGTGTGACGCCTAGCGATGAATTAATAGACAATTTGAAACAGTTGCTTGGTAAGAGCCAAGTAGAACTCGAATTTAACTAAGTTCGGCAGTCGAATGCCGAATCACAAAGGATCTATAGATGAGCCTGAACTTTTTAGAATTTGAAAAGCCTATTGCAGAACTTGAAGCTAAGATCGAAGCACTTCGTGGCGTTTCTCGTCACGGTGGTGACTCTGGCGTTGATCTGGAGAAAGAGATCGAACAGCTAGAAAAGAAAAGCTTGGAACTGAAAAAGAAAACCTTCAGTGACTTAGGCGCATGGGAAACAGCTCAAATGGCTCGTCATCCTCTGCGTCCTTATACACTGGATTATGTAGAGCATGTTTTCACTGAGTTTGAAGAACTCGCGGGCGATCGTGCTTATGCTGATGATAAAGCGATTGTTGGGGGGATGGCTCGTCTTGATGGCCGTCCTGTGATGATCATTGGCCACCAAAAAGGCCGTGAAACCAAAGAAAAAGTAAAGCGTAATTTCGGAATGCCAAAACCTGAAGGTTACCGTAAAGCCCTACGCTTAATGGAAACGGCTGAGCGCTTCAACATGCCAATCATCACGTTTATCGATACTGCAGGTGCATACCCAGGTGTTGGCGCTGAAGAACGTGGTCAGTCGGAAGCGATTGCGAAAAACCTTAAAGTAATGGCTGGTCTAAAAGTGCCTGTTATTTGTAACGTGGTAGGCGAAGGTGGTTCTGGTGGTGCACTAGCTATTGGCGTAGGCGACTACGTGAACATGCTGCAATACTCGACTTATTCTGTTATTTCTCCGGAAGGTTGTGCTTCCATCCTTTGGCGTGATTCAGACAAAGCGCCACAAGCGGCAGAAGCAATGGGTCTGATTGCTCCGCGACTAAAAGAACTTGAGTTGATTGATGAAATCATCGAGGAACCGCTAGGTGGTGCGCACCGTGACCACATCCAAATGGCGGCGAACATGAAAGCAACGCTCATTAAGCAGTTGGATGAACTACAGCACTTTGATAATGATGCGCTACTTGAACGCCGTTATCAGCGTCTGATGAGTTACGGTTACTGCTAATTTTAGCAACCCAATAGAGAAAGGCTGAACTCAGGTTCAGCCTTTTTTATTTAGGATGATAGACTAACCTTATTCACAGCGCTTTTCTTTGATTATGAATTTATATCAACACTTTTCTACGTTTATTGACCAATACCAGCATTCTAAAGGTAAGTTAGTGCTTGCTCTTAGTGGTGGCCTTGATTCGCGAGTCTTATTGGCACTAATGGCGAGGTATCGCCGTGAACATAATAAAACGTGTGTGGTTGTACATGTCCACCATGGTTTGAGTGTCAATGCGGATGAATGGGCGATGCGTTGTAAGCAATGGTGCTTAGAAGAAAAGATGCCTTTTTATATTGAGAAGGTAATACTGGAAAAGCAAGGGAAAAGCATAGAAGAAAGTGCGCGAGAAGCTCGATATCAGGCGTTAGGCAAGTACATAGGCCAAGGGGATATATTGCTTACGGGGCAACATCAAGATGATCAGCTTGAGACTTTTTTACTTGCTTTAAAACGTGGTAGTGGGCCGAGAGGACTTTCGGCAATGGCACAAGTGATGCCTTTTGCTGAGGGAGAACTTCTTCGTCCGCTCCTCTCTGTTCGCCGGTCCGAAATCGAGGCTTTTGCTACTGAGCATAAACTGAGTTGGGTTGAGGATGAGAGCAATCAGGATACTCGATTTGACCGCAATTTCATCCGTCATCAAGTCTCTCCAGTTATGACTGAACGATGGCCTCATTTTCCCCAATCTGTGCAACGCAGTGCTGAACTTTGCTCTGAGCAGGAGCAACTACTGGATGAATTACTTGGTGAGCGGGTTGAGTGTATTACCCATCAGGATGGGAGTTTATACATTCAAGCGTTATCTGAAATGAGCCCTCTAATGCGCAGTCGAATTGTTCGAATGTGGTTGTCTAAACATCAAGTGCGTATGCCGAGCCGAGAACAATTAAACAAAATCTGGTTAGAGGTAGCACTGTGCCGTCAAGATGCGAATCCAATTCTAGTATTGAGCGATGGCCAGATTCGTCGTTTTGAACAGAGGTTATATGTTGTGAAGCAATGGCAAGAGCTATCAGGATGGCAGCAAGGCATTTCTCTCAATACATCTGTTTCTTTGCCCGATGATCTGGGAACGCTAATCTTATGTCCTAGTACGCGTGGTAAACTTTCTCTGAGTGCACTTCAAGACGAATCGTTGCAGATCACGTTTGAACCTCAATGTTTGAATGCTCGTCCTGTTGGGCGTAACCACAGTCGAAAGTTGAAAAAGTTGTTTCAGGAGTATGGTGTGCCTAGTTGGTTGAGGCGTCGCTTACCCATTATTATGAGTGGAGAGCGTGTCGTCGCCGTCGCAGATTTGTTTGTTGATCATCGCTTTGCAGGTCAAGATTGTGAACTTGTCTGGGACAAGTCAACACCAGTTGTGTCAAAATTGTATACATAAAAACGCACAACTAAAGTGGAATTATAAGGAAGAGCAATGAAAAAAATCGCGACTGGAATAGCCATTGGAATGAGTTTACTGGCAGGGCAAGTGATGGCGGCCGGTGATGTCGCTGCTGGACAAGCAAAAGCGGCCGTGTGCGCAGCTTGCCATGGTGCTGATGGTATTGCTGTGATCCCTGGCTACCCAAACCTGAAAGGACAAAATGAGCAGTATATCGTGTCCTCAATTAATGCGTATAAAAACAAAGAGAGAACTGGTGGACTGGCTGCAGTGATGCAAGCGCAAGCGTCCATGCTGAGCGATGCAGATATTGCTAACTTAGCCGCTTATTATGCAAGTTTGAAGTAATTGTAAATTCCAGATAAATAGCCCGAGCATCAAACGCTCGGGCTTTTTATTGCTTGTTTATCATGGGATAATAAGAAAAATTGCTGAAGTTTAAGGGATGAACATGAAAAAAATCGAAGCCATTATTAAGCCATTTAAGCTAGATGATGTACGTGAAGCGCTGGCGGAAGTAGGCATCACGGGTATGACAGTATCGGAAGTCAAAGGTTTTGGTCGTCAAAAAGGTCACACGGAGTTGTACCGTGGTGCAGAATATATGGTGGATTTCCTGCCAAAAGTGAAACTTGAGATTGTGGTGACTGATGACGTTGCCGAGCAATGTGTTGATACTATTGTTGATACGGCTCACACCGGGAAAATAGGTGATGGTAAAATCTTCATTACAGACATTGAGCGAATTGTTCGCATTCGGACTGGTGAAGAAGACGAAGACGCGATTTAATTTGTTTTATCGAAAGAGCCGTGAGGCTCTTTTTTATTTGTGGTGATGTAAATGAAAAAAAAGCTTGTATTGCTGAGCCCGCTCATTGTGTTGGCGATGGTCGTGTTTGGGTTTCAAATAGTGTTTTCCCTGCCGGATACACCTCAGCTTTCTACTATTTCTTCACAAGGTAACGCTCTTTCATTGCAATGCTTTAATAGCACACATACCGATTACATTGATAAAGACCGTCAGTTAAAGGTGTTGGTGTGGAATATATACAAACAAAACCGCAGTCATTGGCGCCAAGAACTCACTCAATACACGCAAGATAAACAGTTGGTATTGCTTCAAGAAGCCAGTATGAGCCCAGAGCTCAAAGGCTGGATACAAGAGTCAGGGTGGTATGGTAATCAGGTTGATGCATTCAAAGCGTTTAAGTACAGCGCAGGGGTACTCAATCTCTCCGCTCACACGCCGCTAAAAGCATGTGCTTATACAGAGTTGGAGCCATGGCTTCGCTTACCTAAGTCGGCGATTTACGCCACCTACCCCTTGTCAAACGGACAGCTGCTCGCGGTAGTGAACATTCATGCAGTTAACTTTACCTATGGTACAAAAGAATATCAGAATCAGCTAGGAACATTGGTCACTGAGTTAACCCAGCATACTGGCCCCATTGTGATTGGCGGTGATTTTAATAGTTGGAGTGAGCAGCGCTTGAAAGTGATGAAGCAAGTGCTGGATGCTCTCGAAATGGAAGAAGCCAGCTATGAGCCAGACAATCGCACCCAATTTATGACTGGTTTACCACTGGACCATGTCTTTTATCGAGGTTTGACGCTAATAAAAGCAGAGGCGCCGGAATCCGACGCCTCTGACCATAATCCGATTGAAGTGACATTTCAGTTAACTGATGGCGATATATAGCGCCCAAATGAAATAGTATGCTATCCAAGGCAATGCTGAAATGACAAGTGCCTGACCGCGTTCAAATTCAGTCCAAGTCCCCACCGCAGCGTAACCTAAGGCAATGTACCATGGTAGAAGTAGTGGGAAGGAGCTAGCAAACTGAGACCATTGATTGGTTAGAGGCAGTTTTAACAAACCATTGAGGCTATTTAAATCTGCGGCATAGACCATCACTTGACCGTGTTTGAGTAGCAAGCTCACATAACTTGCCAAATCACCAATAATAGCGGGAAAAACCACGACGGTACTCGCGGCAAACCAACGCCAGAATCCATGTTGGTGCTGGCTTGGTTTGGTTGCAAGATTGAACCAGAAGGCCAACATCACAATGGTCAGAGTTCGCCCTACAACGTCACTGATGATCTCACTGGCCATCAGGGTGTTGGCATCCAGTAACTCAAGTTGTTTTGGGTTTGTTTGAGCCAGTTGAGCAGAGAGTCCCTGCTTTAGCCATTCGAAATCAACGATGTCGAAGTAAGCGCCCCAAAAAAGAAATGGGGTTAACATAAGAACAACGTATGTTTGCCAGCCCCAAGCGCCACGCTGATAAAGTGCAAGAAAACACGCGCTAGGTGAACGAAAGATATCCACCAGCATAATTAAAGGGTTCGAGGATGGCGTCATACACTCACCTTAGTGACATCGACATAGAGTTTGAGCTTTTGTCCCGGCTGCAGGTATTTCTTTTTGCTGAGCCCGTTCCATTTCACTATATCATTGGATTTAACTTTAAATTTGTTGGCAATACCGCTGATGGTGTCACCAGACTTCACACTATAAAAAACGGTGCGGATGATCGCGCCGTCTGAGCTGTTTTTCCAAATAACCAACTTTTGCCCAACGCGTAAAGTGTCTCTTGGTCCCATACCATTCCATTTAGCGAGAGACTGATGGGAAACTTTGTTCGCGCGCGCAATACTCCACAAGCTATCCCCTGATCGCACAGTATGAGTGAGCTTGTATTGACCGCGTGATTTAGCCTGAGTTTTAGCCAGCCGGTTGGTTGCACTGAGCGTATAGGCACGTTCATCTTTCGTAGAGGTCGGGATTATCAGGTGCTGTCCAACACGGATATTGTGCCCGTTAAGGTTATTCGCTTTTTGGATGACCTTAGTGGTAGTTTTGTATCGAGTGGCAAGTACACTCAAACTGTCGCCGGATTTCACTTTATAGCGAACGACCTTCATTCCTTTACCGCGGTTTTGAGCAACTTTAGTTTTAAAGGCAGCAATTTTTTCAATTGGTAGTAAGATCTGGTGTGGGCCGTCTGGTGCCGTTGCCCACTGGTTGTAGGCTGGATTGAGGCTTTGCAGTTGTTTGACAGTCATGCCTGCGTAGTTTGCTGCAATGGCCAGATCAAGTTGTTCTTTGGGGTCAACCAAGTCAACAACTGGTTTGTTGGCAATTGGCGGGATATCAATACCGTATTTGTCCTGATTCGCGATGATATCTGCCAATGCAAGTAATTTGGGCACATAACCACTGGTTTCTTTCGGCAGATCAAGAGAGAAAAAATCCGTAGGCTTGCCTAGCCTAGTATTTTTTCTGATCGCACTGGAGACTCGTCCTCCTCCACTGTTGTAAGCCGCAATGGCATGGGTCCAGTCTCCTTTGAATCGCTTATTTAGTGCCACTAGATAATCGAGCGCAGCGTCAGTCGATGCAGCGACATCGCGGCGGCCGTCATACCAGAAGTTTTGTTTTAGTCCGTAGTATTTACCCGTCCCCGGAACAAATTGCCATAAACCGGCTGCACTACCATGGGAGTAGGCAAAAGCATCAAAGGAACTTTCAACGATAGGCAAAAGCGCTAACTCTAAAGGCAGATCGCGTTGCTCAATTTTTTCGGTGATGAGATAGAGGAACGGCTGGGCACGCTCAGAAACGGTTTTGAGGTGGTTGGGGTGCTTTAGATACCAAGTGCGGTAATAATCGACCATTTTGTCATCAGGGATCGGAAACTCGAGCTGCATTGCGATACGCTGCCAGACGTCTTCCTGAGACTGGGGCGTCACGATGGGCTTAGAGGGGATAGCCGATTCTGAAGGTTGAGCAGCAGGTTTGCTTGACGCTACTGCTGGTGGGGTATTGGTCTTTGTAGAGGCGGATTTATCGCTCTCTGTCTGCTGGGTAAGCTGACATCCTGTTAGTAGTAGTGCTAATACCCAGCTGTGTTTTACTCGCATTGCACAGCCCTTTTTTTATTTGGCTGCTGATAATACTTGTCTAAATATGGAGGTGACAAGTTGCAAAACGTTAAAATTCGTTCTTCCACTCACGTAATGCCGTAAAAATGGCGAGTGAGTCCGTTTGTTGGGTCCTGTTGGCCACCGAGCGTATGATGCTTTGTTGATCTGTTCTTAGGAATGGGTTGATCCATTTCTCTTTGCGAATAGTGGTGGGTAAGGTCGGTTGATTTTGCGCTCTGAGGCGGTTCACTTCATCACGGTATTGCTGAAGTAGCTCGTTATCTGGCTCAACGGCTAAAGCAAAGGCGACGTTGCTAGCGGTGTACTCATGAGCACAGTAAACCTCGGTCTCTTCGGGTAGAGCAACCAGTTTATTGAGTGAGGCATGCATTTGCTCCATGGTACCTTCGAATACCCGACCACAGCCTGCTGAGAAAAGAACATCGCCGCAGAACAGTTTTCCATCACCGACATAGCCGATGTGTCCGCGGGTATGGCCTTCTAATCCTAAAACAAAAAAGATTTCGCCAAATAGCTCAATTTGTTCACCGGCCTCGACAGCATGCGTCAAGGTTGGAACAGGTTCATTGGCTGGGCCCACTACGTCGATACCGGGAAATTGCCTGACTAACTCTGGGACACCACCGATATGATCATTATGGTGGTGAGTAATTAGGATCGCCTCTAAGCTTAACTCGTGCTGTTTAAGGTACTCAAGTACGGGAGTCGCGTCCCCAGGATCGACAACAGCACAACGCTGATCGCTATTTTGAATCAGCCAGATGTAATTATCATTAAATGCAGGTATGCTTTTGATATCTAACATAGTTGTCTCTCCGGTTACCAAGAGTGAAGCAGGTTAATTATGAAGCCAGCACGCAGTAATAAGAAGCTCGAAAAGCCTCATTCATGGTCTCAGCTTAAGAATGGCCTGTGGGTCAGTGAATCAATACAAACTCGTGTTGATGAATGGTGCCCAAAACTATTTGGCTATCATATGCTTAAGCTGGGAGGGCTGAGCTGCGAGTTAACCAGCTTTAATTGTAATATTCAACACCAAGTTAACCTTGATATCCAGAACCCTTTGCATAACGTGATTGCTGATGGTTACAACTTACCATTTCTTGAAAAAAGCTTTGACGTGATTGTGATGGCGCATCAGCTTGATTACTGCAATGACCCTCATCGAATGTTGAGAGAAGTCGATCGTGTGATGATCGATGATGGGTATTTGATCATTACTGGCTTTAATCCGATCAGCTTAACGGGCTTGTCGAGCTTGATGCCATGGCGCAAGAACAACTTGCCATGGAGTGGGCGCATGTTTACTCCCAATCGTATTCGTGACTGGCTGAGTGTTTTGAATTATCAGGTGATTGAGTGTGACAGCTATGCCCTGTTTCCAATGCAGAAATACCGCACCATGTGGACTTGGCTGGAAAACAGTTTAGGCGATTGGGCATCTCCTATGGGTAGCCTATATTTTATTGTTGCTCGCAAACGCACTTACCCACTTAAACCGATCAAGCCACATTGGAAGCTAAAACGAAAATTGACGCCGATTGGCGTCAATTACAAGGTGTCGAGCAAAGTAAAGTCGCACTAGTTAGGTTGGTAACCTGTATCTTCTTCTGTTGGGTTTTCGGCAGCGGCTCTAGCTAATTCATCACACATTTCATTTTCTCTATGCCCTGCGTGACCTTTGACCCAGCGCCAGTCAATGGTGTGGCGTGCGGTTTCGGCATCAAGCGCTTTCCATAAATCGGCGTTTTTAACCGGCTTTTTATCAGCCGTCTTCCAATCACGTTTTTTCCAATTGTGAATCCACTGTGTAATACCTTGGCGAACGTACTGGCTGTCAGTGGTGAGTATGACTTCGCACGGTTCTTTCAGTGTTTGTAGTGCGACTATGGTTGCCATCATTTCCATGCGATTGTTGGTGGTTAGGGTGTAGCCTTTAGCCAGTGTTTTTTCGACCTGCTTATAGCGTAAAACGATACCGTAACCACCTGGCCCTGGATTACCTAAACAAGAACCATCTGTGAAAATTTCCACCTGTTTCGTCATGATTTGATACTATTGGGTTAAGCATATTATTGGCATAGTCTGACACACAATTTGTTATGAATACCAGCAACAATTCTAACCACAACCGCATCGTGGTACTCGATACCGAAACCACAGGTATGAACCGTGAAGGCGGTCCTCATTATCAGGGACACCGTATTATTGAAATCGGTGCTGTTGAAATTATCAACCGTAAATTAACGGGGCGTCACTTTCACGTTTACATCAAGCCTGATCGCGAAATTCAGCCGGACGCAGTGGAAGTCCATGGTATTACTGACGAGTTTCTTGTCGATAAACCTGAATATCAGGATGTACATAGCGAGTTTCTTGAGTTTATTAAAGGTGCCGAGCTTGTTGCCCACAACGCGCCCTTCGATACTGGCTTTATGGATCATGAGTTCAGTATGTTGGACCCAAGTATTGGCAAAACGGAAGACTACTGTAAGGTCACGGATACCCTTGCCATGGCGAAGAAGATCTTCCCTGGTAAACGTAACAACCTCGATGTGTTGTGCGACCGCTATGGTATAGATAACTCTCACCGTACGCTTCATGGAGCTTTGCTCGATGCGGAGATCTTGGCTGACGTCTATCTATTGATGACAGGTGGCCAGACCTCATTACAATTTAACCCTGGCAACGCAGAGGGCAATGTGGGAGGCGAGTCAATAAAACGTGTGGCTGGTGGACGAAAATCATTAAAGGTTATCCGTGCAACAGCCGATGAATTAGAAGCACATCAAAATAGATTGGACTTGGTGGAGAAAAGCGGAAGCTGTCTCTGGCGTCAGTAGGAGAAGGAATGTTGAGGATTTGGTTTGCCTTGTTGGGCTTGTTAGTCAGTACCTTTGGTTTTGCGGAAGAATCCTCAATGTCATTGCTCGACAATCGTTTTCGAGTTGATCCCACCATCAAACAAATTACCTTTGTGATCTATCGCGCTGAACGCTCAAGGCCGGTAGTATTGGTCCGCCCTGATGGAAAAAAGTACTACGCTTGGCGTAGCCCAGATAACGTTCGTTGGTACCAAGAACCAACAATGGACATCATATCGATAGATAATCCCATGCCTGGCCCTTGGCAGGCTATCGGTAAAGTGACACCCAAGAACAAGATAATCCTTATTTCTCACCTTGAACTGTCCACCGAACAGATGCCAGCGCGTTTGTTCCAGAATGAACAGATAAAGTTTACAGCAAGGCTCACCTCTGATGGCAAACCTTTGGTATTGAGAGACTTCTTAGAGCGCGTTAATTTAATGGTGACCTTCACCAAATACGTTGAAAATGAAGAGGAATTGATTAAAGAGGCAAAACCGATCCCTTACACTATCGGTGAGTTTGCCGATGATGGCCGTGGTTTAGATGAAGTGGCAGGAGACGGTGTATTTACGGTATCACTGAATATTTCCCCAGAGCCGGGTAAATACCGTGTTCGTATTACGTCGGGCAATGGGGTCTTCCTCCGTGCGCAAGAACAAGAGGTTTTGGTATACCCAATGCCTATCCAAACGACCTTTATTCAAAGTCGCGAAGAAGGGGTAGAACACAAGGTTGTCGTCTCTGGTGAGCAAGGTATGGTTGAACCGGGGAGTTTGGCGGCGCAAATTGTGCACAAATCACCAGATAATAGTGAAGTGACGGTAGCTGAAAGTGCAGCGGAAGCGTCAGAAAAAGTTGAACTAAAGATCCCATACAATGGCGAAATTGGTAACTATGCTTGGATGGGGCAAGTTTTTGCTACAGAAATGGGGTCGGGGCGCCCACTCGCTTTTCCGGTTCAAGAGCACACTTACAGTGTGTTGGAAGAAGTCGACTTTTCCGAAACTCGTCGTTTACAGGAAGAGGAACGCATGCAGCAGTTGAAATTGATGGAAGAAATGCGCTTGATCCAGATGAGAGAAGAGAAACGCATGCGCACCTACATCATCATCGGAGTGGGTAATATCGTGATGATTATTCTTGGCTTAGTTGTTTGGTTTGTGATGCGTAAGCTCAGAGCTAAGAAAGAAATGATGCCAGAGATGCAGTTAGAGATGCCCAAGAAGTAGCACATTTAGGAAACTGAAAGCACAAAAAGGGCTGCATTGCAGCCCTTTTGCGTTGATGTAGATTAAGCCACTTCATCCATCTGAGGGGTTAGCTCTAGTGGTTTGGCAGCTAAGTCCTTTGGGTCAAAATCATCCACATTAATCACGTACAGGCGATGTTCTTCTGCATTACGCAATAATTGTGCTTCGGCTGAGTCGATAATTCCCTTTTCCAAACCGATATCTGCGATTAAATCCAAACGAAGGAATGGACGGCGTTCGTTGATGGCTTTGCACACTTTAGTGAACACAGGCTCTGCTTCAAGAATAATGTGCAGCGCTTCTTCGATCTTACCGGCAGGATTAAATTCACTAGCTTGGAAATACTGGTTACGGCCTAAACGATCTCGGGTTGCAGAAGGTGTCTGTAGGATCTGAGCTACTTGGCTGTCAATTTTGTCGTTTGGCGCTTTGCGTACACGACCAAACGGTAGGATCATGACACGTAAGGCTTTACCCAACCATTTATTAGGGAAGTTCGCTAAGAACTCGTCAATCGCTTCTTCGGTCTGCTTCAAACTGTCTTGAAGTCCCCAGTGCACCAATGGAAGATCATCGGCAATACGACCATCATTCTCAAAGCGCTTCAAAGTTGCTGAGCTAAGGTAAAGCTGGCTGAGAATATCACCCAGACGTGCTGATAAACGCTCTTTACGCTTCAATGAACCACCAAGAACAGCCATTGAAATATCTGATAAGAAAGCAATGTTTGCACTGTAGCGGTTGAGCTGCTGATAGTAGCGAGTGGTAGAGTCTTTTACTGGTGCTGAAGAGAATCGACCGTCAGTTAGTCCAAGCCAGAAGCTGCGTACCAGGTTGCTCATGGTGAAGCTCACATGACCTGCAAGGGCTGAATCAAATTTCTCTAGGGCATCAGAAGAATCCGAGTAAGCGGCGTTCATCTCTTCTAGAACATAAGGATGGCAGCGAATAGCACCTTGACCGTAAATGATCATAGAACGAGTCAGGATGTTCGCACCCTCAACGGTTACCGCGATTGGTGCGCCTTGATAACCGCGAGCCAGGAAGTTAGAAGGCCCCAAGCAGATGCCTTTACCACCGACGATATCCATTGCATCAATGATGCTTTGTTGGCCACGATGAGTACAGTGGTACTTTACGATTGCTGAGATAACCGAAGGCTTCTCACCCAAATCAATACCGGCGACAGTCAGGTTACTGGCTGCGTCCATCACGTAAGCGTTACCGCCTAGACGCGCTAATGGCTCTTCGACCCCTTCCATCTGGCCGATGGGTTGTTTGAACTGGCGACGAATACGTGCATAAGCCCCTGTGGCTAGTGCGGCAGTTTTAATGCCACCAGTAGAGTTAGAAGGCAGTGTGATACCACGCCCAACGGATAGGCATTCAACCAGCATACGCCAGCCTTGACCAGCCATCTTCGGACCGCCGATGATAAAGTCGAGAGGTACAAATAGATCTTCACCACGAGTCGGACCATTCTGGAATGGTACGTTGAGTGGGAAATGACGGTTACCAATCTCAACACCTTTGAGGTGAGTTGGAATAAGAGCACAAGTAATACCTAAATCTTCTTGCTCTCCTAATAGACCTTCTGGGTCACGCAGTTTAAAAGCTAAGCCTAGTACAGTCGCCACTGGAGCCAAGGTAATATAGCGTTTGTTCCAAGTCAAGCGCATACCAAGTACGTCTTTGCCTTCCCACTTACCTTTACATACCACGCCAAAGTCAGGGATAGAACCCGCGTCAGAGCCAGCTTCTGGGCTAGTTAGAGCAAAACATGGAATTTCCTTACCTTCTGCAAGGCGCGGTAGGTAGTAGTCTTTTTGCTCAGTCGTACCATAATGCTGTAGAAGTTCACCTGGGCCCAGTGAGTTTGGGACGCCAACTGTAGAAGAAAGGACGCCAGAGACACCTGTCAACTTCTGAAGAACAAGAGACTGTGCATAGGCAGAAAACTCTAGGCCACCGTATTTTTTCTTGATGATCATGGCAAAGAATTTGTTGTCTTTGAGGTATTGCCAGACTTCTGGTGGTAGATCAGCCAGTTCATGCGTGACTTGATAATCATTCACCATAGCGCACACTTCGTTCACAGGGCCATCTAAGAAAGCCTGTTCTTCAGCAGTTAATGTAGGTGATTGGATGTCATGCAGTTTTTTCCAGTCTGGCTTACCTTTGAACAATTCAGCTTCCCACCATACGGTACCGGCATCGAGTGCTTCTTTTTCTGTTTGTGACATCGCAGGCAAGACTTTTTTGAACAAAGTCAGCGCCTTTTTACTGATCAAAGATTGACGTACTGAGGGAATAGCAACCACTGCTGTGGCGGCAATAAAAAGAATCCAGCTCAGTGAGCCCGCAGCACCGAAGGCAGAGAGTATGGCCAGAGTGACTGTCAACGCGGTTACCGATTTGGCTAGGGAGGTTCGATGGTAGAGACAGACCGCTAGAACCGCAGCAAATCCGAGTATAGAGAGCAAAATGTCCATAGTAATGTTCCTTGTTCGGCGCTTTTGAGCATTTTTACGCCGTTATTTATAAAGAGGTCCAACCAGTTAAAGTGTAATCAAAATATTAAAGAAATGTAAAACCTAAAATTGTCCAAAAAGTGATCTGAGTAGAGTGAAAATTCTAAAAATGAAGAGGTGGACGGTTTTTGAAGAGGTCGAAACCGAATAAAGACGCAAATGTTTGCGGGCAGCTATCGACAGTGAGAATTGTTTGAGTAAACTCTGACTATAACCATGGCGACGTTAGGCGTCAGCCATTTCAAAACCAAATAATTAGAGAAAAACCTATGTACCAGGATCTGATTAAAAAAGAACTTACCGAAGCTGCCGACGTACTTAATACATTTCTAAGCGATGAAAACAACATCGCGCAAATTGAAGCGGCTGCGAAGATGCTCGCTGACTCATTTAAACAAGGCGGTAAAGTTTTGTCTTGTGGTAACGGTGGCTCTCACTGTGATGCGATGCACTTTGCTGAAGAACTCACGGGGCGTTATCGTGAGAACCGCCCAGGTTTACCTGGTATCGCTATTTCAGACCCAAGTCATCTGTCTTGTGTGAGTAATGACTTTGGCTATGAGTACGTGTTCTCTCGCTATGTTGAAGCCGTCGGGGCTAAAGGGGATGTGCTATTCGGTCTATCCACGTCAGGGAACTCAGGCAATATTCTAAAAGCGATTGAAGCGGCTCAAGCCAAAGGAATGAAAACCATTGCTTTAACAGGTAAAGATGGCGGGAAGATGGCTGGTTTAGCGGATATTGAAATTCGAGTGCCTCACTTTGGCTATGCAGATCGTATCCAAGAAATCCATATTAAGATCATCCATATTGTGATTCAGTTGATCGAAAAAGAGATGGAAAAATAATTTCTGAGTGGTTTAAACAGTGCCAGTGTTTTGAACTGGTGCTGTTGTTTTAAGGGAGCTTCTTAAACCATGTGTGAATTGCTCGGAATGAGCGCTAATGTACCAACTGATATCTGTTTTAGCTTTACAGGGCTTATGCAGCGAGGGGGCAATACTGGTCCGCATCGTGATGGTTGGGGCATTACTTTTTATGAAGGTAAAGGGTTTCGTAACTTTAAAGATCCTACACCAAGTTGTGATTCTAAGATTGCTGAGCTGGTCCAAAATTATCCAATCAAAAGCTGCGCGGTAATTAGCCATATTCGTCAGGCGAATCGCGGAGCGGTGAATCTTGAAAACACACATCCGTTTACCCGAGAATTATGGGGGCGTTATTGGACCTTTGCTCACAATGGTCAGCTAACAGATTATCAAAGCTTAGTGACAGGAAGGCACCGCCCAGTTGGTCAAACCGATAGTGAGCTCTCTTTTTGTTGGCTATTAAAGCAAATGGAAGACACATTTCCTAAACCCCCACAGGACATGGTCGGTGTATTCCGCTTTGTCGCTAAGTGTTGTGATAAGTTACGCGAAAAAGGGGTGTTTAACATGTTGCTGTCTGACGGTGAGTACGTCATGACCTATTGCACTAACCATTTGTATTGGATTACGCGCCGTGCGCCGTTTGGAAAAGCAGCTTTACTTGATGAAGATGTGGAAATTAACTTCCAAGAAGAGACCACACCAAACGATATTGTTTCGGTGATTGCGACTCAGCCTCTCACTGGTAATGAAACTTGGCACCGTATGAAGCCGGGAGAGTTTGGTATTTTTCATTTAGGCGAGTTGGCGGATGGTAACGCTGCTGAGCTAGTGGATGTTCCTTTTGCACCGAAAAAGGTAGAAAGTCAGGCGCCAACCGAACCTCTAGAGTGATATTTGACTGATTGCTGACTGTTTGATAGATAAAAAGGCTGATGTTTTCACATCAGCCTTTTGCTCTCTAATGAGGTGATTTAAGCGATTTGCGCTTTAATATGCTCAACGATGTCTGCCATCGCGATAGCCGTTTTCTCACCAGAACGGCGGTTCTTGTACTCGAAGTTGCCTTCTTTCATTGAACGATCACCGATCACGATAGTGTGAGGAATACCGATAAGCTCCATGTCAGAGAACATGACACCCGGGCGCTCTTTACGGTCATCGAATAGAACTTCGATGCCCATAGCGGTCAGTTCAGCATACAGCTTCTCAGCCGCTTCTTTCACTTCTTCTGACTTGTGCATGTTCATTGGCACGATAGCCACTTGGAAAGGTGCAAGTGCGTCAGGCCAGATGATGCCGTATTTATCATGGTTCTGCTCAATGGCAGAAGCAACCACACGAGAAACACCGATACCGTAACAACCCATCTCTAAGATAACGTTTTTGCCATCAGGACCAAGAACACCACAGTTCATTGCTTGCGAGTAAACATTACCCAGTTGGAAAATGTGACCGACTTCAATACCACGCTTAAGCATAAGTGTCCCCTGACCACATGGGCTTGGGTCGCCTTCAACCACATTACGCAAGTCTTCAACTTGGCCTAGCTCAACATCACGACCCCAGTTGATACCGAAGTAGTGCTTGTCATCAACGTTAGCGCCTGCGCCAAAGTCACTCATGACAGCTACAGAGCGATCAACGATGAATGGCAGTTTTAGCCCTACTGGACCTAGCGAACCTGGGCCTGCACCCACATGTGCGCGAATTTCTTCTTCTGTTGCCATCTCTAGAGGAGCTGCGACTTGAGGAAGGTTTTCCGCTTTCACTTCGTTCAGCTCGTGGTCGCCACGGATGATCAGTGCGATCAGGTCCGCTTCAACTTCATCAGACGCTTTAACGAATAGTGTTTTAACTGTTTTCTCGATTGGTAATTCGAACTGCTCAACAAGCTCAGCGATCGTTTTCGCATTTGGGGTATCTACCAGCGTCATCTCTTGAGTTGGTTGAGCGCGTTCAATAGCCGGTGCCGCAGCTTCTGCTTTTTCGATGTTAGCTGCGTAGTCAGACTCAGTTGAGAAGGCGATAAGGTCTTCGCCGCTTTCAGCTAGGACGTGGAATTCTTGAGAGCCACTGCCGCCGATTGCGCCAGAGTCCGCCAATACAGGGCGGTATTCAAGGCCCATACGGTCGAAGGCTTTACAGTAAGCATCGTGCATTGCATCGTAAGACTTCTGTAGCCCCTCTTTGTCGATATCAAAGCTGTATGCATCCATCATGCAGAATTCACGTGCGCGCATTACGCCGAAACGTGGGCGTCGCTCATCACGGAATTTAGTCTGAATTTGGTACAGGTTTAGCGGTAACTGTTTGTAAGAGCTTACTTCATTACGCACTAGGCTAGTGATCACTTCTTCAGCGGTAGGGCTGAGAACAAACGGACGAGTATGACGGTCAGTAAAGCGAAGCAGTTCAGGGCCCATCTTCTCGCTGCGGCCTGTTTCTTCCCAAAGTTCAAACGGCTGAACAACGGGCATCAAAGTTTCGACAGCACCTGCATTGTCGATTTCCTGACGAACGATGTTTTCGACTTTACGCAGTACACGTAGACCAGTAGGTAGCCAGGTGTATAAACCTGAAGCCAGCTTACGGATCATACCTGCACGTAGCATGAGCTGATGGCTCACTACTTCTGCGTCGTTTGGAGTCTCCTTCAGAGTTGAAAGAAGATAATTACTGGTACGCATTAAATTTATCCGTTTATTAAAGTTAGTGACTCAAGCCGGAATGGACATGAGTATAGAGTTTCCCAAAGGAAAAATAGTTAGCCGCTTATAATATCAGCCAATTGCCTTTGTCAAAAGTGTTCAATCGTTGTAACCGTTATTAAGTGATCACTGGCAACGAACTTAACATTCAAATCGAACAAATTTACCGCATATTCTTTGCTGTCTTGTCTGTTTTTCTTGTAAGCGGGGCGAGGATCTTGAGCCAGTATCTGCTCAATAATGGCTTTTTCATACTCAGCCTCTTTACGCTTATTAAGAAACTCTATTGCTGAAATCGAAAAGGTGACCAGTGACTTTTCCGGCTCTTGTTCTGCGTAGCTCCCTGTGGCTTCAGGAATTGAATCTGAGTAAGGGATGTAAGGTTTAATATCGACAACGGGAGTACCATCAACCAAGTCTACGTTACCAAGATCGAGATATATCTGTTCACCCTGTTTAGTCACTGCTTTGATTTCTACGGCAGACATGCCAATGCCATTGGGTCTAAAGGTCGATCGAGAAGCGAAGACGCCCACTCGTTCATTGCCACCCAATCGTGGGGGCCTTACTGTTGGTTTCCATCCGGCTGCCAAGTTTTGATCAAACAAAAATAGTAGCCAAGCGTGCGAGAATTGTTCAATTCCTCTGACGGCTTCTGGACAGTTGGCTTCTCCGACCAATTTCACTCTGGCCCGAGCATTTGTGACTAACCTAGGCTGACGAGGGACTGCGAACTTCTCTTTATAAGGGGATTCAATGAAACCAATGGGCTCTAGGGAATACATTTGCTTTCTCTACAGATCGTAATGAAGGAAAAATATCACAAAAAGGGTAGTAAAACGTCTTGATAATAATTATCATTTATAATGTTATAACATAACAATTAAATGTTGAGGTAATTATGCAACCTAATATTCACCCTGAATACAGAACCGTTGTTTTTCATGACACTAGTATCGATGAGTACTTTTTTATTGGTTCAACGCTACAAACTGAGCGCACCATCGAGTGGAAAGATGGCAAAACCTATCCCTATTTCACTATTGAGGTGTCGTCGAAATCGCATCCTTTTTATACCGGTAAACAACGAGTGATCCATCAAGAAGGTCGCGTTGCGAACTTTAAGCGTCGATTTGGGCAATTCTCAAAGGGAGATAAGTAAGTGAAAGTCGTAAAGTCTCTTAAAAGTGCCAAAAGCCGTCACCCTGATTGCCAGATTGTAAAAAGAAGAGGGCGCTTGTACGTCATATGTAAAACTAATCCCAGATTCAAAGCTGTTCAAAAATGATAGTGGTATAAAAAATACCAATGGATTAATGTAATTTATAATTCTGATGATTGTTATATATGTGGATGAAACTGCTGGTTTTTTGTTTTTTTAGCGTTAAATATAATGATCTGGATAACACTTTATTACATTTCCGATTTCTAATTGACCTCTTTGTCGAGTAACCTGCGCGAGTTTTGTGACACCTTGTCACAGGACGCGCAGGAATAACTACAAGGAGGGAACAGATGAGTTCATCTGCTTCGATTAAACAAAACTCGCCTAAGAAGCCGATATTTACGCGTTTCTTAGATACAGTCGAATATTTGGGGAACTTGTTACCCCACCCGATCACACTTTTTGCCATCTTCTGTGTTGCGATTTTAGTCGCATCAGGTATTGCTGGTTACTTTGAAGTGGCGGTGGCAGATCCTCGTCCGGAGGGCGCACCAGGCCGTGCCGCGGATGGCATGATTCAGGTTGTTAGCTTATTAAACGCGGACGGCCTGGAATTAATTGTTACCAATCTGGTTAAGAACTTTGTTGGCTTTGCTCCACTGGGTACTGTTCTCGTTGCGCTACTAGGTGTTGCGGTTGCAGAGTACTCAGGCCTACTATCAGCAGCAATGCGTGGTTTGGTGATGGGTGCTTCAAAGCGCATGGTGACTGTGACCGTTGTGTTTGCTGGTATCATTTCTAATACAGCGTCAGAGCTAGGTTATGTGGTCCTTATCCCACTGGCTGCGATGTTGTTCCACTCTTTAGGTCGTCACCCTCTTGCTGGCTTAGCGGCGGCATTTGCTGGTGTTTCGGGCGGCTATTCAGCAAACCTACTCATCGGTACCGTTGATCCTCTGCTCTCAGGTATTACTGAAACAGCAGCGCAAATGATCGACCCAACTTATACTGTGGGCCCAGAAGTAAACTGGTACTTCATGTTCGTTTCTACTTTCTTTATCGCAGGTATGGGTGCCTTCGTTACAGAGAAAATCGTTGAACCTAAACTGGGTAAGTACAACGAGGAAGAAGCGTCAGAGGACTTGTCTAACGATTCGATGGGCAAACTAACAGACGTTGAAAAGAAAGGCTTGAAGATGGCTGGCCTTGCCGTTGTAGCCGTTTCAGCTTTGCTTGCTTGGACAATTGTTCCTGCTGATGGCATCCTTCGTTCTGATGCTGGTACGGTCGCAGGTTCTCCATTCCTGAAAAGTATCGTTGCATTCATCTTTGTCTTCTTCGCTATTCCGGGCTTAGTTTACGGTAAAGTTGTTGGCACAATGAAGAACGATCGCGACGTGATCGATGCGATGTCTAAGTCAATGTCTTCAATGGGCATGTACATTGTGCTGGTATTCTTTGCAGCTCAGTTTGTGGCTTTCTTTAAGTGGACTAACTTTGGGCAAGTCTTTGCAGTTGCAGGGGCTAACTTCTTACAAGATATTGGCTTAACTGGTCCAATGTTGTTCTTTGCCTTCATTTTGATGTGTGGTTTTATCAACTTGATGATCGGTTCTGCCTCAGCACAGTGGGCCGTTACAGCGCCAATTTTCGTCCCTATGTTAATGCTTGTGGGCTACGCACCTGAGACGATTCAAGCGGCTTACCGTATCGGTGATTCAACGACTAACATCATTACCCCAATGATGAGCTACTTCGGTCTGATCCTTGCTGTAGCAACACGCTACATGAAGAACCTAGGTATCGGTACGCTGATTGCGACCATGCTGCCTTACTCAATCTGCTTTATCGTCGGTTGGAGTGTGCTTTTCTACCTATGGGTATTCGTATTTGGCTTGCCAGTAGGTCCTGGTGCAGCGACGTACTACACACCATAACGTATTACCGAATGACAAAACCGGAGCCAAGTGCTCCGGTTTTTTGTTTTTGGTATTGTGAGTAGAGCTGAGATTGTAAAATTCACGATATCTAGTGAGTACGGTTAAGAGATAACCAATGGAAGTGACAATTAGAGGAGTCAAAATCGAGGACACTGATGGCGTTCGTAGTGTATAAATCCAATCATTAAGCTTATTGATACTCGGTTTTCACTGGCCGAAGAGCAGGCTTTTATACGCCAGTTTCCTGAGCGAGGTGTCTTCAATGTTGCCGTATCCGAGAATTAACAGGTGCTAGGGTGTCAGAATGTAGAACCGTTTGCGTCCTATACTCAGGCCTCTGGCTATGTTGGAGTTATCGGACCCTATATGGATGAGCAGTTTCGAGGGACGAAGAATCAAGAAGAGGAAAGAAAAGGGCTGACGCAATAACGCCAGCCCTTGTTTAATTCAGCAAGTAAGTGATTACCAGCCTTTTACTACGCCACCTTTGAAGATGTCAGAGGCTGCGTTGTACACTTCTTCAGTTTGGTAAGCTTTGACGAAGTTTGTGACGTTTTCTGCTTGCGCATTATCTTCACGCGCAACAATCAGGTTTACGTATGGAGACTCTTTGTCTTCAACAAATACACCATCTTTTTGTGGTGTCAGGTCAATTGAGCTTGCGTAAGTGGTGTTGATAATAGACAGAGCCACATCGTCAAGAGAGCGCGGAAGCTGGGCAGCATCTAGCTCAACAATGGTGATGTTTTTTGGGTTCTCTGCGATATCACGCACAGTTGCCAGTAGGCCAACGCCGTCACGTAGTTTAAGCAGGCCTTGCTGTTCAAGAAGCAGTAGAGAACGACCTAAGTTAGTTGGATCGTTTGGCACAGCGATACGTGCACCATCTTGAATTTCATCAACTGACTTCACTTGCTTAGAGTAACCCGCGATAGGGTACACAAACGTATTACCAGCAATCGTTAGCTTGTAACCACGGTCTGTCACTTGCTGAGCTAGGTATGGTTTGTGCTGGAACGCGTTGATGTCGATAGAGCCATCATCCAGAGCTGCGTTTGGCGTTACGTAATCTGTGAAAGTGACCAGCTCTACATCCAGACCATATTTTTCTTTGGCAACTTTAGCTGCGACTTCTGCTACCTGAGCTTCAGCACCGGCCATAACACCAACTTTAATCTTGCTGGTATCTGCTTGCTTTTCACCACAACCTGATAGGACAAGTGCCGATGCAGCTGCTGCGATGGCGAGTAGACCTTTTAATCCAAATTTCATGACTTTCTCCTTATTCTGACTCTGTAAATTTATTATCTGTGATCGACGCGGCGCACGATGGCATCGCCGATAGACTGAATGATTTGTACCAAAACGATAAGCATTACCACGGTTACTGCCATGATAACTACATCATAGCGATGGAAGCCGTAACGAATGGCGACATCACCTAAGCCGCCACCACCAACGGTTCCGGCCATGGCTGAATAGCTGACTAAAGTGACCAACGTGATGGTGACTGAGTTGACTATGGTTGGCATTGCTTCAGGAAGCAGAACCTTGTTGATGATTTGCATCGGAGTAGCGCCCATCGATTGAGCCGCTTCCACCAAGCCCGTTGGTACTTCCAACAAGGCACCTTCAATAAGGCGAGCAACAAACGGGATCGCGCCGATCGTCAAGGGTACGATCGCTGCTGTAGTACCAATAAAAGTGCCGACCAGAATTTTAGTGACTGGAATGATGGCAACCATTAATACTAGGAATGGCACTGAGCGGCCAACGTTGACGACAGCGCCGAGAATGCTATTAAGCTTGGTGTTCTCAAGTAGGCCACCTTTCTTCGTTGTATGAAGAATAACGCCCAGTGGAATACCAACAGCAAAGCCAACAATACCTGCCACTGCGACCATGTAGATGGTTTCCCAAGTCGCACCGATTAAAAGGTTACTGTTAAGGCTCAGCCACTCAGAAATTGTGTTAAAGGACATAACCCAGTACCTCTACTTTTACATTGTGTTCACGGAGGAATTCGATTGCCGCGTTGTCATCTTGCTCGTTACCAAATAGCTCTGCGACCATCATGCCGAATTTAACTCCACCGGCGTAATCAAGATCAGAGCTTAGAATGCTGACATCAATATTAAATTTACGCGCGATCTGACTGACGAGTGGCGCGTCTACAGTTGCACCAGTAAACTCAAGTCGAACTAATGGGTAACTGCCTTCAACGCGGGTCTCTTGCAGGCGTGCCTGATAATCATCAGGGATAGATAGATCAAGCGTAGAACGGATGAACTCATGTGCCAGTTCTGTTTTCGGGTGAGCAAAGATTTCACCTACCGTGCCTTTCTCAACCAGCTCCCCGCCACCAATAATTGCCACTTCATGACAGATACTCTTTACCACGTCCATTTCGTGGGTGATGAGCAGCATAGTAATATTCAGTTTACGGTTAATCTCTTTGAGCAGTTCGAGAATCGATTGTGTTGTCGCAGGATCCAAAGCGCTGGTTGCCTCGTCACACAGCAATACTTTTGGATCAGAAGCCAGAGCACGTGCGATAGCCACACGCTGCTTTTGACCACCACTCAGGTTAGAAGGGTAGCTTTCGTGTTTATCAGAAAGGCCTACCAGTTTGAGCAGCTCGGTGACTTTCTCATTGATTTGAGTCTTATCTTTGCCTGCGAGTTCTAGCGGTAGAGCAACATTATCGAATACAGTACGTGACGATAGCAGGTTAAAATGCTGGAAGATCATGCCGATGTTACGGCGTGTTTCACTCAGTTCAGATTTGGACTGCTTGGTAAGATCAATGCCGTCAACAATGATCGAGCCAGATGTCGGTGCTTCCAACATATTGACACATCGAATTAGCGTACTTTTCCCTGCTCCGGATGAGCCAATTACACCGAATATCGTCCCCTGAGGGATATGAAGGTTGATGTCCTTCAGAGCATGTATTTCTTTGCTTCCTTGAAGAAATACTTTGTTTACTTGATTAATTTCTATCATCGAGAAATCCGCTATCAGACTGCTTTGGGAAAAAGTAGATAATTTTGAACTACCTCTCATTTAGTAGAGGATGCTATGGTTTTGCATTAATTGTGTCAATAGATATTTTTACGGCTAGACGTCTAAACGTTTATTTCAATCAAACAGATTAGTAATTAGATAGTGATGAAAGAAATAAAGCGTGTAATAATTCCGGTAATAAATAGTAGACAGAGAAGCAAATTTTGGCGAAACCAGCAGTCTTTTTGGATCGTGATGGCGTAATCAACGTCGATCACGGCTATGTTCATGACGAGCACGACTTTGAATTTATTGATGGCGTGTTTGAAGCGACAAAAAAGCTCCAAGAGATGGGCTATATGCTTGTATTGGTGACCAACCAGTCAGGGATTGCTCGTGGTAAATTCAGTGAAGATCGTTTCCTTTCACTAACGCAGTGGATGGATTGGAACTTTGTTGATCATGGCGTTGAATTTGATGGCTTCTACTATTGTCCACACCATGCAGAACATGGTCAGGGTAAATACAAAGAAGATTGCAATTGCCGCAAACCTAAACCTGGCATGTTCATTTCTGCTCGTGACTTTCTCAAAATCGATATGGCGAACTCTGTTATGGTCGGCGACAAGGCTGAGGATATGATGGCCGCAGAAGCCGCTGAAGTGGGTACGCGTATTTTAGTACGTACTGGCAAGCCTGTAACTGAAAAAGGTGAAGCGCTGGCAACGGCTGTGCTTGATAGTATCAAAGATGTGCCAGCCTACTTAACTAAGTAAAAAGCCGAGAAAAGAGGTCGCTTGAGGCGGCCTTTTTCTATTGGAGAGTATGGATGAAAATGAATGCCTTGTTAGCGTTCCTGGCTGGAACGACACTATTTGGTTGCAGCCATTTAGCGATTGAGCGCGAAGCAGATGACACGCATCAATTCGTGACCTACCAGTGTGAATCAAACAAGCAGTTTGAGGTCGCCTATCTGATTGAAGAGCAAGCGGCGCTTTTACGTTTGCCTAAACATGACTACCGCCTCACTCAGGTCCCATCTGGTTCTGGTGCAAAATACATCCTAGATAATGGAACAAAGCCGATTCTTAATCCGGTAACTTTACACACCAAAGGTGATGATGCGCGGTTAGAGTTAGGCAGAGTTGTTTACAAAAACTGTAAAACCCAATAGCGCTAACTCTCTATTAATCCAGCTTAAATTGACTGAAACCACTGCATTATGAATAAAAAACTGACCATTCTTGATATTGCGAAATTGTCTGGCGTTGGTAAGTCTACGGTTTCCCGTGTGTTAACCAATGACCCTAAAGTCAAACCGGAAACGCGTGCCAAAGTTGAGCGTGTGATTGAAGAGTCTGGCTATGTGCCTTCTAAGTCGGCGCAAGCGATGCGTGGAGGCAGTCAGAAAGTGGTTGGGGTTATCATTTCGCGTCTTGATTCACCATCGGAAAACAAAGCCGTCAGCAGCATGCTGCAAGTTCTCTACAGTAACGGCTATGACGCGGTGATCATGGAAAGCCAATTTGATCGCAAGATGACCAATGAGCATCTCGATGTCCTGCGCAGACGTAATGTTGATGGTGTGATTGTGTTTGGCTTTAGCGATTTCGATATTGAACGTCTCTCTAGTTGGCAACATCGTTCACTGGTGATTGCTATGGATACCGACGCAACCTCATCGATAAACTACGACAATACAGGCGTCATTCGCTGTGCACTGGAACACCTTCAGCGCCAATCGGTGAGTGAGATTGCTTTTATTGGTGTTGATCCTTCAGACCGAACTACTGGGCAGATTCGTCTCAATGCATACTTAGATTGGTGTTCAGAGCAGCGATTATCCCCTAACTACCAAACAGGTCACCTTCATCACGAAAGTGCTTATCAGCTGGTGGATAAAGTGTTGAATCCAACCACCCAGGCAATTGTGTGTGCCAGTGATACTTTGGCACTTGGTGTAATTAAGCGTCTTCAGGAGTTGGATAGGGAAGACGTGATGGTGACTGGTGTCGGTGGTAATGAGCTGCTGTCTTTTCTATTTCCGAGAGTATTCAGTATTGACCCGGGTTATGCTCAGGCTGGAGAAAGAGCTGCCAAGCTATTGATTTCTCAGCTTAATGGAGAGTCTGAACTGGTGCACCTCACTCAGGAACCAATCCTGAGTTAAGCCTCTCTTTTCTCTATGGTTTAAAATTATACTGTGATCTCATTCAATTAATGGGATTGTTCCCATTTATCTGTTTCGATAGATTTGACAATATAATAAATACAAATGGGAATGTTCCCAAATTAATTATAACTAACCTTTTGATCAGAGAGTTCTGATCTGAACGAGAAACCAATTTAGGGTGGACAAGGATATGAGTAAGATTGCGAAACAAGAGGTTGAGCGTCTGATAGAACTGGTTGGCGGTCGCGATAACATCGCCAGTGTAAGCCACTGTCTGACGCGCCTTCGCTTTGTATTAAATGACACAAATAAAGCCGATACCAAAGCACTGGAAGCACTGCCGCTCGTGAAAGGCTGTTTCACTAATGCGGGTCAGTTTCAAGTTGTTGTCGGTACTGAAGTTGATGAAGTGTATAAAGTTCTGATTGAACTGTCGGGTAAGTCTGAAGCGTCGAAAGATGAATCCAAACAGGCTGCACGTCAGAATATGAACATTTTGGAACGTGGTATCTCCCATCTTGCTGAAATCTTTGTACCACTGTTACCAGCAATCATTACAGGTGGTTTGATCTTGGGCTTCCGCAACGTGATTGGCGACATCAAGATGTTTGATGGTCAATCATTGACGGAAATCAGCCAATTCTGGGCGACTGTTCACAGCTTCTTATGGCTAATTGGTGAAGCCATTTTCTTCTTCTTGCCTGTCGGTGTGTGTTGGTCAACAGTGAAGAAACTCGGTGGTACACCGATCCTCGGTATTACGCTTGGTGTCACTTTGGTCTCTCCTCAGCTAATGAATGCGTACCTGATTGGTAAGCAAGTGCCAGAAGTGTGGGATTTTGGCTTATTTGCTATCGAGAAGGTGGGCTATCAGGCTCAGGTTATTCCAGCCATGTTAGCGGGTATCGCGTTGGCGTTCATCGAAACGAACCTTAAGCGTATTGTTCCTTCTTACCTATATTTGGTTGTTGTTCCTTTCGTTTCTATCATCGTTTCTGTTGTATTGGCGCACTCTCTGATTGGCCCGTTTGGTCGCGTATTGGGTGATGGTGTGGCGTTTGCCGCGAAAGCAGCAATGACGGGTGATTTCGCTGTGATTGGCTCAATGGTGTTTGGCTTCCTGTATGCACCTTTGGTGATTACCGGTATTCACCATACAACCAACGCTGTTGATCTACAGTTGATGCAAGACCTAGGTGGTACTCCAATCTGGCCTTTGATTGCACTGTCTAACATTGCTCAGGCATCAGCGGTTGTCGGTATCATCATTATCAGTAAGAAACACGGTGAACGTGATATCTCAGTACCTGCGGCTATCTCTGCTTATCTAGGTGTCACCGAGCCAGCGATGTACGGCATTAACCTTAAATACAAATTCCCAATGCTGAGTGCGATGATCGGTAGTGCTATTGCAGCAGCGATCTGTGGTAGTGCCGGTGTGATGGCTAATGGTATCGGGGTGGGCGGCCTACCGGGCATTCTGTCTATCCAACCACAATTCTGGGGCATCTACGCGATTGCAATGCTGGTGGCGATTGCACTTCCAGCAGTGTTGACCCTGTTCTTCTACAAGCGTGCACAAATGAAAGGCGAGCTAGAGCCTGCAAGCGCTTAAGCGCAAACAAAAAGAGCGATCGCAATTCGGCGATCGCTTCTGCTATTTTTTCGATTTTTTATTCTTTGGTAAGTGAGTTTAGCAATGACAACAATCACAAATGATGCGAACTGGTGGAAAACGGCTTCGATATATCAGATTTACCCGAAGAGCTTCTGTGATAGTGGCAGTAAGGGAACTGGAGATATCAAGGGCATCATTTCTAAGCTTGATTACTTAAAACTGCTCGGCATTGATGCTATTTGGCTGACACCAGTCTATCAGTCTCCGATGATTGATAATGGTTACGATATCTCAGACTACTACGCCATTAACCCTCAATTTGGCAGCATGGACGATTTTGAATGTCTGCTTAGTGAAGCGCACCAGCGCGGTATTCGCATCATCATGGACATTGTCGTTAACCACACTTCTACTGAGCACGCTTGGTTTCAATCTGCGCTGGGGGATAAGAGCAGCCCATATCGTGATTACTACATTTGGAAAGATCCGGTAGAAGGTGACGTTCCCAACAACTGGCAGTCCAAGTTTGGTGGCAGTGCATGGGAAATGGATGAGCAAACAGGTCAGTATTTTCTGCACCTCTTTGCCAAAGAGCAGGCGGATCTCAATTGGGAGAACCCGACAGTTCGCGAGGAAGTGAAAAAGGTCATCAGCTTCTGGGCAGAGAAAGGAGTGGATGGTTTCCGCCTTGATGTAATCAACCTGATTTCTAAGCAGCAAAACTTCCCGAATGATGATATCGGTGATGGTCGCCGCTTTTACACAGATGGCCCTCGTGTACATGAATACTTGCAGGAAATTAGCGAAGCTGTGTTCCACAAATATGGCAGCGTTACGGTTGGCGAAATGTCGTCTACCACATTGGAACACTGCCAGCAGTATTCCTCTCTGGATAACAGAGAATTGTCGATGGTGTTTAATTTCCATCACCTCAAAGTGGATTATCCAAATGGTGAGAAGTGGACTAAAGCGCCCTTTGATTTTTTACAGCTAAAGCAAATCTTTAACCACTGGCAAACAGGATTGAACGGTAAAGGTTGGGGAGCATTGTTCTGGTGTAATCATGATCAGCCACGTGTCGTTAGCCGCTTAGGTGATGATAAAAACTATCGAGTGGAGTCTGCCAAGATGTTGGGAGCCTCTGTCCATATGATGCAAGGAACACCATACATTTATCAAGGGGAAGAGATTGGGATGACCAACCCCGGCTATACCTCGATAGAGCAATACCGTGATGTGGAAAGCACCAATATGTATGACATCATGGTCAACCAGCAAGGTGTCAGCAACGAAGAGATGATCGATATTCTGGCTCAGAAATCCCGTGACAACTCACGGACGCCAATGCAATGGAATGACGAGCAGTATGCTGGCTTCTCTCAGGTAGAGCCTTGGTTGGCGGTGGCAGAAAATTATCCTCAAGTGAACGCAGCTAAAGCCGTTGATGACAGTGATTCGGTCTTTTACTTCTATCAGAAGTTAATTCAATTGCGCAAAGAGATTGAAGTGATCACGACAGGGGACTATCAAGATCTGTATCCGAATCATGAGCAGATCTTTGGCTATCAACGTAAGAGCGCCAAACAGACGCTGATTTGTCTCAACAACTATTACGGCGTGGAAGCGCAATGTGCACTGCCGGACTCTTTCAAGGTAGATCGTGCTAAGTATGTATTAGGCAACTACGTTTTACCTGAATCTGTTGCTCAAACTCAAACTCTACGTCCTTACGAGACACGCATTATTTTGATTGAAGAGTAATCACCCCCTATAGTGTTTTCTTCATTGCCTCGCTTGTGCGGGGCATTTTTTTATGCGTAATTGGAAAGCAGAAACGAAAAAAGCCAGCTCAATGAGCTGGCTTTTCGCTGATATGGTGGAGGGGGACGGATTCGAACCATCGAAGGCAGTGCCAGCAGATTTACAGTCTGATCCCTTTGGCCACTCGGGAACCCCTCCAGGGTGTTTTTATCCTTAAGAAATGATTTCCCAACCCATTACTCAAGTGCGGAGCGCATCANATCCTTAATTGATGTTTTCCCAACACAACAATCAAGCGTTTAATATGGTGGAGGGGGACGGATTCGAACCATCGAAGGCAGTGCCAGCAGATTTACAGTCTGATCCCTTTGGCCACTCGGGAACCCCTCCAGGGTRTTTTTATCCTTAATTGATGTTTTCCCAACACAACAATCAAGCGTTTAATATGGTGGAGGGGGACGGATTCGAACCATCGAAGGCAGTGCCAGCAGATTTACAGTCTGATCCCTTTGGCCACTCGGGAACCCCTCCAGGGCTTTTTATCCTTAACTGACGTTTTCCCAACGCATCAATCAAGCATTCAATATGGTGGAGGGGGACGGATTCGAACCATCGAAGGCAGTGCCAGCAGATTTACAGTCTGATCCCTTTGGCCACTCGGGAACCCCTCCAGGGTGTTTTTATACTTAAGAAATGATTTCCCAACCCATTACTCAAGTGCGGAGCGCATCANATATGGTGGAGGGGGACGGATTCGAACCATCGAAGGCAGTGCCAGCAGATTTACAGTCTGATCCCTTTGGCCACTCGGGAACCCCTCCAGGGTGTTTTTATACTTAAGAAATGATTTCCCAACCCATTACTCAAGTGCGGAGCGCATCATAGCAAACTCGCTAAACCTGTAAAGACTTTTCTTATGATTTTGAATTGAATGCTGGCTTTTTGGGCAAAGATGCCAGTAAATAACCTAAAAGCTCAGATAATCAAAGTCTAAACTTACAGTTTATTGCTCTCTCTTTACATTACTTGACGTTTCCTAAGTGGTTTAATGAGTACAATATGCCGAGTTTTTTGAGACAGAATTTCAATCATGAAAAATAAAATTATTCTGAGTATTTTTTCGTTGTCTATGATTGCGGCCACACCTAGTGTTCAAGCTAAAAGGCAAGGGCCACAGACAGTAACTGTGGTGACAGAGCAGGTCCAGACACATCAAGTTTCACAGTCTTTATCTTTGGTAGGCAAAATTGAAGCAGAGCAATCGGTTGTGCTCTCCTCTGAAGTGACAGGTCGAGTCGATGTCATTGCATTTAAAGCCAATCAAGAAGTAAAGAAAGGCCAGTTGCTGATTCAGCTTAATGATGACAAGGCAAAAGCCAGCGTGGCCGAAGCGAAAGCCTACCTGAGAGATGAAAAGCGCAAGCTCAAAGAATTTGAACGCTTGGTCAAGCGTAATGCGATCACTCAGACTGAAATTGATGCGCAGAAAGCCAGCGTAGAAATTGCTCAAGCACGTCTTGACGCGGCCAATGCGAATCTCAGTGATTTAAATATTACTGCGCCTTTTTCTGGTACTGTCGGCTTCGTCGATTTTAGTTTAGGTAAGTTGGTGAGTACGGGGGATGAGTTGGTTGCACTGGATGACTTATCTGTCATGCAGTTGGATTTACAAGTGCCTGAGCGTTATTTGTCTCAAATATCGAAAGGTATGAAGGTCACCGCAACGACGGCTGCATGGGATGGATGGATGTTTGAGGGGCAAGTGGTCGGTATCGACTCACGCATCAATGAAGAAACGCTCAATCTACGAGTACGAATCCATTTTGAAAACCCGGATAAAAAGTTAAAGCCAGGGATGTTAGTCGCGGCGGATATGGATTTCCCGCCAGTGGAAGCGCCGATTATTCCTGTTCAAGCACTCGAATATTCTGGTACCAAACGTTATGTCTACGTAGTTGGAGGTGACAGCAAAGCGGTTCGCACTGAGGTCTTCTTAGGTGCTCGTATCGGCAACCAAGTTGTGATTGAAAAAGGCCTGGATATCGGCCAGAAAATCGTCGTTCAAGGTATTGTGAACATGCGCGATGGTGTCGCTGTGAGTGAACTGGGTAAAGATGGCAAACCACTGAGTATTGAGCAAGAAGGTAACAGCTAATGTGGTTATCTGATGCTTCTGTAAAACGCCCCGTTGCGGCGGTCGTTCTCAGCTTACTGCTGTGTGTATTTGGTATTGTCTCTTTCAGTAAACTGGCGGTACGCGAAATGCCGGATATTGAAAGTCCGGTCGTTTCAATCAGTACCCGTTATGAAGGCGCTTCAGCGACCATTATTGAAAGCCAAATTACGTCTGCACTGGAAGACCAGCTTTCTGGTATCAGTGGTATTGATGAAATTGAATCGAAAACGCGTAATGGCAGTTCACGGATCACGATTACTTTTGAACTCGGTTATGATCTCAATACTGGCGTCAGTGACGTTCGGGATGCGGTTGCACGTGCGCAGCGTTCCTTGCCTGATGAGGCGGATGATCCGATTGTTTATAAGAACAATGGCTCCGGTGAAGCGTCTCTCTACATCAATCTGAGTTCTTCAGAAATGGATCGGACGCAGTTGACGGATTATGTTGACCGAGTCCTACTCGACAGATTCAGTTTGATCTCGGGTGTAAGTTCGGTCGAAGTGTCTGGTGGCTTGTATAAAGTCATGTACGTTAAGCTGAAGCCTGCACAGATGGCGGGGCGTGGAGTCACGACATCTGACATTACTGCGGCACTCAACAACGAAAATATTGAAAGCCCGGGCGGAGAAGTTCGTAACGATCAGATCGTGATGTCGGTTCGTACCGCTCGCAGTTATAACGTCGCCGAAGATTTCGAGTACCTTGTCGTTAAACGTGCCAGTGATAACTCGCCCATCTATCTTAAAGATGTCGCGGATGTCTACATTGGTGCGGAGAACGAAAACTCGACCTTTAAAAGTGATGGTGTCGTCAATGTCAGTATGGGGATTGTGCCTCAATCGGACGCCAATCCGCTGGAAGTTGCTGACTTAGTGCATGATGAAGTGGAAAAAATCCAGCAATTCCTTCCATCGGGAACTCGTCTTGCCATCGACTATGATTCAACCGTCTTTATTGAGCGTTCGATAGCGGAAGTGTATAGCACTCTGTTTATTACCGGTGGTCTGGTCATTCTCGTGCTGTACATATTCATTGGTCAGGTACGAGCCACGCTGATCCCAGCAGTAACGGTGCCTGTTTCTTTGATTTCATCCTTCATGGCCGCTTACTACTTCGGTTTTTCCATCAACCTTATCACGTTGATGGCGCTGATATTGTCGATTGGCTTGGTAGTCGATGATGCTATCGTGGTGGTGGAGAACATTTTCCATCATATCGAACGGGGTGAAAAACCGCTGTTGGCTGCATACAAAGGGACACGCGAAGTTGGCTTTGCCGTAGTGGCGACAACTCTGGTACTGGTCATGGTTTTCCTGCCCATCTCGTTTATGGATGGCATGGTCGGCCTGCTGTTTACCGAGTTTTCGGTACTGTTGGCGATGTCGGTGATTTTCTCATCACTGATTGCACTGACTCTGACGCCAGTACTAGGCAGCCAGCTATTAAAGGCTAACGTGAAACCAAACCGCTTTAACCGTTTCATCGACCGCATGTTTGGTCGTCTGGAAATCGGTTACCGTAAAGTATTGCGTGGAGCCTTGAAATGGAAGTGGGCGGCGCCTCTGATCATCTTGACCTGTATCGGCGGAAGTTGGGGCTTGATGAAACAAGTTCCTTCTCAGCTCACACCATCTGAAGACCGCGGGGTGATCTTTGCCTTTGTTCGTGGTGCGGATGCGACTAGTTACAACCGCATGGCTGCGAACATGGATATCGTTGAAGAGCGCTTATTGCCGCTACTGGGCGAAGGCTTCCTTAAGTCCTTCAGCATTCAATCGCCAGCCTTTGGCGGTAATGCCGGTGACCAGACGGGGTTCGTGATCATGATTCTGGATGACTGGAATGATCGTGAGGTAACGGCTCAACAGGCGTTAGGCGAGGTGAGAAAGGCGCTGGTGGGGATTCCAGATGTTCGTGTCTTCCCATTTATGCCAGGCTTCCGAGGCGGCTCCAGTGAGCCAGTCCAGTTCGTGTTAGGTGGTTCTGATTACCCAGAGCTGAAACAGTGGGCTGAAAAGTTAGAACAGTTAGCAGAAGAGTCTCCGATCATGGAGGGGGCGGACATTAACTACTCTGAGCGAACCCCTGAGCTGGTGGTGACGGTTGACAAACAACGTGCGGCAGAGTTGGGCATCAGCGTATCAGAGATTTCTGAGACCTTAGAAATTATGCTTGGCGGTAAGAGTGAAACGACTTTTGTCGAGCGTGGTGAAGAATATGACGTTTATCTGCGCGGTGATGAGAACAGCTTCAATAACGCGACGGATCTGAGCCAGATTTATCTGCGAACCAGTTCAGGCGAATTAGTGACACTGGATGCGGTCACCAAGATTGAAGAAGTGGCTTCGTCGATTCGTTTGTCACATTACAACAAACAGAAATCGATTACCGTAACGGCTAACTTGTCTGATGGGTATACCTTAGGTCAGGCTCTGGACTTCCTAGATCAACAAGCGGTGGAAATTCTGCCGGGCGATATCTCAGTCAGCTACTCTGGTGAATCGAAAGATTATAAAGAGAACCAATCCAGTATTCTGGTGGTATTTGGCTTGGCACTGCTGGTCGCGTACCTAGTTTTGGCAGCGCAGTTTGAAAGTTTCATTAACCCACTGGTGGTGATGTTCACTGTCCCTATGGGAGTATTTGGCGGCTTCTTGGGCTTGTTCTTTATGAGTCAAGGGCTGAATATCTACAGCCAGATTGGCATGATCATGTTGATTGGTATGGTGACCAAGAACGGTATCCTGATCGTTGAGTTTGCGAACCAACTACGTGATCGCGGCTTCGAATTTGAGAAAGCAATAGTCGATGCTGCGGCACGTCGCCTGCGCCCAATCATGATGACGGCGTTCACTACGCTTGCAGGTGCCATTCCATTGATCCTATCGACAGGGGCAGGTTATGAAAGCCGAGTGGCGGTAGGTACGGTGATCTTCTTCGGTATGGGTTTCGCAACGCTGGTGACTTTGTTTGTTATCCCTGCGATGTACCGACTGATTTCAGCAAGTACGCAGTCACCGGGTCATGTGGAAGCTGAGCTGAACAAAGAGCTAAGTCACGATGTGAAGGCCAGAACCTCACACTAATCGCAGCAACCACTAGATGAAGAAAAGCCCGCAATCGCGGGCTTTTCTTCATCTAGTGGTTCTCAACCGTAATTGACCGAATAACGGGTTGGCTTGTGGTTCATGGCTAACACAACATTGAGCAGGATAGCGCCCAAAATAGATAACCCAATGACTTCTGGAGAGACAAAGAAGAATGATGCGAACAAGATGCAACAATCGATGGCTAGTTGGGATTTACCCACTGAGATACCGAATTTATCCTGAATAAACAGGCAAAGTACGTTGAAACCTCCGAGACTTGAGCGATGCCGGAACAGGATAAGCATACCCAAACCCATCAGTAACCCTCCGGCAACCGCACAATACACAACGTTGACCGTTTCAAGGCTGACGACCAGATATAGGTGGTCTGCAAATACAGAGACTAAGGCACCAGAAATAGCACTGTTAAAGGCAAATCGTGAGCCAAAACGCTTCCACGCGAGTAAATAAAAAGGACTATTGGCCAAAAAGTAAAGCGTACCGAAGGAAAGTGACACAAACTGGCTCATAAGCAACGCTAAACCAGTGGTGCCTCCGGTTAACAGATCTGCAGATTGGAGGAAGAAAACGCCCTGAGCGACCAGAAATGTTCCGGTTAAAATAGCCATCCAATCTTCTTTGCGTGAGTGTTTTTCCATCAATTTGAAACTTTTACAGTAGATAATGGCGCGCATACTATTTAAAAAATGAGGTTTTCGGTAGCTTGAGAAGCAAATTTAAGGTAAACCTATGTAATTATCGTTTTACGGGGTGTAAAGGGAAAAATTGACACTTTTCATATTTATACGATTTAGAAAGGTGACAATATGACAATCCTCGTAGAACCACATGAAGAATCTGCATGAGAAAAAGTAAAAGTTTCTCTTTATGGCCAAGATCAAATTATGTAGAATGCGCGCTATTAACGTGATGCAAACGTTTGCGTGAGTCAATTTGCGTAGATTAATAGGGTCATTAGTAGGTTTTTTGCAAATTTCAGTTTAAATCTGAGTCAGGAGATACAGATGCTAAAGCGTGATATGAACATCGCAGATTACGATGCGGAACTGTTCGCAGCAATCCAAGAAGAAACTCTTCGCCAGGAAGAACACATTGAACTAATTGCTTCAGAAAACTACACGAGCCCACGTGTAATGGAAGCTCAAGGTTCTCAGCTAACAAACAAATACGCTGAAGGCTACCCTGGCAAGCGTTACTACGGTGGTTGTGAATACGTTGATAAAGCGGAAGCTTTGGCAATTGATCGTGCATGTCAGCTATTCGGCTGTGAGTACGCGAACGTTCAACCTCACTCTGGCTCACAAGCAAACAGCGCTGTTTACATGGCATTGCTAAACCCAGGTGATACTGTTCTAGGTATGAGCCTAGCGCATGGTGGTCACTTGACTCATGGCTCACCAGTAAACTTCTCTGGTAAACACTACAACGTGATTCCTTACGGTATCGACGAAGCGGGTCAAATCAACTACGACGAGATGGAGCAGCTTGCTCTAGAGCACAAGCCTAAGATGATCATCGGCGGCTTCTCGGCTTACTCTCAAATCGTTGACTGGGCTCGCATGCGTGAAATTGCAGACAAAGCAGGCGCGTACCTGTTCGTAGACATGGCGCACGTTGCTGGTCTAATCGCAGCAGGCGAATACCCAACGCCAGTCCCTCACGCTCACGTAGTGACAACAACAACGCACAAGACACTAGCGGGCCCACGTGGTGGTCTAATCCTGTCTAATGCTGGCGAAGAGATGTACAAGAAGTTGAACTCCGCGGTATTCCCTGGTGGTCAGGGTGGTCCTCTGATGCATGTTATCGCAGGTAAAGCGGTAGCGTTCAAAGAAGCAATGGAGCCGGAATTCAAAGCGTACCAAGCGCGCGTAGTGAAGAACGCTAAAGCGATGGTTGCCCAGTTCCAAGAGCGTGGTTACAAGATCGTTTCTAACGGTACAGAGAACCACCTGTTCCTAGTTGACCTCATCGACAAAGACATCACAGGTAAAGATGCTGATGCAGCACTTGGTGCAGCAAACATCACGGTAAACAAGAACTCAGTGCCAAACGATCCACGTAGCCCGTTCGTGACTTCTGGTATCCGTGTAGGTTCTCCAGCCATCACTCGTCGTGGTTTCACTGAAGAAGATGCTAAAGAACTAGCGAACTGGATGTGTGACGTTCTTGATAACATCGGCAGCGAAGAGGTTATCCAAGCAACGAAAGCGAAAGTGCTTGAAATCTGTAAGCGCCTACCGGTTTACGCTTAATCTCACTGCGCGAATCATTGTCACTTTTAAAACCTCCCGCTGGGAGGTTTTTTTTACTTTCTGATTCTTTCCCTAAGCAAACCAACTGGATAAACCAGTTACTCCTTCACTTCCCTTATCATGCTGGTCACTCAATGAGTGATAATTAAAAACCGCAACATAATCACAATGTTTTATATCTGTGATTGATTGGTATTGAGTTTAAATCTATATACTTAGTTTTAATTGGCTATTCATAAGGAAGAGTTGAATGCGTCCAACGAAAGAAAACCTGACCGCTTTGGTCGGCAAAAATATTGAAATGGATATGCGTCTCACGTGTCAACCGGAAAACAGCGAGACTGGCTATTTGGAAAAGCAGTATGGTGTGACCTTAATTCAGCGTGATGGCAAAGTAGTTTTGACGCGAGATGATTCCTCCGTTGATGCTGGTGTTTGGGTACCATACGCTGAAACCAAAGCTGTGGTAGGGCGTTACACAGGCAGTGGCATAGGTTGGTTAGCGTCTGGGCCGTTTAGTGGTTGTGAAATGGCTGTTGGTGTAGATAAAGAGCAAAACCGAGTTTTTGCTGCACATATTGCAAAGCAAAGCGGTTCAACGGCACCAGCGGATTATCGAAAATTCCGCACCGATGCGAAAGCGAGTGAGTTTTATTGGAACCGGATTCCGATGCCTTTCGAAGATAAGTTTTCCTGTGCGTATGTTTTTGTTATCTGTTCAACAGACGGCATTATTTCGATGAACTCGTTAGAAGTCGAAGTGACCAGCATGGGGGGAAGCAATGGTAAGGTATTGTCGGTAAGAACGTTCAAATAGTGGAGCTCTTGCCGTTGAAATGAAAAAGGTTGATGAAAACAAATCATCAACCTTTTTTGATTCTAGCTTGAGCCTATTTTGAAATGCTCAGTAGCGTACCTGACTTACACTTGAATGAGTAGTACTTGCGGCTTTCGCTGAACTTGCCAAGACCTTCACCATCACAGTAATCGATGTTGATGTCACGCATAGTCTCAAGCGTTGCTTCGCTGGTTAGAGCAAACTTAGAGCCGTCAGCACATACGATACGTACGCGGCCATCGTCACTGACAGAGTAAAGTTCAACCTCTGTATTACACAGCTCAAAAGAAGCTTCGCGGAAATTGTCCTGCTGTGTGTTAGACGCACAACCTGCTGTTAGCGCGGCGAGAGCAACAGCAACAAAACCTAGTCTTTTCATAATAATTCCTTGGAGATGTACTTTTTTATGTCGTTAGAGCTAAGCCTATAGAAGAGTTGTGTCTCATTCAAGAAACGAAACAAAAAAGGGCTGACTTATTTTGCCAACCCTTACGACTAATTAAAGTGATATTTAGCTTACTTCGACACCTTGTGCTTGTAGGTCAGCATGGTATGAAGAGCGAACAAATGGGCCACATGCCGCGTGAGTGAAGCCCAGTTCCAGAGCAATTTCTTTTAACTCATCAAATTCTGAAGGCGGCACATAACGTTCAACGGGGAGATGGTGACGACTTGGTGCTAAGTACTGACCTAGAGTCAGCATAGTCACACCGTGCTCGCGAAGATCTTTAAGAACTTCAACGATTTCTTCTTTAGTTTCACCTAGACCCATCATCAAGCCTGATTTAGTCGGTACATCCGGATGCTGTTCTTTGAATTTCTTAAGCAGCTGTAGCGACCATTTGTAATTGGCGCCTGGACGAGCTTTGCGGTACAGACGAGGTGCCGTTTCCAAGTTATGGTTGAAGACATCTGGTGGGTTGTCTTTCATTAATTCAAGCGCGACATCCATACGGCCGCGGAAATCTGGGACTAGAGTCTCGATACGGATGTTTGGATTTTTGGCACGTATCTCACGGTTACAATCAGCGAAGTGTTTTGCTCCACCGTCACGAAGATCATCACGGTCAACTGAGGTAATAACCACATATTTCAGTTTCATATCTGAAATGGTTTGCGCCAGTTTTTGCGGTTCATCGGCTTCAGGAGCAACTGGGCGTCCATGAGCGACATCACAGAAAGGGCAGCGACGAGTACAGATAGCACCAAGAATCATAAAAGTGGCGGTACCGTGGTTGAAGCATTCTGCTAAGTTAGGGCAAGACGCTTCCTCACACACCGAGTGGAGGTTATTCTTACGCATCGCTGACTTAATATCTTGGATACGTTGGCTATCAGCAGGTAGCTTGATCTTCATCCAATCAGGCTTACGCAGGATTTCTTTTTGCTCAGTTGGCATGTTCTTAACTGGGATCAGTGCCATCTTGTCGGCGTCGCGGTATTTAACGCCTTTTTCCATTTGGATTGGTTTACTCATGCTATCTTTACTTCTCTTTGCTTCTCATCGCGTAGGAGAGGCTTCTGTGCTGAATTCAACTTGCTCGTAACCAAGCAAAGCTACAAGTTCATCGACTAATGTCGCTTCAACCTGGGTAAGATCATCCGGTCCACCAAGCTGGCTCATCTGAACCATCTCCATTCCGGCATAGCCACATGGATTGATACGCAAAAACGGTGATAAATCCATATTTACGTTCAATGCTAAACCATGAAATGAGCATCCTTTACGGATTCTCAGCCCCAAAGAGCAGATCTTTTTACCATCAACATAGACGCCTGGTGCATCTGGTCGTGCCGCCGACTCTATATTGTAATTTTTAAGGGTGTTGATCACTAGGTTCTCTATATGAGTTACAAGCTCTCTGACCCCGATCTTTTTACGACGTAAATTTATCAGGAAGTAAGCCACCAATTGACCGGGACCGTGATAGGTCACCTGACCCCCTCTATCGCTTTGGACAACAGGGATATCACCGGTATTGATCAAATGCTCTTCTTTACCTGCTTGCCCTTGTGTAAAGACAGGGTTGTGCTCGACTAGCCATACTTCATCACAGGTTTCCTCAGTACGGTGATCTGTGAAGTCGTGCATGGCTTGCCAGATAGGTTCGTAATCTTGCCTACCCAGACGCTTCACAACAAGCTGGTTTTGCATTCCTGATCCTATAGTCAGTAAATAAAGTCTTGGGATTATAAACTGGTTCTGGTCATTGAACTATATACCAGTTACACATTTTTAACCCTTGGAAATATGCAGGATTATTATCTATATGATATTTAAAAAGAAAGCAGCTTTCGCTGCTTTCAAATTAATTTTATTTTATCAAATAAAATTATAGAACCATGCGTACAATGTCGATTTCACCCAGCTCTTTATACAGCGTTTCGACTTGTTCAATTGACGTCGCTGTAATGGTAATAGATACCGAATGGTAGTTGCCTTTGGCACTTGGTTTCACGCTAGGGCTATAGTCACCTGGAGCGTGGCGCTGGATCACTTCAAGAACCTTCTCTGGCAGTTCAGGCTTGGCGTAGCCCATTACCTTGTAGGTAAACGAACAAGGGAACTCAAGCAGGTCTTTCAGTTTTGCATCTGAGTTGATAGTCAACATTTTGAAACTCCAAGTTGAATGTCATGTAAGCAGCGCGGAATAGTACTGCCATTGAATCTAAATCTCAACATTCTCGCGATTTGAGCTAGCGAGAATAAAAAAAGCCGCGTGAAGCGGCTTTTGATGAATATGTGTTCTGGATTATAGGAAGCTCTTAATCAGCATCACAATGTAATCCCACAGACGGCTGAATAGGCTACCTTCTTCTACGTCTTCAAGAGCAAGAAGTGGGTACTCAGCAACATCTTCGCCTTCTAGTTGATAGTATAGCTTACCAACTACGTCACCTTTTTTAATGGGGGCTTCAAGTTCTTTTTCAAGCACGAAGCTTGCTTGAAGATTCTTCGCTTCTCCGCGAGGAAGGGTAACATATGTGTCTTGGTCGAGGCCTAGCGCAACAGTGTCTTTGTCACCCATCCAGATTTTTTCTTCGACGAAGGTTTCACCGGCTTTGTGTGGGGCAACGGTTTCAAAGAATCGGAAACCGTAGCTTAGCAATTTCTTACTTTCAGATTTACGTGCATTGGCGCTTTTGGTTCCCATCACGACCGCAACAAGACGCATTTTACCTTCTGTTGCAGAGCTAACTAAGCTATATCCCGCATTACTTGTATGGCCGGTTTTTATACCATCAACGTTCATGCTCTTATCCCACAGTAAGCCATTGCGGTTATATTGTGTGATACCGTTGTAAGTGTATTTCTTCTCGGAGTAGATACGGTACTCATCAGGCACGTCACGGATCAAAGCTTGACCTAACAGTGCCATGTCATAAGGCGTTGAGTATAGATTCGAGTTATCTAGGCCGTGGACGTTAGCAAAGTGCGTATCTTTCATACCTAGGGTATTAGCCCAAGCATTCATCAGATCTACGAAAGCGTCTTCTGAGCCAGCAATGTGCTCAGCCATCGCTACACAGGCGTCATTACCGGACTGAACAATGATACCTCGGTTGAGCTCTTCCACTTTGACTGTGGTGCCAACCTCAATAAACATTTTGGAAGAATCAGGGAAGTTCTTTGCCCATGCATTCTTACTGATCGTCACATCATCCTGAAGTGAAATATTACCGCGTTCCAATTCTTGACCAATGACATAACTGGTCATCATTTTGGTCAGACTGGCTGGAGACAATTTGGTGTTCATCTCTTTTTCAGCCAGGATCTTACCTGAATGATAATCCATCAAAACGTAGCCTTTTGCGGCGATTTGGGGGGCATCCGGTACAACAATCGGAGCGGCAAATGAAGTGGATGCGAAAGTTGCAGAAAGCGCAATAGAAGACGCAAAAACGGATTTAATTAGCGTTGTTTTTTTCATATTGACTACAGGTTTATATTAACTGTCCATATCTTAACAGAAACAATCGCTCAAACCAGTGTAAGGCTTGCCCCACACTGGATTGAGGACTACTGGGATTTTATAAAAGCACTTGAATAGCCCATCAGCTTGACTTGTTCTAATGCTTTTTGTGTCAGCATATAGTCATCAAATGGACCTAGAAACACTCGATGAATGTTTTTATCCGAATTGACATAACTTTTGACTGAAAGTGTTTGACTTAAATCTTGTGCTAAAGTTCGCACTCTGTCTTCGTGTTGTGATGAAGCCACCTGAACAACGAACTTAGGCAGTGCTTTTTGTTTGTGAGCTTCCGTGGGTTTACCTACTGAGATGACCTCGATGGCAACATTTGCGGTTCCCGTACGAATCACATCCAGCTTGGTCGCTGCGGCAAAACTGAGGTCTATGATTCGACCCTCATGAAAAGGTCCGCGATCATTGACGCGCACAATGGCCGTTTTACCATTGTCTTTGTTAGTGACTTTAACATAACTGGGAATAGGTAGGGTTTTGTGCGCCGCCGACATAGAATACATATCGTACACTTCGCCGTTAGACGTTAGGTGACCGTGAAATTTTTTGCCGTACCAAGATGCCATCCCTTCTTGGGTGAAGCCTTGAGGCTCTCTGATAATTTTGTATTTCTCTCCACGCAGTGTGTAGTCACTATTACCGCCCAAGCTATAAGGTTCGTACTGAGGATTAGCATCTTCTATGTGATCAACAGAAATCGGTGAATCTGGGGCGATGTCATCATCGATCGTGTATCGCTGAGAAGGCGTTGATGAGCAACCCGCTAACAGGATTACAGCGCATAGTATGCCAAGCAAAGGAGTATTTAGGGTCATTTAGGTTGCCTTCGAGAATGCATTTCTGTGAGTGTGAATCGACATAAGTATGCCAAAGCCGGCCATAAGAGTAACCATTGATGTTCCACCATAACTAATGAGGGGGAGTGGAACACCAACAACAGGCAGAATGCCACTAACCATGCCGATATTAACAAAAACGTAGACAAAGAAGCTTAGAACAATACTGCCAGCCATCATTCTACCAAAAGCGGTTTGTGCTTTACTGGCTAACACTAACCCTCGACCAATAATAAACAGATACAGACTAAGTAAAATTAGGATACCAATTAATCCCCACTCTTCAGCGATCACAGCAAAAATAAAGTCAGTGTGGCGCTCTGGTAAAAACTCTAATTGGGATTGGGTACCTTGTAGCCAGCCTTTGCCTGATATGCCACCTGAGCCAATCGCTATTTTACTTTGAATAATGTGGTAACCAGCGCCAAGAGGATCTGACTCTGGGTTAAACAGCGTTCTTACTCTGACTTTCTGATACTCACGCATAAGGAAGAACCAGAGAATCGGTAAAAAAGCACCAAGGCCACACGCTGCGGCGAAGATGATTCTCCAGCTGATCCCTGCAAGAAAGATAACAAATATACCTGACGCTGCAATCAGAATCGAAGTGCCCAAATCTGGCTGTTTAGCAATGAGGATAGTGGGAACAAAGACCATGACTAAAGACAGTACGAGAGTCTGGAAGGTTGGTGGCAGTGAGCGTTTACCAATAAATCGGGCCACCATCAGAGGCACCGCGAGCTTAAGCAACTCGGAGGGTTGAAAGCGGACAAAGCCCAGATTGAGCCATCGCTGGGCACCTTTGGAAGCTTCACCAAAGAATAGTACGCCGAACAACAGTAAAACCCCGACCATAAACATAAGCGGTGCCAAAGTTTCGTATGTTCGAGGAGGAATTTGCGCAAGAATGACCATAACACCTAGGGATAAGCCCATTCGCATAGCTTGGCGGTCCATCATGGCCAGACTTTGACCACTCGCACTGTACATGACTACTAGGCCAAAGCCCATTAAGACAAGAATACCGAGTAACAGAGGCAAATCGATATGAAAGCGCTCAAACAGCGCTCGGTTTTGCCCCGTAGCTGGATCAAAGTCCATTATTGTTCTGCCTCTTTATCTTTTACTAATACATGGTCGAAGATACGTCTTGCGACTGGGCCGCCTTGTGATGAGCCACCGCCGGCATTTTCTAATACCAGGGTCACAATTAGTTTTGGATCGTCGAGTGGCGCAAAGCCAGTAAATAGCGCATGGTCACGTAAGTGCTCTGCGATTTCATCTGCGTTGTACTCCTCGTCCTCAGCAAGACCGAATACTTGTGCTGTCCCAGATTTGCCTCCACTTACATATTTGGTGTTGTAGAATGCTCGGCGTACGGTTCCTTTCTTACCGTGGTTGACCAGTCTCATCCCCTCAATGGAGAGATCCCAGAATTTTTCTTTCACCCCAGTGATAGGAGGGTATGTTTCAACCTCCGAGAGTACTTGTTTATCAAACTGCTGGCCATTTTCTATGGTTGAACGCAGTAAGTGAGGAGCGATAACTTTGCCTCGATTGACCAATACTGAAGTTGCCTTCGCTATTTGTATTGGTGTCGCGGTCCAATAGCCTTGTCCGATACCAACCGGAATCGTATCACCCTGATACCAAGGCTCACGGTGTCGAGCCATCTTCCATTCTCGAGTAGGCATGTTTGCTTTGCTTTCTTCGTATATATCGATTCCTGTCTTTTCACCAAAGCCAAACATCATCATCCAATTGGAGATGCGATCTATGCCCATATCGTAGGCTATTTGATAGAAGAAGGTATCCACTGACTCTTCGATGGATTTAACGATGTTCACACGACCGTGTCCCCAGCGTAGCCAATCTCGGAAAGGCCTAGTTTTTGAGTTAGGAATTTTCCAATAGCCTGGATCGTTGCGTGTTGTGTACGGTGTTATAACGCCTTCTTGTAGAGCAGCAACAGCCATAAATGGCTTAATTGTCGAGGCGGGTGGATAAATACCCAGTGTTGCGCGGTTAACTAAAGGGCGGTTTTTATCATTGAGCAGAGCGCTATAGGCTTTTCCTGAAATGCCATGGACGAAGGCGTTGGGATCATAGCTTGGGCTCGATACCATGGCCAAAACACCATTGTCTTTTGGATCGAGAACGACGACACTACCACGGCGCTCAGCCAGTAATTCATGAATGTAAAGTTGTAGATCGATATCCAGGTTGAGAACGATATCTTTTCCCGGGACTGGCGGAATGTATTTTAGGGTACGGATTATCCGCCCGCGGCTGTTAACTTCAACTTCTTGATAGCCCGCAGTACCATGAAGAAGGTCTTCATAATAGCGTTCAATGCCGAGCTTACCGATATCACGAGTGGCTTGGTAGTTCGCGTCTTTTTCTTCTCTTATCAGGCGCTGCATATCACGATCGTTTATGCGCGAGACGTAACCGATGACATGAGTCAGAACTTCACCATAAGGGTAGTGACGTTTTAAACTGGCGTTCACTGCTACGCCAGGAAACTTGTGCTGATTGACGGAAAACTTGGCGACTTGCTCTTGTGTGAGCTGGGTCAACAGTGGGACTGATTTAAAACGGCGAGTTTGGCGTCGCTCTCGCTCAAAACGTTCTATTTGTTCGGGGGTGATCTCAATGTATTTTTGAAGGCGAGCAATAGTCCCTTCCATGTCTTCGATTTTTTCTGGTGTGATCTCCAAGTTGAAAACCGGGCGGTTCTCGGCAAGCAGAGTACCGTTTCTGTCGTAAATCAATCCGCGGTTTGGGGCGATTGGAACCACTTTAATCCGGTTGTCATTTGAACGAGTTTTATAGTCCTGATATTGATTGATTTGGATGTTGTACAGGTTGGCGACTAATAGGCCAACCATAGCAACGATACCAATGAAAGCGACAATAGCACGACTTTTAAACAGTCGTGCCTCTTCTTGGTAATCCCTTATTCGGGTGCGCTTTCGTAACATGAATTGATTATTCTCGGTGGTATGGGTGGTTTGCAGTAATGCTCCAAGCTCGATACAGACTTTCTGCCATAACGATGCGAACCAGAGGATGTGGTAACGTTAAAGCGGACAGCGACCAACTTTGGTCAGCCGCTGCTTTACAGGCTGGGGCCAGTCCTTCCGGACCACCGATTAAGATCGAAACATCACGACCATCAAGTTTCCAGTTCTCTAGCTGCTGAGCCAATTGTGGGGTATCCCACTTTTTGCCAGGAATATCTAGGGTAACAATTCGATTACCTTTTGGCACTGCAGCCAGCATAGCCTCGCCTTCTTTTTGCAAAATTCTTGCAATGTCGGCATTTTTTCCTCGTTTCCCGGCTGGAATTTCAACAAGCTCTAGTGGCATGTCATGAGGAAATCGGCGCTTGTATTCTTGGAAGCCTTCTTCCACCCACTTGGGCATTTTAGTGCCGACAGCGATCAACTGAAGCTTCATTAATTTAGCTCCAGAGTTTCTCTAGCTGATAAAGCTCACGTTGCTCTTCCTGCATAACATGAAGAATTGTTGTTCCCATGTCCAATACGACCCACTCCCCTTCATCTTCGCCGTCAATGCCTAGAGGAACTATCCCAGCAAGCTTAGATTCTTTTGCCACATGTTCAGCAATTGACGCTACGTGACGTTTTGAAGTGCCTGTGCAGATTATCATGTAGTCCGTGATACTGGACTTGCCTTGAACATCAAGAGTTTTAATATCTTGTGCTTTCATATCATCGGCTTTATCTACTAGAAAATCGTTCAGTTCTTCAAGTTGCAAGGTTATCTCCTCATTATTCATTTTAGGCGCAAATCAAAGCGGCGTAGTATATCACGCTTTTTACAGCTTCACTTGCGGCAAGCACATCTCAGTACTTAACTGGTGTAATAGTGGCCAGCTGGAAGCGTCATATTGAGTTTTAGAAATTATTTCCGCTTTGGCAATTAACTGAATCAACTGGGATAGCTTGGCTTGAGTTAGCCGATTCAACGCCGCTGAGTACAGTGGTTTTTTGGATTGCCAAATTCTAAAGCGCTCAAAAACTTGCCCGATTGATTGAGACTGAAGGGCTTGTTGCATCGCCAAGAGTTGCGTGAGTTCTTTTTGGATAGTTCTGATTAAAATAACAGCTTCAGTACCCTCTGCTTCTAATTGACGAAGTACGCGCTGAGCACGGTTTGCTTTACCTGCGAGTAAAGCATCAGTCCAGTGGAAGGCAGTGAAATGATTGTGTCGGCTTAGAGATTCTTCCAACCGAATTAGGTTTAACTGACCATCTGGGTAGAGTAGAGCCAGTTTCTCTAAGCTTTGAGTTAAAGCGAATAAATTGCCTTCATGCCACTGAGCCAACATCTGAACTGCTTCAGCATCTGGGTTTAGGTTCAGTGCTCTGCAGCGTGACTGAACAAACTGGGGCAGACGGTTGAGGTCTGGGGTGAGGCAGTTTACCCAACAGCCGCGAGAGGACAGGGCTTTAAACCATTTAGCATTTTCCTGAGCTTTAGTGAGTTTAGTGCCAATTACGACTAATATGATGTCGTTATGTAACATCTCTGAAATGCCTACTAGCTCTTTGGCAATCGCCGCGTTTACCCCCGATTCAGGAAGTTCTAGCTCAATCAATTGACGTGATGAAAATAGGCTTAATGCTTGGCAACTGTCATACACTAAGTTCCAATCAAAGCTATTGTCTACTGCGAATCGGTGTCGTTCTTCAAAGCCCTGAGTGTAAGCGGCTTTTTGAATGGACTGACGAGATTCTTGTAGTAGCAGAGGCTCATTACCAAATACAAGATAAGCTGGGTGGAGCTGCTTATTCAATTGCTCCACCAGTCGATCAGCGAAGATTCGCATTGGGTGCTCTACTGAAGGTTAGAGTTGTTGTCAGAAGGCGTTGCGAACTCATCTGAAAAGTAGGTCCTTACGCGGTATTGCTCTTCATCGGCCTTTAACTGAATGTCCTGTTCTTCCATTTCAAGCTCATTGGCTTCTATATCGGCTTTTAATCGTGCCATCTGACGAATAATTTGCGATGCGGCCAGTTTGCGCATTTCGTCTTCAATCATATCCCGTTCCACTGACTTTGCCAGAGCGGTGAGTGGGTTATCCAAGTAGCTGCGAGTGACGCTGGTAGAAAAGGTTTTTTCACCCAACTCTGGAATGGTTACACGGTAAGAAGCACGAAATGTTAGCTCTTTCTCGGCTGCACGCGTGTTTTGGTAAAGTGATAAGGTGCGTTCACCAACGCCTTCACCGATTAAATGGAGGTTGGGAATATTATCTGCTGGTGGAACGACTTCAATTTCACTCATGCGCAACTGACCTTTCATCATTCGAGTAAAGTTGCTGTATTGGTCATAACTGGTTAGCGACATGGTCTCAAGTTCATCTGGGATAGAGTAATCACCACGAAGGTGGAAACCACAGGCAGAAAGTAGGCTCGCAGTAAGAACAACACTGGCTAGCTTTAAAGTAGATATTGAAAATAGGCGCATTAGTGGATGTTTCTCGATTATTGGGATACTTATCTCAGGCTACTCATTGAATACACTGAGGTAAATAAAGCAGGGTACTATAATGAATACCCTGCATAAGACTTATTTATTTGCGATTAGTTCGCAACACTTTCTTAGTTTGCAACAATGTTAAGCAGCTTACCTGGTACGTAGATAACTTTACGTACGGTTTTGCCTTCAGTGAACTTAGTCACGTTCTCATCGTTTAGACCAAGCGCTTCGATATCTTCTTTAGAGATGTCCGCTGGTACTGTTAGTTTTGCACGTAGCTTACCGTTAACCTGAACGATGATTAGCTTCTCGTCTTCAACCAGTGCTTTTTCATCAAAAGTTGGCCATGCTGCGTTGTCGATATCTTCTTGACCCAGAGCTGCCCACATTTCGAATGAGATGTGCGGAGTGATTGGGTAAAGCATTACAACAACAGCTTGTAGTGCTTCATCAAGAATGGCGCGATCTTGAGCTGATTCTTGAGGTGCTTTCGCTAGCTTGTTCATCAGTTCCATGATCGCAGCGATTGCTGTGTTGAACGTTTGACGACGAGCGATATCGTCAGTCACTTTAGCGATAGTCTTGTGAACGTCACGACGAAGTGCTTTTTGGTCGCCAGACAGTGCTGATGCATCAACAGCTTCTGCAGCGCCTTTCGATGCGTGCTCGTTAACAAGCTTCCAAACACGTTTTAGGAAGCGGTTAGCACCTTCTACGCCAGACTCTTGCCATTCAAGTGTCATGTCTGCAGGTGATGCAAACATCATGAATAGACGCACTGTGTCTGCACCGTACTTATCTACCATCTCTTGAGGGTCGATACCGTTGTTTTTCGACTTAGACATTTTGATCATGCCTGAGTGCGTTACGTCACGACCTTCGCTGTCTTTAGCGGAAGTGATACGACCTTTACCGTCGCGCTCTACAGCTACGTCAGTTGGTGCAACCCACTCTTTACCACCTTTGTCGTTCTCGTGGTAGAACGCATCCGCTAGAACCATGCCTTGACACAGTAGTTGCTTAAACGGTTCGTCAGACGTTACGTAACCTGCATCACGTAGAAGCTTGTGGAAGAAGCGTGAGTACAGTAGGTGCATACAAGCGTGCTCGATACCACCGATGTACTGGTCTACTGGCAGCCAGTAGTTTGCTTTTTCTGGATCTAGGATGTCGTCAGCTTGTGGTGAACAGTAACGCGCGTAGTACCAAGAAGATTCCATGAACGTGTCGAACGTATCTGTCTCACGTAGAGCTGGTTCACCGTTGAATGTTGTTTTTGCCCACTCTTTGTCGGCTTTGATTGGGCTCGTTACGCCGTCCATTACCACGTCCTCTGGAAGGATTACTGGTAGTTGGTCAGCTGGTACTGGGTGAACTTCACCGTCTTCAGTTGTTACCATTGGGATGGGCGCGCCCCAGTAACGTTGGCGAGATACACCCCAGTCACGTAGACGGAAGTTAACTGTCTTAGTGCCTTTGCCTTCTGCTTCTAGCTTGGCTGCGATTGCATCGAACGCCGCTTGGAACTCTAGGCCGTCGAATTCACCTGAATCGAACAGTACACCTTTCTCTGTGTATGCTGCTTCAGAGATGTCTAGCTCGCTGCCGTCAGCAGGCTTGATCACAGGTACGATATCTAGACCGTATTTAGTCGCGAACTCGTAGTCACGTTGGTCGTGTGCAGGTACGGCCATTACAGCACCTGTACCGTAGTCCATCAGTACGAAGTTAGCCACGTAAATTGGTACTTCACGACCGTTCAATGGGTGAATAGCAGTAAGGCCAGTTGCCATACCTTTCTTCTCCATTGTCGCAAGCTCAGCTTCCGCTACTTTGTTGTTCTTACACTCTTCGATAAATGCAGCAAGCTCAGGGTTGTTCTCAGCTGCGATTGCAGCTAGAGGGTGACCTGCTGCGATACCTACGTAAGTCACACCCATTAGTGTGTCTGGACGCGTTGTGTAAACTTCTAGGTCTTGCTGACCCTTAACTTCAAACTTGAGTTCCACACCTTCAGAGCGACCGATCCAGTTACGCTGCATGGTCTTAACCATTTCAGGCCAACCTTCAAGTTTGTCTAGGTCGTCAAGTAGTTCTTGCGCGTACTCTGTGATCTTGATGAACCACTGAGGAATTTCTTTTTGCTCGACTGGAGTATCACAGCGCCAGCAGCAGCCGTCTTCAACCTGCTCGTTAGCAAGTACGGTTTGGTCGTTTGGACACCAGTTAACTGATGAAGTCTTCTTGTAAACTAGGCCTTTATTGTAGAGCTTAGTGAAGAATTCTTGTTCCCAACGGTAGTACTCAGGTGTACATGTTGCGAATTCACGGTTCCAGTCGTAACCAAAGCCAAGAAGCTTAAGCTGGTTTTTCATGTATTCGATGTTTTCGTACGTCCAAGGTGCGGGAGCTGTGTTGTTCTTAACAGCAGCGTTTTCCGCAGGTAGACCAAATGCATCCCAACCGATTGGTTGCATGACGTTTTTGCCTTGTAGGCGCTGGAAACGAGAGACTACATCACCGATAGTATAGTTACGCACGTGACCCATGTGCAGTCGACCACTTGGGTAAGGGAACATAGAGAGACAGTAGAATTTTTCTTTGTTTGGGTCTTCACTTACAACAAAGGTTTTGTTGTCATCCCAGTGCTTTTGAACTTTTCGTTCAATATCTTGCGGGTTATATTGCTCTTGCATCGATGATATCCGGTTATCTTGGAAATTGTGAGTTCAGTTCGAACAGACATAAATAGATCGTCATAGAATACCTAAAGGAGAGGAGCACAACAATAGTCTACAGAGCTCAATTCTTCTGAGCGGTTAGAAGGAGGTTACTATGCCAAAACGTAAAGCAGGTTATGAGGAAATGTTTGATGATGTGGTGGAAGCACTCAAACACAGTCCCGATGAGGTCAAGCACGTTTTTGAAACCTCAGAAAAGGTGGTAGAAGCGGCCAATGATTTGACCAAAGATGAGCTGGCACTGGTGTCCGCCTACGTGAAATCAGATTTAAAGGAATTTGCGGATAGCTATGAAGAGTCTAAGAGTGGACCTTTTTATCTGATGGTCGCCGATTCTATTTGGCAAGGGTTATTGGAAATCACTGATCGTACTAAAGTTGAGTGGGTAGAGTTATTTGCTGATCTTGAGCATCAAGGACTTTATCAGGCTGGTGAAGTGATTGGTCTTGGCGTTCTAGTGTGTGACGATTGTGGGCATAAAACTCAATATAACCATCCGACGGTCATCATTCCGTGTACCAAATGTGGCAGCAAAGCATTTAGTCGCCAAGCTTTAAAACCCTAAGTCAGTGCTTAGCAAAGCTATATGAGTAGAATGGCTTATCGAATGGCTTAAGGGCTGGTCAATATGACCAGCCCTTAACGTTTTCTTGTTTAATCTTTCAATCGCCAACCGATTATTAAACTGAGCATTACCCAGATATACAAAGGCCAAGTACCAAATACTCGGTAGGGTGTCTGACCATTTGTCGAGATAACCTCTGTACGCAGTACCTCAGTATTGAATTGGGGGACTTGTGCTGTGATTCTACCTTTGTAGTCGGTCACTGCGGTCACTCCGTTGTTTGTTGAACGAATGACAGGTTTACCCAATTCAAGTGCTCTCATTCGAGCAATTTCCATGTGCTGCAGAGGACCGATTGATCTACCAAACCATGCATCATTAGATAAGGTTAAAATAAAGTCAGTATCCTCAGTGACATTTTCACGCACCTGTTCATTGAAAATAATCTCGTAACAGAGGGCGGGAGCCATCTGTTTGCCATTAGCATCTATGTTTGGTTGGATGAAGTCTCCACGACTGAAAGAAGACATAGGTAAATTAAACAGCGGTGCTAATGGTCTGAGGATATCTTCAAAAGGTACAAACTCACCAAAAGGCAACAGGTGGTGCTTATGGTAGCGTTCAGTCATATCAAAGCTGTAGTCACCGTAAGGAGTTTGACCAACCGTGAGAATACTATTGTAAAACTGGCGGTCTTCTCCTTGGTTCACCACGCCTGTAATAACGGCACTGTTATTCATTCTGGCTGCTGAATCTAAGTTGCTCAGGTACGAAGAAATTTCGAACTCAAAAGCCGGAATAGCCGCTTCTGGCCAGATGATGATATCTGCGTCCCAGTTTTCACGAGTGAGATCCGTGTATTTCATGATGGTTGGCCAGCGTTCCTGCGGTAGCCATTTTTTCGCTTGATCTACATTGCCTTGTATCAGTGCGATCTTAGTGGTGCTATCTGGATTAAGGGTGACCCAGTTTGCCGACTTTAGTCCGTAACCAGTCGCAAAAATGACTGCAGGGATAAGTAGATGTAGCCATTGTTTGTGATGAGCAGCATACACGATGCTACCAGCACTAATGACTAAGAGTATTGTTAGTAGTTCTACACCACCAATAGGAGCAAAGTTGGCTAATGGGCTTTCAATTTGACTGTAACCAAGCCAAAGCCATGGAAACCCTGTCATAACCCAGCCGCGCAGCCAGTCACAGATTAACCAAATCGCTGGGGCTGCGAGAAGAAATCGTGTTCGATTCGATTTGGGGAAAAATCGGTTCAGGCTCCAAGTAAACAGCCCAGAATAAAGTGACAGGTAGCCAATCAGGAGTGCCATTAAGAAAACGCTGGCTATCTTAGGCATGCCACCAAAGTTATCAATACTGATATGAACCCAACTGATACCGGTGGCAAATTGGCCGATTCCCCAAGCATAACCGACCCAAAGAGCACGCTTAGGTGATTGGTTATGAATTAAAGCTAATAATATTACAGGGCTTAGCAAGGCCAATGGCCACAATTGGTAAGGAGCAAAAGCCAAAGTGGTGAGAGCGCCAACAAAAACGGCCGCAAGCGGCCGTTTTAGGCGATGAAAAAGTGTTTTTATCATCGTAATACTTCTGAATACCCCCAACTTGGGGAAATTAGCGTTACTCTTCAGCTGGTTCCGGAAGAGGCTCTTCGTCAGGTATTGTCACTTGAAGTTGCAACACCCGGCGGTTATCCGCAGAGGTAACTTTAAAGCTATAGTTTTCGATCTCCACCACTTCACCACGTGAAGGGAGATGGCCGAACGCTGTCATTACCATGCCGCCAACGGTATCCACTTCTTCATCACTGAAGGAGGTATGAAAGGTTTCGTTAAACTCTTCAATGGTTGTCAGGGCTTTTACTGCGTAGGTGTGTTTGCTGAGTTTACGGATATCGAGCTCTTCTTCGTCATCGAACTCATCTTCGATGTCTCCAACGATTTCTTCGAGAATATCTTCGATAGTCACAAGACCAGAAACACCACCGAACTCATCTACGACAATTGACATGTGATAACGTTCCTCACGGAACTCTTTTAGTAGACGATCTACTCGTTTACTTTCAGGAACAACGACCGCGGGGCGAATCACTTGCTCAATATCAAATGGAGCGCTGTCTGAGCCTAAATATTTAAGTAAGTCCTTCGCTAACAGGATGCCTTCAACATGGTCTTTGTCTTCACTGATGACAGGGTAGCGCGAGTGTTGCGCGTCAGTAATCAGGTTAACCAGAGCGTCTAAGTCGTCGCTACGATCAACGGTAACCATTTGAGAGCGTGGGATCATAATATCTCGCACGCGCATTTCTGCGATTTCCATAACGCCTTCAAGCATGTCCCGGGTGTCATGGTCTATCAGGTCATTTTCTTCTGAGTCGCGGAATACTTCCACAAGCTCCTGGCGATCTTTAGGTTCGCCTTGAAATAGTTGACCTAGGCGTCCGAAGAAGGACTTTCTACTCGGACCTTCAGATTTTTCTTTTTTACCTTCTAGAGAAGAGGGCGAATTGTCTTCGTTCATTGTTTCTCAATTAAGTAACGCTATCAGAAGTGTGATAGCTCACGTTGAGGGCATGAGAGAGGTAAATAATGAACTCTCAAACCCTCACATGCGAGTGACCCTAAGGTGACTCTTTTTCAGCTATGTATGGGTCTTCAAACCCCATATCTAGCATGATTTCTGTTTCGAGGGACTCCATCTCTTCGGCTTCGTCATCCTCAATATGATCATAACCTAGCAGATGCAGGCTACCATGTACAACCATATGCGCCCAGTGTGCCATTAAGGGCTTAGATTGCTGAGCAGCTTCTTGCTCCACCACTTGTTTACAGATGATAAGGTCACCCAGTAAGTCCATCTCAATACCCGGAGGGGCTTCAAATGGAAAAGACAACACATTGGTTGGCTTATCTTTACCACGATAATCATGGTTTAACTGGTGGCTTTCTTGCTCATCGACAATACGAACGGTGACTTCGGCTTGAGGCTGAAACTTTGTCACAGTAGAGCTTAACCAGAGATGAACATCTTCAAAGCTTGGTAGGTCTTTTTCATCTTCGACTGCTAATTGAAGATCTAGTTCGATGCTCATGAAGGTTTCGTCTCCGGAGTGACGGTAGGCTGAGCCGTTGGCGCTTCCTGAAGTTTTGCTTCACGCTCTTCACGACGTCGCTTCTCATACTCTTTACGCTCTTTCTGATCTTGCGCTTCCCACTTCTCATAGGCATTGACGATACGTGCAACCACTGGGTGTCGAACGACATCGTCAGATTGGAAGAAATTAAAGCTTATTTCATCCACCTCGTTAAGCACTTCAATGGCGTGGCGAAGGCCTGATTTTGCTCCACGTGGCAAGTCGATTTGAGTGACGTCACCCGTAATGACTGCGCGTGAATTAAAACCGATACGAGTCAGGAACATCTTCATCTGTTCAACAGTAGTGTTCTGACTTTCATCGAGAATAATGAAAGCATCATTCAACGTACGACCGCGCATATAAGCCAGTGGTGCTACTTCAATGACATTGCGTTCAATCAACTTCTCGACTTTTTCAAAGCCGAGCATTTCGAACAGCGCGTCATAGAGTGGGCGTAGATACGGATCGACTTTTTGGCTTAAGTCACCAGGGAGAAAACCCAGTTTTTCACCCGCTTCAACAGCAGGACGTGTTAGCAGAATACGACGAATCTCTTGACGCTCTAGAGCATCTACGGCTGCCGCAACCGCAAGATATGTCTTACCTGTACCGGCTGGGCCAATACCGAAAGAGATGTCATGCGTGACCATATTGACCAGATACTGAGCCTGGTTTGGTGTACGCGGTTTTATCACGCCTTTTTTGGTCTTGATAAAGACCTCTTTGCCATGCTCGATGTTAGATTCGGTATCTTGCTCGAGAACGCCAGTTTCTTTGATCGCCAGATGGATTTCTTCTGGCTCAATATCTGGAATATTACCGCGTACAGGTGCGGTGTTGATGTAAAGTGTCTTGATGATTTCAAGAGCAGCAGCAGCGGTATGAGGTTTACCTACAATGGTAAAGAAATTGCCTCGGTAGCTGATCTCAACACCTAAACGGCGTTCTAAGTGCTTGATATTATCATCGAAAGGACCGCAAAGGCTAGCAAGGCGGCGGTTGTCTGAAGGTTCTAGATCGATCTCTAGAGTCACAATTTTATTGCTCAAAGTTGCCTCTCATTGTTTGTCACTCTAAAAAAGCCCGATTTAGACCGGGCTTTTAGTGACTTTATATACCTTTCTCTAAGATGGTATCAGAGTCGGGTAAATTCAAGCTAATTTCAAACTTAAGGCGTAAAGGTTGCTACACCTAGCTCATCTTCGCGTTTGGTTTTCGCCATCATTTGAGTTGGAGAAATGACAGTTCGCAGGTCCATTTCTTTCTCGGTGCGAACAATTTCACCACGCAGTGAGTTAGCAAAAACATCGGTAATTTTGACATCGACAAATTGCCCAATTAGGTCTGCGTTGCCTTCAAAGTTAACCACGCGGTTATTCTCTGTACGTGCTCGCAGCTCCATTAGGTTCTTTTTCGAAGGCCCTTCAACAAGAACGCGCTGCTCAGTACCTAGCATTAGACGAGAGTAACGCATTGCTTGTGCGTTGACGGTTTGTTGCAGCTCGTAAAGACGCTCTTTCTTGGTTTGCTCTGAAAGATCGCATGGGTAATCAGCTGCTGGTGTACCCGGGCGAGGAGAGAAGATAAAGCTAAAGCTCATGTCGAAATCGACGTCTTTGATGAGCTTCATCGTCGCTTGGTGATCCATGTCGGTTTCACCAGGGAAGCCAACAATAAAGTCCGAACTGATTTGGATATCTGGGCGCGCTTTACGAAGCTTGCGAATGATCGACTTGTATTCAATCGCGGTGTGTGGACGCTTCATCATGGTTAGAATGCGGTCACTACCACTTTGTACTGGTAGGTGCAGGAAGCTCACCAGCTCTGGTGTATCTTCGTAGACGGCGATGATGTCGTCAGTGAACTCTAGTGGGTGGCTAGTCGTGAAGCGAATACGATCGATGCCATCAATAGAGGCAACAAGACGTAGTAATTCTGCGAAAGAGCAAATATCGCCTTCATGTGTTGGGCCACGGTATGCGTTTACGTTCTGACCTAATAGGTTTACTTCACGTACGCCTTGATCAGCAAGCTGCGCGATTTCGAAGAGTACATCATCCATTGGGCGACTGACTTCTTCACCACGCGTGTAGGGTACAACACAATAGGTACAGTACTTAGAGCAGCCTTCCATGATAGATACAAACGCGGTTGCACCTTCGGCTTTTGGCTCTGGTAAGCGGTCAAACTTTTCTATTTCAGGGAAAGAGATGTCCATGACGGGCGCTTCGTTGCTTTGCGATTGTTTGATCATTTCTGGCAAACGGTGCAAGGTCTGAGGGCCAAAGATCACGTCAACGTATGGAGCACGTTCGCGAATGTGATCGCCTTCTTGAGTGGCGACACAGCCACCCACACCGATCACAACGCCTTCTTTTTTGTCTTTCAGGGTTTTCCAACGACCTAGCTGGTGGAATACCTTCTCTTGCGCTTTTTCGCGGATAGAACAGGTATTCAGTAGTAGTACGTCTGCTTCTTCTGGTTCTTCTGTTAGCTCATAGCCGTTTGCCGCATTCAGTAGATCAGCCATCTTAGATGAATCGTATTCGTTCATCTGGCAGCCCCAGGTTTTAATTAGCAGTTTTTTACTCATGTTGTTCGCTCGATCGTTAGTTTAAATTAAGGGAGCAAATCGCCCAGTGTAACCATGCCAGCCGCTCTTTAGCTTCAAGGTGGCTGACGATATTTTAGCCGCCCTCTCGGCGGTAAGCGGCGTATTGTACTGCTTTAAAAACTCACTGACTAGTGCTGTCACACATTCAGTTAAATCCTATGTTATGTAAGGGGTTTGACCTTATCTGTGCTGAGGTTTTTCGTTACATTTTGATAATGAAAAAGTACAATGAAAAACAGCCTGATAATCAAAGAATAAAGTACAAGTTATGACCAGATATGATGTAGCCATCATCGGTGGAGGTATGGTTGGCGCTGCGATAGCTGTCGGTTTTGCAAAACAAGGACGACAAGTTGTTGTAGTTGAAGGCCGTGCTCCCCAGCCATTTGAACCTGAACAGCCGATGGATATCAGAGTATCTGCAATCTCGGAGCATTCTGTATCGATATTAGAAGAACTGGGTGCATGGCAGGCAATAGCACAGATGCGAGTATGTCCTTATCGTAGGCTGGAGACTTGGGAGCATCCGGAATGCAGAACCCGTTTTCATGCTGATGCACTGAATATGGACCGACTTGGCTACATTGTCGAAAATCGTTTGATCCAGTTAGGCTTATGGGCTGAATTTGAACGGTACTCGAATATTACAGTTTGCTGCCCTGACCGCTTAGATGACATTCAATTCGGTCAGCCTTGTTCGGTGAAACTCAGTTCTGGTCAGTGTTTTGATGCCAGCTTGGTCGTTGGAGCAGACGGAGCAAACTCCCAGGTTCGAACGCTTGCTGGTATTGGAGTGACCGCTTGGGACTATCGCCAGCACTGTATGTTGATTAATGTAGAAACAGAGCGGTCACAGCAAGACATTACTTGGCAGCAATTCACTCCTTCTGGGCCACGCTCATTTTTACCGTTGTGCGGTAATCAAGGTTCGCTAGTGTGGTATGACTCACCTAAACGCATCAAGCAGTTGTGCTCAATGAGTAACGAGCAATTGAGACAAGAGGTTTTAGCTCATTTCCCTGAGGAGTTAGGTGATATCAAAGTACTCCAGTTTGGTTCATTCCCTTTAACTCGACGACACGCACAATCCTACTCTTCGTTAGGTTGTGTGCTGTCAGGGGATGCGGCTCATACGATTAATCCTCTGGCAGGGCAGGGAGTTAACATAGGTTTTAAAGATGTAGAAGCCCTGCTTGAAGTCACTGCAGATAAAGAGCACCTTTCTCATGACTTGCTAAAGTTATATGAACGTAAGCGTCGTCCAGATAATTTGCTGATGCAATCGGGAATGGACTTTTTTTATAAGAGCTTTAGTAATGATCTAGCGCCATTGAAGTTTGCGCGTAATGCCGCCTTGAAGTTGGCGGAAAATGCGGGACCACTGAAAAATCAGGTGCTGAAATATGCGCTTGGGCTTAAGTAAGTTATATCGGGGCAATAAAAAACGCAGCTGAAGAGCTGCGTTTTTTGTGTTTGGCTAAGTGGTTATTACTTAGTTACACGTAGAACGGGTGTTTCACCAACAGATACTGAACCAGACAGTTTGTTCAACTCTTTGATTTCGTCCATGTTAGAGATAACAACAGGAGTCAGAGTTGATTTTGCTTTTTCTTCAAGAAGTGCAAGATCAAACTCAATGATAGTGTCACCAGCTTTAACAGACTGACCTTCTTCAGCAATACGCTTGAAGCCTTCGCCTTTTAGTTCAACCGTGTCGATACCGAAGTGAACAAATAGCTCTACACCGTCATCAGACTCAATTGAGAATGCATGGTTAGTTTCGAAGATCTTACCGATTGTACCGTTTACAGGAGCTACCATTTTGCTGCCAGCTGGTTTGATAGCAATACCGTCACCAACGATTTTCTCAGCAAAAACGACATCTGGCACATCTTCGATGTTTACGATTTCACCAGAAAGAGGCGCGATGATTTCAATTGCACCTGCGTCAGCGCTGTCGTCAGATACTAGCTTCTTAAGTTTGTCAAACAGACCCATTGTGTCATGCTCCTAACGTTTTATTTAATTCTGTCGAATTATAGTATACCAATCTCACAAGATAGACGACTATTTTTAGCCGCCTATCTTATTGGTATCAGTTAATTATTGAGTTTTCTCTGCGATGAATTTTTCTACAACCGCTTCAATTTCAGCCGCAGTTGGTAGAGAAAGTGCTTCTTCAGCCATTGCTTTTACTTCTGCGAAGTTAGAGTTACGGATAACTTTCTTCACTTTCGGGATAGAGATGCCGCTCATAGAGAACTCATCAAGTCCCATGCCCAGAAGTAGGAGCGTGGCACGTTCATCTCCTGCTAGCTCGCCACACATACCTGTCCACTTACCTTCAGCGTGAGAAGCGTCAATCACTTGCTTGATGACTGTTAGCACTGCTGGTGATAGAGGGTTGTACAAGTGAGAAATCATCTCGTTACCACGGTCTACAGCTAGTGTGTACTGAGTAAGGTCGTTGGTACCGATAGAGAAGAATGCGACTTCTTTCGCTAGGTGGTGTGCGATTGCTGCTGCTGCTGGTGTTTCAACCATGACGCCGATTTCGATGTTCTCATCGAAGGCATGACCTTCAGCGCGGAGTTCTGCTTTGTACTCTTCGATGGCTGTCTTAAGCTCACGAATTTCTTCAACAGAGATGATCATTGGGAACATGATACGCAGCTTACCGTGTGCAGATGCACGCAGAATACCACGTAGCTGGTCACGTAGAATTTCACGGCGATCCAAGCTGATACGTACAGCACGCCAACCTAGGTCCATATATGGGAGATCTTTGTCACCGCCGATATCCATAGTACGGATTATCACCGCTTGACCGTTCATAGCTTCCGCAACATCTTTGTATGCTTGGTACTGCTCTTCTTCCGTTGGTAGTGCGTCACGGTCCATAAATAGGAATTCAGTGCGGTACAGGCCTACACCTTCACCACCATTGCGAATGATACCGTCACAGTCTTTAACGGTACCAATGTTACCGCACACTTCTACGCGGTGGCCGTCAGTCGTTTCTGCGTGGAGGTCTTTCAGTTTTGCTAGCTCTTCTTTTTCGGCAATGAATGCGGCTTTAACCGCTTTCGCTTCTGCTAGCTCAGCTTCAGATGGGTTGATAACGACTTTGTTGTTCATTGCGTCAAGAATCAACATGTCGCCGTTCTTAACTTGCTTAGTGATATCGTTAGTACCAACGATAGCAGGAAGTTCTAGTGAACGAGCCATGATTGAAGTGTGAGAAGTACGACCGCCGATGTCACAAGCAAAACCAAGTACGTAATCAAGGTTGATTTGTGCTGTTTCAGATGGTGTTAGGTCGTAAGCGACTAGGATCACTTCCTCATCAATGTCGCTGAGCGAAACAATGTTAATGCCCAGTGCATTTTTCACAAAGCGCGTGCCGATATCACGGATATCTGTTGCACGTTCTTTTAAGTATTCGTCGTCTAGAGACTCAAGAGCGGTTGCCTGTTCTTCGATAACTGTGTGGATCGCGTTATCGGCATGCATCTTGTCATTTTTGATCAGTGCTAGGATTTCTTCTTCTAGCTCTTCATCTTCAAGAAGCATGATATGACCTTCGAAGATCGCTTCTTTCTCTTCACCGAAAGTTTCAAGCGCTTTTTGCTTGATGGTTTCAAGCTGAGCTGCTGATTTGTTACGCGCGTCAAAGAAACGTGCCACTTCAGCGTCGACTTGAGCGTCAGTAATCGAGTTAGTGTTTAGGACAATTTCATCTTCTTGAAGGAGTAGTGCTTTACCAATAGCAATACCTGGAGATGCTAGGATGCCTGAAATCATAGCCTTACCTTAAGTTGGTCAACTTTTAAAACGGGAGAAAATATGAGTGTGCTAACGATAATGTGTAGCTTATATCTTGGCCTATTTCCAACAAAGCCATTTTGCTTTCACAAAATGGCTTTAGAAATAGGAGACCGGATTAGTGTAGTTGATCCATTAGAGCAACTAGGTGGTCAACAGCTTGTTGAGCTTGAGGGCCCTCAGCTGAGATAGTAACTTGCGTACCTTTTACAAGGCCAAGAGTTTGCAGTTTGAATAGGCTCTTTGCGCTAGCGCTTTTACCGTTAGAAGTCACAGTGATGTCCGCATCAAAGCCTTTAGCTTCTTTAACGAACTGTGCAGCTGGACGAGTGTGAAGACCGTTTTCTGCAGTGATTTCTACTTGCTTCTCGTACATGTTATATACCCCAATTGATTTATATTTTGATAGTTTCTTAATCAGAATCAGCTTAACCCTTAACTCTGTAATGTGCCAAATACACACTATTCATTTCGTGTCATAACCGATACTGATTGCAAGTTTTCCGGTTATGATTCCAATCTGTGCCGGATATCATAACTGGCGTTAATTCTTACTTAGCTTTTATTTTGAAGCTAAAAATAAAACTGACCTGATTATTACCAAAGGTGAGGCAAGGATCAACAAAAAAGCCCCTGAAAGGGGCTTTTTTAGATGAAAAATTGATTTCGCTACGTATTATTGTTGGTTCTCTTTCTCGGTAAAGATACCAGCAAACAACGCAGAACTGAGGTAACGTTCACCGGAGCTTGGTAGAACGGTTACGATAGTTTTTCCTTCAAATTCAGGTAGTTCTGCTAGTCTATTCGCGGCTACAACGGCTGCACCTGAAGAGATTCCAGCAAGAATTCCTTCCTCTTCCATTAGGCGACGAGCCATTTCGATCGCTTCTTCAGAAGTGACGGACTCAACGCGGTCTAACAGTTCTAAATCTAGGTTGCCTGGGATGAAGCCTGCACCAATACCTTGGATTTTGTGTGGTGCTGGTTGAATTTCTTCCCCTGCTAGCGCTTGTGCAATCACTGGAGACTCAGCTGGCTCTACTGCCACAGAAACAATGTTCTTGCCTTTCTCTCCTTTGATGTATCGGCTTGTGCCTGTGATAGTACCACCCGTACCAACACCAGCAACGAAGACATCAATTTCACCATCAGTGGCTTCCCAAATTTCAGGGCCTGTGGTTTTTTCGTGGATTTGTGGGTTCGCTGGGTTGTTGAACTGTTGTAATAGTAGGTATTTGTCAGGGTTGCTTGCCACAATCTCTTCTGCTTTCGCGATTGCGCCTTTCATTCCTTTTGCTGCTTCTGTGAGCTCAAGGTTTGCACCTAATGCTTTAAGAAGTTTACGACGCTCAAGACTCATAGATTCTGGCATTGTCAGAGTAAGTTTGTAACCACGAGCGGCGGCAACGAAAGCCAGAGCAATACCTGTGTTACCACTGGTTGGCTCTACAAGCTCTACTCCCGATTTTAGGGTACCTTCTTTTTCCGCTTCCCAGATCATGTTTGCGCCAATACGACATTTAACACTAAAGCTTGGGTTACGAGCTTCAACTTTTGCCAGTACTTTACCTTTACTGACTTTATTTAGACGTACTAGAGGAGTATTACCGATGGTAAGAGAGTTATCTTCGTAGATTTTGCTCATGTCGTGATCCTTCATCTGTTAAAAGCTTATCGACCATAGTATGAGGGCAATAGGCTGGTCATTTATTTGCTCGATATAGAGTGCGTGGATAGAAGAGTAGGCTAGCTGAAAATAGTAGAGAAGGATTAAAAAGTTATAACTTATTAGAATGGGATGAAGTGCATGTTATTCAGCTAACATGCACTATTTACCTGTTAACGCTTGAACTCTGATACCCAAATCGCTGTCGCGCCACAAACAGCAACAGGCATAACAATCAGGTTTAAAATTGGGATTGTGGTAAAGATGGCGACTAAAGCACCGAAGCTGTACGCCTTACCTTGTTTTTGTTTCAAACTGTTACGCATCTCATTAAACGGGACCTTATGGTTATCAAACGGATAATCACAGTATTGAATGGCAAGCATCCACGCTGTGAACCCAAACCAAAGAACTGGGCCTAGTGTTTGTCCTAAGGCGGGAATCAGCAATAAAATAAACAGACCGATAGCCTTTGGTAGAACATAAAGCAGTTTTCTCCACTCTCTGGCTAGAATTCTTGGAGTGTCTTTAACCACTGCCAATACGCCATCTTCATTGACTTTACTTCCTGTTAGGTATTCTTCCACTTTTTCTGCCAGTAACCCATTAAATGGGGCCGCGACAAAATTTGCCAATGTGCTAAAGAAATAAGAAAACGTCGCTAAAATTGTCACGACCAATAAAGGCCACAACACATAGCTTAACCAAGAAAGAAACTCAGGTAGTTGTCCCATGAGTTGTTCAATCCAGATATCTAAATGAGAAAATAGGTAAAAAAGCGCCCCCCCAACAAGCAGAATATTGGCTAATAAAGGCAGTAGCACAAATTGGCGAATACCGGGTTTGATCGCAAGCTCAAGGCCATAGAAGAAATAACCAAAACCGGAACGTTGATGTATTTTTGAATTCATAAGCACTGACTGAGTTATGGTGTAAAAACGAACGTATTTTATCTTAACAAGAAAAAAGCGTGTTCAAAATCACAACATTGCGTGAACTTCTCACATTAAGTTGTTCTAAAACAGGGGAGAGTTTTGGTAGAGTTAGTTATAGAAAGGTTTAACCAGATTCGATAAGTTGGTTTACGGGCTAGGTATATCGAATAATTTGAGAGCGAAAAATGCAGGAATTGCGATTTGTACTCATAATCGTCGGAGCTTTAGCAATAGCAGCGCTACTGTTTCACGGTTTATGGACAAGCAAAAAAGAAGGAAAAGCCAAGTTTGGCAGTAAGCCACTTCGCAAGTTAGACGTCGATAAAGAAGATGATTCTGAGCTCATGCCTGAGCGTGCGTTTGCGCCTGAGGATGATTTTGAAATTATTCGCAAAGAACGTAAAGAACCGGATTTCACTGAAGGCAATATTACTGCAGATCCGCTGATTGATGGTTATTCCGAGGTTGAGCCTCCACAAACCGTAGCGGAGCAGAACATTGTCAACGAACCTGAACTCGATATGCCTTCTATTTTGACTCAAGTTCCGGATGAGGTTGAGCCCTCTATCGAGCCAGTGGCAGCCGTCGATGACATTAGCACTGAGGTCGTTGAAGCGAATGACGAAGAGCTGATCGCCTCAGAAAGCGAAGAAGAACCCGAGATGCAGGTTATTGTTCTTAATGTCCACTGCGCGGGCCCTGAGCCATTTGTGGGTACAAAATTGTTCGATAGTATGCAGCAGAATGGTTTACTTTACGGTGAAATGGATATTTTCCATCGCCATGCAGACTTGTCTGGTACAGGTAAGGTTTTGTTTAGTGTGGCGAATATGATGCAACCAGGTACGCTTGAGCATACCGATCCGGCAGAATTTACCACTCAGGGTATTTCGTTCTTTATGACATTACCTTGTTATGGAGACCCTGAGCAGAATTTCAAACTGATGTTGAAAACCGCGCAGCAGATCGCGGATGACTTGGGAGCGAATGTTTTGGATGATGCTCGTAACCTGATGACGCCGAATCGTCTGGATGCGTATCGAGCTCAAATTCAGGACTTTAAAGCGGCGAAAAGCGCGTAATTCGCCAATAACCTTATAAAGGCTCCGAATCCGGAGCCTTTATTTTTTGAGTATGGTTTGGTTAATAAGCCAGTAAAGCCTACTCATCCCCCTGTCAATCCTTTGCTGATATCTCGATGATATTGGTGATTAGAATGTTTAAGTACAGAGTTAGTTATGTCACAAGAGATTCAAGAAAAACTCAATCAGTTACGTGAAACCCTTCATTACCACGGTGTGAAGTACTACGTTGAAGACAACCCTGAGGTTCCTGATGCGGAATATGACCGCTTGATGCGAGAATTGTTAGCACTTGAAGCGGAACACCCTGAGCTGATCACTCTTGACTCTCCAAGCCAGCGTGTCGGAGGTCAGCCGCTTAGTGGTTTCGAATCGGTAACGCATGAGATTCCGATGTTATCTTTGGATAATGCATTCGATGATAGCGAACTGGACAGTTTCCATAAACGCATGACAGTGCGTGCTCCCTCAGCTGATTTCAGTGCTTTCTGCTGCGAGCCGAAACTGGATGGTCTTGCGGTGAGCTTGTTGTATGAGAATGGAGTCTTAGTTCGGGCAGCCACTCGAGGTGATGGGGCTACGGGAGAAAATATTACCGAAAATGTACGTACCATCAAATCTATTCCACTTAAACTTAGTGGTCAGGGTTGGCCGCAACGTATTGAAGTTCGCGGTGAAGTCTTTATGCCAAAGGCAGGTTTCGACAAGCTCAATCAACAGGCACTTAAAAAGGGCGAGAAAGTGTTTGTCAATCCACGTAATGCCGCTGCAGGCAGTCTGCGTCAGTTGGACTCCCGTATCACGGCGACTCGACCATTGAGCTTTTATGCGTACAGCGTTGGTGTGGTAGAAGGTGCCACATTGTCAAAGAGCCATTATGAGCGATTTTTGCAGTTAAAAGGTTGGGGAATGCCAATGTGTCCTGAGACTCGTCGAGTCTCCAATCTTGATGAAGTCAAAGCGTATTACCACGATATTTTAACGCGTCGAGATGCTCTTTCATACGAGATTGATGGCGTGGTGATTAAAGTGGACGATATTGTACTGCAGGAACAACTGGGGTTTGTTGCGAGAGCTCCTCGATGGGCGATTGCCTACAAGTTTCCTGCACAAGAAGAGATTACCTTGCTTAATGGCGTTGAGTTTCAGGTAGGCCGAACAGGGGCGATTACTCCAGTGGCCAAGCTTGAACCGGTTTTTGTTGGTGGGGTTACTGTCAGCAACGCGACGTTGCACAATGCCGATGAGATTGAACGTTTGGGTGTCAAAGTGGGAGATAGTGTGATTGTCCGCCGTGCGGGGGACGTTATTCCACAAATCGTTTCAGTGATCAAAGAACGTAGGCCCGGATCTGCAAAAGATATTGTCTTTCCTGAACAGTGTCCGGTGTGTAGCTCGGATATTGAACGTGTTGAAGGCGAAGCGGTGGCTAGATGCTCTGGAGGTCTGGTTTGTCAGGCGCAACGTAAAGAAGCTCTCAAACATTTTGTCTCGCGTAAAGCTCTGGATGTTGATGGCTTAGGGGACAAAGTTATTGAACAATTGGTCGATCGTGAGATGGTCGAGACTCCGGCTGATTTGTTTAAACTGTCTGCTGGGGTAATAACGGTCCTAGATCGTATGGGTCCTAAATCAGCACAAAATATAGTGGATGCGCTCAATAAAGCGAAATCAACAACCTTACCGCGCTTTCTGTACTCTCTTGGTATTCGAGAGGTTGGTGAGGCGACCGCAGCGAATTTAGCTCAACATTTTAAAACCCTAGATGCGGTTAAAAAGGCCACTCATGAGCAGCTAATTGAGGTGTCCGATATAGGAAATATTGTTGCTAGTCATGTGATTGCTTTCTTTGGCCAAGAGAAAAATCAACAAGTGATTGATGATCTCATCGAACAAGGCATAGTGTGGCCGGCAATCGAAGAGAAAAGCCAAGATATCCCCCAACCTTTAGCTGGAAAGACGGTGGTACTGACGGGGTCGTTGTCTCAACTTTCTCGCAATGAAGCAAAAGCAGCCTTACAGGAATTAGGCGCAAAGGTGACCGGTAGTGTCAGTAAGAAAACGGATATCTTATTTGCTGGCGAAAATGCCGGTTCTAAACTGGCGAAGGCTCAAGAACTAGGGATAGAAATCAAAACAGAACAAGATCTCATCGATTTGATTTAAATTCGTTTTGCCTATAAAAAATACCCTCAAACATACATGCTTGAGGGTATTTTCAATCCATCAAAAGAGAACTTTCAAAGAACTTGGTTAGCCTTCTAACTCAGCTAAGCACATTTCTTCGTGAATTTGTTTACACCAGTTAGTTACGCGTTCATCAGTAAGTTCAGGCTGGCGATCTTCGTCAATGCATAGACCAACAAACTGGCTGTCATCACCTTCGACGAGTCCTTTAGAGGCTTCGAATTCGTAACCTTCCGTCGATGTGTAGCCTAGGATAGTTCCGCCTTTAGCTTCGACAATGTCACGCACAGTGCCCATAGCATCACAGAAGTACTCAGCGTAATCTTCTTGGTCACCACAGCCAAAGATAGCAACAAGCTTGGTAGAGAAGTCAATTTGCTCTAGCTCTGGGAAAAAATCATCCCAGTCACATTGCGCTTCACCATAGTACCAAGTTGGAATGCCGAGTAGCAGAAGATCGAAGTTATCGATATCCTCTTTGCTACTTTTCGCGATATCTTGAACGTGAATCAGTTGTTTACCTAGTTGCTTTTGAATCATCTTTGCAACAGCTTCAGTGTTACCTGTGTCGCTACCAAAGAAGATGCCTACACTTGCCATAGATTCGTTACCTTTACTAATTTCTGTTGTGGGTTCCGGTTGATATCAGCCGATACCGCCACCTTCCCAGCTAATCTGAATAATGCCTTTGGCGATAAATCCAGCACAACCAAGGAATAGGACTAACCATACAATGCGACGACCAAAAGGAGGAACATTCCCAGCCTTTAACACGTCTTTAATCGCCATACCAATCAGGAAAAAGATAGACGCGAAAAGAAGATCGAGACCAATGGACTCGAGCATGTTCATATAGTCGTAGAGCATGGGATCCCTTTATGCCAAATTACTTGCGCCGAACTATACCACTGTTAAAAGATAAAGTTAACGGGCTGGGCGCAACTGACCTCTCATTCTGTTTTTAAGCGATAAATTTGCGTATCGCACGCAAAACTTCTTGGGGTTTTTCTGCGTGTAACCAGTGACCAGTATTAGCAATAACATGCGCTTTTACGTTGGCAAATTGCTTTTGCACTTCACTTTGATGCTCAGTGGTGAGGTAGTCTGAGTCTCCACCTTTCACCATCAGAGTGGGAGTGGTGATTTTATCTATTGGATTCCAACCTAAAATCTGTGCGTAATTGTCCCAAAGGCTAGCAACATTGAAGCGCCATTCTAAATGCTCACCGTTATTGTATAGCGACTTGCCAAGAAACTGCCTGACGCCTTCCATCTCGATATGCTGAGCGAGAATATCGAGGGCTTGCTTACGTGAAGTTGGTTGCTGTTCCAGTACAGCTTTTAGGCCCGCAAAAACATTGTCGTGTCGACGTTGGCTGTAAGCAACCGGCGCCATATCTAAAACCAACAGCTTTTCAACTTGAGTTTGAGCAAGCCCTGCTAATTTCATTGCCACTTTACCGCCCATCGAGTGACCAATCAGTATGTAGCGTTCAAGCTCAAGGTGCTGCAGCGTATTTAATACATCTTCAGCCATCAACTCATAATTGTGTTGAGGGGATTGAAAAGACAAACCATGATTGCGCAGATCAATGCTGACCACCTGAAAATCTTGGCGTAAATCACGAGCGAGTAGACCCAGGTTATCTAGGTTGCCAAATAAGCCGTGGATCAAAACTATGGTGTGACCCTCACCTTCGATTTTATAATTGAGCAGTTGTGACATTTTATTCTATTCGTGACTGGTTTAACGTAGCGCCTCATTCGGCCATGGATCTGCTTCAGATAGCAAATCTGGAACTCGCATATTGAGGGGACTTGGGTATATAATCCCACAGAGTTTAAACATAGAGATTGTGAAAAGCGAATGAAAACAATTGAGGTTGATGAGGATCTATACCGTTACATCGCAGGTCAAACCCAACACATCGGTGAAAGTGCATCAGACATTTTACGTCGCCTTCTCGCGGTTGATGAGCAGAATCAAGCATCAGCACCAGTCGTGCAAGCTGCACAACCTAAAGGAATTGTGGTGAGTCGTGATGCTGCAAAAGAAGAGAAAGTAGATAGCGTAAAAGCAATGCGCTCATTGCTGATTTCTGATGAGTTTGCTGGTCTGAAAAAGGCCATTGATCGATTCATGCTGGTATTGTCGACTCTGAACCGCATTGACCCGCAGGGATTTTCAGAAGCAACTCAAGTCAAAGGTCGTAAGCGCGTGTATTTTGCTAACAATGAACAAACGTTGCTAGAGAGCGGTAACACGACAAAACCAAAAGCGATTCCTGGCTCGCCTTTCTGGGTGATTACTAACAACAACACCAGTCGCAAGCGCCAAATGGTTGATCAGTTGATGGCGAGAATGAACTTCCCCGCTGATTTAATTGAGAAGGTCACGAACTCAATTTAAGAATTCTGATTTAAACCTCATAATGTTCAAATAGCTCTGAGTATTATGAGGTTTTTTTGTTTCTGATAATTTTTAAGAAAGGATGTCAAAATGGCTATGCACCCACGCGCGGGACAAAAAGCCCAACAGCAGGACCTGCATAATATTCCTGCACTTGTCGCGAACTATTTCCTACTTCAACCTGACTCTGCTAATCCAGAACACAAGGTTGAATTCGGTACTTCTGGACACCGTGGTACTGCGGACAAATCTACCTTCAACGAAAATCATATCTTGGCGATCGCTCAAGCGATAGCTGAGGTGCGTGCTGAGAAAAAAACGACAGGGCCTCTATTTGTTGGCAAAGATACGCATGCTTTGTCAGAGCCTGCTTTTTCCAGTGTTGTTGAAGTATTGATTGCAAACGGAGTTCAAGTCGTTGTTCAGCAAGACAATGGTTACACGCCGACGCCAGGGGTGTCACACGCGATTTTGACTCATAACCTTAAACATCAAGATAAAGCTGATGGCATTGTCATCACGCCATCACACAACCCGCCGCAAGATGGTGGTATCAAGTACAACCCAACGCACGGTGGTCCGGCAGAAGGTGAGCTCACTCAGGCGATCCAAGATCGAGCTAATATGCTGATTGCTGAAGGCTTACAAGGTGTGAAGCGTATGCCGCTAGCTGAGGCAAAAGCCTCAGCACTTTTCACAGAGAAAGACTTAGTTAAACCATACGTTGACGATCTGGTAAATGTGATTGATATGGAGGCCATCCAAAAAGCAAACCTCAAGATCGGCGTTGACCCACTTGGCGGCAGTGGGATCGACTACTGGCGACAAATTGCAGCGGCGTATAACTTGAATCTCACTCTAGTTAGTGAAGCGATTGACCCTTCTTTCCAGTTTATGTGTTTGGATAAAGACGGTGTAGTTCGCATGGATTGTTCGTCACCTTACGCTATGGCTGGATTACTGGCGCTAAAAGACGAGTATGATTTAGCTTTTGGTAATGATCCCGATTACGACCGCCATGGTATCGTGACGCCTAAAGGCTTGATGAACCCGAACCACTTCTTAGCTGTGTGCATTGATTACCTGTATCGCCATCGCCAAGATTGGGGAAGTGAAGTTGCAGTGGGTAAAACGCTAGTTTCTAGTGCATTGATTGATCGTGTGGTCGCAGATTTAGGTCGTGAGCTGTGTGAAGTACCAGTTGGTTTCAAGTGGTTCGTTGATGGTTTATATCAAGGACAGTTCGGCTTTGGTGGTGAAGAAAGTGCAGGAGCTTCGTTCTTGCGTAAAGATGGTACTCCATGGTCAACAGACAAAGACGGTATTATCTTGTGTCTGCTAGCTGCTGAAATCACAGCGGTAACGGGCAAGAATCCACAAGAATATTATGAAGAGTTGTCAGCTAAGCATGGTGAGTCTCAATATAATCGCATTCAAGCAGTAGCAAGTGGGCCTCAAAAAGAGGTGTTGAAAAAGCTGTCTGCAGAAATGGTCAAAGCAGAGACGCTAGCGGGGGATAAGATTACCGCTCGTTTGACTCACGCTCCTGGTAACGGCGCTGCGATTGGTGGCCTTAAAGTAACAACTGATAACGGTTGGTTTGCGGCGCGACCATCAGGAACAGAAGATATTTATAAGATTTACTGTGAAAGCTTTAAAGGTGCAGAGCACTTAAAGCACATTGAATCCGAAGCGCAAGAGATCGTGAATCAAGTGTTTGCCGACGCAGGTCTGTAAATTAAATATGTCTAGTCCTAAAATAGGTTGACGCTTTTTTTATGAAGCCAGTAGGTAATCCCTGCTGGCTTTTTCATGCACTTCACTTGGAGTTTTCATCCCCAAGCTCATGTGCGGCCTCAAGTCGTTATATATCGATATCGACTCTTTTACTAACNTGTCTAGTCCTAAAATAGGTTGACGCTTTTTTTATGAAGCCAGTAGGTAATCCCTGCTGGCTTTTTCATGCACTTCACTTGGAGTTTTCATCCCCAAGCTCATGTGCGGCCTCAAGTCGTTATATATCGATATCGACTCTTTTACTAACACTGTGAGCTCCTTCATCGTATTGCATTGATAGAGCAGGAACTCACTCTTTAATATCCCGTTAACTCGCTCTGCAAGGGCGTTTTGATAGCAGTCATAACCGTCTGTCATTGATGGAATCATGCCGTTAGCATTTAACTTTTCTTGATATTCTGACGAACAGTACTGTAGACCTCTGTNATAGAGCAGGAACTCACTCTTTAATATCCCGTTAACTCGCTCTGCAAGGGCGTTTTGATAGCAGTCATAACCGTCTGTCATTGATGGAATCATGCCGTTAGCATTTAACTTTTCTTGATATTCTGACGAACAGTACTGTAGACCTCTGTCTGAGTGATGGATAGTCGCAGCATTTGTTCGTCGATTTATGATTGTCATGTCTAACGCCTTTACAACATCACTCGCTTTCATTTCATTACTCAGTTCATAGCCCAATATTTTTCGAGAGTAAGCATCCGTAACTAACGAGAGATAATGCGTGCCTTCATCGGTTTTTACATAGGTGATGTCGCTGACGACAACTTCTTCTACATGATTAACCGCTCTTTCTTTTAGCAAGTTAGGATGTTTTCTTAACCAATGCCTGCTGTTCGTTGTCTTGATGTAGTTCTTCCTTGGTTTGACTAACATATTCTCATTTTTTAAATACTTAAATAGRCCGTCTCGTCCTAGCTTTATCCCAAGTYTCTCAAGCTGAGGCTTAATCAACAGGTATAACTTGCGGGTACCAATTCGTGGCATGTACTGTCGCCAGTACATCACCATTCCTTTCACTGGCAAAAGCTCGTTGACACGAGCTTCTAGACGCTGTTTCCATTGGTACACTGCTTGCCGAGATAAATTGAACTGCTTGCATGCAGAGGCTAGCTTTACTTTTCCTTGCTCTTTGGCGAGCCAGAGCGTTCGGCTAAGTACTTTTTTTCCAAATCAATTCCGTAATCATCTTTAAGAAGCTCAACCATATCGCCGTAAATCATGTTTTTCATTTCGGCATTGGCGAGGGCTTTTTCAAGACGCTTAATCTTTTGTGCAGGTGTTTCTTTGGATTTAGACATTGGAGAGTGCTCTATTGGTTTCGACCAATCCAACTTACCATGCTTTCTGAGCCAGACAAGAACGGTACTGCGTCCTTGTATGCCATAGTGAGCTTGAGCCTGTTTGTATGTCATTTCGCCTTTTTCAACTTGGGCAACAACAGCCAATTTAAAGCCCATTGTGTAATCTCGTTGAGAGCGCTTTGGTGTTGTATTGCTTGAAGAGTTCATTGATAAGTCTCCGAAGTGTCAACTTATCTCAGGACGGGACANTTGTATGTCATTTCGCCTTTTTCAACTTGGGCAACAACAGCCAATTTAAAGCCCATTGTGTAATCTCGTTGAGAGCGCTTTGGTGTTGTATTGCTTGAAGAGTTCATTGATAAGTCTCCGAAGTGTCAACTTATCTCAGGACGGGACATTTAATGGCTACCGAGAGCCTCACCAGATGGTGAGGCTTTTTTATGCTTTCCACTAACCAGTCTATAGTTATAGGGAGCCGTTACTGTCGAAGTAGCGCTGTTCTTTACCGTGATACGAGTGAGGCCATTATGGAAATGCACCAACACTCTATGCCAGATTTGTTTCGACAACTTGGGTTAGATAGCTCCGAAGAGAGTATTCGGGATTTCGTGAATAATCACAGTGGGTTGGTAGTTGGCACGGCGTTATATGAAGCGTTTTTCTGGTCACCGTCTCAGGCTACGTTTTTAAAAGAAGCGATAGAAGAAGATGCTGACTGGGCGGAAGTTGTCGACCAGCTTGATGCCATGCTGAGAGGTTAGAAAGTAAAAGCCAGCACTTGGTGCTGGCTGTGACTTCGTAACTAGTTAATCCGATTTATAGTTGGCTTTATCTAATCCGTAGCGCTGCATTTTGTCATACAGTGTTTTTCTCGCCAAACTCAGTTTATCCATGGTCTGTTTAATGCTTCCTCCCGATTCAAGCAAGGCCTGCTCTATGACACTTCGCTCGAACTCAGCGACTTGTTCCGCCAGTGAGTGTGACTGAGAGCTTTGCTCTGTATTTTCTCCAAATTGAGTCAGCTTACCCAGCAAGACAAAACGCTCTGCTGCGTTCCTTAACTCGCGTACATTACCGGGCCAATCGTGGCTCAAGAGCTGGCTTAATGTACTGTTAGGCAGCGCAGGCACCATTTTTCCGTAGCGGGAAGCGGCGACCAGTAAAAAATGATGAAACAAGGTTGTGATGTCTTCCTTACGTTCCCTCAGTGCGGGTAAATCCAGTGTGACGATGTTAAGGCGATAGTAGAGATCTTGACGAAATTCTCCTTTTTCTGCTGCCAGTTTGAGGTCAACTTTGGTGGCCGCAATGACCCGTATATCGAGCGGGAGTAATTCATTGGATCCAACGCGTTCGATCACTCTTTCTTGAAGCACGCGCAGTAAGCGAATTTGTGCCTGCATCGGCATGGATTCTATCTCATCAAGGAATAGGGTTCCCCCCTGAGCGTGTTCAAACTTACCGATACGCTTAGTTTCAGCACCGGTAAATGCTCCTTTTTCGTGGCCATAGAGTTCACTTTCAATGAGGTTTTCAGGCACTGCGCCACAGTTGATGGCGACAAAGTTCGCGTCGCGTCTTGAACTTTGTTCATGAATCGAACGAGCAACCAGTTCTTTGCCCGTCCCTGTTTCACCGAATAAGAGGATATCGGCGTCGGTATCGGCAATGTGAGAAATGGTCTCTCTCAGCATCTGTATAGAGGGCGTGTCACCTATGATCCTTGGGCCGAGAGTCTGGCTCGCTTTGAGGCTGCGTTTGAGATCTTGATTCTCCAAGGTGAGATCACGCTTTTCTAATGCTCGGCGAGTGGTATCGATCAGTCGGTCAATAGGAAAGGGCTTTTCGATAAAATCATAAGCACCATTTCTGAGGGCATTGACCGCCATTGAGATGTCACCATGGCCGGTAATGAGAATCACAGGGACATCTTTATCTTGATGGAGAATCGTTGAGAGTAGGTTCTCTCCTGACAGGCCGGGTAAGCAGATATCGGAAATGACGACTTTGGGTAATCCGTCGCGTTTCATCGCTAGAAGTGCTTCTTCAGCACTGGCAAAAAATTGCGCGGATATCTCCTCTAATTCAAAGCTTTGCTCTATGGCTAAGCGAATGTCGCTTTCGTCATCAATAAAATAGACGTCGTACATCAAGATTCCTTTGCTGTCTCTTTTGGGGCTGAAGTACAAAATGGTAATTGTATGGTAAATCGGGCTCCCCCATAAGGAGAGTCTTCTACCCTTAACTGGCCATTCATTGCTTTAATAATCTGTTGTGAAATGGACAATCCCAGCCCTAATCCATTTTTCTTGGTGGTAAAAAAGGGCTCAAAAAGGTGCTTGGCTTGCTCTTTCTCAATACCTGGGCCGTTGTCATCGATGCAGATGTGTATTTCCGTGTCTGTTTGTTCGGTAGACAACACCACTTTACGCTCATCTTGCTCTTCCACGGCTTGAGCGGCGTTAGTGATCAGATTGATCAAAACCTGTTCCAGTTGAATCGCATTGACCTCAGCCGCTGCGGTGGTGTGATTAAATTGTGTGGCTAATTCTACCCGATAAGATTTTATCTGAGGTGCAACCAGTTCCTTCGCTGATAGCAGGATAGGTTCGATATCGAGAACGCTTTTGTCGCTGGTGTCTGATTTGCGGGTAAAGGATTTTAACTGATTGCTAATTTTTGCCATCCGGTCAGTCAATGCTGAGATGCGCTTTAGGTTGTCATCAACACGATCGAGTTTATTTTTGCCGAGAAAGCGACGGCCGTTATCTGCAAAGCTTCTAATGGCGGCGAGTGGATTATTCAGTTCATGGCTTATACTGGCTGACATCTGACCAAGAACAGCCAGCTTCGCTGCTTGGATTAGCTCGTCTTGTGTTTGGCGTAAAATCTGTTCGGTACGAGACCGTTCCATCACTTCAGCTTGTAACTCTGATGTTCGTTCCAAAACCAAAAACTCTAGCTTTTGCTTGGCTTCAGACTGCAATTGCTCAAACTGTCGTTTTTTCAGGTGTCTCTGATAAGTCAGTTGCAATGTCAAAAACGCAATCACAAACAGCAGAGTTAGTATCAGTGCGAAACTCAAAGTAGACCAAAATACGGTTGTCTTTTCAGTCAGGACACGAATGGTCAGATCAAGCAAAGAAAGTGGGCGGCTAGAGACGATATAATCGCCTTGAATCCAACCAAGAAAACGATTCTCTAGTTCGGACTGGGGCTTATCGAGTTGACCGACCAATCCGAGCGACTGAATGTCTTTATCTAAATACTGCCTGCTGGAGGTGATCTGCTGTCGCTCTGGTTCTGAAAGTGTAATTAAACTTTTAAAGAGCCATTGGGGATTACTCGACATGAAAATGACATCGTAGCTATCGGTAGCGACAAAGGTGTTTTGCTTACTTTTCCAATTTTCTTCGATTGCAGACAGGTCCATCTTAACGACGATGACGCCTGCAATTTCACCCGCGTAAACTACGGGGAAAGAGTAGTAATAGCCTCTTTGTCCTGACGTTGAGCCAAGCGCGAAATATTGGCTGGAATGACCCTTCACGGCTTCAGAAAAATAGGGTCGCCAAGCGAAGTTTTTGCCAATAAAAGAACGATCTAAATTCCAGTTACTCGCCGCGATGGTGTTACCGACTCGATCAATCAGATAAGTGTCTGACGCCTGGATGATGTTATTGACGTTTTCCAGATAACGATTGGTGATGTCTAGTTGAGCCGGATTGTCAGGCTGCATTAAGGCCGAAATCAACTCAGTATCTTTAGCCAGTAACTGGGGGAGGTGAGCGTACTTATCCAGTCTTGAGGCAATGTGGCTAGCGAATCGGTCGAGCTGAGCTTGGTGTTCGTCTAACAAAGATTGATAATGGTAATTCCATACCCATTGTGAACCGATGACAAGACAGAGTAGGTAAAGAATCAACAGGTAGGCGTTTGCCCGACGAAAAGGTGACATTACATTCCCTGTAGCTGTGGTGTGACCGATAGCTTAGAGTAATGTTTTTTGTTACAGGTGTGTTTAGTTATGTAACGAAAATGAGGAACAAAACCGGACTTGGATCTAGTTTTATCGTTTAATTCAGAAAAAAGGTTAGTTTCTCTTGAAAAAGCGATTAATGTCCCCATTTCTGGAACCATTAGCTGCTTGATTGATGTTTTTTTTAGCAGTTAGCAGAGTTTTTAGGGTAAAGCCCAAGCTATGTTAGGGATCGGCTCGACAGTGACTGACGAGGTCGGTAGAATGCTGCGTCTAAATTTTAATCCTGAGGCTAATCGGAGATAGCTTTCACGAACTGAGTTTGTAAAGATATCGCTAATTAGTCCGGTAGCTGACTCGATCAGTTATCGATACTCGATTTACGAAAAGTGCTCTTAGAGTGCAAACAAGGATGGGCCTTTTGTTTTGTCATAATGGCATGAAGGCACATACGCTCAGCTCAGCTGAGCCAGTTTTGAGGTTAATGAATAATGCAAGTTACTGTTGAAACGCTAGAGGGCCTAGAGCGCCGTCTAAACATTACTGTTCCTGCTGCAAACATCGAAGATGCTGTAACAGCTGAACTACGCAACATCGCAAAGAACCGTCGTTTCGATGGTTTCCGTAAGGGTAAGGTGCCTCTGAAAATGGTTGCGAAGATGTACGGCAAAGCAGTACGTCAAGACGTGATGGGTGAAGTTATGCAACGTCACTTCATCGAAGCGATCGTTAAAGAGAAAATCAACCCAGCAGGCGCACCAACTTTTGCTCCAGTTGAGAGTAAAGAAGGTGAAGATCTCGTTTTCAACGCAACTTTCGAAGTTTACCCAGAAGTTGAGCTGAAAGGTCTAGAGAACATCGCTGTTGAAAAACCAACCACTGAAGTTCAAGACGCAGACGTTGAAGAAATGATCGAAACGCTACGTAAGCAGCAAGCGACTTGGGCAGAAGTTGAAGAAGCTGCGGAAGAAGGTAAGCGTGTTACTATCGACTTCGTTGGTTCTATCGATGGCGAAGAGTTTGAAGGTGGTAAAGCTGAGAACTTCCCTCTAGAAATGGGTGCAGGTCGCATGATCCCTGGTTTTGAAGACGGTATCGCAGGTAAAACTGCTGGTATGGAGTTCGAAATCGATGTGACTTTCCCAGAAGATTACCACGCTGAAAACCTAAAAGGTAAAGCGGCGAAGTTTGCTATCAAAGTAAACAAAGTTGAAGCTCGTGAACTACCAGAACTTAACGATGAGTTCGTTTCTAAGTTCGGCGTTGCTGAGGGTGGTGTTGACGCTCTTAAAGCAGAAGTTCGTAAGAACATGGAACGTGAGCTTAAGCAAGCAGTTAAAAACCGCATCAAAGAGCAGGCTATCGACGGTCTAGTGAAAGAAAACGAAATCGACGTACCAGCTGCACTTATCGATCAAGAAATCGGTACGCTACGTCAGCAAGCGGCACAACGCTTCGGTGGTAACCCTGAAGCTGCTGAGCAACTTCCACGTGAACTATTCGAAGAGCAAGCTAAGCGTCGTGTAGTCGTTGGCCTTCTTCTAGGTGAAGTCATCAAGTCTGAAGAGCTAAAAGCTGATGATGAGAAAGTGAAATCACTTATCGAAGAAATGGCGACAGCTTACGAAGACCCATCAGAAGTGATTGCTTACTACGAGCAAAACACTCAAATGATGGACAACATGCGTAATGTTGCTCTAGAAGAGCAAGCTATTGATGCGATTATCGCTAAAGCACAGATTTCTGAAAAGGAAGTTAGCTTCAACGAGCTAATGAACCAACAGCAGCCTGCTTAATAAGCAATATCTTGCGTAGAAGGTTGACGGATCGTTAACTATTCTGCTAACAATGGTCCGTATGATATTTATCATCCGGGCCATTTATTTTAGGGACATAAGAATATGAGCTACCAAGAAAAAAATGCAATGTCACCAATTTTAGACGCGCTGGTACCAATGGTGGTTGAACAAACTTCCCGTGGTGAACGTTCTTACGATATTTACTCTCGTCTACTCAAAGAGCGCGTGATTTTCTTAACAGGTCAAGTGGAAGACCACATGGCAAATCTTGTCGTGGCCCAACTGCTTTTCTTAGAATCTGAAAATCCTGATAAAGATATTTTTCTCTACATCAACTCGCCTGGTGGCAGTGTGACTGCCGGCATGTCAATCTATGACACTATGCAGTTCATCAAACCGAATGTAAGTACGGTATGTATGGGGCAAGCATGCTCAATGGGTGCTTTCCTTCTTGCTGGTGGTGCGCCAGGTAAGCGCTATGTGTTACCAAACTCACGAGTGATGATTCACCAGCCTTTGGGCGGTTTCCAAGGTCAGGCATCAGACATCCAAATTCACGCTCAAGAAATTTTGACTATCAAGCAGAAGCTAAACAAACTGCTTGCTGAACATACAGGTCAACCTCTTGAAGTGATTGAGCGTGATACTGATCGTGATAACTTTATGGCGGCAGAGCAAGCGGTGGAATACGGTTTGGTTGATGCTGTGCTCACTCATCGCGGTGAGTAATAATTGCCAGAGCATTTTGGCTATAATTGATATACACTCAGATTATAAAGAGTAAAGGCTAAGAGGTTAGCGAATGACAGACAAAAGCAAAGAGAGCGGTAGTAGTAAGCTTCTTTACTGCTCTTTCTGCGGCAAAAGCCAGCACGAAGTTCGCAAGCTAATCGCAGGTCCATCCGTTTACATTTGTGACGAATGTGTCGATTTGTGTAACGACATTATTCGTGAAGAAATCAAAGATGTTCTGCCGAAGAAACAATCGGAAGCACTTCCAGTGCCAAGAGAGATTCGTGAACACCTTGATGATTACGTGATTGGCCAAGATTACGCTAAGAAAGTGCTAGCAGTAGCCGTTTATAACCACTATAAGCGTTTACGTAATGGAGACACGACAAGTGAAGGTGTTGAGCTCGGTAAGAGTAACATCCTTCTAATTGGTCCTACGGGTAGTGGTAAAACACTGCTGGCTGAGACATTAGCGCGTTTCCTAGATGTACCATTTACAATGGCGGATGCCACTACGTTAACTGAAGCGGGTTACGTAGGTGAAGATGTTGAAAACATCATCCAGAAGCTACTGCAGAAATGCGACTATGACGTAGCAAAAGCCGAGCGCGGTATCGTGTACATCGATGAAATCGACAAGATTTCACGTAAGGCTGAAAACCCATCGATCACACGTGATGTGTCCGGTGAAGGTGTTCAGCAGGCGTTGCTAAAACTGATTGAAGGTACTGTAGCTTCAGTTCCACCTCAAGGTGGGCGTAAGCATCCTCAACAAGAATTCCTTCAAGTTGATACATCTAAGATTCTATTTATCTGTGGCGGTGCATTTGCTGGCCTAGATAAAGTGATTGAACAACGTGTAGCCACGGGCACAGGTATTGGATTTGGTGCGGAAGTTCGTTCTAAAGATGAAACTAAAACTGTCGGTGAACTGTTTACTCAGGTAGAGCCAGAAGATTTAGTTAAATATGGTTTGATTCCAGAGTTCATTGGCCGTCTTCCTGTGACGACAACGTTGACAGAGCTGGATGAAGAAGCGCTTATCCAAATTCTTTGTGAGCCGAAGAACGCACTCACCAAACAATATGCAGCACTATTCGAACTCGAAAACTCAGAGCTTGAATTCCGTGAAGATGCTTTGCGTGCAATTGCTAAGAAAGCGATGGAACGTAAAACAGGTGCTCGTGGATTACGCTCAATCCTAGAAGGCGTTCTACTTGAAACTATGTATGAATTGCCATCGATGAGCGATGTGAGCAAAGTCGTGATTGACGAGTCTGTAATCAATGGTGAGTCTGACCCACTGCTGATTTACAGTAACTCTGATAATCAGGCCGCGGGTGCGGAATCTTAATCAAATTCACATAAATTAGTAAATAATTTAAGGAGGTAATCATTTACCTCCTTTTTTTTATTCTTTCATTGAATCCAACTAATTAGCCCCCATATACTGCTCATAAGACTAAGCGGAAGAGAGAAGAATATGAACTTGGAACGTTCCGAACGTATCGAGATCCCCGTACTACCTCTAAGAGATGTAGTCGTTTACCCGCACATGGTAATTCCTTTGTTTGTTGGACGTGAAAAGTCAATTGCTTGCCTTGAAGCGGCAATGGATAACAACAAACAAATACTGCTAGTGGCGCAGAAAAAAGCGGAAACCGATGAGCCAGCGAAAGACGACCTGTTCGATGTTGGTACCGTGGCAACCATTCTTCAATTATTGAAGCTGCCTGATGGGACCGTAAAAGTGCTGGTTGAAGGCCAGCAGCGTGCAAAAATTCATAAGTTTACTGAAGAAGAATTCTTCACCGCAGATGCTGAATACTTAACAACTGAACAGCTAGACGAGCGTGAAGAAGAAGTGATTGTTCGTAGTGCGATTAATCAGTTCGAAGGTTTTATCAAGCTAAATAAGAAGATCCCACCTGAAGTACTAACTTCCCTCAACGGTATTGATGAAGCGGCTCGCCTTGCCGATACAATTGCTGCCCATATGCCACTCAAGTTGGCTGACAAGCAAATCGTTTTGGAAACACTAGACATCACTGAGCGCCTTGAGTTCCTAATGGGACAAATGGAGTCAGAGATCGATTTGCTGCAGGTTGAAAAGCGTATCCGTACTCGTGTTAAAAAGCAGATGGAAAAATCTCAGCGAGAGTACTACCTGAATGAGCAGATGAAAGCGATTCAGAAAGAGCTAGGTGAAACGGAAGATGGTGTTGATGAGTTCGAAACGCTGAAACAGAAAATCGTTGACTCAAAGATGCCTCAAGAAGCGCGTGAAAAGACTGAGCAAGAACTACAAAAGCTGAAAATGATGTCGCCAATGTCGGCTGAAGCCACTGTGGTTCGAGGTTACATCGACTGGATGTTAGGCGTGCCTTGGCACAAGCGATCTAAAGTTAAGAAAAATCTAGCGAAAGCGGAAGAAGTGCTGAACGAAGATCATTACGGCCTTGAGCGTGTTAAAGAGCGCATTCTTGAATACCTAGCGGTTCAAAATCGAATTAACAAACTTAAAGGACCTATCCTTTGCCTTGTTGGTCCACCGGGTGTAGGTAAAACCTCTCTAGGTCGCTCTATCGCAGCAGCAACCGGGCGTAAATATACGCGCATGGCATTGGGTGGTGTACGTGATGAAGCTGAAATTCGTGGTCACCGCCGTACTTACATTGGTTCTATGCCGGGCAAGCTTATTCAAAAAATGTCTAAAGTAGGCGTGAAAAACCCGCTGTTCTTGTTGGATGAAATCGACAAAATGTCTTCTGACATGCGTGGTGACCCGTCTTCTGCCCTACTAGAAGTACTCGACCCAGAACAAAACAATGCGTTTAACGATCACTACCTAGAGGTGGATTATGACCTGTCTGACGTGATGTTCGTTGCGACGTCTAACTCAATGAATATTCCAGGCCCTCTACTAGACCGTATGGAAGTGATTCGTCTATCGGGTTACACCGAAGACGAGAAACTCAATATTGCGAAACGTCACTTAGTAGAGAAACAGATCAAACGTAATGGTTTGAAACTGGGTGAAATTGAGATTGAAGACTCTGCAATCATTGGCATTATTCGCTACTATACCCGTGAAGCGGGGGTTCGTAATCTGGAACGAGAAATTTCGAAGATCTGTCGCAAAGCAGTGAAAAATATCCTGCTTGATAGCAACCTGAAAACGGTTACTGTGACAATGGATAACCTTAAAGATTACTTAGGTGTTCAGCGTCATGACTACGGTAAAGCTGATGATAGCAATCGAATTGGTCAAGTGACAGGTCTTGCATGGACTGAGGTTGGTGGTGACTTACTCACTATTGAAACCGAAGCAATGCCGGGTAAAGGCAAGCTGACACAGACTGGGTCACTTGGTGATGTCATGCAGGAGTCAATCCAAGCGGCAATGACAGTAGTGCGGTCTCGAGCAGTAAAACTTGGGATTAACTCGGATTTTTATGAGAAGCGTGATATTCACGTCCATGTCCCAGAAGGGGCAACCCCAAAAGATGGCCCGAGTGCAGGTATTGCGATGTGTACAGCGCTGGTATCCAGCCTAACAGGTAACCCTGTGAAAGCGGAAGTGGCGATGACAGGTGAAATTACCCTACGTGGTGAAGTTCTTCCTATTGGTGGTTTAAAAGAGAAACTACTGGCAGCGCATCGCGGAGGCATCAAAACTGTCCTGATTCCTAAAGACAATGAGCGTGATCTGGAAGAGATTCCTGACAATGTTATCGCTGATCTTAAGGTTATTCCGGTGCAATGGATTGATGATGTTCTTAAAGTCGCGTTAGAAAAAGACCCATCAGGTGTCGAAATTGCTGCTGTAAAATAGTGATGTGCAGCAAAAATAAGTAAAAGATTACGCTGATAAGCATAAAAAGGCTTGTCAGCGTTTTTTTTGGAGGCTAACGTTACCCACATAGCTTCAGGCCTTGTTGTATAAGGGATTGGAGTTAGTTTTAAATTGAAATGGAACGAATGCTGCCTTTAAAAAATAATAACAAGGTGGCGCAAAGGGGAATCACAGTGAATAAAACACAATTAGTAGAAAAAATTGCAGAAAACGCTGACCTTTCAAAAGCTTCAGCGGGCCGTGCCCTAGACGCATTTATTGAAGCTGTAGGCGACACTCTTCAGTCTGGTGACCAAGTCGCGCTAGTGGGCTTTGGTACATTCAGTGTTCGTACTCGTGCTGCGCGTACTGGTCGCAATCCAAAAACTGGTGAAGAAATCCAAATCGCAGAAGCAAAAGTACCTGCGTTTAAAGCTGGTAAAGCTCTAAAAGACTCTTGCAACTAGTTTAAAAGTTGCCAGCAGTGGCAGTTTTTATCGAACCTTTTTAAATTATGCGCATCATACTGATGCGCTTTTCTTTTTCTGATATTATCGCGCTATCTTATTTTAGTTATAACGTATGTCGTGTTAGCACGTGTAAAGGCTAATATGGACCACACGCGGAGAGTTTTTTACATATGATGGATCGATTACGCGAAGGCGTTAATAGCATCGCGGTTAAAATTATCCTTGGATTAATCATCCTGTCTTTTGTCTTTGCTGGAGTTGGTAGCTACATCGTTGGTGGTAGTAACAATTCTGCAGCCAAGGTTGGTAACGTGGAGATTAGCCGTGGTGAGTTTGAACAAGCTTACCAAAACGAGCGTAATCGTATGCAAGCCCAGCTTGGTGATTATTTTTCTAATCTGTTAGCAGATCCAAGCTACGTTGAATCTTTCCGTAAGTCAGTACTTGACCGAATGATTAACGATCTTTTATTGGAGCAGCATGCTGAAGCTTTGGGCCTACGTGTCAGCGATGCTCAGGTAAGAAGCATGATTGTTGATATGCCTCAGTTCCAAGTGGACGGCAAGTTTGATCAGGAAGTCTATCAAGCCTCTCTTCGTCGTGCTGGATTCACTCCGGATAGTTTTGCTGAGTATCTGCGCAGAGATCTTGTACGTAATCAGCTTCTAACGGCTGTCCAAGCAAGTGACTTCTCACTAGAAGGAGAGGTTGAAGCTCAAAGTAAGCTTCTGGCTCAGACGCGAGAAATTAAGAAAGTGACACTTTCTTTAACGGACTTCGCCTCTAAAGCGGAGCTTTCTGACCAAGAAATTAACGACTATTACACTCAGAACGCAGATCAATATACGCGCCCTGAACAAGTGAAAGTGGCTTACATTGAGCTTTCAGCGCAGCAATTGAAAGATGCGATTCAAGTGTCTGATGAGCAAGCTAAACAATACTATCAAGAGCACCTTGATAAGTATTCTTCAGAAGAGCAGCGCCGTGTAAGCCATATTCTGATTGAAGGTGACGACAAAGCAAAAGCACAATCTGTTCTAGATGAATTGAATGCTGGTGCTGACTTTGCCAGCTTGGCGGAAGAGAAATCTGACGACTTTGGCAGTGCTTCTGAAGGGGGGTCTCTTGGTTGGATCGAGCGTGATGTGATGGATCCGGCATTTGAAGAAGCCGCTTTTGCTCTGAAGACAGTTGGTGATGTAACCGGTCTGGTGAAATCGGACTTCGGCTATCACATCATTCAGCTCGATGAACAGAAAGGCTCAGTTGCTAAGCCATATGAAGAAGTGGCGACTGAAATCAAGCAGGAGTTGAAAGACCAACAAGCAATCGATCAATTCTATGAATTGCAGAGTGAGCTTGAAAAAGTGGCATTTGAATACCCTGATTCTTTAGATGATGCTGCTGAAGCGATTAACGCAGATATTCACACCACAGATTTTATTTCTCAGGCTGATGCACCAGAACTGCTGAAAACACCTGCTGTAATGCAGGCTATTCTCAGCCCAGAAGTGAAAGAAGATGGCTTAAATTCTGAAGTACTTGAAGTTGCGCCCGAGCACGTCATCGTAGTTCGTGTTGAAGATACGCGTGATGAAACGGTACTTCCTTTGGAAGAAGTACGTGATCAAGTGACTGCTTCCTTAGCGAAAATTAAAGGTGAGCAAAGCGCAATTGAGCTTGCCGACAATTTGGTTGCAGAGCTGAAGAAGGGTAACAAAGACCTAATGACTGAAAATGGTCTTGAGTTCAGTGACGCGGAAAAAATTGATCGTAGTTCACCATTAGCTGACGTTGTATTTTCAATGAAAAAGCCTACTGAAGGTGAAGTTGAATTTGCTCAGGCAAAAGATTTTAACGGTGACATCGTTGTGGTTGAGCTTACTAATGTGAAGTCTGATGTAAACGCTCAGTATAATGAACAGATTGGTACTCAGCTAACTCAGATGAATGCACAGCAAGATCTCTCTGGCTTGATCAATATTCTTCGTAAAACTATCGATATCGAATATTACGCTGTGACTCAGTAATCTTAATCGATGTAACTGATAAACTACTTATGACGGGCTGCAGATGCAGCCCGTTTTATTATGTATCATCTCTCCACCCATAAATGAAAACGCCCTCTATGGTATCTATTCCACAATGTTATTTAGAGGAACAAAAGGGAAATGTTACATATACTATGGACTTGCTTATTATTGACAATCGCCGCATATAGTCCGATTACCATATCGGCTGAACAACCGACTCACGCTGAATACTCGGGAATAGAGATTACCGTGAATGTAAATACTGCTGAAGCGGCTGAATTGGCGACATTATTGAGTGGTATTGGGGAGAAAAAAGCCCAGGCTATTGTTCTATATAGGGATGAAAATGGTCCTTTCTTGAAGGTGGATGATCTGACTTTGGTAAAAGGTATCGGCCCCGCTTTAATAGATAAAAACCGCAGCCGAATAAAGTTGTAATTAGGTAGAGCGCTAAGCGCTCTATTTTTGGTTGTTTCCTTTCAATACCTGCTGGTGCCGAGAGACGAATCCCACTATAATTCACGCCGAATATTGGTCAGCTTAATGACTATTATTTTTAACTAATGTGGAGTAAAACATGTCGTCTCATACGCCAGTCGTAACCGTTGATGGACCAAGTGGTGCAGGTAAAGGCACTCTTTGTATGCTTCTAGCAAAGAAGCTAGGCTTTCATTTATTGGATTCCGGTGCGATTTATCGTGTATTGGCGTTGGCAGCAATCCACCATGGTGTCGATCTGGACTCTGAAGACGCACTTGTCCCAATTGCTACGCATCTAGACGTACAATTTATTGCTGAGGGTGACTTAGTAAAAGTTATCTTGGAGGGTGAAGACGTTTCCGGTGAGTTACGCAAAGAAGAGACGGGGATGGCGGCATCCAAAGTGGCTGCATTGCCACGAGTCCGTGAGGCTCTGTTGCGCCGCCAGCGTGCTTTTGCCGAAGGTAGTGGCTTAGTGGCTGATGGGCGCGATATGGGAACCGTAGTTTTCCCTCAAGCGGAAGTAAAGATTTTCCTAGATGCAAGTGCCGAAGAGCGCGCTAACCGCCGCCTTAAACAGTTGCAAGGCAAGGGGTTAGATGTTAAATTTGACGACCTTTTGAGCGAGATCCAAGAGCGTGACGATCGAGATCGTAACCGCCCGGTGGCGCCATTACGCCCCGCTGAGGATGCGCTATTGCTGGATTCTACTTCGATGAGTATCGACGAAGTGGTAGAAAAGGCACTACAATATATCGAATCTAAGCTAGTCGTTTAGGCGGCTAGGTCAGAGCGTTGGTCGCATGGATGATGACTGGCGAATTTAATAACCCCACGCGGTAGGATACCCGTGGACGTTTAATTTATTGAAGATTAACTAAATGACTGAATCTTTTGCTCAACTCTTTGAAGAGTTTCTAAACGAGACTGAATTCCAACAAGGTACTATCGTTAAAGGTACTGTAGTAGCTATCGAGAACGGTTTCGTTCTTGTTGACGCTGGTCTTAAGTCTGAGTCTGCAATCCCTGCTGAACAGTTCAAGAACGCTGCTGGCGAACTTGAAGTTGAAGTTGGTTCTGAAGTAGACGTAGCGCTAGACGCTGTTGAAGATGGTTTCGGTGAGACTCAACTTTCTCGTGAGAAAGCGAAGCGTCACGAAGCTTGGATCGTTCTTGAGAAAGCTTACGAAGAAGCTGAAACTGTTGTTGGTATCATCAACGGTAAAGTTAAAGGCGGTTTCACTGTTGAACTAAACGGTATCCGTGCTTTCCTTCCTGGTTCTCTAGTAGACGTACGTCCAATCCGCGACACTGCTCACCTAGAAAACAAAGAGCTAGAGTTCAAAGTTATCAAACTTGACCAGAAGCGTAACAACGTTGTTGTTTCTCGCCGTGCGGTAATCGAGTCTGAGAACAGCGTTGAGCGTGATGAGCTTCTTGAGTCTCTACAAGAAGGCGCAGAAGTTAAAGGTATCGTTAAGAACCTAACAGACTACGGTGCATTCGTAGATCTAGGTGGTGTTGACGGTCTTCTACACATCACAGACATGGCTTGGAAGCGCGTTAAGCACCCTTCTGAGATCGTGAACGTTGGTGACGAGATCCAAGTTAAAGTTCTTAAGTTCGACCGTGAGCGTACTCGCGTATCACTAGGTCTTAAGCAGCTAGGCGAAGATCCATGGGTAGCAATCGCTAAGCGTTACCCAGAAGGTCACAAACTATCTGGTCGCGTTACTAACCTAACTGACTACGGCTGTTTCGTTGAAATCGAAGAAGGCGTTGAAGGTCTAGTACACGTTTCTGAAATGGATTGGACTAACAAGAACATCCACCCATCTAAAGTTGTTAATGTTGGCGACGAAGTTGAGGTTATGGTTCTTGAAATCGACGAAGAACGTCGTCGTATCTCTCTAGGTCTGAAACAGTGTAAAGCTAACCCTTGGCAGTCTTTCGCTGAAGCGCAAGCTAAAGGCGACAAAGTTACTGGTAAGATCAAGTCTATCACTGACTTCGGTATCTTCATCGGTCTAGAAGGCGGTATTGACGGTCTTGTTCACCTATCTGACATTTCTTGGAATGTTGCAGGTGAAGAAGCGGTACGTGAGTACAAGAAAGGCGACGAAATCTCTGCAGTTGTTCTAGCAGTAGATGCAGAGCGTGAGCGTATCTCTCTAGGCGTTAAGCAAATGGAAAATGACCCATTCAATGCTTACGTTGCTGAGAACAAGAAAGGTGCACTAGTTAACGGTACTGTTACTGCAGTTGATGCTAAAGGTGCAACTATCGAGCTTGAAGAAGGCGTAGAAGGTTACATCCGCGCTTCTGAAGTTTCTCGCGACCGCGTAGAAGATGCTTCTCTAATCCTAAGCGTTGGCGACAGCGTTGAAGCGAAGTTCACTGGTGTAGACCGTAAGAACCGCGTAATCAACCTATCTGTTAAAGCTAAAGATGAAGCAGAAGAGCAAGAAGCAATGGCTTCTCTGAACAAAGCAGACGACGCTTCGTTCGGTAATGCAATGGCTGACGCTTTCAAAGCAGCTAAAGGCGAATAATATATCGCTTTATTGAAAAAGGAGCCGAAAGGCTCCTTTTTTATGGATTGAGCTAAACTAGTCCTAATACCAATCTCAGCAAGTGACTCTGATAAAACGCGATTTGAAAGTGCGCAATTTATTGGTTTTGCATCTAGAATTGATAGCAAGTGTTTGTTGGAATTGGTATTACTTACTATAATAAGTGATAAACTACTCTACGAGGGAAACTATGACTAAGTCTGAACTGATTGAGAGACTCTGCGCTGAGCAAACCCATCTTTCAGCAAAAGAGATTGAAGATGCTGTAAAAGACATTTTAGAGCATATGGCTTCGACACTAGAAACGGGCGATAGAATTGAAATTCGTGGATTTGGTAGCTTCTCTCTACATTATCGCGAGCCACGTGTGGGCCGCAATCCGAAAACTGGTGAGAAAGTAGAGTTGGATGGCAAGTATGTCCCTCACTTTAAACCAGGCAAAGAATTACGCGAGCGTGTCAACCTCGGCTGATCTCTAGTTATTATCTTGAAAAGCGGCATACACAGTGTATGCCGCTTTTTTATGAGATGAAATTCGGAGATAGGCATGGTTTGTTCACGGGTTTTACTGCATAATCATATCGGCAGATATCCACTTAGGTGTAGAATATGAAAATTATAAAAATTGTTATCGTGCTGGCCCTATTTTTAATCGCACTGGCTTTAGGCTCTCAGAACCAAGAATTAGTTAACTTTAACTACTTATTGGCACAGGGTGAGTTTCATCTGTCAACATTACTCGGTGTTGTATTTGTTACTGGCTTTATTTTGGCTTGGATTATCTTCGGTACTTTGCATTTACGTTCTCAACTTCAAGTGCGCAAGCTAAGAAAACAAGTGAAAAAACTTTCACCTTCCGAGAGTGAACCTCAACAGGTTAAAGCCCACTAAGTAGTACAGGCAGGCTTTTTACTCGATGCTAGAAATACTCTTCTTGTTACTTCCAATCGCTGCTGCATACGGTTGGTATATGGGTAATCGAAGTGCCCAACAAGACAAGCAGAAACACTCCAATCAAATTTCCCGTCAGTATGTGACGGGTCTTAACCTGCTTTTGTCTGATCAATCGGACAAGGCAGTAGATCACTTCATTGAACTTCTTCAAGTCGATAACGAGACGATTGATACTCATTTAGCTCTGGGGAATTTGTTCCGATCTCGTGGTGAAGTTGACCGTGCCATTCGTATCCACCAGAATTTAATCTCCCGTTCGGGTCTGACTATTGATCAGAAAAATATTGCGCTTCAGCAATTAGCGAAAGACTACATGGCATCAGGGTTTCTTGATCGTGCAGAGAAAATTTTTGAACAACTTGTTGATGAACCAGATCATAGAGAAGCCGCATTGCAACAGTTGGTTTCGATTTATCAGCAAACCCGAGAGTGGGGTAAAGCGATTCAATACGCGACTCAGCTGGTTAAGTTAGGCCGTAAGAGAATGAGGAATAGCATTGCTCATTTTTGGTGTGAGCTTGCCATGCAAGAAAAAGCTGATGGTGATAATAACCGTGCTATTCAGCATTTTAAACGTGCCTTATCAGAAGACCCTAAGTGTGTCAGAGCAAGTATCGCGTTAGGCAAAATATACTTGGAAGTCGAAGACTATGCGAAAACAATCAAGCATATGGAAATGGTGCTTGAGCAAGATACGGACTTCATTAGTGAGGTACTGCCGACTCTTGCGGATTGTTACCACCACCTTGGGCAAGAAGAAGAGCTGTTAGACTTCTTACGCCAATGCATTGCTGCTAAAGCTGGGGTTTCTGCAGAGCTAATGTTAGCCCAATTGGTCGCTCAACATGAGGGGCCAGGTTCTGCGCAAGAGCTTTTAACACGCCAGTTAGTAAAGAACCCAACGATGAAGGGTTTCTACCGTTTAATGGACTACCACTTGGCTGATGCGGAGGAAGGCCGCGCTAAGGCCAGTTTGCAAACGTTGCAGAAACTTGTTGGTGAGCAACTTAAGGTCAAGCCGCATTATCGATGCAGAAAATGTGGCTTTTCTACCCACTCAATGTATTGGCATTGCCCATCATGTAAAGGCTGGGGCACCATTAAACCAATTCGAGGGCTTGATGGTGAATAAAGGATTCGATTGGTATTCCAATCAAAAATAGCAGCGGTGATCCCGCTGCTTTTTTTAGATATGTATGAATTAAGTAGGAGATGAAATGATTGACCAAAAAGTTATTGTTGCACTGGATTACGACAATCAAGCGGATGCATTGGCTTTTGTCGATAGAATTGATCCAAATTCTTGTCGATTAAAAGTGGGCAAAGAAATGTTCACGCTGTTTGGTCCTGATTTCGTTAAAGAGCTACATAAGCGCGGCTTTTCAGTATTCTTAGACCTTAAATTTCATGATATTCCAAACACCTGCTCAAAAGCTGTGCGCGCAGCAGCAGAGCTAGGGGTGTGGATGGTTAATGTTCATGCGAGTGGTGGTGAGCGCATGATGGCGGCATCACGTGAGATTCTTGAGCCTTATGGGAAACAACGCCCGCTATTGATCGGTGTGACGGTGTTGACCAGTATGGAACAAAGCGACTTAGCTGGTATTGGGCTCAACATTGAGCCTAAAGAGCAGGTAATTCGCTTAGCTTCGTTAACCCAAAATTCAGGTCTTGATGGCGTAGTATGTTCCGCTCAGGAATCTTCTATGCTGAAAGGTGAGTTAGGTAAGAGCTTTAAACTTGTAACGCCTGGAATTCGTCCTGTTGGCGCTGCGGTTGGGGATCAAAAGCGTATCATGACACCTGCTGATGCGATTCAAGCGGGTTCGGATTATTTGGTTATAGGCCGACCAATTACTCAAGCACCTGATCCAGCGAGCGTATTATCAGAAATCAACCAATCTTTGATGATCTAAATTTTTTGAAAACTGTCAGCGAACCTAAATTCCGTTCACTGTGAAGTAATACAATACGCTTAATGAGAAAGGGTGCCAAACGGAATCCTTTCTCATTGTGGTAGTGGCATGGTTAACTAACTTTGGATTGGTATACCACTGTGGAACTTAAAATCTTTATCAGGGCTAGAAATTAGATCTGCCTCTAGCTTTCCGAAATAGGTAACGCGCGCCGAAATATCCTCCCCAGCGATTTCTTCAGCTAAGCATAGGTAATCCTGATAATGACGAGCTTCAGAGCGCAATAGTGAAACATAAAATTTAGCGATATCATCGTCCATATAAGGTGCAAGTTTGGCAAAGCGCTCACACGAGCGCGCCTCAATGTAGGCTCCGATGATCAATTTGTCGATCAGTGTTTGTGGTTCATAGGTTGCCATTTTGGCTAAAAGGCTTTTGGCGTAACGACTGGCTTGAACCGGCTCGTAAGCGATGCCTCGGCTATCCATGATTTCCAGAACTTGATAAAAGTGATGTAACTCTTCTTTGATTAAAAGCACCATCTTATCGATTAAATCTTGGCTATAGGGGGAATTTGATTTAGCCATAATCGCTTTGGATATATTGCTTTTACCTTTCAACGTTTCTAGGTCACCTACTTTTCGATATGCAAAGTCTTCATAGGGTTTAAACCAGTCTAATAGGTTATGCGCACTGTTTTTATCAACGGCATATTTACGAATAAGGTACATAGCTGACTGGCCAGCCTTTAACTCACACAACAGATGATCGATCAGAATTGTTTTTAGGTTTTCGGCTTTTCGAGCTTCTGTTATCCAGGCTTCGGGGGTCGAGCATTGAAGAAAGTTATTGATAGGCTGCAGTAAAGAATCGTAGTTTTTTAAATCGATCATGATAAACATTTAATAAAATAGAAAAGGTCGCCAGAAGCGACCTTTTGAAATAGGCAGTGGGAATTATATTACCACTTTTTCTTTTCACCAAAGAGCTCATCCATATCATTTTTACGTTGGTCTTCTTCAATCTGGTGAAGTTCTTCAGCGTTTTTAGACTGGCGTTTTTGCTCTAGTTCATCATACATTTCCTGAAGCTTTTCTCTGGCTTGGTTGGAATAGTTATCATTTTTGGTGCTAAGTGCATCAAGACCTTTACGCAGTAGCTGGATAGCTGTGCCAGGTTGGCCACGTACAATCGAATCATTGGCACGTTTAATGACGTTTTCGATGTTAATCCGAACTTGGATAGTTTCTAGCCGAGCATTTTCTGCCACATAAGCTTGAGTTTCAAAACGACCTTTATTGTGTTCACTGCGGATGGTATCACGTAAACGCTTGACCAACTTAAGCATAACTATCGCTTGTTTATCACTGCTTGGTGTTTTGAATGTGGTGCTTTCTCCACTTTTATTATCGTCTTTAAGCTGCTTAATTTGCTGTTTAACGTGTGCGACACGTTGTTCAAGTTGTTTATTCTTAGGGTCGAGTTCATACATGCTTTCTACAGCATCCAAGATTCGATTATTTAAGCAAATCAATAAATCTTTGCTGTATGGCATGTGGTGCGCGTGACCAATGAGCTCTTCCGTCGCGTCAATGATAGCAAGGTATCTTGCACCTTCCTGCTTCCTAGCAGTTTCAACTTTCACTTTGTACTGGAGCATGATGTTATAGCCAAGCACTAACACCAGTAAGATGGCAACTAAAGCTATGATTAACCCAATATTCATAAATTCCGTATCTTATGTTTTGTTGGCTAGCGAACAAGGATACACGATTCTTAAGAACCACTGCACCTATTTTGTATTATTACGTTTCCATGGCTAATTATTAACGAAAACTCTGATCTATGAGTGATTTTTGAGTTATTGCTTACAAAAAACTCATCCAAACCAGAAATTCTTCTTTTATAAAGAACCCAAATAGTGAAATGGGGTATCAATTTCAACCAAGAGGCGTTATAACTAAATATTATAAACTATATTTGCTCATAATGGGGCGTCGAGTAAGGGATTACGGGGTCGAGAATGAAATTACAACAACTGAAGTACATTGTTGAGGTAGTTAACCACAATCTGAATGTATCAGCTACCGCAGAGAGTTTATATACCTCACAGCCTGGTATCAGTAAGCAGGTACGCTTGCTTGAAGACGAACTGGGCATTCAAATTTTTGAGCGTAGTGGTAAGCACTTGACCCAAGTTACTTCGGCTGGTGAAGACATCATTCGTATTTCTCAGGAAATCCTTGCCCGTGTTGAAAGCATTAAAGCGGTGGCTGGAGAACATACTCACCCTGAAATGGGTACCTTAAACATTTCGACGACCCATACTCAAGCTCGTTACGCTTTACCTGATGTCATCAAAGGGTTTACTGCCCGTTATCCTAAGGTTTCCCTACACATGCATCAAGGGACGCCATCTCAGATGTCTGAAGCGATTGCAAAAGGGACGGCAAATTTTGCGATAGCGACTGAAGCGCTGCACTTATATCAAGATGCTATCATGTTACCTTGTTATCATTGGAATCGCTCGATCGTTGTTCCGAAAGACCATCCCCTTGCGCAAAAGGGCACAATTTCCATTGAAGATCTTGCCTCGTATCCGTTGGTCACTTACGTCTTTGGCTTTACTGGTCGTTCGGAGTTGGATACAGCATTTAATAAAGTTGGTCTGACGCCTCGCGTTGTATTTACTGCAACAGACGCCGACGTGATCAAAACTTATGTACGCATGGGGATTGGTGTGGGTGTGATTGCGAGTATGGCAATCGACAAGGATCAAGATGAAGACTTGGTCGCGATTGATGCCAGCCATCTGTTTGGGGCGAGCACAACCAGTATCGGTTTCCGCCGCGGAACATTCCTTCGCTCGTACATGTTTGATTTCATGGAGCGCTTTGCACCACACCTAACTCGCCCTGTAGTGGAGCAAGCCTTATCTCTTAAATCGAATGCAGAAATAGAAGAAATGTTTAAAGATATTGAGTTGCCAGTGCGCTAAAACTTTCTTCTGATTATGCTTCCCTCTAGAATATCGCCTTGTCAGGGGGAAGTATGCAAAACACATTTTTACAACTCGATTCATTTCTTTATTCTTATCAGAATTTATGGCGTTTTGAGCCATTCTTTTCCAGTATTGATCAACAGTTGCCATGGCATGACCATTACCCTGAATTGTGTGACTGGCTCATGCAGCTGGATCATGGCCAGATTGAGTCGCTCAAGTCTGACTCACGTGCTCTAACTGACGCTTTGCAAGCCTTTATCCCTGATTTAGAGGTAGCTTCCGTTCTCACTCAACTTCCTGTGACTCATTTGCAAGGGCTGCAATTAGACAGAGGTCTAGATGCCGGAGTTCCTGGGAGAAAACTTGAGCAAATAGTTTCGATGGGAGAAGCTGCGCTACAGTCTCATCAAGGCAGTGAATGGCTAGAGTGGTGCTCAGGTAAAGGTTTCTTAGGAAGGCTCCTTGCTAGTCAAAGTCAGCAACCTGTGACCAGTTTCGAGTTTCAGAAGAAACTGTGTGAATCAGGGCAGAGAGAAGCGGATAAACACTCTTTACCGATGACATTCATTCAAGGCGATGCTTTGTCTGCGGATGCGGTTCGCGCCCTCAACCCCAATCAACATGCCGTAGCTTTACATGCATGCGGTGATTTACATGTATCACTAATAGAAAAAGCGGTCTTAGCCGGATTACCTGCAATAACGATTTCTCCTTGCTGTTATCACCTAATTAAACACGACCAATACCAACCTTTATCTCGGTTGGCCAAATCTTCATCGCTTGTACTCACACAATCTGAGTTGAGAATACCGCTTCAAGAAACTGTCACGGGTGGAGAAAGAGTTAAGCGGCATCGTTTTCAAGAAATGTGTTATCGGCTAGGGTTTGATTTACTATTGAGAGAAGCAGGAAGGTATCAAGATTATGTGCCCATACCGAGTATTAAAAAGTCTTTATTAGCCGATGGTTTTGAGTCTTTCTGTCACCGGGCGGCAGAAAAAAAACAGTTGGCTTTACCTGTTGATGTTTCCTTCCGTGAGTTTCAATTAAAAGGTGAGATACGTTATTGGCAGATGGAGCGATTGAGTCTCGTTCAGCAGCATTTTCGTCGTAGCCTTGAAATGTGGTTAGTACTCGACAAAGCGTTATACCTTGCTGAGCATGGTTACGAGGTTTCAGTTGAAATGTTTTGTGAGAAGAAAATCACGCCGAGAAATATTCTTATTCAAGCGGTTAAAAAATAGTCGAATACACACCTCTAAATTTGTTGATTTATTGTTAAAACTCCCTTTCAATTTTTCTAAGTTATTGGTAATAATGAGTGATGTGCACAGAAAATGTGCAACTCAATCAATAAGTATATAAAGAACATCCGCACACAACATCACATCAATAATGCTGAAATCAAGGAGTTGAGATGAAAGCAGGAAACGTTATTGCAGCTGCTGTACTGGCAGGTGCAGCTCTACTGTCATCAACAAGTATCATGGCCAAAACAGCAAAAGTCGCAGTTTCTCAGATCGTTGAACACCCTGCGCTAGATGCCACTCGTCAGGGGCTGATAGATGGCCTTAAAGCGAAAGGCTATGAACAAGGTGAAAATCTTGAGTTTGACTACAAAACGGCACAAGGAAACCCAGCGATTGCGGTACAAATTGCTCGCCAATATGTAGGTGAAAAGCCAGATGTGCTGGTAGGGATCGCTACTCCAACCGCACAAGCGCTTGTGTCTGCAACACGCACTATACCTGTGGTCTTTACAGCCGTCACAGACCCTGTTGGTGCCAAGCTAGTTAAAAGCATGGAGAAGCCTGGAAAGAACGTGACGGGCCTTTCGGATCTATCGCCAGTTAGTCAACATGTCGAGCTGATTAAAGAGATTATGCCGGATGTGAAATCGATTGGTGTTGTCTTTAACCCGGGTGAAGCAAATGCAGTGACCTTGGTGAAGCTACTTAAAGAGAGTGCCAAAGCACAGGGAATTGAAGTTGTTGAAGCAACAGCATTAAAAAGTGCAGATGTTCAGTCCGCGACGCAAGCAATTGCAGAAAAATCGGATGTGATTTACGCGCCAACTGATAACACGGTTGCAAGTGCAATAGAAGGGATGATTGTTGCGGCGAATCAGGCGAAAACCCCGGTTCTGGGCGGTGCGACTTCTTACGTTGAAAAAGGCGCTATTGCTAGTTTAGGTTTTGATTACTATCAGGTTGGAGTTCAAACGGCAGACTACGTGGCGGCGATTCTTGAAGGCTCGGAGCCTGGCTCATTGGATGTGAAGGTTGCCAAGGGGTCAGATCTGGTCATCAATGCGACAGCAGCCAAAAAGCTAGGTGTTACTATTCCTACCTCTGTTCTTGACCGAGCGACCAAGGTTAAGTAACCCAAGATGAGAGTGCGTAATGCGCTCTCTTGTTCAAAGCAGAAAAGGGAGTGGGTATGTCTGCTTTTGCTTTTTTTGGCGCGCTTGAGATTGGCTTGTTGTATGGCTTAGTGGCTCTGGGCGTTTATCTTACTTTCCGGGTTCTGGATTTTCCTGATTTAAGTGTTGACGGTAGTTTCCCAATGGGTGCTGCTGTGGCAGCAACGGCAATTGTCGCGGGCATTAATCCGTGGGTCGCAACCGTTATGGCTATATTGGCTGGTTCAGCGACTGGTTGGGTAACGGCCTTTTTGGCTGTACGCTGTGGGATTCTTCACTTACTAGCCTCTATTCTTACTATGATTGCGGCTTTCTCTATTAACATTCGCATAATGGGCCGACCCAATATGGCCCTACTAGGGGAAGAGACAATCCTGACCCCTTTTGAGACGATTGGTGATCCAATGTTGATGAGGCCATTACTTGTCGGTGTACTCGTCTTGATTTCTGCTTGGTTTGTCGTGCGGTTACTAAACAGTGACTTTGGGTTAGGGCTACGTGCAACGGGAGTGAATGCGCGTATGGTGTCCGCTCAAGGCGGCAGCACGTCCTTTTACACATACTTTGGATTGGCGCTGTCTAATGGCTTTGTGGGTTTTGCTGGGGCTTTGTTTGCACAGACCAACAGTTTTGCTGACGTCACCTCTGGTGTCGGGACAATTGTGGTCGGTTTAGCTGCTGTTATTTTAGGGCAGACGCTCATTCCGGGACGAAAGATATGGGTGGCTGTATTGGCTGTTATCGTTGGGTCTGTACTGTATCGGCTCGCAGTGGCATTCGCTCTGAGTACAGGAATGTTTGGTCTACAGGCTTCTGATCTAAACTTGGTCACAGCGGTTCTGGTGGCGATTGCGCTCATTGCACCGAAGTTAAAAGGAAACATCAAAGCAAAAAAGCCTAACACGCCTGTGCAAGGAAAAACGAGGTCTGTGCAGGTTGAAAAGTCAGGAGATACAGTATGATTCAGCTGGAAAATATCCAAGTGACGTTTAACCCTGGAACCATTTTAGAAAACCCTGCGCTTAAAGGTGTCTCTTTAGAGGTGCCAGAACATCAGTTTTTGACGGTCATTGGTTCAAATGGTGCAGGTAAATCGACATTACTTGGGGCTGTAACGGGTGAAACACCTATGCTTGGCGGCCGAGTTATTATCGACAAGCTCGATGTGACTAAGCTGTCGGTTGATCAAAGAGCTCGCCAGTGTGCAAGAGTTTTTCAAGACCCGCTCGCGGGTACTTGTGGCGATCTGACGATAGAAGAGAACATGGCTTTAGCTTATATGCGGGGCAAAAAGCGTGGCTGGAGCCTATCGCTTTCCAATAAGCGACGTAAGCTATTTCAAGAGCGTATCAGCATTCTTGGCTTAGGCTTAGAAAACCGGCTAGGGGACAATATTGGTCTGTTATCGGGAGGCCAGCGTCAGGCGGTGAGCCTTGTCATGGCAACCCTTTCTGATAGTAAACTATTGTTACTTGATGAGCATACAGCGGCACTAGACCCTAGAATGGCGTCATTTATCATTGATTTAACCAAGAAGATAGTGACTGAGTTTAATCTAACGGTGATGATGGTGACACATTCCATGAAAGATGCACTAGCGTGTGGTGACCGAACTGTGATGCTGCATCAAGGGGAAGTCGTACTCGATGTTGCTGGACAACAAAGAGCCAACATGCAAGTCCCAGATTTGTTGGAGATGTTCTCTAAAGTCAGAGGAGAAGAGTTGACAGATGACAGTCTGCTTCTTAATTAGAACTCAAAAATGTAGCGATATCCTACGTGTTGCTTTACTGCCTTTGTCATCGCAAGCAGTATGCTGGCGATGACGATAAAATAGCGGCAAGAGCTAATGAGGGCTTTAAACTGTACAAAGTTTGTCTTGGTAGGCTTTGAGACGCTCTACAATCGGTTCAGCCTTGTTAAAGGTACGAATTTCACGAAATAGCTCATTGGCTTCAGGGTACTCATGACGTAAATATGAGAACCATTGCTTGACTCTATTAGGGTAATATAGCCCTTTGTCCCCTTTCATTTCGTATTGAGAGTAGAGCAGCAGCAGTTTAACCACTTCAGCCCATGGCATCACGGTATGATTATGCTTAACCACATTACCCAAGTTAGGCACATTGAACGCCCCGCGACATACCATTAGTGAGTCGACCCCTGTGGTTTCGATACAGGCTTGACCGTCTTCGTAGTTCCAAATCTCGCCATTGGCAATTAAGGGGATAGTAAAGCGTTGACGAATCTGGTTGATATAGTCCCACTTAATCTCGCTGGCCTTATAACCACCTGTTTTTGTGCGTGCGTGAACAGTGAGCTCGTCTGCACCAGCGCTTTGAATCGCATCTACGATCTCGAAGCAATCTTCTGGGTTATCCCAACCAAGGCGAATTTTGGCCGTGAGCGGAGTGCCTTCTGGTACGGCTTCACGACATGCTTTGACCACGCGATGAATAAGATCAGGATGTTGGAGTAGTGCTGCACCACCTTTACTTTTGTTTACTAGCTTTGCTGGGCAGCCGAAGTTGATATCAACGCCTTTCGCTCCCAGTTCAGCGGCGCGAATGGCATTTTCCGCCATCCAATGAGGATCTTGGCCGAGAAGTTGGATGTGGACAGGAACACCAGACTTCGTTTGTGATCCTTGTTTTAACTCTGGGCAGAGGCGGTAGAATACGTGCTCAGGAAGCAGCTGATCAACCACGCGAACGAATTCCGTGACACACAGATCATAGTCGTTGATGTCAGTTAATATCTCTCGCATTAAATGGTCTAACACGCCCTCCATAGGGCCCAGAACAACTCGCATAAAAAATCGCCTTAGAATCAGGAGGCGTGATTTTAGAGATTTCGCTGCGAGATGTCTAACAACGAAACATCATTTTTTCTCATTGCTTTGCTCTATAGACTCTAATAAAGAGAGGAAGGGCGAGAATATGAAGATAGCGTAAAGCGATGCTCTGGAAGACGGAGTGACCCCTAGCTTTTTATAGGGTTATAATGGCGCTAGAATCTTGCAACACTGAATCAGATAATGACTTATCAACTACTGACACTTGAACCATCCCTAACTGAAGAATCTGCACTGTATCTTGAAGGCGTCATCTTGGCGGCAAATTTGGCGACAAGGCCACTTGCGCCAGAAAGTTGGTTGCCTAGCCTTTTCTCTGAGCAAGCACCGGCTGTTAAGGCGGAGGTTGAAGGTCATATAAATCAGCAATACAGCTATTTAAAGCGCAATGAATATTCTTTGTTGTCCTTGCTTAATGAAGAGCAGCGTGACGAGCAGCTCGCTGATTTCGCTGAAGGTTTTATGATGCTCTGGCCCACCATCGAAGAGCAATGGGCGGAAACGTCTATCGGTGATGGGACATTACGCATGCTACAAGCTTTGCTAACCACAATGATGTTGGCAATCGATGAAGAGCAGACTCAAGCACAAATGGAAGAGGCAGGTATCGAAACGCCACCGGCACTAAATGACTTTCTTGGTCAGCTGGATTTGATGATTAATGAAGTCACACAAGCGGCGGATGAAGCCATGGTTGGTGCCAAAGCACAAAGTGTAAACCCATTTAAAGATATTGGGCGTAACGACATTTGCCCGTGTGGTAGTGGTAAAAAATTCAAACAGTGTTGCGGTCAGTAGAACAAAGTTAACTTTACCCGGTCAAAACAGTATCGAAACCGAGGTATAACGTCGTATTCGCGACGAAATAGGATGATAAAGAATGAAGAAATTAGCCGCGTTGTTTTTCCTTAGCTTCTCCGTCATCGCAGCGCCCAAAGATGAATTGAGCCAGCGACTGCAACTGACTGATGGGTTTAGTGCGGATTTTTCACAGCAGTTGATCAGCCCTGAAGGGGAAATGTTGACGGAAGGTGAAGGCAAAGTCGAAATTGCGCGTCCAAGCTTGTTCCGTTGGACTACTACTGCACCAGATGAGAATGTCTTGGTGTCAGATGGTGAATCTCTGTGGTACTACAGCCCTTTCATCGAACAAGTTAGCATTTACTGGCAAGAGCAAGCTACTGAACAAACCCCTTTCGTTCTGCTGACTCGTAACCGAGCCAGCGATTGGGAAAACTACAAAGTGTCACAGCAAGGCGATGTGTTTACATTGGTACCGACCGCAGTGGACACTAATCAGGGGCAGTTTAAGCTAGAGATTGATGGTAAAGGTGCGGTGAAGGGCTTTAGTGTTATAGAGCAAGATGGCCAAAAAAGTACCTTCAAGTTTAATAACATCAAACTGGCTAAACCAAGTGCCGATCGCTTTACCTTTACTATTCCTGAAGGGGTAGAGGTCGACGACCAAAGGAATTAATAGTGAGCAACTATTCATTGGACTTTTCAGGGGACGAAGATTTTCGTCCCCTTGCTGCTAGAATGCGCCCAGAAACGCTGGACCAATACATCGGTCAGCAACATATTCTTGGTCTAGGTAAGCCCCTGCGCCGTGCGCTGGAGGCAGGTCATATTCATTCGATGATTCTTTGGGGGCCGCCTGGAACCGGAAAAACAACTCTAGCTGAAGTTGCGGCAAATTATGCCAATGCTGAAGTCGAGCGAGTTTCAGCGGTGACCTCTGGCGTCAAAGACATTCGTGCGGCGATTGATAAAGCTCGTGAAAATAAACTAACTGGTCGAAGAACGATTTTGTTTGTTGATGAGGTTCATCGCTTTAACAAATCCCAACAAGATGCGTTTCTCCCTCATATTGAAGATGGCACCGTGACTTTTATTGGCGCGACAACGGAGAATCCCTCCTTTGAGCTTAACAATGCTTTGCTGTCGCGTGCTCGAGTTTACAAACTCACCTCTTTAGCTCAGCAAGATATTCGTCTGGCGTTAGAGCAAGCAATCAGTGATGCTGAGCGTGGATTAGGTCAGTTTGAAGCCCACTTCGTCGATAACGTATTGGATCGCTTATCTGAGTTAGTGAATGGTGATGCACGCATGTCACTTAACTATCTTGAGCTGCTGTATGACATGGCGCAAGAGGATGATAAGGGCGTTAAGCAAATCACGTTAGAGCTCCTTGCTGAAGTGGCTGGCGAAAAAGTGTCGCGCTTTGATAACAAAGGAGACATTTGGTACGACTTGATCTCAGCAGTGCATAAATCGATTCGTGGTTCGAATCCAGATGCGGCACTTTACTGGTCAGCACGTATGATTGCCGCAGGTTGTGACCCTTTGTATATCGCTCGCCGATTGTTAGCGATTGCATCTGAGGACATTGGTAATGCCGATCCGCGAGCAATGCAGGTCGCGCTGTCAGCGTGGGATTGCTTTACCAGAGTGGGCCCGGCAGAAGGTGAGAGAGCCATTGCCCAGGCTATTGTATATCTTGCTTGTGCACCTAAAAGTAATGCGGTTTATACCGCTTGGAAACAAGCCCTGCGTGATGCTCACAATCAACCTGAGTACGAAGTACCACCTCATCTTCGCAATGCACCGACAAGTTTAATGAAAGATCTTGGTTATGGAGCGGAATATCGTTACGCTCATGACGAACCCGGTGCTTACGCGGCTGGAGAGAAATATCTACCACCAGAAATGGGGGAGATTCGTTACTATTCTCCTACAAACCGAGGCTTAGAGGCGAAAATTGGCGAAAAGTTAGATTACTTGGCTAGTTTAGATGCAAAAAGCCCACAAAAGCGCTATGAATAAGCGTCTTTTTTGGATACATTTGTTCGGTTAATTATAAAAGCGTTTGAGCATGAAGTTTGGACGCACTTTCACAACCAAAAAAGCATAGGATTAACAATGCTGGATTCTAAATTACTTCGTACAGAGCTGGATGAAACAGCTGCTAAACTGGCGCGTCGTGGCTTTAAGCTAGACGTAGAGACAATCCGTACACTTGAAGAACAACGTAAGTCCATTCAAGTAGAAGTTGAAAATTTACAATCCACGCGTAACTCCATCTCCAAGCAAATTGGTCAGAAAATGGCTGCTGGAGACAAAGAAGGTGCTGAAGAGATTAAAAAGCAGATCGGTACGTTAGGTAGCGATCTGGAAGCGAAAAAAGCTGAGCTGGTGGAAATCCAGAACAAACTGGAAGACATCACGCTGTCTGTGCCAAACCTGCCAGACGATGAAGTGCCAGATGGCAAAGATGAAAACGAGAACGTTGAGATCTCTCGTTGGGGTGAGCCTAAGTCTTACGATTTTGAAGTAAAAGATCACGTTGATCTAGGTGAAATGGGCGATGGCCTAGATTTCGCTAGCGCAACAAAGATCACTGGCGCTCGTTTTATCATCATGAAAGGCCAATTTGCTCGTCTACACCGTGCAATTGCTCAGTTCATGCTGGATCTTCATACAGAAGAGCATGGCTATACGGAAATGTATGTACCTTACCTAGTGAATTCTGACAGCTTGTTTGGTACTGGTCAGTTACCTAAGTTTGGTGAAGACCTGTTCCATACTGAGCCATTGACTGAAAAAGTGAATGATGAAGAACCACGTAAACTGTCTCTTATCCCAACGGCAGAAGTACCGGTAACCAACATGGTGCGTGACACTATCGTTGATGAAGCGGATCTGCCAATTAAGATGACAGCACACACTCCTTGCTTCCGTTCTGAAGCAGGTTCTTACGGTCGTGATACTCGTGGTCTGATTCGTATGCACCAGTTCGACAAAGTTGAGCTAGTACAAATCACTAAGCCAGAAGAGTCAATGGCAGCACTTGAAGAGCTAACAGGTCATGCTGAGAAGGTACTACAACTTCTAGAGCTTCCTTACCGTAAAGTGATTCTATGTACAGGTGACATGGGCTTTGGTGCTCGTAAAACTTATGACCTTGAAGTTTGGGTTCCTGCTCAAGAGACGTACCGTGAGATCTCTTCATGTTCAAACACTTGGGATTTCCAAGCTCGTCGTATGCAAGCTCGCTTCCGTCGTAAGGGCGAGAAGAAGCCAGAGCTAGTACACACGCTAAACGGCTCAGGTCTAGCAGTTGGTCGAACTATGGTTGCGATTCTTGAAAACAATCAAGAAGCGGATGGCCGTATCGCAATCCCTGCTGTACTGCAAAAGTACATGGGCGGCGCAACGCACATCGGTTAATCTCAAATAAACACCAAAAAGCCAGCTCAAGTGAGCTGGCTTTTTATTATTAAAACCTTGTAAAGTAATATTATATCGACATTTCACCACGCAGCACTTGCTGCATTTGGACTTTCACTTGCTCGTGAGTCAGGTCTTGACTCAAAAGATAATGCAGCTTGGCAAGAGCCGCCTCTGGCGTCATATCATAGCCACTGATGACGCCGGCTTCAGCAAGGGCACATCCGGTAGCATACCCACCCATGTTGACTTTACCCGCTAGGCATTGAGTTAGGTTAACGACAATCACTTCTCGCTCTGAAGCATCTTTAAGGTGTGCCAATAGTTCCGGGTTTTGCGGTGCATTGCCCACTCCAAAAGTCAGTAGGATCATCGCGTTAACTGGTTGAAGTAAGGTGTTGCGAATCACTTCATGTGAGATGCCAGGATACATAGTAATCACACCTATTGGCTGGGGCGTAATATCATGAACTTTAAATTCACCTGCAGGTTCTTCACCAACCTCAATATCGCTGCTGATCTGGATGTTGATACCCGCTTCAAGCAGAGGAGGCAAGTTTGGCGACGTAAAGGCGTTGAAACCATCAGCATGTGATTTTGTGCTGCGGTTACCACGCATCAACTTGTTATTGAAGAATAAGGTAACTTCGTTAATAGGATAGTTAGCGGCAATATGCAGTGCGTTAAGCAGGTTTGCCTGACCATCTGAGCGTAGCTCAGCAAGCGGAATTTGTGAGCCCGTCACAATCACAGGCTTACCGAGATTTTCCAACATGAAAGACAAGGCCGATGCTGTGTAAGCCATCGTGTCTGTGCCGTGCAGAATGACAAAACCGTCGTATTTTTCGTAGTTTTCTCGAATGTCATCCGCAATCTGTTGCCAGTCTTTCGGTGTCATGTCCGATGAGTCGATTAGAGGATCGTATTCGTGAATCGTAAATTCTGGCATTTCCGGGCGCTGGAACTCTGGCATACTGGCCAGTTGTTTTTCCATGAAACCAGCCACAGGTACATAACCGTGGTCATGCGACTTTTTCATGCCGATGGTTCCGCCCGTGTAGGCGATATAAATGTGTTTTCTTGCCATTGCTTAGAAACCAGTTAATTGTAGGGGGAACAGAGCGTGGGATTATATATCAATCAGTAGCAATAAAAAGGGGTATCCCGCACAGGAATACCCCACATAATTGGAATTCAACTGGTGAATCAGCAGTGTAAAATTACTGAACTTGGCAGTTCAAACAGAATGCATATTGGCCTTTTGGATCGTTGAAGCTATCCAGTAGGCTGGTATCCTGAATAACTTGTGTCGCGACAGGTTGTAAAGCCGCAGGAATCAAGCTACTGACATCCAAGCCAAGATTAACTTTGACCTGGTTCATAAAGTCTTGGATGAACTGTTCGGCAGGTGATAACGGCTCTTCTACCCAGTACAGGTTGTAATCTTCGACTTTGGCTAGCTCTGCAGCTAGCTTTACGGCGTCATCGAAGTCACCCATTTTATCGACTAAGCCAAATTTTGCCGCATCTTGACCTGTCCAAACGCGGCCTTGGGCAATGCTATCCATGTCGTTCAACGGAATTTCACGGTTTTCACTAACAAGGCCCACAAAGCGATGGTAGCCGTGCTCAATACCCATCTGGAATGCATCGGCAGCCCCCTCCGATAAGCCAGTGGTTATCCCGACGCCTGAAAATGGAGAGGTCCCAACACCATCGGTATACACCCCCAGCTTATTGAGGCCTTTTTCAAAGGTCGTAATCACACTGAAAATACCGATAGAGCCAGTTAATGTAGTTGGCTGTGCAACAATACGATCAGCGCTCATTGAAATCCAATAACCACCAGACGCAGCTAAGCTAGACATTGAAGCAACAACAGGTTTACCTACTTCTTTTAGCGCTTCGATTTCGTTGCGAATGATTTCAGAGGCAAATGCACTACCACCTGGGCTATCCACTCGTAGTACAACGGCTTTGACTTTATCATCGTTGCGGGCTTGACGAAGAAGCGCTGCAACCGTATCCCCCCCTGTTGTGCCTCGTGGTTGAGAGCCATCCATAATCGCTCCACTCGCCACTACAACGGCGATGTCATCCTGCGACAAATCGAATGTTGGTTTGATTGTGGTTTGATATTCATAGTAGTCAACGTAGTTGTAACTATCTTCACCATTACTACCAAAGACTTCAGTCAAATCAGCACGAACTTGTTGCCTAGTTGCCAGTTCATCAACTAAACCGAGTTCTAGTGATAAAGCGGCTAAATCGCCATCTTGTTCTTTCAATAAACTTAAGAATTCAGCCATACTCGGATTTAAGGTTTTTGCTGATACCTGACGATTAGTAGCAACGTCATCAACGTAGGCTCCCCATAGCTGGCTCAACCAGCGTGACGCGGATTCTTTCGCCGCGTCTGACATGTCGTCACGAACAAACGGTTCAATGGCTGATTTATAGGTGCCTACGCGGAAAACGTGGGTATTGACATCCAGCTTTTCTAATAGCGTCTTATAGTACATGGAGTAAGCACTGTAGCCTTTAATCAATACTGCGCCATCAGGTGCTAGATAAATCTTGTCAGCGTAACTGGCTAGGTAATACTGACTCTGATTGTAGAACTCACCCGCCGAATAAATTGGCTTGCCTGACGCTTTAAATTCATTCAGAGCTTTCGCAATGTAGCGCAGCTTAGTCAGGTTGGTTTCCGGCATGTCGCGTAGAGCCAGTACAATACCTGTGATCTCCGGGTCGTCTTTGGCATGGCGTATTGACTCAACAATGTCATACAAGACATTTTCCCTTGGCATATCCTGACCAAATAGTGACCCCGTGAAAGAATCCATAGGATTTACGTATCTTGATTGCTCCACAATAGGCCCTGAAATATTTAGCACCAGAGCGCCTTTTTGAGGTACTGAGGGTACCGGAGAGTCCGCATTGGTGTAGATGAAGTAGATAATACCAATGGTGGCAAGAAAGATAAGATTAACCAAGGCGAGACGAATAAAGGTGATGAGCTTCCATATACCTTTAAAAATCATACCAATAAACTTGAATAATTTTTTCATTAGGGCTCCGCTGTGCTAAGCACAGGTATAGGTCTTGGCAGTCTAAGACCTGATAAGTACAGAAAGTTATATCCTACTTAAACTAGTATACCCAAACAACTGCAAGATTGATCGGTGTTACAAAATTGTAAACGCCTGTTTGATTTTTATTACAACTCCTCATATTCTGGTCAGACCAGAACAAAATAACAAAGTGATGTCTGCCATGTACCCAAACTTGTTAAAGCCGTTGGATCTAGGATTTACTCAGATTAGAAACCGAGTCTTAATGGGCTCAATGCATACTGGTCTGGAAGAGCATAAAGAAGGTCTCGGAAAGTTGGCTGCTTTTTACGCTGAGCGCGCGAAAGGTGGTGTAGGTTTGATTGTTACCGGTGGCTTTTCGCCTAATCTACGTGGTCGTTTACACCCATTTAGCGCTGAGTTCAGTAAACCTAAACATGCCAAAGCGCATAAAGTAGTAACGGAAGCCGTTCACGAACATGGTGGAAAAATTGCTCTACAGTTGCTCCATGCAGGGCGTTATGCCATGCATCCATTTTCTCAAAGTTCATCTGCCATCAAAGCTCCTATTGCTCGTTTCTCGCCAAGTGAGATGAGTACCCGTCAGATCCATAAAACTATTGATGCCTTTGCTAACAGTGCCAAGCTGGCTCAGTCTGCGGGTTATGATGGGGTCGAAGTGATGGGCTCGGAAGGTTATCTGATAAATCAGTTCATCTGTAAACGTACTAACATGCGTTACGATGAGTGGGGTGGTTGCTATGAGAATCGCATGCGTATGCCTCTAGAAATTGTGCGCGCGATTCGCAAAGAAGTCGGGGAGGAATTTATCATCATCTTCCGTCTTTCTATGCTGGATTTGGTTGAAGAAGGTAGCACCTTTGATGAAGTCATAATGCTGGCAAAGGAGCTAGAAAAAGCCGGGGTCACTATTATCAACACGGGCATCGGCTGGCATGAGGCAAGAATCCCAACGATTGCCACTCAAGTGCCACGCGGTGCCTTCACATGGGTGACTGAAAAAGTGCGGCCACACGTCAATGTACCGATTGTCACCTGTAACCGTATCAATACGCCAGAAGAGGCGGAGCGCATTCTATCAGGTGGTCACGCTGATATGGTATCAATGGCGAGACCTTTCCTTGCTGACCCACATTTTGTTATCAAGGCTGAAAATAAACAGTCACATTTAATTAATACCTGTATCGGCTGTAACCAAGCCTGTTTGGATAACGTCTTCAAAGGCAAGCGTGCTAGTTGCTTGGTCAACCCATTAGCGTGTCGTGAAGATGAACTGAAAATCATACCGACTGACAAGCCTAAGAATATTGCTGTAGTTGGAGCTGGGCCTGCTGGGCTTTCATGCGCTACAACGTTGGCCAAGCGTGGCCATCATGTCGATCTGTTTGAGCGTAATGACCGCATTGGCGGGCAGTTCCGCTTAGCAATGCAAATACCCGGTAAAGAAGAATTTCGCGAGACTATTCGTTACTTTGCCAATCAGATTGATGAAACTGGTGTGAAGCTGCATCTTGAAACGGATGCAAACTTTGACCTGTTAGCTGAGTACGATGAAGTGGTCATGGCATCTGGTGTCGAACCCCGTAAAGTCAAGATTGAGGGTGTTGACAACCAAGAGAAAGTAATTGATTACCAGACATTAATTAAAGAGAAAACTTACGTTGGTGAGAAGGTCGCTATTGTCGGTGCGGGTGGTATTGGTGTGGATGTGGCTACCATGCTGACTGAGCCTGTGGGTCATAGTTTAGATGACTGGCTGCATGAGTGGGGGATCGATAAAGAGATTGCTCATCCCGGAGGGCTGTATCCGTACCCAGAGTCTTTAAGTGAAAAAGAGGTTTGGGTTCTCCAGCGCCGTAAAGGAAAAGTGGGTAAAGGGCCAGGTAAAACAACGGGTTGGATTCACAAGCGTACGTTAGAAAAACGAGGCGTTAACTTGGTTGGCGGTGTCAGCTATGACAAGATAGATGAGAAAGGCCTACACATCAGTCACGATGGGAAATCCGAGTTACTTGAAGTAGATAAAGTCATTATCTGTGCGGGTCAGGAGTCGGTGAGACCCTTTGAAGACCAGTGGCAGCAGTTTGGCGACAAGCTTCATATCATAGGCGGTGCCGATCATGCGGGTGAGCTAGATGCTGTTCGTGCTATTCGACAAGGTGTAGAGCTTGCTGCGAAGCTTTAAGCAAGCTCTAATAAACGCTGAGATTAAAAAAGACCTCCAGTGGGAGGTCTTTTAGCATTTGGAAGTTTAAAGAATCACCGTCTTGTTACCATAGACAAATACGTGGTCATTTATCACCTTATTGAGCGCTTTGCTCAATACATTCTTCTCAACATCTCGTCCTGCTTGTGCCATATCTTTCGCACTGAAGTTATGATCGACCGGAATCACGTCTTGCTTGATGATTGGCCCCTCATCTAGATCGTTCGTGACGAAGTGTGCTGTAGCACCAATGATCTTAACGCCGCGTTCATAAGCTTGTTGATAAGGTTTAGCGCCAATGAAAGCCGGTAAGAAACTATGGTGGATGTTAATAATCTTGTGGTGGTATTTTTCGACGAATGAAGGGGTTAGTACACGCATGTATTTTGCTAGTACGAGATAGTCAGCATCATATTGGTCGATCACTGCCAGCATCTTCTGTTCATGTTCTTCACGGTTTAGGCCTTCGTGAGATACATGATGATAGGGAATATCAAACTTTTCCGTCAGGCTTTGTAGTGTATCGTAGTTACCCACTACTGCAGCAATATCAACATCCAAACTACCATCATAGTTTTTCATCAGAATATCACCAATACAGTGTGCTTCTTTGGTCACGAGAATGACAATACGTTTGCGATTTGGGCCAATCAGCTTTCTTTTGGCTCCTTGTGGGAGGGCTTGATCAAGGTCGGCTAGAAAGGTTTGGTCATTGAAGTAACCTTCCAGCTCAGTACGCATGAAGAAGTGACCGCTGGTGTTATCGACGAATTCATTATTGTGGATGATGTTGAGCTGGTGCTTGTAACAGATATTGGTGATTTTAGAAATCAGTCCAGGCGCATCCGTACAATGAGTAAGCAGTGTTTTCTTTTCCATTGGGTTAAAACTTCCGTGATTTATTTTTTTCGTATTCTGAATTTTTTGCAGGGCTTTGAACGGTGAAGCACTCCACAATATGACAGCTACAATTAAACTAATATCAAGATGGTTTCAACAATTAATCTAAGTTAACCGATTAGCTTGGCGAATTTGTTTGGAAAGTATCCGATTTGAGCCCAACAGGTGGTAATTATGGATAAAGATCTACTAGCACGTAAGTTGTATTCTGAAAGAGTCAGTGCGTTACTGGGTGACCATGACATGAATGAAGAGCTTCTCAACGAAATGTGGGAAAACAAAGCGTCACCTAGTGAAGCGGCTCGAGCTATGATGGATGGTCAGAATGAGTTTTCTGGTCCAGCATGGCTATCACGATATCTCAACCGACGTTAACACTCTTCATTCATCAATACGATGGCTTATCGGCGCGGAGCAGATTTGCATTCGCGCCAAGTCTGTAAACCTGCCATAATCTCCCGTTCATCACTTGTTTCACTCACATAGTTAGTCCTTGATGATCTCAAAAACTTTTTCCGCGGATGGTGCACTAGGCAAAGCGATCCCGGGGTTTCAACCTAGACAAGCTCAGTTAGATATGGCTGAGTCTGTGGTTAAAGCGATTAAACATGACCAGCAAGTCGTCATCGAAGCAGGTACTGGTACGGGAAAAACCTTTGCTTATTTAGTTCCTGCTCTTTTGAGTGGTAAAAAGACCATCATCAGTACGGGCTCGAAAAACTTGCAAGAGCAGTTGTTTCACCGCGATCTACCTTTGATGACCGACGCATTGGGGTTTTATGGCCAGGTGGCGCTGCTAAAAGGCCGAGCAAACTACTTGTGCTTAGATCGCCTTAGCCGTCAAATGGTAGAAAGCCATGGCCATCATGCCGATCCAACATTGCTTAGCCAGCTGGTTAAAGTGCGCTCATGGGCGAGCGAGACCAAAAGTGGGGATTTAGGCGACTGTGACGAAATCGCTGAAGACAGCCCAGTGATCCCAACCATTACTTCAACCAACGACAATTGTTTAGGTAAAGAGTGCCCAAGTTATCAAGATTGCTTTGTTCTTAAGGCTCGCAAAAAAGCCATGGATGCAGATATTGTGGTCGTCAACCATCACCTGTTTTTAGCCGATCTAGCGATCAAAGAAACGGGGTTTGGGGAGCTGATACCTGAAGCCGAAGTATTTATCTTTGATGAGGCTCACCAGCTACCTGATATTGCTAGCCAGTACTTTGGCCAATCTCTGTCCAGTCGCCAAATACAGGAACTGTCCAAAGATATTGAAATTGGCTATCGCACCGAAGCGAAAGACATGCGCCAATTGCAAAAGATCAGTGAGAAATTACAGCAAAGTGCGATGGATTTGCGAGTGGCGCTAGGTGAGCCCGGTTACCGTGGTAATTGGCGTGAAGCCATTCAGTCTCCCTCAATTTCAAGAGAGTTAGAGCGTTTACGCGAGTCCTTAGACTTTTGTCTTGAAGTACTTAAATTAGCGCTAGGCCGTAGCCAACTGTTGGATACAGCTTATGAGCGAGCAAGTACGATTCAAGCGAGGCTAGAACGCATTTGCGAAGTCTCCATAACGGGGTATTCCTATTGGTACGATACTTCCCCACGTCACTTCAGCTTGCATATTACACCGCTTTCGGTATCGGATAAGTTTCGGGAACAGATCGAACTTAAGCAAGGGGCATGGATATTTACTTCTGCGACCTTGGGGGTACAAGGGGATTTTGGTCACTTTACTTCTCGTCTAGGGTTAAAACCTCAGACGGAAATGTCATTGCCAAGTCCATTCGACTACCAAAGTCAGGCAAGGCTATGTGTTCCGCGTTACCTTCCGGAGCCGAATAGCCCGGGTATGGCGGATAAGCTCGTTCGCATGCTCAGTCCTTTGATTGAGCAGAATCAGGGGCGCTGTTTTTTCCTTTGTACCTCTCATAGCATGATGCGAGAGCTAGGTGAGAGATTCCGCGAATGCTTGAGTATTCCGGTGCTGATGCAAGGGGAAACCAGTAAACAAAAAACTCTGGCAGAGTTTATGGAGCTGGGTAATGCTTTGCTGGTGGCGACCGGAGCATTTTGGGAAGGGATTGATGTTAGAGGTGATACACTGAGCTGTGTTATTATCGACAAATTACCTTTCACTGCACCTGATGACCCGTTGCTTAAGGCGCGGATAGAAGATTGCCAGCTTAAAGGTGGTGACCCTTTTTCTCAGGTCCAGATTCCGGATGCCGTGATTACCCTTAAACAAGGAGTCGGGCGGTTAATCCGAGATAAGAAAGACAAAGGTGCGCTGATCATTTGTGACAATCGATTAGTTACACGTGATTATGGTGGCGTTTTCTTGGCCAGCCTCCCACCGATTCCTCGAACGCGGGATTTAGGTCTGGTACAGGATTTCCTTAAGCAAATTTCAGAAACAACCGAGTAATCAGAGAATTCAATGAGCGCAAAAATTCTTGCCTTAGACACATCAACAGAGAACTGTTCTGTTGCATTGCTAGTTAACGATCAGATCTATGTTCGCAGTGAAGTTGCACCGCGAGACCACACTAAGAAAATCCTCCCTATGGTAGATGAAGTGTTAAACGAAGCCGGGATCACTCTGGCAGAGCTCGATGCTCTTGCGTTTGGTCGTGGCCCAGGCAGCTTTACAGGTGTACGCATTGGCATCGGTATTGCACAAGGTTTAGCATTTGGTGCTGACCTGCCTATGATTGGGATTTCAACATTGCAAGCAATGGCTCAAGGTAGCTACCGTAAACACGGCGTAAGTCATGTAGCGTGTGCGATTGACGCGCGAATGAGCGAAGTCTATTGGGGTCGTTTTTCGCGTCAAGAAGATGGCACTTGGATTGCTGTTGATGCCGAATGTGTTATTCCACCAGCGGTTTTGGCTGAAAATAGTCAAAGTGACGAGCAACGCTGGCTGACTGCAGGAACCGGTTGGGAAGCGTATCAGGAAGTGCTAGCTGAGCTGAAATTTGAAGTCGCGGCGGGAGAAGTGCTTTTTCCTGATGCGGAAGATATCGTCGCACTAGCGAAATTTGAATTGGAACGGGGCAACACCGTGACGGTAGAGGATGCAAGTCCTGTGTATCTTCGTGATACCGTAGCATGGAAGAAATTGCCAGGCAGAGAATAAGGTGTAATTAGACGGATAGTATGGTTTCGATTAATGGATTGCCTCCTTCGGTTCCGGGACCGAATAAGGCCAATAAAACCGGAAAAAAAGATGAGGCGAGAAAGTCTCAGAATAAGCCGTCTGTTGGTCAGCCATCTAAAGTCGCCAACGCGGTGGCGCATTCTATTCGTCATGTCAATGAAGCAGACATCCATAAAGCTCAAGTGCAATACGACTTGCCCGAAGGTCAGGGGCGTAAAGCAATGGAAGAGTATATGAATGTCATGAACCAATCTAAGCGTGATGAACTATCACAGCTGTTGGGTGTCGATATCTATATATAACTTTTGGGTAAGTCCTTATGATGTCTCGCTTTTTCAAAATTATTCCTGTGGCAAGTATCCTGACTGTATTGACCGCGTGCAGCACTCTCCCTGAAAACCTTGCGTCTGATAATCCGGACTTGCAAACCAATTATTCTGGCTGGCAGTCTTCAGCATCACAAGAGCAAGAGCTTCGCTTGGGGGGCGTCATCGCTTCAGTTACTAACCTTAAAGATAAGACGAGAGTTGAAGTGGTGAATCTGCCTATCAGCTCTAATGGCAAGCCTGATATTAACCAAGAACCTCAAGGTCGATTCGTAGGCTATATCGACGGTTTTGCCGATCCTGTGACTCTTTCTCAAGGTCGATTGATTACTTTGCTCGGTGATAGCAGTGGCACTGAAGCTGCCAAAGTGGGTGAGTATAGCTACGATTTTCCTGTCATGAATATCAAGAGTTATCATCTGTGGCGAATTGAAGAGCGTGTAATTGTGCACGATGATTTTGGACCCTCAAGGTACCCTTGCCGAAGTTTGTATTGTCGTGACCTCACCCGAGGAACCAGACAGGGCAAAGTGATCCAAGAAGTCAAATGACCCGCAGAGATACCCGTTACTCAATTGCTGATGGGCATATTACCTCCATAGAATACGGAGATAGTCAGGCATCAGACTGCAGCATCGTCTTTATTCACGGTTGGTTGGATAACGCCGCCAGTTTTGAATCTGTAATGCAGGCGTTGCACCAGTCAGCGCCTTTCTTACATCTTTGTGCTATCGATTTGCCCGGTCATGGTCACTCTAGCCATAAGTCAGGTAGCAATTTTTACCCATTTCATGATTATATTGACGATGTTTACCAGTTTTTGGCTAAGTTATCGCCAAACAGGTTAGTGTTGGTTGGTCATTCACTTGGTGCTTTGATTGCAAGTTGCTATAGTGCCGCCTTTCCTGAACAAATCAGTGGATTAGTTCAGATAGAAGGGCGTGGGCCTCTGGCGGAAGAAGAAAGTAAAACCGTCTCTCGCTTAAGAGAAGGTGTTTTGAGCCGACAGAGAATACGCAATAAACCGACCAGAGCATTTGATTCCGATACCACCGCTATCGATGTCAGGGCCAAGATTAATCAAATCTCTCCTGAACTTATCAGCCCTGTTGTCAAAAGAGCACTGGCAAGGACTGATGATGGCTGGGTATGGCGTCATGATGAAAAATTACAAAGCCAGTCTTTGTATCGAATGTCTTTTGAGCACGCGCAATCCGTTTGCCAACAGATAGTTTGCCCCCAGCTCATTGTCCTGGGCGAACAAGGTTTTCCCCACTTGCAGAAACCAACAAATGATGCCTCGATGAATACCGATGTTGTCACGGTACCTGGTGGACATCACTGCCATCTACAAGTCCCTTCTAGAGTATCTAACCTAATTTTTGGCTTAGTTAACAAAATTTAAACAAGTGTTTGAGTCTTTCGTGCTCAAGCACTTGGCCTGTGTTGTAATGGTCGTCAATAAAAAACACGGCGTTTCGTCGACAACAGCCAGCTTATTTCGAGGAGTATTACCGTGGATAAACCTTGGTTATCACGTTATCCGAGCGATGTGCCAGAACACATCAACCCAGAACAATATCCGTCATTGGTGGAAATGTTTGAGCAGTCAGTACAAAAATTTGCTGATCAGCCTGCCTTTATGAATATGGGCTCGGTTATGACGTTCCGTAAACTAGAGGAACGTAGTCGTGCTTTCGCTGCTTATCTGCAAAATGAACTGAAATTGCAAAAAGGTGACCGTGTTGCTTTGATGATGCCAAACTTACTGCAATATCCAGTTGCACTGTTTGGCGTTCTGCGTGCAGGGCTTATTGCTGTTAACGTGAACCCTCTTTACACCCCACGTGAACTTGAACATCAGCTCAACGATTCCGGTGCCAAAGCGATCGTGATTGTCTCTAACTTTGCTAATACCTTAGAGCAAGTTGTCGAAAACACCCCTGTGAAACATGTAGTGCTGACTAGCCTTGGTCAGATGCTTCCACGTGCGAAAGGGACGATTGTCGATTTTGTTGTAAAGTACGTTAAAGGTATGGTGCCTAAGTATGATTTACCAGGTGCAATCTCTATGCGCAAGGCTCTTCATAAAGGTCGACGCTTGCAATACGTTAAGCCTTTTATGTCCGGGGATGATATTGCTTTTCTCCAGTACACCGGTGGGACAACAGGGGTCGCGAAAGGGGCAATTCTGACTCATAGCAATATGATTGCTAATATCATGCAAGCAAAAGGTATGTATGGGCCAGTTCTCAAAGAAGGTCGAGAAGTGGTTGTAACCGCTCTACCGCTTTATCATGTTTTTGCTCTTACGGTGAATTGCTTATTGTTCCTTGAGCTTGGCGGGCGCAATTTGTTGATCACCAACCCTAGAGATATTCCTGGTTTTGTCAAAGAGCTTCAAAAGTGTCCATTCACTGCGATCACAGGCGTAAACACTCTTTTCAATGCTTTGGTCAATAATGAAGATTTCCATGAACTCGACTTCAGTAATCTCAAATTGGCGGTAGGCGGCGGTATGGCCGTTCAGCGAGCTGTTGCTGAACAATGGAAGAAGACCACGGGTGTCCATCTGTTAGAAGGTTATGGACTGACCGAGTGTTCTCCATTAGTGACAGTTAACCCTTATGATCTGACGGAGTATACGGGCGCAATTGGTTTGCCAGTCCCTTCTACTGAAGTTCGTATTGTTGATGATGAAGGTAACCCAGTGCCAAATACGGAAGTAGGTGAGCTACAAGTTCGCGGGCCACAGGTGATGCAAGGTTACTGGCAAAGACCGGAAGCCAGCAAAGAGGTGATCAATGGTGAAGGCTGGCTGTCTACTGGTGACATTGTTAAATTTGACGATGAAGGTCTTATCCATATTGTTGATCGCAAAAAGGATATGATTCTAGTCTCGGGCTTTAATGTCTATCCGAACGAGATTGAAGATGTGGTTGCACTGCACGGTAAAGTTCTGGAAGTTGCCGCGATTGGTCAGCCACATGAAGTATCAGGAGAACTGGTTAAAATCTATGTGGTTAAGCGTGATCCAAGCCTGACAAAAGATGAGATCATTGCTCACTGCCGCCAGCATCTAACGGGTTATAAAGTACCTAAGCTGGTTGAATTCAAAGATGAGCTGCCGAAAACCAACGTGGGTAAAATATTGCGTCGTGTTCTTCGTGAAGAGAATGATGCAAACCTAGCGAAGGCCAGCTAAAGTTAAAAATAAGCAGAACCAAGTGTTTAGTGTTAAAATGCCGACTAATACCAGTCGGCATTTTTATTTGCAGGCCCCATTAGTCACAGTGAGAACTTTGTGAATTATCAGATCATTACCTGTCCAGAACAGCTAGAAAGTGTGTGTCAACAAGCTCGAGAAACGGATGTTGTTATGCTCGATACTGAGTTTGTTCGAACCCGCACCTATTATCCTCAGCTTGGCCTTATTCAGTTGTTTGATGGTGAAAAACTTTCTCTGATTGATCCAACGGTCATCGATGATATGACAGCCTTTGTGCACCTTCTTAAAGATACCTCAGTGCTTAAGGTCTTGCATGCATGTGGTGAAGACTTGGAAGTGTTTAATAACAGCTTTGGGTGCCTACCATTCCCAATGGTGGATACTCAACTGATGGCTGCATTTTTAGGGCATGGTTTGTCGACGGGTTTCGCTTCTTTGGTTGAATCTTATCTGGCGATTGAACTGGATAAAAGTGAGTCTCGGACAGACTGGTTAGCGAGGCCATTGACTGATAAACAGCTCGATTATGCGGCAGCGGATGTCTACTACTTGTTCCCATTGTACGAAAAGTTGCACGATGACATTGTTCAGGCTGGTTGGTGGGAAGCAGCTCAGCAGGAAAGTGAGTTACTGGCGACTAAACGTATCAAATCTGTTAATGCTGAATATGCTTACCTTGATATTAAAGGCGCATGGCAACTTAAACCTCGCGAGTTAGCAATATTGAAGCCTCTTGCCACTTGGCGTTATAAAGAGGCGGTTCGCCGCGACTTAGCATTGAACTTCGTTTTCAAAGAGAATGATTTACTTACTATTGCTAAGCTCGGTTTGCAAAACAAACAACGTATGGAACAAGAAGGTATGGATCTTCGCTCGGTGCAACGACACAGTGCGAGAATCATCTCTATTGTTAAGTCAGCACGTATGACGCCTGCGGAGGAGTATCCAGAAAAAATTGAACGCTTAATGGATATGCCGGGCTACAAGCAGAAATTTAAGACATTAAAAGATGAAGTGAAAAAAGTCTCGCAGTCTTCTGGTCTGGCAACGGAGTTCTTAGCCTCTAAGAAACAGCTTAATCAGCTGATCAGTTGGGTATGGAAAAAGGATCGAGATCCGGCACTCTTACCAGATGTAATGCAGGGTTGGCGGCTGGAGTTGATGGGTGAAAAGTTAAGCAAGCATTTATAGCGGATAATAAAAGGGCTTCCATGTGGAAGCCCTTGATGTATTTGCTTAACCCGCTAATACGTCGGTTGCGACTTTATAGCTTGGATCTTCTTTGACGTTAATCTCGACCAAGCTGCCTGCTTTGTCTAGTAGCTTACGACAGTCTGGGCTTAGGTGGCGTAGATGAAGTGTCTTACCTTGCGCAGCGTAACGCTCAGCAAGTGTTTCTATCGCTTCAATAGCCGAGTGGTCGGTGACGCGAGAATCGGCAAAATCAACGATCACGTCACTTGGGTCTTCGTGAGCATCGAAAATTTCAAGGAAGTTAGCAACGGAACCGAAGAAGACCGGGCCGTGGATTTTGTACTCTTTAGAGCCTTCCTCATTGATATTAGTGTCGGCATAAATATGCTTCGCATGTTGCCATGCAAACATAAGTGCGGATGCGATAACCCCAACAAATACCGCGATAGCAAGGTCAGTCAATACTGTAACCACTGTAACTAGTACAATAACGAAGAAGTCTTGTTTTGGTACACGACGAGCCAGTTTGAACGTTGCCCATTCAAAAGTACCAATCACAACCATAAACATGACGCCGACTAGGGCTGCAAGAGGGATCATCTCAATGAGAGAGGAGGCAAACAGGATGAATATTAATAGCGCAGATGCCGCCACGATGCCTGATAAGCGTCCGCGGCCACCGGAGTTAACGTTGATCATCGATTGGCCAATCATTGCGCAGCCACCCATAGCCCCAAACACAGAACACGTCATATTTGCCATACCCTGACCAATACATTCACGGTTTGATTGACCACGTGTGTTTGTCATTTCGTCGAGAACAGTCAGTGTTAGCAGAGATTCAATCAGACCAATCGCTGCAAGAATAATGGCGTAAGGCAGAATGATTTGTAGAGTTTCAAGCGTGAATGGCACCATAGGGATGGAGAAGGTTGGGAGCGAGCCCGCCAGCGTTGCAGCGTCATCACCTGACATCGTGCGTAGGAAGTCGACAACGGTACGGGTTTCCAGATCTAAGCCTACTACCAAAGCTGTCACTGTGACGATCGCTACCAAGGACGATGGTACGGCGGTCGTGAACTTTGGTAGGAAGTGGATAATAGCCATAGTTAGCGCCACTAAACCCAACATCAGCATCATTTGGTCTTGAGGTAGCCAAGTTAGCATGCCATTAATGTCCGGGGCTTTAAACTGACCAAGCTGAGCTAGGAAAATCACAATCGCCAGGCCATTCACAAAACCAATCATAACTGGATGCGGCACGATGCGAATGAATTTGCCGAGCTTAAACAAGCCCGCCGCTACTTGGAGGATACCTGCTAGCATGATCGCTGCGAACAGATACTGAACTCCATGGGATGCAACCAGTGATACCATAACAACAGCCATTGCGCCTGTTGCACCAGAGATCATACCGGGACGACCACCGAAGATAGAGGTAATAAGGCCAACAATGAATGCCGCGTAGAGACCAACCATAGGGTCAACGCCTGCAACGAATGCAAAAGCAACGGCTTCAGGCACTAACGCTAACGCAACGGTTAGGCCGGATAACACGTCGTTTTTTACAGAGTGTTTCGAAAATTGAGGGAATTCAAACATGATTGCTCAGTTATGCTAAATGTTTACGGTTATTCTGAATATCAGAGAACGACAGTTTAAAGTATAGGTTCTGGTTTAGTTTTCATGTGAGCAAAATGCGATGTAAAAGAGCACTGAAAACCAAACAATTGATTCAGATCGAGTCGGCGAATGCTACCTAAAAGTGTGATTAAGTTCAACAAAGAAGCCAATATTGGCTAATATTTGTGATAAATAGTGAGAGCAGTCATGAACTGCCCTAGGCATACATAAAAAAAACAGCCCCAAAATGGGGCTGTTTTACTCTTCATCAAATCTAATTAAAAGCTTTGAGGCTTTGCCATTGCAGCACTGGCTTTATTGCTAGCAACTTGGCTGCCTGCCCCTTTAGACAGATAACGCTCTTCACGGAAAGGTGCCGCAACCACATTGATTTCTTTCATCTCTGTAGTCCCAGGCGCTTTAGCCATTGGTGCAGAAGCGTGACCTTTAAAGGCTTTAGGCACGACAATATCTGAGCTTGGCTGAGTTTCAGGCGCGACAACCGTTTCTTTTACGGTGTTTTCTTCGACTACCGGTATAACGTCAGCTTTTGTCTCTTCAGTCGCTGCAGCTGCTATTGGATCAGCTTCAACCGCTGTGGTCGCTTCAACTGGCTCAGCTTGTTCCACTACTGGCTCAATCACAGGTTCTTGTTGGCGAACAATTACTTTGCCCATTGCCATTTCTGGACAAGCAAAACCTCCAAGGGCAGCTGTAGCTTCAGAGCTAGCGACTTGCTCAGTCTTTGCTTTCTGCTTAGCTTCTGGTTTGGTAATACCGTAACTTGGCATGACTTTACCCATTGCCATTTCTGGCGAAGCGACGCCACCTTTACGTAGACGGAAAGGATTAGGGCGACGATCACGACCACGACGACGGCGCTGTCCACTTGCCCGAAGATGACGTGGTGAACGACGGTTACGGCGCTGTTTTGGTTGTTCGCCTTCTTCCGCTGCTGCTGCTTCAACAGATTGCTCAACCGCTTCTGCTACCGCTTCGGTTTTAACCTGTTTCACTTCTTCAACAGCTTCAGCTTGGGCTTTCTGATCTTTTACGCGAACCTGCTTATTCAGTTTACGGCGCTGGCGGCGCTCTTTAACTTTTGCAGCCTTTTCTTCTGCGCGATTAGGTTTGTCGTCTTTCTGTGCTTCGGCAGCAAGTTTTAGGCCCTCTTCAGCAACTTTACTTGCTTTGGCATCATCACGCTGCTTGTTACGGCGGTCTTGCTTAGGCTTACGGTTTTGCTGCTTACGCTCATTAGAAACTGCTTTGTTCTCATTCGCAGATTCATCACGCTCACGCTGAGGCTTGTTACGTTTATTATCACGCTTGTCTTCACGATTCTCGTTACGGTTGTCACGAGAGTTGCGGCGACGTTGGTCATTACGATTACGGCGGTTGCGATTGTTACGCTGGCCTTCTTTCTTCGTATGCTTCGGTGTCTCTTCTGGCTGCTCTTTTTCAGCATCTGAACTGAACAGGAAGCTACCTAATGCTTTGAAGAATCGAGTTACTAAGCTAGGTTTCTCCTCGCTAGGCTCTGTTTTCTTCTCAGGTGTCTTCACTGGTTGTTTCGGCGCAGGTGCTGACTGAGAAGGTGCAGCGAAACCTTTAAGTGCTGGTTCTTCGAGTTTCTTTGGTTTAACTTCGGTTTCCGTGGTCTCGCGGCCTTCCGCTTCTTTCATTGACTCGAGTTTCTTAGGCAGCAAGTAAGACAGTAAATCAAACTCTTCACCTTCACGAACTCGGATCACTTCGAAATGCGGTGTTTCCATGTCTGAGTTAGGAACTACCGTGATCTTCACTTCCTGAATGCGTTCAATGTGGTTAACCGAGCGGCGTTTTTCATTCAGAAGGTATGATGCAATTGGAACAGGAACAACAGCCAAAACTTGAGCTGTGTTGTCTTTCAATGCTTCTTCTTCAATTAAACGAAGAACGGAAAGTGCAAGAGACTCGTTATCACGTACTACACCTGTACCACTACAGCGAGGACAGATATGGTGGCTAGCCTCTGCAAGAGATGGGCTCAGACGCTGGCGAGACATCTCTAGTAGCCCAAAGCGTGAGATACGACCAATTTGGACGCGAGCACGGTCAAGACGAACAGCATCACGCAGACGGTTTTCCACTTCACGTTGATGACGAACAGGCGTCATATCAATGAAGTCGATAACAACAAGACCACCTAAGTCACGAAGGCGAAGCTGGCGTGCAATCTCATCCGCTGCTTCAAGGTTGGTGTTCAGTGCAGTTTCTTCGATATCACCGCCTTTCGTTGCACGAGCGGAGTTAATATCGATTGACGTTAGTGCTTCTGTTGGATCAATCACAATTGAACCACCAGATGGCAAGCGCACTTCTCGTTGGAAAGCGGATTCAATCTGGCTTTCAATCTGATAATGGCTAAATAGAGGTACTTCACCGTCGTATTTTTTGACTCGATTCACGAAGTCAGGGCGAACAAGGCGAATGTGCTCTAATGCACGCTCATAGATGGTATTGCTATCTATCAGAATTTCACCAATATCACGACGAAGATAATCGCGAATGGCGCGTACGATAACATTACTTTCTTGGTGGATTAGAAGAGGGGCGGGGTTAGCATCAGAGGCTTGTTTGATCGCTCCCCAGTGGTTGAGTAGTACATTTAAGTCCCACTCAAGCTCTTCTGCGCTTTTACCAACACCTGCAGTGCGAACGATAAGGCCCATGCCTTGTGGCAGTTCTAAAGTGCTCAGTGCGGCTTTAAGTTGAGTGCGCTCATCCCCTTCGATTCGGCGAGAGATACCACCGGCACGAGGGTTATTTGGCATCAGAACAAGGTAACTACCAGCAAGAGAGATAAAAGTCGTGAGTGCAGCGCCTTTGCTGCCTCGTTCTTCTTTCTCAACCTGAACAATCACTTCCTGGCCTTCAGTCAGCACTTCTTTAATGCTAGGTCGGCCTTGATAGGTGTAACCTTCAGGGAAATATTCGCGGGCAATTTCTTTTAGAGGGAGGAAACCGTGTCTTTCAGCACCATAATCAACGAAGGCTGCTTCCAGACTTGGTTCGATGCGAGTGATACGTCCTTTGTAGATATTTGCTTTTTTGGATTCGTGGCCTGGGCTTTCGATATCTAAATCATATAAGCGCTGACCATCAACCAAAGCAACACGCAACTCTTCTTTTTGAGTTGCGTTGATTAACATTCTTTTCATTGATAAATCTCGTTGTCATTATATGTCTTCTTGCTGCCTGGTAATTTCTTTCACGGTGCCTGATCCCATGGCTTAATGTGTGCAGCCTCCCGGCTGGAGGGATGCTCTTTGGGCACGTCAGTCTTACAAACGTTTGGCTTGTAAGCCGCAATAGTGGCGGATGATACTCAACATGAAAGATTTTTGAGTAGGGCAGCAAGCTGTACTAATCCCGAAAATGTCTTACGCCATATGCTGCATTTTGGTAAATTAGCGGGCTACTCATTCTCTTGCTCAAAAGTGATCGGGCTTGTTTAAAATGCAACCTAATCATTCATTGCAGGTGTGAACTATAGCAGTACCCATTAAACTCAGCAATCTGCTTTATTATAAAACGCTAAAAAACCTAATTTTAAATTTTTTAAGTGCATGTATTTAAAAACTTTGTATAAGGTTTTTTGAAAATTGCAATTAGCTTGGTGGATTTTTATTCGTAGAACAACAGAAATTCATTCTAAGAGAGGGGATGATTAAGTTGTTGCCTAGAAAACGTGAACTTACGCAAGCTAGAATGATAGAATAGCCAAATGAGCGAAATTAGAACAAAAGTCCAGTTTGTCGATATCGACGAAGACATGGCTGGCCAGCGTATCGATAACTTCTTACGCAACCAACTGAAAAGCATTCCAAAAAGCATGGTTTACCGGATCTTGCGCAAAGGGGAAGTACGCGTAAACAAGAAGCGAATCAAAGCTGAATATAAATTGAAAGCGGGGGATTTAGTCAGAATTCCTCCTGTGACGATTGAAGAAAAGCAAGACGAAGTTGCACCAAGTGTCAAACTCAATAAGGTGGCTGAACTTGAACATATGATCATCCATGAAGATGAACATATGTTAATTCTAAACAAACCTTCGGGTACTGCTGTTCATGGTGGCAGTGGGCTAAAGTTTGGCGCGATTGAAGCATTACGTGCACTAAGACCACAAGCTCGTTTTCTTGAACTAGTGCATCGAATTGACCGTGATACTTCTGGTATTTTGCTCGTGGCGAAAAAGCGTTCAGCTTTGCGCCATCTTCAAGCTCAGTTTCGAGAGAAAACCGTGCAGAAATACTACTTTGCCTTGGTGATGGGTCAGTGGAAAAGCAGCTGTAAGGTTGTCAAAGCGCCACTACTCAAAAATGAGGTGAATAGTATTGTGCGTGTGAATCCGCAGGGAAAGCCTTCAGAGACACGCTTTAAGATCATAGAAAAGTTCGCAGATGCGACTTTGATTCAGGCGAGTCCTATCACGGGGCGTACCCACCAAATCCGTGTTCATACTCAGTATACAGGTCATCCAATTGCTTGGGATGACCGATATGGTGATCGTCGATTTGATGCATATACCGCGAAAGTAGGGCTTGATCGCCTTTTCCTTCATGCAGCTAATATCAAGTTCCAACATCCATCTAATGACGAATGGATGGAGATAAGTGCTCCAATGGAGCCAAAGCTTGAAAAGGCATTAGCTGGACTTCGTAATCTTTAAATGAAGTGATAGGTCTTAATAAGCGAGAGTTAAACAGTAACAGAGTTCTACTCTCGCGTGTTAATACACTCAATCTGATTAAAGTACAGAGACTCCTTGAGTTTCAAGCATATCTACCAGGTCAATCAAAGGAAGGCCAATTAAGGTGTTCGGGTCTTTACCTTCTAGTCGCTCAAATAAGGCGATGCCTAATCCTTCACTCTTAAAGCTACCTGCGCAATAGAATGGTTGTTCTTTATCGACATAATTGCAGATTTGTTGGTGCGTCAACTTTCGGAATTGAACGGTAAATGTATCTACCCGTACTTCTGTCTTTTCTGTTTCAGTGTTATGGATCGCTAGCCCAGTAAAAAATTGAATGGCCTTGCCGCTTTGTTGAGTGAGCTGCTGAATGGCTTTCTCCCTATTCTTAGGCTTACCTATTATTTGCCCATTAATAATACAAACCTGATCACTGCCTATGATAAGACTCGGCTGCTCGGTCTGACAAGACTCAGCTTTACCTATTGCTAAGCGCTTGACTAGGTTTTCAGGTTGCTCATTAGAAAGTGGTGTCTCATCAAAACGAGGAGAGGCAGTGACAAAAGGGAGTGATAGCTTATCAAGCAGTTGTTTGCGATATGGAGAGGTTGAGGCTAAAACAAGTTGGTATTTTGACATTGTCTATTACAATCTTTCAGGGAGTTAGCCACAGCTTAATCGATATTACGCTAGTCGTCCTAGCTCTTCTGATACTAAGGAAAAAAACTCTAACTTTTTGTCCTTTTCCTTTGACTCAAAACGAATTGGAAGATAGAATTCGCGCCCTATGCAAAAGGTAAAAATACCGCGAACGGTTGATCCGGCACGCGCTGCTCAGAAGCGACTTGATTATGATGGTATCATTCAAGTTAGCCTTTTTAAGCGTTTGTTTGACTCAGTCGAAGGCGTTAAACGCGACGCTCAAGTGTCATTGTCATTTGAGTTAGATGAACAGCGGCTCGTTGTTATCTCTGGTAAAGCTAACATCGAAGTTGATTTAGAGTGTCAACGCTGTAATGAGGTTTTCGCACATGAGTGCGATGTCCAATTCACCTATACACCTTACAAAGGTGAAAAGACTGAAGAGGAAGCACCGGAAGAGTACGATTTGGTAGATCTGAACGAGTACGGTGAAATTGACCTAATACAGCTTGTTGAAGACGAGTTCATTCTAAACTTGCCTCAAATCGCAAAACATGATGAAGCGGATTGCAGCGTTAAATCAGACAATTTGGTATTTGGTGAAATTCCAGAAGAAATTGTGGAAGATAAGCCGAATCCATTCGATGTTTTAAAAAACTTAAAGAAGTAATTCTTTAAGAATTAACATAGGAGTAGGGTCAATGGCCGTACAAAAGAGCAAGAAATCACGTTCAAAGCGTGGCATGCGTCGTTCACACGATGCCCTATCTACAGCTGCACTATCTGTAGACGCAACTTCAGGTGAAACTCACCTGCGCCACAACGTAACTGCTGAAGGTTACTACCGTGGTAAAAAGGTTATCAACAAGTAAGGTTGACCTTTGCCTAATATAACCGTTGCACTTGATGCAATGGGCGGGGATTTCGGTCCTCGCGTCACAGTGCCTGCCGCCGTGCAGGCACTGTCGCATTTCCCAGAGCTGAAAGTGATCCTCACAGGTGATCGGACTGCGATCACAACTCAATTGTCATCTATTGGTTATCAACCTGATGCTCGTCTGAGTATTCAGCACAGTGACCGGGTGATCTCTAACTCAGAAAAACCTTCTCTTGCGCTGCGAAACAGCAATGGTACTTCAATGGCTACCGCTATTGATGCTGTGGCTCAAGGCGAAGCCGATGCCTGTGTCAGTGGTGGTAACACTGGTGCACTTATGGCTTTGTCACGTTTTCGACTGAAACTACTACCAGGAATTGAGCGTCCAGCACTAATCTCAGCCTTACCGACCGCTTCAGGTGGTCGAACTTGGATGTTAGATCTTGGTGCCAATGTATCGTGCGATGCGGATTCTCTGTTTCAGTTTGCGGTTATGGGTAGTGCTTTAACTGAACAGTATCTAGGCCGGCCTCCACGTGTTGCGATTCTTAATATCGGTGCCGAAGAAATTAAAGGTAACGATCTCGTAAAACGTTGTGCTGAAATGTTATCTCAGACGCAATCCGTGAATTTCGTCGGCTATATTGAAGGTAATCAGTTATTGCACGATTCTGCTGATGTGGTGGTTTGTGATGGTTTTGTCGGCAATGTGTGTCTCAAAGCATGTGAAGGTACCGCTCAACTGTTTATCGATAAGCTGAAAACGAGCATGATGGCTTCATCGATAAAAGGTTGGATTGCAAGAAAATTATTTTCTGGGCTATTTAATGAACTAAAAACATTGAACCCCGACCAGTATAACGGTGCAAGTTTGCTAGGATTGCGCGGCATTGTCATAAAAAGCCACGGAAGTGCTGATGTAGACGCGGTCATCAATGCCATTGGTGAAGCGTTACACGAGGTCAAACGACAAGTACCCAGCCGTATTAGTGATCGTTTGGAAGCGGTTTTACTCGAGAGGCATTATTAGTCTTCATGTATAGCAAAATTTTAGGTACTGGCAGCTACCTGCCATCTCAGGTGCGTTCAAACGCAGATTTAGAGAAAATGGTAGATACGAGTGATGAGTGGATTGTCGCTCGCACTGGTATTAAAGAGCGTCGCATCGCAGCCGAGGGTGAAACTGTTGCTGATATGGGGTATATCGCGGCAGAGAATGCTATTGAAATGGCGGGTATCGACAAAAACGATATCGACCTGATTATTGTCGCGACAACCAGTAGTAGTCATACTTTTCCATCTTCTGCGTGCCAAGTTCAGGCTAAATTGGATATCAAAGGTTGTCCGGCATTTGACATTGCTGCGGCATGTTCAGGTTTTGTCTACGCACTTTCTGTCGCTGACCAGCATGTCAAAACGGGTATGTGTAAGAATGTACTGGTTATCGGTTCAGACACTCTGTCGAAAACTTGTGATCCAACAGACCGTTCTACCATTATCTTGTTTGGTGATGGCGCTGGTGCAGTTGTTGTTGGTGCAAGTGAAGAGCCTGGGATTCTTTCAACGCATATCTACTCAGATGGCCGTTTCGGTGAGTTGCTAAGCCTTGAGGTTCCTGAGCGTGGTAAAGATGCTGATAAGTGGCTACATATGGCGGGCAACGAGGTCTTTAAAGTGGCGGTGACACAGCTGTCCAAACTCGTTAAGGACACGCTGGCTGCCAACGATATGCATAAGTCTGAACTAGATTGGTTAGTTCCTCATCAAGCCAATTACCGTATTATCTCCGCAACGGCTAAGAAACTGTCTATGTCATTAGATCAAGTAGTGATTACACTGGATAGGCATGGCAATACATCAGCGGCCACTGTCCCGACAGCACTGGATGAAGCTGTGCGTGATGGGCGAATTAAACGTGGTCAGATGCTTCTGTTGGAGGCGTTTGGTGGCGGTTTTACTTGGGGCTCAGCTCTGGTTAAGTTCTAACCTCAATTGAATTTAAACTTTAAGGTGCCTTTTTAGGCATCTTTTCTTTCTTACTTTGTTTTAAGGAAAAGAAAATGAGCAATTTTGCTATCGTATTTCCAGGTCAAGGTTCTCAAGCTGTGGGTATGCTTGCAGAGCTTGGCGAACAGTATGAAGTAGTAAAAAACACTTTCGCAGAAGCGTCTGAGGCTCTCGGTTACGATCTTTGGGCGCTGGTTCAAAATGGCCCTGCTGAAGATCTTAATCAGACATTCCGTACTCAACCTGCATTGCTAGCGTCTTCAGTTGCTATCTGGCGAGTATGGCAAGAGCTAGGTTTAGAGCAACCAGCAAACCTAGCAGGGCACAGCCTAGGTGAATACTCAGCGCTGGTTTGTGCTGGTGTCATTGATTTTAAACAAGCCATCAAATTAGTTGAGTTACGTGGTCAGCTCATGCAGGAAGCAGTGCCAGCAGGCACTGGTGCTATGTTCGCGATCATCGGTCTAGATGATGAATCTATTGCTAAAGCATGTGAAGAAGCGGCTCAAGGTGAAGTGGTGTCGCCAGTAAACTACAACTCTCCAGGTCAAGTTGTTATAGCGGGTAGTAAGGATGCAGTCGAGCGTGCTGGAGCACTGTGTAAAGAAGCGGGGGCTAAGCGTGCTCTACCGCTACCTGTTTCCGTACCTTCTCATTGTGCTTTGATGAAACCAGCAGCAGATAAGCTTGCTATCGCTCTTGAAAGCATCGAATTCAATGCACCTCAGCTGCCTGTGATCAATAACGTTGATGTTGTTGCTGAAACGGACCCTGCGAAAATTAAGAATGCACTTGTACGCCAGCTATACAGCCCAGTCCGTTGGACGGAAAGTGTACAGCTAATGAGCGAGCAAGGTGTTGAAAAACTTCTTGAATTAGGCCCAGGTAAAGTTCTTACCGGCCTGACAAAACGTATCGTAAAGACACTTAGTGGCGCTGCAGTTAACGATGCTGCATCTCTAGAAGCGGCTAAGTAAACTTTTAAGGAATAAATCATGATGAACCTAGAAGGCAAGATCGCACTGGTCACAGGCGCAAGTCGTGGTATTGGCCGTGCTATCGCTGAACTACTTGTTGAACGTGGTGCTAAGGTTATCGGTACTGCGACCTCTGAGAATGGTGCTGCTGCAATCAGTGAATACCTTGGTGAAAATGGGAAAGGTCTGGCGCTAAACGTGACAGATATCGAATCAATTGAAGCAACTCTGAAAAATATTAACGATGAGTTTGGCGCAATCGATATTCTGGTGAACAATGCAGGTATTACGCGTGATAATTTATTGATGCGTATGAAGGATGATGAATGGAATGACATCATCAATACTAACCTGACGCCTATCTACCGCATGTCTAAAGCTGTACTTCGTGGCATGATGAAGAAGCGTGCAGGTCGTATCATCAACGTTGGTTCTGTTGTTGGTACTATGGGTAATGCAGGTCAAACTAACTACGCAGCAGCAAAAGCAGGTGTGATTGGTTTCACTAAATCTATGGCACGTGAAGTGGCTTCTCGTGGTGTAACCGTTAACACCGTTGCACCAGGATTTATCGAAACTGACATGACTAAGGCGCTAAATGACGAGCAACGTGCAGCAACTTTGGCTAACGTCCCAGCTGGTCGTCTTGGTGACCCACGTGAAATTGCATCAGCAGTAGCGTTCTTAGCTTCTCCAGAAGCTGCGTACATTACTGGTGAAACTTTGCATGTTAATGGTGGCATGTACATGGTTTAATGCCTAATCTTGAACCAAATGGGCTATTTGCTGTCACAAAAGTAGCCTATAGTTTGTGATAACTGGCATTAAAATGCGCAACATTTGTGCATGATATAAGTCAAAAATGTATTGAATTTCGGTTAAAATCGCGAAAATTGTGGTTTGACCAGCAAGGACCCCCTTGCAACTTTCAATAGTTCGAATAAACTACGGAATCATCGCATTGAGCGAAATCTGTAAAGGAAAAGAAAAATGAGCAACATCGAAGAACGCGTAAAGAAAATCATTGTTGAACAGCTAGGTGTAGACGAAGCAGAAGTTAAAAATGAAGCTTCTTTCGTTGACGATCTAGGTGCTGATTCTCTAGACACTGTTGAACTAGTAATGGCTCTAGAAGAAGAATTTGACACTGAGATTCCAGACGAAGAAGCTGAGAAGATCACTACTGTTCAAGCTGCTATCGACTACGTGAACAGCGCTCAGTAATATCTCTCCCAGGCGGCCTTCTGGCCGCCTGTGTTCTTTTTATTCCTTCTATCCTCTCATAGAATCATTTCAATCCCGGAGAATAAAATCGTGTCCAAGCGTCGTGTTGTTGTCACTGGCATGGGTATGTTGTCACCGGTCGGCAACACTGTAGAATCATCCTGGAAAGCCTTGCTAGCTGGTCAAAGTGGTATTGTGAATATCGAGCACTTTGATACTGAAAATTTCTCAACTCGTTTTGCAGGCTTAGTAAAAGATTTCGACTGTACAGAGTACATGTCTAAAAAAGATGCTCGTAAGATGGACTTGTTTATCCAATACGGCATCGCTGCTGGTATCCAAGCTTTAGACGACTCTGGTTTACAAATTAATGAAGAAAACGCAGCGCGAGTAGGTGTTGCGATTGGTTCAGGCATCGGTGGTCTTGACCTTATTGAGTCTGGTCATACTGCACTAGTCGAAAAAGGCCCTCGCAAAGTTAGCCCATTCTTCGTCCCTTCAACCATTGTAAATATGGTTGCTGGTAACTTATCCATTATGCGTGGTTTGCGCGGTCCTAATATCGCGATTTCTACGGCGTGTACAACGGGTCTACATAATATCGGTCATGCTGCCCGTATGATTGCATACGGTGATGCTGACGCTATGGTTGCAGGTGGCGCAGAAAAAGCTTCGACTCCTCTGGGCATGGCTGGCTTTGGTGCAGCGAAAGCGCTGTCAACCCGTAATGACGAACCCCAAAAAGCTTCTCGCCCATGGGATAAAGACCGTGACGGTTTTGTACTGGGTGATGGCGCAGGTATCATTGTTCTGGAAGAGTACGAACATGCCAAAGCACGCGGTGCTAAGATCTACGCAGAGCTGGTTGGCTTTGGTATGTCTGGTGATGCTTACCACATGACCTCGCCGAGTGAAGATGGCTCTGGTGGTGCGCTGGCAATGGAAGCGGCAATGCGTGACGCTGGCATCACTGGTACACAAGTCGGCTATGTAAATGCTCACGGTACGTCTACTCCGGCTGGCGATGTTGCTGAAGTGAAAGGCATCCGTCGTGCACTGGGCGAAGAAGGTACTCAGCAAGTGAAAGTTTCTTCTACCAAGTCAATGACGGGTCACCTACTTGGCGCTGCGGGTTCTGTTGAAGCCATTGTGACGATTATGTCTTTGGTTGATCAAATGGTTCCACCAACCATTAACTTAGACAACCGTGAAGAAGGCCTTGAAGACATTGATTTAGTCCCTCATACGGCAAAACCAATCGATTCAGAGTACGCTATCTGTAACTCATTTGGCTTTGGTGGTACAAATGGCTCATTGGTTTTCAAAAAGATCTAAAGAGTCATTCTCTAATTTGTGATAAAACGGCTTAATGCTTTGGCATTAAGCCGTTTTCTTTTATTTGGGCACTGATATGTATTGGGTTAATGGACAGGCCGCTGAAATGATTGCGCTCGCAGATCGCTCGTTTCAATACGGAGATGGCTGTTTTACGACCATGTTGGTTGTTGATGGTGACATAGAACATTGGGGTAAGCACAAAGAGCGAATGCAGTCTTGTTTGGAGGTGCTCGATATCCAACCACCTGACTGGCAGGATGTAGAAACTTGGCTCAGGAGCGCGCGGATCAACGCGCCTAAATCTGGTTTAAAGCTACATATCAGTCGCGGTGTAGGGGGGCGTGGATATAGCCCTACTCAAGTGACCTTACCAAATGTTACTATTAGCGCCTTTCACTATCCTGTCCATTATGAAAAATGGTTAACGGATGGGATTTGTCTAGGCGTGTGTCAAAAAAGGTTAGGCTTGAACCCTTTGTTAGCTGGTCATAAACATAATAATCGTCTTGAGCAGATATTGTTGAAAGCTGAAATGGATCATGCAGGTTGGGCGGATGGCATTGCTTTAGATGTGAACGATCGAGTCATTGAAACGACGATGGCCAATGTGTTCTGGGTTAAGCAAGGTATTATACATACCCCAGATTTGACGAATGCAGGTGTTTCAGGTGTTATGCGCCGAGTGGTCATTGAGACTTTGCTCCATGACGGTGTTCAAGCTCAAAGCGGAGACTATACGCTTGATCAGCTCTATAGTGCAGATGAAGTGTTTGTTTGTAACTCGATTCTTGGTGTTGCTCCTGTTAAAAGTGTTGGCACACAAGCCTATTCAATAGGAACGATAACGAAAAAAATTCAGGAGATGGTTAACCCGTGATTAAAAAGATCACCTTTTTTCTGGTTCTCGCCATGCTGATCGCTGGCGCTGGATATCTATATGTGAAGCAACAAGTGGATGAGTACGTGGCTCAGCCCCTTAAGCTCGAACAAGAACAAATCTATACCTTAGAGTCCGGTGTGAGTTTCAATCGCCTTCTTTCCGAGTTGACAGAGCAAGGCCTAATCGAGTCTAGTGATATGGCTCGATTCGTTCGTCGCTTTCATCCCGAACTAACCCAAGTAAAAGCAGGTACCTATCTGCTTAAACCAGAGCTCAACCTCACTCAAGCACTAGAATTATTCAAGACAGGTAAAGAGCATCAGTTTGCTATTACATTTGTTGAAGGCTCAACCTTTGCAGAGTGGCGTGAAGCAATGGAGAGTGCGCCATACCTTGAACATAAAACGTCAGAATTAAGTGAAGCAGAAATTGCTCAACAGATTGGTCTTACTCAATCCAAATTGGAGGGGTTACTTCTGGCTGAGACTTATCACTATACGTTTGGAACTTCAGACCTCGATATTCTCAAACGTGCGGCTGACAAGCTTGAACAGATTCTCGAAAAACATTGGCAGCAACGTCAGGACAACTTGCCGTTAAAGACACCTTACGATGCTTTAATTCTTGCCTCTATCATCGAAAAAGAAACGGCGGTAGGTGCTGAGCGCGAACGTGTTGCGAGCGTTTTTGTTAATCGCCTGAATAAGCGAATGCGTTTACAAACGGATCCCACTGTTATCTATGGCATGGGTGACAAGTATGATGGAAATATACGTAAGAAAGACTTGCGAACACCGACACCATATAACACTTATGTGATATTTGGCTTACCACCTACGCCAATTGCTATGCCTGGCGAAGCCTCTATCGCGGCAGCCACTAATCCTGAAAATAGCAACTATCTCTATTTTGTGGCCAGCGGTACAGGTGGCCACGTATTTTCCAAGACACTGAACGAGCATAATCGAGCCGTTCGTGCGTATTTAAGACAATTAAGAAGCAACAAATGACACAAGCGAAATTCATCGTAATTGAAGGGTTAGAAGGCGCGGGGAAAAGCACGGCTATCAATGCAGTGCTTGATACGCTAAAACAAACGGGTATAGAACGAATCCGAAACACCCGAGAACCTGGTGGGACGGTATTAGCGGAAAAACTCAGAACCTTGGTGAAGCAAGAGCACCAAGGTGAGGAGCTGCAAGATATGACTGAATTACTTCTTATGTATGCTGCTCGTGTTCAGTTGGTCGAAAATGTGATTAAACCAGCTCTCGCTGACGGTACATGGGTGGTAGGAGATCGTCATGATATGTCTTCTCAGGCCTACCAAGGTGGTGGTCGTCAAATCTCCAAGCAAACAATGAGTGTGCTTAAACAGACCACATTGGGTGATTTCAAACCCGATCTAACGATATATCTTGACCTCGACCCACGCGTCGGCCTTGAACGAGCTCGTGGGCGTGGGGAGTTAGACCGAATCGAGAAAATGGATATGAGCTTTTTCGATCGTACACGAGAGCGTTATCTTGAGTTGGCAGACAACGACCCGAGCGTCGTTGTCGTTAACGCTGAGCAAAGTATTGATAAAGTTGCGCTAGACATCAAAACCGTCTTAACCAACTGGTTGGAACAATAGCTATGCAAGCACTGTATCCTTGGCTGACTGATATCTGGCAGGAGTGGCAATTAAGCCTTGAGGCTGAGCGATTCTCTAACGCCACCTTATTGGCTATAGAGGAAGGTCTTGGTGCTGAGCAGCTGCTCGAAAAATTCAGCAATGCTGTGATGTGTAGCAATTACGTCAATGAAGCTTGCGGCTTCTGTCATAGTTGCCAGTTGATGCAAGCGAACAACCATCCAGATTTTCATATCGTTAAGCCTGAAAAAGAAGGCAAGGCGATTACAGTGGAACAGATTCGCCAATGTAATCGCTTGGCACAGGAGTCTTCTCAGTTGTCGGGGGTTAGGCTGTTCATTATTGAACCAGCGGAAGCGATGAACGAGTCTGCGGCTAACGCATTACTGAAAACACTAGAAGAACCATCCGAAAGCTGTATGTTTCTTTTGTTGAGCCACAAAGTGCACCAACTATTACCAACCATAACCAGCCGCTGTCAGCAATGGCAGGTGGTGAACCCAGAACCTGAGGTAGTCACTCAGTGGTTAAACACACAAGTGTCTGTCACTATCGCACCTTATGTCGCGCACATTAATGGTAACGCGCCGCTCAAAACACAAGCATTCATTGAACAAGATTACAAAGAGAAGTATTTGTCATTTGAAGCTGAACTCCTAAAGGTTGTTCAAAATATGGGAGATAATGTCAAGTTAGCAAAAGAACTGGCTAGTTCACCAGTAGAGTACCTACAATGGTTGTGGTACCTGATGACAGATGCTCAAAAAGTCCATTTTGGCTTGAATCAGCCTTACTTCACGCCAGGGGCAAAGTTATTAGCAGGATGTATCAGCTATCAGATATTGTACCGCCAAACTGACACATTGAGTCAGTTACTTGATCAGCTTAGAGAGCACGTTGGCCTAAATAGTGAGCTGTTAATCTTAGATTGGTTATTTAGATTTAATGAGGAATCATGTTCGTAGACTCGCACTGTCATTTAGACAAATTGGATTATCAGGAGCTGCATTCTGGTATTAAGGATGTCGTGGAGAAAGCCAAGGCCGCTAATGTATCAGAGCTACTTTCGGTTGGGGTGACGTTAGACTCTTTCCCTGCCATGCTGGAAATGATCGAGCCTTTTGACAACGTTTACGCTTCTTGTGGTGTTCACCCTTTGGATGTAGAGAGTGAGTTTGCGTTGGATCGGTTGCATGAATATGCCTCGAACCCAAGAGTGGTAGCGATAGGAGAAACCGGGCTGGATTATCACTACCAGCCTGAAACCGCTGAGTTACAAAGGCTGAGATTTCAACAGCAAGTTGAGCTAGGTGTTAAGCTGAATAAGCCTTTGATTATACATACGCGTAATGCTAGACAAGATACGTTGGATATTCTTCGTCGTGGTCAAGCAGAAAAGTGTGGTGGTGTGATTCATTGTTTTACCGAAGATCTTGCGTTTGCCGAAGCTGCGATGGAGCTAGGCTTTTATATTTCTATCTCAGGGATTGTGACGTTTAAGCAAGCCATTGAGTTGAAAGAAGTGGTGAAAGTTTTACCGCTTGAAAGGTTATTAATTGAAACCGATTCACCTTATCTTGCCCCTGTACCGCATCGAGGAAAGCAAAACCAGCCAGCCTATGTGGTTGAAGTCGCTTCCTATATTGCCCAATTGAAAAATACTTCGTTGAGCGAAGTCGGAAGTAAAACTAGTGAAAACTTCAGAAATCTTTTTTTGAGATAGAAAAAGAGTTCTGGTTAAAAAGGGAGCGCTTGCTCCTTTTTTTTGTGTCTAATATCACGTTAGTTCATAAAAAGTCGCTTGTTTACTAAATCTGTTGAAGGTGAGAGGCGGTAAATATCAAATTGTAATTTTGTTACATGAAATAACAATCGGGCTTATTTTATTTACTCATCAAAATTAATTGCGCTTCATGATAAGTTTATAAATATCAATAAGATATATGGTAAAAGTGAGCTAATTTAGTCTCTTATGGATTGTGATCCATCTATTAGTTTGAAACTAATTTCCATCACTAACTAGAAAGTTTGTTCACCATCAATATATATTTAGAGCCGGAAAATATACTGTTTTACGTGGTTACATTTTCTCTGGGTGCTAACATTTAAGGCTACGGGGGTGTGCCGTTAGAACCCAATAATTCTTATAACTTTTCAGGAGCATAAACATGTTTAAGAATCTTTTTGCCAACCTGCAAAAAGTGGGTAAAGCGCTGATGCTACCAGTATCGGTTTTACCTGTTGCAGGTATTCTACTCGGGGTTGGTGCTGCCGATCTGAGCTTTATTCCGGAAATTGTTTCCAACTTGATGGAACAGGCTGGTGGCTCTGTATTTGGTCAGATGGCATTGCTATTTGCGGTGGGTGTAGCGCTTGGTTTCACTAACAACGATGGTGTAGCAGGTCTGGCTGCAATCGTTGGCTACGGTATCATGACAGCAACGCTGGGTGTGATGGCTGGTGTCATGGGTGTTGAGAAAATCGACACAGGTGTGTTAGGTGGTATTCTTGTTGGTGGTGTGGCTGCATGGGCATTTAACCGCTTCTTCAAGATTCAACTGCCAGAATACCTAGGCTTCTTCGCTGGTAAGCGTGCTGTACCTATCATTACTGGTTTCGCTGCTATCGCACTGGGTATTGTACTGTCAGTGGTATGGCCTCCAATTGGTGGCGCTATCGCTTCTTTCTCTGACTGGGCTGCACATCAGAACCCACAAGTTGCATTCGGCATCTACGGCATCGTTGAGCGTTCTCTAATCCCATTCGGTCTACACCATGTTTGGAACGTACCATTCTTCTTCGAAGCGGGTACTTGTGTGAATGCTGCTGGCGAAACACAAAACGGCGTTCTAACTTGTTACCTAATTGCAGACGAAGCATCTCGTGCTGCGGGTAATGGCTTCGGTCAGTTAGCAGGTGGTTACATGTTCAAGATGTTCGGTCTACCAGCAGCAGCTATTGCAATTGCTCACTCTGCTAAGCCAGAGAACCGCGCGAAAGTAATGGGTATCATGGCGTCTGCTGCCCTGACTTCATTCCTAACAGGTATCACAGAGCCAATCGAATTCTCATTCCTATTTGTTGCTCCTGTACTGTACGGTATTCATGCTCTACTAGCGGGTTCTGCATACGTTGTTGCAAACACTCTAGGTTTTGTACATGGTACTTCGTTCTCACACGGTCTGATCGATTTCATTGTACTATCTGGTAACGCACAAAAAATTGGTCTGATGGTAGGCGTTGGTTTGGTTTATGCGGTTATCTACTACGCAGTATTCCGCACTGTTATCAAAGCGATGGACCTTAAGACTCCAGGTCGTGAAGATGAATCTGAAGAAGCAGTCGCGACATCTGGTTCAGACATGGCTGGTGAGCTAGTTGCAGCATTCGGTGGTAAAGCAAACATCACGGGTCTAGACGCATGTATCACTCGTTTACGTGTAGCAGTATCGGATACAGAAGCTGTTGACCAAGACAAACTAAAACAACTAGGCGCTGCAGGCGTAGTAGTGGTGGCAGGTGGTGTTCAGGCTATCTTTGGTACTAAGTCTGACAACCTAAAAACTGAGATGGATGAATGGATCCGTAACCACGGTTAATTCCTACTCTTCATTAGTGTGAAAAAGGAGGCTTCGGCCTCCTTTTTTGATCCGAGCTAGCTCCATACCTGCCTTGCCTTTAACCCTACTTTTACCTCTATTTGACACTGTGAACTCATAAATTGGGATGATTGTATGTTGTTTTATTTTGTGGGAGTAAATAGTGATGAAGACAAGTGCACTAGTTAAAACTATGGTGGCCCTATCAGCGTTAATCGGTAGTACTGCTACGATTGCGGAGGGCTCTGAATCTACGAGTATTTCCGCGGGCTTGGCGGTTGATCAAGACTTAAGTGCAGTACTTGAACTGGATAATCAGTATCGCTTTACTGTTGGTAATGATGGCGCTGCGTTTGATTACATTATTAAGCGTGGTGAATTTAGCGAGAGTACACCTTTCACTTGGTATATTGGAGCGGGGGTATGGAGCGAATGGGACCATAACGAATTTGGTGCCCGTGTGCCGCTTGGTTTGAACTGGAATTTCAGTCAAGGTTGGAACATGTATGGTCAAGTTCACCCTGAGCTAGATTTGTATAGTGGCCCGGAACTTCAGATTGGCGGAGCCCTCGGCGTTAAGTACACATTTTAGCTCTGATCAATACACAAATGCCGACATTCAATGTCGGCATTCAATGTCGGCATTTGAGATAAAGATAAGCAGTAAGGTTAGTCCTGCTTATTCATTGCTCTTTTGATACAGATAGCAGCACCACCCCATGTGATACCTAAACCTACTACCATCATAATAATTGCACCTGTTGTCATAATTAGGCCTCCTTGCGGCTAGCTGCATTAATGAGTACACCGATAACGAATAGAGCTGCTATCATTGCCCAACCTAGTGTTAGGTCATAGCCACCGTAGCCTTCAGTGAATAGGGTTTGTAGTTTGGTTGCGAGAATGACAGCGAGCATGACTGGTGTGATGAATCGTAAGCACACAACAAACCAAGTGCCGACAGAAAAGTCTGAGATTTCATTAACGTATTCACGTACGTCTCCAACTTTGTTCAGTAACCAAGCCATAAGAATAATCTCGACAAAACCACCCACCATGATGCCGACATTGTTCGCGAAGTGATCGACCAAATCTAGCAGTAGTAGACCGCCATTGGTTGCAAATGCCATTGAGACAATCACGCCCGTGCCAATAACAACAGTTGCCGCTTTTTTGCGACTCCATTTTAGTTTGTCGATAACGGCTGACGTAACGGCCTCCATAATGGAGATATGTGAGCTCAATCCGGCCACGACAAGAGCGAAGAAGAACAGAGGACCGAGGATATATGGTGCTGGGAGCAAGTTAATTGCTGCTGGTAGAGTCACAAACGCTAACCCAACACCAGCAGAAACCACTTCAGTCAGTGGTTTGCCCTGTTCTTGTGCCATGTAGCCCAATACAGAGAAAATCATGATACCAGCCAGAATTGAGAAGCCACAGTTGATCAATACGGTCATAAACGCATTGTTGGTTATATCCGACTTCTCAGGTAGGTAACTAGAGTAAGCCAGCATGATGGCAAAACCAATACTGAGTGTGAAGAAGATTTGGCCGTACGCTGCTGCCCATACTTTAACATCCCAAATTTTGCTGAAGTCAGGCTCGAACATATAGTTGACGCCATCCAAAGCACCAGGCAGAAATATCATGCGACCGATAAGAAGTACGACCATGATGAAGAGAATAGGCATCATGATTTTAGAGGCCCGCTCAATACCAGCCTTAACGCCACCAACAATAGCAGCGTAGGTGATCCCCCAAGCAATCAGCATCGCGATGGCAATCTTCCATTGGATACTGCCAAGGTCTGTTGGCGAGTTATCGCCTAAAGCTAGGTAATCACTAAAGAAGAATGCATTGGTGTCGGTTCCCCAGCTCTGGTTAAACGACATACCAAAATAGGAGATCGCCCAGCCAATCACAGCCACGTAGTAAACGGCAATGACAGCAGCAACGCCGACCTGGAACCAACCAAGCCATTCAAATTTGGAGTGAATTTTAGCTAAAGTTCTTGGCGCGCTGCCTCTATATTTTTGACCCATGCTGAACTCTAGGATCATAAAAGGTATGCCTGCAGTGATCATTGCAAAAAGGTAAGGGATAAAGAAAGCGCCACCGCCGTTTTCATAGGCCATATATGGGAAACGCCAAATGTTTCCTAAGCCTATAGCCGATCCCACTGCCGCCAGAATAAACCCGGCGCGGGATCCCCATTGTTCTCGCTTCATAAAGGACTCCTGTCAATCCGATTTCCGAGAGTGAAGCTACCTCAAACCCTTTCAGGCTGAACGGGAGCCTGAGCAAACTTATAATCAGTAAAGCAGATATAACGATTAATATGGATGCTTAACTGTCTTTATCTAAATAAGTTTGTGGTTGTTTATTTGGGTTTCTTTAAGGTTTCTCAGATATAAATGCTTAATTTTTCAATGTGTGTTTGCTCTAACTGAAATAATCAGCTGTGCATATTGAAAAGACTAACTACAAGCATAGGTTAAAGCAATAGATTGTAATTGTGAGCTCAATGTTGGGACTTGGTGAGAAAAATGTATTTGTGATGACTTATTAGTGAGTTAAATGGTTTTTGCATGCTTTTCTAGAATAAACTTGAGATTTTTTTGTGTGAAATGAAACATAACTCTTTTAAAATTAAGAGAGCGTATGACTGAAAAATATACGCTCAGCTAATGTATTTTACTAAGTTATTTGCAATAAAAGGCATTGCCTCTAAAAGCGTAGGGTTAATCCGACATTTGCCGAGAATTGGTTCATCCAGTCTGTTTTGAATTTAATGAGGCAACTTCCTTCCTGTGAAGCGGGCAGATTGCATACGCCACTGGTGTCGTTATCGACAACTGTGCCAAGCCAACGCAGCTGAGTATTCAGTGCAAAGTGCTCAGTGAGACGATATTCAAAACCACCGAAGATACTGGCAGAAAAGCCCAATTCATCGCCCACCCAATCTGCATCTATGTATGAACCGCCCAGCCCAACACCAAGATAACTGTATAGTGACTCTTCAACGGGATAATAAATGCTACTTTGAAAATGTAGATAGTGCATGGTTGAGCTGAGGCTGACGGTTTCTACGTCGGTTTTTTGATTGGCGTAAAACAAACCGATTCTGCCTTTGTCTAGATCCATTTCAGCGCTTATTGCAAAGCTTTCGGAACCTTTCAGATCGTACTCTTGTTGATCTTGATTCTCTACACTGCCACCTGAGGTGTAACCAGCCCAAGGTGTTAGATATACATCTGCAAAAGTTGTCGAAGTAAAACTAAGCAAAATGCAACCGAGCAGAGGGATATTTTTGTTGTTCATAAGCACTGTCCTATCAGAGCGATATCTTCTAATTGTGATAGTAACGTCATAATTACGCACACAAAAAAGGGAATTATTGAAGATATCTCACAACGATGTTATTACTTTGTTACACAATAATGGAGGTGTCTATGGAACACGATCTGAAATATGCGTTAGTCATCACTGTAACAGTTTTTGCTGTTCTGATAGGTTTTGGCCTAATCGCAATCACTTCAGCCTAGGTTGAGCTTATGGACAATAGCGGTGTGGTTACCAGCGCTGCTATCCAGTTGGATACTCAACGCTTTGCAAAGTACACAGGTGGTAAAAATGCGCTGGTTGCTCAAGGGGGTGGTCAGCGTGGTATTTTTACCTCGGGAGTGCTTGATGCCTTTCAGTTATCGAATTTCGATCCCTTTGATACTTTTTATGGAACATCCGCAGGTGCATTAAACCTTTGCGCCTACCTATGTCGTCAAAGAGGTTTGGGACGCTCATTCATTCTTGAACTCACCACTGAACCAGAGTTTTTCAATCTATTTCGTTACATCCGCCGTAAACAATATCTAGGCCTTGACTGGGCTTTGGATAAAATCAGTGAATTTCCTTATAAGCTAGATATTGATATGGGTCGGCGGGTGTTGGCTGATCGTAAAGCATATGCGGCAGTGACAGATACCCGACGTCTATTGGACCATTATCTGCCCATGCTTGAAGATGATTGGAGAAAAGTGCTGATTGCTACCTGTGCAATTCCAAGGCTCTATCATGAAGCGGTTGAGTTTGAACATGGGGTTTATGTGGACGGCGGAGTCTCGGCGTCTATACCAGTTCAGGAAGCATGGCGTAAAGAGGCAAGGTGTATCGTTGTCATTCGTACGGAAGGTGAGGATCTAGAGGAGCCTGGGCCGTTACCTTTGCCTGAAGGTGAACGCATTAATTGGAATCGAGGCTCATTTCAATTAATACAGGAACAATGGCAAGAGAGGTTTGCCCAATGGAAAATTGACTGGCGAACATTCTTTTATGAACAACTGCAACGTGCAAAAGAAGAAAAAATAAGCCAACAGTATATAGAGCCATTGAATGGAGGACGTTGGCTATTTGGAGCGGACAGCATATATAGATTGGGCTACTTACTTGGGGACAGATTTGACTCGAGTTTGGCTGACATGCTCATGGTGCACTATCAAACTTACGCATTAACTCAAAACTTTCTGCATAATCCTCCTGACGACTGCTTTATTGTGCAAATTAAGCCCGACAAGCCTTTGCTATCTAACTCTTTAATGAGCAGTCGCGATGCGTTGTTGCATGATTATCAGGTAGGGCTCGATTCCGGTTTTCGCTTTGTAGAAATGTTCTCTTCTGTCTCTGCGCGACGTGTCCCAGAAGGGCAGTAATGAAGCCATCATATACAGATTCCAGTATATCTTCTTCAATTGGTAATGTTCTGAGCGTTTAGTGAAGGATTACACCGCCCAACGAAAATCGAATCGTCAATAAGTCATGATGAGTGAATAAGGAGAATGGAATGGCAACATCACATAAAGTTTTGGTTGTTGGCGCCACAGGCTATTTGGGCACGCATATTGTGAAACAGCTTTTAGAACAGAAGCGCGACTTTATTGCCCTTGCTCGTAATAAGAAAAAGCTGATTGAAATAGGGCTCAGCGAATCACAAATCGTTGAGGCGCAAGTCACTAAGCCAGAGCAACTTGAGGGCATATGCCGAGGTGTCGATGTGGTTATTTCTTGCTTAGGTATTACTCGCCAGAAGGATGATGTCAGTTATATGGATGTCGATTACCAAGCGAATCTAAATATCTTACTTGAAGCGGAAAGCTCTGGCGTTAGACGGTTTATCTATGTTTCGGCCTTTAAGGCACAAGAGTACCCACAAGTTCGATTGCTTCGAGCCAAAGAGAGATTTGCGCGTCGATTACTGAATTCAGAACATTTATCTCCGTGTGTCATCAGGCCAAATGGATTTTTTGTAGACCTTGAGGAGTTCTATCGTATGGCGGCCAAAGGGCGAATCTATCAATTTGGTCAGGGGGCAATGCGAATGAATCCCATTGATGGGGAAGATTTGGCTAGTTTTTGTTTAAGTCAGCTAGACTCAGATCAAAATGAGTATGATATCGGAGGCCCAGAGGTATTATCGATTAATGAGCTCGCACGTTTGGCTTTTCAAGTACAGAGCAAGCCTGTTTCGATCGTTTCTGTCCCTGATATTGTTCGTCGAGCTTTGTTATGGTTCTTTCCTCATTTGCCAGAGAATTGGGTCGGCCCCCCCGAGTTCTTCTTGACTGTATTAGGTAGTGACGCGATTGCACCATGTTATGGGAATAAAACCATTCGTGATCATTTTGTGGATTGCCACAATGAAATGCGCCAGACGGAATAAACAAGTGTTCATATTTAGTCAGTTAACCCGTACTTTACTCTGAGTTGCTCAAGCTTCTGAGCGGCATGCTCTCGGAAGTAGCGATTGAGAGCTGAGACGATTGCTTTAGCTTGTGGGTGATCTCGCCTGACGGCTGCGTGAAGTGGGGTTGAATCAAGGTAAGTCGTGCTAAAGTACAGCTCGCCCTTCTTAATTCTCATCTCTTTTACCGTCCATCTGCCGACAGCCTCGTCTGTGACTAATACATCAGCGCGATCCGTCATAACGAGACGGATACTATTAGGTAAGTCTATAGAGTCTATTGGAATCAACCCATCAAATTCGCGTAGCCCAGCACCGTAGCCGTAGTTGTTAATTAACGCGACTCTTTTCCCTTTTAAACTGTTTTGCGATACGTATTCGAACTTGGTGTCAGAGCGATACACGAAAGCCATTTGGTTGTACATATAGACATCAGTAAACAAGTAATCCTTATTGCGTTGCTCTGTTTTCCAGATGGCGATGATGACGTCATTTTTTCCATTAATAGTTTCTTTCAGCACTCGCGACCATGGTTTGACAGAATACTCAACTTCATAGCCCGATGAGACAAGTCCATCGGTGACTAAATCATGCGCGATACCACTGCCTAATACAGAATTCATGACATACGGGGGCCATAAATCCTGGGCCACTCTCAGTGGCGAGGACCATACGACTCCACCCCAAAGAATGAGAATAAGGCAAATGAATTGTCCAATCGCGGATCTGTACACCAGTCTGTTCCATCAAACCTCTTAGTTATAAGTTTAGTTGAGGTTGAGAAAGCAAAGAATATTTCTGCTCAGGGCATAGGTATGGCGGTATTTACTCAATCATGTTCGTAATTCAGTGACAAGGCTGCTTTTCATCTTCTATGACAGCATGGGGCACTTTTTTCTTTTAATTGAGTTACTTGTTATTAGTGATTAATAAAACTTAAGTGTTTTCGACAACCTTAATTATGTGGCTACGGTCATTTTTTATTGATTCATTTGTTAATAATTATTAGTGCCAATAGTTTCTATAGCCAGAGCGGGCAGGTGGTATTTGACGCTCATAAATAAAAATCTATAGGAACATAGAAAATGAAAAAGACAGTTTTAGCAGTAGCCCTATCTCTTATTACTGGTTCAGCGGTAGCCGCAGACGCACTTTCAGGCGACCAATTTACAGTATCAGGTGAAATCGCCGTTGGTGGTTATTACCAAACAGACCGTAAAGAAAACGAAGAAGTAAATAATTTCGACAAACAAAAAGACGAAGAGTTTTACAACGGTGGTGTCACGGGTTTTGATATCTTCGCTGATTACGAAAACGGCAACATTGTCGGTAAGTTTGGTGGTGAATTTGACGTAGAAAATGACTACGGTACATCAGACTCAACGTTTACTATTACAGATACTTGGGTTGGTTACAAAACTGGAGCTGGTGTTGTTTCTGCTGGTTATGCTAACGACACAGCTCTCGACGCAGTGGATGGTGCTGCAGACCAAACTATTGAGTTCCTATGGTCACCAAATGACGCTTCTGACGCACGTCAGGTAGTTAAGTTTGAAGGCGATAAAGAAGGCGTTAAGTACGGCATCTCTTACTATGGTGACCGCAACTATACGGACGATTCTGCTGAAGAAGAGCGCCAACCAGGTTACAACGGTTACCTAGGTTATGAAAACGACACTTTCATGGTTAACTTTGGTTACGAAGATAACGATGAAGATAAAGGTACTACTGACAAACTTTACCTAGTGAACGGCTCTGTGAAGCTGGGCTCAGTAGGCATCGGCGCGACATTTGCCGAAGAAGAATTCGCAGATGGTAAGAAAGTGAAGATGTACAACACTTCTGCGGGTTACACTATCGATGCTCTTTACCTAGCAGTGGGCTACGTAACGATCGAAGACACTCGTGAGGCAGTGAACTTTGGCGGTTCTTACGCGTTCACTGACAATGTGACTGCGTTAGTAGATGTTGCTTACCACATCTCTGATGAAGGTTACAGCTTAGGTGTTGGCGCAGAAGAAGGCGACATCGAATCATTCGTTAAACTGGCTTACGCATTCTAATTTAACGACTGAGTTTGTTCATATCCCTTAAAGCCCACTGAGGTGGGCTTTTTTTAAGCAGGAAGCTTAGCGCAATAATCCACTGCCTTTTCGCCCTCCCGGAGTTGGAGGGCTTTTTCGTTTCATCTCTATGCTATACCTCATCTAAAACCGTATTTACTCAACTTGTGAATTTAAAGTGGACAATTCGTGACCTAGACCAATATTACCTAAGTTAGTGATTGGACAATAAAAAAGCCTAGTGCTCTAATTTGTTTAACAGTGCAAAAATATATAGGGTCTGGGAGTTCATTTATGTCGTTTTCAGTCAAACTGGAGAATGGTCGCACCCTGCGAGTAAGAGACATCAATCTTCAGGCCGATCTTAATCACAATGAGATTACGTTTACTTATCAAGGGTTGAATAATGATCCCATTGGTGGACGTTATGTCTTGGCGATTACTGAATTTGGCTTTGAGCATAATGCCACTTTGCTTGGTGATGGTTTTCAGATGTTAGCTCAGACGACTGGCACGGCGGAGCACCCCATTGATATAGGACGTTGTCCTGACAACTCTTCCAGTTACCGAATTTATCCTCCCACTGCGGCAAAACGTTACTACAACTATCTGGTGGTAGAAGATTCGACGGGTTACACCCTATTTGGTTTTACTTCTTGTCACCGTTTTGCTGGATATTTCGAAATTGTCGATATTGAAAATCACACTTGGTTGAAGATATGCATTGATGGTGAAAACACTCACCCGCTTGATTGGGCTTCTAATCAACTCGAATCTGTTGTTGTGCTGCAGGGAACGTCTCTTTCCGCCCTTTATGATGAATATGCGACACTGATATCGCGACATCATCCTGCTCGTCAGGGCGCTATGAAGGACGCACCAATTGGCTGGTGCTCTTGGTACGCTTATTACGCTGAAGTTACACAAGGGCATATTCTGGATAACATGAAGTGTATGCAAGGTGATCTACAACAACTCGAATATGTTCTGTTGGATGACGGTTACCAGGCTTTTATGGGCGATTGGTTGACACCGTCAAACAAGTTTCCATCTGGTATAGAATCACTGATCAAAGAAATTAAGCTCCAAGGCAAGAAACCAGCAATTTGGTTAGCTCCCTTTATTGCTCAACCTGAGTCTCAAGTGTTTAAACAACACCGGGATTGGTTTGTTACCCATGCCGACGGTTCATTACTTAAAGCTGAAGAGGTGACTTACGCGGGCTGGCGCTGTACGCCTTGGTACATATTAGATACGTCTAATCCAGATGTTCAGGAACATCTAACAAACGTAGTGAAAACTATGCGTGAAGAGTGGGGCATTGAGTTATTCAAGCTCGATGCGAACTATTGGGGAACATTGAAAGGTTTTAGACATCAGAGTGGTATTACAGGTGTAGAGGCGTATCGGCTGGGTATGGAAGCCATTGCCGAAGGAGCGGGTGAGGCCTTAATTCTTGGCTGTAATGCTCCAATGTGGCCATCGCTGGGACTTGTCGATGCAATGCGTATCTCAGACGATGTCGAGCGAGATGAGAGGCGCTTCGAACAGATTGCTAAAGAAACCTTTTATCGTAGTTGGCAGCATCGGAAGTTATGGCTGGTTGATCCGGATTGCGCCACGTTAGTCTCGCTACCTAATCAAGCGACTGAGCGGCGTTACTATGAATTTCATCGTGATGTATTGCTGGCGAGTGGTGGGCTGTTGTTATCAGGTGACCCATTACCTGAGATGACGCCGTTTGCTCAGCGAACACTGTCGCGTTTGTTTATCCGCCATAAGCATAATCAAAATGCCGCCCGATTCACGTCATTGAGTTTGCACCACGCGTATCTACCCATGACGGAGCAAAACGACTTACATTGTCTATTTAATTTCCAGCAACCAGCACGAGAGGTCACTCTGACGTCTGATTTCCCAGTGCATTGGTATGACTACTGGAGTGGGGAGAAGCTTAGTCATGAGCGCACCGCGGTTATTGAAGTGACGCTGGATGCGGGTTTATCGAGTAGAGCGGTGGTTACTGCGCCCTGAAACCTCGCTAATGCTCATGGTGTAAGCTAAGATACGCGCTGGCTAAACGAATAGGTTTTATAAGCACTATGTCAATCATCTTGGGCATTGACCCAGGTTCCCGCATCACTGGATACGGCGTTATCCGCCAAACCGGGCGTCACCTTCATTATCTAGGTAGTGGCTGTATTCGAACATCAGAAAAAGAGCTGCCAGGACGGCTCAAGCAAATCTACGCCGGAGTGACCGAAATCATCACCCAATTCCAGCCGGATGTGTTTGCTATTGAGCAAGTGTTTATGGCGCGCAATGCGGACTCCGCCTTAAAGCTTGGTCAAGCCCGTGGCAGTGCGATCGTTGCTGCAGTGAATGCTGACCTTCCGGTATATGAATACGCAGCGCGCTTAATCAAACAAGCGGTGGTCGGGACTGGTGGCGCAGATAAAGAACAGGTGCAACACATGGTGCAGTCAATGCTCAAGTTACCTGCCAAGCCTCAAGCGGATGCCGCTGATGCCCTAGGCGTTGCTATCTGTCATGCGAATACCAATAAAACCTTAGTTGCTTTGGCTGGTAAAGCAACCAGTGCACGACGAGGTCGTTACCGTTGATTGTGCATAGTGATTTCAAAACTGAGACGTCCTAAACAGATCTAATAATGCAATTTGTTATGAAAATGTTGTAAATCTATAGTGGTCGGAGGTCTTATAACTCTCAATCAAGGATGATTGACAATGAACCCAGCCACTCTCTGGCGTCGTGCGTGCATGCCGAGCCAACACCATTGGACAAAATCACAACAGCGACAGGCTGACATCCTGTCTCTATTCACTTTTATTGCCTTCCTCGTTGGTCTTTATAGTTTTATTAAATGGAGTAAACACAGCCATGACAGCTTAGTGCTGACTTCTGTGTTTCTGATTGTCTTAGAGTTGATTTCTGCAGCTTGTCTGAAGTGGCTTAAACATCCCGGTTTTGCCCTCAATCTCGGCTTTGTTGGTATGACCGTCCATGCGCTCAACATCATTTACCAAAGTGGCGGAGTGGTAGAGTCAACTCAAACCTATTGGGTGCCTTTACTGGTTGTTGCTTTTTTCCTTTCAGGGACGAGGAGCATGGCGATTTGTTGGAGTGCGATTGTCATTTCGTTATCGGCTGCCATGACGTATCTTCATCTCTCTGATTTTAGCTTTCCTCAATTGATTCTATCTGAATCGGCATTGCGCATTGAAATATGGTCAGGAACCATTCTCCCGCTGGTGGTGATTTGTATTGCTCAAGCCTTTACGGCGAAACAGCGTGATCAGGCGATTGAGCTAGCAGAGTACGCAAAACAAAAAAGTGAAGCGGTAGCCGACAAAGCTACGCAAGGTGAGCGACATTTATCGAGTGTACTAGAGCAAGCAAATCAGAATTCTCATCAATTGAAAGAAGTCTCGCAAGTTTTAGAGTCTCAGTCGGAAGCTCTCGAAAGCCAGGTTAGTCAGCTCAACATCAATAGTGAATCTCAGGCCAGTGCCGCTGAACAGATGAGTCAGCAGGTGCATCAGATGACCGAGGGGCTTGAAGATTCTAGCCACTTTGTCACTGAGTTACGCGGACGAAGTGACGCTGTCCATAAACAGGCAGAGAAGAGCTCAGAACTGCTTGAAGCTTCTATCAGTGCAATAAGCCAGATCATCGACAGCCATGATCAAATCATGAAAGTCGCTGATTTGATCACTTCGGTTGCGGAACAAACCAATTTACTGGCACTGAATGCAGCGATTGAAGCCGCTCGCGCGGGTGAACAGGGCAGAGGGTTTGCTGTGGTGGCGGATCAGGTTCGTGAGTTATCAGCTAAGAGTAGTGAGTCCGCGGTGGAGATTCGTAACTTGCTTGACCGAAGCGAACAGGAAGTGCGTTACGGTCAAGAGGTGGTCCACGCTAGTGCGACGCGAATGAAAGAAGTCATCGAACAAGTGACGGGTATCTCGAAAGATGTAAACGGCTTAGCCAATATCATGACCAACCAAATGTCGGCACTCAAAGAACTGGATGAAGCGAGCAGTGAAGTGGCCAATGGTGTGGTGGAAACCAAGACCATTTCCGAGCTTGTTGCACAAAATGGTTCGCAGTTAAACGGGCAGGTCGAGACAGTGCGCACTCTCACATCCCAACTTGATCTAGTGGTCTCAAAAATCTAGATACACCGTATAAAGAACTGGATGTCTATCCAGTTCTTTATTATCCTGTCGCAAATTCATTTCTAAAGAGTATTGAGTGTGATTGGACGTTTGCGTGGCATTCTGCTTGAAAAGCAACCCCCTGAATTGTTGATTGAAGTAAACGGTATTGGCTATGAAGTTCAGATGCCGATGAGCTGTTTTTATGAATTGCCGAATGTTGGTGAGGAAGCAATCATCTACACGCATTTTGTTGTTCGCGAAGATGCTCAGCTACTCTATGGCTTTAATACTGTTAAAGAACGTGCCTTATTCCGCGAAGTGATTAAAGCTAATGGCGTCGGTCCGAAACTGGGCTTGGGTATATTGTCAGGTATGACAGCCAGCCAATTTGTTTCATGTGTTGAACGTGAAGACATTTCAACACTGGTTAAATTGCCGGGTGTTGGTAAGAAAACAGCGGAACGTCTGGTTGTTGAGATGAAAGACCGTCTCAAAGGCTGGGGTGCGGGGGATTTGTTCACTCCTCATACAGACGCAGCCCCAGTGGATTCTGTACCGCAAGCCGATCAATCTAATGCCGAAGAAGAAGCGATTAGTGCCTTACTTGCACTAGGCTACAAACCGACCCAAGCTTCTAAAGTTGTGTCTCAGGTTAAGACTTCAGAGATGAGCAGTGAAGAGCTGATCCGCGAAGCACTGAAGTCCATGGTTTAAGTGACAACTAGGAACGGTTAATGATTGAAGCGGATCGTCTAATCGCACCGGATAATGCGGTTTATAAAGAAGAAGACGTCATCGATAGAGCCATTCGTCCAAAGAAGCTGGCGGATTATCAAGGTCAAGATCATGTTCGTGATCAAATGGAGATTTTCATCAAAGCAGCCAACCTCCGGGAAGAGGCGTTGGATCATCTGCTGATTTTTGGCCCTCCAGGTTTAGGTAAGACCACGTTGGCAAACATTGTTGCCAACGAAATGGGCGTAAACATTCGCACTACATCTGGTCCTGTTCTGGAAAAAGCGGGTGACTTGGCCGCGCTTCTGACCAACCTAGAAGAAAACGATGTGCTGTTCATTGATGAGATTCACCGTTTGAGTCCGATGGTTGAAGAGGTGTTGTATCCCGCGATGGAAGACTACCAACTCGATATTATGATTGGTGAAGGTCCTGCCGCGCGCTCTATTAAAATTGACTTACCTCCATTCACTCTAATAGGAGCCACGACGCGAGCGGGCTCGTTAACTTCCCCACTTCGAGATCGCTTTGGCATCACTCAGCGCCTTGAATACTACAAAATCCCAGATCTTCAGCATATTGTTCAGCGTAGCGCTGATTGTTTGGGCTTGTCGATGGAGAGCGAAGGCGCGCTTGAAGTCGCAAGACGTGCTCGTGGTACGCCACGTATCGCCAACCGATTGTTGCGCCGTGTGCGAGATTACGCAGAAGTGAAAGGTAACGGGCATATATGTGCAGACATCGCAGACAAGGCTCTTAACATGTTGGATGTTGATGCTCAGGGCTTTGATTACATGGACCGCAAGCTACTGTTAGCCATTATGGAGAAGTTCGGTGGTGGACCGGTTGGGCTGGATAATATGGCAGCCGCCATTGGTGAAGAGAAGGATACCATTGAAGATGTCTTGGAGCCATATCTGATACAGCAAGGCTATCTACAGCGGACGCCAAGAGGGCGTATAGCTACCGATAGGGCTTATCTTCATTTCGGAATTGAAAAATAAGTTTTCAGGACCAGCTCAATATGAGCTGGTTTTTATTTTTAGTGATGAAAGTCACAATAATGGAATCTTGCTCCTGCCATTTAGGTAACTAAAGTAGACGAGTTGTTAAGCACTTGTTTTGCATAAATACCTTGTTCTCCCTCACAAATAACCACAAATTAACAAAAGCTCGTTTAAACTGTTGATGTTGATCAATGTGATGGTTTTTTAGACAAAAATGCCGCACAAAATTTGATACAAATCAAAGCGAAGTCTAAATACAAACCTTTTGAAACAGACAGTTTTTAGCAGTAGTATTAGTACTAGCTATATTAGCTGATGCTTAACAATTAACTAACCGTTACGGTACATTTTTGCAACAACATGCTGTTCTTTAGCAACATTGTTTGAGTTTGTTCAACGCTTACTTATGCCGCAGAAATGTAAAAAGTGTCTTCAGCCGACACATAGGAGTAAACATGATTGATGTAGTCGATCTGTCGCGGTTGCAGTTTGCGCTCACTGCGATGTATCACTTCCTCTTCGTACCATTGACTCTGGGTATGGCTTTCCTTCTCGCCATCATGGAATCTCTGTACGTTATGACGGATAAGCAAATCTATAAGGACATGACAAAGTTCTGGGGTAAGCTGTTCGGTATTAACTTTGTACTAGGTGTTGCCACCGGTCTGACGATGGAGTTCCAGTTTGGTACTAACTGGTCTTACTATTCTCATTACGTCGGAGACATCTTCGGGGCACCTTTGGCCATCGAAGCGTTGGTTGCCTTCTTCCTTGAGTCCACTTTTGTTGGCCTTTTCTTTTTCGGCTGGGACCGATTGACTAAACGGCAACACCTAGTTGTCACTTGGTTAGTCGCTCTAGGTTCTAACTTCTCGGCATTGTGGATTTTGGTTGCAAACGGCTGGATGCAAAACCCAGTTGGGGCAGACTTTAACTTTGAAACCATGCGAATGGAAATGGTGAGCTTTGCTGAAGTGGTTCTTAACCCTGTGGCTCAGGTGAAATTCGTACACACAGTCGCTTCGGGCTATACGACAGGCGCGATGTTTATTCTTGGCATCAGTTCTTACTACCTATTAAAAGGTCGTGACATCGCTTTCGCTCGTCGTTCATTCGCCATTGCAGCCTCTTTTGGTATGGCGGCAATCCTGTCTGTAATCGTGCTTGGTGACGAATCTGGTTATGAATTAGGTGAAGTACAGAAAGTAAAACTGGCAGCAGTAGAAGCAGAATGGCACACCGAGCCAGCACCAGCCGCTTTCACTTTGTTTGGTCTGCCAAATCAGGAAACCATGCATACTGATTATGCGATCAAGATTCCTTACGTCATGGGCATCATCGCGACTCGTTCTTTGGATGAGCAAGTAACAGGCCTACGTGATCTTCGTGATGAACACGTTGATCGTATCCGCACAGGTATGTACGCCTATGAACTGCTTGAAAAGCTTCGTGCAGGTGACAAGTCAGAAGAAAACATGGCCGCCTTTGATGAAGTAAAAGGTGACCTAGGTTACGGTCTTCTTCTGAAACGTTATACAGAAAACGTGGTTGATGCGACTGAAGATCAGATCCAAGCCGCGGCAGATGATTCTATCCCAACAGTTTGGCCACTATTCTGGTCGTTCCGAATCATGGTTGCGTGTGGCTTTATCATGCTATTCGTATTCGGTGCTGCATTCATCCAGACTTGTCGTCAGAAGATCGAGCAAAAACCATGGGTACTAAAAGCCGCGTTGCTGAGTATCCCACTGCCTTGGATTGCTATCGAAGCAGGTTGGTTTGTTGCTGAATTTGGTCGTCAGCCATGGGCTGTGGGTGAAATTCTACCTGTACATGTGGCGGCATCGGCACTCACCGCTGGAGAAATCTGGACGTCACTGTTTGCAATCTTGGCGCTATACACCGTCTTCCTGATTGCAGAAGTGTACTTGATGCTGAAATTTGCTCGCAAAGGTCCTAGCAGCCTGAAAACAGGTCGCTACCACTTTGAGCAAAACGCTGACTCTGTTGAAGACAAAGTTAGTCGTCAAGTAGACGCGTAAAGCAAGGAGAAACATATGTTTGAATACGAAATCTTGCGACTTATCTGGTGGGTTCTGATCGGTGTTCTTCTGGTAGGCTTCGCAGTGACTGATGGTTTCGATATGGGTGTTGGCGCGCTAGTACCTGTAATCGGAAAAAATGATACTGAACGCCGTGTGATGATCAACTCGATCGCACCTCACTGGGAAGGCAACCAAGTTTGGTTGGTGACAGCGGGTGGTGCTCTGTTTGCTGCATGGCCTTTAGTTTACGCAACGTCGTTCTCTGGATTCTATCTGGCGATGATTCTGACCTTGGCTGCGTTGTGGTTAAGACCTTTGGGTCTCTCTTATCGCTCAAAGATTGAAGATACTAAGTGGCGTCAAACGTGGGACATTTGTATTTCTATCAGTGGCTTCGTTCCACCAATCATCTTTGGTGTGGCGTTTGGTAATCTACTGCAAGGTGTACCGTTCCAGTTGACTGAATTTTTGATGCCAACGTATCACGGTTCATTCTTTGGTCTATTAAACCCATTCGCCTTATTATGTGGCTTAGTTAGCTTGTTTATGATCTTAATGCAGGGCGCTACTTGGCTACAGATGAAGACTACAGACGAAGTTCACGCTCGCTCGCGTAGTGTTGCACAAATCATGGGCCTACTAACGGTTGCGACTTTCGTTGCTGCTGGTTTCTGGGTTCAAAGCATCGAAGGCTATGTGATTACCAGTGCAATTGACCATAACGGCGCATCTAACCCACTTGCTAAAGAAGTGATTCGTGAAGCGGGGGCTTGGATGAACAACTTCGAGCAGTACCCATTGATGTGGATTGCTCCGGCGCTGGGTGTAGTAATGTCTCTTGTGACTGTATTGGCTTCACGTCTTGAGCGTGGTGGTATCGCATTTTTCGCTTCAAGCCTAGGTAATGCAGGTATTATTTTCACAGCGGGTCTGGCGATGTTCCCATTCATCATGCCTTCTGATTTGATGCCTAACCACAGCCTGACAATGTGGGATGCAACGTCATCTGAATTGACGCTCAACCTAATGACTGGTGTTGCCTTCATCATGGTGCCTATTATCTTGGCTTACACCATTTGGACTTACTACAAGATGTTTGGTCGTCTGGACAGCAAGTTCATTGAAGACAACAAAAACTCACTTTACTAAGGAGCTATTACTATGTGGTATTTCGCATGGATTCTAGGTGTACTACTTGCTTGTGCATTCGGCATCATCAACGCTCTTTGGTTAGAGCATTCTGAAATGATGGATAAAGATAGTGAGTAATCTGGCGGAGCAAGTAGCTAAGCTACATGCGCCAATGGATAAGGCTCTATTCAGAGCCTTATCTTTGATTCTCGGCTTTTACCATGTGGCTATGGTGATGTGGGATCCGGAGCAATATTCAGCCTCTATTGGCGGCTTTAATGCTTTAATCTCTCCGCTAATGATTTGGGCGATTTGTTCCAGCATGATCTTTGGTTTGAGCTTTAAGCCGAAAAACTGGTATTGGCAAGTATTATTCAGTCCCTATTTTTCCTTAACGATTCTAATTTATTTAACATTAATACGTGCTTTATAAGTTGAACTGACTGAAAATCATCCACTAAATAGTCACAATAGCGTCACTCATTGATAGTTGACGCTATTTTTTTGTCTAAACCTTTGAAAACCGTTATTAACCATTGCATAAACGGTAATGAGTTGCGTTATAGTAAAGCACCTCAAATGGTAGAAAGGGATTGATGTGCAAGACGAGCGTGCGGTATTTGAGCTGCCGGTAACAGTTTATTACGAAGATACTGATGTTGGTGGTGTGGTCTATCATGCCAACTACCTCAAGTATTTTGAGCGTGGTCGTTCGGAATACCTGACCAGTATTGGTGTTTCACAATCCAGCCTTTTGGAACAAAACATAGGTTTCGTAGTCCGACATATGGACATTGATTTTCTGCAAGGTGCCCGTCTTGAAGACCGTCTGACGGTTAAGACATCGGTTGCAGAGATCAAGAAAGCCACCCTTATTTTCTGTCAAGAGATCGTAAATCCTGATGCTAAAACATTGTGTAAAGCAATGGTTAAGGTAGCATGCATCGATAATAAAAAAATGAGGCCAAAAGCGATTCCTCAATCAATAGTTATGGAGTTTACTCACAGTGACCGCTGATATTTCAATGCTTGACCTGTTTTTGCAAGCAAGTCTGCTCGTAAAAATGGTGATGTTGACCTTGTTAGGTATGTCGATCGTGTCGTGGGCAATGATCATTAAGCGCAGCAAAGTGCTTTCTCAAGCGTCAAAAAGCGCAGAGACATTTGAAGATAAATTCTGGTCAGGTACAGATCTCTCTGTCCTGTATCAAAATGCGAAAAAGCGTAAAGATGAATTGGCTGGCACCGAAGAAATTTTCTATTCCGGTTTTACTGAGTTTGCTCGCCTTCGAAAATCTAACTCTGATTCGCCAGACTTTATAATGGAAGGCACTGGTCGTGCAATGCGTGTTGCTGTGGCACGCGAAGTGGACGAGTTAGAGACTAATCTGCCATTCCTTGCAACCGTAGGTTCTATCAGTCCATATATTGGTCTGTTTGGTACCGTTTGGGGCATTATGCATGCATTCATTGCTTTGGGTGAAGTTAAGCAAGCAACACTTGCTATGGTGGCACCAGGAATTGCCGAAGCGCTTATCGCGACAGCTATGGGCCTGTTTGCTGCGATCCCTGCAGTCATGGCCTATAACCGCTTGAGCAATAAAGTTGGTAAGCTGGAACATAACTACGCGACTTTTTCCGAAGAATTCCACAGTATCCTACATCGCCAAGCTATGGCTGGGCGTGACTCTTCCACTAGGGACTAATGGATATGGCTGGCTACCAACCTAAAAAACGTAAGATGACGGCAGAAATTAACGTTGTTCCTTATATCGACGTTATGCTGGTTTTGTTGATCATTTTCATGGTGACTTCCCCATTTGTAACACAGGGCGTTGATGTTGAGCTACCAAAAACCACGACAGCAAAGCCTGCCTCTGATTTAGCTGGAGATAGTGATGCCAGCTTTATCATTGTCGAAATCGATCGCGAAGGTAATTTAGGCCTGAGTGTGAACGATGAAGACGTGATAAGAGGCCTTTCTCTTCAGGATGTTATCGTACGGGTAAAAGCGGAGCTTTCGCTGAAGCCGGATTCGCCAGTCGCAGTGGGTGGCGATGCTTCAACGCCGTATGCTGAAGTCGTCTTAGTATTGGATGAATTAAGCCGCGCGGGCATCCCTAAAGTTGGTTTATTGACGGACATAAAGGAATAAGCGCTCTCTGGTTATGAAAGACACGAAACCGAAAAAAAAGAGTGATTACACTAAGCCGATAGTGATATCAGCGGTACTGCATTTGCTTTTGATTGTTGCGTTGATTTGGGGGACGGACTTTACCATGTCCAAACCTGAACCTTCCGGACAGATGGTTCAGGCAGTGGTAATAGATCCGAATTTAGTTCGTCAGCAAGCACAGCAAATACGCAGCCAGAGAGAAGCCGCAGCGAAGAAAGAGCAAGATCGCTTGGATAAGTTACGCCGTGAGAGTGAACAACTTGAGAAGAATCGCAAAGCTGAAGAAGAGCGTATTCGTAAGCTAAAAGAGCAGCAAGCGAGAGAGGCAAAAGCCGCGCGCGAGGCTGAGAGAGCGAGACAACAGAAAGAGAAAGAGCGGAAAGCAGAAGAAGCTCGTGTACGTAAAGAGCGTGAGCGTGCTGCGAAACTTGAAGCTGAACGTAAAGCGAAAGAAGAAGCCATTAAAAAAGCAGAGCAGGAACGGTTGGCTAAACAGGCTGCAATTGCTAAGGCAGAAAAAGAGCGAGTTGCTCGAGAGAAAGCGGCAAAAGAAGCGGAAGAGAAAGCTCGCCGTCAACGTGAAGCAGCCGAAAAAGCTGAAAAACAACGTATAGCTAAAGAAAAAGCAGCCAAAGAGGCCGCTGAAAAAGCGCGCAAGGAGAAGGAGCGTTTAGAACGTTTAGAGCGTGAGCGTAAAGAGCAAGAAGCGGCGTTAGATAATATTTTTTCGGGCCTTGAAAACGAAGCAGAGCAGAATAGCTCGGCTCATAACCAATTCATAAAAGATGAGATTTCTCGAATGTCATCTATTTATACTAGGACAATTCAGCAAAAGTTAATTAAGGATGACTATTTATTGGGAAAGGAATGTAAAGTAAACATAAGACTGCTTCCTACAGGGACAGACATGATGGTTGCTGGTGTGACTGTATTAGATGGAGATTCGCGAGTTTGTGGTGCTACAAAAAGTGCGATAGCACAAGTCGGTATTTTTCCGAAATCAACAGAAAATGCAGTCAACGAAAAACTGAAAAACATTAACTTAACCGTTACTTTCGACTAAAAGGATCAAAGACGTGATTAAACGCCTTTTATTAGGGATTTTGGTACTGTTTGCCAGTGTAACCAACATCGCTAATGCTGCACTAGAACTAGTTATTACTGATGGCATAGACTCTGCTCGACCAATTGCTATTGTCCCGTTTAGGTGGGAAGGCAATGCTAAGTTGCCCCAAGACTTATCTGCTATTGTCGCTTCTGATTTGACTCGCAGTGGTAAGTTTAAGCCTATAGATGTTTCCCAAATGCCTGAAACACCATACCAAGCGTCTAAAATAAACTTTGAAGACTGGACAAGCTTGGGAGTTGACTCTCTTGTAACTGGCACGATAACCCAAGACGCTGATGGTCGGTATGTCGTAAATTATCAGTTAATTGACCTTGTCAGAGGTCAATTAACTAATGGGCAAGCTAAATCTTTAAGTAATGACGGTCGACTAGTACTTTCCCAAGACCATATCCTTCTAAATAAAAAACTTACAATTGTACCAAGTCAGTTTAGAGGAGCGGGTCATCTTATAGCTGATAGGGTTTTTGAAGCGTTGACTGGGGAAAAAGGCTCATTTAGAACCAAGATTGCCTATGTTGTAGTAAAAGACGGTGACAGCCATCCATACCAATTACGTATCGCTGACTATGATGGTTATGGTGAAAAAAGTGTTTTGAAGTCAACCCAGCCATTGATGTCTCCGGCTTGGTCTCCCGATGGCAAGAGACTTGCCTATGTGACTTTCCAGAACGGTCAATCTGAAATATATATAATTGAAACACAAACAGGAAAACGTGAAAAAGTAACGTCATACCCACGTCATAATGGTGCGCCACGATTCTCTCCTGATGGCAATAAACTAGCTTTAGTGTTGTCGAAAACTGGCAGCCTGCAAGTGTATACATTGGATTTGAAAACCCGTAAGTTGACACAAATAACACGTGGTAGATCAAATAATACGGAACCATTTTGGCATCCTGACGGCAAATCCTTGATCTTTACCTCGGATCGGGGTGGTAAACCTCAGATTTATCAAGTAGATTTGGCTGGTGGTTCAACCAACCGTCTTACCTGGCAGGGGCATCAGAACCTAGGTGGGCAAATTACACCTGATGGACGATTCCTAGTAATGGTCAATCGTAGTAACTCGGGCTTCAATTTGGCGAAGCAGGATCTTGAAACGGGTGCCGTTCAAATTCTGACCAAAACTTTGCTAGATGAATCGCCGAGCATCGCACCAAATGGCGGTATGGTTATTTATAGCTCTATCTTTAATAAAACCAATGTACTTTCAATGGTTTCTATAGATGGACGCTTTAAAGCTCGATTACCGGCAACAAACGGTCGTGTCCGTGCACCAGCATGGTCTCCGTTCTTGTAGCAAGTAATAAGTATCAAAAAGTAAGGAAAATATAACAATGCAACTAAACAAAGTTCTAAAAGGGCTATTGATTGCGCTACCAGTTCTAGCTGTTACAGCGTGTAGTTCAAGCGATGATGCAGCTAACGCTTCTGGTTCTGAAACGAACCAATCAACATCTGGTTCTGCTAACGGTGTTGATACAACAGTAGTTTCACCAATCGGTGAGAACGGCCAACTTTCTGAGCAAGAGCTTAAAGAGCAGGCACTTCGTGAGTCTCAAACAATTTACTTCGCGTTTGACAACGCAACCATCGCTGGTGACTACGAAGAAATGCTAGCAGCACACGCGGCTTACCTAAGCAAAAACCCAGCGCTAAAAGTGACTATCGAAGGTCACGCAGATGAGCGCGGTACTCCTGAGTACAACATCGCTCTTGGTGAGCGTCGTGCGACGGCAGTTGCTAAGTACCTACAAGCATTAGGTGTTCAAGCGGATCAAATCTCAATCGTGAGCTACGGTGAAGAGAAGCCTCTTCTTCTAGGTCAAGCGGAAGATGTATACGCTAAGAACCGTCGTGCGGTTCTAGTATACTAATCAAGGAAAGTCCTTATGTTCAGTAACCTTAAGCGCGTAGTTACGCTTACGTTACTGGCAAGTGCAGCGAACTCTGTGTTCGCTGCACCAGCTCCAGTATCAGATATCAGTGCTAGTCACTCTGCGCCATCCTCCTCAGCCGCTCCGGCTAATGAAACCGAAGTTCAACGTCTCGAACGTTTATTAGAAAACCGTAATCGTGTTCAGTTGCAAATGCAGCAACAGCTAGATGAAATGGCACTGGAAATTAGTGACCTTCGTGGTCAGCTAGAAAAGAATAACTATGACATGCAGCAGATGCTGCAACGTCAACGTGAGCTGTTTATCGAACTTGATAAACTTCGCGGTCAAGTGAATAGTGCCCCAGTAGCGGCTACGTCTACAAGCGATGCTAATGCTAAACCAGCGGGTAAATTTAGTACCAACGCTGATGAACAAACGGCTTACCAGAACGCCGTAGACTTAATTCTTAAAAAACGAGATTACACAGGAGCGATTTCAGCGTTCCAGCAATTTCAGAAAGACTTTCCTGATTCAACATTCTCGCCGAATGCGCATTATTGGTTAGGTCAGCTTTATTTTGCTAAGAAGCAAGACCAAGATGCGGTGAAGAGCTTTGCTGCTGTGGTATCTTATAAAGATTCGAATAAGCGTGCAGATGCGTTAGTTAAACTGGGCGATATTGCTCAACGTAATAACAATGCAGCACAGGCAAAAAAATACTATCAACAAGTACTTGATGAATATCCTGATAGTGCTTCTGCGAAATTAGCCGCAGAGCGTATTAAGTAACCTAGAAAGGAGTGCATGGTCACTCCTTTTTTATTGGCTCTATAAACACTACAAGTAATTCTTGCGGAAACTGGCATCTTGATCTGAGTTAAGGTTACAATACTCGGATTACTGGAAGTTGCGTAGAGCAAGAGCAATGAGCCACATTTTAGATACAATCGAAACAGTTTACCCTTTCCCGCCAAAACCAACACCGCTGACAGACGAACAAAAGCAAGCGCACATTAAAAATATTAAAGCATTGCTTAAAGAGAAAGACGCGGTATTGATTGCCCATTACTACACGGACCCTGAGATCCAAGCACTCGCCGAAGAGACTGGTGGATTTGTTGGTGATTCACTAGAGATGGCTAAGTTTGGTAACCGCCATCCTGCGAGTACATTGATCATTGGTGGTGTGCGCTTTATGGGCGAGTCTGCGAAGATCTTGACGCCGGAAAAGCGTATCCTTATGCCAACGCTTGAAGCTGAATGTTCGTTAGATTTGGGCTGCCCTGCCGATAAGTTCACAGAGTTTTGTGATGCTCATCCAGACCATACTGTTGTGGTGTATGCCAATACTTCAGCAGCAGTAAAAGCCCGTGCTGACTGGGTGGTTACCTCAAGTATTGCTTTGGAAATCGTCGAGCACTTAGATTCTGAAGACAAACCTATTATCTGGGGGCCTGATCGTCATTTAGGTTCATACATTGCCAACCAAACTGGGGCAGACATGCTGCTGTGGCAAGGTGAATGTGTGGTTCACGATGAATTTTCTGCTGATGCATTACGTAAGATGAAAGGCTTGTATCCTGAAGCTGCTATTCTCGTACACCCTGAATCACCAGCGAGTGTTGTCGAGCTTGCCGACGCAGTTGGTTCAACCAGCCAGTTGATCAAAGCTGCGAAAGAGCTTCCTCAGCAAAAAATGATTGTTGCGACTGATAAAGGTATCTTTTTTAAGATGCAGCAACTGGTTCCGGAGAAAGAACTGATTGAAGCACCAACAGCCGGTGCCGGAGCCACTTGTCGTAGCTGTGCCCATTGTCCTTGGATGGCGATGAATGGTCTCAAAGCGATTGAGCAAGCGTTGCGAGAAGGTGGTGAACAGCATGAAATTTTTGTTGATGAAGCGCTTCGCGTTAAGTCATTAATTCCACTTAATCGTATGCTCGACTTCGCAGAGAAGCTTAACATGCAGGTTAAAGGTAACGCCTAAACGATATTGAATGTAAGCCAGCTTCGTGAAGCTGGCTTTTTTGTTTCCCCATACTTCATAGCAATCGCTTTTATTGAGTTTGGTGAAATGAGTAACTTGGGTACATATCGCTGTAAGTGACAGGATTGGCTTATCGGTCATGAGTCAGTTAGTCTTGTAAGAATATTGATAGTAATCAGTCGAGTAAGTGAAAGTATGTCAGCGTGGTTCGTCTTTAAAAAGTGGCTTCAAGTACGCTTGTTTCAATTAAGCAATCGTAACCTTATGGTATTGCTTTTAGTCTACATTGCATTGTCTTGGCTGGCCTTGGTTGCAAGTGGGGAAACCGCTCTTACAGAAGATGCTTCGACGTTTGTTTATTACCTCATGGTCACTGCGTCGACGGTGGGCTATGGCGATTATTCACCAGTGACCGAAGCGGGAAAATGGGTAGTCATTTTATTTGTTATACCGGGCGGCTTAACCTTGTTTGCTGCATTAATTGGACGGTTAGCTTCTGCTTCTGTGGATTATTGGCGGGCAGGCATATTAGGAAAACGGAGAGTTGGTGTGGAAAATCATATTCTGCTTTTGGGATGGAATGGTCAACGAACAATGCATCTTATTCGCATGCTACAGCATGAGGAAGAGGGGAAGCGCCCCATAGTTCTGTGTAGTCGCTCTGATATTGAAAACCCGCTCCCTGGAGAGATTGGTTTTGTTAAAGTGACCAGCTACACAGACGAACAAGAGATGGAAAAAGCATCGATTACACAAGCAAGTTGTATTGTAGTGGACAACTTAGAAGATGATATTACGCTGTCAGCGGCCTTGTACTCTGCTAATGTGAACCCAAAGGCACATTTACTCGCGTACTTTAAAGACGAAGCACTAAGCCGATTGTTAAATCAACATTGCCCTAATGCTGAGTGTATTCCAGCTGTTGGTGCGGAAATGCTCGCAAAAGCAGCGGTGGACCCTGGCTCTAGTGCTCTTCATCAGGAACTATTGGCTTCGACGCGTGGAATGACCCAGTATTCAACCACCTACCCGGAAGACGCAGCTGCCACGGATGTGCAGTCTATATTTGTTTACATCAAGCGTGCCTATCAGGCGACACTTATCGCCATTGATACAGGGAAAGGGATCGAGCTCAACCCTGATTTAGATACGGTCATCCCACCAAGAACTAAGTTGTTTTACATCGCAGATGAACGGATAGAGTCTTTTGAATGGGAACGATTGAAATAACTCATTGTTAAGCATAAAGGGCCCAATTGGGCCCTTTATGCTTTAATCCGCTTCTGCCAACATGGAGCCGCGCATTGCTAGGCCACATAACATGGTCGGAATTGCATTAAATATCTCTTCAAACTGCTCAAGACCTTCAATTCCCTGCTCTGCAAGTGTTGCAATTGATGTCTCTGGGTCATAAAGCATGCTTAAAGATAGCAACACTCCGCCCAGCAATGCGCTGTCTTCGCTAGCTTCGGGCATGATGGTCTCCCAATCGTCTCTGGCGAGTTGCCAACCTTGTAGAACACCTTCACAGAAGTCTCTTGCTGCTTGATTGACGATGTCTGCTTCGTCTAGAGAACATGTACTTGGCCATACCCATTGGTTGCCCAGTAAAGCAGGGCGGTATTCATTCCACATTGCGATGATCAACTCGATGTAGGTTTCCAACTGCTCACCATCAGTGAATGGTGCTACCTCTTCACCTCCCCATAGAAAAGGAAGCCACTCTTCAGGTGGCAATACATTGGGTGCCGCAGCCATAGCGGTAACGAATCCTTGTGTTTTGGGTTCGTTGATCAGTCGGTTTTCCAGCTCTGGCTGAGAAAGAATGTCTTGTAGTGTCAAAATGAATACCAAAGAGGGGTAATTGAAATTGAGCTAATACTAACAGCCAAAACGAGACATAAAAAGGTGGCAGCTGCGCTATCTCCGCTATAATTGGATGTAAACGGACAAAATTCAAAGGCTTATGGAAATTCGTTCCTCCCTCAAAAGAAAGAGCTTTTTAGCGCTTGCTATGTACATGGCATTTGTCATAGCAGTGATAGGTACGGTGAGTTATCTTGTGGTTGAACCACCTGTGCGCGATCAGTTGGAAAAGAACCTCGACCTACGAACCCAAATCATCGCTGCTGAAATCAAAGAGCCTTTGAACAGTTCTCTTGGTATTTTGCAAAGTGTCGTTAGTATTGGGAATACTAATGAACCCCAAGGCCATCAGGCAGAGATGCTTTATAAGCTTTTCTCGGTGATCGATGGTGTGGCTATCAGCGGTGGTTTATGGCCGATTCCTTATTCAATAGATAGAGGGACTGCTTACAAAAGTTTGTTTTTCAATCGTTCCAGTGACGGTCAAGTCGATCAGGTTTTTTCTTGGGATAATCCGGAGTCGGGCGGCTACGACAAAGAGTCCTGGTATACCTCTGTAGTCAATAAACCGGTGGGGACGGTGTCTTGGTCAGAGGTATATATTGACCCTTTTACACATGTTCAAATGATCACCGCCTCCTCACCTTACTATATTGATGATGTTTTTTCTGGTGTAGCCACCATAGACATATCGCTCGAGAGCTTGGTTTCTTTTGTTCGCAAACATGCAGAAGAGTACGAACTAGGTGTCATACTAAAAGATTCCTACGGGGATGTGATCACTGAACATAATTTTCAGGTTGTTGAAGACATCTACATCAGTAGCACTGATTTTGGTGATTTTAGATGGTACATCGATGTCGTCAATGCCAATCGTTTAGTGACGGAGCAAGTGTATGACTTAGTGTCAAAAGTTGAAGCGGGTATCATCCCCATAATGTTGGCTTGTGTGATGATGGGGTATTTTTTAATCAATCGTTTCCTGATTTCGCCTATCGTGATTATCGCTAAGAAAGTTGATGATTCAATTGAGGGAGGGATCATCGACATGACTTATAACAGCCAAGACGAAATCAAACATCTTATTGATACATTCAACCAGAAAACCGTCTTTCTCGAAGCAGAGAAGCAAAAAGCACAAGCTTCAACAAAAGCCAAAAGCGCGTTTCTTGCCACCTTATCTCATGAAATTCGGACACCGATGAATGGCGTCCTTGGTACTGCACAGATACTTCTGAAAACGGATCTCACGGAAGAGCAGCAAAAGCATATGAAAACCTTATATGAATCAGGTGATCATATGATGACACTACTTAACGAAATTCTTGATTTCTCGAAAATCGAGCAAGGTCATTTGGAGCTTGAAAATAATCCATTCCCACTTGAAGCCATCATCGGCAGTATTAATAGTGTCTACTTTACCCTTTGCTCAGAAAAAGGTCTGCAATTCAAAGTTTACTCAGAAGTCCCTCATGACCGCTGGTATATGTCTGATAAAGCACGTTTACGGCAAATATTGTTCAACCTCCTTAATAATGCTGTGAAGTTCACATCGCGTGGATATGTAGAGGTGTATTTCAAAGAGATAGAGAAGCAAGGGCAAAACTATTTGGAGATTAAAGTACGTGATACTGGAATTGGCATCGCAAAAGAAGCGCAGCAAAAAATATTCAAGCCTTTTGAGCAGGCTGAGTCTTCTACCACGCGACGTTTTGGAGGTACAGGCTTAGGATTAGCCATCGTCAAACAGTTATGTAACCTAATGAATGGCAGTGTGACGTTAGCGAGTGAATTGGGTATAGGTACCAGTTTTGATGTATTGGTGGCAATGGACCACTGTGAGCCTCGCAATCAGGAGATTAAAGAACACAGTAAGCTCAACTATAGTGGCTTAAAAGCTCTTATCGTTGAGGATAACCGCACCAATGCCATCATCATCAATACCTTCATGACCAACAAAGGCTTTGAGTGTGATGTAGTTGAGAATGGTGAACTATCTATCCACGCTATTGCCAGTAAAGAGTATGATTTAGTGCTAATGGACAATCATATGCCAGTTATGGATGGCGTGGAGGCCACCTCTGCTATTCGCTCTTTGCCTAGCTCAAAATCTAAAATTCTAATTTTAGGCTGCACAGCTGATGTTTTTAAAGAAACGCGTGAACGGATGTTGGGAGTTGGAGTAGATTATATAGTATCTAAGCCCATTGACGAGAATGAGCTGGATGATGCACTTTATCAATATTCTGAGCGTTTGTACCAATACAAGCCCATGTTACTGAGTGGCTCAAACATAGAAACTGAAGAAACAGAATCAGTATTGCTGACGTTCTATATGTCTCTAGAGAATGGTGATCTAGAAGAAGCGCAAGAGCATTTTCAAGCCCTGAAAGCGGTGACAACAGGCATTGAAGATCAACACTTGGAAGAAACCCTGAAAGCGATACAGATGAAACTTACATTAGGGGAGGTCCCTTCCCAATCAGATTTGGACGTTTTAACCGTTCTGCTAAAAGATTTTTGTAAGTAAATTACTTGATTTTGGTTGCTTTGTGAGCAAGGTCCAGATTTTTAGTGAATTAATCTGACCTTTTTACTGAGCTTGGTGGTTTATTTACTACTTTTGTTTTTATTTGAAATCTAAAACTAATTAATTCATGGAATAATAGTCTTATATGCTGGTATTTTGAATTTTTACCAGTTTATATTACTACTTTTATTGTTCATATTTGGATTTATATACTGAGGTTTTAGATGAAGCCGCGTGGGCCGTTCTGTATTCGTAATGCTGCAGCAGACACTTTTGCTATGGTGGTATTCTGCTTTGTTTCTGGAATGATCGTAGAAATCTTTATTTCTGGGATGACGTTCGAACAATCGTTGGCTTCACGAACCCTTTCTATTCCGGTAAATATTGCGATTGCTTGGCCATACGGCATGTTCAGAGATTTCATGCTTAGGCAAGGTGAGCGAGTTTCATCCACAAGTATGATGAAGAATATGTCCGATTTGATCGCCTACGTACTGTTTCAATCGCCAGTGTATGCAGCGATCTTGGTGGCGGTTGGCGCATCAAGTGATCAAATCCTAACCGCAGTAACCTCGAATGCCGTGATCTCATGTGGAATGGGTGTCTTGTATGGTTACTTTCTCGATATGTGCCGCAAGTGGTTTAAGGTACCGGGATACTACCAGCAAGCTTGATTTTGCAGGAAATCTGGTCGAATTAGCCATTAAGTAATCAAACGTTCAAGATGTGGCGTTTTTTTTCCTCAATAGGCTTGACCTAACCCAATAGAATCATTAAATTAGCGCCTCGTTGGTGAGCAAACCAACCACAATTTGATTCGGTGAGTTGTCCGAGTGGCTGAAGGAGCACGCCTGGAAAGTGTGTATACGGCAACGTATCGAGAGTTCGAATCTCTCACTCACCGCCACATTCTTGAAGAAAGACGTCCTAGGACGTCTTTTTTTTGTGCCTCAACTCCATAAAATAAGCCGCAGCTTGAAGCTGATCTCGCGAGCAAACTTAGCAATTAAAGTGAAATTCCTTCAGGCAATTTTTCTCTGACTTTGCTTTAAAGTCATGCACTTAGTATGCTTCCTTACCCATGTTTATGACCTAAAGGAAGTTCGTTAGTGTTGAACCAAATAGACAAGCCTTCAATGAGACAGTCAGATCAAGTCATAACGCAATCTATCGGCCTAGCTCAAAAGGAGCATCAATGTGATTGAAACAATGGCGTTTGTTGTTCTAGGGGCTTTTTACTTCTTTGTCGAGGGTAGTGAGACATCCTTAAAGGAAGCGCTTATTGCTATGGCATTGTATGGGATCTACCTGATTGTCTATCTGCTGATAGAGCCATTTCCCGCTATGACGTCTAAGTATATGGGGCAACTTTACGGTTTTTTACCAGCGCTATCTTTTGGTGCCATATTGTTTCCGCATTTCAATCAGCATTCTCCTGAAGTTGTCACCAAAGCTATTGGCTGGGTCGGGTTGACGACAGCGTTTATTATTCTTTGTTATTTTAAGTGGTTAGTGTGGTGAGTTCTGACTTACTGATAGGTGACTAATTAAATTATGAATACCTTAAGTCAGTAATGCATGATTGGCTTTTCTAATATGACCAACACGGACACACATCACCATAAGTGATGCGGTATATATAACTTATGAGCTAATACAGGTTGAGATGCCGAATTCGCTCTTACCTTCTGACCGTGTCATGAGCCGACTGATAAAACGATAAAGTAAGAGCAAAATGGGTTTGGAATAAAACTCATCAGCGGCTAGATATCCCGTAAAGTCCAGAGAAAACTCCCCACATTGTTAAGTGAGTTCGACCACGGGTAATGAGACGCCTACTATCTTGTTGTCGGGTGAAAAAGGGAAAATAATTTCAATCGTGATACCGTTTGGATCGTCAAGAAAGATCTGATGCTCATTGATTTGCGGGATCACGCGTTCACGAAAAGGAATCTTCAGTTGCGTCAAGTGCTGCTGAGTTGATGCGAGGTGGTGCCCTTTGAATGAGATATGGTCTATGGCCCCAGAGCCTGATTGGCCTTCTTTGCCTCCTAAATAATCCACCAGAGCTTTGGGAGTATGCCCAGCAGGGAGAGACACTAGATGTAAAATAGGGTGTCCATCATCGTCATACATCCAAGCACCTGGAAAAGAAAATTGAGGGCGAGGGCCGCTCTCTAGTCCAAGAGACTGTTCAAAGAACTGTATGGTTATATCTAGGTTAGAGGTTCTGATGGTAAAGTGATCGATGGCCTTTATACGCATATGATTACCTTGTGCCTGAAGGGAAACGTACGATTCACAATACGTGATCGGTGACGGCAAAGAGAAGGGCAGCCAACCTAAAAACACTTTTTATCCAAACCGAATAGTCGATAACTTATCCTGCGACACACTAGTCATAGTTCTGTCGTACCCTGATATATTGTCCACTATCACATTGCTTACAATGCCATGCTCTCCGCTTCTTGATCTTTAGTTGAGGCGGCTCACCCATTCAGCCCCTCATTCGTCATTGTTTGGTTGAGCCGAATAGTTAATTCAAATTTACCCTAATTATCAAACTAGCTCTGATCAATATACTGGCTCCATGATTATCAGGTCGACTGGAGTTCGTTAGCAATCATCCCAGTGACCGCGTCTTAACTGAGGAACCGATGATGAGCAAACTGTTTGAACCGACGCAACTAAAGCAACTGGATCTGCAAAACCGTGTTGTGATGGCACCCATGACCCGAGCTCGCACCAGCCAGCCGGGTAATATACCTAACCCAATGATGGCAACTTATTACCAGCAACGCGCGACCGCGGGCTTAATTATCTCTGAAGCAACACAGATTTCTGACGATTCGCAAGGTTATTCTTTCACTCCGGGCGTATACACCGACGAACAAGTCGCGGGTTGGAAAACCGTGACTCAAGCCGCCAAACAACAAGGTGCTGTCATGTTTTGTCAGCTATGGCATGTCGGTCGCGTATCGCACCCAAGTTTTCAAAACGGCGAGCAACCTATCGCGCCATCAGCTCTGAAACCAGTAGATACTCAAGTGTGGATCTCCGACGAAAATGGCAACGGCAATATGGTGGATTGTGTCGAGCCAAGAGCCATGTCTCAGGCAGATATTGACCGAGTGGTGAGCGATTTTGCTTATGCAGCAAAGCGTGCGATTGAAGCGGGTTTCGATGGCGTTGAAATTCACGGCGGTAACGGTTACTTGATTGATCAGTTCCTGCGCACAAACTCCAATCACAGAACCGATCAATACGGCGGAACTCAGGCAAACCGTATCCGCTTTTTATTAGAGGTGGTCGATGCCGTTAGTGATGCCATCGGTGCTGATAAAGTCGGAGTGCGACTGGCGCCTTTCATCACGTTTAAGGACATGAACTGCTCGGAGATTGTACCGACGATTTTAAAAGCGTCTAAGCAACTTCAAGCTCGTGATATTGCTTACTTACATCTGTCGGAAGCTGACTGGGATGACGCGCCAGTGATTCCCGAAAGTTTCAGAGCTGAGCTGCGTGACTACTTCACCAATACCATTATTGTCGCGGGCAGCTACACCCAACAACGTGCGGAGATCGTACTCGAAAAAGGGTATGCAGATTTAGTCGCGTTTGGGCGTCCGTTTGTTTCTAACCCAGATTTGGTGGCACGCCTAAAGCATCAACAGCCTCTGCAGGAGCTGGATGGTGCGACACTGTTTGGTGGTGATGAACGCGGGTATACCGATTACCCTACGTATGGCTAAAGGCACTGGGCTCAAGCTGCTACTTTTAAACAAAATAGGAAAGGACAACAATGAAAAAGATAGCCAAATCTTTACTGGCAGTAGGTATCCTAACGACGGGCTCTGTTCAGGCGTTTGAACTTATGAGCGAAGACGTTATTGAAGGCCATCCGATGCAGAAAACCTTTGAGTATCAGGGCTGGGGTTGTGATGGTGACAATTTGTCTCCTCAGCTGACATGGAAGGGAGCACCTGCTGGGACCAAGAGCTATGCAATCTCAGTGTATGATCCCGATGCACCGACAGGCAGTGGCTTCTGGCATTGGTTGGCATTTAACATTCCGGCTTCTGTTAATGCATTACCCCGCGGAGCAGACATCAACAAATTAGGTGGCACAGAATCTCGAATCGACTTTGGCACGACCGGGTATGGAGGTGCGTGCCCGCCCGTTGGAGATGGTATGCATCGCTATCAGTTTACTGTTTGGGCGCTTCCTACTGCCACCTTAGATCTTAATGCACAAACGCCCGCAGCAGTAGTCGGGTTTACCTTAAATAGTGTGGCTTTAGGTAAAGCGACATTGACAGCGACCTATACGCGCTAGAGAGTACAAAGCTCAGATCGTGTTTCAATTACTGCTTACTCAGATACAAGCATTACCCGTGCCGATTAGTTAAGCCCGAAATGGACGGTTGAACGAGCCTACGAGGATGTCAGAATCCAAGTGTATTCATGCACTTGGATTTTTATGTTGTTAAAACGAGATCTAAACAGCGCTCTGGTCTGTCAGGCTTATGACTACTTAAGGTGATAGGTGGGTGTTTTAAAGAGGCTGGAGTCATTACCATCCATTACTTCTTATCTCAACAACCTCCAATCACCAACTCGGTATACCCCGTTGTTTCATCCTGTTCTCTGGAAAAATTCAGGTTAGGGTACTTGTGAAGGATCAGTTCTGCTGTGGTGTCTATGATACTGTTTTCGAGAAGGTGCCCGCCAATTACCTGACCTGCGCTATTTGCGACCGAAATGTGGATGTGTTGGTGATTTGGGGTCAGTGTCCCCATCACTGAAACAATTTCAAAAGGTTGGGTTAGCGTTATGGATTGTTCGGCGCCTGCGAGGCGAATGCTGATTTGTTGCAAACACCCTACACAGGATGCAATTGTTCCTGCCTGAATACTATGTTGTTTTACCAGAGACTGAATTTGCTTTTTTAGGTCTTGCCCTTTGGTGAGTCGAGTCGCAATAGGCTGAATCATAGAATATTCTCACGCGCTAAAAGTTTGTAAAATAAAAGGAGCAAATTGATTGCTCCTTTACATTGTTTAATTTGTATCACTTCAAGCGTAAAAGCTTAATGCGCTCTTGCGACTGCACCTTGCGAGCTGACAGTGATCGTTAGGGTTGATAGAGGGACGAAAGCGGACTGCCCTTTACTTAGAACTAAGGTATTGTCACCAGCTTGCAGTGTTACATCGTTATCGATGGCGAAGATGATCTCTGCTCGGCTCAACACCAATGTATGATTTTCTGGCTGTTGGAGCACAGAGAATTTAAAGTCGTCGACAGGAACTGGAAAGCTTAGCTCGCAACCGTCTGTAATTGGTTGAGTCAAGATTTTGTTGTTATCCAGTGCTTCGAATTTACAACTATTGACCAGCTCTTCAACATCCATGTATTTAGGGGTTAAGCCTGCACGCAACACGTTATCAGAGTTAGCCATGATTTCTAGACCTGTGCCTTTGATGTAGGCATGAGGAGTACCTGCATCTAAAAACATGGCTTCACCCGGCTGGAGCTCTAGTACATTCAACATCAACGGAGCAAGTAAGCCCACATCGTTCGGATATTGTTTGTTGAGTGCTAAAACCAGTGTTGCCAGTGGATCTTTACTATTTTCTGCCCAACTTAGTAGTGCATCAAGCGCTTTCGACTTCTTCTCGCCATCGAGCTCTAGTATCGCTTTAAAGAATTTCTGTAACCCTTGCGGAGAAAGGTCTGAACGAAATGCGTCAATATCGGATTGCAGAACTTGCGCGTTGAGGGCGTCAAATAGCGCGATAATATCGTTAAAATCACGAAAACCATTCATCGCCATATAAGGTGTCAGAGCGTAAACCAATTCCGGTTTATGGTTAGGGTCTTTGTAATTTCGGTTAGATGCCCCGCGGTTAATACCGGCTTTGTCTTCTCTCGCAAATCCTTCTTCAGCTTGTGTTTTGGACGGGTGCACTTGGATGGACAGCGCTTGTGCCGCAGCTAGCACTTTAAACAGGAAAGGCAGCTCACCGAAGCGTTGATTTGTCTCTGCACCGATGGTTTGGTCTGGGTTTTGCTCGATGTAGTCAGAAAGCAGTACGGTTTCATTATCAACCTGGATCTTTGAGCAGCCGTTTGGGTGGGCGCCCATCCAAATTTCCGCTTGAGGCTGATGGTCAGGGTTGGCGATACCAAACAATGTATTGATCGAATCGTGGCTACCCCAAGGGTAGTTTTGAATAACGTTTTCCAATAGGAAAAATGGAGCAGAGTGAGACATTCTTATACCTTACAAAAAATACCGCTAGCAAATGGCCAAAAAGTTCTCAGGCCTAAACTCGTCTAGTTTACAAACTTGCCAATATCATGAGCAAGATAAAAGAGATAGGAGTGTGACTATGTCATGATGAAGTGAAATTTTAGCAGGACGATGACGAGGAAAACTATGCTGGTAGGGCTGGATATAGGTGGGACAAAAATAGAAGTCGTGGGTTTAGATAAAGAGACCTATGCAACGCTAGTCAAGCATCGTGAGTCAACGGATACCAAAAGCTATCAAGGGTTTCTCCATTCAGTCCTCACTGTGATCAAACAAGTTGAGAAATATGGTGAGGTTGATTCGATTGGCATTGGTTGTTGTGGCTCGGTGGGTAACGATGGGCTGATGCAAGGGGCGAATGTCACGGTGTTAAATGGTCAAGATTTTATTGGGGATTTGCGCAAGTCTATTGATGTTCCTGTTGCGCTCGCCAATGATGCTGATTGCCTTGCGCTGTCCGAGTTTAAAGATGGGGCAGCAAAACAGGCACAGAACTCCTGCGTCGCTATGATTATTGGCACGGGCTGTGGTTCTGGCGTCATCATCAATAATGGCTTAGTGACGGGTTTAAATAAGCTAGGCGGAGAGTTAGGACATAACCCATTGCCTGGATACGATAAGGAAAAAGACGGTCAACCAGTTGAGTGTTACTGCGGTTCACTTAACTGCACTGAGTCATTTGTTTCTGGTACTGGATTTAGTCGTTCATTTTCAGAGAAGTACTATCCTGCGGATTCGAAAAAAATTATGGCTATGTATGCGCAAGGTAACCAAGATGCACGACAGCATTTTGATCTCTACTGTGACCAACTGGCTCGCGTATGTGCTTCCGTTGTCAATTTTATCGACCCTGAAGTAATTGTACTTGGAGGTGGGATGTCAAATGTTGATGCCGTGTATCCGCTTGTCAATGAAAAACTTAACCAGTATACGTTTAATAAATCAGCCAAAACGCGCATTGTGAAAAACGTTCATGGTGACTCGTCAGGTGTTCGCGGAGCAGCGTTTCTGCATTCGTTTGAACAATAAATCAGTTAATCGAATAGCTTTTTACGCTTGGGGTTGTCTGCTTGGGTTCCGCTTGCGTTTGTTGATTGAGAGGAGCCCATTTTAATGCGCCGTTAGTTTCAAAATCATTGGCTTCGGTGCACTTCATGTAGTGTTCTCCGACCTGAAGTATCGCGCCTAATGAGTATCCTTGGTCTTGATAGTAACAAACCCGCTTGGCCGCTTCGCTTCCATCAATGGCTATGACGGCTTTACCGGGCGTCGTAATAACATTTGCTGAAGCGGATGCTGATGCCAACAACAGCAAAGTGAATAGATTGATGCGCATAAACTCTCCTTAGATGAAATCATAATCTGTAGGCGACCGATTCTTAGTCGCGATTAAGTCGTTACCGAGAAAAATGTGTGATTGTGTTTGTTTCTCTTTAGTCTCCATATTTACGCTGATAACGAGGTAGCATACTTTCGTTCCCCAGTAAGCCACCTTGATGGACGTAAATGATCGTTTTATCAGGGTTCTCCGCAAACCAAGACCGTAAGCATTGCCACATCATTGGGTCGTAGAGTAAATCAAATTCAACGTCAGTTTGCTCCAAAAGTTTACGCCAGATTTCGTAATCTTGGCGATAAAGTTTGCCGAAATGATGTTTGTTTTCGAGTTCAAGGATATGTGGGAAATCGGTTTCGCCGAGCTGTTTAAATTGCTCGATAAGATACTCCTTACCTCCGACACATGGGCAAGTAATGACCTCGATATGATGCATTTTAAGAAATTGATGTAGGTATAAAGCGGTGGTGCCCGTTCCTGAAGGCAAGGCGACGGTAAACGTTTTACCTGTTTCAAAGCGAGTCCAAGACAATATTTCACGGGCAAGTTGTTCAACCCCCAATCGGGCATCGTTGGAGCGACCACCTTCTTCGACGACTAGGCAGGTGGAATCTGGCTGACGGACAGTTTTAATGAATTCAGTTGGGTGAAGGTTGAGTGCATTGACGGGGATGATGCTGGCACCAAGGTCTAGCGCACCACGATAATTACCGATAGGTCTTTCAATTAACCATTGGGGGATATGATCTACGTAAAATTCCAATGACCAGCCCTTGATTGCACACAGTGCTGCTAATGAATAGAGTGAATTGGCTTGTGCACTGCCATAGCTAATCAGCGTTTTTGTATTTGGGTAATCTCCTTCCAACAATGTCATGAACTTGCGCGCTTTGTTGCCACTGAAGTGGCTATGCAGCTGATCATCACGTTTTAGGTAAAAATCAATACCATCGAATTGATGCTGAGTGATTGGCGTGTCGCTAAGTTTCATTTGTCTATCTGTCTGTGCATGAAGGAGGGCTATCTTACTCGAATAACGTTCAAATGTAAGAAGGTGGATCAAAAACCGATGCACGTAAGGTTGATGGCATATGGGAAAGGTTATGGCCTAGAAGTATTGTAGAAAATAATAGGATAAAAAAAGCCCAGAGCAATCTGGCTCTGGGCTGATACAAAACATAGGAGTTAATAAGAAAAAGCAGCGTAAATTAGTAGTGTCAGTCAAGAAAACAAGTATTACGGCCTGTAAACTTAAGAAGGCTCTGCTAACTACATCTATTCAGACCCCCTTTATTCAAATCAGTTCCATCAAAAGCAAAAAAAAATTTAATTTTTTCTTCAGAGGCTTATCTAGCAACTTTGATATCTGGTCGGACCAATGTTCAAAAGTGTGATGTTAAAAACTTGTTGGTTATTTGTTTCGGTTGTATATTTCAAACAGTTGTTTAATACGAGTGATTGAAATGTCGATGAGAAATACGACCAAAGAGAAAATCCTAGATGTTGCGGAAGCTCTGTTTGCAGAACACGGTTTCAATGACACGTCATTGCGTACGATAACCAGCAAAGCGGGTGTCAACCTAGCATCGGTGAACTATCACTTTGGTGATAAGAAGACATTGGTACGTGCCGTATTGAATCGCTATTTGGAGGCGTTTATGCCAGCGGTTCAAGATGCCTTGATCAATCTTAATCTCAACGAAAATTACGCAATGTCCGACGTATTTGAATCATTGCGAGGGCCTTTGCGTGCGCTCAATGATGTCAGACCTAATGGTACGAGTCGTTTCATGTTGTTGATCGGCCGTGGCTATACCGATGTACAAGGTCATTTACGCTGGTTTATTACCACTCGTTATCAGGATACGTTGTCTTTATTTACTGAATCAGTAATGAAGGCGAATCCTAAACTGACTCAGGAAGAGCTGTTCTGGAGATTGCATTTCACCTTGGGGACTTGTGTCTTCACGATGGCATCAAGCCAAGCTCTGATGGAAATTGCTGAGAATGCTTACGGGAAGCAGATGGACGCGAAGTCAATTGTCGATCAGCTTATCCCATACTTGGCGGCTGGTGTTGCAGCTGAGTAATAGACAAATCGAAACATAAAACAAATATAAATTAGACCACCAACTGTGAACAAAAGGATCTGATTATGTGCTCTCTACGTAGAAAATGGGTCAGTGACCCAGCTTTCAAAATGTTTAAAAAAGTACTGCCACCGCTTTCCAGCACAGAGAAGGAAGCGATGGAAGCGGGTAGTGTTTGGTGGGACGGGGAGCTGTTCTCTGGTCGCCCGGACTTCTCTAAGTTACACCAATATCCAACGCCAACCTTGACCGCGGAAGAGCAATCTTTCATTGATAATGAGTTGGAAACTTTGTTGGGAATGCTTGACGACCATAAGATTGTTAAAGAAGACCGTGATTTGCCTCCTGAAGTTTGGGACTATCTACGTAAAGAGCGTTTCTTCTCACTCATCATTTCTAAAGAATACGGTGGTCGAGAGTTTTCTGCGTTAGCAAATTCGACAATCGTCACTCGAATCGCAACACGCAGTATTAGTACTGCCGTTTCTGTCATGGTACCGAACTCATTAGGCCCAGGCGAACTTCTTTCACACTACGGGACTCAAGAACAAAAAGACTATTGGTTACCACGTCTTGCCGATGGTACGGATATTCCATGTTTTGCATTAACTGGCCCTGAAGCTGGCTCTGATGCTGGCGGCATTCCTGATGATGGTATCGTGTGCTATGGCGAACACGAAGGCAAAGAGGTGCTGGGTATTCGCCTTAACTGGAACAAGCGTTATATCACGCTGGCGCCAGTCGCCACCGTACTTGGTCTTGCCTTTAAAATGTACGACCCAGATGGCTTGATGGGCGATAAGAAAGAGTTGGGTATCACCTGTGCTCTTATCCCTGCCGATCACAAAGGGGTTGAGATTGGCGAGCGTCATGACCCACTAGGTCTTGCTTTCATGAACGGCCCAACGCGTGGTAAAGATGTGTTCATTCCAATGGAATGGCTGATCGGCGGTCAGGATTACGCAGGTAAAGGCTGGCGTATGCTGGTGGAATGTCTGTCTGCAGGGCGTGGTATCTCATTACCAGCACTGGGCACCGCGATTGGTCATCTAACATCACGCACCACGGGTGCTTATGCCTATGTTCGTAAGCAGTTCGGTATGTCGATTGGTAAGTTTGAAGGTGTGGCTGAAGCAATGGGCCGAATTGGTGGCCTTACCTACTTGTTGGAAGCGACACGTACTCTAACGACGACGTCTTTGGATCTCAAAGAAAAGCCGGGCATTGTAACGGCAATTGCTAAATACCATATGACAGAAATGGCGCGCACCATCTTAAATGATTCGATGGATATTCACTCGGGTCGTGCGATTCAGGACGGTCCGATGAATTATTTGGCGACGCACTACTTAGGGATTCCGGTTGCCATTACGGTGGAAGGGGCAAACATTTTGACTCGAAATCTGATGATCTTTGGTCAAGGTGCGACGCGTTGTCATCCATTTGTTCTAAAAGAAATGGAAGCGGCAGCGAACCCAGATGAGAAGCAAGGGGCAAAAGAATTTGATGAGTTACTCTTCAAGCATATTGCCCATGCAACTAAGAATACATTTGGTGCGTTTGCGGCAGCCCTCACTGGTTCACGCTTCATCAAGGCCGATATGAGCGGCCCGACTCAAGGTTATTACAAAGACCTGACTCGTCTAAGCCGTGCTCTGGCCGTAAGTTCTGATATTGCAATGGCGACCTTGGGTGGAGATCTAAAACGTAAAGAAATGATCTCGGCGCGTTTAGGTGATGTTCTAGCATACCTTTACATGGGTTCAGCCGCGCTCAAGAAATACGAAGATGAAGGTCGTCAGCAGCAGGATCTTGATTACGTGCATTATGCGGTTCAACATTGTCTGCATAACGCTGCGAAAGCGCTTCAAGAAGCGTTTACCAACTACCCTCAAAAAGCAGTGGGCCGTTTGTTGAAGGTGCTGATCTTCCCATTGGGTAACCACTTTACCAAGCCAAGTGACAATTTAACTGTGAAATTGGCTGAAAGTTTGATGACACCAGGAGCGCACCGCGATCGCTTAACCCATCTTTGTTATATCGGTAAAGAAGAGGATGACAGCGTTGGTCTGATGGAAAATGCTTTCCTTGCGATGTACGGAGTGAAGAGCCTTGAACGCAAGCTAATGAGAGCAGCCAAAGAGGGCAAGGTTGCCCGCAAAGGCCTACTTAAAGATCGCCTCGCACAAGCGCTTGAAGCCAACGTGCTGACTCAGGACGAAGTCGATCAAATTGTTGCTGCAGATGCATTGCGCTATCAAGCGATTCAGGTCGATGACTTTAGCCACGACTTTAGTGAAGTGAGAACGGGTCAAGCGCCGGTAAAGCCAAAATTGGATAGTGTTGCATAAAGCGCTAATCCATAATCAGTCAAGGCACCTTAGCGGGTGCCTTTCTTTTTTGGGCGAAATCTAAAACTCGTATGAAAGTGCTCCAACCACTTGCATTTTGCCGACATTTTTACAGAAATTAGATGCGAACTGGTGTTGAACCTTTTATCCTAGCGGAGTTTTTTAAAGGAAGTTGAATATGATCATCAAACCTAGAATTCGTGGATTTATCTGTACTACAACGCACCCTGTGGGTTGTGAAGCTAACGTAAAAGAACAAATTGCTTACACAAAAGCACAAGGCCCAATTAAAAACGCGCCTAAGCGTGTTCTTGTTGTTGGTGCTTCAAGTGGCTACGGTCTATCTTCTCGTATCGCTGCGGCATTTGGTGGCGGCGCTTCAACTATCGGTGTGTTCTTTGAAAAAGAAGGCACAGAGAAAAAGCCAGGCACAGCAGGTTTCTACAACTCAGTTGCCTTCGAAAAGCTAGCGCGTGAAGAAGGTCTTTACGCTAAGAGCCTGAATGGCGACGCTTTTTCTAATGAAGCGAAGCAAAAAACAATTGATCTCATCAAAGAAGATCTAGGCCAAATCGATATGGTGGTTTACTCACTGGCTTCTCCAGTACGTAAAATGCCAGAAACGGGCGAAGTGATTCGCTCATCGCTAAAGCCAATCGGTGAGATTTACACATCTACCGCTGTTGACACCAACAAAGATGTCATCATCGAAGCAAGCGTTGAGCCTGCTACTGAAGAAGAAATCAAAGACACTGTCACAGTAATGGGCGGTGAAGATTGGGAACTTTGGATCAACGCGCTTTCTGATGCTGGCGTTCTAGCTGAAGGTTGTAAAACCGTTGCATACAGCTACATAGGTACTGAGCTTACTTGGCCAATCTACTGGGATGGTGCGTTAGGTAAAGCGAAAATGGATCTAGACCGTGCTGCGACTGCTCTAAATGAGAAGCTTTCTGCAACAGGTGGAACCGCAAACGTTGCAGTTTTGAAGTCTGTCGTGACTCAAGCAAGCTCTGCAATCCCAGTAATGCCGCTATATATTGCAATGGTATTCAAAAAAATGCGTGAAGAAGGCGTACACGAAGGTTGTATGGAACAAATCTTCCGTATGTTCAGCCAGCGTCTATACAAGGAAGACGGTTCTGCGCCTGAAGTTGATGACAAGAACCGCCTGCGTCTGGATGATTGGGAACTGCGTGATGACATTCAGCAGCACTGCCGTAACCTATGGCCACAAATCACCTCTGAGAACCTTAAAGAGCTGACAGACTACGTTGAGTATAAAGAAGAGTTCTTGAAGCTATTTGGCTTTGGTGTTGAAGGTGTTGATTATGATGCTGATGTTAACCCTGACTACAAAGCAGACTTTATTACTATCTAATTGAGCATCAAAATTAGAAAGCAAATCCGGAGCCTAAGCTCCGGATTTTTTATACCCGTAATTTCTATAAATTGGTAGTCAATGTAGGTTTCTACTTAGACGGCGAGCTACGAATCATGCCTGTCCCTAAGAAGATGAAATTCGCTAATAGCGGATTCATCAAACCCTAATTTTCCCCTGATTTCTCACTCAACAGCCCAATTACTCACAGTAATAAGCCACTAAGATAAACCTGCATATAACGCTGGTAGGACTGTCTAATGTTGAGGCTTAGCGAATAATTTAAAATCGGTGTTTAGCTAATTGTTTGAAATATCTTGCTTTATAGAGTCGATATCTTTAGGTGGTGCGTTTTGATTTTATGGTATTCATTTTCTAAGTGAGAAATCAATGAGCAATAAATATTTAACTGATATCGTTTCACAGCCAGATATAGCGCAGTACAAAAACGATCTGGTCTTAAGGCTTGTGAAATCAAAAAGGCCTTTTGTGCATTACCCACCCAGTGCCAGAGGGGATATGAATGCTTACAAATACGTCGCCTTTAAAGATGAAATGGCGCGACCGATTACGGTATTTGAATATTTTGATTCTCCCAAAGAAGGGTCGGAGCAGGAAGAATTTAATCGAAATATCCCGGCTATCAATCAGCACATTAGAGATCTTGGCTTACTCCAGGAGGGGCGGGACTATGTTTGGTTGACCACCAAGGATGTCAATGAAGCCAAAAAGCACGCAGATAAAGTTCATCATTACCAAGAGTATGACAATAATACTTACGATCGCGATATCCGCCGACAAGCGTTGCTATTCTATAAAGACAAAATCAGCAATGATCTGAGTGTCATACAATATCTAAACTCGAAAAACATTGTACAGGTTAGAAACAGAGAAAAGTGCCTGGCGATATTCAACATTAACCGGCGAGCCAAAAGCGAGGTTTGGGATCCGAGAAATGAAAGACACAGCACTTACATGCAAGCCTTTAAAGACATTGTAAACATCATCAATGAAATCAATGAAGATAAGCATTTACCCATGCATGATATTTGTTTCGTGGGTAGTAAATTAACGCCAGGCGAGGTCACCGATTGGCAGAACTATTGCGCCGCGGTGGGAACCAATTTAATTGATCTGACCGATGTGATGGATGCGCCTCATGGCCTGAATCGCACTCAGCAAAGGTGTGTACATGTTGCGTTAGCGGAGAACTACAAAAGTACCCTCTATTTTGGTCATCAATCTGGCGTTAATGAAGACGCGAACATCCTCCCGAGAACTAATGTGTTCAGCTTAAGTGAATATCTCCACCTTGGGCAAATTGGCATTAGTCGGGTTGAAGCACGATCTCAGTTGGACCCTGAGTATCAAAACGAATTGGGCATGGGCGGGGCGTATAGCGCTTTTGGCAATTTTTATAGTTTGCGTAACTGTGAGTTTCTCACTTCTGACGGTGTGCTAGCGGCAATTCAGCTCAAATTGGATATGCACAAAGACAATCATATTTCTCTTGAAACGGTATGGGATGACGTTTTAGGGCGATATGCTTGGGAGTTGGATGTGCCTTACATCCCAAAGAAGAGGTTGGATAAGTCAGAGCCTTACGTTGTGTTTTGCAATAAGTATTACTATATCGATGACATAGGGATATCCGATGATCAGGCAGTAAAAAGGTTACTCAATCGGATCTTTGTCAGTGCTGGGGTGGATGAGACCAAGTTCTGGGACAAGGTGGAAGATAAGGAAGCCAAAAGGGCCTATATTGAGGCGGCAGAATTATTGGTACGGCGAAAGCTGAAAAACCAAAATCAATTCACTGAACAAACTAAGGTATGGCTGACTCGCATCCTTGAGCAATTGTTTGAGAGACATGATAGTGAGTCGCCACTTTCAGCGCATAAGAAAAGGCTTGAAGCGCAAAATGCAGGACGAGTCATGTATACGCTGGGTAGCAATCAAATTAAACACCGTGCCATTAAAGACACATCGTGGAGTGACTTCTGGAATCTAGTCGATAATCAATCCGAGTAAGACTAGAAATAGGCCACTGAAAATCGCATCGACGTTGGGACCAATATGTTGCGTTTGGGCATACATAAAGGGGTGACAAAACACGTCACCCCTTGACCTCTTTTCGCTATTTAAACGTTGACCAAATCGGGGCGTGGTCGGAAGGTTTTTCGATACCACGCAGTTCGTAGTCGATATCTGACTCAATACATTTTTCAGCGAGCTTTGGTGTCGCCAGTACCACGTCAATGCGCAGCCCCCGATTGTCATCAAAACCGCGTGAGCGGTAATCAAACCATGAGAAACGATCCTCTACCTCAGGGTGAAGCTGGCGGAAGGTATCCACAAACCCCCAGTCCATTAATGTTTTCAACCATTCACGCTCTTCTGGTTGGAAAGAACATTTACCTGTCTTCAGCCAGCGTTTACGGTTAGGTTCTCCAATGCCGATGTCTGCATCAATTGGGCTGATATTGATATCGCCCATCACGATAAGCTGTTCGTCGCTGTTGTGATGATCATTAAGGTAAGTCATCAGGTCTTTGTAGAACTGGCGTTTGTAAGGGTATTTGGTTTCGTGACTGATGTTGTCACCCTGTGGGAAGTAGCCGTTGAGCACGGTGACTTTCTCACCATTATCATCTTCAAACGTCGCGATGATCATACGCTTTTGATGTTCTTCATTGTCAGTTGGAAAGCCTTTCTGCACTGAAAGCGGTTCTTTCTTACATAGCATAGCAACACCGTAGTGTGCTTTCTGACCATGGAAGTAGACTTTGTAGCCCATCGCTTCAACGTCTTCGATAGGGAAGGCTTCATCATGCACTTTGATCTCTTGAAGACCGACTACGTCTGGCTGATGCTTATCAATAACTGCCTGTAATTGATGCAAGCGTGCACGAAGACCATTGATATTAAAGCTGATGACTTTCATTTTTATTCCTTATTATTGAAATTTTTCCGATATTACCACTTTCTTTATCCTGCGCCTAAAGTTAACAGTGACTGATTGGTATTAACATATTGGTAATATTTCAATTGATAATTGATTGCAATATGTTGTAATTGGTCTCGGAATGTAGAATCTGCTTTTGTTCTTAATCTGTATGAATGAGTTTGCTTATAAGGATGTACTATGCGAGCCCTTTCCGTTCAATGGAAAATAACCTTACTAGCAGGTTGCTGCCTGCTCATCACATCTCTATCCCTGATCGGGTTCTCTGTCTACAACGCGGTGACTAACCAGCAGCAGATCAAAGCACAGAGTGCTGCGTCTGTTATCAATAAATCGGAACAACTACTTGAAACTCGAGCCTTACTCAATGCGACAGAGGTTGCCGAATACCTCAATGAGGCTTTGTATCGGGCTGAGATGTTGGCATCGAACGCACTGTTTCTGAAAACCAATACCGAAGAAAATTTTGGAGACAGTGAAGAATTACGCACAGCACTGGATGAAATGGTGCGCAAATCAGTATTGGGCTTTGAATCTATTCAGGGAGCTTACTTGGTATTTAGGCCCAACATGTTAGATGGCGAAGACAGTAACTACGTTGATGCGGAATACGTAGGCTCGAATGAGAGAGGGCAATTTGCGCCTTATTGGGCGACAGCGCAAAATGGAGAGAATGTTGTATCGAATGTGCTAAGCGAAGCTGCACTGGAAGATACTCAAAATAGTGAGAGATTCTTTTGCCCGCTATCTAGTGGTGGTTCATGCGTTAGCACGCCTAGATTTATCAGCCAAGGAAAAGGACAGGTTCTGGCTACCTCGATATCTGTACCTATTATGATTGACGGCACTGTAATCGGTTTCTTTGGTACTGATCTTCGCCTTGATACGATGGCGAATATTGTGGCTGAATCAGATAACCACCTTTTTGATGGTAGCGGAAATGTCAATATTATCAGCTTGGATGGTTCCTTAATTGCGAGTGATGATCCTTCTCATGCAGTAGGTCAAGCTTTCAATAGTAAGACGTTGTCCAATGACCAACTGACGGACCTTCTGTTTGGCCAAGAGGTGCAAACCCAATGGAGTGCAGATGGAAAATGGTTGAGCGTATTTGCCCCTATTATGGTTGCTAATCAAACTTGGGGTGTATTATTTGATATGCCAAGAAGCAGTGTGTTGGCTGATGCAGAGATGCTTGATCAGACCATCAGTCACCAAGTAGAGTCGAGTGTGAAAACCGAAGTACTAGCGGGCTTAATTTTGGTTATTTTTGGTTTAGTGACCATCGCGTTGATGGCCTCTCGTTTAGTCAAACCCATTCGTGAAGTGGTGGCGAGGTTGGATGATATTGCATCTGGTGAAGGGGACTTAACTCAGCGGCTAGATGTGAAATCCCAAGACGAGATTGGCCAGCTTGCTACTGGGTTCAATAAATTCCTTGATAAGCTTCAGTCTATTATTAGTGATGTCGTAGAAACGACGTTGCAGATAGGTACGACGACAGAGCAGTCTCGAATCGCGGCTCAGCAAACTCGCTCTAGCAGTGATTCTCAGTTTAAAGAAGTCGATTTGGTGGCCACCGCCTCTGAAGAAATGACACAAACGGCAGGCCTTGTTGTTCAAAATGCGGAAGTGGCTGTCAGTGAAGCTGAAAAAGCCAACGTTGCTGCAGACTCAGGTAAAAAAGTAATAGAACAATCTCAGGATGAGATGGTTCGTTTGGTTGAGAGAATGACGGCAGCGGTGCCTGTTGTTGAAGAGTTAGCGAAGAATAATGCCAACATCACTGAGATATTGACGGTTATTGAAGGGATTTCTGAACAGACAAATTTGCTGGCATTAAACGCTGCTATCGAAGCTGCACGGGCCGGTGACCAAGGGCGTGGCTTTGCGGTTGTTGCTGATGAGGTACGCAACCTCGCTAGCCGAACTCAGTCTTCTGTGGGAGAGATTCGTCAAGTGATTGAAGATGTTCAAAAGGGGACGCAAGATGTGGTGAATGCCATTCAAGATGGTAATGATCTCGCCAACGATTCTGCTCAGCAAGTTGAGAGAGCGGTGTTGCAACTGAACAATATCTTTGAAGCCATCGCTTCGATTAACGATATGAACTCGCAGATTGTGAAAGCGGCTGAAGAGCAGCAGTCGGTCTCTACGGAGGTCAATCAGAGCGTCAGCAATATTCGAGACTTGAGCGCACAAATCTTATCTCAAGCAGAAGAGTCCGAAACTGTCAGTAGGCAAATTGGAAATTTGTCCCAAAGACAGCAACAGCTGGTGAGCCAGTTTAAAGTGTAAAAGTAAAGGGCCTCTTGATGAGGCCCTTTTGCTACCTAATCTAGGTACCAGTAACCAAGGTTAACTAGTGTTGTAAGTAGCTGCATTTGTGAGTCAGATAACTTGCCATCGATGTGTTCGATCTCAATCGACTCTTGATTACACAGTAGGTCGACGAGATGTTGTGACTCAGCCAGATAAGCATCACCGTTAATGTAAACATGTGTAGATTCATTCTCATGGTACAGCGCGCGTAACCCAGGGACCTTGCGTAAACTGCCCAGTGATTCTAGATGGTGGTAGATTTCCAGAGTATTGAGCGACTCTTCAGGTTCGACAATATCGAGCTGATGGCGAGACTGACTTAACATGCCCCCCATAAACTCTCGGATATCGGATTCTGATTGTAGGGCTGAACGAAGCATGGCTGTCAGCTTTTCTAAGTCAGTGTTGAGTATCTCGCCGTATTGATGCTGAACCGTCATCTCTGGGTTATGCAGGTGAACATCGCCTTTTTCATTGGCTAGCACATAGTCAGCGAAATTACTGAGCAGTTCTTGTTCTTTGGGGGAGCGGAAACCCATAGAGTAGCTCATGCTTGGCTCTAATGTATTTCCTTCGTGAGGAAAACCTGGGGGAATATAGAGAATATCTCCGGGTTCGAGAACTTCATCAATGATGGCATCAAAACCTTCAATCTGTCGCAGCGCACCAGCTTGGATAGATTCACGATATTGCCCCTTGTCCAGTTCACCGACACGCCAGCGTCGCTTACCACTTCCTTGGATAATAAATACATCATATTGATCTATGTGTGGGCCAACTCCTCCTTCTGGTGCGGAAAAGCAGACCATCAGATCATCAAATAGCCAGTTTGGCAGCTGCTTAAAAGGCTCTATGAGCTCGGCTGCCCCAAGGTGCCAGTGATTACAGGCTTGAACAACTAACTGCCAGTGTGACTCAGGAAGATGTTCAAACAGAGAATCGTCAAAAGGGCCGTGTTGTGCAGACCATTGGCCATTTGAATTGGAAATGTAACGAGAATCAACCTCTTCCTCCATGGCAAGCCCGGCTAATTCGTTTGGAGAAATTGGGTCAACAAAATTACTAAATCCGTTTTTAATTACGGTGGGCTTCTTGTGCCAATATTGGGTGAGAAACTCGGCCATATCAAAATTGATGGGATAATTCACGAGTTAGACTCCAGCTTTCTTTCCAAATCCGACTTAACAATCTTGATGGCGGCAAGGGCCACTTTAGGATCGATGTCGTTACTTTCGATAAGATAAATCAGATCAACGGCGAGTTTGATTTCGTCTGGCGCTTGATCCAGACCTGACGAGTTCGATGACATGTTACTGATTCCGCTCTTTGTAGATAATTTGCTTTTCGATTTTGACTTTAGCTTGCTGGCATCGTTGTAAGCGGCGACGAGCCGACTGCAATGTCTGCGCTGCAAGTGATTTGCTTCTCGCATCGGCATGCTTATGTTCGATTTCCTTACTTTGAACCAAATCTTTTAAGCGCAGTTCCCACTCTTGATGCTGAGCTAGATTTTGATAGAGATCGTTAAGGCTTTGTTGATTGAAAGACTTATCCCTAGGTTCGTTTATTCTCAACGATTGGGTGGCAAGCTCTCGCTTAATCGCACTCACTTGGCAAAGTAGGCGTTCAGACAAAAATTCGGCCTGTTCGGGTGTTAGTGACCTTGATGATTGCTCCATAAGAATTTTGTCTAGGGTCTCTCGAGTTTCGTCTACATACGGAGCTAATTGTTTGGACTGACAGCGAAATAACTTTTGATCAAATAGAGGACCGTAGTGCTCACCTCTGGTGGAGTCTAACTGAGCAGCCTCCCTTTCTAGATGTTCTAACAATGATGACAGTCGGCTAAATTGATTCATAAGGTTACGAACCAAGCCTCGTAAGCAAGTTTAACGGCAAGAATACTCACTACTGTAACAAATACGGGGCGAATAAACTTAGCGCCGAATCGTATTGCCGAATGCGCACCGACAAAAGCTCCCGCCATCAAGCAGACGCCCATGGTTAACCCCAGCAGCCAATCAATGTGACCAAGAATGGCAAAGGTGATTAGTGAGGTGAAGTTACTGGTAAAGTTCATCGCTTTTGATAAACCGGAGGCCAGCAAAATATTCAGTCGATAGAGAGCCATAGAGCTGACGGTCCAAAATGCGCCTGTCCCCGGACCTGCAATGCCGTCATAGAAACCTATACTCAACCCTTGGAGGTATTGCTTCTTGTTGAACTTAGGGCATGGCGGTGGCATTTCATTACTGTTCGAATGCGGTGTCTTATGCCAAATGGTATAAATCGCCGCCAGCAAGATGATCAGCGGGAGAATTTTTTCCAACCACTCGGTGCTGATTAGATCGACAACCAGTGTGCCAAGTATGGCACCGACTAAAGTGGCGATAAATGCCCGTCCCCAGCAGTGAGGCTTGAATAAGCGTTTTTTGTAGTAGGTAAACGCAGCCGTCGAGGAAGCGAACGTGGCGGCTAGTTTATTGGTCCCTAAAGCGATATGAGGGGGTAAGCCCAATGAAAGAAGGGCAGGGACAGTCAGCATACCGCCTCCACCAGCGACAGCATCAATAAAGCCTGCAACGAAGGCGACCAGCGCTAGCACCAACAGCATTGTTGGTTCAAAAAATTCCATACAGTGTCTTAATTCTAGTTATTCGATGATACGTTTAAATGGCGGCAGAGAATCGAGTAGCGCCTTTCCATATCGCTTAGTCACGATACGGCGGTCAAGGATGATGACTGTACCAGAATCCCGCTCTTTGCGCAGTAGTCGTCCCACGGATTGAATCATTTTTTTGCTCGCTTCAGGCACTGTGATCTGCATAAAAGGATTACCGCCTTTACTTTCAATGTATTCGGCATGAGCTTGCTCTACGGGGGATGTGGGTACTGCAAAAGGTATCTTAGTGATGATCAGGTTTTCCAGTAATTCTCCTGGAAGATCAAGCCCTTCTGAAAAACTGCCAGTGCCAAATAGTATGCTAGTTTTTTGACATTGAACTAAGGTTTTATGTTTTTTTAGGATCTCTGAGCGCGACTCTTTACCTTGAACCTGTAACGTCCATCCTTTTTTTATAAAATATGAGGATAAAGCATCTGTCACCTGATTCATCTGCCAGTAGGATGAAAACAAAACAAGATTGGCTTTGTTCTTTGCAATGAGCTCTGGTAAACGATCCACTAAATAATTGGTAAACTGAGGCGCTTGAGGCTCGTAATCCATTTTCGGGACGCGTAGCTCTGCTTGGTTTTGGTAATCAAACGGGGATGCTAGAGCTAAAAACCTGACGCCATCTTCTGGCTTTTCACTGATTCCAGCTTGCCGACAGAAAAAACTAAATGAATTAAGGGCTCTCATGGTTGCAGACACAAGAACGGCGCCAATACAACGGCTCCAAAGCTGTTGATCTAATTGCCACCCGACCTCCAGTGGTGACACATTTACGACGAAGTCACCTTCACGCTCTGGGGCGACTTCCAACCATCTTGCTAGAGGTGCGCCTTTCTCGCGCTGAGGCTCAGCCATCAAATTCCAAACTTGGGCAAGATTGTCCATTCTCTGTATGTAAAAGCCAAGCTCTGCTAAAGCAGGCTCGGCAAGTCGATTGGCAAGCTCACCATCTTTGACCTGCTCAGAGATGAGGTCGGCGATCTTGGCGACAGATTGTGCACCTTTTTGAGTCATCACTTTTAATTGCTTAGATTCCTCCTCTAACCATGCAGGTAGGTCACCATTTTCGAAGCGATAACAGCCATCCTCAAATTGGTCAGCATTAAAACGACTAGCCAGTTGATTAAGAGAAGGGATGAGCTGTTGTACAGAGTCCTGAAGCTCATTCCGAAAGCGGCCTACACGCTTTTCATCAGCCAAGTTGGCAAATTTAGTCACGGATTGATTTAAACGCTCAAGCCAGCTTGACGCACCTTTTAAACTCGCGGCGGCTGAAGAGTGATCTCGTGCCACATGAGGTAGATGATGAGCCTCATCAAAAACGTAAATCGTGTTCTCGGGCTCTGGAAGAATGACGCCCCCGCCGAGATCTGCATCAGCCATGACTAGGCTGTGGTTGGCAATGATGACATCCGCTTTATCTAACTCTGAACGCGCTTTTTGGAAAGGGCAGTCACGGTGAACGGGCATGCTGTTATTACAGCTGTGTTTGTCGCTGACAATGGACTGCCAAATTTCATCAGGGATCGGCTTTGGCCAAGAATCTCTGTCACCATCCCATTTGTTTTGGGCGAGTTTCTTATACATCAACTCAAGCTGCTCGATGTCTTTTCGTTTTGGCTTGCTATCAAACATCGTCATTTGACTGCCATCGGTACTACATGCAGCAGCGAGTTTTTCTGCGCAACAATAGCGTTGCCTGCCTTTGGCCAGTATGAAAGAAAATTCTCTGTCGATCAGTCTTCTATATAAAGGGAGGTCTTTGTTGATTAACTGTTCTTGTAGCGCGACCGTTGCTGTTGAGATTACAACTTTGCGATTATTGAATAAAGCTACTGGAATCGCTGCCATTAAATAGGAGAGCGATTTCCCGATACCTGTCCCAGCTTCTGCGACAATCATACGTGTTGATTTGTGGTACTCGCCACATAGGGTTTTAGCAATCTCTGCAACGAGATAATTTTGAGCTCTGCGAGGCACAAAATGATCCAGCTGAGACTGCAAATTTTGATAACTGGTACGAATAGATTGCTGGATTTTACTGGTTGTCATACAGGAGCCTTCAATTGGGGAAGGCGATGTTAGCACATTTCTTCAAATGATATGTAGTTCACGAAATGAGATCATTTCATGCCAAATCTAGATCTCCTTCACAAAAAAAAACTGAACCTTCATAAACTTAGAGCATATTTTTTGATTTAAAAATATATCTCTCCATAAGTGTTTTTTGATTAGAGAAAAACTCTGTTTGTTAACTTTATTCTAACCAATGTTGGATTTATATATCGGAAAAATCTGTTTTTCTTTTTGATGATAGTTTACTTAGTTTGCTTATATCTTGCTCTAAAAACTATGCGTTCTGAGTCTAAGTTTTTGTAATAAAAGGTTTTTATGTTTTTTGATTTGTTTTATTTATATCATTTGACAGTGAGAGGATTCTTTTGCAATCTAGACCCCGAATTTTAGTGGCGACAACATCTGACCAGTTAGAGTTCAGAGTTGTCATCAAAAAACATAAAGGGAACCGGATAAGGATTTCCCCTATTCTATAGAAAAGGCAGTGGATTATTATGAAAAAGACTCTAGTAGCTCTTGCAATCGCTAGCATTTCAGCTTCAGCATTTGCAGCGAACGACAGCTCTCAAAACTCAAAACCTACTTTCGAGTTTGACCCAATGCACAAAGACCAGTTCTCTGTTTCTGGTTCTTGGGGCGTTGGTGGCTACTACGATACGTACTCAGAAGCATTTTACGATGACTGGGTTACGGCTCTTACAGTTGCGGTAAACTACCAAAACAATCGTCTACTAGGCTACGTAGAAGTCGATCTAGAGATGAACTTTAACTCTTCAGAGAGCGACAACGATCGAGTTAGCGCAGTTTACGGTGACCCAGTTACTTCAGGCCCTGGTACTGACGTAGATAAAGCTTGGTTAGGTTTTGACACTGACTACGGTGTTCTATCATTTGGTTGGGAAAACGATACTGCACTAGATAAAGTAGATGGTGCTGGTGATTTCACTTACGAATTCGGTGCAAGTGCAGGCGATACGTCTGATGACTACAATGTATTCAAGTTCCAAGGTTCAACTTCTGGTTTTGCATACGGTATCTCTGCTTCTGACTCTGATGATGATCGTGATGCAGCTGAATCTACATACAATGGTTACATTGGTGTTGAGCAAGAAACATTCAACATCTATGCAGGTTACGAAACTCGCGACAAAGATAATGGTGAAGAATACGAAGTTACTTCTCTATCAGGTAATGTAACTATTTCTGACCTGAAACTAGGTGCGAACTTCTGGATCAACGATTCTGAGAACGACGCGAAGTCTGGTTCAGACACAACAGGCTTCTACCTATCTACTGCTTACCCTATTACTCCTAAGCTAACATTAGCAGCAGGTTACGCAGATCAGACAACTGATTATCAGGATATCACTAAAGCAGATGAAGACTACAGCTACTTCAACGTTGCTGCTATGTACACAGTTAGTGATAAGTTTGACATGGGCGTTGATATCAAACGTGACCTAGAAGAGAAGTTTGACGACGAAGAGCAAACTTACGTATTTGCTGCTGCATACTACTACTTCTAATCTAACTTCAAGTTAGTCTAGATATTGAAGCCAGTCCTTGTGACTGGCTTTTTCTTTGTCTATAAATTAATAAGGAAAAGAGGAGGTTACATCTATCCCTATAATTCTTAAGAATTAGATATTTTTATGTCCTAATGAAGCAAGATTTATTAATCAAAACAGCTTCAATCGCACCAATGAGAGTTTCTACATGCTTGGGCTGACTAATAAACGGCGGCATCATATAAATAAGCTTACCAAAAGGCCTGATCCATACCCCCTGTTCAACAAAGAGTGCTTGTATTTTTTCCATATTGACTGGGTTGGTTGTTTCAACCACTCCAATCGCTCCCAGCCATCTAACATCAGCCACTAAGTCGTGTTTTTTTAATTTAGGCAATAGTTCTGAAAACGTGGATTGGATTTGTTGTGTCTGGTGAAGCCAATGATTTTGCTCGAGCAATTCTAAACTTGCAGCTGCTACAGCACATGCTAACGGGTTACCCATAAAAGTTGGCCCATGCATAAAACAGCCGGCTTCACCTCCACATACTGTGTCAGCAACGTCTTTTGAAGCAAGAGTGGCTGACAGTGTCATATACCCACCTGTAAGAGCTTTGCCCACACAAAGAATATCGGGCTCGACTTCTGAATGTTCACAGGCAAACATTTTTCCTGTTCTTCCAAAGCCCGTTGCTATCTCATCAAGAATCAATAGTACCCCGTACTGATCACATAGCTTACGTACCCCTTTTAGAAAGTTAGGATGGTAAATACGCATCCCTCCCGCCCCTTGAACAATAGGCTCAAGTATCACTGCTGCGATTTCGTTATGATGCTTTTTTAGCTTCGAGGCGAAGTCCTCAAGATCAGAGTCATCCCACTCCTGATGGAAGCCAATTTTTGGGGATTCAGCAAAGATATGTTCTGGAAGAAAGCCCTTGTATAGAGAGTGCATGGAATTGTCAGGATCGGTGACTGACATAGCTGCAAAAGTATCACCGTGATAACCATCTCTGAGCGTTAGGAACTTAGGCCGCTTTTCTCCTTTGGCATGCCAATATTGAAGCGCCATTTTCAAACTTACTTCAACGGCAACAGAGCCTGAATCTGCGACAAAGACATGTTTAAGGTTAGTGGGAGTGAGAGAAAGGAGCTTTTTGCATAAATGAATCGCTGGGTCGTGAGTTATGCCACCAAACATCACATGCGACATTTTTTCTATTTGTTCATGAGCTGCTTTATTAAGATGAGGATGGTTGTAACCATGAATAGCCGACCACCAAGAAGACATACCATCAATTAACTCTCTGCCATCTTCAAGTTGAATATAAACACCTTTAGCTGATGTCACGGGGTAGCAGGTCAGAGGTGTCAGTGTCGACGTATAGGGATGCCATATATGGCGGCGGTCAAACTCAAGATCCATTAATATTTCCTAAATACAATTCGAGTAAAAAAAAACCAAATGTAAACTTTTGATTTTAAATTTAATTGACAGTTTAACGCGCGTCAGTAGACTAGCCAAGTCAAGAAACTAACAATAATAGTAAGGAATACATGTGGAAGTACGTCATAACTGGACCGTGGCTGAAGTACGCGAGCTAATGGCAAAACCGTTTATGGATCTTCTTTTTGAAGCGCAGTTAGTCCATCGTCACTATCAACAACACAACCACGTACAGGTCAGTACGTTACTTTCTATTAAAACTGGGGCTTGTCCTGAAGACTGTAAATACTGCCCTCAAAGTGCGCGTTATCAGACTGACATTGAAAGAGAGCGTTTGATGGAAGTGGAACGCGTGCTCGATGCTGCACAAAAAGCGAAAAGTGCAGGTTCGACGCGTTTTTGTATGGGGGCTGCTTGGAAGAACCCAAAAGCTCGTGACATGCCGCACCTGACCGAAATGATTAAGGGCGTAAAAGGAATGGGGCTTGAGACTTGTATGACTTTGGGAATGCTGACTCCAGACCAAGCAAAAGAGCTGGCTGATGCTGGTCTGGATTATTACAACCACAACCTCGATACCTCTCCAGAGTTTTACGGCAATATTATTACGACACGCACTTATCAAGATCGTCTTGATACATTGTCTCACGTGCGTGATGCTGGCATGAAAATTTGCTCGGGTGGCATCATCGGCATGGGGGAAAGTGCTAACGATCGAGCAGGCTTGTTGGTTGAATTGGCTAACTTACCCACTCACCCTGAAAGTGTGCCAATCAATATGCTGGTCAAAGTCAAAGGTACACCACTGGAAGAAGTCGACGATGTTGAGCCCTTCGACTTTATTCGTCTGATTGCCATTGCTCGTATCTTGATGCCCAAGTCGGCGGTTCGTTTGTCTGCTGGCCGTGAAAATATGAATGAGCAAATGCAAGCTCTGTGTTTTATGGCTGGTGCGAACTCGGTGTTTTATGGATGTAAATTGCTGACCACACCAAACCCGTCTGAAGATAAAGACATGCAATTGTTTAATAAGCTGGGTATCAATAGTCAGGAAGTCTCCCAGCGCCCAGATGAAATTGAAGAAAATGACTTGCTTGACCAAGTTGTTGAGCGTGTAGCTGCTCGCCCTACGCAAGACGATCTTTTCTACGATGCCAGTGTTTAGCGACCGTATCCGCCAATCCCTGATATCAAGAAAACATCAGGGATTGGAACGCTCACTTCAAATGGTTGGGGCTGGTAACAGTGCTAACCTGCTCTTTGAAGGCAAACCTTACATCAACTTTTCCAATAATGATTATTTAGGCCTTGCTGCCGACAAAGAGTTGGCCATTGCATGGCAGCGTGGATTAGATCTGTATGGTAATGGCAGTGGAGCCTCCCCGCTGGTAACCGGATATTCAAAAGCGCACCACAATTTAGAAGTTTCTCTATGTGACTGGCTAGGTTATGAACGCGCTATTTTGTTCAGTTCAGGTTTTTCTGCTAACCAAGCATTGCTATTTAGCCTATTGCATAAAGACGATCTTCTCCTCCAAGACAAACGGAATCATGCGTCACTAATGGAAGCTGGCATGCTCTCTCCAGCGAAAATGAAACGCTTTCACCACAATGACCCAGCTCATTTACAAACCCTATTGGAGCGAAGTGCTCTTGTTGTGACAGAGGGAGTGTTTAGTATGGATGGCGATTTGGCTCCTCTTGCAAAGATACATGCTGTCACGCGAGGAGGCTCTTGGTTGGTTGTGGATGATGCGCACGGTATTGGCGTGCTCGGAAAAGAAGGACGAGGCAGTTGTCACTTTGCTGGTATTCAGCCAGAGGTACTCATTGTTACCTTTGGTAAAGCTCTGGGGCTCTCTGGTGCTGCTATCATGTGCAACAAAGAAACCGGAGACTACTTAACTCAATTCGCTCGACACCATGTCTACTCGACCGCTATACCTCCCTCTCAAGCGTTTGCGCTTACCCACGCTGTTCATATGGTGCGAAATCAAGCTTGGAGGAGAGAGAAGCTTCAAGAGCTACAAGAAGAGTACAAACAGTGCTTTTCTTCGTTTGAAGGCTATGTTGATACACCAACCCCGATCAAACCGTTGTTACTGGGAGAGAGCCAACTTTCGGTCAAAGTTGCAGATTCTGTCAGGCAATCAGGTTATTGGCTAACGGCGATTAGGCCCCCAACAGTGGCGAAAAATTCAGCAAGGCTTAGGGTGACTCTCTCAGTTAATCACTCTGTACAACAAGTTCGAGAGTTGGCGAACATCGTTGAGACTGCGATGGAGAAGGAATATTGATGGAACAAGCGACTTTAGTACAGAAGACTTGTCTGCAAGACAAATCTGCCATCGCAGAAGCGTTTGGAAAAGCCGCGAATACCTATGACAGTCATGCCGCTTTTCAAAGAGAAGTGGGAGAGCGTTTATTAGAAAGGCTACCTCAAAATCTTTTTGGTAAAACAGTACTCGATTTGGGCTGCGGGACTGGGTATTTTTCTGAGAAACTTCGCGAACGTGGGGCTTTAGTGATCTGTTGTGACTTATCTCAACAAATGTTGAATAAAGCAAAAGAGAGGTGTGGCTCTGAGAGGGTTAAATATCAGCAAGCAGATGCTGAGTCCTTACCATTTCGTGATAGTTCGGTAGATTATGTGTTTTCTAGTCTTGCACTGCAATGGTGTGAAGACTTATCACTGCCCTTACGCGAAATGCGCAGAGTGATCAAACCTCAAGGTAAAGCCTATTTCTCTACATTGTTAGACGGCTCTCTAAAAGAGTTGAAGTGCGCGTGGCGTGAAATTGATTCATATCAACACGTCAACGATTTTATCAGCAGCAATCAGGTAAAAATTGCGTTAGCGCAATCTGGTAACCAGAACCATCATCTAGACTTGCCTACCATGACAGTTTGGTACGATACCGCGTTTGCACTAATGCGTGATTTAAAGGGGATTGGAGCCAATCATGTTAACGGTCGTTCACATGGGTTGACCAGTCGCAGTACATTGCTGCAAGTTGAACGGGCGTATCGACAGTTCAAAAACCATCAAGGTCTTCTACCTGCAACTTATCAGGTTTGTTTAGGGGTTATACATCTATGATTGATGCATTTTTTATTGCTGGTACGGACACCGATGTTGGTAAAACAGTTGCTTCAAAGGCAATTCTGAACGCGTTAGCGCAAAAGGACTTAAAAACTATTGGTTATAAACCTGTCGCGGCAGGTTGTGAAAAAACATCGCACGGATACCGTAATTCTGACGCATTGTACCTTCAAAGTGCGGCAACACTTGACGTCGATTATGATGACGTCAATCCATATGCATTAGAGCTACCAGCGTCACCACATATTGCGGCGAAACGAGAAGGGGTCAATATTCAATATTCTGTTCTGAGTGAGAAACTGGCAGAACACAAAGCGAAATCCGATGTGGTGTTGGTTGAAGGGGCGGGTGGCTGGCGTGTGCCAGTGTCTGATGCAGATTGCCTTTCAAGCTGGGTTCAACAAGAGAACTTACCGGTCATACTGGTGGTAGGTATAAAACTAGGCTGTTTGAGCCATGCCATGTTAACTGTTGATGCTATTAAAGCTGATGGCATAAATGTAATTGGTTGGGTGGCTAACCGAGTCAATCCAGGCACTGAGCATTATGCTGATATCATTGAAATGCTAGAGCAGAAAATAGAAGCCCCTAAACTTGGAGAGATTCCCTACGTACCGAGTGTTAAACAGAAAGACTTGGCCAAATATATTGATGTCTCAACTTTGCTCACAGTGTAGTAGTCATCACTTAACCTAAACAAAAAGGCTGCCATTGGCAGCCTTTGTCTTCTTTATGTTCTATGTTTACTTGTCTTGGTTTAAGCCCATCAGTGCTTGTTGGGTATCAGAGATACGCTTTTGTGCATGTTGCTCTGAAGAAATACCAAGTTGCTGCTTGGCTTCTTCCTCTGAAATACCAAGGTGGCAGCATAGTAGGTCAATAGCCATTTGATAGTTGTTAGTTTCAACCATGATTTTGTCCTTTTCACACATGGGTATTTGAATCTGATAACAATCTAGCACGCTTTAGTCTAGGTACAATAAGACCAAAGTCTAATATCTCTGTATTATGTTGGTGCTTTTTTGATTGTTTGGTGGCGTATGAAATAAGAAGTTTTCACAATTTTTACAGCTAAGAAAACAAATGTTTCAATTTGCATCTATCCCTTGTATTTAAAAGGGATAGACTATATCTATTAATTAGACATAAAGCCTTGGTGCGACGTTCGTATCGGTGAGGCAAATCATTAAGCTTCCAGTTTCGGAGAAAAGTAATGAAGCGAGTAATGCTGTTTTTGGCGACCAACCTAGCCGTTGTGCTGGTTTTGAGCGTTGTTCTTAATATTGTTTATGCGGTAACCGGGATGCAACCAGGCAGCTTATCGGGGCTGCTGATCATGGCTGCGGTATTTGGTTTTGGTGGCTCTTTCATCTCGTTAATGATGTCAAAAGGCATGGCTTTGCGCTCGGTTGGTGGCATGGTTATTGAGAGTCCACGTAACGAGACCGAACACTGGCTGCTAGAAACCGTTCGACGCCAGTCTGAGCAAGTGGGTATTGGTATGCCAACTGTTGCTATTTATGACTCTGCAGATATCAATGCGTTTGCGACAGGAGCTAAGCGCAATGACTCATTGGTCGCGGTCTCTACTGGCCTACTTCATAATATGACGCGTGATGAAGCCGAAGCTGTACTTGCGCATGAGGTGAGCCACATTGCTAATGGTGATATGGTCACGATGACACTGATGCAAGGTGTTGTGAACACGTTTGTTATCTTCCTATCACGTTTCATTGCGAATATTGTGTCTTCTAATGATGAAGAAGAAGGCGGTAGCAATATGATGGTTTACTTTGGGGTTTCCATTGTTCTTGAACTCGTTTTTGGCTTCCTCGCCAGCTTTATTACTATGTGGTATAGCCGTCACCGTGAGTTCCATGCGGATGCAGGTGCTGCGCAGCTGGTTGGTAAGCACAAAATGATTGCTGCGTTAGAGCGTTTGAAAGTCAGCCATGAATCCCAACTTGAAGGCTCCATGATGGCATTTGGTATTAATGGCAAACGTTCAATGACAGAGCTACTGATGAGTCACCCACCATTGGACAAGCGCATTGCGGCGTTGCGTAACTCATAAGTTTTTGATTTAACGAAAAGGCTTGATTCTATATCAAGCCTTTTTTGATCCCTTCCTATCGAATCGACGTACAAATGTACAAATTAAACTTTTACAAAATTTATATTTGTACAACTCAAGAAAGTGACCTAATCTTTAGTTTATCTTGTACATAAAAATATTTTGTATAACTAAATTGCTTATCGGAGAAGGCATGAACGTCGAGTCGGTTGGTCAAGTCTACCAGCAACTAAGTAAAAGCAATCTGTATCTGTTGAACGATGTGTATCACCAAGATGTGACCTTTGAAGATTCAGCGCATCGCCTCCAAGGTTGGCAGGCCTTACAAAGTTATTTCGATAGTCTTTACACTAATGTCAGACGCTGTGACTTTGATATAAAAGAACATCAGCAATTAGGCGACAGTGGATTCTTGACTTGGTCAATGTCGCTAGAGCACCCCAAGCTGCAAAAAGGTAAGACGGTTGTCGTCAATGGAGTCAGTCATCTCAAGTTCAAAGATGGCAGGGTGATCTATCACCGGGATTATTTCGACCTAGGTGAAATGCTGTATGAAAATCTACCTTTGCTTGGCTCAATCATCAAAACAATCAAGCAGAGGCTAGGACAATGACTTGTGTTCTCATCACTGGTGCCACATCTGGTATCGGCAGGCAACTTGCTGAAGATTATGCTAAAGCGGGTTATGAAGTAGTGGCTTGTGGAAGAAACCAACAAGCGCTTGAAGAGCTAAGATCGAGCTCTCCTTTTATTACTACACTTGAGTTCGATTTAACCGAGTTATCTAATACAAAACGGTCGCTAGAAACTCTAGAGGTTATACCTGAGGTTTGGATATTTAACGCTGGTGATTGCGAGTATATAGACGACGGTGTCATTGATGCCCAATTGATTAAGCGCGTATTCGAAATCAATGTGATTGGTCTTGCCAACGCTATTGAAGCCAGTCAGCACCACTTTCAACCCGGGCACATTGTTGCTCTGGTGGGGTCTATCGCCAGTGAAGTAGCGTTACCAAGAGCAGAAGCCTACGGTGCATCTAAAGCCGCGGTGAGTTATCTAGGCCGAACACTTCAACTCGACTTGGATAAGAAAAACATCTTAGTGTCACTCATATATCCAGGCTTTGTCAAAACGCCTCTTACGGACAAAAACACATTTCCAATGCCAATGCTGGTATCGGTACAACAGGCTTCTGAAGCAATACGGAAAGGGCTGTCGGCACGTAAACCTTACATTTACTTTCCGCGAAGATTTACAACGCTATTGCGTCTCATCGGCACGATGCCATACCGCTGGCAGAAGTGGCTTACCGCCAAATTGATCTCAGAGTAAGAGGATTCACAATGAAAATAGCCATAATCGGGACAGGTATCTCTGGGTTGACATGCGCTTATCATCTCAACAAGCAACATGATGTCACTCTTTTTGAAGCCAACGACTATATTGGTGGCCACACTGCTACGGTCAATGTTGAGGTGCAAGGTGAGAACTATGCAGTCGACACTGGCTTTATTGTTTACAATGATAGGACTTATCCCAATTTCATTGCCATGATGAAGCAAGTTGGTGTCGAAGGTATTCCAACGCAGATGAGCTTTAGCGTGCGCAATGACGGTTGTGGCCTAGAGTATAACGGCCATACATTATCGACACTTTTCGCGCAGAAAAGAAATTGGTTCAATCCTAAATTCTACGCTTTCATATTCGAGATCTTACGCTTCAACAAACAGGTAAAACAGTTAGTCAAGCAAGCTAATGAACCTGAAAAAACGCTTGGCGAATTTTTATCAGAAGAGAAGTTTAGTGACTATTTTTGCGACAACTATATCTTACCCATGGGGGCTGCTATCTGGTCTTCCACGTTGGCTGATATGCGTGCTTTTCCTCTTCAGTTTTTTGCTCGTTTCTTTCTGAATCATGGGTTACTCGATGTACTGAACAGACCTCAGTGGTACGTTGTGAAAGGAGGCTCAAATGCTTATGTTGAGCCGCTAACCCGTGAGTTCGCACATCGTATACGGCTGTCAACGCCGGTTAAATCTGTCCGCAGAGAGCAACTTGGTGTACGAATCGACCTAGGTCAGCGAACTGAACGCTTTGACCAAGTGATTTTTGCATGTCACAGCGATCAGGCGCTAGCTTTGCTACAGGATGCTAATGACCTAGAGAATGAAGTGCTTAGTCAGTTGGAGTACCAAGCCAATGAGGTCACACTTCATACGGACGAAAGTTTACTTCCCAAGCGAAAATCAGCGTGGGCTTCTTGGAATTATTGGTTAAATGGAGAGCAAGGTGAAAGTGAGCGTCCGCCAACGCTGACCTACAACATGAACATACTGCAGCACATACAAGCTCCCGTGACATTCTGTGTTTCTTTAAACAGTTCACACCTGATAGAGCCGAGCAAAGTGCTTAAAACATTTACCTATCATCACCCTGTTTTTAGTGAACAATCGATGCGCGCTCAAAAGCGCCGCCCTGACATAAATGGACAGGATAAAGTTTGGTTTTGTGGCGCCTATTGGTATAACGGGTTCCATGAAGACGGGGTAAAAAGTGCTTTGGATGTCGTGAGAGAGCTTCGCCTTCGTGATGAAGAAGAACGACAGAGAGGTGCCGCATAATGAAGCCTGAGCATGGCTGCTCTCTGCTTGTTGGTGACGTAAGACATCGACGCTTTAGCCCAGTAGAGCATCAGTTAAAATACCCCATTTTTATGCCTTGTATTGATTTGGACCAGATCAGAGCAGTGGAAAAATCTGTATGGGGGTTTGGGCAGAAGTGGTGGCACTGGGCGAGATTCAAACGAACGGATTACCTTGGGGAAGGAGATCTAAAACGCGCGGTATTCGATAAGATAGAAGAATTGACTGGAGAGAAAGTGGATGGTCGCGTTGAGGCAGTTATTCACCTTCGCTATCTCGGGATCTATTTCAGTCCGGTAAACTTCTACTATGTTTATAACAAGGGTGGAGATTGGCGTTATCTGTTGGCTGAGGTAAGTAATACTCCCTGGAATCAAAGGCACTACTATGCAGTTCCTGCTTTCGATGAAACATTGTGGCGACACAGCAAAGCATTTCATGTGTCCCCTTTTAACCCCATAGAACAAGAATATGTTTGGCGGTTGAAACCCTTAGGGAAGAAGCTTTCTATTCATCTTGAGTGTCATCGGGATCAAAAGGAATTTGATGCCACGCTCAGTATGAGTAAGCAACCACTTACATCAAGGATACTCCTTAAACATTTGATTAGAACGCCGTTAATGGCAGCAAAAATGTTGTCAGGCATATACTGGCATGCGTTTAAGTTGTGGTGTAAAGGTGCACCGTTCTACTCACATCCTAAATATAAAATAAAGCCGGAAGCCTCTTCCGGAAAATATAAATCGAGAGATCAGGTTAAGGAGCATAGGACATGATCAACTCCCAAACTTTAGGTTACTCATCATCACTGAGCGCAGGGCAAAAAACAGCGCGCAGTTTGGCAATGTCATTCCTAAAAAAAATCACATCAGGTTCACTCACTGTCATAGAATCTTTCTCACAGTCAGAAGTTAGAGCAACTTTTGGCGCAGCGCAGACATCACGGTTACATGCGGTCATTGAGATCAAACACCCGAGTTTTTACGCAAGGTTGCTTAAAGGTGGCAGTATTGCTGCTGGTGAAGCTTATATGGATGGTTGGTGGGATAGCCCGGATTTAACCAAGCTGATGGAATTGATGGCCTTAAATTTAAAAACCTTAGATTCTATCGAAGGACAGAGTAGTTTTATTTCCCGCATATCTTACCAACTCGGGCATTGGTTCAATCGCAATACAGAGAAAAATGCCGCGAAGAATATTAGTGCTCATTATGATTTGAGTAACGAGCTTTATGAAACCTTTCTTGATAAAGAGATGTTGTATTCGGCAGCCCTCTTCAACTCAGCGTCAGATAGCTTAGAGCAAGCTCAGCTCAATAAAATGGAAAGGCTATGTCAGCAGCTTGAGCTGACATCCAGTGATAGGGTGATTGAGATTGGTACCGGTTGGGGAGGGATGGCGATATACATGGCGGAAAAGTATGGCTGCCATGTAACGACTACCACGATATCGGAGCAACAGTACCAGTACGCTCAACAGAAGATAATCGAAAAGGGACTTGAGCATAAGATAACTCTACTAAAACAGGATTACAGACAGTTAAAAGGCCATTACGATAAGTTAGTGTCTATTGAGATGATCGAAGCGGTGGGCAAAGAATACTTGGGGTCATATATCGACAAATGTCAGTCCCTTTTAAGACCACAAGGGTTAATGGCGATTCAAGCGATAACCATTGCCGATCAAAGGTACGATTACTACAGCAACAATGTAGATTTTATCCAGAAGTATATTTTTCCTGGCGGTTTCTTACCCTCGATAACAGCCTTAACTCACGCGACGACGACTCATAGCGATCTAGTCTTGAGAAACCTGTTCGATATTGGCTTAGATTATGCGAACACTTTGAAAGAGTGGCATGCAAGGTTTGTGGCATCGGAGAGAGACGTAAGACAACTAGGGTTTGATGAGACGTTTATTCGTATGTGGAAATATTATTTTTGCTATTGCGAGGGTGGATTCCGTGCAAGAAGTATCAGCACGGTACATATGACTTTTCAAAAGGCTTGATATGACAAACAAAAGGCTGATCGTATACTCTCTCTGGTTCCAAGTTGTCTGGCTTATCGCGGTATTAGGCCGGGAGGACTTTCAGTGGGTGGCAGTTGGCCTTGTTGTTGTTAGTTACGTATACAGCCAGTTAGTCGCACCGATAAAGCTTGAACGAGTGTTTTTAATGGCGGTAATGGGCGTCGTTGTTGATTACGCCAATATGACGCTGGGGATCTTTCGTTTCCAATTCAGTGAATTCCCGATTTGGTTGATGGCACTCTGGTTTATTTTTGCTTGGTATGCGTATTTTCTTGCCCCACTAGTGAGCCGATTTCCAATTTTTCTCGTATCTATATTAGGAGGAATTGGAGGAGCACTCAGTTATTTAGCAGGAGAAAAACTGGGCGCAGTCTATTTTCCTTTACCGACAACCACAACGATTCTTATATTAATGGTCGAGTGGTTACTCATAATTGCTGCTGTGATAAAGGTTTATGGAAATACGTCAAATAAAATCGGTTACGCTGGCAGGGTTAATCGCTAGCTCTTTAACCATCAGTACAAGCATAAAAGCTGATGCTGTGAGTGATAAAAATTGGCAGGAGTGGCGCCAAGTTGGGAGTGCTCAACTTACTTATTTCTTTTTCGAAATCTACCATTCTCAGCTTCTCACACCTACTGGTAATTATACCCAAAGCGGAGATCTTTCCCCACATCCTCTCGCTTTATCTATTGAGTATCAAAGAGATATTAGCCAAAAGCAGTTGGTTAATGCCACCAGAGAGCAGTGGGAGAAACTTGGCTATTCTGACACTGGCCCATGGGTTACTCAGTTAGAAAAAATCTTCCCAGATATCAAAGATGGACAGCAACTGACCTACGTATCCGATGGTGATAAAGGACGTTTCTACTTTTCTTCTCATCAAGAAAAAAATCAGTGGATTGGATCGATTACGGATCCGAAGCTCAATGACGCGTTTCTTGCGATCTGGCTATCTCCTCAAACGCAATACCCAAAGCTTAGACAAGACTTAATTGGAGCTAAGTAGCATGCGAAAAATGAAAACGGCCATCATCGGTGTACTTTTAACGATACTTATCGGTTGTTCGACAGAAGTTTCTGAATATAAAGGAAGTACGCCAGCTTTTAATCTATTTGAGTACTTCGATGGTGAAGTGACCGCTTGGGGAATGGTTCAAGATTATACCAATAAACAGCAGCGTCGTTTTAAGGTTGACATCGTTGGCACTATTAATGGAGATACCATAACTCTCGTTGAAGACTTTGTGTTTGATGATGGCGAGCTTGACCAGAGAATTTGGAAAATTAAGCGATTAAGTGACAGCACTTATGAGGGGGAAGCGGGGGATATATTGGGTATTGCGCAAGGTAAAGAAGTAGGTAATGCGCTCCACTGGGTATACGACTTTGAGCTGACCCTTGATGATTCAAAGGTGAAGGTCACTTTTGATGATTGGTTATTCAGACAGGACGATCGACATGTATTTAATATCACCAGTATTCGTAAGTTGGGTGTTGAAGTCGGTCAAATCACTTTGTTCTTTCAAAAACGGACACCGAATTAACTCGATAGCTTTCAGGTAATTGGAGTCAAAAAGAAAGGGTTGACGTTGTTACGTCAACCCTGTTGTTTTTATACCGTGTTCTATTACAGCTTATCTGTCAATTCAATCGCTTGACCGATGTAGTTAGCTGGCGTCATCTCTTTCAGACGTGCTTTCTCGTGCTCAGGAAGCTCAAGGCCATCGATAAAGTGACGCATAGCTTCGCCATCTACACGCTTGCCACGAGTTAGCTCTTTAAGTTTCTCGTATGGCTTTTCGATGCCGTAACGGCGCATAACTGTTTGTACTGGTTCAGCTAGAACTTCCCAGTTTTGGTCTAGTTCAGCAAGTAGCGCTTCGCGGTTTACTTCTAGTTTGCTAATACCCTTCAGAGTCGAAGTGTATGCAATGATTGCGTAGCCAACACCAACACCCAGGTTACGAAGAACCGTTGAGTCAGTTAGGTCACGTTGCCAGCGAGAAACAGGCAGCTTCTGAGCTAAGTGGCTAAATACCGCATTTGCTAGACCAAGGTTACCTTCGGAGTTTTCGAAGTCAATTGGGTTAACTTTGTGTGGCATTGTTGATGAACCGATCTCACCAGCAATTGTCTTCTGCTTGAAGTGACCAAGAGCGATGTAGCCCCAAACGTCACGGTCGAAGTCTAGAAGGATAGTGTTGAAACGTGCAACCGCGTCGAACAATTCAGCGATGTAATCGTGTGGTTCGATTTGAGTTGTGTAAGGGTTCCAAGTTACGTCAAGAGATTCAGTGATGAACTCTTCGCTAAATTGGTGCCAATCAACTTCAGGGTATGCAGATAGGTGAGCGTTGTAGTTGCCCACTGCGCCGTTGATTTTTGCTAGAATTTCAACGTTTGCAATTTGCTTGTATTGACGCTCCATACGGTACGCAACGTTCGCCATTTCTTTACCCATAGTAGATGGAGAAGCTGGCTGACCGTGTGTACGAGACAGAAGTGGGATATCGCGGTATTCAACGGCAAGTGCTTTGATAGCGTCGATGATGTTTTTGATTTCAGGAAGAATCACTTCGTCACGAGCTTCTTTCAGCATTAGCGCGTGAGACGTGTTGTTAATGTCTTCTGAAGTACAAGCAAAGTGAATGAACTCGTTTACCGCGTGAAGCTCAGGAACACCAGCTACTTTCTCTTTTAGAAAATACTCAACCGCTTTAACGTCGTGGTTAGTGGTACGTTCGATTTCTTTGATGCGCGCTGCGTCCTCTTCCGAGAAGTTTGCTGCTAACTCATCAAGGAACTGGTTTGCTTCTGCACTGAAAGCTGGTACTTCTTTGATTGCATCAGTGGCTGCTAGCTTTTGCAACCAACGAATTTCAACGATAGAGCGGTACTTTAGAAGGCCGAACTCGCTAAAAATGCTGCGAAGTGCAATGGTCTTACTTCCGTAACGGCCGTCTACTGGCGAAACAGCAGTCAATGCTGACAGTTCCATGATGTTCTCCTGAATTGAGTGTCTAAATTTCGTGAGCTTTATACCAATAACTTACGCAATTGTCACGCACATTGCGCAAACGTTTGCTTTGGGTTTGTTCTGGTAGAAAAAATACGCTCGCGTCGTGACGCGAGCGGTATGATTAAGCCTTACATTCTGGCGAGTAGGATTTGAGCTTGTTCAACCATCTTCTTACGCCCGAAGATAAGGTGACGGCGCTTGCCTCCGACTTGACGCCAAAGCACTGCGCTTCGAATACCCGATAGCAGCAATGCTCTAACCTTGTTCTGGTTACCTGTCTGCTGTAGGACAGAAGGGGTACCCGTGACTTGGATTCTAGGACCAATTGGGCTAATGACATCGAGATAGATACTGGCCAAGTTGCTGATCATTTGGTCGTCAAGCAACTCAAAGTGATCAAGCTGTCTTTCGATCATCTGGATACGATCACCAAGTTGAGACATTGCATCGTTACGGCCACTCAGCTTACGTTCTAACGCCATCAGGCTAATAATGTAGCGAGTAATTTCACTACCAGTAGGGGTACTATCAATGCCTTTCACTAGGCACTCAAGTCCTAGCTTTAAATCCGACTCACGACCATAAACACTAACGGTGTTGCTTGGGTTAATGTTGAGGATCGCTTTTAGTGACGTTTCAAACGCATCAGAGTCACAGTGACCATTTTTCGCGACCTGTTGAACCAGAGCGACAGCTTGGCAAATTCCTGCAAATGCGATGGTGCGATCGTAAAGTGCGTTAGCCACGTAGTAATACTCCTAAATGCGTTGAATTAAATTCGTTCTTCAATGATGCCGCCACCTAAGCAGACATCGTCTTTATAAAATACCGCTGACTGACCAGGAGTCACGGCGACCTGGGGATCGTCGAAGATTACTTTGATCGTTTCATCATCAATAGGGATGAGAGTACATGGAATATCTGTCTGACGGTAACGCGTTTTCACGCTGCACTGAACAGGTGCTTCGATGACTTCACGGTCTACCCAGTGTAGTTGAGAGGCAATTAGCCCTTGAGACTTTAGTAATGGATGATCAGCGCCTTGAACTGCGATAAGTACGTTACGCTTTAAATCTTTATCAGCAACGTACCAAGGATCTTCATTGCCGCCACCACCTTTCTGGCCACCAATATGCAGGCCTTTACGTTGTCCCAAAGTGTGATACATCAGACCTTGGTGCTCACCGATCACTTTACCTTCAGGTGTTTCGATCTTACCTGGTTGTGCCGGTAAATAGCGTGACAAGAAGTCGGTGAATTTACGCTCACCGATGAAGCAGATTCCGGTTGAGTCTTTTTTCTTAGCGGTAATCAAATCTTGCTCTTCTGCAATACGACGTACTTCAGGCTTTTCTAGTTCACCGACAGGGAAAAGACTGCGAGCGATTTGCTCACTGCTGAGTGTGTACAAGAAATAGCTTTGATCTTTATTACCATCAAGGCCACGAAGCATTTGAGGTTTTTCGCCGTTTTCAGGGAAAGTACGGCGTACGTAGTGACCCATTGCGATGTAGTCGGCATCGAGCACTTCATCGGCGAATTCAAGAAAAGCTTTGAACTTGATTTCTTTGTTACAAAGGATATCTGGGTTAGGGGTGCGGCCTGCTTTGTATTCTGCCAAAAAGTATTCAAAAACGTTGTCCCAGTACTCTGCAGCAAAGTTGATGGTGTGCAGATGAATACCTAGCTTGTCACAAACGGCTTGAGCGTCAGCCAAATCTTCTGCAGCAGTACAGTATTCTTCGTTATCGTCTTCCTCCCAGTTCTTCATGAACAGTCCTTCGACCTGATAGCCCTGTTGTTTCAGAAGATACGCGGAAACGGATGAGTCGACACCGCCAGACATGCCGACGATAACTTTCTTTTTACTGTTGTCAGTACAGTTCTCAGACATTACTAAACACCACACAATTTAACTGGAGGCAGATCTTAACAGAAAGCGTTTCGAGGTGACAGTTCCGAGATCGAACTCACACTTCGATTTTGCTGCAATTTTACTCGCACGTAACTGAAATCTACGATTTTATGACTATAGACAGCCTATATATGGCATAGTTGACGAAATTCAAGTTAAACAAGGTGTAAACATGAGTGATGATAACCAATTCATGTCGGAAGCAGAGCTGATTGAGATTGTTGAAAATCAGCTTGAAGATGGTGAGCCGCTGAAGGTTAAAGAAACGCTAATGCGATTGATGATGACGGGAACACCAAAAGACGAAGCCATAGCGATGATGGCTTGTGCTGTTTCGATTGAAATATTTGATGTCATGAAAAACGAGGGTAAATTCAACTTAAAGCGCTACTCTGAGCACTTAGACAGGCTCCCCGATATAGGGTTTATGGAAGGCGAATAAGCCTCCATTTAGGTACCCAATGTGCCACTCAAATAGAGCTGGCATATTTTTCATACAGACCCTTGAAGGGTTCTATGAATCCCTCTTATTTATTACATCAAGATTAAATTTTAGTGGCAAACGTTTGCTATAATTCCAGTTATTGCCGCGTTAGGTAGTGCGAGGTAGAATCCGGCATCCTTTCATCCCTTACTCAGAATATTTGTTATGAAGTTTCCTGGCCAACGAAAATCTAAGCACTATTTTCCTGTGCATGCGCGTGACCCTTTAGTGAGTCAATCTCAAGAAAGCAAGAAAATGTCCAGCACGCACATTATTGGTATTGACCAAACTTTGGTCGATATTGAAGCGAAAGTAAGCTCGGAGCTTATTGAGAAATACAAGCTGAGTAAAGGTCACTCATTAGTCATAGATGATGCTACTGCAGAAGCGCTTTATAATGAGTTGAAAGATAATGCCCTCATCACCAATGAATATGCTGGTGGGACGATCGGTAATACACTTCATAACTATTCTGTTCTGGCCGATGATCGTTCAACACTTTTGGGTGTCATGAGCCAAGATATTAAGATCGGAAGTTACGGCTTTCGCTATTTGTGCAACACTTCAAGCCGGATGGATTTGAATTACCTTCAAGGTGTTGATGGTGCAATTGGTCGGTGTTTTGCTCTCATTTCTGATGATGGTGAACGGACGTTTGCTATTAGCGAAGGTCAGATGAATCAATTACATCCAAGTAGTATTCCTGAAACGATTTTCGAGAATGCCTCTGCTTTAGTATTAACCGCCTATTTAGTGCGTTGCAAAGAAGGTGATCCAATGCCGGAAGCGACGATGAAAGCCATTGAATATGCGAAGAAATACAATGTGCCAGTCGTTCTTACTCTCGGAACGAAATTCGTGATTCAAGATGATCCTGTATTCTGGCAAGACTTTTTGCGTGACCACGTTAGCGTCGTAGCAATGAATGAGGATGAAGCTGAGGCGTTAACGGGTGAGTCCGATCCGTTAGCGGCGTCAGATAAGACATTGGAGTGGGTAGATTTGGTTCTCTGTACCGCCGGTCCTGTGGGTCTATTTATGGCAGGTTATACTGAGGAAGCGGCCAAGCGTCAGACTTCTCTACCATTACTTCCAGGTAGTATTGCTGAATTTAATCGTTTTGAATTTAGTCGTCCAGCAGCGAAAGCGGCCTGTGAGAACCCAATTAAGGTGTATTCGCATATTTCACCTTACATGGGGGGGCCAGAAAAAATTAAAAATACTAATGGGGCAGGTGATGCAGCATTGTCCGCGTTATTGCATGATATGGCTGCGAATAAATACCATAAAGAAAATGTGCCTAATTCAAGTAAGCATGCACATACGTTCTTGACATATTCGTCATTCTCTCAGGTTTGCAAATATTCAAATCGTGCTAGTTATGAGGTTTTAGTTCAGCATTCACCACGCCTATCACGAGGCTTGCCAGAGCGTGAAGATAGTTTAGAAGAAGCATATTGGGAACGTTAATTCAGTAATAATTAATTACAAAAAAACCTCGCATAGCGAGGTTTTTTACAATACAAAAGTGTTTATTAAAAACTCTTCTATAAATTTCAATTAGATCAGGAAGTCATCAAGTGATTTACCTGCATCTAGCTGTTCTTGGATTGCTGAAGGTGTACGACCTTGACCTGTCCATGTTTTTTCTTCGCCGTTAGCATCTACATATTTGTATTTTGCTGGGCGTGGGGCGCGTTTTGATTTCTGTTTACCAGTAGCTTCACCTGCTAGAGCTGAAATAACCATGTCTTTATCTAGACCTAGTTGCTTAATTTGCTCAGCAATATCTGCCAATTTTGCTTCTTGTGCTGCTTTGGCTTCACGCTCTGCTTCTTCCGCTTCTTTTCGTTCAGCTACAACAGTTGATAATTTGTCTAGAGCTTCCTCTAGTTGTTCCAAGGTAAGCTCACGCGCAAATGCTCGTAGGCTACGAATGTTTAATAGAGTTTTTGTTAGTTCCGACATGTAATTTCCCACTTAATTAAGGAGCCGATGAAATAAATATTAAACCCGTATTATTCGCAATACAATATTTTCCAGTTAAATTGTTATAAAAACTATTAATTAATCGCCGAAGGATTAGAGTAATGAGACCTTTCTTATTAACTGATGAATTCTTGTTGCATAGAATATCGTTGGTTTTGTGATTTTGACAATACTGATAGAGGATAAGTTTCATACACTAATGATATTTATTTTATATCATAAAAATAAGTTGGATTATCCTTTTGTCATGACATTATCAAGATAGTAACAAATCTTCTTTAATTCATATTTTTTCTCACTAAATGCTGATTTTTTTCTTCACTTTACGAGCGTAATCGAAGATGTACATCGAAAAGACCGAGTTGATGAATAAATAGGAAGGGTCATCGCTCGCCCATTATGATATTAGTTGAGCTTAAATGGTATGAGCAGAAACTTTATGCACAGAAGAAGAAAAATCATTAATGCTTAATTGGGTAAGATGTATTGCAATGGGGCTTTCGATCAGTACAATGGGCGCCACCTAATGCGATGTGTTGGTTAAATTGTTGTTAAAATTGTTTTTCAGTAGTTTAAAATATCAACTGTCGCGGTAGAGGTGCGAAATAAATCAGTAGTATTTGTTGGGGTGATGCCAATGAACAGATATGAAAGGTTGTTTTGCCGAAGTGAGTATTCATATCAACGGTGCTTGCTGGGGTTACACTCGAAAGGGGTAACACTGCCATAGTCTATAATTTTGTAAAACTATGGAGCGCTACTGTAGGGCAGGGTGGAGTTTTCGCTTCCCTTTCGCTTAGTTCAACATAAATTGTTTGATACTCATTTCTTTCAATTTATCTGCAGTAGATCTCTAACCATTTATTACTGGTTTTTGAAGATCATGAATTTAATTGATTTTGCAACATCTCCGATTTCTTTGCTACCTCCATTGGTCGCACTGAGTTTGGCGATTATTACTCGTCGTGTACTGGTGTCTTTAGGTGTGGGTATCACTTTGGGCGCTGTCCTTCTTAACGATTACTCTCTGGGTAATACACTCAGCTATGTAGGCTCAACGGTATCGAGTGTCTTCATTGAAGACGGCGGTATTAATACATGGAATATGAGTATCGTTGGTTTCCTACTTTTACTTGGTATGATGACGGCGCTACTGACGTTATCGGGTGGTACCCGTGCTTTCGCCGAATGGGCGCAATCTCGCGTTAAAAGTAAACGTGGTTCCAAATTACTTGCGGCTTTTCTAGGCGTATTTATTTTTGTTGATGACTATTTTAACAGCCTAGCCGTTGGTGCGATTTCTCGTCCTGTCACAGACCGCTTCTATGTTTCTCGAGCTAAATTGGCTTACATCTTAGATTCAACCGCAGCACCAATGTGTGTGATTATGCCTGCATCAAGTTGGGGCGCGTATATCATGACTATTATTGGTGGCATTCTCGTTTCACATGGCATTACTGAGTATTCCGCTCTTGGCGCGTATGTGCGTCTTATTCCAATGAACTTCTATGCGGTATTTGCATTGCTGATGGTGTTTGCCGTTGCTTGGTTTGGCCTTGATATTGGTAAAATGCGTAATCACGAAATTGCGGCCTCACAAGGCCATGGTTTTGAGAAAGAGCAAGCGAATGATTCACAGGAAGCTCATGAAATCAATGAAGAGTTAGATATTCAAGAGAGCGAAGGCGGTAAAGTTTCAGACTTGGTTTTGCCGATCGTATTCCTGATTGTTGCGACCATTGCTTCTATGTTATACACCGGCGGTCAAGCTTTGGCTGCTGATGGCAAGGCATTTAATATTCTAGGTGCCTTTGAAAACACCGATGTAGGCACCTCGTTAATTTATGGTGGCCTTGTTGGTTTAGCTATCGCACTGTTTACGGTATTTAAGCAAGGTATTGCGGTAAGCGAGATCACACGCACACTATGGATTGGTGCAAAATCAATGTTTGGTGCCATTTTGATCTTAGTTTTTGCTTGGACTATTGGCTCAGTGATTGGTGATATGAATACGGGTAAATACCTGTCGACATTGGCGCAAGGTAATATAAATCCACATTGGCTGCCAGTTATTCTATTCCTACTCTCTGGCCTTATGGCATTTTCTACCGGTACGTCATGGGGGACATTTGGCATCATGCTTCCAATTGCCGGTGATATGGCTGGCGCAACGGATCTTGCTTTGATGTTGCCTATGCTAAGTGCTGTATTAGCTGGTTCAGTATTTGGTGACCACTGCTCGCCAATTTCTGATACGACGATTCTGTCTTCAACAGGGGCTCGTTGTAACCATATTGATCATGTGGCGACCCAGTTACCTTATGCGCTTTCAGTGGCTGCTGTATCTTGTATTGGTTTTATCACATTGGGAATGACGGCTTCCGTAGGAATTTCATTTGCCGCTTCAGCCGTTGCCTTCTTTGGCGTTTGTGTATTGTTGTCAATTCTTTCAAGAGCCAAGATAGCAAGCTGTCATAACGCTTAATGAATTGAACTCAATAAAGAACTTAAAAGGGAGCGAAAGCTCCTTTTTTATTTGTCTAATACAAATTTTAAAAATCTTTAATTTTTAGTTGAAAAATAGTTTTTCCTTGGTTAGTGTGGTTATCAAGCAAGCGAACTGAAGAGCTTATAAGTATGCGTAATTTTGTAATGAACATTCATCACCATCATCACCCAGTCTAGTCTTTCGGGAGATGTACGCATACCCGGGGGACAGGAAACTCCCGGAGGCAGAAATCGCAAACTACAAGATTTAGAACCCTCGGGAGACTACTCTTCCGAGGGTTTTTTAGTTTTAACGATTTAAGAATTAATTTGCACAGGGATAAAAGCAATGCAAACACAACGCCTAAGAATCGCAATCCAAAAGAAAGGTCGCCTTAGTAAAGAGAGCCAAGCTCTACTTAAAAAGTGTGGCGTTAAATTCAACGTTATGGGTGAACGCCTTGTCGTTCACTCTGAAAATATGCCAATTGATTTGCTTTTGGTTCGTGACGACGATATTCCGGGTTTGATTATGGATGGTGTCGTTGACCTAGGCTTTATTGGTGAAAATGAATTAGAAGAAGTTCGCCTCGACCGTAAAGCATTGGGCGAACCATCGGAATTTATCCAACTTCGTCGACTTGATTTCGGTGGCTGCCGTTTGTCTATCGCAATTGACAAAGACGAAGAGTACAACGGCCCTCAAGACCTTGCTGGTAAGCGCATCGCAACTACATACCCACAGCTGCTAAAAGCTTACATGGATGAAGCGGGTGTCCCATTCTCAACATGTATGCTGACAGGCTCAGTAGAAGTTGCCCCTCGCGCTGGTCTTGCAGATGCGATCGCTGACTTAGTGTCTACGGGGGCAACACTGGAAGCGAACGGCCTCAAAGAAGCAGAAATCATCTTCAAGTCAAAAGCGACACTGATTCAACGCACCGGTGAATTCGATGCGGACAAGGTGGCGTTAATCGAGAAACTCCTGACTCGTATGCAAGGCGTACAGCAAGCTAAAGAATCTAAATACATCATGCTACATGCACCAGCTGAGAAGCTAGGCCAAATCAAGGCACTACTTCCGGGCGCTGAAGACCCTACTGTATTACCTCTGTCTGCCGACAAGCAAAAAGTGGCGGTTCATTTGGTCAGTACTGAAAACCTGTTCTGGGAAACCATGGAACAGCTGAAAGAGCTGGGTGCAAGCTCAATCCTAGTGCTACCAATTGACAAAATGATGGAGTAACCGCAATGAGAATCGTCGTATGGCAATCGCTGAGTGAATCTCAGCAAGACTCGATTCTAGAACGTCCTGCAATTGCAGAGGGTGCAAACATCACTGCTGCGGTTTCTGACGTTATCGCGAAAGTTCGTAGTGAGGGCGATTCAGCCCTGCTTGAATTAACTGAGAAGTTTGATCGCGTGAAGCCGGAATCCATTCGTGTATCGGCTCAAGAGATTGAGGAAGCGTCAGCGCGTCTTTCTGAAAAAATGAAGAACGCACTGGAGCAAGCTTATGCCAACATCTCTAAGTTTCACAAAGCGCAGAAGCCACAACCTATCAAAGTAGAAACTCAACCTGGTGTGCTTTGTGAGCAGGTAACGCGTCCAATCCAAAAAGTGGGTTTGTACATTCCAGGTGGCAGCGCGCCATTACCATCGACGGTTTTGATGCTTGGCGTCCCTGCGAGAATTGCGGGCTGTCGCAAAGTGGTGTTGTGTTCTCCACCACCAATCGCAGACGAAATTTTGTATGTCGCTCAGCTGTGCGGCATTGATGAAGTGTACAACGTCGGTGGTGGCCAAGCCGTTGCTGCGATGGCTTATGGCACCGAGACGGTATCCAAAGTTAATAAGATCTTTGGCCCGGGTAACGCTTACGTGACAGAAGCAAAACGTCAGGTGAGCAATGATTTTCGCGGTGCAGCGATCGATATGCCAGCGGGTCCTTCGGAAGTGCTAGTGATTGCCGATGAAACTGCAGACCCAGATTTCATCGCAGCAGACCTTCTAAGCCAAGCAGAGCACGGCCCTGACTCTCAAGTAGTACTAGTGACGCCTTCACCTGTGATTGCGGACCAAGTCACTGACGCAGTTCAGCGCCAACTCAAAGAGCTATCTCGCGCGGATATTGCTGAGAAGGCACTCGCTTCAAGTTTGGTTATCATCGCAGAGTCGTTGACTCAATCGGTCTCCATCTCGAATTACTACGGCCCTGAGCACTTGATTGTTCAGACCAAGAACCCTCGCGAGCTTTTGCCTTTACTCGATAATGCAGGTTCCATCTTCCTAGGGGATTGGTCACCAGAATCGGCGGGTGATTACGCATCGGGCACTAACCACGTTCTCCCTACTTACGGTTACACGCGTACGTATTCGAGCTTAGGTTTAGCGGATTTCTCTAAGCGTATGACGGTTCAAGAACTGTCTGCTGATGGTCTAAAAAACCTTGCTCCAACAGTGGTCACCATGGCTGAAGCAGAAGGTTTGGATGCACACAAACGTGCCGTGACTATTCGTGTAGAAAAACTGGCAGCTAAGTAAGAGGGTAATGAGATGGAAAAGCTAGCGCGTAAACAGGTCCAACAACTGACCCCTTATTTATCAGCTCGTCGTATCGGTGGTACGGGTGATGTATGGCTGAACGCCAACGAATCGCCATTCAACAATGAATACAAAACAGATTTTGCTCGTCTTAATCGTTACAGCGAATGCCAACCGAAGGAATTGATTTCTGCATACGCTGCGTATGCAGGGGTGAAACCAGAACAAACGCTGACTTCTCGCGGTGCAGATGAAGGCATCGAGTTACTGATTCGTGCATTCTGTGAACCAGGCGAAGATGCGATTCTTTACTGCCCACCAACTTACGGTATGTACTCCATTAGCGCTGAAACTATTGGTGTAGAACGAAAAACCGTGTCGCTAACATCAGATTGGCAACTAGACCTTGCTGGCATCGAAGCTAGTCTGGATAACGTTAAACTGGTTTTCGTTTGTTCACCAAACAACCCTACGGGCAACTTGGTTAAGCGTGAAGACATTGTCTCTCTGCTTGAAATGACAAAAGACCGCGCAATCGTGGTGATGGATGAAGCGTACATTGATTTTTGCCCAGAAGCGTCAATGGTAGATTTACTGGCGCAATACCCGAATCTTGCAATTCTGCGTACTCTGTCGAAAGCTTTTGCCCTTGCGGGTTTGCGTTGTGGATTTACGCTAGCAAGCGAAGAGCTGATTAATGTACTTCTTAAAGTTATCGCACCATACCCAGTGCCAGTTCCTGTTGCGGAAATTGCCACTCAAGCGCTTTCTGAAGCAGGATTAGCTCGAGCAAAATTCCAAGTTCTCGATTTGAACGCGAACCGTGCTTATTTGCAGGTGGGCTTGTCGATGATTCCGGGCTTGGAAGTCTTTGAAGGATGGGGTAACTACCTATTGGTTAAATTCCCAGATGGTGATGATCTTTTCAAGGCTGCTTGGGAAACAGGCATTATCTTGCGTAACTCGCCAATTGAGAACTGCGTACGTATCAGTGTAGGTAACCGCGACGAGTGCGAAAAAACACTCGGATTCATTAGAAACTACTACTCATAAGTAGAGATAAAAATTAATTGCTTTCGCTGACTAGCGGGGGCGCCAAAGATTAGCAATAAGGAAGTTCGAGTGAGCAAACAACAAAAAATCCTTTTTATTGACCGTGATGGTACCTTAATTGTTGAGCCGCCGGTTGATTTTCAAGTAGACCGTTTAGATAAGCTAAAACTAGAGCCATTTGTTATCCCGAGCCTGCTGTCGTTGCAGGATGCAGGATACCGTCTAGTGATGGTCACTAACCAAGACGGTTTGGGTACAGACAGCTACCCACAAGCAGATTTTGATGCACCGCACGATATGATGATGGAAATCTTCGAATCTCAAGGTGTGAAGTTTGATGATGTGCTGATCTGCCCTCACTTTGAAGAAGATAACTGCTCATGCCGTAAGCCTAAATTAGGCATGGTGAAAGAGTACCTTCAAGGTGGCAAAGTGGACTTCCAAAACTCTGTTGTGATTGGCGATCGTCAAACCGATCTTCAACTTGCAGAGAACATGGCAATTCGTGGCATTCAATACAACCCAGAAACCATGGGCTGGAAACAGATCCTGAAAGATCTGACGGTCAAAGCTCGGGTCGCTGAAGTGGTTCGTACTACGAAAGAAACTGATATTAAAGTCGTGGTAAATCTTGATGAGCAAGGCGGCAATGACATCTCTACAGGTCTTGGTTTCTTCGACCACATGCTGGATCAAATCGCGACGCACGGCGGATTCCAGATGGTGTGCAAAGTGGAAGGTGACCTGCACATTGATGATCACCACACGGTAGAAGATACCGCTCTTGCTTTGGGTCAGGCGTTGAAAGAAGCACTGGGTGACAAACGTGGTATTGGTCGCTTTGGCTTCAGCCTGCCAATGGATGAGTGCTTGGCACAATGTGCACTGGACCTATCTGGTCGTCCTTACCTTAAGTTCGACGCGCAGTTTAGCCGTGAGCAAGTCGGTGACCTCTCAACAGAGATGGTGGTTCACTTCTTCCGCTCTCTAACTGACACCCTAGCGTGTACGCTGCACCTTTCTTCTGATGGCGACAATGATCACCACATCATTGAGAGTCTATTTAAAGCGTTTGGTCGTACTTTACGCCAAGCAATCAAAGTAGAAGGCACTGAGCTACCAAGTAGTAAAGGCGTGCTTTAAGGCTCACGTTAGTAAGGAGAAAAACAGTGACAGAACAGAAAGTTGTCATTATTGATACTGGCTGTGCCAACGTTTCTTCGGTGAAGTTTGCCATTGAACGCCTAGGCTATGACGTAACAATTTCAAAAGATCCACAAGTTGTATTGGCGGCTGACAAGCTATTTCTACCTGGCGTGGGAACCGCCAGTGAAGCGATGAAGAACCTAGAAGAGCGCGATCTTATCAGCTTGGTAAAACAGGTACAGAAGCCGCTACTAGGTATCTGTTTAGGCATGCAATTGTTGGGCAAAGTGTCTCAAGAGAAAGGCCAGAAAGCCGACGAGCTAGTTGAGTGTCTTGGACTTTGTGATGGTGAAGTTAAGTTATTACAAACTGGTGACTTGCCGCTGCCGCATATGGGCTGGAACACGGTGTCTGCAAAAGCAGGTAATCCACTGTTCAAAGGTATTGAAGAAGGTGAGTACTTCTACTTCGTGCACAGCTTTGCAATGCCAGTTGGGGACTACACAATTGCGGAATGTGAGTATGGAAATCCGTTCACAGCAGCAGTACAAAGCGGTAACTACTACGGTGTGCAATTCCACCCTGAGCGTTCTTCAAAAGCGGGCGCGAAGCTTATTCAAAACTTCTTAGAATTATAAAAGGGATTTAGTGTGATTATTCCAGCTCTTGATTTAATTGAAGGACAGGTGGTTCGCCTTTATCAAGGTGATTACGACCAAGTAACCGAGTACAAAGTCGACCCAGCAGAGCAGTTCAACTTGTACCACCAAGCCGGTGCTAACTGGCTGCACTTGGTGGATTTAACTGGCGCGAAAGACACCACAGCACGCCAGCTTGATTTGATTGCAAAGCTATTAGCAAGTACGCCAGCGAATATCCAAATCGGTGGTGGTGTGCGTACAGAGCAAGACGTGATTGATCTATTAGAAGCAGGTGCTCAGCGTGTTGTGGTTGGTTCGACAGCAGTAAAACAACCAGAGCTTGTAAAAGGTTGGATGGAAAAATACGGCGCAGAGAAAATCGTTCTCGCGCTAGACATCAACATCGATCAAGACGGTACGCGCAAAGTAGCAATTTCTGGTTGGCAGGAAGACTCCGGTGTGACTATCGAAGCATTGATCAAAGACTACCTAACCGTTGGCCTACAACACGTGCTATGTACTGATATTTCTCGCGACGGTACGTTAGCGGGGTCAAACGTAGAGCTTTACGTCGACCTGTGTAAACAGTACCCACAAGTGCAGTTCCAATCTTCAGGTGGCATCGGCTCGTTAGCAGATATCGAAGCACTAAAAGGCAGCGGTGTTGCTGGCGTGATTGTTGGTCGTGCATTGTTAGATGGTAAGTTCACAGCAGAGGAGGCGTTTGCATGCTGGCAAAGCGAATAATTCCATGTCTTGATGTTCGTGATGGACAAGTGGTGAAGGGCGTTCAGTTCCGCAACCACGAAATCATTGGTGACATCGTCCCTCTCGCACAGCGTTATGCGGAAGAAGGCGCTGACGAGCTGGTGTTTTACGATATTACCGCTTCCAGTGATGGTCGTGTTGTCGATAAAAGTTGGGTGGCTCGCGTTGCAGAAGTAATTGATATCCCTTTCTGTGTCGCTGGTGGCATTAAATCAGCCGAAGACGCAGCGCGTATTCTTGAGTTTGGCGCGGACAAGGTGTCTATCAACTCACCTGCATTGGCGAACCCGCAGTTGATTACTGACCTTGCGGATAAGTTTGGTGTTCAATGTATCGTGGTTGGCATCGACTCTTACTACGACAAAGAGACAGGCAAGTATCAGGTTTACCAGTTTACTGGCGATGAAGAACGCACCAAAGCGACCCAGTGGGAAACGCGTGATTGGGTGCAAGAAGTGCAAAAGCGTGGCGCTGGTGAAATCGTATTGAACATGATGAACCAAGACGGCGTGCGTAACGGTTACGATATCGATCAGCTAAACATGGTACGTGAAGTGTGTAACGTTCCGCTGATTGCATCAGGCGGGGCGGGGGCCATGGAGCACTTCGCAGAAGCTTACCAAAAAGCGAATGTCGATGGTGCGCTTGCCGCATCGGTATTCCACAAGCAAGTCATCAACATTGGTGAACTAAAGCAGTATTTGAAACAACAAGGCATTGAGGTACGACTATGAGTGTGAAAGCCGCCGAAGTCAGTTCGCTAGCTGAGCGAATCAACTGGGAAAAGGTGGATGGTCTGGTACCTGCCATCGTACAAGATTTCCAATCAAGCCAAGTGCTGATGATGGGTTACATGAACCAAGATGCGTTGGCAAAAACGGGTGAAACGGGTCAAGTGACGTTTTTCTCTCGTACCAAACAGCGTCTTTGGACCAAAGGTGAGACCTCAGGCAATGTATTGCAGTTAGTAAACATGCAGTTAGATTGCGACAACGATACGCTGCTGGTGAAAGTGAATCCCATTGGTCCTACGTGTCACTTGGGTAATCCCACTTGCTGGGATGTCGATCCACAAGAGGAGTCACAAATGGTGTGGCTTCATCAACTTGAGCAGTTATTGGCTGCCCGCAAGAGTGCCGACCCTGATTCCTCTTATACTGCCAGTCTTTATGCCCGTGGCACCAAGCGTATTTCGCAGAAAGTGGGCGAAGAAGGCGTTGAAGTCGCGCTTGCGGCGACGTCGGGTGACAAGGCGGAGTTAGTGTGTGAATCAGCAGACTTGATTTATCACTTGCTGGTATTGCTGCAAGACCAAGGCCTATCGATGAATGACGTAGTGAACAAACTTAAAGAGCGTCATAAATAGCTTTTTGGCTTTCGAGCAAAACCTAATCTTATAAGTATACTCATCTCAACATCTCCCCTGACTAAACCGTAAGTACGCCTTACGGTTTTTTTGTTGTAAATATCATCTTTATCGATCGTTTCTTTCGTTATCGCGTATATAAACTACTCTTCTTAAAAGGGCTTTTATGTTGCTACTTTTGTTGGTAAGAAGTTGTAGCGTAAGACGAAATGAGGTTGTTGAGTTATGAGGAGGTCGGAGTGAAGGTGGCTCACGGCAAAAAAATAACGCTTATTGCAGATGATCAAAAAGTAGTGAGGCACACCCTGAAGCTCTGCTTACAAAATCTCGATTATCAGGATGTGCTAGAAGCATGTGATGGAAAAGAAGCCAAACAACTCGCAGTCGAGCACGATATTGATATCATCTTTTGTGACTTAAATATGCCAGTTGAAGATGGCTTTGAGGTGTTGCGATACTTAGGCGAAATCCATTTCAGTGGCAGTGTGATTTTAATCAGTGGCGAGGAAGAAGAAGTGTTATCTTCATCTTCGAACCTAGCCCGTCTTTACAAGCTCGACATTTTAGGTAGTTTGAAGAAACCCATCTCTTTTACTACGGTGAAAGATTTGATGTCACAGGTCGAAAAGTCAACAATATCAAGAATCAACAATCGTCCTCCCCCGGTTTTGAGTGCGGCATCGGTTCAACACTTTATTGATATGGGTTGCGTGAGGGCATTCTTTCAACCCCAGATAGAGTTGGAAACGGGTCGGGTCTGTGGCTTAGAAGTTTTGGCTCGTGTTGTGGATGAAGATGATAATATTATCCCTCCTGACAGTTTTATTCCCGTAGCAGAAAAGAATTTAGACCTCATTTTATCACTCACCAAAACCATTATTCGAGCAGCCTTTTCTGATATAGCCAAACATTTCCAATCTCTTCAAGACATTACATTTTCCCTCAATATATCGGCAAAAGTTTTGGAAGACCAAGGTTTTACTAGCTGGCTGGACCAGGTTGCAAATGAATATCAAATTCCGCAAGAAAGCATTTTATGTGAGTTAACCGAAACAGCGCTGACTCATGATCAGGCGGCTATTAACACGCAATTGCTTCGGCTAAGGCTACTTAAGTTTAATCTTTCAATCGATGACTTTGGTACAGGCTATTCTTCTATTGCTCAGCTTCACTCTATACCTTTCAATGAACTTAAAGTAGACAAGCGCTTTGTGCTCGACTGCTTAACAAACACCAAGTCTCAAGCAATCTTGGAGCAAAGTGTTCGGATGGGTAAAGCAATGGGTATGAGTGTTGTAGCCGAAGGGGTCGAAAATCGTGAAGTTGAAGAATTCTTAGTGTCTATCGGTTGCAATATTGCCCAAGGCTACTTGTATTCTAAGCCGGACGAACTGAGCTACATCCTTGCTTATATGAAGCGCTCAAATAGCATTTATGAGGATCGCTCATGAAGTTTTCTACCAAACTACCGTTACTGTTTTTTGTTTTTGGAGTGTTGATGTTGGGAGCGGTGACTCTGACATCTTGGAAAGGTAAAGACATTCTACAAGAGACGACGTTCACGAATATTGAAAGGGAAGCGGCGCTGCTTATCCGCCTTATTGAGCGTAACTTATTTGAGCGCTACCACGATGCTCAAGCGTTTCCTATGTCGTTAGGTGTGGTAGATAAAGAGCAGTTAGACTACGTGGCAACCAGTTCTTTGATGGCTGAAAACCTTAATAATTTTGTACAAAATTATAAAGTTTATAGGCGGATACTTATTTTCGATTACGAAGGTAATATTCTTGCTAGTAATACAGAGAATGAATTTGGAAAAACGTTACCTAATCTCACACGTACCGCACGAGAGGTAAGAGAGACCCAGTGGTTTTCGGAAGCCATTTCTGGAATCACATTAGCCCCAGACAGCCCAAGAAGTAGTTATGTTTTTGGGCCTGAACGATATTTGATCGATGACAACCCTAATTCTTACGATATGGTTTTTGCCACGCTAATTTTAGACCGAGCTGGAGAGCCGGCGGGCCTTTGGGTAAATGTGGTTGATTTTAAAGCTGTAGAGGCCATTGTCTCTGATACATACGACCTGTTATCGAAACGTGGTTTCTTAAGTTCTGAGTTAACGATACTTGATAACAAGGGCCGGATAATTGTTGACTACGATCCGGTAGGACAAAGTGAAGCTGTCTATGAAAGGGATTTCGACGTTCTGAGCCAGTTAAACTTAGCAACCAATGGTGTTGAGGGGGCAAGACTGGCGGTGTCAGGGCTGAGTGGCTCAAATGTGTCTACCCATTTTCGGAAACAAGTCGATCAGGTGACAGGATACGCCTACACCAATGGCGCTTATGACTACCCAGGTTTAGGTTGGTCCGCGTTAATACGTGTTGAAGTCAGCGAGGCATTCGCGGATTCGGAAAGTCTATACAAAAGCTCTTTTGCGCTGGCGGGTTTATTATTGACGCTCATCATCTTAGTCGCGTTTTATCTTGGGAAAAGAATCGCCAGACCGCTGAATGAATTATCTAAAGCAATCAACAGCTTAGCACATGGAGAGAAGGATGTGACTTTACCGGAAATATCCGGAAAAGATGAAATTGCTAAAATGGTTTCTGAGTTGAAAAACCTCAAAGAAATCGTTGTGGAGCGAGCTAAGCTAACCAAAGAAACGGATGAACAGCGTTTTCAATTAGAAATCCAAAGCCGCGCAATCGATTCGACAGCAACGGGTATTACGGTTGCAGATGTACGGTTGCCTGACTCACCAATCATATTTACTAATAAAGCGTTTGAAGATCTTACTGGGTATACACGAGATGAAGTCATCGGTCGCAATTGCCGATTCCTGCAAGGTAATGATACCGAGCAACCAGATATTGAGAAACTCAGGTATGCAATAGCCAATAAAGTATCTTGTTCGGTAGTGCTAAAGAACTACAAAAAAGACGGTACCTTGTTCTATAACAATTTACGTATCGACCCTGTATTTAATGATGATGGCGAACTCACTCATTACATTGGTGTTCAGACGGATATTACTGAAATTAAGAGGATTGAGGATCAAGCGAAAATTAAGCTTGAGGATGAAGTTGCCCGAAGAACCCAGCAAGCTCGTGATTCTGAAAGTCGCCTACGTACGGTTTTTGATACTGCGCTCGATGGTACGGTGGTGATTGATAATAAAGGCATTATCGTTGATGTTAACCGCTCGCTTGAAATGATTTTTGGTCGAATCAGAGAGGAGTTGGTTGGTGAAAATGTCAGCATTCTTATGCCTCCACACTATGCTGATGTCCATGACGGGTTCATTTCTAAGTACTTGTTAACTGGAAATAAAAAACTCATCGGGACACCACGCCAAGTAGAAGGGTTACATAAATCTGGACGTGTATTTCCTATCGAGGTTTCTGTTGGGGAAACTTGGTTGGGAGATGCTCAGGTTTTTGTTGGCGTAGTCAAAGACATTACATTACAAGAAGAAACCAAACAGCGAGAGAAGAGACTACAGTCGGAATTACGTGAGCGTGAACTGGTCTACCGCGCAGCATTCAACCAAGCGGCGGTTGGTATTTGCCGAGTGGATCTTGATGGCAACTTTATCGAAGTCAACGATAAGATGTGTGAGATCTTCGGTTACAGTGAACCTGAACTATTAGAGATGAGCTATCTCGATGTGACTCATCCTGAATACCGCGAAAAGAGCCAACATTTGGTAGGGCAACTAATCGGAAACGACAAGCGATCGTTCACTATCGATAAGCTCTACTTAAGTAAATCGGGGTCAGAGTTCTGGGCGACTATTTCAGTGTCCATCGTTTGCGAGGATGACACAGTACCCAAATATTTTGTGGCTGTTGTTGAAGATATCTCTAACCGAAAACGGATAGAAAAAGAGCTTCGCTCTGCAAAAGCTGTACGAGACGAGTTATTACGAGGAATGCGTTTAGCCTCTGACGCTGGCGGTATCTGTAACTGGTCGTTAGACATTCAGTCACAGGCACTGCGCTGGGATGAAGGCATGTATCGCCTATATGGTATTGAACCCAATAAGCCAGTGTCCTATCCCGATTGGGAACAAAGCATACACCCTGATGACCGTGAAAGTGCAGTAACAAGCTTTAATCGTGCGGTTGAAGACGGTGATGTATATAACGCAGAGTTTCGAATCATTAATCAGGCTACAGGCACAATGCATTGGGTTAAGGCCGCTGGGGATGTAGTTGTCGATAAAGACTCTAATTTACGTCATGTCTTTGGTATTAACCTCGATATCACAGAAGAGAGAGAAGTTCAGGCCGCTCTCGAGAAAGAGAGTATTGCCGCAAAACAAGCGAATGAAGCCAAATCTCGCTTCCTCGCCACGATGAGCCATGAAATACGTACGCCGATGAATGGTGTTATAGGCATGGTAGACCTTCTAAAAGAAACTGCTCTCGACTACGATCAAGGGAGAATGGTGAGCACCATTCGTGATTCGTCCTTCTCCTTACTGGAAATCATTAACGACATTCTCGATTTCTCGAAAATCGAATCGGGGCAGATGGAGTTAGATCCGACGGAAACTAATCCTCTTTATCTGATAGAAAAAACACTGGAGGCGCTGTGGTTAAGCGCTAATCAGAAAGGCGTTGATGTGTTTATGACATACGAGAGCCAAATTCCAGAATTTATACTTATAGATCCAGTTAGAACTCGCCAAATTATCCTTAATCTGCTTGGCAATGCCGTCAAGTTTAGTCAGTGCAAAGATAAATCGGGCTTAGTCAAAGTGGCGACGAGCTATGATAATGCACAGCAGCTTCTCTCGATCTCGGTAGAAGATAATGGCGTGGGTATGACAGAAGAGCAGCAATTGAAGCTGTTTAAGCCATTTACACAAGCTGACAGCTCAACCACAAGAAAGTTTGGTGGTACAGGGCTTGGTCTTAGCATTACTAAATCCTTCATTGATCTAATGGGGGGTAATATTGATGTCGAAAGCCGTATTGGTGAAGGAAGCAAATTTTCGTTTACGATTCCTGCTGCGCCATGCCGTACCCACTCAGTATTTGGTCGTTTTGATTTCTCTACGATAACGTTGGTTTTAGACATTGAAAATGCCAACCTCAAGCACATATGTGCTGAAATTCTAAGCAGCTTCGAGACACGAGATATTATTGTTGATGTTCAGTCATCGTTTACTTGGGAAGAGCATAAAGCGGTCTATTTAACCGACGATGATATCGCCAATGTGGCTCAAGGGCGTTCGCTGATACTCAGTGATAATCCGGCAGCAAAAGGGGGATACATAGCGCCGGATAAGTATGGTGTTGGTACACACCCACTCAAGCCCAGTGAGCTAGTGATCGGTCTAGCCATCTTGACCGGTCAAGAAAGCCCAGATTTTGATTGGAGCGAAGCGATTACAGCTGAGAGCACCGATAACAGCGAAATTGATTGGGTGAATAATCAAGATATCACAATCCTATGCGCAGAGGATCAACCAACCAATCAGATGGTATTGGCGCAGCAGCTTACTAAGTTAGGTTATCGCTTTGATATGGTGGACAACGGGCGTGAGGCGCTTGAAAAATGGCAATCAAATGACTATGCGCTAGTGTTAACAGATTGCCATATGCCGGAAATGGATGGCTTTGAACTGACTTCAGAAATTCGCCGTATTGAGTCGGAAATGGTCAGTGAAAGGACTCTGATCATTGCCATTACTGCCAATGCTTTGGTCGGTGAAGCGGAACATTGTTTAGAAGCGGGAATGGATGACTATATTCCCAAGCCTGTAGAGCTTTCTACCCTAAGGAAAGTATTAGCACTTCGTTTACGTGGCAAATCACTACGCAAGCCGAAAGGTGACAGTGAGAACCAACTTGCTGAACCAGTCAAAACTCTTGATTTACCTGAAAATGACTCGAAGCCATTGATCGACTTAAATCACCTCAGTGAAGTGATCGGTAGCCGAGATGAAGAAATGACTCGAGCTGTTTTATCGATGTTTTGGGAAAGTGTGTCGCAGGATATCGAGAAAATGCAAGTAGCCTGCCAAGAGAACGACTTATCACAAGTTAAGAGTTTGTCTCATGGTGCGAAGGGGGCCGCAGCTTCCAGTGGGGCTTTATTACTGAGTGAGATCTTTCGTTCTATAGAAAAAAACAGCCATGATATTGAACACGTCGAGCAAGCGATAAAAGAAGTGGTCGATATGATGGAGAAAATACAGCAGCAGTTAGAGCGCGATAAAATCATCTAGCCGATGGCAAGGAGGTACTTTGTTAAACCTACACGTGATGGATCAAACACCTTTTGCGACATTTTCTGAGGCGAGTCGTAGTACGCTGAAATATCTTAGAAATAAGTATGGGTATGGGGCTTGGATGATGACGCGTAAAAATGGAGATGAGTGGGTTATATTACAGGTTGAAGGAGATGGGTATCAAATCGACGAATTGACGGTCATTAATTGGAATGACTCTATGTGCAGTCGTATGGTAAAAGGTGAAGGGCCTAGGTGGGCTCCTGATGTCGATGACATTCCATCCTATGTTGAAGCGCCTATTTATAGAGCGGAAAAAATTAAGTCATATGTTGGAATCCCTGTCTGTTTTGCCAATGGCGATCTGTTTGGCACCTTATGTGCGATTGATACAGTACCATCGGGAAGAGCCCCTGCGGATGGTAAAGAAACCGTTGAATTAGTCTCTAAACTACTCTCAAGCCTGTTGCAGTTAGAACTGCAAAATATAGCTTTATCTCGTAAGCAAATTAGTTTTTTACCTGAACCATTAAAAGATAACCAAACGGGTTTTTTAAACCGATTAGGGTGGTCAATATACTTGGAGAAGGAAGAGAGTAATGTTCGTGCAGTGGGGACTCCTCTGTATATTGTGGCTCTGGATGTGACCTTGCCTGGTAAAGAAAAGGGAGATGAATATCAACAGTTACTGACTATTGTTACATCTATCATTAATTCATCAGTCACTGATGAGGGGGTTATCGCCCGGCTTAGTGATAACATATTTACGATTTTGTTAGCGAATAGCTCAAATAAGCAGTTTCAACTTTGTCTGGATACACTGGAAAGGGAATTAACCGAGGCGAGTGTTGTCGCTCAAATTGGCTCTGAGAAACACAACTATACAGATAAGCTAGATGCGACGGTAATGAGTGCAATAAAAAGTGCACGATCGAGTTAAAAGAAAGAGTTAGGGGGTGACATGGATGTTTCGCAAACCAGTATTTACATATTCTATAATTCGAAAGAAATACTAGATATGGTAAAGCCTGTTGCGTCAATATTGTTCGATAATGTGTCACCCATTAATATTGAGAAAGAACAAGCCAAGTTTGTGCAGTCGCTTAAGCAGCCACACTTAAGCATTATTTCTATCTATGCTTTTGAAAGCCCTAAAGAAGCGGCAACCCTTTCCAAGTTACTCAATGAGCATGGTGCTCTTCAACATCAAGCACACATTCCTAAATACGATCTATTAATGTGCAATAAATCTTATCGTCAGGAAGCATATGACCTATGCGTTAAGGAACTGTTCTATAGCTATGAAACGATCAAGCCAATTTATGACACCAACAAGGTTATCCTGACATTGCGTCGACTAGCGCAGCACTTGGCGACCAAAGTAGAGCTCCAACAAGTTGAACAAGATAATCTTAAGATGGAAGAGAGCATTAATAGCAGTATTGAGTCGATAGACGCTTTGCAAACGCAGGTACAGGAGACATCAACTCAGCAAGATAGTGAGTTTGAACAGGTGACTAAGTCGCTTAATGAGCTATTGGCTCGAGTGCCAGCCATTGAGTGGGAAAAAGCATTTACTAATATTGTGCGCTCAATGCCGGAATCTGTACAAAGAACGACACTCAGCCAATTCTCTATTAAGGAATTTCGTGATGATCTAGAAAAATATCGCAATAACAGTGCAGAAATGCTGAATAAGATTTCCAGCTCTCTGGACGCCTCAAAGCCTCAGACTTTATCTAAAGGGCCGTTGATCGTTGTTGCTGATGATCAGCCTGTGATGCTAAAAATCATATCCTCAATTTTAGAGCCAAAGGGCTATAAAGTCGAAAGCGCAAGTAATGGTGTCGAAGCTCTCATGAAAGCAAAAGTCATGAAACCAGAGCTCATACTTCTCGATATAGATATGCCGATCATGGATGGTTTAGCAACGTTAGACGCAGTGAAAAAGGTTGAGACTATTAAGCACATACCAATTATCATGCTAACCAGTCACTCTGATAAAGACATCATTAAATCCAGTATCAGCCTGGGTGCTGTCGATTATGTTGTGAAACCGACGAAAGCTGATATCCTTCTTGCGAAAATCGCGAATGCGTTAAAATAGGCCACCTGAACCAGTTATTAAACGATAGAAGCCATCAATTTTATGCAAACTCATTTGTGCGCAGACTTAACGTTGTCACTCGAATACTAGGTAGTAACTGTAACCCACAACTAGGGCTGGAATCGCAGAGTAAACAGTCGCAACTAGTGCCGCTTTAGGGGCCAATGCGATAGCAGGAAATAGCGCATCGCCATCATTGGATATCGCATTCGCTAATTGTGCAGATAAAGGCACCGCGCCTGAAATGTAGAGACTGGTGACTAAGATTTGAGGCCCACATCCTGGTAGCATACCGACAGCGACCCCGAGCAAAGGCATCCACGCACCCCAACCGGAAAAAGTCTCCGCTAAGTTAATGTGACCAAAGTAGGCTATGAGTTCAAAGGTCATAAAAGCGAGAACAACCCATGCAGTTACGAAGTTAGTATCTTGCGCCGCTTTCTGCAGGGGATGTGAAGAAACGGTTTTTTTATCTTCCGATACTGTTGACTCATAATCTTTGATTTCTTTGGTTAAGGACCAAAGTAACATGCTAAGAATGATAAGCCCTGTCCCTAGCCATTCAATACTCGCTGTAGGAAGAGAAAGAAGCGCGTTGATATCCACTTGAAACGAGCCTAGTACGGCAACAAATGTTGCTGGTACGATTAGCCATTGCCAAAAGGCACCTTGGAGATTGATGGCCTTCTTTTCAAAGTGGGACTGCTGACTATGATCAGAACGGCAGCAGAATTTTTCAGCTAATGCTGATGTAACGGTTGGTCTTAAGAAGTCGTCTTGATGGATAGCGTTGACAACCCATCCAGAGACCGAGCCTACCACAATGCCCAGTGCAACAACGGCCAAACCTATGTCAGGTTTACTGGCTAACAGAAGAAACGCAGCATCCCCCATCGTAGAGGTTAACACCGCGACAATAGCACCAAACCCGACTCGTCCACTAACGAATTGTGTCGTGACTATGATGGCACCACCGCATCCGGGAAGTGCACCCAGTAAAGAAGCAAAGAAAACCTGATAGCTACGTGAGCTCTGGTATAAGTTAACCAGCTTGCTCTCTTTGTTCATCCATAGGGACATATAGTGGTAGATGATCAAAGTAAAAGCAACGTAGGCTGACACTGCCCAAAAGGCATCAGACAACGTTGAAACTGTGACCTCTCGGGTTGCTTCGTTAAGCACTAAAGCCAGCAAAACGACGGGTAATAAAAGGCGTTTGTAAGCTGGTTGGAACTGAGAGAAAGACAGCCAATGGGGTAAAGCCGCTAAAAGCCTAATCGAATTCATAATACCAAAATACAAATGAGAATAATTATCAATATATTTTAATGAGAATTATTTGCAACTAAAAGTTGTGATTTACACTTTTCTTTTTGCTAACTCATGACAAATTTCAAAATTCAGGTAAAGTATCGGCCTTTGTGAGTAATTGCCCAATATGGGCCTATGTAAGTCGTAATAGGAAAAAAGATGATTCTAGTTGTAGGTCACAAGAACCCTGATAGTGATAGCATCTGTAGTGCATTGGTAGCAACTGAGCTGCTCAAGGCTCGTGGCTTTGAAGCAATGCCAATTCGCCAAGGTGAAATTAACCGTGAAACACAGCACATTCTTGAAGTCGCGGGCGCAGAAGTACCTGAACTTCGTACTTCTGTTGCGGGTGAAAAAATTTGGTTGGTTGACTACTCAGATCTAGCGCAAGCACCGGATGACGTGGCTGAAGCTGAAATTTTAGGTATTGTTGACCATCACCGTCTTGGTGATGTCATGACCGTAAACCCTATGGAAGCATGGATCTGGCCTGTTGGTTGTACCAACACTGTTCTATTCAACATGTTCAAAATTGAAGGTCATGAAATCTCACCGCAAATTGCTAAGCTAATGATGTCGGCTATCCTGTCTGACACCGTCGGCTTTGCTTCTCCAACTTGCACACAGAAAGATAAAGATGCCGTTGAAGAGCTAGCGAAAATTGCAGACGTATGTGATGTTGACGCTTTCATCAAGGATCTTCTTATCGCAAAAACAAACATCGAAGGTCTTTCTGCGGCTGAGCTTGTAGAAAAAGATCTGAAAGGCTACCCATTTAACGGTCGCGATGTTGTTGTCGGTCAGGTTGAACTGGCTACTCTAGAGCAAGTTGACGGTATGATTGAAGCGCTGGAGTCTGATCTAGAACGCCGCTGCGCTGAAGAAAACCTAGCCTTTGCTGCAGTAATGCTAACTGACATCACTACAGCTCAAACTCGTCTACTATACAAAGGTGAGTGGGCAGAGAAACTGACTCAGCACGAGCAAGACGGCATGCTGATGATGGAAAACACGCTAAGCCGTAAGAAGCAAGGTTGGCCTTGGCTTCAGACTGAATTGGCTTAATTTCGCCGGTTCATTAACAAAATTCGACGCCCACGGACTTCCGTGGGCGTTTTATTTGAGGAGTAAGAAAATGCCAGAACCACTTTCACAACAACAGATAGACTCTGTGCTAAAAATGCGTGAAGACGAGCGATTCAGTTACACGGTGAAAGAAATTGCCAAAAACAGACAAGTCTGGATTCTGACCGATGAGCATGGCTGCGTGATGCTTAATACAGAAGATGAAGATTGTATACCGGTTTGGCCCCATGAAGAATTTGCCAATCAATGGGCTACAGGTGATTGGGAGCACTGCAAAGCGGAGGCTATATCGACCGCAAAATGGTTTAGTCGTTGGACCTACGGACTTGAAGACGATGAGTTGTCTATTGTCGTGTTTCCTAATCAAAGCGAAGAAGGGCTAGTTCTGTACCCTGATGAGTTCGAATTTGAACTGAAAAAGCACCAAAAGAAACGCTAAACCTAAGGGCATCTTTTCCCAAGAGATGTCACTATCGTATGGCTAAGTCAAAAACAGTGTATGATCCCATTGCAGCCTTGGCAGATGGGATTATTATTTGAAACAGGTTGCTTTGTTGAAGTGACTTTCCACCATGCGTTGAGTAATGATGTTGTCTGGGCAGGTTAACACTTGCTGTGTTTCACCTGCTTCCACTACCTCTCCATCATGCATAACCATCACCTTGTCAGTAATGTGTTTGACAACCCCTAAGTGTTGGGAAACATAGATAAACGATACGCCCATCTCTTCCTGCAATTCTAAGAATAAATTAATAATCTGAGAACGCATGGCCATGTCTAAACCATTTAGTGCTTCATCAGCGATAATAATCGAAGGTTGTAGAATCAACGCACGAGCCAAGCATATGCGCTGCTTTTGGCCTGCAGCTAGCATCTGAGGGTAAAAATAAGCGTGCTCTGGAAGCAGTCCGACCCTAAGCAAAACATCTTTAACGCGCTTCATACGTGCTTCAGGTGTCATACTGGTATTTCGTTTCAAAGGACTTTCAAGAATGCGGCCAATCTGAATACGTGGATTGAGTGACGTATTCGGGTCTTGAAATATCATCCTGATCAATTTGCAACGAGTCGAGTAATCTTTGTGTTCCAAAAGTTCGCCATTGACCCGTATTTCACCACTGGTTGGCTCGATCATTCCCGCAAGCATGCGAGCTAATGTCGACTTTCCTGAACCGTTTTGACCAATAAAACCAATGGTTTGCCCGGCTTCTAATGTAAAGCTGACAGGTTTAACGGCATGGTGGATTTTTTTGCGAAACAAGCCTGAGCGAGTGACAAACTCTTTACTTAGGCCATTAACTTCTAGTAGCGCACTCATGCTTTCTTCTTCTCCATATTCAGAGGGAAGTGGCAGGCAAATTTGTGATTTTTGACTCGTCTGGTGATTGGCATTTCTACGCACTGCCTTTGAGCATAAGGACAACGGGGGCCAAGTCTACAACCAATGGGTAGATGCTGCAGTGGCGGAATACTACCTGGGAGAGACTGGAGTTTCTCTTTATGAGGAATCCATTCACCGAAATCGGGCATAGCTTTAAGTAAAGCAACGGTATAAGGGTGCTTTGGCTTGGCAAGAATCTTTTTAGTGTCCGCTGACTCTACAGACTGGCCACAGTACATGACGGTAATCCGCGTTGCCCACTGGGTAATGGTTGTCAAGTCATGGCCGATGAGCATGATCGACGTGTTGTTGATCTGATTCATACGACTAAGAAGTCGTAGGATTTGGGATTGAGTGATTGGGTCGAGATCGTTGGTCGGTTCATCGGCAATCAGAAGCTTAGGCTTAGCGGCGATGGCCATCGCAATCATGATCTTTTGACATTCGCCATCCGTCAGCTCATACGGATAGCTTGACATGATTTGTTCGTGGTTTCTGATCCCTACTTTATGAAGTAGAGCAACCGCTTGTTTCTTACGCCATTTAAAGCGCTCCCACCACTTTCCGGTAAAAGAATGAGCGGGGATGGACTCTATCAATTGGCGTCCGACTTCTTCCGAAGGATCCAGACACGTTGAAGGCTCTTGAAAGATCATCGCAATATCACGAGCGATGACTCTGCGACGCTCTTTAGGGGTTAACTGCAGTAAATCCACATTGCCAAGGCGCATTCGGTCTGCTGTTATCTTCCAGTTTTCCTTACAGACTCCAACGATGGCTTTGGCTACCAAACTCTTACCTGAGCCAGATTCTCCTACCAATCCACGAATTTCTCCTTCGTTCATGGTTAGACTCATGCGATCCACTGCCTTCATCAGGCCTTGCGGAGTTTCAATCTCAATCGTTAGGTGGCGAATATCTAGTAACGGCATTATTCGATCCCCGCGTTAAGTGCCTGACGAACGCCTTCACCCACCAAATTAATGACAATCACGATGAACATGATGGCAAGGCCAGGAAGCGTCACTGTCCAAGGTGCTAAATAGATTAATTCAACAGAGTCACCAAGAATCGCACCCCACTCAGTGCTTGGGGCTTGTGCGCCTAAACCAAGGAAGCCCAGTGCAGTAATATCCAAAATCGCGATTGACAGAGCGAGGGTTACCTCAGAAGCAATCACAACCAAAATATTGGGAAGAATGGAGTTCCAGAGCAGATAAAAGTCGTTCGCACCATCAAGGCGAGCAGCCATAATGTAGTCTTTTTCAACTTCAGTATGCACAGCGATATAGACTGAGCGGACGAATCTTGGGATCAAAGCGAGGCATATCGCAAGTAGAATATTAAACTCGCCAAACCCCAAGAAAGCGACAAAAATAATCGCGAGGAGAAGCGATGGAATCGACATGACGGTGTCAAGTAAATGGTTGAGTGTACTTGATAACAATCCTTTGGTCATGCCAGCTAAAATACCAATCAAACAACCCACAATTGTTGCAATGAGTGTGATGATAACAGCAGCGCCGAACGTTAACTGTGATCCCTCAATAATCCGAGATAGGATATCTCGACCTAGGTCATCAGTACCGAGAAAATATTCGACTGTGCCTGCCGGGTTCCAAGAGGGAGGGACAAGCAGTTCCCCCGTCTGGGCTTGAGGGTCATGAGGAGTCAGCCAAGGAGAAGCTAAAGTGACGACAACAATAAAAACAAGGCACCATAAACCGAACATGGCTAAGCCGTTTGCACGATAGCTGCGCCAGAAACGCTCGAATTGCGTCGGGATTTGTTCTTCCTGATAGATGTTATCGGTTAGCATACCACTCTTTCCTTACTAACGGATTGACCATAGCGCCAACCAAATCTGAAAGAATATTCGCCGTCAACACTAAGGTGGCGACAACAATAACACCAGCCTGAATAGAAACATAATCCTGATTGGAAAGTGCGTCGAGTAACCAGCGACCAATACCCGGCCAGTTAAAGATCGATTCTGTAATGATAGCTAGAGTCAACATACTGGATAGCTGAACGCCTATCTTAGGGATAATCGGCGGTATCGCATTTCTCAGCACGTGTTGAGTGACGATTTTGTGCGTCGATAGACCTTTGATGCGAGCGGCTCGAATATAGTTTTGCCCCATGACTTCGGCAACCGAAGTACGCATTAAACCAATAACTTGAGTGGTTGGAGCAAGCGCCAACACTAAACAAGGTAGTATCAAGTGCTCTAAAACACTTTGTAGTGCATGAGCGCGATACTCGCCACGCGCAAAGAATGCATCCACGATGGCAAAACCCGTGACATGATCAATTTCATAGAGTAGGTCATAACGGCCAGCGACTGGGAATAGCTCGAAATGCAGTGAGAATGCCATGATCATGAGAAGTGCGACCCAAAAAATCGGTGCGGAATAACCGGACATTGAGGTAAAGGAAATGGCTGTGTCAATCCACTTGCCTTGCTTCATACCGGCGAGCGTGCCAACTGGGATCCCGATCAGGAGAGAAAGGGCAAAAGCAATCAAACATAATTCCAACGTTGCAGGGAAAACAACAGCGAGTTCATCTGCGATTGGAACTCCACTTTTTGTCATCCCAAAGTTGAGGTGCATCAGCTCGCCAATATAAGTCATCCAACCCGGCCAGAAATCTTGAACGGTCCAAGGAGAATTTGGGTCAAGCCTAAGCAGGCTAAAGCCTACCATGGTTAGGATAAGTAATGTGATGATAAAAAGGTTGATACGTCGAACAGTATAGAGAAACATTATTTGACCCTCTCTACCGCATCAAAAGGTTGTGCGTTAAATGGACTCACTTTGAACCCTTGTAATGAAGCATCATAAGCTTGGAACTGCATACCATGGCTAAGTGGAATCACCGGAAATTCTTCGTTGAGAATGTTTTGTGCCTGTTTATACAAGTTAAGACGGTAACGTGGCTTATCGACTTCCAGTGCAAGGTCGAGTAGGAAATCGAAATCAGCATTACACCAGCTGGAGACATTCAAGCCCACTCGTTTTGAATCACACGATAGTAATGGTCGGAGGAAATTATCTGGGTCACCTGTATTGGCAATCCAGCCTGTAAGGTACAGATCGATGTTGGTGTTGCTGGCGACGTCAGTGCGATCATAGCGATCATCTGTCAGTAGGTTAAGTGTAATGCCGATATCTGCTAAGTTTGCTTGGATGAGCTCAGCCGTTTTACGAGGGCTTGGGTTGTAAGCACGTGGCTCAAGAGGGACTGACATGGTTAACTCCAGCCCTTTATCGAATCCTGCTTCTTTAATTAACGCAATCGCGTAATTACGGTCGTAACGAATTTGCACACTGTCTTTGAGATATGCCCAAGAGCTGGGAGGGAGCACCGAGTAGGCCTGACTACCGGTGCCGTAGTAAACGGATTCGAGAATGTTTTGGCGATTAATGGCGTAGTTAAGAGCTTTACGAACTCTAGGGTCATTAAGTGCTGGGTGAGTGGTATTGACGGCAATGAATGAAATATTCATCGCGGGTTTAGCCATTAGTTTAATATCGCTTTGTTGTTTAATAATGGGGATCTGACTCGATAATGGCGAGTTGAGTACATCACACTCATTACGAAGTAGCTTGGCTAAAGTGCCTGTACCTCGGTGAGAAATATCAAATACCACTTGAGCCATCTTAGGTTTGCCTTTCCAGTACCCATTGTGACGTTTGAGCCTGACGAGGTCATTGACCTGATAATCATCAAGATAAAATGGACCGGTTCCAACAGGGTGGCTGTCGAGCATGGCTTTGTTATCGCTCAGCGTAAGTTGGCTAGCGTACTCTGCAGAGTGGATAACTGCATGGCTAGTGGCGATATTGGACAGAAACGTATTGTCTGGTCGGCTTAGGGTGAAACGGACTTGATATGGTGAGATAGCCCGAACATCAACGAGTAGGTTTTGAAAATCGATCCCGCTAAACCAAGGGTAGAGGCCACTTCCAACATAATGATAAGGATGGGAATTGTCGATGATTCGACGGAAGCTGAACACTACATCTTCAGCATTCATGGCTCGGCTAGGCGTAAACCAAGCGGTATTTTGGAATTGGGCGTCTTTGCGCAGGTTAAACGTATATTCTGTGCCAGCTTTGTTAACGGACCAGCTGGTCGCAAGGTTGGCAATAGGTTTGAAATTGTTCGAGTCTAGCGTCAGCAAAGTATCAAATAGCTGAGGGCTAAGAGTTTCAGACGTAATGCCGCTATCAACCAATTGAGGGTTAAAGCTGGTTGGACCGCCTTGGCCACAGTAGACGAAACCACTTTGGCGAATTTTATTGTGATCAAGCTCTTCACCACAGCCTGTAAGCAAGGTAATGCTGAAGATACTTAATGTCAGTTGAATGAATGCTTTCATAGAAAGAACAATTGCCAGAGACAAAGCATAATAGAACTCCCCATTATGCCTTAATATCTCAGTAATTTACCATTATTAGTTTATGGTTTTTAAAATAACCTATACGCACTCAGGAAAGATTCGAGAGGTCGTACTTTCTGATCATCCCTCTTAGCTGATGATAGCTCAGGCCAAGCATATCGGCTGCCTTCCGTTGGTTAAATTTGCTCTCTTCAAGGGCCGCTTTCAGCAGGCGAATATCTTGGCTTTCCTGCCACGCTTTGTAGTCCATTGGAAAATGAAAGGTTGGTTGGTCTGGTAATGGTTGTGATTGAAGAGAAACTGGCTCAGGTTCTGTTTGCCATTGCGTTGCAAACGGGTCGAATATCAATTGGTTGATTGGCTCATCTTGCTGCCCGTGCTGATAAACCGCCCTTTCTATCACATTTTTAAGTTCACGGACGTTTCCGGGCCATTGATAGTCAAGCAGTGCTTGCTGAGCATCAGGAGAGAAACCAACGAAGTAGTCAAAGTTCAACTCTCGACACATCTTGATGGCGTAATATTCCGCTAACAGCAGAATGTCTTCTTGGCGTTCTCGAAGTGGAGGTAAATGAATGACATCGAAAGCAAGCCTGTCAAGCAGATCTGCTCGAAACTCACCGTCCTCAGCCATTGTCGGCAGATCGGCGTTAGTCGCGCAGATCAGCCGCACATTGGCGTTAAGCAATTGGTGCCCACCAACGCGTTCATATTGGCCGTATTCAATCACTCGTAATAGCTTTTCCTGCACCAGCAATGGAGCGGTGGCGAGCTCATCGAGAAAGAGGGTGCCATTTTCAGCTCGTTCAAAGCGCCCCTTGTGACGTCCTTTTGAACCAGTAAAAGCGCCTTGCTCATGGCCGAATAACTCTGAGTCGATCAGGCCTTCGCTCAAGGTAGAGCAATTGAGGGAAATTAGTGGCTGATCCCAACGTTTTGATAGGTAATGGAGGCGTTGAGCAATCAGTTCTTTACCTGTCCCTCGTTCACCAATGATCAGAATAGGACGTTCTATGGATGCGAGTTTGGAGACCTTGTCTAGTATCGTCAGGAAAGCTGGTGACTCGCCAATGAGATTTTGTTGCATGAAAACACTCCAATGGTGAAATTTACCTATTGTTAGCTAAATTCATCATAGATAAGTTCGAATTACAATGGTAGTTTTCGTAAGTGTTTGTTTTGTATTTATTTATAAGTTGGCACGTATCTTGGTTATTGAATAAGTAAGTGAAACCTACAATGAACATCAGATGTAACCAAGTCGCGATAATGTGATTGATTACAGGATAAGGAGTTAAATATGGGTATTTTTTCTCGTTTTGCCGACATCGTAAACTCAAACATTAGTGCCTTATTAGATAAAGCGGAAGATCCTGAAAAAATGATTCGTCTTATTATTCAGGAAATGGAAGATACATTAGTCGAAGTTCGTACGAATTCGGCCAAGGCGATTGCTGATAAAAAAGAGTTGGCACGTAAAGTTGAATCTCTTGAAGGCCAAATTAGCGATTGGCAAGAGAAAGCTACACTAGCTCTGACCAAGCAGCGTGAGGATTTGGCTCGTGCAGCTTTAATTGAAAAGCAAAAACTGCAAGATATGTTGAAAGGTTTGCATACTGAGCAAACATTAGTGGAAGAAACGATTGAAAAGCTCACCGGCGAAATCAGTAAGCTTGAAAGTAAAATCACCGAAACACGTGCTAAGCAGCAAGCACTTGCTATTCGTTCTCAAGCGGCTTCGAACCGACGTGATGTGCAAAAGCATTTACATACGGCGCGTACATCTGAAGCAATGGCAAAGTTCGAGCAATACACTCGTAAGATAGATGAACTGGAAGCAGAAGCAGATGTATATGCTAAGTCCGGTAATTCGAAATCCTTAGATCAGGAATTTGCTGAGCTGCAAGCGCAAGACGAGATTGAACAAGAGCTTGAAAATTTGAAAAAACAGATGAACGAAAAAAAGTCATAAAAGTCGAGATCTGAAGGTGCACAGGTCAGGTGGGTCGCACCTGACCTCATTAAAACCAATTTATGGTTTTTCCAATATTTTCGAAGTTCTTAGTTTTATTTAATTGATTTTATAACAGCTTGCGGCAGAGTAGAGGTGTACTCGTGTGAAACTGTTGTCTATTTATTAGGAGTCATTTATGTCGTCATTTCTTATTGCAGGACCACTGATTGTCTTTCTGATTTTCGTCGCTCCACTATGGTTAATACTTCATTATCGTAGCAAGAAGAAAACGGCAAGTGGTCTATCAGAAGATGATTTCCAGAGATTACAAACCTTATCAGAAAAAGCAGAACAGATGCAAAAGCGTGTGGACACGTTAGAGCGTATTCTTGATGCTGAAACCCCTAACTGGAGACGCCGATATGAATAAGCGAGAGCTGTACCGCGATACCGTTAATGGTAAGATTTCAGGTGTTTGTGCAGGCTTAGCTAATTACTTTGGTACTGAAGTTTGGTTGATTCGAATCTTAGTGATCTCTGCTGCACTTCTTGGTGGCAGCTTCTTGGTGTTGTTGGCCTATATCGCGATGACTTTCATGCTTGAAAAACAACCTGCTAATTATGTTGAATCTCTTAAAATGGAGCAGGAACACAAGTTGAAAAGTAAACCATGGCAACAAGGTCAGGCTCCTGGGGCATTGCTAGAAACGCTTGAGAAAGATTTTGATGGCCTTGAAAATCAAATTCGTGGCCTAGAGGCGTATGTCACCTCCGATACGTTTAAAGTTGATCGAGAGTTTAAAAGTTTATAGTTCGATAATGAGAACTGCCACTATGTTTTGTTAGCAAATTATTAATTTTAATAATAATTTACTGGTATGTGTCTGGCAGTCGCGTAATCATTCATCTATCTTTGTAACTAAAAGTGACAAATGGATGTTTGACTATGCACAAGAATTTTGTGCTTCTCGCCATAGCTGCAACATTAGGTGGCTGTGGTAAGGAGCTCCCTCCTGTTCCTGAACCCGAATCCAGACCAGCAAAACTCTTTACCGTTTCGGTTGGCAACGCACAGTTTGAAAGACATTTTCCCGCCACATCCGAAGCTGGTGATAAAGCGATTTTAGCTTTCCGAGTACCCGGACAACTTCAGTCTATCGATGTCCTTTCGGGCCAACCTGTGAGCAAAGGTGAAGTCCTTGCCTCCCTAAACCCAGATGAATATTCCTTATTGGCTAAGCAGGCAGAAGCGCAGTACCGCCTCGCGGATGTTCAGTTTGAACGTTATAAAAAACTGCGTGTTGATAAGGTAGTTTCAGAGCAAGATTTTGATCAAGCTAAGGCGAACCTTAACTCTGCCAAAGCCACATTAGAACAAGCCCGTGCCAATCTTCGTTATACCAAGTTGGTCGCACCTTATGATGGCACGATTTCACTGATTACGGCTGATAACTACGAATACATTGCTGCTAAGCAAGGTGTAATGAATATTCAGACGAATCAGTTAATGAAAGTACAATTCCAGCTCCCTGACCACCTGTTGAATCGCTTTGCAAGCGGCATCAACCTGACTGCAACTATGAGATTTGATGCTTTTCCTGATAGCCGCTATGAGCTGACTTTTCAGGAAGTAGATACGGAGGCCGATCCTAAAACGGGCTCTTACAAGGTCACCATGGTCATGGCACGCCCAACAGATACCGGAATTTTGCCGGGTATGGCGGGGGAGGTGCATGTCAAAATTGATTCAGAAGGAGCGACACGGATTCCTAATGCAGCAATATTTAACGAAAATGGAAAAACTTGTGTTTGGCGTGTAGCACACAATGGCGTAGTGGAAAAAGCTTCCATTGTGTTGAACAACAAGCGTGAAGTTAAAAGTGGTTTAAATGATGGTGATCAGATCATCATTTCTGGTGTCAGTGGCATTGAACCCGGGACCAAAGTGAGGGAGTGGATCAAGGAGCGAGGATTGTAATATGAAGCAATGGATTAGCCTCATCGTGCTCTCAACAGCTGCCATTCTTGTAGGCTGCGGTGGTGATAGTGAATACGTTGACTTTGGTCCCCCTAAAGTCAAAATCATAGAAATAGACAGTGGTATCCCAAAGGAGCACTTATATTTCCCTGCAGTCGCCAATGCCGCTGAGCGCTCTCATTTAAGTTTTCGGGTAGCGGGTGAAATCAGTGAGCTCAACGTTAAAGAAGGCGATCAGGTAAAAAAAGGCGATGTGCTTGCGAAGCTGGATCCGACAGATTACGAGCTTGATGTTGATAACGCATCGGCAAAGTTTAGTGTTATCGATAGCCAATATAGACGTTCTAAGCCTCTTGTCGATAAAGGCCTGCTGGCCAAGTCGCAATTTGATGAGATTGCCGCCAATCGTCAGATAGCCTACTCAGAGCTGAAGTTAGCGCAGTTGAGGCTATCTTTCACTAAGTTGCTGGCGCCTGTCGATGGCATCATTTCCCGAGTGAATGTCGAGCAATTTGAAAACATTCAAGTCGGTCAGCAAATCGTGAATATTCATAGTCTCGATAGTGTTGAAGTGCTCATACAGTTGCCAGATCGTCTATACGTCAACCAGCCGGATCAAGAAACCCTATCGCGTATTGAGGCTCTGGTTAAAGTACCAAGTGGTAACGAATACTCGGCCTCAATTAAAGAATTTACGACTGAACCTGACCCAGCCACAAGGACGTTTACCGTAACTTTGTCACTTCCTATGCCTGAAGAAGAGTTCATCCTTGACGGTATGGCCGTTGAAGTTACGTCCAAAAGTAATGATATTGGTCTGAATTTGAATACTGGTGTTTTGGTTCCTATAGAAGCGGTATTCAATGCAGATGGTGATGAGATTGACCGACTTAACAGGTTTGTTTGGGTGCTAAACGATGATAATACTGTTGCCAAACAAGCTGTGACGATTGGCAAAATGACGAAAGAAGCGTTGCAAATCCTAGAGGGGCTTGAGAGCAAACAAAAAGTTGTCGTGGCGGGAATTTCCCGATTAAGAGAAGGGATGAAAGTGGAAATCGTAAAGCAGGAGGCAGGCAATGAGTGATCAAAATAACCCACTGTCTCAGAAAGACCAAGATGTGACTGGTATCGCTGCATATTTCATTCGCAACCGTGTCATCAGTTGGATGATTTCATTAATTTTCTTGATTGGTGGTGTGGCCGCTTTCTTTGGTTTAGGCCGCCTCGAAGACCCTGCTTTCACGATCAAAGATGCCATGGTGGTGACATCCTATCCAGGGGCGACACCTCAGCAAGTCGAGGAAGAAGTGACTTACCCAATCGAAAAGGCCATTCAGCAACTGACTTATGTTGATGAAGTTAATTCGATCTCCAGCCGAGGTTTATCTCAAATTACCGTGACCATGAAAAATAACTATGGTCCTGATGATTTACCGCAGATTTGGGATGAATTACGCCGTAAGGTCAATGACCTTAAAGGTCAGTTTCCTCCCGGAGTGAATGAGCCAAAGGTCATTGACGATTTTGGTGATGTTTACGGTATTTTACTTGCCGTCACAGGAGAAGGTTACAGTTACAAGGAGTTACTCGATTATGTTGACTATTTGAGGCGTGAATTAGAGTTGGTAGAGGGGGTCAGTAAAGTCTCTGTTTCTGGCCAGCAACAAGAGCAAGTCTTCATTGAGATTTCGATGAAGCGTTTGAGTAGTTTAGGTTTGGCTCCTAATACCGTGTTTAATTTGCTCTCAACTCAAAATGTGGTCTCGGATGCCGGTGCAATTCGGATCGGTGATGAGTACATCCGTATCCAACCAACGGGTGAGTTCCAGAATGTTGACCAGCTAGGAGACTTGATCATTACTGAAAGTGGTGCCCAAGGATTAATTTATCTGCGTGACGTTGCGGAAATCAAACGCGGTTACATCGACGTACCGGACAATATTATTACTTTTAATGGCAAGTTAGCGCTCAATCTCGGTGTTTCTTTTGCGCAAGGCGTTAACGTGGTTGAGGTAGGTAAGCGCTTTGCCCGTCGCCTTGCCGAACTAAAGTACCAACAACCTGTGGGAGTTGGGATCTCTGAAATCTACAGTCAGCCAAAAGAAGTCGACAAATCAGTGAGTGGCTTTGTCGTTAGTTTGGGGCAAGCGGTAGCGATCGTTATTATCGTTTTACTGTTCTTTATGGGGCTACGCTCCGGCTTACTTATTGGCTTGATTCTGCTCCTTACCGTGTTGGGCACATTTATCTTTATGAAGTACTTTGCAATCGACCTGCAACGCATCTCGTTGGGAGCATTGGTGATTGCGCTCGGCATGCTGGTGGACAATGCGATTGTAGTGGTTGAAGGAATACTCATCGGGACCCAGAAAGGCCGAACAAGAATGCAGGCGGCGACTGATATCGTGACTCAGACTAAATGGCCATTGCTTGGTGCTACCGTTATCGCCGTGACTGCCTTTGCCCCTATTGGATTGTCAGAAGATGCGACAGGTGAGTATTGTGGCACTTTGTTCACGGTACTATTAATCTCACTCATGCTCAGTTGGTTTACTGCGATTTCGTTGACGCCTTTTTTTGCTGATATCTTCTTTAAAGGGCAAAAAATCAAAGGGGGTAGCGAAGGCAGTGACCCCTACAACGGCATGATCTTTGTGCTATACAAGGGGTTTCTAGAGTTTTGTATGAAACGGGCTTGGCTAACGGTTGTGGTTATGATTGTTGGTCTTGCGGCAAGTATCTATGGCTTTACTTTCGTTAAGCAGTCGTTTTTCCCATCGTCAACAACGCCCATGTTCCAAGCCGATATCTGGTTACCAGAAGGGACCGATATTCGTGCAACCAACACCAAACTTAAAGCTTTGGAATCTTGGCTGTCAGATCAAGACGGAGTTGAGCATATTACTACGACAGCAGGTAAAGGTTTGCAACGTTTCATGCTGACTTATGCGCCAGAGAAAAGCTACGCTGCCTATGGTGAAATCACCACTCGAGTCGAGAATTATGAGCAACTTGCGGATTTGATGTCTAATTTTCGAGCGCATGTTGAAGCCAATTTCCCAGAGATCAATTACAAGCTCAAGCAAATTGAACTCGGCCCTGGCGGCGGAGCTAAAATTGAGGCACGTATCATTGGGTCTGACCCAACTATCCTTAGAGGGATTGCCAGACAAATTGAAGATATCATGCATGCGGACCCTGGAGCGACGAACATCCGCCATGATTGGCGTGAACGTACTAAAGTGTTAGAGCCGCAGTTTAACGAAGGACAAGCTCGCCGTTACGGCATCACTAAATCAGATGTTGACGAGTTCCTTGCAATGTCTTTCTCAGGTAAATCAGTCGGGGTATATCGTGACGGTACAACGTTAATGCCAATTGTTGCTCGATTGCCAGAAGAAGAGCGTGTCGATATTCGCAATATTGAGGGCATGAAAATTTGGAGCCCAGCGTTAAGTGAATATATCCCTTTGCAGCAAGTGACATTAGGCTACGACATGCACTGGGAAGACCCGATTATAGTACGTAAGAATCGTAAGCGTATATTGACGGTTATGGCTGATCCTGACTTGTTGGGAGAGGAAACGGCTTCGACATTGCAAAAGCGTTTACAGCCTTTGATTGAAGCCATCGAACTGCCATCTGGTTATGCGTTGGAGTGGGGGGGGGAGTATGAATCCTCTGGCGATGCGCAGGCCTCACTGTTCACTACCATGCCAATGGGCTATTTATTTATGTTCTTAGTCACAGTGTTCTTGTTCAACACTGTTAAAGAGCCGCTCATCGTCTGGTTGACAGTGCCACTGGCAATTATCGGTGTCACAACAGGGCTGTTGGTTTTGGATACCCCATTTGGTTTCATGGCATTACTCGGTTTTCTTAGCTTGTCAGGCATGCTGCTGAAAAATGGCATCGTATTGCTCGATCAGATTGAAATTGAAATGAAGTCAGGTAAAGACCCATATTTAGCCGTTGTCGAGGCATCTCTAAGCCGTGTGCGACCTGTTTGCATGGCAGCAATCACGACTATTTTGGGCATGATCCCACTGTTACCGGATATCTTCTTCAAACCCATGGCGGTTACCATCATGTTTGGTTTGGGATTTGCGACCGTACTGACACTTATTGTCGTGCCAGTGTTGTATCGTATCTTCCACAAAGTGACAGTGCCAAACTGATTGACATAAGAGTGCAAACACCCCTGGCTTTGTCAGGGGTGTTTTATTTAAAGGAGAAAGCAATGGATACCACCTGCGCATGGGCAATGAATCATGAACTTGAGCGTGAATACCACGATAAAGAGTGGGGCGTTCCGGTTTATGACGATAAGGTATTGTTCGAGTTTATTACGTTAGAGGGTGCTCAAGCAGGACTGAGTTGGATAACCATATTAAAGAAGCGAGAAGGTTACCGACAGGCTTTTGATGATTATGACTTAGATAAGTTGGCGGCATACGATGATGAACATGCAGAACATATCGTAGAGAGTTATGATGTGGTCAAGCACAGAGGAAAAATCAAATCAGTGTTCAGCAACGCACGAGCGGCTAAAGCCCTTATCGAAGAATATGGCAGCTTATCGAAGGCGTTATGGCAGTTTGTAGATGGTAAGCCTAAGGTCAACCAGTGGCAGGATATGAGCGAAGTGCCAGCCTCGACAGAGCAGTCAAAAGCCATGAGCAAATTCCTGAAAAAGAAAGGCTTTAAGTTTGTAGGTGAGACCATTTGCTATGCGTTTATGCAGGCGGTAGGCATGGTTGACGATCATATGGTGAATTGCCCCAAGAAACCCGGATACTAGTGACGTAGGGGCATGCTATGGCGATAAGTTTTGATCATGGATGCGTTCCAGTGCTTCGACTCTGCGCCACTGTAAGGTGTCAAAGCTTTGCTCTCTTAGGTAAGCTATCTGGGTTTGCTTTGCGGCATCCGATAAAGTGTTGTCAGCCAGTATGTCATTTCGCTGCGCCAAATAGCTATCCAGTCGAGAATTAAACTGCTCACGTTTCTCGTCGAGTTTACTTAGCCTGCCCGCAGCCTCTTCCCCAACCAACTCGACACGGGTGAGGTGTTTATCTTGTGCTTCCATCTGCTCACTGTGGTTGAGCACTATAATGAGCTGGTTATTACGCTCTGCTCGTAGGATATAGTCGGGCTGACCAGACAATATCTCTTCTAGCCATTGTGCTTGTGATTCGGGATCTAAGCCTTGTTTTGCGATGGCGAGCTTATCAATAGCCAATTGGCGCAGTCGGTTTTCTTCGCTAAATAAGAGTTCAATTTGTGCATCAGTAAAGTACTGGTTTTGCAGAGCTAGAATTTGTAGGTGGAGCTGTTCTAAATCAGACAATGTAATGGTTCGAAAAGTGACTGACTCCAGAGTTCCCAATTCGGATTTATATTGCAAAAAAGTTTCGAAAAGTGTCTCATCAAGGCTCAATTCTTTCTCACGCTGAGAAACATTTTGTATACGCGTTTTGATCTGATCCATCTCCTGTTCACCCAGACTACTCAAGGTGTAATCAAATAAATCACGGCTTGATGAAGTATCTATCTGAGTGTCGAGCTGAGATACGGATTGAGCGGCTGTATTTACTGTTTCGCTACGGTTGATGAAATAGACCGCTCCGAGGCTCATCGAGGCGATCATCATTGTCGTTATTAGAGCGGTCTTTTTCATCTTTTATTTCCTATAAGCCTTGCAGTTTCAGGCGATTAGCATGTTGACGATAAAGGGTGACTGGGTCGGTTTCAAATAAATGGTGAATACCGAGCAATCCATTTATTTCATCCAGATGGTTCATCTTGTAATCGTCGCGAATAACTTGCCCTAAGTGAGTGCTACACGCCCCAACAAGACCATCATTTGGTTCATCAAATGCTAGACCAAGAATCATCATTGCAGCGTCAGTCGGGTCAAAGATGTTAGAAAAAGTGGATGAACCCGTCCAAGAATAGTAGTACACACCGTTATCAGCTAATAAATCGCCATTGCCACATTCAGTGTCGGGAATACCCTCCGGGTAGTGTTGATTGAACGCAAGTGAGCCTTCGGTCGTTAAGGCATCCAAAGAGGCAAGAGGATCTTGATCAAGGTCATTGCCACCAGACAATAGATTAATCAGTGTCGTTAGCCCTTCAGCCAGTTTTACCGCTAAAGCTTCTAACCCAGATCCTTCAGGCACCGTACCGCGAACGAGGTCAGCTACTTTAGAACCTTTATTGACACCACCGATGCTGGTCACAGAGGCGATAAGATCTGGCCTGACAGAAGCCACATAGCGCGCTGTTGGACCGCCATGACTATGACCGATTAAGTTGACTTTTGATGCGCCTGTTGCCGCAAGTAAAGTTTCAACTTGTTCTAGCAACTGCTCGCCTCGAACTTCTGAGCTATTCGTCGCAGAGACCTGAGCAACGTAAACACTTGCTCCGTCTTTGGTTAAAGCGTGAGGAATGCCGTAGAAATAGTCCACGCCAGCTAATGTATCAAAACCGAATAACCCATGGACAAGAACAATAGGGTGTTGAGTTTGTGTGTAACCGCTAGCACTGGACGCACTAGTGGTTGCTGATAGCCCTAAGCTGAAGATACAGAGCGCAGCAAGTATCAGTTTGTGTTTCAAAGTTTAGCTCCTTCTGGTTTGACCTCTGATGAGTAAATAAACAGTAGATTAGAAAATGAGCTATAAGAAATATGAATATAAGCTAAGCGATAGAACTGTGAATTGAGAAAGGAAAACAACACAATTGTTTAACGTGTTATTAGGTATTGATAAAATATTCAATAATATCAATATTTTAAAATCAAGCCCCAGAGGTGGGGCTTATAGGAGTTTGTTAGATCAAGCGTTGGTATGTTGTTCTAGAATGAGCGAATTATAGCGCTCCAAGCCACGTTCAAGATCAGTGATCAGATCGTCGATATTTTCCAGCCCTATATGTAGCCGAATGAGTGTGCCTTCGAAGTTGGGGTTCGCAACGGTTCGTAGGCTATTAAAGCTTTTTGGCTCGTTGGCTAAAATCAGACTTTCAAACCCGCCCCAAGAGTACCCCATACTGAAATGCTTCATACCATCAAGCAGTGCCGTGGTGGCGCGAGGATAACTAGTTTTTAACACAAATGAGAATAAGCCATTACCACCGGTGAAATCACGTTGGAAAAACTCATGGCCAGGGCAAGTTTCTAGTGCAGGGTGGCGAACATGATCGACTTCCGGACGATTTTGTAACCACTTAGCAATTTTCAGGCTGTTCTCTGCATGTTGGCGAAGACGTACGTCGAGAGTACGAATGCCACGTAGTCCAAGATAGGCATCATCAGGTGACACACATTGGCCCATTAAATAGCTTTGTTCTCGCAACTGATCCCAGTGTTTTTCATTTGCGACAGCGGTACCCAGCATGACATCAGAGTGGCCAACAATGTACTTAGTCGCGGCTTGAATGGAAATATCAACACCATGCTCAAAAGGTGAGAAATTCACACCAGCGGCCCAAGTGTTGTCGAGCATGACAATGATGTCATGTTCATGGGCAATTTTGGCTAAGGTTGGAACGTCTTGTACTTCCATGGTAATAGAGCCGGGCGACTCTAGGAACAGCACTTTGGTGTTTGGCTGAATTAAATCACGGATACCTTCGCCGATCACTGGGTCGTAATAGGTTGTTTCCACTCCCATCTTCTTCATGATCTTGTCACAGAAGTCTCGAGTTGGTTCATAGCAGGTATCCACCATCAGAATATGATCGCCTGATTCAATAAAAGAAAGAATCGCGTTGGAAATAGCTGCTGTACCACAAGGATACAAAGCGCAGCCAGCACCACCCTCAACTTCAACCATTGCATCTTGGAAAGCAAAGTGAGTATGGGTGCCACGACGGCCATAAAAGAGGGTTTGATTTGCTCGGTTAACCGTTGCGTGATGTTTTTCTGCAACGGTATCAAATACGACAGTAGAAGCGCGTTGAACTGGTGGATTCACGACCCCATTGGTCCATTTTTTGTCTCGACCTGCGGTGACCAGCTTGGTTTGCTTATCTTCTGACATTGAAAATCCTTATCTGAAAATGCGTTGCCTTATTTAAAACATGGCAACGCATTAATAGCAAGAGAGTCAGAAGTCAGAAATTACTTATCATAGAAGAGGATTGAATAAGTAGTAGGTTCGCTCTAAGAAACGTGAATATAGAGAGCGCTTTTTCCACTCCTCTAGTTTTACTTCATGAGAGGTTTCTATATAACTTTGTTGCAGCCAGTACATTTCTTTGGTGAAAGCTTCGTCATCAATGGCTAGCGTCAATTCAAAGTTGAGCCATAAGCTGCGCATATCGATATTTACGGTACCAACTAAACAGAATTGCTGATCTATGACCACGGATTTGGTATGCAGTAGGCCGCCATAAAACTCATAAATTTTCACACCTGCCTCCATAAGTTCTGCGTAAAAAGCACGTGAGGCCCATTGCACCATGAGTGAATTATTTTTTTGCGGAATGATCAGCTCAACAGTAATGCCACGCTGCGCTGTCATTTTAAGCGTTTCGAGCAGATCCGCGCTGGGTACAAAATATGGTGTTGTGATTCTCACTGATTGGTTTGCCTGATTGATGGCAAGGGTCAATACCTGAGAAATTAGGTGCTCTGGCATCCCTGGTCCTGAGGGGACGACTTGAACTGGGTGCTGAGGCTCGTTAGGGTCTAATTGGCATTCTGGTAATTGGGGAAGAGCGCGCGACCCAGTTTCAACTTCCCAGTCCCAGCAGTGGATGGCAGAGAGTACGTTAACGGTTGGCCCTGTCACTCGCACCATGATGTCTATCCATTGACCAACCCCTGATTCCTGTTTGAAGAAGGCAGGATCAACTAAGTTCATTGAACCTGTATAGCCAATCTTGTCATCTATAACGATGATTTTACGATGCTGACGTAGGTCGAGGCGGCGGAGAAAAATACGCCAAGGGCTGACCTCTAAAGCTTGTACGACTTCAACCCCAGCTGTTTGCATCATCTTGAGCCACTGACTGCGGAAGAAACGTAGGCTGCCAGCAGAGTCAAGAAGCAGTTTGACTTCTACACCGCGCTTCGCAGCTCTGATCAGAGCAGAAGCCACGGCATCAGCCAATCCACCTGGATGCCAGATATAAAAAACCATTCGTACACTGGTTTGCGCATTCTCAATATCTTCAATGATCGAATGTAGAATGTCATTCGGAGAACTTTGTAATGATAAGGTGTTGCCACTCAAGGCAGGTAATCCAAGTCGATTGTTACACAGTTCATCAATGCGATAGATGTGACGACCGAAGCTCTCAGTATCGTGTGCATGGCATTCATTAAGGCTGGAAAACCATTTGGCGAACGGAACGAACATTTCTTTTGCTCTTTCTGCTCTTCTTCGGCCGAGGTTTAGTTCCCCAAAGAGGAAGTAACAAGCCACGCCGACGATAGGAATGATGTAGATGATCATCAGCCAAGAGAGAGACACGCTCACCGCTCTTCGTTTGAGAACAACTCGTAATGTTACCCCAGCAACCAGAATCCAGTAGAAGACAATGCCAGCCAATGTGAGGAAGTGATAGAACTTTTCCATTCAATTTCCTGAATAAATCAATCGCTTGAGTATGATAAAGGATTAACTTAAATATTAAATCCAGTTAGGTGCGGCGACAACAAACATTTCGTTTTCAAATGTTGTTATGAGTAATGTGACGTAGTGGGTTAGATAAATATCCTAAATAGAATTATTATGTTACAAAAGTGTAAAATGTAGATAAAAGGGGAGGTATTAGTTCAAAAAAGCAGCGTTTAAGCGCGATATACCGTGCGGTGGTGGGAATTTACACTTTTTGGGGTTCCAATTTTAATCTCAAACTGTTTTACTTGCCACATTGTTAGGGTCACCTAGAATTCTAATAAGTGTAAATTTTTTTATACACTCAACTTTTCGACGCCTAACGTAAGCAAACACAACTTATAAATTTTTAATGGAGTAATCGTGGCTAACAGTATAAGTGCACAGCCCCGTGATACATGGGGGTCTAAATTAGGCTTCGTTATGGCCGCAGCAGGTTCTGCTGTTGGTTTGGGTAACATATGGAAGTTTCCTTACACGGCAGGTGAGAGTGGTGGCGGTGCGTTCGTTGCTATCTACCTGATTTTTGTAATTTTCATTGGCTTTAGCGTTATGCTGACAGAATTCGCTATTGGCCGTAAGACAGGTCTATCTGCAGTAGGCGCATTTAAGTCTACTGATCGTCGTTGGACATTTACCGGCGTTATCGGTGTTGTCAGTGGCTTGCTTATCATGGGCTTCTACCCGGTAGTAGGAGGTTGGGCACTGGCATACATCTTTAAAGTAGGTGGTGGTCTGCTTAGCACGCCAGAAGCTATTGGTGATAGTTTTGGTGGCTTTATCTCTGACCCAGTACAGCCACTGATGTGGATGGGTATTTACCTGATGTTTAACATCGTTATTGTAATGAAAGGTATTTCTGGCGGTATCGAAAAAGCAGGTAAGATTCTGATGCCACTATTATTCCTTATCCTGATCGTTGTATCAGTGAAAGGTCTGATGCTTCCAGGGGCGATGGCAGGTCTAGAGTTCCTGTTCATGCCGGACTTCTCCAAAGTAGATAGCAACGTAGTGCTTGCAGCGCTGGGTCAGGCGTTCTTCTCTCTAAGTCTTGGTATGGGTTGTATGATGACGTACGGTTCTTACCTGAAGAAGAAAGAGAACCTAGTTCAGACTACCGGTATGGTAACGGCGATGGATACGGGTGTTGCTATCCTAGCAGGTGTTGCCATGTTCCCAGCTATGTTCGCATTTGGTATGGAACCAGCAGCAGGTCCTGGTCTGGTCTTTGTTGTTGTGCCTCAGCTATTCGCTGAAATGGGTGGCGTTATTGGTCTTCTGTTCGCATTACTGTTCTTCATTGGTCTAACAGTTGCGGCACTGACATCTTCGGTATCATTGCTTGAAGTTGTGGTTTCTTACTTAATCGATGAAAAAGGTATGAAGCGCCCAACAGCGGTAATCGCAGCAAGCTCAGTAATGGCAGCACTGTGTGTGTTTGCTTCTCTATCTCTGGGCGGCGTTGGTCCAACTCTGTTTGGTACTGGTGCATTTGATATCTTCGACCTACTGACTGATAAGATTTTCCTAGCAGTTGGCGGTATGTTGGTATGTATCTTTGCGGGCTGGCGTCTAAGCCGTACTGACCTTGAGAAAGAAATCACTAACGACGGTGAAGTTTCTTTCCCACTGTTTGGCCTTTGGTACAACCTAGTGAAATACGTTATCCCTGTTGCTATCGCAATCGTTGCTTTCATGGGCATTAAGTCCGGCTTCGATAGTGGCAAAGGTGAGATCATGCTACTGGGTATCGGAATCATTGCGTTTGCAGGTGTTCTTTCTAAGAAACTGTAACGCTGAATCCAGTTAACAACGTAAACGGGGAGCCTACATGGCTCCCCGTTTTTATTTGCTTATCTACTTGTGGAATTAGAACGCATAACAGGTATACTCATGCGTCCAAAGTGGAGCCCTCTATGTTTGATATCGTTTTTTCTCATTCAGACTTTGTCGTCATTAATAAATATCCCAATGTTTCCGTTCATAAAGATGATGGCGAAACCATGTTGCTACATGAAGTGGCATTAGTTACTGGTGATGAGCAACTCTATCTTGTGCATCGATTGGATAAGATGACTTCTGGGCTTCTCTTGCTTGCGCGCAACGCTGCGGCTGCGAGTGAGTTATCGACACAATTTGCTCAACGTCGTGTGGTAAAATTCTATTTGGCGATTGGTAGTAAGAAGCCGAAAAAGAAACAAGGGCTTGTCAGCGGTGATATGGAGCGCTCGCGTCGCTCTGCATGGAAATTAACCAACTCTCATTCAAATCCTGCGATCACGCAGTTTCTTTCAGCTAGCGCGGAACCGGGAGAGCGTTTGTTCTTGTGCATGCCCCATACAGGTAAAACGCATCAAATCAGGGTAGCACTAAAGTCGGTCGGTTCACCTATCGTCGGTGATGCGATTTATACCCCCGCCAGTAAATCAGACCGAGGTTACCTCCATGCATTTGCGCTTGAATTTGAGTTTCATGGAAAAGCATTCCAGTTTGTCTGTGACCCGAGAGAAAATGCTCGGCTTGGTGAGAAATGGCGGCAGGAAAATGTCAGCCAAGGCATTAATGCTTGGCTAAAACCTTGGGAGCTCTCATGGCCGAAAATCAAAAAATAACAGGAACCAGTATGCAGGTTGAACAACTCCCTACATTCTTCGCTCACATTTCGGAGCAGTTATCTAGTACTTCCCACGAAGTCAGGCGTGTATTTCACGGTCGAGGCCGCGTATACCAAGGTTTAGAGCAGATCACTTGTGACTGGGTCGATTGCCAGTTGCTGATCAATATATTCAAGAGTGTTGACGATGAGTTTCTTGAACAGCTCAAACAGGGACTGCATCAGTTGTCTAAGACTGTGCTATGGCAGGAGAAAGGTGTCAAGTGTGTGGTTATCCAACATAGATACAGCGAAGGTGCACCATCGGAAGTGCTTATCGGTGAACTGAACACTAAACCTGTTGTGGTTGAGTCAGGGCTGAAGTACCAACTCGATATTGGTCGCAACCAGAACTTTGGTTTGTTTCTCGATATGCGCCTAGGCCGAGAGTGGGTTCAGCAGCATGCTAAGCATAAAAATGTTCTCAATTTATTTGCTTATACCTGTGGATTTTCAGTTGCGGCTATCGATGGTGGGGCTGATCAGGTTGTGAATGTCGATATGGCAAGAGCGTCTCTGTCGAAAGGGCGAGATAACCATAGATTGAATGAGCACAACCTTAATCAAGTGAAGTTTCTGGCTTATGACATTTTTAGATCTTGGGGAAAAATCAAAAGATCAGGGCCGTATGATCTAGTCATCATCGATCCACCTTCATTTCAAAAAGGCAGCTTTGCGCTAACCAAAGACTACAAGAGAATTCTACGTCGTTTGCCTGAATTGCTCACCGATAAGGGCGAAGTGCTTGCGTGTGTGAACTCTCCTCAGGTCAGTAGCGATTTCTTAATTGAAAGTATGAAGGAAGAAGCACCGGAGCTGAGCTTTGTACAACGGTTAGATAATCCGCCAGAATTTGCTGATGTCGATAGTGAAGCGGCGCTTAAAGTAATGTTGTTCCGCTAAATTTATTGAGATCTTTGTAATTCCATATTGACCTCAACTTAACTTGAGCTTCTATGCTGAAGTCAGAATCACTTCAGTTGGGAGAACGGATATGCAGAATGATTACATCAAGGAATTATCAAAGAAAACATTTCAAGAAGGGCCAGTACTAGAATATCAATCTATGCCGAAACGTCAGTTTCATGTTCCGAGTTTCTTCTCCGGATTGTTGGTCGCAGTGATAATCAATTTTGTCTTTTAACAAAGGTTGCATTGAGCGACCTATTTTATGTCTATTTCAGAGTGTGGAAACCTGAATAGATGCGAGTAAAGGTCGTGAACCAGCAGGCTGTGCCAAACAGATATGCAATGATGGCAAAGTGCTGCGGGAAAAGACAAAACGCAATGAAACACGCTATGGTTTCAGTGCCCTCAGTCAGCCCACTCATATAGTAAAGGGATTTGTTTTTATAAACAGGATTCTCAATTCCCCGTTTCCCTGCCATGACGGCAAAAGCAAGAAAGCTGCAGCCAGTACCAATGAATGAGAAAATGAGAAAGGCGCCCGCAACCGCATTTTGCTCTGGATTAGCAACCACAAAGCCAAATGGGATCAGAGAATAAAACAGGAAGTCGAGGCTGATATCGAGAAATCCACCTGCATCTGTGAGGCCCTGACGCCGAGCTAACGCGCCATCCAAACCATCAAATACTCGGTTAATAACGATGAACACAAGTGCCAGTTCGTATTGCTCAAAGTACAGAGCAGGAAACGCCAGACACCCAAGAAGAAAACCACTTAGCGTGGTTTGGCTTGCGGTCACACCGAGTTTATCTAATCCGGCGGCTGTAATAGCCAAAGGGGAGCGAATGACTTTGATACTGAACCGATCAAGCATGATGAGTCTCCCATGGCCAACTTAATACTCGTCCGTTCTCAGGAACATCATCCTTGTCATGTGTCACCATCAGAGTAGGAATATTTGCTTCTGCCAGTTGAGCGATGACCCAGTCACGAAACTGTGTTCTAAGTTCTTTATCCAGTTTGCTAAACGGTTCATCTAACAGCGCTAGTTTAGGCTTGGCCAGTAGCATTCTTAGCAAGCTGACACGAGCACGTTGGCCGCCGGAAATCTGATCAGGAAATGAATCTGCGAGTTGTGAGAGCTCAACCTTGTTCAATGCAACCATAGCTTGGTGGCGTCTTTCATCGCCTTTGATTGAGTTAGGAAGGGCAAAAGCGAGGTTCTGCCACACGTTTAGGTGTGGAAATAGCAAATCATCCTGAAACAGAATTCCAACTTGTCGCTGATGGGGTTCAAGTTCAGCTAAGTTAATGCCATTCAGTAGCACGCGCCCGGAATGGACAAACTCGCTGCTCATATGCCCGGCGATCAAACTCAATAAGGTTGATTTTCCGCATCCACTGGGGCCCATTAGGCAAACGACTTCCTGCGCTGAAACGGATATATTCAAATCAGAAAATAGGGCTTCGCCGCTGGTTTTATGGATGGCGAGGCTTTCTAGAGACAGCGTCATGCGTAAGGGCATCCTTGTTCGTTTGTTTTTGATAATCAGGTTGTCGCAATGCGAATCTGCCAATAAGGATGGCAGAGACAAAGAAAACAAATGGCAAGATGGCTTGCCAAATCGCGTAGATGGCAGTAACGCGTCGATCGAAGCCACTCGAAAGAGCGACGGCTTCGGTAGTCACGGTTGCAATTCTGCCCCCACCGAGCATCAGAGTTGGTAGATATTGCGCCAAGCTTACACTGGCTCCGACAGCCCAAGCGTACAAGATGGCAGGCAGCAGCAACTTAACCTTAATATGAAAAAAGACAAAGAGAGGCGTTTTGCCAAGGCTTAATGCCGCTCGAGTATAGTTGTTGTCATAGCTTCGCCATGGGCCATCGAGTGCTAAGTACACAAATGGGAAAGCAAAGAATACGTGTGACCAGATGACCCAGATGTAATAGGCATCACCAGACAAGTAGAGAGTGGTTATCTGGATACCAAATAAGATAGAAAGCTGTGGGATAAGCATAGGTAAAGCAATGACATAACCTGGCAAGTGTAAGCGAAAACGGATACGACTTTCCTGAGCCACTACGCCCAATATCAAAGCAAAACAAGCGGTAACGGCAGCAATGATCAAACTTTGGTTAATCGTCGGTAATATATTGAGCCACTCATTGCTCCAAAAGCGGTCACTATATCGGGTAGGGAGAAGGTCCGGAAAGCGCCATCGATGAGCGAAGCTCCAGATCAACATCAGTGGAAACATAATGCCGGCTAAAATGGCCGAAAAGGTAAATAACGTTTTCCCGGGAAGGCTAAATCCTCTTCGGCCAGAGTATTGCCATTGACCAAACTGGCCAACGAAAAGTTTTTCGACCAGCACGATTAAGACTAAAAGCAAACTGGCTAACACAAATAACATAACTGCGCCTGATGCCGCACGAGGTATCAGTGATAAGTCGGGGTCATTAAACCACTGCCATACTAAGACGGCCAATGTAGGTGGATTAGTTGGGCCCAAGATCAAACTCAAATCGACCACGGAAACGCCATAAGCCATCACGGCAAACAAAGCGAAGCGCATTCTTACTAACCAAAGAGGGAAGACCGCCTTCCACCACATTTGTGCAGGTGAATACCCCAAAGAGGTGCTGACTTGATACAGCTTATTGATTTTAATCTGCTGCAAAACGGGAATGCTCATGAGCAGTAAAAATGGCACTTCTTTAAATGAAAGTGCCATGGCTAACCCCAGCGCATAAGGGTCATGCACTAACCAAGTTGCTTCATGTGTGTCTACGTCAATACCTAAGGTTTGAGCCAACAAACGTGCAATCATGCCTGTAGGAGCGAAAAGAAAAGCAAATCCAATCGCGAAAGCGACGTGAGGCATCGCTAGCAAGGGGGAAAGCAGTGCTTCAACTTTTCGCCAATGGCGGTCTAACCAAAGGCTTTGAAGAATCGCAAAGCAGATTAAACAAGAAAGATAAGTACTGGCTATGGAGCTGAATAAAGTGAGCCCAATTGAGTGCTCAATCCCCGGCCATTCGAAAAACTGCTGATAGCTGCTGAGTGAGAAATCGAACAGGCCGACAGGAGGAACATAACCAAATGATGAGAGCAATACACCAACTAATCCGGGGATTGTTGGGGTAATGCAAATCAAAATGAATACTGTGTACGCAGCTCTTAACATCTGGCTTTCGTCACTTAATGGTTATGGTTGCTCTTAATTACCGTAGCGCTTCTGCCACTCTGTTTCCAGAGCAGCCTGCCAGCTAGGGTGTGGTTCAGCAACAGATTTGAATAGCCTTGTTTTCTTTGCGCTGCCTGTTAAGTATTGATTCTCAAGCACGGATGGGTCGCCCCAAATAGACAAGTCACCTTTGCGAGATTGAGCTTCAGGGCTCAACAGGAAGTTAACTGCCACTAATGCACCCTCTTTGGCGTTGGCATTCCATGGGATAGCAAGGAAGTGAATATTAGAGAGAGCGCCTCCATCCATTGCATAAACCGTTGTACTCTCGACTAGGTTACCGTTTGCCTGAGCAGAGTAAACGGAATTTGGGTTAAATGTGATGGCAAGATCAAGCTGTCCGTCATCTAAGAGCTGTACTGTTTCTGCAGAGCTTGCCGGAAATTGCTTACCTTGTCGCCAAGCGACTTTATGGAATTCATCTAAGTATTTCCATAAAGGCGCAGTGACAGCATCAAAGTTGACCTGTTCAACCGGCTTAGCCAAAGCAGGATCATTGGCAGTCAGTTCAATCAATACGGCTTTAAGAAAGCTGGTACCATGAAACTCTGGCGGGCGAGGGTAGCTCAGCTTGTTTGGAAATGCCTTGGCGTAACTTAACATCTCCGTATAGGAGGCAGGAGGGTTGTTGAGAGTTAGTTTATCGTGAATAAAAACTAACTGCCCGACACCCCATGGGGCTTCTAAACCTTCTGTTGGCTCTGAAAAATCACGATCAACCGGTAAGGATTTATCTACTTTCTGCCAGCTTGGTAAGTGCTGAACAAAAGGGCCAAAAAGTAATTGATTGTTCTTCATAGATTTGAAGTTTTCGCCATTAATCCAAACCATATCAACGCTGCCGCCAGTGTTCTTTCCAGCCGCTTTCTCCGCAATCAAGCGTGTTGTGGTTTCGGCGATATCAGTAACTTTGACATGTTTTAGTGTCACGCCATATTGTGATTGCAACTGTTTATCTGCCCAGCGCAGATAGTTGTTGATTTCTTGACTGCCACCCCAAGCATGGAAGTATACGGTTTGTCCTTTGGCTTTCTCTGTAATCTGTTGCCAATTATCTTGCGCCGTTGCCCCAAAAGACAGCAACAAGGTAGAGATGAAAGTGATCAGCCTTTTCATGGTTGTCCTTACCCTTTGAATGAGTTCATTGATGTGGTGATAGACCGTGCTATCTATGGTTTTCATTCATTATGACTGAAAAAATTTAATTTTCTTATGTATTTGAAGGAATTGTAAGCGGACTGTATGAGAATTGAACATGTTCTTAGCTTAATAACAAAAAAGCAGCCATTGATGGCTGCTTTGTAATATGTAGGTTAATAACTAGCCTTTCCAGTCGCTAAGCTTGAAAGTCAAAGTATGAATGTCGTTCTTTAATACCATACCTTCATCGGTCAATGTTACGTCACTCCATTCCGCCAAGGATTGAGAAAATGCGCGTTCTAAGTCCATCACGTCTCCAATACACATTTTCATCGTCATGCCCATTTTTTCAATGCGGAGCTGGTTATCCTTGAGCTCAGCTTGACCGAAAAAATTGTTACAGCCTGCATTACCATTAGCCATCAAATTTTCTCCCACTTCAAGGCGAGGTTTTTTCTGATGGTTTTCTACCTTAACTGCTTCGCCATCAATACTAACCAGTTCCCAGTTGTGATGTTGAAGATCTTGAGCCGTAATTTGTTTCACATCGCCTCCATTGCTTGCACAAGCTGTCATGACAAAAGGGAGTGAGGCAGCAGCAAGTAATGTTTTTGGACTAAACTTCATAGTAATGAACTCCGAAATATAGAAACGTTATTCGACATTTTGTCGACTTTAATGGCACAAAGTATAGGTCAGAAAGCTCTATTTTTGTCAGGTTAAGGTCATAGTTTGTTTACAGTCACATAATGAAAGTTATTGAATTTCATTTAATTATAAATTTAATACAGTAGGAGTAAGTGCTTAAAGCGTAGCTAAGAAAACTATGATGAGGCACATATGGAACAACTAGAATTTTTTGCCGTCCCAAGCCCATGTGTAGGCGTTTGCACAGTAGATGAAAAAGGCTACTGTAAAGGTTGTATGCGCAAGCGTGACGAGCGTTTTAATTGGTTGAATTTTACCCCAGACGAACAGCGCCACATTATCAAACTGTGCCGCTTACGCTATCGCCGAAAAATGCAAGGTGCTAAGACCGAGCCAGAAGTGGGCTTAGAGCTTCAAAGCCCACAGCAAGATCTATTTTAATACCAATCTTGATTCGCCTTCTTTTTTGAAAGCGAGGAGGGTCTATTTAATTCCCCACTTATCACTTATCCAACCACCGACATGGTCGTCAAAGTGATTGCCGCTAAAGCGATAGTTTTGTTCAGGGTGTTGCTCAGATTCAGGTTTTGAATCAAGCAGTTGCTGAATGTAATTTGCCATAGGATCACCGCAATTTAGCCGTTCTTGCCGAGTCGCGACTTCTTTTATTAATTGCAGACGATAGGAATTGCTTGCGCGTTTCATTTAGGTGATCCTCCTTGGTTATGACACTAATATGAAAAGTTAGGAGTCGATTGAGCTATCGTCAATATGAGATCACACTTTTAAAGAATAATTGTCTTTGCTTTGATTCTTATGTATTCAGTGGGAGGAGGATTATTTTGTTAAACAATATGACCTTAGGTGAGATTGTCTCATTTTGCCTATATAAGTAATGTCATAAAAATTTCATTAATTTATGTTAGCTCGATGTGCGGTGTGGATTGATGTGAAATGATACCTATTTATTGGAAGGCTTAAAGAAAAAGACTTCGCTTGTGGAAGTCTTTTTACATTCCAGAGTCTTTAGAGAATTTTAAGGGGTCGCGGCTTGGCAGGTTTGTTTTGTGACGATTTCGTCGACCATCAGTTGCCCGCGGCTGTTACGCATCTTAAGTCGATAGCTTAAGCCAACCTCCAAATTATTTTTTGTGTCAGGGTTCGTGCAGTAACTATTAACGCTGTGACGAAGCACTTGCTTCAATGGCTTAGCGCCCTGAGCATCTTGGTTATACACCATCATGATCTCGATCATTGTGCCTTTGGAGTTTGCTCTCATGATAGAAAGTGGGCCAGCTTCCATAGGTAACTCCGAAGCCAACAAATTCGCTCGATTGGCGGCAAGCAATTCGAGCTCGCGCTGTTTATCGCCCTCTGGTGAGGCACAGCCTGCCAATATGGCAGCAAAAAGCACGGCTAAGGTAATCTTCAGTTTCATCTTAAAATACTTTCTTGAATGGTTTAACGATGACTTTCTCGTACACACCCGCCTCAATATACGGATCAGCATCTGCCCAGCTTTGCGCTTGTGCAAGTGAATCGAACTCTGCGATAACGGTTGAACCTGTAAAGCCAGCTTCACCTGGGTTATCTGAATCGATGGCAGGCATAGGCCCCGCTGTCAGTAAACGTCCTTCATCTTGAAGTTTTTGAAGTCGTTCTAAGTGTGCTGGGCGTGCACTTAGACGTTTTTCCAATGAGTTTTCAACGTCTTGAGAGAAAATAACATACCACATGTATTGATGTCCTTATAATGAATAAGCGACTAAGCAGCCGGTTATTGTGTGATTTACCTAACTCTACAGAATGTAACAGCTTTTTAAAGGCTTTCTGACAGCAAAGTGTGAGATTAGTTTTGTTTGATTGGACGAGGTTTACCCTCAGTATCAATAGCGACGTAGTTGAATGTCGCGTCACACACCATAAAGCGATCTTCTACACCATGTTCTTTGACTGGCTTAACCCATACTTCGAGATCAATACTCATTGATGTGCGACCAATCTTGGTACACTCACCGTAGCAGCAAACCACATCACCCACCTTTACTGGCTTTTTAAAGGTAATACTTGAGACGGAAACCGTCACAATACGTCCCCCCGATATTTCTTTAGCCAGAATCCCACCAGCTAAGTCGAGCTGAGACATGATCCAGCCTCCGAATATATCACCATTCGCATTAGTATCTGCAGGCATTGCAAGGGTGCGCAAAAGCATTTGTCCACGAGGGGAAGTGATTTCTTTACTCATTTTGACATCCGTAAAACTAAACAGCGGCCGGAGTGGCCGCTGCAATATCTCAAAGGGGAAAAATTAGTATTAATTATATCAAAAGCGTGTGGTTAGTCACCAGAATTGGCTTCGGATTTATCTTTTGGCAGATGTTTATAGATGTAGATACCTGTGATTAATGTGAAGCCAAATGTTGCTGCGAGTAAGCCGAAGACTTTGAAATTAACCCAAACATCGAGCGGAAGTTTAAAGGCAATATAGACGTTCACCCCAGCACAGAAAGAAAAGAAGGCAACCCATGCCCAAGTCACTTTTGACCACACGTGGTCTGGTAGGTTGATTTCTTTACCTAACATACCCTTTATCGCGGATTTGCCTATTACATGGCTTACTGCAAGGCCGATAGCGAAAACGATATAAACAATAGTGACTTTCCATTTGATGAAATCATCGTCGTGCAGGAAGATGGTCATTCCGCCAAACAGCGCAACCATAACAAAGGTGATCAACTGCATTTTCTCGATTTTCTTATATAAGGCATAGGTGATAACCAATTGGATAGCCGTTGCTATGATTAGAGCACCTGTCGCCACATAGATATCGTGCATTTTGTATAAAACGAAAAAGATAATGAGCGGAATAAAATCGATCTGTTGTTTCATTATTGCCGGTTCTATAGAGTTTGGGGGGATTCAGTCTAACCAAGTCTGATGAAATCACAAAGGTATTAAAAGCAGCGGATTTAAAACCTTATTTTGCTGTTTCAAGTGTTCAAGTGGCTGGCCATATTTGACCAGCCTAGTACTGATGACTTATGAGTGTATTTCTAATCGCCTAATTAGGGGCTTAATATCTTCGAGGTAGCCCTCGTCTTTCAAGTTAGAAACGGCAACTTGAAGCTCTTCATTGGACATTGCGAAACAGCTCGATTTGCCTGTCATATAGTTGAGGTAGTCGTGATATTCATGCTCAGTAAAGTGACCAAGACGATCAACCAACAAGCTTTTAATGCCATGATGAATAAGGCGATAGTATGTATGACGATGAATTTCCATAAGCTGCCTCTCTTAGCTATGTCAGTCTGATGTCTCTCTCAGACTGAGAAAGTGGCAAAGACAAAATATTGCCACTTTTTCATTCATAGCTGTCTAAAAGCATAATAAGTGCCACAACTACTGAAAATGCCATGTCATAGATTTTTTATTAACGATATTAACCAGTTAATGTAGGTTAAAGTCACGTCAACATCCAAACACATATGAGGCGTTGATAATGAAAATGAGTCCCTGGGTTATCGCATGATAGGTGACATGCAAATTGCGAGTCGTTTTGAAACAGCGATGTATTAGACAGGAGCAGGTGCTAATGCAGTGGTCAACACCTCATCTAATGCTTGCTTTGATGTCGGCTTGGATAAATGACCATCCATCAGTTCATTGATTTTTTTTAGCTCTTTATCACCCGACTCTCCGGACAGAGCAATGATGGGCAAAGATGGGTGTGAGCGTTTGATGATGCTAGCCGCTTCAAACCCATCCATTATCGGCATTTGAATGTCCATAAAGACGAGATCAATAGGGTTGTTCTGAATCGTCTGAACTGCGACCTTCCCGTTATTGGCTAGCAGGACGTTATAGCCTAGTTGCTCAAGATAAAGCTTAGCAAGTAAAAGCTGAACCCGCTTATCGTCTACTACGAGGATTAACGGCTTTTCCATTCGTTTGGCTGAGGACTTTATCTGATTTGAAATAGCAATCGTTGGCGTGCTGGAAATGAGCTCCAAGGATTCGTTAGCGCCGTTATTAAGTTTAACATTAGTGGTGTTAGGCATCGGTGGAAAAGACAAATAAAATGTTGTGAAATCTCCTTCTTTTGACTCACAGCAAATCGTGCCACCAAAAGCCTTCATTACACGTTGACAGTATCCTAGTCCTAATCCACTGCCACCGCTTTTGTTGTGGCTAAAGAAGTCGTCAAATATTTTAGACAAATATGCTTCAGGAATACCGGGACCAGTATCTGAGAATATAACTTGGTTTTGGTCATTACCTTTTAATGTTCGGATTGTTATTGTGCTATCAGGGTAGGAGTCAAAGTAATATATCGCATTACGTAGCAAATTGAAGAGAACGAAGTTAAACAGGGTTTCGTTTATTTTTACGACAAAATCTTGCTCAATATCTAAGTGGATTCTTTGACGCATAGAATCGTCATCAAACCCATATTGGTTCACTGCTGCAAGTATCACCGATGACATAGATGAAGGGAGTACAGGCTCCTGATCGAGCGATGCATTATCCACTTCGCGCACTATGATATCAATTAATTGGTGACCACGTTTTATGGCCTGTTTTCCTTTGTTTACGTGGGTAGCAAGTTCTTCAAGTGGTCGGTTGCTATCGATTCCTGAGCCTAGGTGCTCAAACTGAAATTGGACTTGAGCGAAGGGGTTACGCATCTCATGGGCAATAGAACTTGCTAAGGCTTGTGACTGACGAACTTCTCGTTCGTAGTTAATATGTACTTGTACTTTTTTAAACACCCTCTCTAACGCGGATAACTCTTCATAGGAAAAATACACACCATCATTCTTAGAACTTGACACTAAGACATGTGAAAGATTGTTTTTACTCTTATATATAGGGAGAACAAGTGCCGATTGCGTCTTGTTCATATTCTGGTGAACGAGACTTAATGTCTGATTCCCAAGTTGTGACAATACCTCTTCAACCTCTTCAATGACGAGTGCGGTACTGTGATCTTTAAAATATGCACGATATAAATGTGCGCCTTGATAGTCATCAAGTAAACGAAGCTTATCTTTGGGGACTTGCAAATAATTGGCAAGGCTTTCTATGGCTTGAGCTGGTGAGTGCTGAAATTCTTCCTCCAGCCGAGAAATACGCTCTACAGGGCATATTGAATCACCGTATAGAAGCAGGCTGGCTCCTCTTCTTATCGCTTTGTAGAGTGTTTGCCAAGTCACGCCAACGAGCAATACTGATAGCAGTACATCGGTCAATCTCATTTCAATAAAGGGATAAAGAATTGAAATCAAGGTTGCATAAATAAGAGCGGTTGTTCCAACGTTTAGAGCTACAAAGCAAATGTATTTTGGACTATAGAATCTAGAAGTAAGTAGTCCATAACCCATGAAAAGCATTTCACTGAGTGAAAGCGTTGGTGGTAACCAAGTGAGTGAAAATTCATTGAAAAAATAGGTTAGGCCTACTTGAATAATTGCTGTTGAGCACATGAATATGGTTATACCCAATATCATGTAGTTGATACGAGTTCTGCGGATTGGGCTATTACTATTTTTAAGTGAAAGCAGGTTAGTAAATGTAAGTAAAATCAGTGTTACGATGCCAAGAAAGAAGTATTTAGTGTATGGACCGAACTCCAGTCGAAAGTTACTCGGTGCGGTAATTTCTATGCCTTTTATTGTCCAGCCTGGAAGTAGATTACAAGCAACACTAGAGATAAAAATGGCAAAAACCAATTTCTGTTGCCAATAAGGGACTGATTGTCCTGTGTAATGTTTGTGTAGCTTTGCAATAAAGCAATAAGCACAAGCAAATGCAATCAAGTTGGCTAAGTTGGCTAAGATAGCCATATTGATAGCCACTTCATGACTAAATTGCTTAATCAGGTCTGTATGAAAATAGCTATTACTCAGCATCCATATGAAAACACCAATTGTGTAGCCAATATAGTAGCTATATTGCTGCAAACTGAACGTACCATGACGTTTTGCAAGCGCTGTACAAAAGTAGACAGCCCACAATAGTACGAGTAGGGCGGTTAAAACTAAAACAACCGCCTTGGTATACATTAATTGATTCAATAAATAATTGAACATGATGTTCTGTTTTCACCAGCTTTTGACATTGCTATCGTGGGTCCGAGTTGGGTTGGTGTCTTTGTCGGTATTCATTTGTATCTAGGCAATTAACTGACTTTTGAGTGAAAAATGTAAGACAACCAATGACTAATGTGAGTTAGTAGATTCAACGTTGATAGACTTATTTACCTGACAAAAGCAATTATGCAACTGGTTTTTTATTTGTGTCTGAGCGCTGTCCCACTTTTTGATATGAAAAGCTTGTTCTATGTAAAGTTTTAGAGTGGATAATGACTAAATTTAGTCTGGTCCGGCTGAATGGCTTACTCGATGAACAGTATGATGATAAACGAAAAAGCGGTGAAAGTGAGTCTCCCTTTTACCGCTTTTTTATTCCACCTTTCTTTGAGTGTTATTCTGCTTCCCGCATAGAGGAGTTGTTAATGAGCATTCATCGATAGAGCTGATGTTAACATTTGTTCGAGCGCTTGTTTGGTTGTCGGTTTCGAAAGGCGTCCATCCATGAGTTCACTAATCATACTTAATTCTCTTTCTCCTGACTCTCCAGATAACGCAATAATGGGAATTGTCGGGTAAGAGCGTTTTATGATGCTTGCCGCTTCAAAGCCATTCATGACGGGCATTTGTATATCCATGAAAACTAGATTAATTGGGTTGTTGTGTATAATCTCAATAGCGACTTTGCCATTGTTGGCTAGGACGACATCGTAGCCTAGTTGCTCAAGATATAATTTGACAAGGGAGCGTTGAACTTCTTTATCATCGACAACTAAAATGAGGTGCTTATCGGACCTCTCAATAGAGTGTGTCAAATTAGCGACAAAGGTAGTCGTTTGCTCTAGCATACTAGTTTTCACATTTTGAGGCGCATCGTTATCTACTTTAACTGGTTTTACTCCAGCGACAGTTGGGAATGATAGATGAAACTCTGTGAATTCTCCTTCTTGGGACTCGCAGCGAATTGAACCTCCGAATGCTTTCATCACTCTTTGGCAGTATCCCAAACCAAGACCACTTCCTCCACTTTTGTTATGGCTGAAAAAGTCATCGAAGATTCTTGTTAAGTAATCTTGAGGTATACCAGGGCCAGTATCGGAAAAGATGACTCTATTTTCATATTCTCCTGCTTCTGTTCGAATGCATATAGTGCTATTAGGGTATGAATCAAAATAATAGATAGCATTACGGAGCAAGTTAAATAGTACAAAGTTAAATAGCGTTTCATTGAGCTTAACAACAAAGTCTTGTTGGATATCTAGCTGAACACGCTGTCTCATCAGTTCATCATCAAATCCATATTGATTGACCGCTGAGTGAATTGCTGAAGATATAGATGTCGGTACAGCAGGTTCTTGATCTAGAGACGAACTATTGACTTCACGAAGAATAATATCGATCAATTGCCGACCTCTATTGATAGCTTGCCTCCCCTTGTCTACATGTATAGCTAGATCACTATATGATTGTCGACTTTCAATCTTTTGCTCTAAGTTTTCAAATTCAAACTGAACTTGTGTAAGTGGGTTTCTCATCTCATGGGCGATGGAGTTCGCAAGAGCTTGGGACTGTCGCACTTTTCTCTCGTAATTGATGTGGACCTGAACTTTCTGCAAAACTCGCTCGAGAGCAGACAGCTCTTCATTGGAGAAGTGCAAGCCATCGTTTTTATAACTAGAAACTAGTACATGGGAGAGCCTATTTCTTCCTTCATAGATAGGAAGCACTATTGCTGACTGTGTCTCGCTCATGTTGTGATGGATGTTGCTCAACGTTTGGTCTCTGGTCTTAGATAGCTCCTCTTCAACCTCATCAATCACAAGCGGAGTAGTGCTGCTTTCGAAATAAGGCCTGTAAAAGCTTGCACCTTGGTAGTCATCAAGTAAACGAAGATTTTCTTTTGGTACACCTAAGTAGTTAGCAAGCATATCTATTGCCAAAGTCGGTGAATTTTGAAATTCCTCTTCTAGACGTGAAATTTTTTCTACCGGAGAAAGTGGGTCACCATAAAGGGCTCGACTTATGACCATTTGCGTTGTTTGATAAGCTTTTCGCCATGTCAGTCCTACAAATAGCACTATCAGTATAACTTCTGTCCGCTTAACATCGTCAAATACATTGAGAACAGATAACAGCCCCGTATAGATCAAAGCGGTAGCTACTACGCTGGTCATGATAAAGAAAACGTATTTGGGGCTATAAAATCTCGATGTAAGCAATGCGTAGCCCATAAACAACATCTCACTTACTGAAAGTGCTGGTGGTAGCCAGGTCAAAGAGAAGTCATTGAAAAAGAATGTGAAACCAAGTTGGATTATTGCTGTGGAGCACATGAATATGGTCATACCAAGAATCATATAATTAATTCTTGTACGACGGATCCTATTACTACATTTTTTAAGTGATAGCAGGTTGATGAAGGTTAGTATAACTAGTGCTGTGAGCCCTAAGAAAAATGGTTGTGTATAGGGGCCAAAGTCTAGCTCAAATTGACTTGGGCCCGTAATTGTAACTCCTTTAACCGTTAGTTCAGGAACTAGGTTACAGATGACTCCAAAGATGACAATGACCGTCACCGAAAGGCTTTGCCATGCAGCAACGGACTTATGAGCGTAGTAGGTTTGTAATTTTACAGAAAAGAGATAAGCAGAAGTAAACGCCACTAAGGCTGAAATATTTGCTACTACTGCCATATTAATTGCAATAGCATTTCCAAATTCTTTCAGTAGCCCAGTATGAAAGTAGCTATTACTCAATATCCAAATGAACAAACCCGCAGTGTATGAGATGTAGTATGAATATTGCTTCAAGCTCAAAGAACCGTGTCTTTTAGCTAAAGCCATGCAGAAATAGCCTGTCCATACTAGAACTAGAGTTGCAGTAAGGGCTAAGAACACAGCTTTTGTATACAAAATTTGACTAAATAGATAACTGGACATGATGTTCTTCTAGCACCGGCTTGTGATGTTGTTTAAGCTGACTTAAAGTTTGTCTTTTGTACTTTCTAAAGTCAGAGTTTTGTAATTCATAGTTAAGGTTTTTTATCAACCACAGCCCCTTGTAAGTCGAAAACCCGCTATCGGAGAGAGCATTCCTGCTGATATGACAGTATGCGTCAGTGGGTAGACTCTCATAATACTTGATCATGAACGGTTGTTCGATCACAACAAAAGCGATCTCGAAGCTTTTCTCGTGAAGCTGCTTCATTAATCGCTTTTGTGATAGGTACAAAAAGAACATTTTCTGGTTCTGAGTTCCACTGACTGTCATGCGAATGATCTCACAACAATGATGTTTAGTGGATAGTTCCGGCCAAATTTGTGTGTCAAAGTCGGCTGCTGAAAGTGACAGAGGGCTAGAGAGAAGGTGATGTGTTACTCCAAGTTGTGCCAGAATATTACGCTTAGGAACTAACTGCCAGTTTGGAGACATAAAGAAAGATGAGAAATAAAGCCAATTCTTAGCGTCTTCATATAAGTTTATTCTCACCGTTGAGACTATCGTGGGGACAGTTGTTTCTTCCGAATTATACGTCAGTATAAAGTGCCTCCCTGCGTTTGACAGTTCAATAGAACCAAGCATCTCGTACCATTGTTGCTCTTTAACAAAGGTCGAAAGGTTTATTAATGTGACTGCATCTGACAATTTCATCGGGGTATCAGAATGCAGAGTATAATATTGCTGTTCATGGTTAGATATGTCTTCAATAACACTATCAGTGAAATTATCTTCATTGATTGAGATCTGTTTTGGATAGCTTCCACTCATGGAAGAAGTACCACAATATTTTTCTTTAATTTGCCATATTAGATATTCGCACCAAGCTTCCGCCCAGTTATCGAATAACTGATAGGCTTGACGTTCTATCGTGTGCCAACCCTGCGGTAGATAAGGGCACTCCTTGCTAATGATTTTCTGGTAGTAGGTTGAGTTTACCTTCTTTGATGAACTTTGATATTTAAGGTCAGGAATAAGTTCATCTATTTGTTTAAAGCGAGCATTCAGAACTTGATTAAAAAATAGGTGAGTTTCGTTTTCAAATAAGCCTTTTAATTTCTTGAACCACGATGCTCTCTTATCTTCCAGTTTACCTGTCGGTAGTAATTGATTTGTATTAACCATAGACGTTGTAAGTTGCATTTATATTTTTATACTTGTCTATTTACATGATGACAGTGTCAATGCAACTTGATTTGTATGACTATCTGAGCTTCATCTCATCATTTTATAAAAATATGACAGATTGTTAATGTAATTTTGGGTTTTATAATCGGGGCTGTTACAAAAGTCGATGGAAAGTAGTATTTAGTTGTTGGGGTGTTTAGGTTTTAGCGATTACTGTGAGCCTGGTTTAGGCATCATTGGCAGTAGCGATAAAATGATGATTTAACTTGGTTAGTATTCGTTTTTGAGTTTTATGTAAATATAATCAGAATGAAATTCCTTGAGGCTAGAAATATGGAGGCTAATCTCTGGATTTATAGAGCCAGATTACATCCTGAGTGATACATAAATCTAGATTAAGAATACTATATACTGCTGATTTTTTTGGTTAATTTGCGTTCTCTTAACAAAAAAGTTGGCGAAAATCAGAAGGTTGGCATACACTTTCCCAAGTAAAGCCGATATGTTGTTGATTGGCTGGGCAAAATGCTTTGGCGCTACCCATTCGGTAGCAATGTTTAACACAGCTTTGAGGAAAGTTTTATGGCGCTCACAAAGGCCGATTTGGCAGAAAACCTGTTTGAGAAGCTCGGATACAGTAAACGGGATGCCAAGGAAACGGTTGAGGCGTTTTTCGAAGAAATTCGTAAGGCACTAGAGAGTGGCGAACAGGTAAAACTGTCTGGATTTGGTAACTTTGATCTCCGAGAAAAAAATGAACGTCCAGGTCGAAACCCAAAGACGGGTGAAGACATTCCAATCAGTGCTCGTCGCGTTGTCACCTTCCGCCCGGGGCAAAAACTAAAAGCCCGTGTAGAAAATGCCAAGGTAGAAGACTAACACGCATGATGCTTGTCAGTTGAAACCTACAGAATTCTAGAAGACGGATTAATCGATAATTCGTCCTCTAGCTATTTCTAAAAATACCCAAGCTATCACAGCTTGGGTATTTTTGTTCTTAATCTCTTTTCCATAGAATGTGGCAGAATTTGTGTTCTGGATCTCGGCTCACTAACAAACGAGCAAACACTTCATCTAACACATCATTCTCTTCATTGACTAGGCCTATACGTACTTCAGCGTAGGTTTCTTTGTTGACTTCAAAACCTACGTGGCCCGCCCAATCGTCGCCAGTTTCAACCAGTTCAGCTGCACCACGGTCATCAAACTGAGCGGTGAATATGATCACATCTGCCGCTTCTAGATTATCCGCAGCCATCTCTAGGAAGATGTCGTAAGCCGTCTCAATGGCGTCGTCATAAGAGATAAGTTCAGACATAATTAGGCTCGGCTCATGTATTTGCGTTCAGTTGTGTTGATCACAATGCGATCACCTGTTGCTATGTACTCCGGTACTTGAACCGTAAGGCCTGTTGCAAAACGTGCAGGTTTTGTGCGGGCAGAGGCTGATGCGCCTTTGATTGATGGATCGGTTTCCTCAATAACAAGCTCTACGGAAGCAGGAAGCTCTAGACCAACAGCGTTGCCATCGACCACAATAACGTGTAGCCCCTGAATTTCTTCAGTAACGAACATGAGCTCTTCTTCGATCTCTTCTTTCTTGAAAGTGTACTGCGTGTAGTCTTCGTTATCCATGAAGATGTATTCGTCGCCATCGACGTACGAGAAAGCCACAGCACGTTTAAACATGTCCACGGTCTCAACCACGTCGTCCGATTTAAAACGTTCGTCAACTCGTGCGCCAGTGGAAAGGTCAGTACAACGCAGTTTGTAGATTTTTGCGCCGCCACGTCCACCTGGTGTGGTAACTTCGATATCTTTGATCAGGAGAGTTTTACCATTAGATTCAATCGCAAAACCTTTTTTAAGCTCACTTGCCCTTGGCATAAAAGTGTTTCCTTAGTGTGGAATGGAATTGTCGTATTATATACATAGAGTTTAGGGTAAGGAATATCTTGATTCGTGTCAGCGTGTAGGCGAACATTAAGATATCGAAAGTCTAACAATTATTGCTATCAATTTAATGCTTCTTTCCGTTATCGATCCTAAGCAACCTTTTCAAGAAAGGTACCAACCTGCCATCAATGATCTTATTGCTTTTCTAAGAGGAGGATTAGGCGATAATTTACACAGCGTATATATCTATGGAAGCGTGGCTCGCAAACGAGCGAAGCCACATCGTTCGAATCTTGATGTCCTAGTCGTTACGCATGAGAGCTTTAGTGATATCAGAACAACGCTCTTCAACTCGATAAAGTGGCGATTTCAGAAGTCTTACCCTTTCATCACTGAGGTCTCTTTAAAAAATACACTCGCGAAAGAAGTAGCAAGTTTAGAGAGTATTTTTTCTTGGGGTTTCCAGCTACGGCACTGTTCTGTTTGTATTTATGGTGAAGACTTATCTGAATGTTTTGGCGACTATGAGCCGAGCTGGGAAATTGCTAAACATTGGAACATGGATGTGGAAGATTGGGTTGCCGTTTATCGCAATCGTATTGCGCGCTCTGCAACGCCAGAAGAGCAGTCCAAAGCTCAGAAAATTATTGCTAAGAAGCTGCTACGTGCGAGTTATTCATTGGTTATGTACAAAGACAAGAATTGGTTTGACGATCCTGTCGAGTGTGGTCAGAACTTTCTGCGCTATTATCCAGAAAAAAAGGTCGAGATAGAGCGCTTGGGGATTTTGCTCACTGGCCGCGTGATCGCAAAGCGCTCTGTCATAGGTATTCTTGATGGCTTCGGTGAGTGGTTGGCGAAGCAGTACAAAAAAACAGAATTTAAGATAGGGTAAGAGCTCGGCTGGATCAGAATAAACCTAGCTGCGGTTCGCTGAGTGTCGCAAAGTCGATGCCAATAAAAGGTAGGATAGCTTCGGCTACGGGTTTGAGTTGTTTATCAATGTAATGTTGATAATCGATAGTACTCTTAAGGTACTCTTTGGGTTCTGGACCAGAGATCGTGATCAAGTATTCTATTCGCCCTTTATTTTGGTATTGCAAAGGGCGGCCTAACTGAGCATTAATTTCGTCGGCTAATCGAGCGGCACGTACTTGTGGAGGCACATTTTTCTGGTATTCGTATAGTTTTCGACGTAAGCGCTTTTGATAAACCAATTCTTCATCAAACTGACCTGCCATGGTCTTCTCAACAAAACCTCGAATGTAACTGGAAGGGTCTTCACCGTGAAAAACTAGACTGTACAAGTCTTGTTGAAAGCGTTGAGCGAGCGGTGTCCAATCGGTACGTGCACTTTCCAGACCCTTAAAGACAATTTTCTCTTCTCTACCTTCGCCTATTAGGCCTGCATAACGCTTTTTAGATCCAGTCTCTTGGCCGCGAATGGTTGGCATCAAAAATTTTTTATAATGAGTCTCATATTCTAGCTCTAAGATAGAAGTGAGGTTGTATTCGTTTTTTAGGTGAGCAGTCCACCAAGCATTAATGTGTTCAACAAGCTGGTGCCCAACCTCATCGGCTTCGCTTTGCGAGAATTTCCCGTTTAGTGATACAAAGGTTGAGTCAGTATCCCCATAGATCACCTGATAGCCTTTCTCCTCAATCAGTTTCTTGGTTTGCTTCATGATGTCATGCCCACGCATGGTGATGCTGGATGCTAGGCGAGTATCAAAGAAGCGGCAACCGGAAGAGCCCAATACGCCATAAAAGGAGTTCATGATGATTTTAATCGCTTGTGAGAAGGCTTTTTCATTGTTTTTCTTAGCAACATCACGGGCAGCCCATAAGTGTTCGATCATCTCAGGCAGAAAATGTTTGTGACGATGAAACTGACCCCCGCGAAATCCTGCTACAGCCTGATTTTCACCTTTACCTACTTCCAATTTAAGGCCTTCTATTAAGCCCATGGGATCGATGAGAAATGAACGGATAATCGATGGATAAAGGCTCTTAAAATCCAGCACAAGTACCGAGTCATAAAGATTGGGGATCGAATCCATTACGTATCCCCCAGGGCTTGCCAACCAGTTCTCAGGTTGGAGATTAGGGGCTACGTAGCCGGCACGGTGAATTTGTGGCAAATAGAGATTGGTGAATGCAGCGACTGAGCCACCGACGCGATCTAATTCAACACCAGTGAGCTTGGAACGTTCAATGGCAAATTCGAGTAGGTGAGTGTGGGCAAAAATCTTGTTAACTAAAACACAATCCTGCAGGTTGTACTTGGCCAGTGACGGTTTGTCCTTTTTGAACATATGGTTGATTTCTGCCATTCGGTCATGGACGTTGTGAATTTGCTTCCCTTCGCCGAGCACCTCCTGTGACACTGACTCCAATGACCAACTTCGAAAATGGTAGGTTGCCGTTTTCAGAGTATCAATGCCGTCCATCACCACACGACCAGGGATAGAAATAAAGGCTTGCTGTGTGCTATTCGAGGTACGAAAAAAGCTCGCTTGGTTGGCTCGCCCAATGGTTAATCGAACTTTGTTCCATTCAGCTCTTTTATGTAGGAGTCGAAAGTCAAAATCGATGACATTCCAACCTACGATGACATCGGGGTCAAATTGCCTAAACCACGAGATCAATGAGAGGAGTAATTGCTTTTCATCTTTGACCCACTCGATCTCCGTTTCTGCCTCTTGTGGTTCTCCAATCATGATGACACGGCTGTCCATTGGACTATCTAAACCGATAGAGTAGAGAAGCCCCTTTTCTGAGCATTCGATGTCAAGTGAAACGACCTTTAACTGAGGGGTATAACTACCTTGGCGGCATTTCACATTGGAAACTTGAGTATAACCGTTTTTCTTTTGTGGCTGACCAGTAAACTCAACGCTGCCTTGAACAAAGCGTTCCATGAGATAGCGATCCGCCAGGCGTATATCATCCTCTAGGACGAGGATTTCTTGGTGCTTGAGCTTTTGACTCAGTAGTTGTGAGTCTTTAATCGTTGAACAGTAACAAGCAGCCAGCTTGGTGCCATCGAAGCTTTCAAGAGAGAGAGGCTTTACTTCGGCATCAACGGATAATTGCTTCATCAAGGAGAGACTTGTAGCTATATCCGCTTGAGGAATAAAGAAAACAGGTTTTTCACCTATGATCACAAGCCTAGTCGGGCCGCTATCAGTCGAGAGCCACAAATCAATTTGCGTTTTACCAGAAATATCTCTGGCTTGTCGAGTAAGGAGAAAACCGTGTTGGACTGCCATGAAACTGCTCTAAAAGAAAACCAAGCAACGGATGAAGCTTGGTTTCACTAGCTTAGCATAAGCAGGCGTGCTCTTAATAATAGATAAAGCCTGTCACCTTGGCACCAATATTCTCAGACTGCCAACTTTGGTAACTCAATTGTGTCCGCACGGCAAAATTACGGTTAAAGCTCCAGTTCCAGCTGGCATCAATCTCAACATGACTGTCATCCTGAGAGTCGATTAGCGCCATGTATTGAGTTTGTAATCCGATTCTGTGGTGACGGCCTGCTTGGTAAATGGCGCCCATCTCTAAACCTAGCCCCGGGATCGCATCATATTGAGTCAGAGTGCCGCCACTTACCGCACCTGATAAGAGCGAGTATACGTGGAGTTTATCCGAAGAGCCCCAAGCTTTACCAAATCCACCTTGACCAAACCATCTTCCAGCCAATTCATCGGACATAGGCTGCCTATCAAAGCCTGTACGAATGTTCCAAGCCCAACTATCGAACACCCTATTGCTGGGTGCGAGCGCCATTGTGTCGATAAAATAAAATCTATCGAGTCGAGAAGAGCCTTGCTGGTCGACACTCACTTGCGTATCTAGGAAGTTGATTTGGGCTCCCGGTATAAAGCCGTCCTGAGAATCAAGCAAATCGTGATACGCTGCTCTCCATTCAATAGTGGCTTGATTATTGTGTTCATCCCAGTATTGGTAGCTCAATCCGATCCGAGCGGATGCATGTCCTTTTTCCGGTGGGACTTCAGGTTGCGGAACAGGAGTAAATGGAGACTCTACTTTTATTCTACTACGCAGATAAAGTAGCTTGGTTAGCCTTTTGGCTGTCGGATCGCGCTCTAAACCAGAATCGTATAGTTGGAAGTTAAGCCATTCGTAAGCGAGTTCTAGGATTGCTGCTCGCTCTTGATCTGAGAACTCGCTTTCACTTGGGTATTCACCTTGTATGGCTCTTTGCGCCGCCTCGAAGGTCTCCTCGTTGGCTTCATTAGCTTGGTGTAATAATCGGGTTCCAAACGCTTCTCGGTAATGAGGTTCTGCTAACAATCCATTTTCAGCCAAGGCATACACAGTGTCTGATGGGATTGCTTGGATTGGGAAGCCTTCAATTAATCGTAAGTCGTCTCGGGCGACATCCAATAGTGAAAGAAGCTGGTAAGAGCAGTTTTCATCTAGGAAATAGTAATCAAACTCTGCCCGCTGCATTTCCCATAAGTGGAGCAAAACGCGATTGACTTCCTCTTCAGTGAGGTTGAGTTTGTATTCCCAGATATCTCTAGATTCGATGTCATTATATTCTCGAACTTTTCGATAGTATGGCATCACGGTATAACGACCGGGGTAGCTACCGAACAACCCTTTGAGCGCAAATAAGGCGGGGTTGTCGTCGGTTTCTGGCTCCGCAGCAAAATTAATGGCAAACGCGACTAATTCTTTGTGTCTCGTTTGGTCTTTGGAATCGACACGCAGCAGAGTGTGTCCAAACATAGAAGAAGGGTTATTCATAAATGCTGTGGGAAAAACCAGCGTAAGGCCTGCAGGGTCAATCACTTGGCTCCAAGTTTCTAGCTCTGGACAATTGAGTTTTGCCTGGCGGCCTTGTTGTTGCTCCAACCAGTGATAACGCGCAGGGTATTGGCATTGAGTCTCTACAGCGAGTTGTTTGTCTTCGGAGTACAGCCGACTGATAGTTGCTTCCAGTTCTGCTTTAGGGGAGTATTTTCCCTCTTTCGCAAGAAAAAACTCACTTTTATCAACAGTACTTTCGTAGCCAGATAGAAACGTCGGCAAATAGTGGCCGAGTTTGAGCCAATAGGAGTGCTTTGAAAGCTGATCGACATCGAACTCACTAGCCATTAACGTCGAAGGTAATAAAAGGCTTAAGCTTAAGCCGCACAACAAAGAGGTTTTCAGCACAGGTGACTTCATCTAATACACAGTCTTACGGTTTGGTTGAGTTTCTTACTTTCTGCGTCAAGACACAACGAATAATAGGAAGGCTTGAGAGTGATGTTAAAAAGGTGCCTAGGAAGGCACCTTTTAGGGGGTATAACTTAAATAGCGTAACCTGCTAGTTGTGCGTTATCGGCAACAACATTGTTTAGGTTTACAAATACTTCTTGAGAAGTGACATTTTCAGATTTGAAAACTTGGGCAAAGTTTTCTTGAGCTAGAGTATTGAATGTTGCTTTGTCCGCTTCATTGATACCCCAAACTTCAGAAAGAGTTGCAAGAGTTTCGCCTTCGCCTTTAGCGATGTCACGTGCTAGGTTATCCATATTTCCATCAATAAACATGGCTAGTTTTTCAGATGAAGAAATAGTGCCAGTACCGTCACAACCTAAAGTACCGAAAGTGATACCAAAAGTTTGGTTACCAGAAGTGCCGTTCGTTGTCGCCGCTAGAATTTTAGAAACCTTACCTGATTGACCGTCAAATACCATAGTACCCAAACCACAACCTACATCGTTATCAGCCAGTGCAAAGTTAGACATTGGAAGAGTTGTTGCTAGGGCTGCCACTGCTAGAAGCTTTTTCATAATATATCCTTATAAGATATCATTTAAAGTGTATTTATTTTGTGCAATTGTATGTATGCACTATGTATTAATAAGTGAAATTAGATTCATTTTCAATGGTAAGCCTTGTGTTGTGAGGCTATATGCAGATTTCTGAATCATAACCGCAGTGTATGGCTTAAATTATTGATTGTAATGTCATTAGTGTACTAAGCGGCAGATGTGAAAATAAGTACTTGCTAAAGTTTGCGTTTGGGCACATATTCAGAGTAAGCAAAAAACGAAATTTGAGTTAAAATAGGTTGCTATGCTGTCATCTGCTTCAGAGTAGATACAGAGCCAATCAAGAAGTGTGGAGATACAAGTTTGATAAGTGTTTTCCTTGTAGATGATCACGAGCTGGTTCGCACAGGGATACGACGTATTATTGAAGACGTCCGTGGAATGAACGTAGCAGGGGAAGCTGAAAGCGGTGAAGATGCAGCAAAATGGTGTCGAGGCAACCATGCCGATGTCATTTTGATGGATATGAATATGCCGGGTATTGGTGGCTTAGAGGCAACCAAAAAAATACTGCGTTTCAATCCTGATGTGAAAATCATTGTTTTAACTGTTCATACGGAAAATCCGTTTCCAACTAAAGTGATGCAAGCAGGTGCCGCTGGCTACCTGACTAAAGGGGCGGGACCAGATGAAATGGTCAACGCCATTCGTGTCGTTAATAGCGGCCAACGTTATATCTCACCTGAAATTGCTCAACAGATGGCGCTTAGCCAATTCTCTCCAGCATCGGAAAACCCTTTTGCCGATCTGTCTGAGCGTGAGTTACAGATCATGATGATGATCACCAAAGGGCAGAAAGTGACGGATATTTCAGAGCAGCTAAACCTGAGTCCGAAAACCGTCAACAGCTACCGTTATCGCCTGTTCAACAAGCTGGACATAAGCGGTGATGTCGAGCTGACCCACCTTGCTATCCGTCATGGAATGTTAGATACCGAGACATTGTAGTGAATGCCACATTTGACTCGGCTTCCTTTCTTAAAACAGTGACTAATCAGCCCGGCGTTTACAGAATGTATAACGCTGAGGCTGTAGTGATCTATGTTGGTAAAGCCAAAGATCTCAAAAAGCGTCTTTCTAGCTACTTTCGCAAGAAGGTAGATAGTGAAAAAACACGTGCATTAGTCAGTAATATTAACAAGATTGATGTCACGGTCACGCACAGTGAAACAGAAGCGCTGATCCTAGAACATAATTACATTAAGCAGTACTTGCCCAAGTACAACGTGTTACTGCGTGATGATAAATCATATCCTTACATCTTTGTCAGCGGGCATAAGCACCCTAGATTATCCATGCACCGTGGGGCTAAAAAGCGGAAAGGTGAGTATTTTGGGCCTTACCCTGATTCTGGAGCAGTAAGAGAAACGCTACATCTTATTCAGAAAATCTTTCCTGTTAGACAGTGTGAAGATACGGTGTACAGTAATCGGACACGCCCATGTTTGATGTACCAGATTGGCCGATGTGCAGGCCCTTGTGTTAGCAGCATTATTTCTGATCAAGACTACGCTGAGTTAGTTGGGTTTGTGCGTTTATTCCTGCAAGGAAAAGATCAGCAAGTATTGACGACCCTGGTTGAGAAAATGGAGCTTGCCAGTCGTAGCCTTAAGTTTGAAGAGGCGGCGAAATTTAGAGATCAAATCCAAGCCATACGTCGCATTCAGGAACAGCAATTTGTATCTGAAGACTCTCAAGACGATATGGATGTACTGGGTTTTGCTCAAGAAAATGGTATCGCCTGTATTCATATCCTTATGATCCGTCAAGGTAAGATCTTAGGCAGTCGAAGTCACTTTCCTAAAATTCCTAATGACACTACTCAGGAAGAGGTTTTCTATAGTTTTTTGAGTCAGTATTACCTGAGTCACAACGAAGCTCGAACCATTCCTACACGAATCATCCTTAACTCTGGATTGATGACGGAGTTACAATCACTGCAAGATGCATTAGGGGACATTGCAGGGAGAAAAGTTCACTTCCACGTAAACCCGACGGGCACTCGAGGTCGCTATCTTAAATTGTCGAATACCAACGCGCTGACAGCAATTACGACTAAGATCAATCACAAAATGACCATCTCGCAACGCTTTAAAGAGCTACGAGAAGTGTTGGGGATGGACAACATCTCACGGATGGAATGTTTTGATATTTCGCATACGATGGGGGAAAGCACTATCGCTTCATGTGTAGTGTTTAATCATGAAGGCCCTGTCAAACAAGAATACCGCCGCTACAATATCACTGGAATCACAGGTGGTGACGACTATGCTGCGATGGGGCAAGCTTTAGAGCGGCGCTACTCGAAGCAATTGGATGTCGAGAAAATCCCTGACATTGTGTTTATTGATGGTGGTAAAGGGCAGCTTAACCGAGCGCTTGAAATTATCTCTCAATATTGGGGAGATTGGCCTAAGCGACCACGCTTGATTGGCATTGCAAAAGGTGTGACCCGTAAGCCGGGGCTGGAAACTTTAATTAGCTCAGATGGTGAAGAATTCAATCTACCCAGTGATGCGCCTGCCTTGCACTTAATGCAACATATCCGTGATGAAAGCCACAACCATGCGATTGCTGGGCACAGGGCTAAGCGCGGTAAAACTCGGCGAACCAGTGCACTCGAAGGTATTGAAGGGATAGGGCCTAAGCGTCGTCAAGCCTTGCTCAAATACATGGGAGGTTTACAGGAACTGCAGCGTGCGAGCGTTGAAGAAATCGCCAAAGTTCCTGGGATTAGTGTTTCTTTGGCAGAAAACATTTATCAAGCATTGAAACAATAGGAAAAATCCCGCACCATAAGAGCCCTGTTTTTCAGCAGTAAACAGAGCAATACGCAAACGATAAGAGCCTCAATAAATATGCGTTTAAATATCCCTAACATTTTATCTTTACTACGACTTTTCCTTATCCCTGTATTTGTCGTAGTTTTCTATTTACCTTATGGCTGGGCTCCGTTTGCTGCTGCGATGGTGTTCTGGGTGGCAGGCTTTACAGACTGGCTAGACGGAATGTTAGCTCGAAAGTTGGGTCAAACTTCCCGTTTCGGCGCTTTTATCGACCCTGTTGCGGATAAAGTTCTCGTGGCGACGGCTCTTATTCTTATCACTGAACATTATCACTCTATTTGGGTGACGATCCCTGCTGTAACTATGATCGCTCGCGAGATCATTATTTCCGCGTTACGAGAATGGATGGCAGAGATCGGTAAACGCGCGAGTGTGGCTGTATCTTGGGTCGGTAAAGTGAAGACGCTTAGCCAGATGTTTGCTTTGTGGGTACTTATCTGGCGTTATGATGATTGGATGGTTTGGCTGGGGTATGTGGCTTTGTATATAGCAACAGTGCTTACCTATTGGTCGATGGCGCAGTATCTTATGGCTGCGAAAGACGATCTACTTAATGAAGAACATCACTAAAGAAGCGGGCGGTTGCCCGTTTTTTTATGCCTGAAATTTACTTTGTTTAAGCTAACTTAGTCAAAATCAAAAGAATTTTGGCAGTAAATTAATCAAATTGGCTGCTTTTGACTGTTAATTAGACAAACGATTCAAAAAATTAAAAATAGTGTTGACTCATTAGTTCGAATCCGTAGAATGCATCCCGTACCCAAGAGGAACGCAGAAAAGCATCCAATTGGAATTACGAAGGCGCGTTGGCAGAGTGGCTATGCAGCGGATTGCAAATCCGTGGACCTCGGTTCGACTCCGGGACGCGCCTCCATTTGCGACACTAGCTCAGTTGGTAGAGCGCAACCTTGCCAAGGTTGAGGTCACGAGTTCGAACCTCGTGTGTCGCTCCAAATTTCAGGATAGCGCTGAGAATGTAGCGATATCCAAGATGGTGTCTCCATCACAAATTAGATTTGTGTGCCCTGGTGGTGGAATTGGTAGACACAAGGGATTTAAAATCCCTCGGCGTTCGCGCTGTGCCGGTTCAAGTCCGGCCCGGGGCACCATCTAACGCATTTATGCGACACTAGCTCAGTTGGTAGAGCGCAACCTTGCCAAGGTTGAGGTCACGAGTTCGAACCTCGTGTGTCGCTCCAAGTTATGAAAGCCCTGACCGTAAGGTCAGGGCTTTTTTGATTATGGGGTACATCATAAAAATCAGCAGCGAAAGCTGCCGATTTCTAGTTATGGGCTCAAACTAGCTGCGCCAACATTTCTTCAGAGTAGTCAGTTAGAGCAGAGCCCGATTTTACTTTCTCTATATAATCTGGGTTTGCGATCAATGGTCGACCGATTGCCAGTAAATCGAATTTCCCAGCTTCAAGGGCAGCACTACCTGTCTCTGGTGTAAAGCCACCAACCCCCATTAACGTCTTACTATAATGAGAGCGCATATACTCAGATACTGTGCCGCCTAAATAATCAAATGTCATACTGTCATCAAAAATGCCAACGTGAAGGTAGCTCAAGTCTCGACTTTCTAGTGCTTGAAGTAAGTAATCAAACACCAATCGATCACGATTGTCGGCTTCCATGTTGAAGTAAGCGCCAGGAGAGAGCCGCAGTGCGGTTCTATTTTTACCAATGGCATCAACGACAGCGTCTACGACTTGTAGGGGGAAACGTGCCATATTTTCTGCCGAACCGCCAAACTCATCGTCACGAGTGTTGCTTGAATAATGAAGAAATTGATCGATTAGATAGCCATTTGCACCATGGATTTCAACGCCATCAAAGCCCGCCTCTAATGCATTGATGGCCGCTTGGCGGTAATCTTCAACCAACTCTTCAATTTCTTCGCGAGAGGCTGGTTTAGGAATGGTGTATGTCAGCTCACGCATGCGCGGTACACTTCCTTCAACGCCTATGGCAGAGGGCGCTAAAACGAATTCACCGTTGAAAAAGTGTGGGTGAGCAACGCGACCGGTGTGCCACAGCTGAACAAATATTTTTCCTCCTTTGGCATGAACAGCATCTGTCACTTTTCGCCATCCTGCTATTTGTTTCTGACTGTAGATACCCGGGGTGTTAGGGTAGCCTTGCCCATCTGGGCGAATGATGGTTGCTTCGCTGATAATAAGTCCAGTGTCTGCACGACGGGCATAATAATCTACCATTTGTTGAGTTGGTACTAAGTGATTGTCTGCCATGCAGCGGGTCAGTGGAGCCATCACAATTCGATTGTTTAGCGTAATAGTGTCGTTCAGTGCTATTGGCTCAAATAGGTTGTTCATGATGTTCCCTTGTATGATTTCTTGAATGCCCATTCAAGTTATTCTAATTTGAACCTTCGTTCAACTACTTTTTGAATGATTGTTCAAAATAAAGTAGAATCATCACATATTGATGATTGAGATAAGAGAGCCGATGCGCAGCGCTGAATTTGATCGAAAAGACGTCCTACGTTCTGCTATGGATGCATTTGTGACCAAGGGTTACGCTAAAACCAGTATGCAAGATCTAAAAGCCGTAACCGGGTTGCACCCAGGGTCGATCTATTGTGCTTTTGAAAATAAACGAGGCTTGCTAATCGCAGCTCTAGAGCAATACCGTGATGATAAAAAACGAGACTTTCAAACTCTTTTTGAATCTCAGACCAGTGTTATGGCTGGTTTTGAGATGTACTTAAATTGGGTGCTTGAAGAGTGTGAAACAGAGGAGATCAAAGACTGTTTACTGCAGAAATCACTCAGCGAAATGGCACAGCAAGATGATGAAGTAGAGCGTTTAATCAGTATGATGCTACAAGATTGGCATCAGTCGATTGAAGATAAAATTGCTTTAGCACAGCAAGCAGGAGAAGCTAGCCTGCATAAGTCAGCGACCCAATTGGCTCAATTTTTAGTTATGGGTATATATGGGATCCGTACTCTGTCTCATACACAGCCCAAGCCAGGTGTACTGCGTGAATTGAAAGATGAATTATTGGACTACATCAAAGCCTAAGTGGGCTGCGATCACCCTCCTCAAGAGTGATAACATCGACTTTCATCATGGTGGGATACTCAATTTTCTGCACTTCTACTTAAACAAAGGCCTGAAAGGCTCCTTTTCTTGCTTTTTATACTTGGAAAAACATGCTATTAATCCTGTTAATTTCTTATTGAAGTATGAGCAAGGAACCTCGAAATGGACAATGTTTATAACTTTAGTGCTGGGCCTGCTGGTCTACCTAGAGCTGTAATGGAAAAAGCACAAGCTGAATTCGTTGAATGGAATGGACTTGGCACCTCTGTGATGGAAATTAGTCATAGAAGTAAAGAATTCATTAAGGTAGCAGAAGAAGCAGAGCAAGATCTACGCGACCTACTGAATGTCCCTGACAACTATAAAGTCTTATTCTGTCAAGGTGGGGCTCGTGCTCAGTTTGCAGCGGTTCCTCTGAACCTTTTAGGGAGTGCTAAGAAAGCGACATATATCAATGCAGGTTACTGGGCGGAAAGTGCGATCAAAGAAGCAGAAAAATACTGCGAAGTTGATGTTTTTAATGCCAAAACGACAAAAGATGGCAAACTAACGGTTACAGACCCTATTGAATGGCAAATTGACCCTCAATCAGCTTATGTGCACTTTTGTCCAAACGAGACGATCGATGGTATTGAAATCTCAGATTTGCCAAAGACCGACAAACCTATCGTTGCGGATATGTCATCTAACATATTGTCACGAGAAATAGATGTTTCTCAATATGGTGTTATTTATGCCGGTGCGCAAAAGAACATTGGTCCGGCAGGGATTTGTATTGCCATAGTTCGCGATGACTTACTCGATCTTGCCCACGATCTTTTACCGAGTTTTATCAGTTATAAAATTTTAGCTGAAAAAGATTCAATGTTTAATACGCCCCCAACTTTCGCATGGTATCTGTCAGGCTTGGTGTTCAAATGGCTGAAAGAACAGGGTGGTGTTGCAGCGATGGAGCAGGTTAACCGTGAGAAAGCCGCGATCTTGTACAATTACATTGATAGTTCGGATTTTTATAAAAATGATGTCCATGCTCAGAACCGCTCCCGAATGAATGTACCTTTTCAGTTAGCAAAACCAGAATTAGACAGCATGTTCTTAGAGCTGGCCGCGGAAAAAGGCCTTGTTTCGTTGAAAGGCCACCGTGCTGTGGGAGGTATGCGTGCTTCGATTTATAACGCGATGCCCGTTGAAGGGGTTAAAGCGTTGGTTGAGTTTATGAAAGAGTTTGAAGCAGAGAACGCTTAACTCATAAATAGACAAAGGCTTAGCCACAATGGCTAAGCCTTTTTTATGGCTTAAAGTCGGAATCTCGCCACGACTTGCTCTAGTTCTTCGACTTTTCTATACAGCTGACTAACGGCCTGCTCACCATCTTGAGTCGTCCGAACGGAATTACCTGCAATTTGGCTAATGGCGTTGATATCACGTGATATTTCTTGCGCAGCGGTGGCTTGTTCATTACCTGCTGTGGCAATCATATCGATCATTTGATTGACATCTTGGGCTCTCGAAACAATTTGTGTCAGAGCATCACCCGCAGAGTTCGATAAAGTAACTCCCTCAGCGACCAGTTGAGTGCCTTCACTCATTCTAGAGACTGCCTGGCGGGTCTCATTCTGAATGGAAGAAATCAAACCACCTACTTCTTCGGTTGCTTTCGAGGTTCTTTCCGCGAGCCCTCGGACCTCATCAGCGACGACGGCGAACCCCCGGCCTAACTCACCTGCACGAGCTGCCTCTATCGCAGCGTTTAGTGCCAGCAAATTGGTTTGTTCAGCAATATCGTTGATCACTTGGATCACATTGCCAATCTCTTCTCCTCGCTTGCCTAGACTATCGATCGTCTCCGCAGTTTCATTCACGACTTCCGAAATACGGTTCATACCGTGAACGGTTTCTTGCATTAGTTTTCCGCCACTGGTGGCTTCTTCTCCCGCTTGCTTAGAACTTTCAGCCGCATCGCTACTTTGATCGGCAACTTGATTAACTGTCACCGTCATTTCTTCAACGGCACTGGCGATTAATGTCGCTTTGTCTGCTTGCTCTTTAATACCTGAAGCAACCTGTTTGCTTGTGTCATCTACCATCTGAGTGTTGCTGGCCACTTCGGAGGCGACATTGGTGATGTTGGAAAGCACACGTCTGAGAGATTGTTGCATAGCATCAATAGCACGAGCGAGTTCGCCCAGTTCATCCTTGTTGGTTTCGTTGATGGGTGGCTCTGACAAATCGCCATCGGCAATAGATTTCGCTTTGGCGGCAATCACATCCAGTCTCTGACGTATGATATTCGAAAGCCCCCAAGCGACAACAATGCCGACGACTAATACCACAATGACATTGACGGTTAGCCAGAAGATAATTGTCGACATGTTGCCATTCAGTTCTGCGAGAGCTTGTATAGAGTCACTGGTTTCTTCAGTGGCTGAGGTGTTAAGTACTTTTTCGAGTGGTAGGATAATAGATTGTTTTAGTTCCCTTACCAATTGATTTGCAGACATTTTTCCAGATGGATTATAGCCTTCAAATACTTCCTGAGCGGTACGAATAATGTCGTAGTAATATTGTTCGACATCGTCGATTTGGCTTGAAGCTTGTTGGTCTGGTTCCAGAGGGCGAAGCCTATCAAGATAGCCAGCAAAGGAGCCAGCATCATCATTAAATGTCTCACGAGCAGTCGGATCACCCATGATATAAGCATTGAGAGTTGCAATCATATCGCCTGCTTCGTCAACGAGCTCAAGGTAATAGCGAATACTCGGCAAATCTTGATTGAGAGAGCGGTTAAGATCGGTACTACTGTAGGCTTCGGTAAAGCGTTTTTCAGCCAATTGATTGAGTAAATCCTCCAGTGGAGCCCCTACATTTTTGGTTAATTGGTTTATTTTTTGAATGGCTTGTTGCTCATCGGCGGGGTTGTATTTGGTGAAAACACCTTGCTTCACTTGATCTATGTATTGGTTAGCCAGTCCTATGATACGGTCCATTTTTTTGACGTCAGACGCTTTCGCTGATTCTAGAGAGCGGAGTCGAGAGTAGTGCTGCTGAAACTCGCTGGCATTCACTTCAAATGCGTTACGCTGACCAGCATCTCCATTAAGATATTCCAGAGCGTTGGTTTGAAGATCACCTATCTCATCCAAGACGTTGAAATACGCAAGTACACCGGGAACATCATCTGATTCTATATCTTCTGAAATAGTGGCGGATTTATTAACTAGAGACCAGACGACGAAAGCTAATATTAGGGTCGTAATGATGATAATTGAAAAGCCCATGTAGAGGGCATGGGACAGACGAACATTCATCTATATCTCTCCATCGGGAGTTGGATTCCAATGAACTAAGTATGGAGCTTATGACTTAAGGTGCAAAAATAATTGACAAATTCGGTGATAATTATCGGCATGATGTTGATTGGGTGTCATAAAAAATCGCAGCCTAAGCTGCGATTTTAAAATGTGTTAAAGTGGTTTGCTTATCGACGTTTAGGTTTGCGACCTGCCGAAGGTTTCCCGCCCGCTGGTGGCTTACTGTTAACTTGACTGCCCGGCTTACCATTTCGACCACCTGTTGGTTTTCCACCATTGCCTGAGTTGCGGCTATTGTTTGGCTTTTTGTTACCAGAGCCGTTCATCTTTTCAAAACCTGGCTGGCTCTTGGTGTGTTTGGTTGCGAATCGATTCGAGCCATGACGACCAGATTTTCTTCGCTGTGCGGGAGTCAGGGCTTCATTGTCTTCTGCTGGGACTAGACAGCTTGGTTTGTCGCCTATCAGGTGTTTTTTGCCCATGCTGATCAATGCCTCGCGGATCAAAGGCCAGTTAGCGGGATCATGGTAGCGAAGTAGGGCTTTATGTAATCGGCGTTGGCGCTCTCCTTTCGCTACTGGCACTTCCTCACGCTGTTTGTATTTCACTCGCTTAAGCGGGTTCGTTTCTGAATAATACATAGAGGTGGCATTACACATAGGTGATGGGTAGAAGTTTTGTACTTGATCGCACTCGAAGTCGTTTTTCTTCAGCCACAGAGCCAAGTTCAGCATATCTTCATCTTCGGTACCCGGATGTGCAGAGATAAAGTAAGGGATCAGGTACTGCTTCTTACCTGCTTCAGCACTGTACTTTTCGAACATTTCTTTGAAACGATCGTAAGTGCCCATGCCCGGCTTCATCATCAGATCAAGCGGACCTTTTTCTGTGTGCTCAGGCGCTATCTTCAAGTAACCGCCAACATGGTGAGTAACTAACTCTTTAACGTATTCTGGTGACTCGATGGCCAAATCGTAACGAACGCCAGAAGCTATCATTACTTTTTTTACACCATCCACTTTACGTGCTGCGCGATACAGATCGATAGTGTGCTTGTGGTCGGTATTCAGCTTGTTACAGATCCCAGGGAAAACACACGATGGACGGCGACAGTTTGCTTCAGCTTTCGGATCGCTACAGCCGAGTCGATACATGTTTGCAGTTGGACCACCAAGATCGGAAATAGTACCAGTGAAGCCTGGTACTTTGTCTCGGATCTCTTCAAGCTCGTTTATGATCGACTCTTGAGAACGGTTTTGGATGATACGACCTTCGTGCTCAGTAATAGAACAGAAAGAACAGCCACCAAAACAGCCACGCATGATGTTCACGGAGGTTTTGATCATGTCGTAGGCCGGAATCTTTGCTTTACCATATTTCGGGTGCGGTACACGGGCGTAAGGCAGGCCGAAAACGTAATCCATTTCTTCCGTTGAAAGAGGAATCGGAGCTTGGTTAACCCAAAGTTCACGATCACCATGACGCTGAATCAATGCACGCCCCGAGTAAGGGTTGGTTTCAAGGTGCATAATACGGCTGGCGTGAGCATAGAGAATTCGGTCATTATTCAGCTTTTCAAAGTGTGGAATGCGCACTGCCGTGGTTGCTGCATCATGACGTGATGGACGAATAGTGATTGGCTTCGCTGTTTGTTCTTCTGCTTTTGCTTTAGTGTCACATTGTTCTTCGACGGCATATGGATTGGGCGGTATGAAGGCCTCTTTACGTGGTTTCTCAATGCGTGAAGAGTCAATGATCTTGTAGCCTTCTGGCGCTGCTGGGAGGCTCACTACCGTGCCGCGAATGTTGGTCATATTACCAATATCTTCGCCGTCAGCCAGTCGATGTGCGACCTCAACCAAAGCACGTTCAGCATTACCAAACAGCAATATATCCGCTTTGGCATCAAACAGAATAGAGCGGCGAACTTTGTCTGACCAATAATCGTAGTGGGCCAAACGGCGCAAACTGGCTTCGATTCCTCCGAGAACAATCGGCACCCCTTTGTAGGCTTCTCTACAACGCTGAGAATAAACCAGCGTTGCACGGTCTGGACGTTTTCCCCCTTCATTATTAGGGGTATAAGCATCGTCATGGCGTAGTTTACGATCAGCGGTGTATCGGTTGATCATTGAGTCCATGTTGCCTGCAGTAATACCAAAGAACAGGTTTGGCCTACCCAGTTGAGTAAAGGCATCTTTGTTTTGCCATTCAGGCTGCGCAATAATGCCGACTCGAAATCCCTGTGCTTCTAGCAAGCGGCCAATGATCGCCATGCCAAAGCTGGGGTGATCAACGTAAGCATCGCCAGTTACGATAATAATGTCACAGCTGTCCCATCCTAGGGCATCCATTTCCTTGCGACTTGTCGGTAGGAAAGGGGCATTACCGAAGCATTCTGCCCAGTATTTTTTGTGCTCATGAATAGGGGTGATATTGCTGTACATATTTTGTTCTCTGTTCCAGGGAGCGCGAATTATAGCGGCTTGCGAGCGGAGTATCTACCTCAACATATCCCTAGGTTTTGCATGTTTAAGTGTCTCTCGGTTAGTTATGCATCACGTTGTTATTAGATGTGTTGGCTATATAACAGATTACGGTGCCATATGGGACTAGTATTATAGAGTAGTGATGAGCACTAAACTTGAGGTGGGCGCTTATGTATGAGGTTGATTCTGGTACCGCTGTGAAGGAGCTGGTCGCGCCTACTCGCCAGCGAAAGTACAAAACGTACGCTTGGCAGTTGGACCTTGTGACTCAGGAATTTAGCTGTGAGCCAGAAGCGATGAAGCAATTATTCGGTTGTGACAAGCTCACCATTTCGGCTAAGGAACTACTTAAGCTATTGCCTACCGCTCAACGCCGTATGGCTCGCACCATGTTTAAAACCGCATTAACCACCAACAAAGCCCATTCCTTTCCCTGTTGTTTACTGACGCCCAATAGCCTCTTTACTTATGTAGAGTTCATTATCAAAGCTGAAAGTGAGTTTTTACTGAAAGGGGTTGTTGCACCTTGTTTGGTCATTTCATCACGGATGGTGGCAGCCGATATTTTCTATTCTGTGTTTGAGAATAGGCATCATGGTGTGGTCGTAACGGACTCAGAGACTCGAATTCTAGCTTGCAATCGTCATTTCGAGCGTATAACGGGCCATAGGCTTGAGGATATCCTTGGTCTAAAAACGAATATTTTGAATGTAGGGAAACTCAGTGATGATTATTACCGTGAGCTTTGGCAAAGCATAGAACAACATGGGCATTGGAGTGGTCCTATGCTGACAAGAAAGGCTGATGATTCTGTACTGCCTCAAGAACTGACAATTCACAAGATTGAACCCGGGAACGGCGAGTCGTATTTACTGGGGTTTTGTGCAGACTTATCGAATCAGCTTCAGCGGATTGATGGCAGAGAAACTGGCGGTGTAGATTTACTGACGCAACTGCCATCGCGTGAACGCTTTTTAGAGCAGCTCGAGCAAGACTACGCTGACAGCCAATGTGAAGATTTGTTGATCATGTTGGCATTGCAACCACAATTTTCTTTGGAGAATGAGCAGGAAGTCAAACGTCAATTTGCCAGTTATATTGCTGAAAATTCGCTAGTCTCGTCTGCTAGTTATGTTGGTGATAGCCGGTTTGCCGTTACGCTAAAAGCGAGTATGAAGCAGGGGAGTGAGAGTATCCGCTCTATCCGAAAGTTAATAAAAGCTTTTTTTCACAGTTTTAAGCATGCTCAAGCGCCTGTTGCACAAGCACTTAGATTTGGCCTCACCGGCGTCTCTGTGTTGCATTCTGATGCGAAATCGCCCAAGGGATTACTCTCGCACGCATTGCAAGCTTTGCTGGAGTTGCACTCAGGCGAAAATAAAAGAGTGAGGTTTTATGACCGTGAACTTCATGAACAAGTGGAGCGTAAGAAACGGCTGGAAAGCTGGGTTGAACAAGCCATATTGGAAGAGACAATAGATGTTTTTTACCAACCGATTGTTAATATCAAAAAAGGAAGAATTGATAAATTTGAGGCCTTGTGTCGCTTTCCTGAAAGTGACACTGCCAGCGCCTCAACGCAGGAGTTGATCAATGTCGTTGAAGATCTTGATCTAATTGTCCGATTGGATGATGTTGTCAATCGAAAAGCTATGTCGGCATTGCCGGAACTGCAGCAATTGTTTGGCGAGGACATTGGGCTGTCTGTTAATCGTTCATTCAATTCTAAACAAGACATTGTCGAAATCCTTCGTCACTGTGCCCAGCTCATCGATGAAAGCGGAATTAAACCAAACATGCTGACGATTGAGTTCACCGAAAGTGCGTATTTTGGTGGCGGCAGTTATCAAGAGCAGTTACTGGCAGCGATTCGAAAAGCAGGCGTCTCCATTGCGGTTGACGATTTTGGTACTGGGTGCGCGTCTTTCGATTATCTTAATCGAAACTATTTTGATGTACTGAAAATTGATCGAAGCTTTGTTCAAGATATTTGCTTTGGCAGTCGGCAATATCATGTCGTGAATACCATCATTCAGTTAGCCCAAAAACTCAGGCTAAAAGTGGTGGCTGAAGGTGTTGAAACCGAAAGTGAGTATACAACATTACGTAATTTAGGCGTTGATTGCATTCAGGGTTACTTCTTCTCGAAGCCATTGCCAATAAAAGATCTACGATCGGTGAGTCATTACTGTGTTTTACCGTCAACTCAAAGTATGTCAAATGCTAAAACCGGTACGTTATTAGAGTTGATAACACCTCAGTTACCACATCTTGACCCGGGCGAACCTCTGTCCCTTATTTACACTTATTTTAAAACGGAAACGATCAATGTTTTGCCTGTTATTGAATCACATCATTGCGTGGGCATTATTAGCAGAGCTGCAATGAATTTGCATTTGACGCCGAATATGGGAACAGATCATGAGACCAGTAAAGAGCACACGATGTGGCATAAGTCTGCTCACCGTATAATGTCTACACCGGAATCACTACTGTCTTGGCATACACCATTAATGGAATTGGAAGACTTAATGGCAAGAGTGCCGCTGCCCTGGGTGCTGGTTGATGATGAATCACGATTCAAAGGTATCGTCGAACATGAAAGAGTTATGCAGTATTTATTGAGTTGTAAATCTAAGCCTTAGACGAGTTTATTTAGGGATGAGCTTTGCAAATTTTTAAATATGAATCGCTGGTGGAATTGGCCTTAGCAAGTCTGTTATTATCCGCACCCATCAGAAATTACAGCGATATCAGACATCATGGTTCAGCAATTGTTAGCAGTGTTTGCTCCTATGCTTTTAGGTGCTCAATTCATTTTGACGCTCATTTTGGTCAAGGGTGATATCTGCCCAGGTCAGAGAGGCCGTATTCATAAGGTCCTTCCTGTGCTCGCAATTATGTGGCTGGCTGTTGCTTCATTGAAAATTGAAGCCATGATGATTGTGTTTGCCATTGCATACTTCTACTCTCAAGTTCAAACCAAAAAAACGCGAGTACAAGGGCCAATGTGGGTTATGTACCTTGCTAATGGTTTGGCACTTGCCTATGTTGCTATTGGTATTGGAGAGCAATCCGATCTTGCGGCTAGCCTGAGTGTGTTTATTCAAATCATACTTTTAGGTGCGCTGTTTGCTCACTTGCTCCTCACCGTAGCGAGAACGCGTTTACAAGCTTTTCACCGTATTCTGCCGGTGACTGGTGTGCTCTCAGCAATGCTGATGAGTTTAGCGATTTTGCTTAAAGCCTTTGGCCTAGATGAAGCCATTCTTGCTCAAGCTACTCAGCCACTATTGATTGGGTTTGCACTGCTCATTACTTCAGTTCTTATCTGGTGCTGGCATATCATTATGTCAAAGACGGTACATAAGGCTCAGTTGGCGATTGCATTATTAACTCTTATCTCGGCAATGACGTTCAATCAAGGCTTGTTTGTTCTTTAGAAGAGAAATCTCTCACTGTTAATTTGAAGATTTGACGCTACGCTTGATATAGATGGTCAACACAGGAGCGTGGTTATGGATATGACTCATGTAGGTCGGTTAGACAGTGCGATTTTACTTGGCATTGTTAATGAAAAGCTGAGACTCGAGTGCGATAGCTTTGAAGAACTCGTGACCATGTATGAAATGGATGTCGAAACAGTGGTGGGTAAATTGGATATATTGGGTTATCAATATGATCCGCTCACCAATCAGTTTAAATCTTACGATAGATAGAATGAAACAGGAGGCTGATGCCTCCTTTTTTATACCGTTTTTATCCCTTCTAAATGGCTTTTTGATTGTTGTCTGGCAGTATTAAAAAAGGCTTGAAGGTAGCGTTTGTCTTTGTCCGAATTTCGTGTTGCAGCGAACAGACGTCGCCACAACCCATCGCCAAAAGAGAGACTGGTAATCAAGCCTTGACGGGAGAACTCGCTTATTGCCCAGTTAGGTAAAGCGGCTACTCCTAAACCGGCAGACACCATTTGTACTAGCATCAGTGTGTTGTCTGCTTGTTTCCATTTGGCGGGCTCAATGCCTGCGGGCTGTAGAAAGTGTTTCACCACGTCAAGTCGGTTCTTTTGAACTGGGTAGGACAACATGGTCTCATTGGCTAAATCTTCCGGTTCAATAGAGGTTTTTGATGCCAGTGGGTGGGTGGTTGCGGTAACTAAGCGCATTTCAAAATCAAAGAGAGGCTCATAATGGACTTCTGATCTTGGTTGAATATCAGAGGTGATCACCAAGTCCAACTCGCCATTCATCAGCGCCGGTAGAGGCTCAAAACCAAATCCAGATGAGAAATCTAGAGTCACACTTGGCCAAGCCACTTGATATTCTCTTAGCGCAGGCATTAGCCACTGAAAACAGGAGTGGCATTCGATAGCCATATGCAAACGTCCGTTAACGTCCTCTTTCAAACTGGCTAATTCATTTTCCGCTCTGGCAATGCGTGGTAGCACTTCATCTGCCAAGCTAAGAAGGATTTCGCCTTCAGAGGTAAATCTCACAGGACGAGTCTTACGCAGAAAAAGCTGACCACCAATACGAGCTTCTAGATCTTTTATTTGATGAGACAGGGCTGACTGAGTCAGGTGTAGCGTTGTTGCAGTGGCAGTCAAAGAGCCAGTGTCCCGCAATGTGGCTAATGTTTTCAGATGCTTAATCTCAATCATGAAATCCCTTCAATCTTGCTCGCTGATGATGAATATAACTAACTTACCTGTGTTTTATAGGCATGTAAACATCTAGACGTCTAAAAAGATATTAATGATTGAATTCGTTAGTTGAGCTAATTCGCTGTCTCGGACATGAAGTTTTCTAATAAACAGCTTGAATAATTGGAGGTTGTTCATTCATGTCTTAATCGAGATAGTTTAGCCATTTAGACGCCTTACTGTTGTTTAGGCAGTACAGGCCTAATTGCTTTAATAATCAAGAAGGATTAGAAATATGGCGACGACGACTCATATCCTAGGCTACCCAAGAATCGGCGAAAAGCGTGAATTGAAATTTGCACTGGAGAAATATTGGCGAGGAGAAATTAACCAAGCTGAGCTCAAAGCAGTGGGGGCCCAGCTTCGAAAGAAAAATTGGCAAGTACAATCTGAGGCCGAACTGAGCTTTGTTACCGCAGGTGATTTTGCATGGTATGACCATGTTCTGACCACGACCTTATTACTAGGACATGTGCCTAAACGTCACCGAGAAGGGGAGTCTGATTTGGATACCTTGTTCAAAGTTGGACGTGGTCAGTCTCAGGCAAATTGTAGCTGTAGCGGATCTGCGGCGTCGGATATGACCAAATGGTTTAACACCAATTATCATTACATCGTACCTGAGTTTAGTCGGGATGATAGCTTTGAAGTTAGCTGGCTTCAACTGTTCGAGGAAGTTAATGAGGCTATCAAAGCGGGACAAAATGTGAAACCCGTTCTGTTAGGTCCGTTGAGCTATCTCTACCTTGGTAAAGAAGTGGAACAAGGGTTTGATCGCTTGACGCTGTTACCACGTCTTCTTACCGCTTATCAAAACATTCTAGCCAAATTAGCAGGCCAAGGGGTTGAGTGGGTGCAGATCGACGAACCTATTCTATCACTAGAGTTGGAGGCACCTTGGCTTGATGCATTCAAGCTTGCTTATCAGGTCATTCGTGGCGAGGTGAAAATACTGCTAACGACCTACTTTGATTCAGTGGAAGACACATTGGACAAGATTGTCGAATTAGAGATCGATGGTTTGCATGTTGACCTGTCAGAAGCCCCAGAACAGTTAAGTGAAGTCATTTCTCGATTACCGAAAGAGTGGGTGTTTTCGGCAGGCGTTATTAATGGGCGCAATGTTTGGCGGGCGGATCTAAGCGCGCAGCTTGCACGACTTCAGCCTGTGAAAAAGCGTCTGGGCGATAGGTTATGGGTTGCGAGCTCGTGTTCATTGCTTCATAGCCCTGTGGATCTGGATCTTGAACCTGAGTTGACCGAAGAAGTACGCAGTTGGTTTGCTTTTGCAAAGCAAAAAGTGGCCGAAGTGGCCTTATTAGGCAGAGCCTTGGATGGTGATCACCAGGCTATTTTAGCGTGCGATACATACAGTGCTTCAATTCAGGCTCGTAAGAATGCCGTTCACGTCAACAAGCCTCAAGTTCAGCAGCGTCTTAATCAGATAACAAAAGCTTGGTCTGATCGCAGTGTACCTTATGAGGAGCGCGCTCAGTATCAAAATGCGGTATTAGGTCTGCCATTGTTCCCCACAACGACGATTGGTTCTTTTCCACAAACGAATGAAATACGAGTTCAGCGTAGTGCTTACCGTAGTGGCCAGCTATCGGAATCAGACTATTTGACAGCCTTGAAAGGTCACATCGAAGATGCGGTAAAACGCCAGGAAGCACTGGACCTTGATGTACTGGTGCATGGTGAGGCCGAACGTAACGACATGGTGGAATATTTTGCCGAGAACTTAGCAGGGTTTCAAACCACCAAATTTGGCTGGGTACAGAGCTACGGCTCACGATGCGTTAAACCAGCGATAGTCGTTGCGGATATCGAGCGCGAAAAACCCATTACTGTTGAATGGTCGACATATGCCCAGTCACTCACTTCTAAGCAAATGAAAGGGATGTTGACAGGACCAGTGACAATTCTTTGTTGGACGTTCCCTCGTGAGGATATCAGTCGCAAAGAAATAACCAATCAATTGGCGCTAGCATTGCGTGATGAAGTGTCTGATCTGCAAGAGGCAGGTATCAATATTATCCAGATTGATGAGCCGGCTATTCGAGAAGGCTTGCCACTTAAAAAACGTGATCATGCAGAATATTTAGAGTGGGCGGTAGCGGCATTCAAGATCGCTGCAGCCAGTGCCAAGCCCGAGACACAAATCCATACACATATGTGCTATTCAGAGTTTAATGAGATTATTGATTCCGTGGCTGAATTAGATGCGGATGTGATTACGATAGAAACTTCTCGCTCAAATATGGAGTTACTAAAAGCGTTTGAGGAGTTTGACTATCCTAATGAAATTGGCCCTGGCGTTTACGACATTCACTCTCCAAATATCCCAACTGAAGAGTGGATTGAAGGCCTGTTGTACAAGGCCGCTGACAAGATACCGGCAAACCGTTTGTGGGTGAATCCAGATTGCGGTTTGAAGACACGAAACTGGGCAGAAACCGAAGCGTCACTGGCTAACATGGTTTCGGCGGCGAAAAAGCTACGAGTGGCATTTGCTTAATACACCAAAGATGAGATGCCGGCTTTTATGTCGGCATTTCATCTTTGATCTTGAGGTTAGATCGACTCACCATTTACACTGACCTGAACATCCACATTACCACGGACCGCGTTTGAGTAGGGACATACCTGATGGGCAACGCGTGTGAGCTCCAAAGCTTGTTCTTGTGGTAAGTCCACTTCTGCAGCTAGGCTTACAGTAAGTGCAAATCCACCATTGTCATTTGGACCAATTCCTACCTCTGCCGTGACAGGTGCTTGGCTAAGGGCCACTTTCGCTTCACGAGCAACATGCAAAATGGCATTAGAGAAACAGGCAGAATAACCTGCGGCAAAAAGTTGTTCTGGGTTAGTCGCTGCACCACTACCGCCCATTTCTTTAGGATAAGTCAGTTCTAGATCAAGTAAACCATCGTCTGTTTTAACTTGGCCGTTACGACCTGCCAGTGCTTTAGCGGAAGTTTTGTATAGAGTTGTCATGTTATCTTTCCTTCTATTTGTATTGTGTGCAATTTAATTGCTTGCAATGTTAGATCGAAAGTTGTCTGGAATGCAACTATATTGTGCGCAACTTAAATGTTTCTGTGAGCGTCGAATGAGAGAATGCCAAAACGTAGACAACATAACAGATGAAGAGAAGTTGCTTCTCGATAATCAGCTTTGCTTCCCACTTTACAGTGCTGCTAATGCCGTCATCCGCGCGTATCGTCCCATGCTTGATAAGTTGGATCTCACCTACTCACAGTATTTAGTGATGATGCTGCTATGGGAGAAAGACGGTGCTAGCGTAAAGGACTTAGGTACAAGGCTGTACCTTGATTCAGGCACGTTGACACCATTACTGAAAAGGTTAGAAGCAAAAGGGTTTGTTATAAGGGGAAGAAGTCAGGACGATGAGAGAGTGAGAGTGCTTAACCTAACCAAATCAGGTCAAGCACTGAAAGAAACCGCCAAGTCAGTCCCTAACGCTATGCGCTGTAAAATCGACCTTGAACTCGATGAACTGATTACGTTGAAACAGTTATGTGAAAAAGTGCTGAAGAACCTAGTTTAGGCTAAACACGATTGTCTCCGGTGCTAAACGCAATCGTCTGGCTAATCTGAGTCAGGCTGCGTCCACTTTGTTGTTGCCATTCAGCGAAGGCTTTATTTGCTGCCTCTAAAGAACGTTTAGTGTCTTTACCACCTTCGATGATTTTGCAGTTTCTTAGATAAGCTTCAACGTCACCGGACAAAATAAAGGTATCGACGCCCATTTGGCGAAGACTATATGGACCAGTATTTCCTCCAAGTCGATGACCTTTGTTCTTCAAAAAAAGCCATAATTCCGTGATGGTCTCGGTGGGCCACTCTGCGACCATTTGCCCGAAAGAACCATGCTCAAGTGACGCTTCATGAATCATTTGCGCGTTAGCATAAATGGATTTCACTTTGGCATGGTGGCGTATGATACGTTTATCTGCTGCTTTGTTATCCCATTGCTCTTCAGACAACATCAGTAGCGGTTCAATTTTAAAACCGAAGAAAACTTCTTCAAAGTTAGGCCATTTTTTACGAACCACACTCCATGAGATCCCGCTTTGGAATACCTTCATACTGAATGCTGATAGCCAACGATCGTTGGGTATAGCAGCGATCTCTTCTTTACTCAGCGGAGTAGAGAGTAGGGCTTCCAGTTGCTCTTCACCACCTTTTCGTTGTGCCGCTCTCTGATAGATATGTTCAAATTTCTCAACAGTCATACACGTTGCCCTTTTTAAATTTTCCACATCATAACAGCCTGTTAGGCTTTATCTCAATTGACTATGCTGGCAGTTTTTGAGGATGAAATCAGCAAATGTTCGGTTCTTTAGCGACAGGTGTTTATTCTTGTAAAGCAAGTGTATGGGTTTTGGCTCTGGTGCATCCTGCTTGAGTATTTCTACCAGTCTGCCACTCGCTAGATCATCAGCGACTAATATAGCAGGTTGCAGCATCACACCTACACCGGATAGCGCAGCACTGCGCAATACTTCGCCATTGTTCGAGGCTAGTCGAGTCTGTCCGCGTAAGAACGCGCTCCTAGCCAGTTGCGTGGTTAGGTTAGCGCTGCCTTCACTGTAACTGAAGCCAAGGCATTGATGCTGGTTAAGTTGAGAGATTGAATGGATGGGGTCGTGAGCACTAAGGTAGCTAGGTGCAGCACAGAAGATGAGTTGATAATCTCCGAGGTAACGTGCGACCAGAGTAGAGCTTTCAAGATTGCCGATCCGTACCATCATGTCTGCGTCAGTAAGGTGTGGGTCAACGAGCTCGTTACTGAGCTCCATTTCGACGTTAATGTTGGGGTTCAATGAGAGAAAATCAGCAATGAGTGGCGCGATGACCTTGTTACCATAAGTGATCGGGCAATTGATTTTTACCGTTCCTTTCGGACGGTTTTCCAACGTTTGGATTAGATTCTCGGCATTCGCGATGTCCTCAAGAATGCGCAGACATTCCTTGTAGTAGAGTTGACCTGACTCGGTCAATGTTTGTTTTCGAGTAGTTCGATGGATCAATTGCGTCGCCAGATTCCTCTCTAGGTGACTAATGTGTTTGCTGATCATGGTCGGTGATAGGCCAAAGTGATGCGCTGCCCTGCGAAAACTGCCATGTTCTACGACGTAGGCAAAGACTCTCATACTTGTGAATTTATCCATTGAACACTCAGGGTTTGTAAATAATTAACTAAAGCTGAGTTTATCAATTGAATGGAGATAATTACATTATGGAGTCTGAATATGAGTCGAATTCTGAGAGTAAAGAAATGATTTACGTCACGGCCGAATTAAAAATTAAACCTGAAGTGCAGCGCCATGAAGCTCGTATGGCGATCGAACAGTTTTGTAGGGATATGGAGAATGAGCTTGGCTGCTTGGAAGCTAAAGCCACGTATGATCTAGAGGATCCGAGCCGAGTGATTCTTTGGGAAAGGTATCAGGATCGCACAGCGATTGAAGCGCATTTTACTATGTGCCATACAAAGGCGTTTATCGAGATGGGTATGACGGATTTAGTGCAGGTGTTTGAGTCACGAAGTGGAGAGGTGGAACGATGAAATGGGGCATCCTCGGAACCAGTTTTATATCGGGCGTGATGGCGGAAGCGATCAATAATGATGAAGGCAGCGAGTTATATGCAGTAGCAGGGCGTAGCCAAGCACCATTGGAGGATTTTGTTTCAAACTACAAGCCAGTTAAAACCTATTCAAGCTACGATGAAGTGCTAAGTGATGAAAACGTCGATATCGTTTATATTGCACTTCCAAATCATGTTCATCATGAGTATGTCATTAAAGCGGCTCAAAAAAGTAAAGCGATACTTTGTGAGAAGTCGTTATCGGTGGATATGGAGAAAACTCAGCAAGCACTGGAAGTAGTGAAGCAGAGTGGAGTCTTTTTTGCGGAAGGTCTGATGTATCTCAATCATCCTTTAGTGAGCGCGATTCTTGAAGAGCTAAATCAGGGCACCATAGGTGAAATTCGTTCAATTCAGGCATCGTATATTGCTGCTATCTCACAGTTTACTAATCCGGGCAGTAAAGGTGCTCTGTATAACTTAGGCTGCTATCCAATGTCTCTGCTGCACCTACTCCTTCAATCGCAATTTGGCGATCAGATCTTCGATAGTTACTCGATGCAGGCTTTGGGTCGTTTTGGGCAAGATGGCAATATTTGTGAATCTTCAGTGCTGATTCATTTTAGTGACAGCTTAACCGCTCAAATTCATACTGCTGAAGATCATGGTTTGAAGCACAGCTTCACCATTTTGGGGAGCAAAGGGGCGATCTCGCTCGATTCAAACCCTTGGCTTGCGAAACAGAGCAACCAATTTACTGTGGAAGTTTATGAAGTGTCACAACGACAAGTCGAAATAGAGGCAGATGGGGACGGGTTCTTCTACCAAGTGGCGAACATACGCAAAGCCATTGAAAATGGTAAGAAGAGCTTGAGCAGACCAAGTGCTACCCTTGATGATTCATACCAGATCATGAAGTTGCTCACTGATTGGGAAAAGGCAGCTTATCAATAAGCTCTGGCCTCTTGTCATAGTTAGTTAACCAGCTTGCCGAAGTTCTTCTGCGTCGAATTTACTGAAAATCTGCTATGTGAATATTTAGTTTTCACTTTCTTGGTCGAACTTTATTTATGTAGTCGATGTCCTATCTAGCAAACTTTTCAACTCCATACGTTTATGTTCAATTTGAAACATGCTTTGCTCGTTATAACTGTGTTTGTGTCAGCTGAGGTGTTTGCTAACCCGTCTTTGACTTATCAGTTATCTGTCGATCCTGATGACGCTGATATTGTCATCGTCACTGTAGACACGAGTAATTTAGAGCAAGTAGAGATGATACCTGCTCGCACTTTAACTACCATGGCTCAGCCGTCGGTATCATGCCAATCTGGTTTGGGGCGGGTCACAGCTTTAGAGCAGTTGAACCCTAAGGAATGCCAACAGGTTCAATGGTCGTTGCGAATGGAGCACACACCTGAGCAAGGTATGGATACCTCGCAACAAATTGATAGCAGGAGCATCAATGATGGTTGGTATTTCGTTAGTGAGTGGAATTCCCTGCCGCGTTTCAAAGGGAGTAACGACATTCGCGTTTGTACTCCTGCTCATAGCTGTCAGTCGATGCCTGACTTATCTGAGCCACCCTTGTTTGTTGTTTGGGGAATGGAAAGTACAGAATTAAACATCAACGACAAACAAGTCACCGTTTTCAGCGACGCTCCTCAAGTAATGCAACAGGTGGAACAATGGAAGCCAGTATTAAAAACGTCACTCAATTACTTGAATAGCGTATTCTCGAACTCACAGCGACATGATTGGCAAATGGCGTTTTTCAAAAAGGACAGCTCGTCAGGGAGTATAAGTGGAGCTGCTGGTAAAAATATGATCTTGATTAATGCCTGGCTAGAGAAAGGAAAACTCACCCCAGCTTCACTAAAGATGTTACTCAAGATTGCAGCGCATGAGTCAGTGCATGTTTTAGACTCAGCTAGCAGACCAACTTGGGCAGCGGAAAGTTTGGCTGAGTACTACGCGATAAAATCGCTGCAAGCTACGGATTATGCTGCTGAAGAACCGACTCGTTTCTGGGGTAGTTTTGCTAAAAAACTTCCTTTTTCGACAACAGGGCTGATTAAAGCAAACCGCCTCTACAATGAACAAGGAGCAGGGCAATATTATCCGTTGTTTTACTTTAAAGGCTCTGCGTTTTGGTATGAATTGGATTCAGCTTTGAATGGGGCAGGCTCAAGTCTAGATAACTTGATGACTCAATTGACATTTGAAACTGATGGAAGTCTATCTGCAGAACTTGTTAAGGCCGTGACTGAAAAAATAGGCGATAAGCGATGGGGTGAGATCAGTTATCGTTATCTATGAATCTGGTCAGTATATAACTGCAAATGGGAGTTTTTCTCCCATTTGCATCCGTAACACAAGGACTATTTTTTAAAGTAGTCCGACATAATTTGCTTGCTGTCGATTTTTTTCAGCCCCTCATCAACGATTGCTTTCCACTTTTTACCTGTTTCATCATTGCCAAATGCAATGAACAGTTCCTTCTCTTCAAGTAACTTTGAGTTCATTTGCAACTTGTCTTGTGCTGCTTGGAGGCTCTTGTCACTCGTCAGTAAGTAGTTAAGAACATTGCTATCTATAACGGCGAGAGGGATACGCTGCCCTGAGACTTTTTTCAGGTTTTGGTTATCACTGGTGACCGCTTCAGATTGAAGAGCACCGCTCGCAATCATGCTGTCGAGTTCCTCGGTGTTCACGTACCCACGCACCACCCCGATCTTAACGGATTTTAAGTCTTGTAAACTGCTCCATGAGATGGGATTGGCTTTATTCTCAACAAAACCTAAGGGACCGGTTCCTATGGGGTTAGAAAATATTAGGTCAGAGGCGTCGAAGTAGTATTCTGGGAAGTAGCCAGCATATTTTGCTTGATTCTTCGCGAGATGGACCGCTCTTTCCCAAGGGTAGAATTCGACGTTTAGCTCGTGCCCCATCGCTTCTACCGCGGCTTTTACAACAGCAACGGAGGCTCCTTGAGCGTCTAAGTTTCGCCCTGCATAGGGAGGCCACTCAAGAGATGTAAGAGTAAGAACATCGCCACGTACTGGCGATGTTAGCAAGATCAGGCTAAAAAACATCAATGTCAGGTTGCGCATTAGCTAATTCCTTGTTGTGGAGAGTGTTTTAACAGCATAGACAAGATTGGTGGGTAGGGATGTCGAAAATATTCAATCTTTTGTTTTTTGCTGGGGGTAGGCTACCAATATCAAACAAGGAGATAGACTTATGACACCGAGATTAAATTACTTTAATGCAGCGCCAGAAGGTATCCAAATATTAATGGGGCAAGAAGAGTATCTTAAAGCTCAATTTGAGCAGCAAAGTACATTGTCGATCACGCTGTGGGAGCTGGTTAAACTTCGCATATCCCAGATCAATCAATGTGCCTTTTGTATCGATATGCACAGTAAAGATGCTCTGAAGCAAGGTGAGTCTCAACATCGTTTGATCGGGTTGAGTGCATGGCGAGATATGCCTTTGTATAGCGAACAAGAAAAAGTTGCGCTACATTGGGCAGAGAGTCTAACGAAGGGTGGTCAGGTAGCGGATGCTGACTATCAAGTGACACTCGATACGTTTGGTGAAAAAGGGCTTGTTGTCCTGACATTGGCAATCAATGCGATAAACAGCTGGAATCGTATTGTTAAAGCATTCAAGCCAGAAGTGGGCAGCTTTTCAAAAGAGTGAGTACAGCTATTTCTCAGAATATGGATTTTCAAATAGTTAACCCAATTGGGCCACTCGCCGACCATATTCAAGCAATATGGTCGGTCAACGTGCCTCACGAAGGTGAGGTCTGTAAACCTCTCTACTGTGATGGTGGCTCCGGTGTGATGTTTGTTTTACAAGGGATGGTAGGCCTTGAAGGTAAAACCTACACTGGGAGTGCGATGTATCAGCCATACAGCAAAATTACCAAAACTATTACTCTTGCACCAAAAAGCCAGCTTTGTGGTATTCGTTTTCACCCTGGGATGAGCTTTTCGTTTTTGGATCGTTTGGTTGAGACAAATCAAGTGTGCTTTCAAGACACGTTTCCCTTTAAGGGATCAAGTGAGTTGCTTACCCAACTCAAAGAGGCGCCAAGCCACAGTGTTCGTATCGTGCTTTTGATGCGTTGGTGTTTGGGCTTTGTGGCTCAAAGCAATACCACTGATGAGAGAGCGAAACTGATTCAACGAGCTCAGGATGGCAAGATAGGAGAGTGCTTCGGTGAGAGTCAAAGACAGGTGGAACGCAAATTCCAGCACTGGATTGGTATGTCCCCTAAGCACTTTCAACGCCTGCGTCGTGTGCATACTTCAATTCAAGCGCTGCGAAATAACCCCGAGTTATCGCTTGCCGACTTAGCCGCTTATCAAGGTTTTTCTGACCAAGCGCATATGACCAGAGAGTTTAAGAGCTTTGCGCGGATCACGCCGGGCAAACTCAGTCGCCGTATCAAGCAAAACAACGCCTAAATTATTCATCCTTCACTTTGATTGCTTCCTGTACTCGCTGGGGCTCATTCCTGCAATGCGATTAAATTCTCGATTGAAGTTAGATTTAGTCTGAAAACCTGAGTTCATCATAATTTGCGTAACAGGCTCATCGGTTTGAATTAGAGCGTTCTGTGCATGACGTATTCGATACTCGTTGACGAGCTTTGATATATTTTTGCCGTGAACCAAATTGACGGCCATCGATATTTGCTTAGCGGGAATACCAAGCTTGCGCGATAAACGAGAAAGCGTCAGTTCTGGATCTAGGTATAAGCACTTTTCTTTGATGGTTTCATCCAGCTGTGATGCGATTTCCTTGGCTTTAGATGTTGACATAGCAGGTTGAGCTGTCGGTTCTTTGTGTTCAAATGCCGGTTCTGCTCTGCTGGGTGATGTGTGAATACCTGTAATCACAACCGCCAAAGATAAAATGGGTAAGAGGACAAGGTGTCCGATAGTTAATATATACAGTGTCAGGTTGCCATGGTTATAGGCAAAATCGAGCGATATAAAAGCGTCGATGGAAGCGGAAAACATGAGCATCCAACCCGCTATCACTCTTGCGTGCTTCACTCTTTCCCAACTGCCCAGCGAGACATTCACTAGCAGTTCTTTATCAGAAGAGGTTCTCATCAAAGCGATGCCATAAAACAAGTAAATAACCGTCAGTAATTCATCGAGCGGAGGCTGCCAAAACGTTTGGGTAAGGAGAAATAGTACGACAATCAATGGGAGCACAGCATGCTTGTATATCGAGCTTAGAGCTGTGTTACGAGTACGTGTGAATGCATACCATGCTGCGATTGGAATGATAGACGCTAAAATAGGTTGAGCGAACAAAAGAAGAGGTGCCTGATATGTCCATCTAAGCCCTACAACAGCAGTCGTCAAGGCACAGAGAAATAAGAAACCGCAGGCAAACTTTGATTGATCACGATTATTTGAATAGAGGCTGACAGCCAGTAGCCCTAAAAGCAATGAGACAACAAAAGGGACAGGAATCGCGAGCATAGTTTGTCCTGGATTGAAAAAGTGATAGATAAACTCGTCATAGCATAACGATATGAAACTGAATTAGAAGCTCAGACTAGACTAAAACGGGTATCAGAACGTCCTAAAACCCGTTTTAGGACGCATCGTTTCTCTTTTCATGAGCAAAATACACTCTCATTTTACAATCTAGAGAGAACAAAGATGCACTTCTATTGGTTAGCTTGGAAACGAGGATTGGACTTCTCGGGTCACTCATCAAGGCAAGAGTTTTGGGTGTTTATATTGGTTCATGTAGTGGTGAGTTTGGTATTTATTGCTGTGGACGTTAGCTTGTCTTTATCTTCGTTTGACGTGTTGTATAGCATCGCCAGTTTTATTCCTATCATCGCTTTGGTATCAAGGCGGATGCATGATATTGGCAAGTCGGGCTATTGGGGGCTAGTGTTTTTTATCCCCGCCCTAGGCCCATTCTGGTTGACGTATCTACTTGTTCAGCAGGGCATTGTGCCTGAATGCCATGGAGGACAATGCTCATGAAGTGGATAGTATGGCTACTACTTGTTTTTGTTTCTGAATCCATGGCGGGGTTTGACCCTCATATTTATCCTGAAAAGGTACTGGGTATTCTTGAGATCGATGATATGACATCTGGTGAATTGCTTTGGCTTCGAGGCCGTGTGGGAGAAGGCAATTACACTTGGGTGAATCGACATGGTCATCATTGCACGATGAAAATACCAGTTGCAGTAGGGCAAAAAGGAGAATCAGGCTTAGGAATTGGTTCGGCCGAGGGAATAAAAATCGTGGTGAGAAGCCAAGCGTTGAATAAGGCTTTGATTCAGGGTGAGCGAGTCAGCAGTCAAGACTGGCAATTTTCAGCACTTGGCCAAAGCAAGGATGTTGATGGTTGGATTGTTGATGGTATCGGCCCAGAGGAAGAGTTTGTCCTCAATTCCAGAAAACGTTGGATTTCTTGGTTGTTAGGCAAGACAAGAAATAAATTTTGCCGGTAGTGTTTGGGAAGCCTACCTGTAAGGCTTAGGGGGCTCATTGATCTTTGGGTGGGGAAAATAAAGCCTTTAGTTTGTGGGCTATCGATGTCTTACTCTTGAAGATATCTTGGTATAGGTTTCCCCACTCTTGAAAGGTCACGATCAAAGGATTGAAGCTGTTTACTGGCTTTGTGACACCGTAGCGGACGGTCTCTACTTCGGGTTCGAAGGTGCCAAACAATTTGTCCCAGATAATCAATACGCCCGCATAGTTTTTATCTATGTACTGAGGGTTTCTTCCGTGATGAACTCTGTGATGGGAAGGAGTGTTAAAAATAGACTCTAAGGGGCCAAGCGAGCGTATCCATTGCGTATGGACGAAGAACTGCAAACCTAAGTTCAGTAGTACGGCGAAAATAACCCATTTAGGCTCGAATCCGATGATCACCAGAGGCACCCAAAATAACCACATCCCAGCGAAAGGGTACATCAAGCTCTGGCGAAAGGCGGTACTGAAGTTCATACGCTCAGAACTGTGATGAGCGACATGCGCTGCCCACATCCAGCGAGTACGATGACTGGCTCGATGGAACCAGTAGTAAAAGAAATCTTGCAGAACGAGCAGTATCACAAAGCTGGTCACTCCCATTTCAATCTCTAATAGACGCCAGCCAAATAACCACTGATATAGTTGAATGATCAAAAGCCCAGTTAATAGATCTGCGAGTTGGTGCATGCCTGCAAGGGTAAAGTTACACAGAACTTCAGGGAGTATATAGGAGGAGCTTCTAGGTAGCTTACCGCGTTTTTGTCCGATGAAGTATTCAGCTAACATTAAACCAATAAATAAGGGGGCTAACAGTATCAGCAGCCATTCTGGGTGATCGATAAGAGTTCTGAAGTCCATGAGTGAAGCTCCGAGAGAGTTACCAACGAGCGAAATGATCTTCGGTTAACCCAAGTTGTTGATCTAGCGTGTGACGGATACCATTTCCATCCTCAATAAAACCAGAAAAGCGGCCAATAAACTGACGAAAATTACTTTGTAGCAGCCAAAGATTAAGCTTTTCGCTTCTTCTGTTGATTGGTGTGAAGTTGAGATCAACTCGACCATCATCCGAGAAAATATGCCACTTTCTCTGAGAGGATTGACGATCAAAACGAAAGTGGACGGCTCCTAGCAAATGTCGTGAACCGTTGAGCCATAGGGTATTCTCATGGCAACCGGTCTCGTTTACACCGGCGGCCAAATTGAGGCCTAGTGTGCCATCCTTAGTCTTGCCATTAATACTTGCCCATCGCCAACTGGTTTCTCGCCTCATGAAACCAGCGGAAAAATCGTAGCCGCCTAACGCGCCCGAAAGGTCGATAGTGTCACCACCAATTTCAATGTTTCCTGTCACGGTCAGCGCGTTGTGCTTTTGGGTGTAAGTCCAGCCGTTATAGCCTGTCGGTGTGCAGAGCGAGAGCGGTAAGCTATGGCGTAATGGCTCCAGTGACACATCAAGGTGTAGAAAATCAGTATCGGCTTTCATGTGCCATCTAGGATGTTCGATATTAAATATCAGGCGCTTTGCAGCAATGGTCGTCTTACCGCGGTACGGAGATGCAGCCATTTGTTTATCGATAAATAACGGTCTTAGCCAGCTCTTTTCTATCAGTGTGTCGGCTTCCATATCGTAGACGTAGCAAAATGCGGAACCCACATAGCGGATATCGGCAATAGCGATACCGATGACATAGCGAGACGTTGATATACTTGCGAATTGAAACTGCTTGTAATGAAAGTACTTTTTCATCTTACCGACTTTACGGTCCATATTGTTTCGATAATCAAAATGGGTGATCCCCAGTTGCTTGGGTACGCCATCAAAGTGGCCCAAATAAGGCTTCCCATTAGATTGAATTAGGCACTCTGGAGCCGCTTGACTCAGTAACATAATGTATTCACAAGTTGATAACATTTCCGTTAGTTTTACGTGCTTTGGTTTATTTTGACAGGTCATTTTCGGTCAGAAAACGAATAAACATCACGATTAAGAGAGCTAGACTTGGTTACTCTAAACAGTAACTGGAAATGGGAGCTGATATGGAAGTGATCGCGGAGTATTTACCCACTGAACATCGTTATCAGTTAGGGGTACTTGATGTCTCTTTGTTGCTTACCATTTTAGAGAAATACGGCTTAGACTCGCAGAGTTTATTACGACAAACGGGCCTTGATGATTTAGATTGGCAGCAGCCCCAGAGCCATATCAGTTACTCGGACAAGCTTCTGCTATTTCGCTCTGCTCAGCAGTGCTACCCCTCTATCGGCTTAGGTTTATTACTGGGTGGAAAAGCCACACTCAGTCATTTTGGTATATTGGGTTATGCCATTATGAGCAGTCAAACCGTCTCTGAAGCAATAAAAGCTGGATTTAAGTATTTGAATCTTAATGGCCCTATCTTCTCGGTCAGAGTATTACGGGGCGATAACACAGCTTCGATTGAGATCGAAAATGACTTAAATATTGGTGAGTTATTGCCTTTTTGTACAGAGTACTTTTTTAGCTCACTTTTATCGTTATTTGCTGAACTGACGGGGCAACAACTCAAGATCAGAAAGCTTGAGCTCCCGTTCGCACCACCAGTGTACGCAGAAGAGTATATGCAGCGCTTTCAATGTGAAGTTAACTTTGAGCAGTCACGGTTCGCATTGACCTTTGACGCTCATGTATTGGATTGGCGATTGACTTCCCATAATGCTGATCTGCTCGGAAGTTACCTCCATTCTTGTGAGTCTGTCATCGCATTATTGCAGTCTCCGATGCGGCTGAGTAATCAGATTAAAGCACATCTTTACCAAAGTGCTGGAGTATTCCCTTCGTTTGATGACGTCGCCCAGCTACACGCTTGTTCAACCCGGACGTTACGAAGGCAGCTAAACCAAGAAGGAACCAGCTATCAGTCTCTGCTTGATGAAGTCCGTTTTGAATTGTCCAAAGAGTTTTTGTTGCGCACTAACTTGACGGTTGATGACATCGCTTTTCGTCTTGGTTATAGCGATAGCGCGAATTTTAGACGAAGTTTTAAACGCTGGTCAGGCAAAGCACCTAGCGCTCTAAGAACACTGCGAATTTTCTAAAATCTATACTGCTTATCGAATATGAGTATTAGAGCTACACTTACAATTGGTGTTACTGATAGTTGTGTTGTTATGAAGTGCTTTTGGGTGAGTTTTTTACTTCTTTTACTCTATTCATTCCCGTCTTTTTCTGACGATAAGGTGGTTAAGTTTGCGGTGGGAGATTGGGAGCCATATACCAGCTCTCTGTCTGATCCTGAGCTAAAAATATCGGAAACATTGGTACGAAGGGCATTTGAAGCTCGAGGCTATACCGTAGAACTCGAATACTACCCATGGGTGAGATCTTATCAGTATGCGATAAGAGGTAAATTTGATGGTACTTTCCCTTGGATGAAAAATGAGGATAGGGTCAAAGAGTTTATCTTTTCAGAGCCCTTCTTTAGTCAACGGGTTCAGTTCTTTTACCACTCTGATACGCTATTTTCTTGGCAGGAAGTGGCCGATCTTCATAAGTATCAAATAGGTGCGACTCAAGGGTATCAAGCAACCCATGTGATGCAGAAACTTGGTGTTAAAGTAGAGATAAATAACTCTGAAGAAACTAATTTTCAGAAAATGGCTAAGGGACGACTTGATGCTTATCCAACGGGTGTTGAACGCGGTTTGTACCTCATAAAACACTATGTGCCTAAAGAGCTAAGGCAACACATTAGATTGGATTCTAAACCTTTACTTGAAGATGATATGTTTGTGATTTTCAGCCGATTTGATAGTGAACGCAGTCAAGTATTGGTCAAAGAATTTAACGCAGGTTTACAGCATTTGATGGAAACCGGCGAGTACAGTGAAATCATGCAATCGGAAGCCGCTTTTTTACAAAACATACAGAACGACGATTAGTTCACCAAGTGGATGTAGGCTTGCGCTGGAGGTTCGGAATGTTCCATTCGCTCACGACCTGTAATGTGGCAGGGGCGTAACATATGAGAAAGCATAACAAGATAATTCTGTTGACTGTATTGGCCCCTGTTCATGCGTTTGCCGCGATTAATATGGCCGAAGTTAACGCTTATGCTTATGAAGGACTTGCAGAAATCTGTGCCAACTCTAGGCATATTATTGGTTCTGAATTAAAAGAAATAAAAATTATCTATCTGAAAAAGAAGCGTTCTAGGCAGGCTTTATTCCCAGCTGATCCAAATTTTGCTCACTACGCGGCTAAACAACTGTGGGACATTGGAGTCAGTGATAATCCGTCATATGACGAGTGTGTGGCTTTACTTCGTAAATAGTGTGGCTTTATCTGTCCAATATACAATACGACAGTTTCAATGGCCTATCTGCTCTCGATGTTTCTAGCAGATAGGCCACTGACATTTAGCTATTGACCAGTGTTAGGCCACTCGGCAGTGCATCACCAAAGACTCGCTTCGATTCGCTCTCAGACAGCTCTTTGACTTCTTCAACCAGTGATAACCAAGACTCAGGCACTTTGCTTTGCTTCAGCTTAGTGAGAACTTGTTCACGGTAGTCGTCAGAAATATCGAATAGGCGATCGCCTGTCTTACGACAAATCATCACCGCGGCAAACGCAATCATCGGCTCTTTGAGCCAGTTTTGTTCCAATAGCTTTGGCAACCACTGTTCAGCTTGCTCGCGCGGGATGACACTGTGTTGGCTACCATACAGAGGCGTTCGTGAAGCGAGTCGCCCTAGAGCCCACCAATGTGCTTGCTCGAACTGATTGTGATTAATCGCTTTACTCATAAACCAGCTTGCGAGTAGCACTTTGTCTTCGACTTCTAACTGCTCCAAGGAGGCCGCAAGGCGTACCATGGACTCGTAACCCATTTCTTGTGCCGCTTTGGCTGATTGTGGGTTTTTCATTGCGCCCGGATGAAGGTATTTAGCAATGTCCGCCAAGATGGTTTCTTGCTGCTCTTGGCTAAGACCACCTGCAACACGACGCCAAAAGACCCACCAATCCGTCCAACCTTGGTGGTTTTTAAACTGGATACCTTGCTGATAAAGCCCCCATACCTGCTCGATACGCCATGAATCCGTAACGTCACCGAACCCTGGTCTTAAAGAGAAGCCAGCTAAACGCAGCCAGTTTTTCTCGTGTGGTTCAGAGCGGCGACGACGCTTTCGACCTTGAGCAAACGCATCAAACAGTTGGCGTAGAGTGGTGAAGTCCCATTCGTCGCGCTTGCCAAGTTTCTTTTCTAGATCTTTAGCTAGGGTTTTTATCTCTTTACCATCAGCGCTTTTCTTATTGCCACTGTAAAGTCGACCGATCAGTTCTTTACACTCATTCAGACGAGGGTGAAGTTCAACCTGATCCTCTTCTTCGGCCTGCTTGTTGCGAACTTCAAACTCTAACTGCCAGCGCTTGTTGTCGTCTTCTGCACTGACACATTCCATTTTCAGTGTGCCGACTTCAGTCAACTGACACGCCAGTTGCACTTCAACACGCTCTTTTTGGTTGGCGTGCAGCTCGGCCCCTTCGCCTTCAAGGGTGGTGATGTAAGGTGGCAGAGGAGCAAACAAATCTGGGTCAACATCAACCATTACGCCGTTTTGAATGGCGGTGTTTTGGCTTAATGTATCGTGAGTCGATGTCAAAAGGTTAAAGCGTACTGGCTCACCAAGCGTTAACGAAAAGCGACGTCCACTGAGGCGAATTTCGTTGCCTTCTTCTGTCCCTTTCGCCAGCAAGCAAAGCGCTTTACCCATCTTGTTCTTTTCTTGCAGGTGCAAAAAGTAAGAACGTGCGGCACCACCACCGATCTTGAGTTGTGCCCCGCGACGCGCTTTACCAAATGCAACAGCACCGAGAGCCACAGACCAATCTGGGTGTGGGTTATCCAGCACAGTGACAGGAGCTCCTCGCCAATCAGAAAGCAACGTGGTGACACGCTCTGTGACCAATTCACTGTTGAATACACCACCATTAAGCAGTATTCCAACGGGAATAGCATTTTGTTTGTCATCTTCAATGCCAAGCGCGGCGCGAGAGACCTGTTGATGCTGAGTTAAAAATTCTGCAACGTGCTTACTCACTGCCGGGTCAGCAACGTAGGGAAGACCAAACTCGACCACTGCGCTGCGGCGTTTATCTGGCACTTCACTGAAATCAGAACGCGGGAAGAAGCCATCCAAAGCAATTTGGTGCACTTCTTGTTTGCTTAGTGCAATGCTCTTTGTTCCGCCCAGAAGTTTAGACCCGCTGCCCAGCATGGTGATTTTTACTTCTTCTGGCGCACTCGCTGAAAGCAGGTTTTCTTTTGCTTTACGAGTTTGCTGAATCAACTTAGTCAGGCTTGCAGCAGTGAGTTTTTTGTTTTGATTGAAGCGACTTTCAGCAAGGTGCGCTAATGCTAAGTCGAGGTTATCTCCACCAAGCATCAGGTGTTCGCCAACACCAATACGATCCAGTGCCAGTTCATCATTGTGGTACTTTGCTTCGATTAAACTCAAATCGGTGGTACCACCACCCACATCGCAAACAAGGATTAGTGGCAGATCTTTTAATTCGTCAGCCGCGGTTTGCTGGTGGCGTGCGTACCAGTCGTAACAGACCGCTTGTGGCTCTTCGAGCAAGACGATTTTGTTTAAACCTGCCAGCTCAGCGGCTTCAAGCGTGAGCTTACGAGCGGTTTCATCGAACGAGGCAGGAACCGTCACAACCACATCTTGGTCTTCTAGCTTGTTGCTAGGGTTACGGTAGTTCCATGCTTGGCGAATGTGGTTGAGGTAGCTTGCGCTGGCAATCACGGGGGAGACTTTATCCACGTCTTGCGCACCAGCCCAAGGAAGAATGTCTGAACTACGATCCACTGCTTGGTGCGATAGCCAGCTTTTTGCACTGGAGACCTGACGCCCTTCTACCTTCGCTCCTAATTCACGTGCCCATTCACCCACGATCACATTACTAATGTCGCCAGAAACGGGTTCGTTTTCCCATGGGAGTGTTAGGTCAGCAGGGGAGATTTGACCAACCGCAGGATGGTAACGGAAAGAGGGCAGTAATGGTTTACGAACCACTTCACCCGGACCAATCAATTGGTCGATGTCGAATAGGGATACTTCGGATTGTTCAAGGTTGTCGGTGATTTTACAATACGCCACCACAGTGTTTGTGGTGCCAAGGTCAATACCAACAAGAAAACGAGGAGATGCCATACAAACCTTCGTGTATTTAAAAACGGCACCCGATTGGATGCCGTTTGATTTCTATTTATTCTTCTTCGTTTGAGTCGCTTTTCGCGTCTTCGCGCACATCGAACTCAACATGCCACTTTTGACCGTTATCAGCGGCAATGGCTTCTAAGTAAAGCGTACCCAGCTCTGTGACGCGAGAAGCTAGAGTTACTGGAACCACTTCACCTTCACGACGACCTTCAGATACAGGTAGCGTTACTTGAATTTCTGGAAGCTCTTCAAGCTCTTCTGGTGCCCAGTAGTCTAGGTGAGTACCTGCTAGGTCATCACGACGAACGGTTGAGCCGAAGAATTGGAAGTTAACTGGCTGACCGATGATCAAACCAAACTCTTGGCTTGGTACGTCAACACTTGAACCTTCCTCCATACCAAATGGTGCGACACAAAGTGCTTCCATTGGAGGCGCCATGCCCGGAATCGCTGGCATCGCACTTTCGATACCCACGTAGTAAGCCGAAGCAATACCACCACGGATACGAACGCCTTGTCCACGACGCACAGAGCCGTAGTAAGCTGCACCGCTAGCAACTGCAAGGTCTAGATCCACACCTGTTAGGCGTTTTGCTATTTCAGCATCTGCTTCAATTAGCCATTCGTTGATCGTGTCTTCTAGACGAGTTGCTAGAAGTTTCGATTTCAGAACACCACCGTTGAATAGGATTGCCGTTGGTTTGATGAAGTCAGCTGATTGCGCTGTATCCGTACCTGGCATACCAGGCATGTTAGCGAATGGGTTGAAATCTTGAGCTGCTACTTCTGTGCCATTTCCTGAAGTGGAAAGGGCATTAGCTTGTTTAGACAGGAACGCGGCAATGTGACGAGTAATGCCCGCATCTTGTGCGTAAGGAAGACCCATTTGCGTTAGTGCACCACGGTTACGTTGAACAGGGTGGTCCGTAATCGCAACTTGAGGGAAGAAACCGTCAACCAGTGTTTGCTGTACTTCTTCTTGAGTCAGTTCTGTTTTCAACGTTGCGCCAAGCAGTTTAGAACCACGGCTTGGTACTACGATTGGCACTGACTGAAGCTCGCGGTCGTTTAATAGTGCTTCTTTCGCGTCACGACATGCGTGCGTCATTGCCTGAACTTGCCATGGCTGTAGCTCTTTGCCTTCTTGCGCTAGCTTCATCTTCAAGCGGTACGCAAGTGCAAGGTCCATGTTGTCACCGCCAAGTAGGATGTGTTCACCTACCGCGATACGGTTCAGAGTTAGGTTACCGCCGTCTTCAGTGACTTCCACCAAAGAAAGGTCAGTGGTACCACCACCGATATCGACCACAAGTACGATGTCGCCAACTTCAACTTGGTCGCGCCATTTGTCGTTGCTGTTATCGATCCAGTTGTAAAGCGCAGCTTGTGGCTCTTCTAGAAGCGTTAGGTGCACAAAACCAACGTTGCGTGCTGCTTCTGCAGTTAGGTCTCGAGCAGCAGGATCAAAAGAAGCAGGGACCGTAATAGTCACGTCTTGATCGGCAAGGTTGTGATTTGGATTCGCGTGATTCCAAGCGTCTTTTAGGTGTTCTAGGTAAAGTTCTGTCGCGCGAAGAGGGGATATTTTTTCCACTTCTTCTGGGCTACCTGCTGGTAGGAATGCATCACGACGGTTCACACCTGAGTGACAAAGCCAAGATTTGGCACTGGCAACAAGACGAATTGGTGTTTTAGAACCTAGGTTACGTGCAATAGCACCAACCAGCGCTTTTGGCTCGCTCGACCACGGAAGAACGCGTGATTGCGGGTTCATTTCGTGTTCGTGCGGTTGGTATAGGAAGGAGCCTAATTGGCTGCGAGTCTCTACTGTACCAGGTGCAGTGAGCTGTGGAATCGGCATCACTTCAACTTGTGCATCTTCATTGTGCGTATCGATAAAAGACATCACACAGTGTGTTGTGCCTAAGTCGATACCAACACTGAATTTAGGCGTGTCAGTCGCTGTGTTGTGGTGTTCCATTACAGCTCTACCTCGGCAGGTGCGATAATAGAAGCGTCGTAGTTTTCAGCAAGTTTCGGTAGATTCATTTCACTTGCTTTCCAGCCTTTATGAATCAAGGTGCCATTAAAAGGTGCACTTCCTGTCACATTACCGGTTAGGCGAATCTCCTGCGAGTTAAAGCCGTCTTCAATCGTAATACGAGTGTCTTCATCTTCATTACGGATATGCTCAAGCGAAACGTAATCGTTCAGCACTTTCTGCCCCCCCGTGTGGATAACTCGAGCGGCCGCGCCGACTTCTTCATCTGAGAATGAGGTTAGGTCTTCTTTTAGGAAGTCAATCAGACGGGCTTCCTGCTGCATGATAGATAAAAGTTGCATCGCTGAATCTGTTGAAGCGGTTGCCAGTTTAGATTCGACTTCCACCACTTTCTCGATGACTTTCTCAACTTCGACCACTTTTTCTACTTCAACGATCTTCTCGACAGGCTTTTCAACTTCGACGACTTTCTCAACGGGCTTTTCAACCACTTTCTCGACGACTTTAGATTTGCGTGATACCGCAATCAGAAGTAAAAGGACGCTTGATGCCGTTAGGCCAGCGTGCAGCATATCGAACGTTTGAGGGATCATTTGTAAATCGAACGTCATGACATTTCTCTTAATTGATGGAAGAAATAGCAGTCACACCTGAGTGCTATTGTCGTAATTATTGGGTTAAATTGGGGCAAATATTATCACATTCAAGTCTACAGGCCTTCAGAAAAGAGGCAGTAACAGGCCTGATTGATTTGTTTTTAGGCATTTTGAGTCACACTATAGGTAAGTTGACCAAAATTAGGTGGTGAGTTCGACACAAGATTGCGGAAGAACTGCGCAACCAACTCGGTGTGATTCGAGTTTTAGCTTCAACTGAGGTAGAATTCGGCGCTTTATCAGAAAACAAAACATAGGCGAGCAATGAACCATAACCGTATAGTTTGTTTCGATTTGGAAATGTGCTGTTGGAATGAAAACGGTGTCGGTACTACTGGTGAAATCATCGAAGTCGGACTGGCGGAAATTGATCTTGTCAAAGGCGAGATCGTCAAACGTGCTCAGTACTATGTGAAACCAGAACAAGATGAAGTGTCTCTGTTTTGTTCTCAACTAACGGGTATTTCGCCGCGTAAAATTGAGAAACAGGGTCGCCCGCTCGAAGAAGTGCTCAAGTCGATGATCAAAAACTTCGGCGGCGCGAATAAAATTTACGCCTCATGGGGTAGAGACGATCTGATCTTAGCGCAAGAATGTCAGGATAAAGGCATTGAAATGCCGTTTAAAGAGTTCATTAACTTAGCTACTCTGTATCGCATCCAGCATCGCCTTAAAGATAAACGCATTGGCCACAAGGCCGCTCAGGAAGCACAAAATATTGACTGGGAAGGACGACAGCACTCTGGATACGTTGACGCCTATAATCTCGCTAAATTAGCGTTAACCATGCTTTAGTGGCGGAAAGTTGGCCTTAGGCTGTCGTCATGGTGGCTTAGGTTAGCCGTTATTATTCTCAATCACCTGCAATTTGGCGCGAATAAACTCGCTGTGATCGACATAGAGCAATTCTGCGGCTTTGCGAATAACAGCATCTTCAAGTGGATCAATGTTTCCGTCAGCGTGCGCAACTTCCCACATCGCTTTAATAAGGTCAAAGCGAGTATTCTGACTGAGTTCTCTTAACTGTGAAGTAAAGTCATACAAAGAGGCAGACTCTTTACTTTTTATCGCAGCACGTTCGAGGAGAGAAGACGCTTCAAGTTGACTGATATTTAGAAGACGAGTGAGCAATTGACATTTGGCCTCAGTCTCGGCGCCAATGATTTGGTGATCAGCACCTGAGACTTCGCAGAGCAAACAGGCGATGGCAAGATTTGGGTCTGTCTCTACGTGTTTTCCGAGATCTTGACCGTCGATAAGTTGTTTAAATAGAGTTGTGATGGAATTCAGCATGTGACGCGCCTCAAATTTGTTTCCTAGTTCTATAGATAGTGATGATGCGAAGCAAGCACAAGTCTCTTTACAAAAAGATTACTTTTCTCCTATCGGTGGAAAATCAATTTCTTTGCCATCTCCCGTTAATATCGAGATCCGTTTAGGTTTACCGTTGTCATCCAGCTTTACTTCGCCGATGGCGCTGGCATTGACCAAACGACGGGCTCCTTCGGTATTGGGATCCCGCTTTTTGATTTTCAGACGTTTACGTTTAGTCAGAAAGTTGAGTGGTGAGCGTGGGGAATAGAGTAGCCTATCCAGATGGTCACACACTGCTAATAAAGGCTCAGGGAACTGACTTTTAAAGCCGCTACAGGTGATCTGATAAATATTGGGGCTAGAGCGTCGAAAACGGAGTTTTATATCGTACGCAAATGAGTAATGGACATCACCTGACAAAATAACAAAGTTTGCAGGTGTTTTCGTGTGAGTAAAAATGCTCAATAGCGTATTTGCACTGCCAGGGTGTGCCATCCAGTTTTCAGCATCAATCACCAATGGTTGACCAAGCATGGTCATGCCTTTTTGCAGAGCTTCGATAAACTTGACGCCAAACATGGGGGCTGCGGATACGACAATAACTTTATCTTGATGCATTAGCTCTTGCTGAAACTCTATTAGTGCTTCCCAATCCATTAAACCAGAGGGTTTGTTCATTCTTGATTCTGAACGCCACCTTCGTGTGCGGGTGTCCAGAACGACAACTTTAGGTGAAGTGTGGATGGTAAAATGCCATCGCTCGAAACTGTAAAGGTAACTGATGAACTCATCTTGGTTTTGCGCTGTGGGTTGGTTTAGGTAATTCAATGCCTCAGACAGAAACTCGTCATTGAAGTTATCCGGTTCATTTCCCCACCCTTGGCACAACCAATAAGCAATCAAGCCATTGCCAATAATACGCTTAGAGAATGGGTTTTCGTATGCGGCTTTCTCCCAACCAACGGTCAGATTCCAGTCATCAGTAATATCATGATCATCGAAAATCATATAAGTCGGTATATGAGCAAGTAAGCGCTGTACTTGAGGTAAAGTGCCGATGAATGCTTCGAGTACTTGTTTTTCTTCACGCCATTGCTGTTGCCAGCGAGGCGAAAGCGTTTGACCGCCATGGGTAAATTCTTTATCGAGTAGACGTGTCAAATTGAGGCATGGCCAAAGAGTGGGAGACCAGACCAAAATGTACATGGCTAGGAACTCAGCAAAAGTGACCAGATGATTTTCGTTCTCGCGTGAGCTGAAAATAGGGACACGGCGCTTGGGAAATAATTTGCTCAGGAATGTCCCGTCATCAACGTAGTGGGGTAGAATTTTATCTCGCCCATAAAAGCAGTCGGGATGCGCATATAGCGACTCGGCACAATCAATGGGAGCATCAGGAAACGACTCTGATGGCAAACCAAGTATGTCGATGGTTTGTAAGATCGCATCAAGCATTGGCCCCGCAACATGATCAGCATAGATTTGATCGCCGCTCAAGATCAGCATGTCTGGTCTCTCATTCAGAGATTGAGTGGCGACCTTATTATCCATAGTGGCGAGCGCATCTTTACTAGGATAATGCGGATTGCGGCAGGAACCATGCAGGACATAATTCGCTTTAGTCGAGATTTTAAACGTCAACTGTTCTTTGTCAGTATGCAGTAAATGCGGGTAAAGCGTGCTTAGTGGACCGAGATGAGTCTCGAATTCATAACTAAGCGCCACATCAGTCGGAAAGTCACTTTTAAAATGCGCTAAGGTCACGAAGCAGTGTGCGCCCACCTGAATTTGCTGGCAATCAGAAAGATTGTCTTGAAAGACTACGTTGTGATCGGACGCTTGAGAAAGTATGAACTTTCCCTCTAAGGGACGGCTGGTTGCTAACCAGAAGACAAGCTCATCAGCGGTAGATTTTCTTAAATTGGGGCCAGCTAAGAGAAAGGGCAATTCAGGTGTTGGTTTCATTGGTTCTCTGTCGGATCTTTAGGTACTTCAGGGTCTTCCAATATTTCGATGATCTCAGAACTCGACATTTCGTGACCCATGAGAAAGAGCGCCAGCATAGCATCTGCTTTGGTTTTTGTATCGGAGCTTTCGTCAAGAATTTGTGTAAATCGCTGACGAATCATGTCAACTTCGTGCTCGACAAATCCACGACCTTCTTCCTCTCCTTGGGTTTCTTCGGGTGCGTTATCAAATTCTAAAAATAGCATGTCATTGTCGAGGTGAGTATTAACCAACCTTTCAGGAAGCCATTCTTCTCCAGTCACTATGTGCGGATCTTGGTTTTCAGGTAATGAGTCGAGAACTTTCTTTAAATCTGATGCTTTCACAATTTTAGAATTTAGGCGAACATGTACTCTTATATTAACGGCGAATCGTGCTTAAAGATAAGTATTAACTTTATCGATTGATGAGAATTTGAGTCGTTCGGTCAGTTTTGGATAAAAAATGATTAGCGTAAAGAAACTATCGACACTGACGATGCTAGTAGTAAACGCCGTCAGTTTTTCTGCTGTCGCCGAGGAAGAGAAAGGCATCAGTGAACAAGATTGGGGTATTGCTGCTGTCTATCGTATGGCTTCCATCCCTTTTTACACGGGTAACAATGACCAGACGGTTGGTACGTTTGTACCGATGATGTATTTTGAGAACGAGCACGTGTTTGTCGAAGGTTTGCAGGGCGGGGCTTATCTTTTTAAGCCAGAGGATGAGGCCTTCCAGTTGAGTGCATTAATGCGGCTTAGGTTTGTAGACATCCCCTCTTCTGAACAAAATGCTAATGGTGGAGATGCGGTCGACTTTGGTGGTCAACTACGCTATTTCCTTGATGATGATTGGTACCTAGATGCTGAATTGATGACAGATGACGAGTTTCGTTTCCATAGTAACCTAAGCGTGAGTGGTGAGTTTGATTATGGGGACTGGGAACTTAGGCCACATGCCCGTCTTCGTTATAAGGATGCGGATTTCAATAGTCAGTATTACTCTTTTTCCGATATCACCAAAGAAAATATTGGTGGTGGCCTTGATCTCAACATAGGAATAGACGCGCGTTATCACGTTTATTCCAACTTGTATCTGTTGGGTTCTACCAGCGTGACCCGACTGGATAATAACGCCTATCATTCCAATACCGTTGAAGATAGGTATCAAGGCGAGTTTTTTGTTGGCTTTGGTTTTTTTAATGATAAATCGAAAGCGCCTAAGCCTGAACTCAAGAATAAACGTTACGTTCGGATTGCGCATGGTTGGGCAACGCCATCCAATATCGGCGACATCATGAAGCTCAATACAGAAAAAGACCCATACAATAACCAAATGACGTCGCTTTTCTATGGTCATCCTTTAACGGACGAATTGTTTGGTGTGCCGCTGGATATTTACTTTACACCGGGCATTGTTCATCACTGGTCTTCAGATGTGCAATCTGCCAGCACCGAATACGTTGCTGCGATTAAAGCCTACTACACGTTTAATTGGCCGACTCAGTGGCGATTTGGTGTGGCTGAAGGGATGTCATTCATTGACAGCATCACGTATATCGAACAAACGGAGATGGACTCTAAGGGTTACAACGCGAGTAATTTCCTTAACTATCTCGATTTTTCGTTTGACGTCAACATTGGCGATTTATTCAACAAGCGTGACTTAGACAACATGTGGGTGGGTTATTCACTGCATCATCGCAGCGCGATATTTGAACAAGCGTCCCAATATGGTCGGATTAAAGGTGGCAGTAACTACAATACCATCTATGTGCAGTTCGACTTTTGATTGAGCCGATGATGAAAAGCCGTTAGTGAGAACGTCACTAACGGCTTTTTTGTTGTATGGACTGAGACATTTGTCACGGTGACTGTGGTACAATTTGTCGCAGTTTTATGTAGTGAAAAGAATAGGTAACGCTTTGACTTCGTCACAGCCAGAAAAAAATACCGCCTCTGAAGAGAAAGTGCAGGCCAACACGGCTACTTCTCTGCGTAAGGCATTGAATCAGTGCATGCTCAAAGATAGGTTTCGTCTGAGTAAGCGCATTTCAGGCGCCAGTAAAATAAAGAAAGAAGCGTCTCGTCATGCCGTTTTCGATGAAATAGCCTTAGATATTGCTAAATCCATGATGGATGTCGAGCAAAGAGCCAGTTACAAACCCACCATCGAATACCCGGAAATTCTGCCAGTAAGTCAGAAAAAAGATGATATTGCAAAGGCGATTGAAGAAAACCAAGTGGTTATTGTCGCCGGTGAAACGGGTTCAGGGAAAACCACTCAGCTCCCCAAAATTTGTGCTGAGCTTGGGCGTGGCCAATATGGTTTGATTGGCCATACTCAGCCAAGACGCCTTGCTGCGCGTTCGGTAGCGAATCGTATCGCGGAAGAGATGGAAACTAAATTGGGTGAGTTTGTCGGTTATAAAGTCAGATTCAACGATCAAATTTCAGACAATACCCAAATTAAACTGATGACTGACGGGATTTTGCTGGCTGAAATCCAGCATGACCGTTTCTTGAACCAGTACGACACCATTATTATCGATGAAGCGCACGAGCGCAGTCTTAATATCGATTTTATCCTTGGTTACCTGAAAGAACTGCTGCCACGCCGTCCTGATCTTAAAGTGATCATCACTTCGGCAACGATTGACCCTGAGCGATTTTCTAAGCATTTTAATGATGCACCCATTATTGAGGTGTCTGGCCGTACTTACCCAGTCGAAACGCGTTACCGACCATTACGTGGTGATGATGATGTCGAGCGTGACCAGCTAGAAGGTATTTTTGATGCGGTCGATGAGCTTTGCGATGAAGGGTTAGGGGATATTCTTATCTTCATGAACGGTGAACGAGAAATTCGTGACACTGCTGATGCATTGGCAAAGCGTAACCTGAAGAGCACAGAGATTGTCCCATTGTACGCGCGTCTTTCAGCCGGTGAACAGAACAAGATTTTTCAGCCACATGCTGGACGTCGCATCGTCTTAGCAACGAACGTCGCTGAAACCTCTCTGACAGTACCAGGGATCAAGTATGTTATCGATCCGGGTACGGCGCGTATCAGCCGCTACAGTTATCGTACTAAAGTACAGCGCCTGCCGATTGAGCCTGTATCTCAAGCGAGTGCCAACCAACGTAAAGGTCGTTGTGGTCGTGTTGAGGAGGGCATTTGTATCCGTTTGTACTCTGAGGAAGATTTTGAGTCTCGTCCAGAGTTTACCGATCCTGAAATTCTTCGTACTAACCTAGCATCGGTTATCCTTCAGATGACGGCGCTGGGGTTGGGTGACATTCAAGCTTTCCCGTTTGTTGAAGCGCCTGATAAACGCAATGTTCAAGACGGTGTGCGATTATTAGAAGAGCTCGGTGCCATCAATGAAAACGCAAAAGACCCTAAAAAGCGTCTGACTTCAATTGGTCGCCAGTTAGCTCGTTTGCCAATCGATCCACGTTTGGCCCGTATGGTTTTGGAAGCGCCAAAGTATGGGGCACTGAAAGAAGTCATGGTTATCGCTTCTGCACTTTCGATTCAGGATCCGAGAGAGAGACCAAGCGATAAACAGCAATCGTCAGACGATAAGCACAGACGTTTCTTTCACGAAGAGTCTGATTTCCTGACGTTGGTTAATTTGTGGGATTACATTCAGAAGCAGCAAAAAACGCTGTCTGGAAACCAATTCCGCAAGCAGTGCAAGCAGGACTATCTAAACTATCTCCGAGTCCGAGAGTGGCAGGACGTCTATTTCCAGATACACCAGTCTATGCGTGAGATGGACTTCAAACTCAATGATGAACCAGCGAGCTACCAAGCAACTCACAGTGCGATACTGGTCGGTTTACTTTCTCACATTGGTATGAAAGATCAGGAGAAGAATGAGTACCAAGGGGCACGGAATGCGCGCTTCCATATCTTCCCTGCGTCTGGGTTGTTTAAGAAACAGCCAAAGTGGATTGTGTCTGCCGAGCTAGTGGAAACATCAAAGTTGTGGGGGCGTATTATCGCCAAGATCCAACCGGAGTGGATTGAACCGCTGGCAAAGCACCTGATTAAACGCAGTTACAGCGAGCCACATTGGTCGAAAAAGCGTGCTGCTGTCATGGCTCATGAAAAAGTGATGCTTTATGGCGTGCCAATCGTGCCTAAACGCCTAGTGAATTATGGCCCTATCGATGCAACAGTGAGCCGTGAGATCTTTATTCGCAGTGCTTTGGTAGAAGGTGAATGGGAAACCAAACACGCTTTCTTTAAGCAAAATCGTAAGTTGCTTCAAGAAGTGGAAGAGCTGGAACACAAGTCCCGTCGCCGCGACATTCTGGTTGATGATGATGAGCTGTTTGATTTTTATGACCAACGAGTGGGGACGGAAGTTGTTTCAGGGCGTCATTTTGATACTTGGTGGAAGAACGCGTCTAAAGAAAACAGTGAGCTGCTGAACTTTGAAAAAGAAATGCTTTTCAAAGGTGACGCTAGCCATGTTACGGATTTGGATTACCCTAACTTCTGGCATCAGAATGGCCTTAAACTCAAGTTGAGCTACCAATTTGAACCGGGAGAAGATAACGACGGTGTCACGGTGCACCTACCTCTGCCTATTTTAAACCAAGTAGAACAAGCAGGTTTTGACTGGCAAATTCCTGGGCTGCGCCATGAATTGGTCGTTAGCCTGATCAAATCACTGCCAAAGACGATTCGTAAAAACTTCGTACCTGCCCCCAACTACGCCGATGCATTTTTAGCTCGTGCCACGCCAATGGAAGCCCCTTTACTTGACGCTCTGGAAAAAGAGCTTCGCCGTATGACTGGCGTGGAAGTGTTACGCGAAGATTGGAATATGGAGCAAGTACCTGATCACTTGAAGGTTACCTTCCGCGCAGTGGACCATAGAAACCGTAAACTCAAAGAAAATCGCGATCTGCATGAGCTAAAAGAGAGCCTAAAAGACAAAGTCCAGGAAACACTCTCTAAAGTCGCCGATGACGATATTGAGCAACAAGGGCTTCATACTTGGAGTTTTGGTGAGTTGCCAAAAGTTTATCAGCAAAAGCGCGGCGGCTATGACGTCAAAGCTTATCCAGCGATTGTTGATAGCAAAGACAGTGTTGAAATCAAACTCTACGAGACGGAGCAAGAACAGGCCTCTGCGATGCGGGCTGGCCAACGTCGATTGATATTGCTGAACGTACCATCTCCGATCAAATATCTGCACAGTAACTTGCCAAATAAGTCTAAACTCGGTCTATATTTTAACCCTTATGGGAAAGTCCTTGACCTGATTGATGACTGTATTGCTTGTGGTGTGGATAAACTGATCGAAGAAAAAGGCGGAATAGTTTGGCAACCTGAGGAATTTGAGCAGCTTAAAGAGCATGTTCGAGCCGAACTCGGTGATACTGTGGTGGAGATTGCGAAACAAGTAGAGACAATTCTGACAACCGCATTCAGTATTAATAAGAAGTTAAAGGGCAAGATAGACTTCTCGATGGCTTTTGCTTTATCTGATATTAAGGCGCAAATTGAGGGGCTTATCTTTAAAGGGTTTGCGACAGAATGTGGTTGGAGACGCCTTCCAGATATTTTGCGTTACATGAAAGCGATTGAGCGTCGTATGGAGAAGTTGCCAATCGATCCTAATAAGGACCGTTTGCATATGCTGAAGATTGAGGCCGTTACTAACGACTACAAAGAATTGCTCAACAAAATTCCTAAAGGAATGGCTGTACCAGATAACGTCAAAGAAGTGCGTTGGATGCTTGAAGAACTGCGCGTTAGCTATTTTGCTCAGCAGCTGGGCACGCCATATCCGGTATCGGACAAACGCGTAAAGAACGCGATTGACCAATGCTAGGTATATAAATTGCATTAAACTTAAACATAACAATATTTTGACTTATACTGGCAGAGGATTGCCGTGGCAGCCTCTGCAAAGGGAAAAGAAAGAAGGTTAAATATGAAAAAGACACTACTCGCACTAGCTTTATTAGGTGCATCAGCAACAGCATCAGCGGACTCATGGATCTACGGTAGTGCAAGTGTAGGTCAAGCAGACTTAGGTGGTGAATCTACAACCTCATACAACGTTCATGTTGGTACAGGTATTTTGCCATTCATTGGCCTTGAAGCGGGTTACCAAGACTTGGGCGATTATGATCGTGTTGATTACTCTGGTATTAAAACGAACCTAACTGGTTCTTCAATTTACTTTGCTGCGAAACCAAGCCTTGATTTTGGCCCACTGCATGTATACGCGAAAGGCGGCCTTCATTCATATGACTTAGAAGCTGATGGTTTTAAAGAAGATGAGATCGATGTGATGTATGGCGTCGGGGCTGAGTACTTTGTCATGGGGCCTCTTTCTTTAGGGGCAAGCTACAGCGTATTCAATATGAAAGAAGACGATGTGAAGAACTTCTCGCTAAACGCGACATTCCACTTCTTGTAATAGACATATCACGAAAAAGCCCGGCTAGTTACTAGCCGGGCTTTTTGTTACCTGAAATCAGCTCTTAAGCTTGCTGTTTTTGAAGATCAGCTTCTTTTACGTCTTCTTCAATCAGTGAATCAACAATCACAGCACAAGCGGCGTCACCTGTGATGTTCAATGCAGTACGGATCATGTCGAAGATACGGTCAAGAGCGAACAAGAGTGGCAGACCTTCGATAGGGATACCTGCTGCCAGAAGAACAGCAACCACTAGGAACGAAGGGCCAGGTACCCCCGCTTGACCTACTGCACCAAGTGTCGAGGTAATAATGATGGCAATGTACGCGCCCATACCAAGATCGATGTTGAACAGTTGCGCGAAGAAGATTGCGACTAAACCGTAGTAAATCGCGTTACCTGACATATTGATTGTTGCGCCCAGCGGGAGAACGAAAGACGCTGTTGAATTTCGTACACCCAGCTCATGCTCACAGGTGTCCATCGTGACAGGTAATGTTGCCATGGATGAAGCCGTGGAGAGAGCAACGGCTTGAGGCTTCTTCATCGCTGTCAGGAACTTCTTCGCAGATGTTTTGGTAAAGATGTGAACCATTAGCGGGTAAACCACAAAACCAAATACAAGAATGGCCGCGACATAAACTACGAACAGTTTGAATACCACCATTAAGGCGCCAAAGCCGAAAGTGCCGACCGCTTCTGCCATTAGGCCAAATACACCCAGTGGCGCAATGATCATTACTTTGTTGATCATCCAAACCATTGCATCAACAATGCAATTTACGCCGTTAATGATTGGGTCACGGCGTTCTTTCGCTTGCTTAGAAATCGCAATGCCAAAGAACATACAGAATACTAGGATTTGCAGTATGTTTGCTTCATTCAGTGACTGGAAAACGTTTGTTGGGATCATACCTGTGATGGTTGCCCAGAAAGAAGGTAGTTCACCTTTAGAAGCGTATTCAGATGAGAACATGCCCTCGATGCCTGAAACATCGATACCCATGCCTGGTTTGAAGACTTCACCCATAAATAGAGCAAGTGCAACAGCGAGTGCTGACGTTAAGCCAAAGTAACCTAAGGTGACCAAGCCCACTTTACCAGCAGATTGGCTATTACCTAAACCCGCTGCACCTGAGATCAAGGCTACGGCGACCAAAGGGATAACCAGCATTTTAATTAAATTGATAAAAATCGCACCTAATGGAGCGAAGATGGTAGCGCTGTTTCCCATGAAGGCACCCACGGCAGTACCTACAATCATAGCGATGACAACCTGAATGCCAATGTTGCTTAGCAAATTCTTTTCTTTTAACACTTCCATAACCTCTGTGCTAACAAATTTTAAAATTCCAGAATTAATATCTAAATAAAATTTATAATTTAGACAGTAATTTCGCTTCGCTTTTTACACTTTATTTTTACATTTAGCAATAAGCGCCCAAGTTAATTGGGTCGATTAAAATCATTTTCCTTGATGGGTGATAACTTTTTGATTAATAGCAAACGTTTGCTATTCGCTTGGGGGGATGAGTTGTTATCTAAACATTGGTTTTTTTAATTCAAATGAAGGCGTGGATAAAAAGAATAGATGTTAAAAAAAAGATCGGTGTCTTAAGTTGTTAAGAAACCGATCTCATAGGTGTTTAGATGGCTAGTTCGCTACTTTTGTGTTGCGGCTTTCATCGGTGAAACAAAACTCGCGAGTTGGTTTAACATTTCTTGCGGAGACTCAACGTGTGATTCGATGATTTTGACGATAGCAGAGCCTGAAATTGCCCCTGCGGCACCAGACTCAATCGCTTGTTTAACCTGATCGGGCTGAGATATACCAAAACCGAGAAGCGATGGCGGTGCGTCGTATTTATTGAGTTTATCTAAAAGATCACTTACTGGCATGTTGGCCTTTGTTTCTGCACCGGTTACACCAGCACGCGAGAGTAGGTAGGTATAGCCGCCACCTAGTTCAGCAACTGATTTTAGTGTCTCTTCTGACGCCGTTGGCGGTGCAATGAAGATAGGCTCAATGCCGTGCTTCTTAGCCGCCTCAACAAACTCTTGGCTTTCATTGGTTGGTACGTCAGCAATCAACACAGAGTCGATACCGGCATTCGCACAACGCTGGTAAAAGCTATCGATACCGCGCGCGTAAACAAGGTTTGCGTACATCAGAAGGCCGATTGGGAGTTCTGGGTATTTGGCGCGGATTTTTCCAATCAAATCAAAGCAGATATCTGGAGTTGCTCCCGAATCCAGTGCGCGAATGTTCGCTCCTTGAATAGTAGGGCCATCCGCAAGTGGATCCGAAAACGGAATACCCAGTTCAAGTGCATCGGCACCCGCTTCAACCAGTGTCTCCATAATTTTCAGGGACTGCTCCGGGTTTGGATCGCACACGGTTACGAAAGGAACAAAAGCACCTTGGTTTTTCTCGTTCAGGCGCTCAAACATAGACTCATAACGGCTCATTAGATAACTCCTTTTTCTTCTAGAATGGCGTGAACAGTAAAGATGTCTTTGTCACCACGACCTGATAGGTTTACCACAAGTAGTTGTTCTTTGTCTGGGTTCTCACGAGCCATACGTAGTGCATGAGCTAGTGCATGAGATGACTCTAGTGCAGGAATAATACCTTCACTGCGGGCAAGTTCTTGGAATGCTTCCAAAGCCTCATCATCGGTTACGTTGTCGTATTCCGCGCGGCCAATTGCATTTAAGTGAGCGTGTTGAGGTCCAACTGAAGGGAAATCAAGGCCCGCAGAAACAGAGTAAGATTCTTCAACTTGCCCGTTTACGTCTTGCATCAGTGGCGCTTTCATACCAAAGAAGATGCCGGTTTTACCGTGCTTAAGAGGGGCGCCATGCTGGTCGGTATCGATACCTTTACCTGCAGGTTCAACACCGATCAGGCGAACCGTTTCCTCTTCAATAAAGTCAGCAAACATACCGATTGCATTTGAGCCACCACCCACACAAGCGATGACTGCATCAGGAAGGCGCCCTTCACGAGCCAGAATCTGGTTTTTTGTTTCTTCGCCAATCATGCGTTGGAAATCACGCACTATGGTCGGGAATGGATGAGGACCAGCAGCGGTACCCAGCAAGTAGTGAGCTTCTTCGTAGCTTGCAGACCAGTCACGCAGTGCTTCATTACATGCATCTTTAAGAGTTGCAGAGCCTGAGTGAACAGGAATGACTTCCGCACCCATAAGTTTCATACGGAACACGTTCGGGCTTTGACGTTCTACGTCTTTTGCTCCCATGTACACGCGACATTTCAGACCGAGCAATGCACAAGCCAGTGCAGTTGCTACGCCGTGCTGACCTGCACCAGTTTCCGCAATGATCTCGTTTTTGCCCATACGCTTAGCCAACAGTGCCTGACCTAGCACTTGGTTAGTCTTGTGCGCGCCACCGTGCAATAAATCTTCGCGCTTGAGGTACAGTTTGGTTTTTGTACCTTTGGTCAGATTGCGAGTCAGTGTTAGTGCCGTTGGGCGACCTGCGTATTCTTGCAGCAGGGTCATAAACTCGCTGCGAAACTCTGGGTCTTCTTGCGCATCGATAAACGCTTGTTCTAGCTGTTCCAGTGCAGGAACGAGAATTTGCGGTACATACTGACCACCGTATTCGCCGAAGTAGGCATCAAGTTTTGCCATGGTTTTATTCCTTCAATTCAGTTTGGCATTGCTCTCTAGCACACCAAAAAATTTCTTTAATTATGAGTAATTGATCTTTAATAAATCTATTTAGTAGCTGCGAATCGCATTAAATGCCTGTTGCAGCTTCTCTGCATCTTTCTTGCCGGGTGAAACTTCAACGCCTGAGTTTAAATCCAGACCTAGACAGCCTTGTTGGGCCGCTTTCTGAGCGTTGAAAGGAGATATGCCACCCGCGAGCATCACTTTTGATGTGTCACTGAGTAATGACCAGTCGAAGACCAAGCCAGTGCCACCTGTTTGCGAGCCTACTTTTGTATCGAGTAAGTGGCGGCTGACTGGAGTGTCTAGCAGTTCTGGTAAGCAGTCTGTTACACCGTAGGCTTTCCAGATTTCAACTTGTTCACCCAACTGAGTATGGAGTGTATCGACATAGTCCTGATCTTCATCTCCATGCAGTTGTATTGCACTTAGACCAAGCTCCTTGGTGATCGTGGCAATGGTCTCGATATCATGGTTCTGAAAGACACCTACGTATTTCAATGGAGCACCAGACATGGTTAGACGGGCGGTTTCTAAATCCACATAACGCTTTGACTTAGAAACAAAGATTAAACCACCGAATACTGCCCCTGCCTTGTATGCTTTTGCTGCATCGTCAGGGTGAGTCAGTCCACAAACCTTATTTTCCCCTAGCGTGACTTTACGTACGGCCAGTTCTAGATTGTCTTCTGCCATCAATGAGCTGCCGATTAGGAAACCATCTGCAAAATCTGCAAGATCTCGTACTTGCTGGTGTGTGTAGATGCCAGATTCGGAAATGATGGTTGCCTCTGGTGCCAGCTCACGTATTGTTGGTGCCAGCTCTTTGGTGCGGTTCAAATCTGTTGTTAGGTCACGTAAGTTGCGGTTATTAATACCAATAACTTTAGCGCCAAGTTTTACTGCGCGGTGTAACTCTTCCTCATTACTGACTTCGGTCAGAATGCCCATGTTGAGTGAGTGAGCTACTTCTTCCAGTGCTTTATACTCGGCGTCATCAAGTACAGATAGCATCAGCAGAATCGCATCAGCAGAATAATGGCGAGCTAGATAAACCTGATAAGTATCGACCATAAAGTCTTTACACAGAATCGGTTGAGATGTTTGCTTTCTCACTTGTGGCAGGAAATCGAAGTTTCCTTGAAAGTACTTTTCATCGGTGAGCACTGAAATCGCATCAGCGTGATTATTGTACACGGACGCAATGTAATCGAGGTCAAAGTCGTCACGAATCAGTCCCTTAGACGGAGACGCCTTCTTACATTCTGTGATGAAGGCAGTTTTTTTACCGCTTACTGCGTCATAGAAGCTACGATCAGACGGAGTTAGCGCCTCTTTAAACTGCTCCAAAGGTTGAGAGGCTTTACGTTCTTCCACCCAGATGTACTTATCACGAACGATTTTTGCCAATACTTCTGCCATTTGCGCTTCTTTTAGGGACACGTGCTCTGAAAGTTTATCTTGCGTCTGAGTCATCTTTTGTTCCTTCCTTCAGGTGCTTAGGCGTGAGCTGCTAGCTGATTAACCAGCTCAAACGCTTTACCAGAGTTCATAGCCTCAATAGCTTGCTGAGTATTGGCCTTGAGATCTTCATGACCAAATAAACGCATCAGAAGCGCAACGTTTACAGCTACGGCTCCTAGTTGTGCATCGGTACCTTTACCTGTGAGGATATGGGTAATAATGGCTTTGTTTTCTTCTGGATCTCCACCTTTAATCGCTTCTAGAGGATGGGCCGAAAGGCCAAAGTCTTCAGGAGTAAGGGTGTATTCGGTTATCTGTCCATCTTTGATTTCTGCAACAGTGGTGCTGCCATGGATAGCGACTTCGTCTAAACCACTGCCATGAACGACTGCAGCACGCTTCATGCCCATCTTTAGCATGGTTTCAGCAATAGGAAGAACCAGCTCTTCACTGTAAACACCCATGAGTTCGATGTTTGGCCGCGCTGGGTTAATCAGCGGGCCTAAGATGTTAAAAATGGTGCGCGTTTTCATTGTCTGACGCACTGGCATCGCGTGGCGAACACCACTGTGATATTGCGGCGCAAACAAAAAAGCCACTCCTAGGCTATCAACAGCAGAGCGAGTGTCTTCCGCACTCATCGCTAGGTTGATGCCAAATGAATCAAGCAAGTCAGAAGAGCCAGATTTGCTTGAAACACTGCGGTTTCCATGTTTGGCGACTTTTAGGCCGCAGGCAGCGGCAACAAAGGCGGCTGTGGTCGAAATGTTGATGGTATTGTGACCATCGCCACCTGTGCCCACGATATCGGCAAAATCATAGTCAGGGCGAGGAAAGGGATTGGCGTTAGCAAGTAAGGCCTTAGCCGCTCCAGCGATTTCATCCGGTGTTTCCCCTTTGATCTTCAGGGCAGTTAGCGCAGAAGCCATCAGGATAGGGTCGAGTTCACCACGAATAATAACATCAAAGAGTTGCTGGCTTTCATCTTGAGTCAGTGACTGCTGCTCATAAAGTTTATTAATGATCGTTTCCATTTTCTCTTCCTTATTGCTGCTGTGCTGACGTTTGTTCTGAATGACCAAGAGCCCATTCGATGGCGTTCGCCAATAGGGTTGCACCGTAGGTAGTCATAATCGATTCTGGATGGAACTGGAATCCGCAAATCTTATCTTGTTCTTGTACTACCGACATCACCAGCCCGTCAACTTCGGCGGTGACGGTAAGAGAAGGTGGCACTTCTGTCGCCACCAATGAATGGTAACGCGCAATGGCAAGTGGTGAAGGTAAGTCTGAATAGGTGGCATGGTGCTGATGCTCCATCATCGACACTTTGCCGTGAACGATTTTCCCTGCACCGGCTACGGTGCCTCCATAAGCTTCAACAATAGCCTGATGACCTAGGCAGATGCCAATCATCGGCACTTTACCTTTGAGACGTTGAATGACTTCCGGCATTGACCCAGCTTCAGAAGGCGCTCCTGGCCCAGGTGACAACAAAATGACTGGATTAGAAAGTTTGTTGACGGCTGCTTCAATTGCCGAAGCGCTGATATGGTTACGGTAGATGGTGACTTTATGACCCAGTGAACGAAACTGATCGACCAAGTTGTAGGTAAATGAGTCGAAGTTATCAATAAATACAATGTTAGCCATCTCTTACGACTCCTTATGTGCAGATTGAATAGCAGAGATGACGGCTTGCGCCTTACCACGAGTTTCATCTGCTTCGGCTTGTGGCTCTGAATCAAATACCACCCCAGCACCTGCCTGAACTTGTGCAATGCCATCTTCCACGTAAGCAGAGCGAATGACGATGCAGGTATCGAGTGTGCCTTCACCTGTTAGGTAACCTACCGCTCCACCATAGCTACCACGGCGAGCGCCTTCGACATCGCGAATCAGTTGCATCGCACGGATTTTAGGTGCCCCGGTAAGCGTCCCCATATTCATACAGGCTTGGTAGGCGTGAAGAGCATCGAGATCTTCGCGAAGTTGACCAACCACACGAGACACCAGATGCATAACATGGCTGTAGCGGTCGACTTTAAGTAAATCGGCCACATGACGAGAGCCTGCCTGAGAAATACGAGCAACGTCGTTACGCGCGAGATCGACTAGCATCATGTGTTCGGCGTTTTCTTTCATGTCGGTACGTAGCTCAAGCTCAATACGGCTGTCGAGGTCAAAATCTATAGCACCATCAGGACGCTTGCCACGACGACGTGTACCAGCAATAGGGTAGATCTCGACCTGATTAGTCTCAGTCTCATATTTCAGAGCACTTTCTGGTGAAGCTCCGAATAGTGTGAAGAGTTCATCTTGCATATAGAACATATAAGGGCTTGGGTTACTTTGCTTGAGCTCTTTATATGCTGCAAGAGGTGAGGGGCAAGGCAGAGTAAAGCGACGTGACGGAACAACCTGAAAGATATCGCCTTTAACCACATATTGTTTTAGATCGCGAACGATCTGACAGAAATCGGCATCACTCACACTTGGTTGAGGGGTGATGTTGGGCAGTTTCGTTGCCAGTGGTAAATGTTTAAGGTTGGAGCATTGAGATTGAATGCTTTCGATACGAGATTCTAACGTTGCTTTTTCTTCTTCGTTTGCAAATAAGGTAGCTTGTAGGTCACAGGACTCGCGTTGGTGGTCAACAATGAGCAGTGTTTCAGCGACATAGAACACATAATCTGGACATTTATTAGTGGCTTCGGCATCACCTAAAGGTTCAAAATTAGCCACCATATCGTAAGCAAATAAGCCACCAAGGAAAAGCGCATGCTTTTGCTGTTCACTGAGGTCAAAGCTGTGTTGAACTAGGCGCAGGGCGTCAAAGGATGAAGCTTCGCGTAAGCGAGAATCTTCATCTAATGTGTCGCAAGGTGCTTCGAGCTTAAGTATCAGCGTCGTGCCGTCAAAAGAATGAGTCACATTGTTGTGAATGTTGTGAGTCAAATGAGAAAGCAGGTGTTTGCCGTTATTCGTCAGTGCTTGCATGGTAACGATGTGACCGTTGCAAACGATGCGAACGGCAGAATCTACGATCAGCAAGCTTTTGAGGTTTTGCTTAGAGTCAATTTCCGCAGACTCTAATAATAAGCTGTCAGTTTTATTCTCACACAAGGAATGAAACAGACGAGTTGGGTCCTGTGCGTAAGGTGCAGACGCTTGAATGACTTCAAGATTTCCTAGCTTTTTGATTTCAATGGCCTTGTTCACAAGACCTCCTTTTCATTTGTATTCTTTCTTACTTCCTGTCGTACATAGTCGCACAAAGAAAACATTCACCCAATGTGGATTTTGCAGTAATTGATGAATGTTTGATCAGTTGAGTGCTTTGTATCCGACAAAACAAAAAGCCCGCTTTAGTAGCGGGCTTGGTAACATTAATCTGTTCAATTAAAAGTACACGTTAGCCCACCAAGAACTTGTCCAAGTGCGCCACCAAGCAAGGTTTGCAGAACTGTCACGTAGAGTGTCAGATGCAAGATTCGCTTTTTGGTTTTGGTTAAATTCTTGTAACATAGTGAGCCTTTATTCAGGTACTTCGTATTTGTGTACTAGTTAACTAGTGCAGAGGTAAAAAGTCAACTAAAAAAACACATTTATGAGAATTGATTTACACAGCCACACAACCGCCTCTGACGGACGATTACCTGCCAACGAATTGATAGACAGAGCTCTCGGTTTCAACATTGATGTCCTCGCGATCACTGATCATGATACGGTCGATGGTTTAGAGCAAGCGCATCAGTACGTAGAAGCAAACCAGCTGCCAATTAAGATCATTAACGGTATCGAAATCTCAACGGTATGGCAGAACAAGGATATCCATATCGTTGGGTTGAATTTAGATCCGCAATCTGAGCAACTTGGCAAGCTCATCGAGCAGCAGAAAAAGCATCGAGAAGGTCGAGCTGAAATGATGGCGCATCGTTTGGCTAAGGCAACCAGAGAGGGCGTACTGGAAGAGGTTCAAGCTATTGCGGGGGATGCGCCCATCACCCGTGCTCATTTTGCTAAATGGTTGGTTGATAACGGTTACGCGAAAACCATGCAGCAGGTATTTAAAAAATATCTAACTCGCAATAACCCTGGTTATGTGCCGCCCAGTTGGTGTTCAATGGAAGAAGCGGTATCGGCTATTCATAGCGCAGGTGGGCAGGCCGTTCTAGCCCATCCGGGACGTTACAACTTAACTGCTAAGTGGATAAAACGACTGATTACAGCATTTGTTGAAGCGGGTGGTGATGCGATGGAGGTGGCTCAACCACAACAAGGTCAACAAGAAAGACGCAACTTGGCTAATTATGCTATACAATACAAACTATTAGCGTCTCAAGGCAGCGATTTCCATTATCCATCTCCTTGGATGGAGTTGGGCAGAAATCTATGGCTACCTGCAGGTGTTGAACCTGTATGGAAAGATTGGGGTATTGAGCCTTCGCAAGCTGATGGTCAATAATTGGACTGATTAGTTTATAAGATTGCTATTAAATCAATACGTTAAGATATATAGAGTCGAGAGACTCGATGATGAGGAATGACAATGAGCCAGTTTTTTTACGTTCACCCAGAAAACCCGCAGGCTCGCTTGATTAATCAGGCTGTAGCAATTATTCGTAATGGTGGCGTGGTTATTTACCCAACAGATTCAGGTTACGCACTGGGTTGCCAATTAGAAAATAAACAAGCATTAGAACGAATCTGTAAGATTCGCCGATTGGATGAGAAGCACAACTTCACGCTACTTTGTCGTGATTTGTCCGAATTGTCTTTGTATGCCCGTGTCGACAATACGGCATTTCGTTTACTAAAGAACAACACGCCTGGGCCGTACACTTTCATTTTCAAAGGCACCAAAGAAGTTCCTCGTCGCTTAATGAACTCGAAGCGTAAAACGATTGGTATCCGCGTCCCCGATAACCGCATCGCACTCGATCTTCTCGAAGCGCTCGGTGAGCCACTGATGTCGACGTCTCTTATTCTTCCGGGTAACGAAATTACAGAGTCTGATCCAGAAGAGATTCGCGACCAACTGGAGCATGCTGTCGATTGTATTCTCAACGGTGGTTACCTTGGTGAGCAACCAACAACAGTGGTTGACTTCAGTGATGATGAACCTGTTATTGCTCGTTTAGGCTCTGGAGATCCTGCGCCTTTCAAGTAACAGCCAATTTTGCTGGCTCCCAAAGAGCATAAGACATTGATGCTTATGCTCTCTTTACCCGCAAAACTTCCCACTGACTGCTATGCTGATTGTTAAGTCTCACTAATCAGATATGCAATATGCGTCACTTGATCTTTGTTCTCTCCTTTTTCAGCCTTGTCTGCTTCGCTGCTCCGGTTGAAATTCGTGTTGTCCAAAATAATGGTAAACCTGTTAAAGATGCAGTGGTCTATGTCACGGCGTCCAATTTACCGAAGCAATCTTCCTCAGTAAAAGAAACTTTAGTGACTGAGATCTCGCAAGATAAGCGTGCATTTAAGCCTTATATTTCAGTAGTTAAAGTAAACCAGCCAGTGTTGTTTACCAATAAAGACAACATTTCTCACCATATATACTCAATTACTGGTCCACTGGATTTTTCTTTCGTTATTCGTTCCTCGGAAGCAGGGGTAGAGAAGTCCTTCCCCAGTGAAGGAGTCATAGCGATGGGGTGTAATATTCATGATTGGATGAGCGGCTATATCAAGGTTGTGGACACGCCGTATTTTACCATCACAGGTAAATCTGGAGTGGTAAGAATGACCTTACCGGATGAATTGGAAAATGTGAAAGTCATTGCATGGCACCCTCAGATGAATGAGGAACTGTATGCCCAGCTTAGTCAAGATAAAGAGTTGACCTTGTCGCTGACGAAAAAGATGTCACCAATACCCAAACAGAAAAATACTCAGACGATTGATTTTTACAGATCTTACGGGTCATACAAATGAGTCAATTCAAAAGTATTCAGACACAAATTCTGCTTTCATTCCTGACGGTATTAGTCACTGTACAGTGTGTTCTGTTTTACTCCATCGTTCAATCGAATGAAAAAGAGAGAGCTGAACGAGCCCAAATACACCTAAGTACAGCAAAGGTGGTGTTTGAAAATCAGTTTGAACAACGTACGCGGAATCTGACCGCATTTGCACAAACTGTGGCAAAAGACTTTGGCCTTAAACAGGCGCTGAGAGAGGATGAACGCAGCTTTTTGGTGGCGTTAAACAATCACCGTCAACGGATATCCGCTGATTTGGCGATCGGTCTTACTGCCGATGGTAATTTTATTGGCAAATTGGTTTATGACAGAAGCAGTAATCGGACACTTGCCGATACGGAAAACAATATGCTGACGATGGCTGAAACTGCTGCCCCAGATGAAGATCGCCCCATCCTTTATGATTATCAGGGCGCTGTGTTCCAATTAGTTTTGGTTCCAGTACAAAGTGGGGCAGAAACCGTTGCATGGATAGGTTTTGGCTTCGCTATCGATCAGATATTGGCCCAAAGGTTAGCACTGTTAACCGGTATGAATGTTGATATCGGCTATCAGGAAAGTGGTCAATGGTCACTGCTTGCTAGTAGTATTGAAGGTAAAGAGAGTGGTGTTTCTTCTAAGCCCCAGCAAACGGATGCCAATACTATAGCGACTGAGGTAGCGATTGGCTTTAAAGAAGAAAAAGACCTGATCGCTGCACTTTACCTCTCCAGATCGGATCTATTCGCCACACTTCAAAGCCGTTGGTTCCAAGTTGTGCTGATCGTATTGGGTACGTTTGGCTGTTCGGTGCTTGCTGCGTATTTCTTGTCAAAAAGCCTTGCGAAACCTTTGCAGGAGCTAGTGAAAAAGGCACAACAAATCGCTAAGGGTCAGGCAAGTAACGAGTTGGTGGTTAAACGCAAAGATGAGTTAGGTGTATTGGCTCATGAGTTCAATTTAATGAATCAGGCGGTTAATGATCGTGAAGCAGAGCTTAATTTCCGTGCTTATCACTCTGATTTGACACAAATGCCGAATAAGAAAAAGTTATTTGAAGATATTGCCCATTTGATTCAGAACCAATGCGATGGCTTTATGCTAATTCGATTTCGAGTCCTGGAGTTTGAAGAACTTAATTACAGCCTAGGTCTGGATACGGGGGAAGAATTGCAGGTGGCGGCTGCGAGTCGTTTGTTGACTTTGGATGAACAAGCTCAGTTTTACCAGCTTGACTCATCTGAATTTGCTTTATTAACGACCTGTAGCAAGCTTCAAAGTGATGAACAAAGTGTCGATGTAGTTTTGCAGTGTTTATCGGGAGTGTTTACTTTGCGACGTATTTCAGTGACGGTGCACACTGTTTCTGGTTATTGTCGTTATCCCAAACATGGTGAAACGGCGCGACAACTGCTTCATAATGCAGGGATTGCTTTACAACAGGCAATGAAAATAAAGCAACCCAGCTTAGAGTTTGCTTCTAGCATGGCGGAGAGTGCAATTAATCGAGTGCGTCTAATCCATGAATTGACAGAAGCTATTCGGAATGAGCAGTTGGTTCTTCACTTTCAACCCAAATTAAATCTACACACATCACGAATCGATAAAGTCGAAGCGCTTGTGCGCTGGGTACATCCAGAGCTGGGCATGATTCCTCCTGATGAGTTTATTGAAATTGCAGAAACAACAGGGCAAATCGATGCTCTAACGGACTGGGTGATAGGTAATGCATTGCGCCAGCTTCAAACTTGGAGAGAGGCGGGGTATGAGCTTGGCGTCGCGATCAATGTTTCGGCGGTTAACCTTAAACAGAAAGACTTTGATGTTAAAGTCGCTCGTTTCCTCTCTCAGTTTGGTTGTAGTGAAGCTGAGGTTACGATAGAGATCACCGAAAGCGCTCTTGCAGAGGATCCTGAGTACGCATTATCGCTACTGAGCAGAATGTCCCGACGAGGTCTGTCAATTTCGATTGATGACTACGGAACAGGTTACTCATCGTTATCTCAGCTCAAACATTTACCTGCTACAGAACTCAAAATTGATAAATCCTTCATCCTAAATGTCGCTGACGACCAGCAAGATCAGACGATTGCACAATCGACAATCAAACTGGCTAAAAGGTTTGGGTTGAAAACGGTCGCGGAAGGTGTGGAGGATCAGGCCTCTCTAGATTGGTTAATAAACAATGGCTGTGATTATGCGCAGGGCTATTTTATTAGTCGGCCGAAGCCTGCAGAACAGTTAACACCTTGGATAGAGGTGTTAGAAGATCAGCGTTGGGGGGATATTGAACCAAAAGCTAAGGCGATAGGCTCTGTTCATTCTCGTCAATAAAGAGCTAGGTTAATGAGGTGTATAAAGGTTATAAAATCTTACGATTACTCTTATTATTGGCTATTGTTATTGCTGTCAAAATCGAAAATAAAGCATGCGTTTTTTCCAAGGATTTGCGATAATATGCGGCCGCGAATTTAGGTCGCAAAATAGAATCGACGTCTGAGAAGACGACACAAAGGTAGATGAATGAACGAAAAATTACAGAAAGTATTAGCGCGAGCAGGCCATGGCTCACGACGCGAGCTAGAAGCCTTAATTAAAGCGGGTCGTGTAAGTGTAAATGGTGTTGTGGCTAAGCTTGGTGAACGACTAGAAGACGAAAATGCCGTAGTACGTATTGACGGTCACACTGTTTCTGCGAAGGCGCAGGAAGAAGTTGTGTGCCGTGTGCTAGCTTACTACAAGCCGGAAGGTGAGCTGTGTACTCGTCATGATCCTGAAGGTCGTCGTACTGTATTTGACCGTCTACCAAAAATCCGTGGTTCGCGTTGGATCTCTGTTGGTCGCCTAGATGCGAATACGTCAGGCTTGCTGTTATTTACTACCGATGGTGAACTTGCTAACCGTCTCATGCATCCAAGTCGTCAGGTCGAGCGTGAGTACCTAGTGCGTGTATTTGGTGAGGTGGATGAGAAGAAAGTCCGTAACCTCGTCAGTGGTGTTGAGCTGGAAGATGGTTTAGCGCGCTTTGAAGATGTTGTTTACGCAGGTGGTGATGGTATGAACCACACTTTCTACGTTGTGATCAACGAAGGTCGTAACCGCGAAGTGCGTCGTTTGTGGGAATCTCAAGACTGTACGGTTAGCCGCCTGAAGCGTGTTCGTTACGGTGATATCTTCCTTGATAAGAAACTGCCTCGTGGCGGATGGATGGAGCTTGACCTCAAAGAGGTGAACTACTTACGTGAATTGGTAGAGCTGCGCCCTGAAAAAGAGACCATGCTTGACGAAAACAAAGCCAATACGTCACGTAAGCGTGAGCGTTCTCGTAGCCAGAAAATTCGTCGCGCAGTTAAGCGTCATGAAGAACGAATGAACAACGGTGGTGGACGTAGTAACAATCCAGCTCGCCGTAAACCGCGCAAAGGTGCGGGTGAGCAAGGTGCTCGTAATAAGCAGCGTTAGCGCTAATCAATCTATTTCAAAAAGCAGCCATACGGCTGCTTTTTTGTACCTCCAATCAGATAAATAGCGTACCTTTTAGAGCGATCACCGCGCTACCAGAAATCTTGATCCTCCCATTTCCCTCTCGTTTGATATCAAGATAATTATCGCTATTCAGCGTAAAAAGGGCGATGTCTATCGCCCTTGTGGATCATAGTGTTTGATTAAGTGCGAAATAACGCCCTTGTTTTTCAAGCAGCGCTTGATGGCTACCATGCTCGACAATCTGGCCTTGCTCAATTAGGCAAATGGCATCCATTCTGTGGAGATCCACTAAGCGGTGAGTAATGAAAACAACCGTTTTGTTTTCAAAGTGCTGCTCGAACAGTTTCATGATCTGTCGTTCTGTTTGCTTATCCAAACCTTCGGTAGGCTCGTCAAGTAATAGGATAGGGCCATTGTGTAGTAAAGCACGCGCAATACCGATACGGCGCTTTTCCCCACCGGACAGTTGGCGACCACCGTCACCTAACCATGTATCTAAACCTTGCTCATCCAATAACTTGTTTAGGCCGACTTTAGATAACGTTTCAGCTAACTGTTCATCGTTAGCATCTGGAGAAGCCATCAATAAATTATCACGCAAAGTACCGTTTAATATATCAACTCGCTGACTGACCACGCTGATGGCTTGGCGTAGCTGGCTTTCACTCCAATGACGAATGGATTGGCCCGCAATTTTAATGTCGCCTTGCTGGGTGTCCCAGTAGCGGTTCAGTAGCTGCATTAATGTCGATTTACCAGAACCGGTTTGGCCTACCACTGCGATGCGGTGCTTGGCAGGGATTTGCAGGCTAATGTCTTGAAGTGCATTTGAGTCGCCATCAGGATAACGGAAAGTGACATTCTCATACTCAATTGAATAGGTGTCGTCGTGCTGAGTGTTTTGGTCTGGGAACTGAACATCAGGCTCGGACAAGATGATGTCGTTTAATCGCCGTGCTGAAGTCAGTGTTTGACCCAAATGTTGAAAAGCGCCAGTAATTGGCATGAGAAGCTCGACACTGGCCATTGTAGCGAATACCACTAAGGCAACCATAGGATAAGGCATATTATCGCCCACTCCATCTGCCGCAAGCCATAGCATCAGAACAATTGTCCAACCGTTAGCCAGCATCAGCAATGCTTGTGCTAAACCTGCAAAGTGAGCATTAAAATACTGATTCTTCAGTAAGCGTTCTTGCACATTTAAAATCGCATTACGGTAACGTTCTTCCGCTCCAAACAGAGTGAGCTCGCTATAGCCTTGTAACCAATCCAATGTTGCGATACGCAGGTCGGATTTGTTCTGTGTCAGCTCTGCGCCATTGGTTTTACCTAATTTGTAGAACAGTACCGGCCAGATGAGCAGTAAAGCCATAAGAATGGCGCCAAGCGTTAAGCCGAGCTCCATGTCAAACCAGCAAATCAGAGCAGTTAAACCTAGGATGCCAAGTGTGCCTACGACCATAGGGCTGACAAGGCGCAGATAGACGTGGTCCATCGCGTCAATGTCGGCAACTAGGCGGTTGAGTAAGTCGGCATCACGTAGGTTTGATACTCGCCCCGGAATTAATGGTGCGAGTTTGGAAAAGAAGAAAATACGCAGATCGGTCAGTAGCTTGAAGGTAGCGTTATGGCTAACAACGCGCTCACCCCATCGACCAGCGGTACGTCCCATGGCAAAGCCGCGGACAAAAGCCCCTGGCAGCATGTAGTTGAAGGTTTCTCGGGCGATAGTTAACCCGGCCACTGCAGCTGCAGATAAGAACCAACCGGACAAAGTCAGTAAGCCAATAGAGGCAAATAGTGTCAGGAAGGCCAACAGCATTCCCAGAGATAGGCCGAACCAGTGCTTTTTATAAAGTTTTAGATAGGGAACTAAATCACGCATCGAGATTCCCCTTATTGGCTTGGTTCAGAGTATTATTAGCCTGAAGCATATTTTGGAATAACCCCTCTTGGCTAGAGAGTTCGTTGTAGTGACCACTTTGAATAATCGCACCGTTTTCCATGACCAGAATCTGTTCAACGTTCTGTAAAGGGCTGAGCTGGTGGGTGACCATCAGCGTTGTTTTACCTTCGATCTGACCAGCTAAACCCTGCATGACTAAGCGCTCACTACGCGCATCCAAGCTAGCGGTTGGTTCATCCAGAAGCCAGAATTTTCCGTCCTGTACCATCGCTCTTGCGAGTGCTAATCGTTGAGCTTGCCCAACGGAAAGGCCGCCAGAGCGGTCGGATACGGCGTAATCGAGGCCGTGTTGCTCAACAAATTCTGCGGAGAAAGACTCTTGTAATGCAGTTTGAATAGCGTCATCCGATACGTTGTCCTTGCCCAACGTGATGTTGTCACGGATAGAGCCATGCAATAGCAACGGGTTTTGGCCAACCCAGCTGATTTTTTCTCGCCAGTTTTCGAGATTCAGCTCTGTTCTTTCAATGCCATTGATGATGAGTGATCCCTGATATGGGAGAAATCCGAGTATCGCATTGATTAAGCTGGTTTTGCCGGCGCCACTTGGGCCAACTAAAGCTGTCGTTTGAGCCGTCGAGAGTTCAAAACTCACAGGACCAAGCAATTTAATGCCTTCTGGTGAGAACACCTCTAAATCTTTTGCTTGGATGGAAATAGCGTCATTCGCGCTGAGCGTTTTGTCACCTGAACGAACGGCACTGACATCAGTATCAAGGAACTCAACAATGCTTTCAGCAGCTCCAACCGCTTGTTGCTTAGCGTGATAGAAAGTACCTAAATCACGCAGTGGTTGATAAAACTCAGGAGCCAGCACCAGAATAAACAGGCCGGCCATCAAGGTTACCCCTGCACCATAGTCGCCAAAGTTAAGTTCACCGATAAAGGCGAAACCGAAGTAAACGGCGGTCAGTGCAATGGAAATAGAGGTAAAAAATTCCAGAACGGCGGAAGACAGAAATGCAATTTTCAGGACATCCATTGTGCGAGTTCGGAATACTTCAGAAGCCCCACGCATGACTTCCGTTTCTGCTTTGGTTCGGTCAAAAAGACGGATCGTCGTCATCGACTGTAAGCGGTCATAAAAGTGACCAGATAAACGCTGTAATGCTTTGAAGTTCTTGCGGTTGGCGTCGGCGGCTTTCATACCGACTAGGGCCATAAACATTGGCACTAATGGTGCGGTGAGCAAGAAGATAAGACCGGCTGCCCAGTTCACTGGGAAGACGACAATAAGTATCACGAAGGGAACAAGCACAGAGAGAGACATTTGAGGCAGATAACGCGCAAAGAAATCATGCATATCTTCTACTTGTTCAAGCAACAATGTTGCCCACGAACCAGCAGGTTTACCTTTGATATAAGCTGGGCCTAACTCTCTTAGCTTGTCGAGAATAAGCTGACGTATATAAACACGAATTTGCGCGCCGCAACGATAACCTGCGATCTCTCGGCCCCATGAACACAGCGCTCGAACACCAATGACGGCGGCTAAGCCAATGAAATAAGGCACAAGTTGATATTTGTCGACCTGTTCTATGATCAATTGATGCAGAATGGTGGCGAGCAAGGCTGCTTGAGCTAACAAAAATACGCTTGAAAGTACGCCGAGGCCAACAGCAATCATCAGCCAGCGTTTTGCTAACTTACTTTGCTGCTTGAGCCATTTATTCAAGCTGCGCTGTTTCTTTTTGTCCATCGTGAAGGCTTAATGATAATTATTATGCGAGTTGAGGTTCGCGATTATACAAAAGAAAGCCTCGTGGGAATACCGCGAGGCTTTAAGGATTTGAGTCAAAAATGAAAAATATTATTTACGGTCTGCTAGAGCATCCAGAAAACGTTCAGCATCAAGGGCTGCCATACAACCGGTTCCGGCTGAAGTGATTGCTTGGCGATAGTTGTGATCCATGACATCACCCGCAGCAAAGACGCCTGGGACGCTGGTTTGTGTCGCATTACCGTCAAGGCCAGATTGGACAAGAATATAGCCATCTTTCATCTCTAACTGACCTTCAAAAATGCCTGTATTGGGTTGATGGCCAATTGCGATGAAAGCACCCATCACTTCCAATTCTTCGATAGAGTCTGACTTGGTGTCTTTAATGCGAACGCCCGTCACACCCATGTCGTCGCCAGTGATTTCTTCCAAAGTGCGATCCGTATGGAGAATGATGTTGCCGCTTTCGACTTTGTCCATCAAGCGTTTAACCAAAATCTTTTCAGCACGGAAGCTGTCACGACGGTGAATCAGATGTACTTCTGAAGCAATGTTAGAGAGGTAAAGCGCTTCTTCAACAGCCGTGTTGCCGCCGCCAACCACCGCGACTTTTTGATTACGGTAGAAGAAACCATCACAGGTTGCACATGCTGATACGCCACGCCCTTTGAACGCTTCCTCGGATTCAAGGCCAAGGTACTTCGCTGAGGCACCAGTCGAGATAATCAAAGCATCACATGTATATTCACCACTGTCGCCTTTCAGACGAAAAGGGCGCTGGCTGAAGTCGACTTGGTTGATATGATCAAAAACGATCTCGGTTTCAAAACGCTCGGCATGTTCTTTCATACGTTCCATGAGAGCTGGCCCAGTCAAGCCTTCAGGATCACCCGGCCAGTTTTCAACTTCGGTTGTTGTCGTTAACTGACCACCTTGTTGCATACCAGTCACCAATACTGGGTTTAGATTTGCGCGCGCAGCGTATACTGCAGCAGTGTAGCCCGCAGGACCAGAACCAAGGATAAGTAACTTACTGTGTTTTACGTCGCTCATTTGTGCTCCATTAGCGGTGACGCTTATCAATTTCATTCGATTGTATGGAATAGTTTGGGGTATTGAAAGCGTTAGCAAGTCGTCGAAATGTAATAAATGGTTATAGATTAGAACGCAAACGATGACGCTTGCAACGACAAAAGAGCCCCTTAACTAATTGAGCTGAAAGATTTATATCGCTGTTAATAGATAAGTCATCTGAATTTTTGACTCGTTAAACTCTCAAAATGGTTCATTTAACTGTAATTAATTTTTTTGTTGGTGTTACATTCCAAATTATAGTTTTTGTTGGTTTTAACTGCTGATATTTGTTGATCTTGCAATATAAATGCGCAAATAATGGTTGTGAACAAGATGTTAACCAAAGATTCCCATATGAACACTCATTAAGGAGATGATGATGTTACATAACCGCGAAACAACTTTGCAGCTCACTCAGTTAAGTGACTCTGCTTTTGCACAGTTGGCGCCGTCTTTTACCAAGCTACCTAATACCGAGCATGCAGACGGTCAATACCGTTTGCGTCGTTACTCAGTCATCCAGTTTAAAGATGGTCAGGTTATTGATCTTCAGAAAAATGAGTTCATGCAAACCGATGATATCAACCGGTTTCAAGGCAATGTCGTGCGTCAATTTGAGCCTATTGAAGCGACGACCCTTCAAAGTGAAGGGATGCGCGAGATCTGTCAGCTGTTTGTCGATGCTAATAAGTTGATAGATGGTCAGGAAATTGAAATTCACCAAATGCGCATCTCTGCCATTTTTGATGAGACGCAGGTAGCTCCTGAAGGCGTGCATCAAGATGGCTTTGACCATATTGCACTTGTCGGAATGGGTCGCCATAACATCGAAGGTGGCGATGTGATGCTATACAGCAGTTTCAACGAAGCACCTTTTTTCCGCAAAGTGCTTCAAAACGGTGAAGTTGCCATGTTGGCCGACAATAAATTGTGGCATAACGCAACGCCAATTCGCTCTGTGATTGAGGGTGAAGAAGGGTATATGGACGTATTTGTACTAACCGCAAAGGAAGCCGTGAATGAACTTCACTCCTAACTTGGTACGCGCGCAGTTTCGTGCCTTACAGCAAAGTCACAATGACCTGCCGGTGATGTTTCTTGATGGCCCGGGTGGATCACAGGTGCCAAACAGTGTGCTAGAGGCGATGACCGCGTATCTGGGCTTTTTTAATTCGAATCTTGGTGGTCACTATTTTTCCAGTGCCCATACCACTGACTTGATGAAACAAGCGAGAGAATCTGCACAAGCGTTACTCAATGCAGAATCGAGCGATAACATCGTCTTTGGTGCCAACATGACCTCTTTGACGTTCCAGCTTAGCCGGGCAATTAGTCGCGGTTGGCGAGCAGGAGATGAAGTTATCGTTACCTCTCTCGATCACTACTCCAACGTGTCGAGTTGGCAGCAAGCGGCGGATGATAAGCAAGTGAAAGTCTATCAGGCTCGAGTGAATGAGCAAGACTGTTCACTAGACTTAGAGCATTTGCTATCGCTGATCACTCCTAAGACTAAACTTGTCGCGCTGACTTACGCATCTAATACCACAGGCTCAATTGTGGACGTGAAACGTGTAGTTGAAGCCGCACACAGTGTGGGAGCTATGGTATATGTCGATGCTGTACATTACGCTCCGCACCACTTGGTTGACGTACAACAGCTAGGTTGTGATTTCTTGGCTTGCTCTGCGTATAAATTCTTTGGCCCCCATGTTGGGATTGCATATATCGCGCCTAAGTGGTTACAGTCTTTACAGCCATACAAAGTCGAGCCTGCCACCAATACAGGTCCGGGTCGATTTGAGACGGGCACTCAGAACTTTGAAGGTCTTGCGGGGGTCATTGCCGCTGTCAAGTATCTGGCTCAATGGGGTAAGGATGGTGATGATCTTCGCCGCCGTTTGGTCGACTCTTTCCAACAGTTTAATCAACACGAGTCCGCGATCAGTGAACGTTTCCTTACACGTTTAGCAGAGCTAAAAGGAGTGAGGTTGTGGGGACGCAATGAAGCCAACAGTGAGTTGAGAACGCCAACTTTCGCACTGACCTTTGATGACCATTCCCCTGAGGAGATTGCTCAGAAGCTGGGTCAGCGTAATATCTGTGTTTGGAACGGACATTTTTATGCGCTTGGCTTGGCCCGTCAGCTCGATCTTGAAAAATCAGGTGGTGTGGTTCGAATTGGTTTCATGCACTACAACACATTAGAAGAAGTCGATGAATTGTTTGATGAGCTGAAACTTATCTTAGGACAATGAATAGCGAAAGACTTTTTCTGCTTTTAAGCTATAAATAAGGCCCTCACTGAGGGTCTTTTTTGATCGTGAAGGACTAATTCTTATTGAATAGACTATCGACATTGATATGTTAACAGTTATATTTCGGCTGAATATAAAACAGAAGCATATCGATTATGAAGAAAGTCTTAATTATGTTTGTCTTGCTGTTAGCCGGTTGTGCTCAGCAAAGTACGAATATACCTATTCAGCAAGATACTAACTGGACGTCAGGTCAGTTAGATAACGGGTTCAGATACCATATTTACCCAATTGATACAGAAGCAATATCTCTTCGGTTATTTGTCCATGTTGGCTCATTGGAAGAAACACCTGACCAACTCGGGTATGCACACTTTGTCGAGCATATGGCATTTAATGGTAGTGAAAATTTTACGCCAAATGAAGTCATTGAACTGATGGAGAAGACGGGAGCAAGCGGTCACGATGTTAACGCTTATACTTCGTACGAGGAAACAGTCTACACACTAAGTTTACCGAACCAAGATGAACTCGACAAAGCAATACTTTGGCTAAGAGACGTTGCAAATCGTGTGACATTCGCCCCTGAGGAGGTTGAGCGCGAGAAAGGAGTCGTTCTGGCAGAATATCGCCGAGGGGGGCCTGAGCATTTGTCTTTCAACGACAAGGCGTATGAAAATAGCGTGAAAGGGACACCTTATGAGGGAAAGGACGCGATTGGTACACCAGAGACTATCCAAAGCGCAACTTCTCAATCACTGAAAGCGTTTTATGACACTTGGTATCAGCCACAATCCAGTGAATTAATCATTGTCGGAGATATTAAGCGTGAAGATGCGAAAGGGTTAATCCAAAAAATGTTTGCAGACTGGCAGCCAACGAATGACTTACCACCACCTGTACGAGCAAAAGCTGCGATCAACAGAGGTGACTTTGTTACTCAAGTTAGTATTGATGAGCCATCGGTGGTAGGGATGACTTTCTATCTGGGGGAAAATTTGCTTCTCACAAGAAATGATCTTATCGAGTATTGGAAAGACAAAATTGTTGCTCGCTTGATATCACATCGATTAGATGCAGTATACACCGAACATGCTTTACCTTTACGCGGCTGGGATTCTAGTATTTATACGAGTGTGCAAGAGCGCGTATACGATGCGTCTATCTCATTCTCCCCTCAAGATCGAAATGCCGTTCAGCCTTTGTTTTTTGAAACTTTGGCGTCGCTCAGGGATCATGGTGTTAGTCAAGAAGAATTGAAGGTAGTTATGGCTGAATATAAAAGTAGTCGTGAACACGCGGACGATGAGTGGTTTCGGCGTGGAAGCGAAGACTTCGCTGAAGACAGAACAACCCAATTGGCGGAGGGAGAACCTTCTCAGTCATTAGCCGATTACAAGCGCAGTCTCGATCAACTGCTGCGTTTAGCGGATATTGACTACATCAATCAACATGTACGAAATATGCTATCTTCTTCATATGATATGTTCGTCGGTACTGACCCCGTGGAATCGATTGAGCAAGTGAAGCAAAGTCTGCCTGAGTGGAAAAGCATGTATGGAATGCCTGGTGTGGCCAGTAATCACATAAGTACGGATATGAATGGATTGGTTGAAGTGGAGTCAGAAAAGCCTTTACCTGATGCCATAGAACAAAACAATGGAGAGGTGACCTGGTTCTTGGATAATGGTATTGACGTACTATTTGACCCCGATAACGACACTGATTTTGCTCATATTGTTTATATGTCTTCGGGTGGGAAAGCCGTTCTGGAGCGAGATCTTGTACCAGCATCTCAATTACTCTTGGCAACCCTCATAAAGAGTGGTGTTGCTCAGTTTAATGGTACTCAGCTCAAAGCGTATATCCGCAAAAATGATATTGATGTTCAGAGTTACATTAATGGCACTGAACATGGTTTTGAAATCAGTGCTCCTAAAGACCAAGTTAATGAGGTACTCAAACTTCTTTATAACGTGATGGCATACCCTAAGTTTAGTGAACAGCAGATCGAAGTGTTAAAGCAGGAGTATGCGGATGAACTCATGTCTTATCTCAAATCTCCGCTCGGTCAATGGTATGACGCGATTGAAACGAATACCTTTGCTGCTCAAAGTGTGTATTTTCCTACTTATGCCCATGATTTTGAAAGCGTGACGGTCGATCAAGTGCAACAAGCTTATGACGAGCTATTTAGAAAGGCTCGCAATAGTAAGCTGGTGATTGTGGCTGGGGTTGAATCATCGCAGATTGCTTATGGTGTGAAGAACTATATTTCGACAATTCCTCTGGAAGCTGCGAAGATGCCGCCTTATCAAGTGCGTTATAATGCTCGTCCCGATAGCAAAATTAACCTAGCGATCAATAATGAGCAGAATAGCCGTTACAGACTGCGCTCTATTAATCAATCCGCAAGGGCTCAAGATGCAAAACTTACGTTGGTAGATAAGGTTGTTCAGCGTATTTTAGCCAGACGTCTAGATGCTTACGTACGTGAAGAGCTGAGCTTAGATTATGCCCCCGACAGTTACTTTTCTACTGACAATAATGAGCCGGCAACGGATTGGACTATTGAAGCTCAAGTTGCAGCAGAAGATCTACCTAAGGTAGAACAAGCCATTGATAAGGTCATTCAGAATCTGATCACTTCTGTGACCCAAGAGGAGCTAGCGATTGCGAAGGAGCAGTTGGATGTGTACCTTGAAGACACGATTAACTACCCCTCAGACGTTGCTTGGTTCCGTGCTTTAACTTTGGTGAATGATTTTGGTGAAGAAGCCTTCACTCAATCAAGAGAGGTAGCAAAAGCGATTACGTTAGATGACGTGCGAGTTCGTGCTATAGAGTCATTTGGTCAAGGTGCAGAGCATTACAAATACATACTTAGCCCGCTAGACCAATAAGTCGCCTTGTTACAAAAAGCCCTTTCATTTTTAATGAAAGGGCTTTTTTAATAGGAGTTAATGGGCCAGGTGTTATACGCTGACTTCAACTTCGTAAGACGTGAACTTGCGGATATTAATCACACCAGTATCAAAAATCATATATTGACCTTTAATACCCTGTAAAGTGCCTGCCACTTCAGGGTTCTTATCAAAGTTATGCGATGTGATTTTTGTCGGGTGCTGCAAAACAGGGTAGCTGATGGACGTGATATCAGCGTTGAGTATCTCAATCGCATCATCACCGAACTGATGTTTTATCTCAGCGATTTTGTCCTCAACCAACGGCAATAGCTCTGCAAACTTCTCTTCAAGTGGCATTGGCTCGCCATTTTCTTTGAGCAAAGTTCGCCAGTTGGTTTTATCTGCAATGTGTTTTGCCAACTCAATTTCAATCAGGCCTGAGATATGGCGAGTTTTCACTTTGAATATTGGAAGGCCTTGGGTGGCACCTTGATCAATCCAACGTGTCGGGATCTGTGTATGGCGAGTAATTCCGACTTTGAGGCTTGATGTATTCGAAAGATAGACGAAATGGTCAACCATGCAGTTATCTTCGCCCCATTGCGGCTCGCGACATGTGCCTTGATCATAGTGACACGTTTCCGGTTTCATAATGCACATATCGCAGCTCGCGAGCTTTTTCATGCACACGAAACAGTGGCCCTGTGAGTAGCTTTTTTTGGTTTTCTTACCACAAGAGCAACAAAAGATGTTACCGGTATGGTTTAGAGTTATTTTCTGGCCTATGAAAGGCTGAAGGTCGACGAGTTCATCACCGACTGGAAGATGATAGTGTACTTCACCATCTAAAGAAGCACGCATCTTACTTAGCGTACCTTTTGCGATTAAAGACATGACATTACTCATTTTATATTGACAGCTCTTATATGGGTAAATGTTGTATTTGAGCTGTTTAACTCAGCGGTTAGTGTAGCAGAGAATCGTTATCGACCATATTGCTACTTGGCTGATGTGGCTTTATGAAGATAAACGATATAGTTGGGGGTGAAGTCAGCCCGTTTCGATAGGCTATTCGGTGCCTTCAACTACGCTGTCTTCAATATTTAGTGGCTCTGCTTCGCTGGGATGAATCGGTTCTTTTGGCCCCAAGAATTTGGGCTTGGCTCGTGTGATGTAAAGATCCAATACGGCTTTGGCTCTGGCAAACACTTCTCGTAATCGGATCTGATAACCAGAATGTGCCGAAGGGCCGGGAACCGCAAAACATTTGGCATTGATATTATGGAAGTTGGCAATAAATAGCGCTCGCTCGCAATGAAACTTCTGAGTGATGATCAAAAAATTATCGGTATCAAAAATTTCCTTTGCTCGAACCACAGAGTCAAGAGTACGAAAGCCTGCGTAATCAAGGTATATATGATTCTCAGGCACTTCCGCTTTGAGCAAATCACGCTTCATTGTCCAAGGTTCATTATAAGACCGGTGGGCATTGTCGCCGCTTAACAGGAAGTTATCGACTTTCTCACTTTGGTATAGCTCGATCGCTGCACTAATGCGATTGGTATAGTAATCGTTAAGGATTTTTCCAAGATACTTACTGGTCCCCAAGACGACGGCGACATCAAAATTACCGACTTGCTCTGAACTAGTATAGAGCTGATCTTTGGTCTGATAGGAGACCCAGCGGTCTATCAAAAAGAGAGAGATAGCCGCGCAGATCAGCAAGAGAGGGATACAGCGAAGCCCCTTTAGCGCGTAGGCTAAATAATGATCAGAGGGTTTTGGTCTGTGAAAGAGTCTTCGCACTAAATTTGTCGATTCCGTTGTGCCCATGAACCAATTAATATAAAGCTGACAATAACAATAGAAAACATGATGCCAGCGTCCATATCACGTAATGTCCGAGCGAGGTAAGGGGTGGCTTTAACAATGATTAAGCCGTAACCAAAGGCGTTAATCAAGACAAATACGACGGTTCTGAGTACAAAGTTGTGGTTTCGCAGCGTTCTTCTGAGCAAAGTGTTGACTTCGCCACCAGCCATCACAAGAAAACAAGCGATCAGCGCTGTTGAAATTTCAGTTAGATAAGGTAAGAGATATTTTCCCGCTGGGGAAAGGAATTCAAAAATCATCATAAACAAAAAAGCCCCTATTAGTAGGGGCTGAGTCAATATAGTAATTAGAATGAAGTACGCTTGTAACGACGGTAAACCGGTTGCCAGAAGTGATTTTCAATCGCTTCTTCTAGTGCCTCGTCAGTAATTTCAAGCGCTACGCCCTGTGCAATCGCTTTCTTTGCTACTGCGAAAGCAATCTTCTTCGACACTGAGTGGATAGCTTCGAGAGGAGGCAGCAGCGCACCTTGACCATTAATCGCCAGCGGAGAACACGTAGCGAGAGCACGGCTGGATTCCATGAGCATTTCGTCAGTAACACGCTTTGCTTGTACAGCAAGTACGCCTAAGCCGATACCCGGGAAGATGTAGCTGTTATTACATTGTGCAATTGGGTAAGTTTTACCATCGTGTACGACTGGGTCAAATGGGCTGCCAGTGGCAACGAGAGCCTCACCGTTAGTCCAGCGAATAATGTCATGAGGCGTTGCTTCAACTCGACTGGTTGGGTTTGACAGAGGGAATACAATTGGGCGAGAACAGTGTTTGTGCATCTCTTTGATCACTTCTTCGCTGAACAAACCTGGAGCACCAGAAACTCCAATCAGAACGGTAGGCTTGGCATTGCGCATAACGTCGAGTAGTGAGTAGCCATTGCCTTCCGCTTCCCAGTCGCCGGTGTTACTGTGCTTTTGTACCAGACGCTGTTGGAAATCAAGTAGGTTTGGCATGCCTTCCTGTAGTAGGCCCCAACGATCCACCATGTAAACTTGTGAACGCGCTTGCTCGTCAGAAATCCCTTCCGATACCATTTGAGCGATGATAGCTTCTGCAATACCACAGCCCGCAGAGCCTGCACCAAGGAACGTCACGCGCTGTTCAGAAAGCTGCGTGCCCGCTGCCTGACAAGCTGCCAGTAGAGAGCCAACAGTGACAGCAGCCGTACCTTGAATATCATCATTGAAACAACAGATGCGATCTTTGTAACGTTCAAGCAAAGGCATTGCATTTTTCTGTGCGAAATCTTCAAATTGAATCAACGCATCTGGCCAGCGACGCTGCACCGCTTGAATAAACTCTTCGACGAATGCATCGTATTCAGAGCCAGTGATACGTGGATGACGCCAGCCCATATACATTGGGTCAGCAAGACGCTGAGGGTTATTCGTACCAACATCCAGTACAATAGGTAGTGTGTAAGCTGGGCTGATACCACCACAGGCGGTGTACAGTGCAAGTTTACCGATAGGGATACCCATACCACCGATGCCCTGATCACCTAAGCCAAGAATACGCTCACCATCGGTAACAACAATCACTTTTACGTTATGGTTTGAGGCGTTGTTAAGAAGATCATCAATGCGGTCACGGTTTGCATAAGAGACGAATAGACCACGACCACGACGATAGATATTTGAAAAGTTCTCACAGGCCGCACCTACCGTTGGTGTATAGATGATCGGCATCATTTCTGAAACGTGGTTCTGCACTAAGCGGTAGAATAAAGTTTCGTTGGTATCCTGAATGTTACGTAGGTAGATGTGTTTATCCATATCGCTTTCAAAGTTGCGATACTGTTGGTAAGCACGTTCCACTTGTTCCTGAATGGTTTCAGTTGTTTCTGGTAACAAACCTTCGAGATTGAAAGAAGCTCTTTCTTCTGCTGAGAATGCGCTGCCTTTATTGAGAAGAGGCGTACTAAGAAGCGCTGGACCAGCGAAAGGGATATATAAAGGGCGTTTATCGTTATTCATCACTTGCCTTGTCGTAGGGTCTTAAGGAACGGGAACCAGAAAATGATAGGGATTAGTGACCATATTGTAAACCGAATATTCATGCATTCTGGCACAGATTAGTTATATACTTTCCGCCTTTTCCACGATCTCGATGCTAACGATGTCCAGCCTACCTATAGATATTCTCAAACCCGACTTTCTGAACCTGCTTTCTACTCACCATATGATAGTAGAAGCCGAAACTGGCTCGGGCAAATCAACCCGATTACCGCTTTGGTCAGCAGAGAAGGGGAGAGTGCTGGTGATTGAACCGAGACGTATCGCTTGTACCTCGCTAGCGCAGTTTCTTGCGGAACAAAAAAAGGAGCCACTTGGTCGATCAGTTGGTTACTCAATCAAACTTGAAAACCGATGTGATGAAGAGACACAAATCGTCTTTGTCACCCCCGGAGTTGCACTGCGTTGGTATTCAGAAAATCGGTTGAGTGGCTATCAAACGATTATTATTGATGAGTTTCATGAGCGTCGTTGGGATACCGATTTGCTGGTTGCTCTGCTAAGAAAACTCGACCAGCACCGTTTGGTTATTACTTCAGCGACAATCGAAGGTGAGAAACTTGCCCGCTATGTGGGTGCTGAAAGATTGCAGGCCAAAGGACGTAATTTTGAAGTTGCAGTTGCCCATAGAGCGGGTGACTCTCGTCAGTTGCCCGATGGCCGAAACTTGGAACAAAAAGTCAAAACTGAGGTAGAGGCTCTACTCGATGTTGATGGCGATATTCTGGTTTTTTTGCCCGGACGAAAAGAGATAGCTCAGTGTCAAGGTGCGCTGTCACACATAAATGATGTGATTGTGGTTCCACTGCATGCCTCAGTTACTGAACAGCAAAGAGAAATTGCCTTAAACCAACAAAGCCTAAAGAAAGTCGTGCTTGCGACTAACGTGGCGGAAACCTCACTGACGATACCTAATGTCGTGGCGGTGATTGATTCCGGCTTAGAGCGCCGTACGGAACAGAGAAACGGTAAGACCACGCTGAGCTTGAAGCATATTTCTAAAGCCAGCGCTAGGCAGCGCAGTGGCCGCGCAGGTCGAGTTATGGATGGCGTGTGTATTCGTTTATATGGTGAGCATGCCGCTTTAGCGGATGTGACACCGCCAGAGCTTCATCGTGAAACATTGACTGAAGCAATGCTGGCATCGGCCTGTTGTGGTCAATCATTGGCGGATATAAATTTCTTGGAACCACTGCCTGACAAGTCATTTGAGCAGGCGATGACCATATTGAAAAACATGGGGACGATTGACGACTCCGGCCTTGCTACATCTCATGGTCAACGAATATACCCTTTACCTATAGACGCTCTGTATGCGGATCTGGTGACGCGTATGCCAACCCGAAAATTGCAGGAAGCTATGGTGGATCTTACGTCGGTTCTCGCTACCCCCGCGGCTTTGTATCGATTGTCGTCAAATACAGAAGCGTTAGAGCAACTCGATAAAGAAGAGCCATTGGGTTGTGATGCTGAGGTCGCGATTCGGACTTTGCGAGGTGAACGTCTACCGGGAGTGAACGTTGAATCGGATGTTCTGAAAGAAGCCAAAGCTTTGTCTGAACAGATGCGAGTGGTGTTCGAATTGCCGCAACTTGGCGTGGCATCTCGCTATGCACACCATGAATTGGTAGAGGCCATCGCTGCTTTGCATCCTGAGCTTTTGTTCGTTAGACGGGAAAAGCGCAAAGAGGCATTGGGCAACGGACATATGGAAGTCATACTAGGACGAGCGAGTCGGCTACCCAGTAATGTCGATGCAGCGCTGGTGTTGGATACTCACAGCCTACCAGGACGAGGCGTTAAGCAGACTTTAAACCTCGCAACCGTAGCTATGCCAGTCAATCTTGCACTGTTTGAAGCACTTGGAGTCGGAGAGTGGGTGGAAGGCGATGTAGTGAATGTTGATGATATCCCTCATGTCGAGCTCAATTTGATTTATGCAGGACGTAAGGTGGCTTCAAAGAAAACGCAAGCTGAGGGAGAGTTTGCGATCAAGCCACTGCTTGAAGCGGTAAAACGTGAGGAATTACTGCCCGGTTTTGCGAAACAGCGTCATCAGGAGATCGAACATTGGAAACTCTATCAAGCGCTAGATAAAATGCTTTCTCAGGCATACTATGAACCACTCACTTTTGATACTTGGTTTATAGAACAACTCGAAGCATTAGAACTGACAGATGCCTCGGAGCTGGAAATGTTCAGCGCTGACGATTTTCCTTTTGATGGAATACCTTATTGGGAATACGAAGATTTTGCAGCGACTTACCCATTTGAGCTTTTCATTGGTGATTTACAACTAAGTGTTGAATATCACCCGAAGAAGAAGCTGGTGTATGTGGTGTATAAATCTGGATTGAGAAAGGGAGACCCAAAACGTTGGGAACTGCCGCGATGGTCCGGTTGGCGAGTTCAATACAAGAAAGCGAGCCGAATCGTAGATATTAGATAGGGGAATAATTATCCAAACCGTAGGGATAAATTTGGTCTCTAAAATATTACGCAACAGATTGTGTATGTCTCGATTTTGTACATCTTTTGTTATTGGGTTGGTTTTGATATAGCTTTTTTCTCGAAAAAATGGGTATAAAAGACGATTGTTTTATATCCTATTGCTATATGACTAAGGATAGAGGATATTGAGAACACTGTGTTGCCTACCAGAGGAGGTTGATATGGAACATCAGGGCAAGACTAGTGTTGTTTTCGACTATACTTCTTTTCTTGGCGCATCGTGCAGCAAAAAGTGGACTTTCCTAGAAGCGATGAGTACGTTCGCCCCTATTTTCAGCCTTGTCTGGAAAAGTTCAATCAAAGAAGCAATCTCAGCCGAAGACCGCTTGTGGGATCAAGCGATGAAATCGCTCTCAGCAAGTCGTAGTGATGAGGCCAATATTCTCATACTGATGCAGATTGCTCGCAGTGAAGGTATTGAAGAGCTCAAGGTGGTTATGCCCTATGAGCTAGAGCAAGAACAAATTGAAAGCCTGGAAACTCGCTCAAATACCTCTATCGAAAGCGATCAGCAGGACGAACTGTTCATTACACTTTAAGGCCCTGTATCGGGCCTTATTCTCTTCAGAGAATCCTATATATCTCTCAATAACTTGCGTTAACTTGTTCTATACTTTCTAATCCAGAACGATGCCCATCTCTCATTATAGAGGATGCGTTCTTTCCCATAGACTGGCTTTATTTGTCTGTATTAAGAGAGGTATTCATGGAAGTAAAACTGCCTTATCTGCTTGCTCCTATATTCTTGGTTACATCTTTATCCGCTTTTGGACAAAACACGGCCCACGACCTTAATTATAACTTTCTGTACGCAGACTTGAGTGCAGGCTCGTTGGATGAGAATTTAGGGGTCAACAGCAATGTGACCTCTTTGGCCGTCGGTGGCAATATGCTTCTTGATGATCAGTTTCTCGCGACACTGGATTATGAAGCGAGGTTTATCCATCCGAAAGATACCACTACTGAGCGTTACACATTACTGCCTGGTGCAGCGTTCAGGTATTCGCTAGAGGATAAATGGGACTTGGTCGCAGGTGCTAAAGCAGGCTTTATATGGTCAACTCAAACGAATGACGTTACAGATGAGAAAATCTCGAGTGACAGTAAATTCATGTGGGGTGGCGATATAACCCTTAAATATGAATTGAGCAAACTTTGGGAACTGTCAGTCACTGGAGGAGTAAGGCGAAGTGATATCTTGGATGAAGATATCTTTAATATGCGTGGCGATTATCAAATCTCACCTAAGCTAATGCTTGGAGGTTTTTATACTCATCGCAATAACGGCTCGACAACGACTAACGAAGGTGGCGTGAGTCTACGATATTTACTTTAGGGCAGTAGTAATAGAAAGAGCCAGATGGCTCTTTCTATTAGAGAATAGGCTTACAAAACCGCTGCAATGGCTTTACACAGTGGCAGCATATTTGAGCGAGTCATACCGGCTACGCTGATACGGCCTGAACCCACGATGTAGATTCCGAACTCATCTTTAAGGCGAGCCACTTGATCTTTGGAAAGGCCAGAGAAGGAGAACATACCATTTTGACGCTCAATGAAGCTAAAGTCAGCGTCAACGCCTTGCTCTTTTAGAGTCGTGACAAACAGCTCGCGCATGTCTTGAATGCGGTCACGCATTTCTTTTACTTCCGCTTCCCACTCATTGCGCAGTTCAGCATTGTTAAGAATGTGCGTCACAACTGCGCTACCGTGTGCTGGTGGGTTAGAGTAGATAGAGCGAATGATGGCTTTCACCTGAGAGAATGCTGTATTTGCCGTCTGCTCTGATTCTGCAACTAAGGTAAACGCACCAACACGCTCATTGTAAAGACCAAAGTTTTTTGAGAACGAACTCGCGACTAAGATCTCCTTGTTGTACTTAGTGAAGACACGTAAACCAGCGGCATCTTCTTCAACGCCTTTAGCAAAACCTTGATAAGCAAAATCGAATAGAGGCAGAAGTTTTTTGTCCGCGACCAGTTTCGCTAATGTTTCCCACTCTTCAACTGTAGGATCAATACCTGTTGGGTTATGGCAACAGCCGTGAAGAAGGACGATGTCACCTTCAGACGCTTTTTCAAGGTCAGCGAGCATTGCCGCAAAATCTTTATCTTTTGTCTCAGCATTGTAGTAGCTGTACTGTGCAGTTTCGATCCCAGCGGCGGTGAATACACTGTTGTGGTTGGCCCAAGTAGGGTTGCTGATCCAGATCTTTACATTGCCAAGCTGACGCTTGATGAATTCACCTGCGACACGCAGAGCACCTGTACCGCCCGGCGCCTGTGCTGTCTTTGCCAGCTTGTGAGTTACAATGTTCGAGTCATCACCAAATAGCAGTTTTTGTACCGCTAGACCATACTCTGCAGTCCCTTCGATGGTCAGGTATGATTTGGTTTTTTCACTTTCAATCAGTGCGGCTTCGGCTTTCTTTACGGTCGCAAGAACAGGTGTTTCACCTTGTTCATTTTTGTAGATACCAACGCCGAGGTTAATTTTGTTTGCGCGAGAGTCTTTTTTAAACTCTTCCGTCAGTCCAAGGATAGGATCGGCAGGTGCAGCTACTACTTTTTCAAACATAATTGTCATCCATGTTAATCGAAGGGAGGATATAAGTATTTCGGTTATTTATACCTTATCTGCGCGCGCTGAGACAACATCAACCAGTAAGAAAATTATAAAATAAGCACATTTTGTTAGCGCTCATTGCCTAACCTGCATTTTGCCAATAAAAAGCAGGTCAAAAGTGGTTGAACTTTGTAAATCAATGTGAAGTCGCTGGAAGAAATTTAAGCGGACGCACTGGCTTGAAGTTCTTCCAAAGCCATCGCATTCTCTTCCGCTTCTAAACTACGGTATTTATCTGCAATATCGACAAATTCTTGCTCTATGGTGAGAAACGCATCAACTAACTCAGGATCGAAGTGACTGCCTTTTCCTTCTAGGATTATTGATTTGGCTTTTTCGTGGCTGAAGGCTTTCTTGTAAACGCGCTCAGAGATGAGAGCATCATAAACATCGGCAAGTGCCATCAAACGGCCTGAGAGTGGGATTTGATCACCTTTCAAGCCTTTAGGGTAGCCTGCGCCGTCCCACTTTTCATGGTGGGTAAGTGCGATTTCTTTAGCAAGACGTAAGAAAGAGTTGCTGCCTAAGTGCTTTTCTGCAATCGACAATGCTTTTGCACCAATTTCTGGGTGACGTTTCATGGTGGTAAACTCTTCATCTGTGAGTTTACCGGGCTTGAGCAAAATATTGTCTGGAATACCCACTTTACCCACATCGTGTAACGGTGCCGATTTGTACAACAATTCTATATAGTTTGGAGTCAGAAGTGCTTTGTACTTATCAAACTGACTTAAATAATTGGCCAGCGCACGGATGTATTCTTGCGTACGCAGAATATGGGCGCCTGTTTCATTATCCCGTGATTCGGCAAGTGCGGAGAGGGATACAATTGCGACATCACGCGTCGTCTTTACTTCATCCTGACTTGCCTGCAGGCTATCGAGCATTTTATTGGTGAGTGAGGCCATCGAACCTAATTCATTATGCTCAAAAATAGGCAAGCGCTTGGCAATATTGCCTTGCGTAACTTCCAGCAATGAACACTCTTGAGTGAGCAAAACTTTGCGCATTAATTTGGTCCAAAGCACAAGAATTGTGACGACGTACGCGCCAAGAACCAATGACAGGTAAATAAACTCTTTAATGATACTGATAGTGCCACTGCCATCTAGGACACGTTCTGGGTTGTGTTGTAACCAGAATATATCTTTCACCGCAACCATCGTTAACATAGTGGTAAGAGTCACGAGTAACATACAGATCATCATGATCATTTGCTTGACCATTGATTGACGTTCACCACTAAGTTCGAACTGATATTGTTCTTCCTGACTCAAGTGCTCGAACTGTTTGATCTTAGAAATGAGTTGGAGAATTAAACCCGTAAAGAACCCGAAGAGAGTCATACCGAACAAGACTTTAAGGTTGCTATCGAGAGCGAAGTCGTATTGAGTGTTATAGAACAGGGCCAGAGGAACACTACCCATGAAGAATAGAGTGGCATCAAGCCTTGCTTGACGTTGTTCGGCAAGGAGAGAGTGGCTGTTGAGCAAAAAATGTCGGATTAAGAATAGTGAGCCAAAGGTGACTCCAACATGAAACAAAATCTCTTTTGTTGTCAGTGTTTCAAGAAAAGGACAGACTCGACCTCCATAAGTGCCGAAAACCATCGCTGCAATAGCATACAGCTTTAGTGTGAGAGGCGCGTTGTAGTTTGAGTTAACCATCTTCTAGCCCTTATTTTTGCGTTGAAATTAATCTGTTTGGATTAAGTTTCATATCTATCCTGTATAAATGACCCGCGATAGTATCGTTTCATTTCGAGTTTAGATAGATTTTTGCAACTTTAGTAGTAGTGGTAATACCAATTTAGGGATATCTAATGCCATCTCGCTACTCAGAAGAAAGCCACATAACCGCGCTCGGATATGTGGCTCTGCTGTTGTTTAGTGCACTTGCTATTAGCTTCGATTATTTAAGCTTTTTCGCTGCCCAGTCATTCACATGCGAAATAATCGCTTTTAGTGCGTGTTTTTGGGTCGGTTTTTCACCTTGCTCGATATCAATATCTTTTTTGGGGTGTGAACCTGTTGCGTCTTCGGCAATGTGTAGCCAATCTGGGTGCCAATAGTACGGCTGACCATGTGGAGCTATCCAGCTATGAACGCCGTTGCTTTCACCTTTATATTCGATATGCGACTCATCGTATTTCTTCATTATCATCAATCCTTACGTTAAGGTTAGTTTGATCACTAATACGTGATTAAATGTAACAGAGAAGTAAATATTTAATGTGATTATCATCAACAAACGGAATGCGTTAAAAATTAACGAATTTGTTTTAATTAGCTTAAGCCAGTGTGAATCAAATGTGTGTTATCTTTTGTCACCTGAATGAAAAGGTGAGGGAAGTATGAATCGCTATCAACAGTTAGCTGAACAGCTTAAGGTACAAATTGAGAATGGTGTCTGGCGAGCCGGAGAGAAAGTGCCTTCAGTCAGGATGACCAGTCGTAACTGCTCAGTCAGCGCTTCAACTGTCCTTCAGGCGTATCAACTTCTTGAATCTCAAGGATGGTTACTCGCCAAACCACAGTCAGGTTATTTCGTTACCTCGATCATGGAACGGGTTCCAACTCCTGAGCCAGAAAGCAAAGTCGTTGCACCTGAATTTAACGATAAGCTGTATGAGTTCTTACAAAGTAATAGTAAAGCTGATATTGCGCTCGGTTCGGCTTTTCCTGACCCTCAATTATTTCCTCTTCAATCACTGAATCGTCACCTGGCGAGTGCGGGTCGAAAAATGCCGCTCAACAGTGTGTTTGATAACATGCCGCCTGGTAATGAGGCACTGCGTCGTCAAATCGCGCAGCGTTACCTCAAGCAAGGAATAACAGTTTCTCATACAGATATCGTCATTACTTCAGGCGCAATGGAAGCGCTGAATCTAGGGCTACAGGTGGTAACACAGCCAGGTGATACTGTCATCGTTGAAGCCCCAGCGTTCTATGGCGCCATTCAGGCAATTGAGCGATTAAACCTGAAAGCTATTGAAGTCCCTGTTCATCCTGAAACTGGGTTATGTTTGGAGAAGTTTGAGCGAGCGCTTAAAAAACATAAGGTGACGGCGTGCTGGTTGATGCCAAACTTCCACAATCCGACCGGAGCGAGCATATCGTCCGCTAACAGGCAAAAGGTCATTGAATTGGCGAACCAACATCAGATCGCCATCGTCGAAGATGATGTCTATTCCGAACTCTATTTTGGTGTTCACAAACCGATGCCGCTTAAATACTGGGACCAAGAAGATAGGGTGCTGCTCTGTGGTTCTTTATCCAAATCCTTATGCCCCGGTTATCGGGTCGGGTGGGTAGTTAATGGTCAGTACAACGAGCGTTTACAAAAGCTACAGCTGGTTTCAACGTTATCCGGTAGCGTACCTGTTCAGGAGGGGATCGCGCATTATCTCCAGTATGAAAGCTTAGATAATCACCTAAGAAAACTGCGTAAGGAATTGGCAGCAAGACAGCATGCTTTTATTAATGTTGTGGAGCGTTATTTTCCCAAAGGAACGAAGGTCAGCCGGCCCAGTGGCGGTTACTTTGTTTGGCTAGAATTGAATGAGGACGTCGATACTTACCAGTTGTACCAAAGGTTGCAAAAGCAAGGAATTACCATTGCTTATGGCGGACTATTCAGTTCAAGGGAAAAGTTTCAGAACTGTGTGCGTTTGAACGCGTCCTATCCGATGACAAGTGAGTTGGAACAGACCATTATTGGAATTGCTAAGGTGATCACTGATTAGCTACTGTTTGGCTATTTTTCGCTTCAACTGTACTGCGCTGACTGACGAGGTCTGTGATGAAATACACCAGAAATATAAACAGTTAGCGAGGAAAGTATGGAAAAACAACGCTATAAGCATGAATTTCGACTGATTGCCATCGCGATATTCAGCGCATTCTTATTGATTTTTGGTCACCTGATTCTTGCTAAGTCTTTTGCTGATTTGGTGTGGACGGAATACACTGCAGCCGCCATTCCGTTTGTGATGTTTGGACTTTGCCTGTTTGGTATTAAATATGCCTCGAAAGCAGAACAGTCTTAAGTGCAAAAATAAACCTCCATATTGGAGGTTTATTCATTTAAAAAGCCTCCAAGGAGGCTTTTTGATATTTATTTCACTTCTTGTTTAGAAGTTAGCTGAGCGCGGTGTACGTGGGAATGGGATGACGTCACGTACGTTACCCATACCAGTTACGTAAGAAACCAGACGCTCAAAGCCGAGACCGAAACCTGAGTGAGGTACTGTACCGTAGCGACGAAGGTCACGGTACCAATCCATGTGCTCTGGGTCGATACCGATATCGCGCATGCGGGCGTCTAGAACGTCCAGACGCTCTTCACGCTGAGAACCGCCGATGATTTCACCAATGCCCGGTGCAAGTACATCCATTGCTGCTACTGTTTTGCCATCTTCGTTTAGGCGCATGTAGAAGGCTTTGATGTCTTTCGGGTAGTTCTTAACGATTACCGGTGCTTTGAAGTGTTCTTCCGCTAGGTAACGCTCGTGCTCTGAAGACATATCGATACCCCATTCAACTGGGAATTCGAAGTCACGGCCAGAGTCTAGAAGAATCTGGATTGCATCAGTGTAATCAACCTGAGCGAAATCAGACTCAACAAATTTCTCTAGGCGAGTAATCGCTTCTTTGTCGATGCGTTGTGCAAAGAACTCAAGGTCATCACGACGCTCTTCTAGTACTGCTTTAAATACGTACTTCAGCATGTCTTCCGACAGTTTCGCGATATCTTCAAGATCAGCGAAAGCAACTTCAGGTTCAACCATCCAGAATTCCGCTAGATGGCGGCTGGTGTTTGAGTTTTCTGCGCGGAACGTAGGGCCGAACGTGTAAACTTTGCTTAGTGCACAAGCGTAAGCTTCGCCGTTAAGCTGGCCAGATACCGTTAGGAACGTCTCTTTACCAAAGAAGTCTTCGTTGTAGTCCACTTTGCCTTCTTCTGTGCGCGGTAGGTTTTCCATGTCTAGCGTAGAGACACGGAACATTTCACCCGCACCTTCTGCATCAGAAGCGGTAATAAGTGGCGCAGATACCCAGAAGTAACCTTGCTCGTGGTAGAAACGGTGAATTGCTTGAGATAAGCAGTTGCGTACACGTGCGACTGCACCAATAACGTTCGTACGTGGACGAAGGTGTGCCACTTCACGTAGGTATTCAATTGAGTGGCGAGTTTTCGCCATTGGGTAAGTCTCAGCATCTTCAACCCAGCCAACGACTTTTACATCTGTCGCTGCAAGCTCAAAATCCTGACCTTTCGCAGGAGATTCAACGATAGTGCCTGTTACTTCAACAGAGCAGCCTGTTGTTAACTTTAGGACTTCATCGTTGTAATTATTTAGATTATTAGGGACCACGGCCTGAATCGGGTCGAAACAAGAGCCGTCGTAGATGGCAAGGAAAGAGATTCCAGCTTTGGAATCACGACGCGAACGGATCCAGCCGCGGACAGTGACTTCACTGTCAACTGCTAGCTTACCGTTCAATACGTCTGATACAGGCGCGTAAGTCATGTTGTAAATATTCTCCATTGAGTAAAAAATCAACCCAATGTTTTTTGTGGACTCACCGAATAAAAAGTGAGCAAACATTGGGTTGGACTGAATTTCATCTATTCAATGGAACATATTACCTTTCAAATCTTAGGCTTCAACCTTTATTCGCGAATAGTGGCGCAAAAAATGTCCAAATCGACTTAATTCTTCCGCGAAAGCGTAAACTGGTTGATTAAAGACTCCAAATGTTCTGAAAGTTGCTCTAGGTTCATGCTGATATCACGTGTTTTCGCAGCGGATTGTGATGTGTTATCTGCGTGTTGTGTAATAATTTCGACCTTACGTTGGACTTGTTGGCTAATCTGAGTGGTATTGCTGGTTTGATGCTGAATACTCTGCGCATGAGCGAGTGCCTGTTGCATTTCGCTTACCACATCAGACATTGCTACAGACAGCGCTTCAATCTCATTGGAGCGTTCATGAGCGGTCTCGCATACAGTATCAACGGAAGCCAGAGAAGCTTGGCTGTCTTTCTGGAATTGCGAGATAATGTTTTCGATGCTTCCAGTCGCGTCGGATGTTCGGCTGGCAAGTTGGCGCACCTCATCCGCGACCACGGCGAAGCCACGGCCCTGTTCGCCTGCGCGAGCGGCTTCAATAGCGGCATTGAGTGCCAGTAGATTGGTTTGCTCTGCAATACCCTTTATCACTTCTAAAATGGTGGATACTTCAGCCGTCTGATCGTTGAGCTCGACAATATTGACTTTTACTTGCTCTATATCGGTTACCAGACTCTTGATTTCAGTACTGGCGCTGTGCGCTTGTCCAGCGCTTTGCTCAGCAATGCTGGTGGTATGTTTGATCAAGTTGGAAGCATCATTGGTAGCCTGTTCTACCTGAACTTGCTGAGATTGCATTTGTTCGATGTTGGCTTGAACGTCTGATGTCTCGTTTTGCTGATTATGTGCGGCTTGATCGGTCACTTGAGCGACGTCGGTAAGCCCTGCCGCTGAACTGTTTAGGTAGTGTGAGGTTTCCTGAACTTTTTCCAAGCTATGGCTTACCGTGTCCATAAACGAATTGATTGCTACAGAGAGCTGGCCAATCTCATCTTTGTTCTCGTGTTTAATTCGTTTGGATAAATCTTTACTTTCACTCACGCTCTGCATGTAGCGCGATGTCTTTTGAATCGGGCGAACAATGAATTTACGGATCAAGAACAGGGTCAACAAAAAGCCGATAAAGCCGAAGGTTGCCATAATGGTCACGGCGATAATGGTTCGCTGACTGATCATGCTATTGACGTGAGATAAGTTGTATTCTAATCGAATCGCGCCGAGCACTTCTCCTTCTGGTGCCATGTGACAAGAGACACAGTTTGTTCCGCGATAGTTTTCGCTTGCCTTCATCGGTAAGGCGACAACTAAACCTTTACCCCACTCGGCAGAAATCGGTTCAATGACCAGTTCACCCTTTAGAGCTCTTTGGTCAATCTCGTCTTCAGGTGCCTGACTTGGCTGGCCTGGGCCATAAAGTTTACTGACAGCCTCAGCACGGAGTACTTTGACTTGCTCAATGCCGTCTTGAGCAAGAGCTTTTTGTCGTAGAGTTTCTTTTTGCGCCATAGTGCCTGTTAGCATCATCATATTGAGGCTGTCAAAGTAGTTACTGGCTTTATCATGTAACTGCTCGCTAAGAACGGAATTCATTAGCTCTTTCTGTTGCCAGTACTGATACGCGGTGGAGGAAGCGAGTACCAGAGAGAAAACCGTGACGAGGGTTGCCAGCAATTTGGTAGTAATGGTTGAACTCATTTCAAATGCTTAATTGTTAGAATTGGAATAGACGTCAAATATAATGACTTATATGCATATTCACTCAATCGATAGAGAGATTTATTGTGACCATACACAATGTGTGGTTTATGTAAATGTGATGTGGAACTGATGTAACCAAATCTTTGACGCGACGACATTTTTTCGACGTGCTACAAAGGTCGAAGAACTAGGCTCTTATAAATAATTCTATTAATCGCGGGGTGAACCTTGTCACTACTATACTATTTCCTTAGTATTGCGTGTCTTTTGTAATGCCCGAGATCCAAAATGAAAACTGAATTATACAAAGAGTTTATGTTTGAAGCGGCGCACCACCTTCCTAACGTGCCGGAAGGCCATAAGTGCGGTAGATTGCATGGCCACTCTTTCTTAGTTCGTCTTTACGTAGAAGGTGAAGTCGATCCACACACTGGGTGGGTTGTTGACTTTGCAGAAATTAAAGCTGCGTTTAAACCTATCTATGATCAACTTGATCACTATTACCTCAATGACATTGAAGGTTTAGAAAACCCGACCAGTGAAGTGTTGGCGAAATGGATTTGGCAGAAACTTAAACCAACTTTGCCACTATTAAGCAAAGTCGAAATCAAAGAAACCTGTACTGCGGGTTGTATTTACACCGGCAATTAAGCGACGATATAAATTGTGAAAAGCGAAGCTCAAAGCTTCGCTTTTTTGATCGTCATGAGATCCGCTATGAATACCCGCCTATGAATGTACCAGTAGGTGAATAGCGAAATTTCTTTATTGAAGACATTGCAATCCCGCTGTCAATGATTAAGATGACGAGTCCCTTCATGTTGAAGGGCAGGCAGCGGAAGGATTGCTGCTTTTTTTCAAGGGATTGTCTCATAATATCGGACACCTAAATGATCTTCAAAATTACCACACCGATCATCGAACCTACGGAAGGTTCGCCACACACTGCTGTTACCTTTTCTCTTGCCTTTCAAGCGTTCAACAACGTTTCCTCTCTACGTCATTCTTTTCAACGCGTTTTCTTCTTTAAAGCTCGCTATTCGTATTGTTTTTGATTGTTAGTCCTCGCGCTAGGCACGCGCACATCTCAATCTTTTCACTTTCAAAATAGATACGAAAATATGAATACTAAACTTCTTGGTAGTTCCCTGATTATTTCTGGTACCGCGCTCGGTGCTGGTATGCTCGCAATTCCTATGGTTCTGGCACAATTTGGTTTGTGGTATGGAGCCTTACTAATGGTTTTTATTTGCTTCGGCACCACATATGCGGCTTTGTTGTTGCTTGAAGCGACGTTAAAGGCAGGCGGTGGCCTTGGTCTTAACTCAGTGGCTCGCCAAACGTTAGGAAAAGTAGGGCAATTAGTGACAAACTTGCTTCTATACGCTCTGCTAATTTGTCTATTAATGGCTTATATTCTTGGTGCTGCTGATCTTGTCGGTCAGCTGACTCGTGCGATTGGCATTGAGCTTTCTGCAAGCCAAACTCAGATCCTCTTCACGCTTATTGCTGGCGCGGTTATCGCTTGCGGTACAGGTGTCATTGACAAGCTCAACCGCACGCTGTTTTTCATTATGATTGCCAGCTTGGGTTTAAGTTTAATACTCCTGCTACCGGATTTTCGCCTAACGAATCTGATGCAGGTGATGAATCATGATCAAGTTGCGTTGATCAAGACTAGTGCGGTTCTGTTTACCAGCTTTGGCTTTATGGTTGTTATTCCTTCTCTTGTTTCCTACAACCATGAAGCGACAGATCAGCAATTGCGAAACATGGTGATTATTGGTTCTGTGATTCCTTTGATCTGTTACTTGTGCTGGCTGTTTGCGGTTGTGGGTAACTTACAACCAGAGCAATTAGGCGAGTTCTCTAATGTCTCAGAACTTATTATTGCGTTTGAATATCATTCACCTTGGATCGGTACGATATTATCTGTATTCACTGGGCTTGCACTTTTGACGTCATTTTTTGGTGTGGCGATGTCTCTGTTTAACCAAAACCGCGATATGTTCGGACAAAATCGCGTAGTGACATATGTGATGACGTTTATCTTGCCTCTTGTCGGTGCACTATTGGCCGCTGATAAGTTTTTGGCGGTACTGAGTTACGCCGGTATCATTTTGGTGTTTCTGGCTGTATTTGTGCCACTGGCGATGGTGTATAAAGTCAGATTGGCAAATACCGCAACGACGCGATACACCGCTGAGGGAGGCGCTATAATGCTGATGTTCTCTTTGTTGTTTGGTAGTTTCTTGCTGGTCTCACAGGTTATTTAATGAAAAAGCCCGGTGAAATACCGCAACGTAGTTCACTTAAGAGGAGCTGCGTAGCGATTAACAGGGTATCGGGTCTTTGATATTTTTACCGCCCTAGGCCGATTTGGCTTAGGGCGTTTGTCTATAAAGAGGATAGATAAATCTCCTCGAAGGCTCTTTAAGCGTTTCGNGCAACGTAGTTCACTTAAGAGGAGCTGCGTAGCGATTAACAGGGTATCGGGTCTTTGATATTTTTACCGCCCTAGGCCGATTTGGCTTAGGGCGTTTGTCTATAAAGAGGATAGATAAATCTCCTCGAAGGCTCTTTAAGCGTTTCGGCGTGTTACCTAAAGACACCGCTTTACTCATCATTTTGAGCTGGCTGGCKATAAATTGGCAAGCGTACTTAAAGCTGATTTCATTAGGTAAGCGTCCGTGYTCAACGGCAGCTTGACTAGCYYCTCGTCTCACCAAGTTATAACCAAGTAATAACCCCCACAGCTCTTGATAGACGAGYTCGACTGTTTTGCTTCTCAACACTAAAGCGTTGTGTTGCATTGAGCTCTTGATGTCACGATAACCTAATTCGATTTCCCATCTTTCATGATAAAGCTCTGCCACAGATTGAGCGTCATACTGCTCTCTAGGAAGCGAGGTAAACACCGTTTTGGATTTACCTTGAACCTCATAACTGACGGCTCTGACTGTCCAYTTTTCTGGAAGACGAGGATTCTTTTTACGAGCTTGCGGTGAGACCTTCATCTCCACAAGCATGTCACTGCTTTCTTTATCATCCAGTAGAGTATATTTGACTCCTTTCCTTGCAGGGAGAAGCCAGTGTCTATTTATTCCACTGTTTTGCAGAGAAAGGAGTAAATCTGCACCATAAAAACCTTTATCCAGTAACGTCACTGAGTTGTCTGGTAGAGCGTTGATGAAAGGCATCGCTAGAGGAATTTCACCTCGGCGATACGGGCTTATCGCCGCATCAACGATGACATGAGAGCGAACATTCATCATAGTCACAACTCTCAATACTGGATGAGGTGTTTGTCTGTTGCTAGACGTATTTCCAGARCCAAAATGTTCCCTCAATTCTGGTGTGTCAGCCGTTCTAAAAAGAGCGCCATCGACAGCAAAAACTTGTAAGCCTTGCCATGTATCATCAGGGTATCGCTCAAGTCCCCACGTTTTCCCACATTGCTTAAACAGCCATTCGGGTGCTGCTTTGCCTAAGCGTTGTCTTGCTTGGGTTAAGGCGCTCTTTGCCAATAGCTCTTCATCAGCCAAACCGTCAGCACAGACGTTCATTCTTCGAGCGACTTCGGCAATGGGTTCATTGCGGAAAAAAGCCATACCCACAATCAGCCACAACACCATATCGCT
>NZ_JAKEUT010000020.1:0-44426 GCF_022398025.1 Vibrio sp. Isolate25
CGTTGTCTTGCTTGGGTTAAGGCGCTCTTTGCCAATAGCTCTTCATCAGCCAAACCGTCAGCACAGACGTTCATTCTTCGAGCGACTTCGGCAATGGGTTCATTGCGGAAAAAAGCCATACCCACAATCAGCCACAACACCATATCGCTYGGTAATCGGCGTCGACGGATAGTCGCTTTATCGGACAGTGAGGCTGCTTTAGCTACCCACGCATCGGGAATGTGTTCAGAAAAGGTGGTGAGTTGGGCRACATCAACAGGGTTTTCTTCGAGGAAGTCGGCAAAGAAGTTTTGAATAGACATAAAAATCGGAAACCTATAAACAGGTTTCCGATTGTCTCTCATCAGAAGGATCGGTCAACCGATCCTTATCTGATCTACATTGCGCTTCAAGAGCGGGATGTTATCATTTATTGGTTTCTAGCGTATACACATCGTAATCAAGTTTAAATAGGCCGCGCCTTTCTCGTACTTTTTCAAAAGAATAGCCATTCTTTATGAGTACGTTCTCTTTGTATTCTTTGTAGATGTATCCGCATGGAATTGATACGGCTAACAATCCGATTATTACTATTGTTGTTTTGTTGTTAGATAAGGTGGCCCACAATTCAACTGGCTCACTTCTTCTTCTAAAGTTATACAACAAAAAGGCTATGGAGTAGGCCAAAAATAGAACACTTGAATATAGAGTTATCCCACTACCAAAAGACACCTCGATTACTTCTAGTTTTTGGGCAATGTCTTCTTGAAACCCAATGTATATATTGCTGTAGGAAAACCAACACATAAACAAGCTGAAAAGTAGGAAAAAGCACATTCCTAGATATCTATACTTCAGTGGCACTTTCTAACTCCGTTGTTATTTTCTCTTGAACTTTATACTCTTCCCAAACCTCATCAACTACAAGACCAACAACAATGGCTAGTGCGGCAATTACTAATATTGGTAAGCTTGACGGGATTGCAATTAAGGCAATGACACTCACCACTCCCAATTTTAGCAATTCACTTCCCATCTCTCCGTACCAGTCGGTCATGTGGTATTCATCATTATTTACAAGCTGTTCTGTAGCTATTGCTGCACTAATAACGATGGACAAAGCTCCAGCCTTTAATGCACCTCGAATTTTTGTTTTCCGAGCAAAGCCTAATTGGTGCATTTTCGGGTTATCCATAAGGTAAGGATGATTTTTCTTTATGTTAACGCCATTTACTGTTGCGTAGTGCATTTTACTATCATTCCATACGCTAGAGATGATAATCGCAGCCTTTCCATTTTTAGTCTTGGTTTCCTTCGCCACAATACCTAACCCGCCTAAGGCTTTTGCTAAGTATGCTGCGTGAAGAATTTCTTTACCGTTGTCCAGATATCCTCGAATTTCATTCATTGTTTCGATGATTTTTGTACTGAATATCTCCCCGTCTTCTGTTCTGGCCGTCCAGTTATTCACAACATAGACCATCGTATCCCAGATAGTCATGATATGAACTTTTATGTGATTGCGTTCAAGAGCTTCTTTTAGTTTGCTGGATAGATCTTTCTCGCCTTCAGGAGCCAAAGGGTTATAAGGAGGCCACGCCATGTTTGATTGTGTTTCTGCAAAAGCAGTCTGTTGGGGTGAAGGTGTTGCAGGTGCAGCACTAGATGATTCAGCAATACGGTTTATTCTCTTGGCTTCTAAAGCTTGGCTCGCAGGTGACTTTATTGGGTTACGCTGCATCGTCTTGGCAACGCCTTGTTGAGACTCGTATAGAGAAACAGCCTCATCATAGCTCACTGAGGTACTGTGACTTTTCCAGTAGGCGGACGTTGGGGGTGGGAATGGATATTCAGGTTTATGCATTTAAAAAAGAACAAAAGGTTATCAACAGTAATTTGAATCCTACCGTGCCTCATAGTATTTCTGAGGTATTCAGTTGTTAATTAGCATAATTTTTTGAAAATTGAGTGATGATCGAAAAACATCCGAATACTAATGTTCAATAACTTAATAACTATAGAGTTACCAGTATTCGTTCTAAGCAATTCTATAATTAGAAACGTTACTTATTTTCAGTAAGTGTGTAACCACATAAAAATGACCAAGTGCTTCTGTGTATTTGTGTGCTCGTGGTCTTATTTGGTTATACATTTTCAATGTTTTTATAAATAAAAAGACCATCACAAGATGGCCTTTATTGTTTCGGGGATATGAGTTGGGGACTGGATTCGGACTTGTTTATGTCGCCCGAGTTCCCCTTTCTCTATGGTGACTAGCCCTTTTGCTACTTTGAACTGTTTGGACAGATATTTGCTCAGGTGAGCGTTTGCTTTTCCGTCTACAGGCGGGGCTGTGATGGCGATTTTTATTTCATCGCCATGCAGCCCAATCAGCTTATCTCTGCTTGCTTTGGGCTGAATGTAGAGCCTGAGTAGGAGAGTATCACCTTCTAACCAAGCGGCTTTTGCCATTATAGCTGGAACCAAACGGGACCAATGAGATCACCCATTAGGAAGTTGGCAAACTGCAGAGCAATAAACAAAACCAGCACACTTAAGTCGAAGCCACCCATGGCTGGAATCACACGACGAATCGGCGCCAGCATAGGCTCAGTTAGTTGGTGAAATACGTACTCGATAGGGCTTCGTCCTTGGCTTACCCAGCTCAGAATAGCTCGGATAAGTAGCACCCAAAATAGTAAGCCACCAGCGGCTTTGATGAGGGATAGCAGGCCAAGGTAGAAAAATTCTGCACTGAAGGAAACAGCGCCACTGGAGGCAAGCAGGATCAGAGCGACAAATTTCAGTACGCACAGCACATAGGCAAAGAGTACAGTGGCCAGATCGATACCACCAACTGAAGGTACAATCCTGCGCAGCGGTGCAATCACTGGTTGAGTGGCTTTGACGATAAATTGTGAGAATGGGTTGTAGAAGTCTGCACGTGCAGCTTGCAACCAAATACGTAAGATCACCACCATGATGTAGAGATCAAACAGGGTGGAAATCAGAAAACTTATTGAATTCATAGGTTACCCTTATTTCGTAGAGCTATAGCTCAATCTAATTAAAACAGTTTTTCCATCTCTTCAGCACGTGCTACGGCAGCTTGCATCGCTTTCGCTACTATATCTGAAAGTTGGTGTTCGTTGAATGTGCGTAGCGCTTCTGCCGTCGTGCCACCTTTTGAGGTCACATTTTCGCGCAGTGTAGACAACTCAACTTCAGGGTTGCCGACGACCATACTTGCCGCGCCCAGTGCGGATTGCTGAACTAATAGGCGCGCTGTCTCTTTATCAAAACCTTGAGCAATGGCTTCATTTTGCATCGCTTCCATAAAGCGGAAGAAGTAAGCTGGAGCACTACCTGCTGCCGCGATGATGTTATTAATGCCGGACTCTTGCTCCACCCAGCAGACCTTGCCACATGACTCCATTAGTTCAGCGGCAAACGCTTTATCTTGCTCAGAAACATTAGAAGGGGCGTATAGGCCACTCATTCCTAAGCCAAGCTGACTTGGCGTATTTGGCATTACACGGACAATGTTGAGTTGGTGATTGAGCATCTCGCACAGACGCTGGCTGCTGATGCCTGCAGCAATCGAGATAACCAATTTACCTGACCAGTCGATCGATTGAAGCGGTTTACATACCTCTGCCATCATTTGTGGCTTGACAGAAAGAACGATGACATCCGCCTCGCTGGCAGCGGCTAGGTTGTCGCTGGTGGTCTTAATGGCGAAATCCTTCTCCAGCGGTAGTCGTCGAGTTTCAGATGGGGCTGTCGCTGTGATCATTTCAGCGGGATATCCCCCAGATACCAATCCAGAGACGATAGCCTTGACCATATTACCTGCGCCGATAAAGGCAATGTTCTTATGTTCCATTGAGTCTGTTCTTCCTGTCTTACTAATTAAGCTTTATTGCTGTAGTCACGCGCGCCAAAAATAGCGGTACCGATACGGACCATGGTACTTCCTGCTTCAATCGCTGCTTCCATGTCACCACTCATACCCATAGAAAGCGTATCGAGGTTGAGATGCGGATAGCGTTGCGCCAATCGGTTTTTTAGTTCAGCTAGATGATGAAAAGCGGCAAGCTGAGACTGGTAATCGGAAACATTCGCTGGTATTGACATCAATCCTCTTAAGGTGAGGTTTGGCAGGGAAGAAATCAACTCTGCCAAAGTAAAGATTTCGTCATCGCTGGCGCCAGATTTAGAGCTTTCACTGCTGGTATTAACTTGAATAAGAACTTGCAGCGGCGCCATTCCTTCCGGCCTTTGATCGTTAAGTCGCTGTGCGATCTTGGTTCGATCCACGGTATGTACCCAAGCAAAATTCTCAGCTACAGGGCGTGTTTTGTTGGACTGGATTGGGCCGATAAAGTGCCATTCTAGGGCTAATTCAGGGTGGTTTTCTGATAAATAGGCAATCTTATCAATACCTTCCTGTACGTAATTCTCGCCAAAAGCGACCTGACCGGCGCGAGCCGCTTCTAAAATGGCTTCAGAAGGCTTGGTTTTACTCACCGCCAGAAGTTGCACTGAGCCTAGAGGGCGTCCACACTTTTGTTGTGCCGCTTCAATCTGTGAGGTGATCTGTTCAATGTTTTGTTGAATACTACTCATAGCTAACTTTATTAAGGATTTTAAATGGATATCGCTGAATTACTGGATTTTAGTGTAAAGCATAATGCTTCAGATCTACATCTTTCTGCTGGTGTATCTCCCATGGTACGCATTGATGGTGAAGTAAGAAAGCTTGGCGTACCAGCATTCAACCATTCTGAAGTGCATCGTTTGGTGTTCGACATTATGAATGATGCTCAGCGTAGTGAATTTGAAGAGCGTCTCGAAGTCGACTTCTCCTTTGAGCTGCCAGACGTTGGCCGTTTCAGGGTTAATGCTTTTAATCAGTCACGAGGTTGTGCGGCGGTTTTCCGTACCATTCCAACCGATATCCCGACTTTAGAGCAGTTGGATGCACCGGCCATCTTTGAAAGTATTGCTAACATGGAAAAAGGCCTGATTTTGGTCACAGGGCCAACGGGATCTGGTAAATCGACGACATTGGCAGCAATGGTGGATCATATTAATCGCCACCATAACAAGCATATCCTTACGATTGAAGATCCGATTGAGTTTGTGCATACCAATAACAAATGTCTGATCAACCAGCGCGAAGTTCATAGTAATACCCATAGTTTTAATAACGCGCTGCGCAGTGCTCTACGTGAAGACCCTGATGTTATTCTAGTAGGCGAGTTACGTGATCAGGAAACGATCAGTCTAGCGCTGACCGCTGCTGAAACCGGCCACTTGGTGTTTGGTACTTTGCACACCAGTTCGGCGGCGAAAACTATCGACCGTATTATTGATGTTTTTCCGGGCAGCGATAAAGGCATGGTGCGTTCCATGCTTTCTGAGTCTCTGCGTGCGGTGATCGCTCAGAAATTGCTCAAGCGCATTGGCGGCGGGAGAACGGCTTGTCATGAAATCATGATGGCAACGCCTGCGATTCGTAACTTGATCCGCGAAGATAAAGTGGCGCAAATGCAGTCTGTGATCCAGACAGGTGCAGCACATGGTATGCAGACCATGGAGCAGCACTCGAAACAGTTGATTGCTCAAGGTCTGGTTGATGCAGAAGAAGTGTCGAAAAAAATTGAAGTTGAGCAAGGTCTGTTCTGAGAGAGGTCATGATGGATATCAATGCTTATCTGCAAGACATGCTGACTGAGAAAGCGTCAGACTTATACATCACTGTTGGTGCGCCGATACTTTATCGTGTTGATGGTGAGTTGAAGCCGCATGGAGAGAGCTTATCGGAAGCCGAAGTGTTGACGCTACTCCACAGCACCATGGATGAAGAGCGCCAGAGTGAGTATAGCCACAGTCGAGAAGCGAACTTTGCTGTTGTGCGAGATTTTGGTCGCTTTCGTGTGTCCGCTTTCTACCAGCGAGAATTACCCGGTGCGGTTATTCGTAGAATTGAAACCACTATACCCACATTTGATGACTTAAAACTGCCCGAAACTCTGAAAGATCTTTCCATCGCCAAGCGCGGTTTGGTGTTAGTGGTGGGTGCCACAGGTTCTGGTAAATCCACAACAATGGCAGCGATGACGGGTTATCGAAATACTGAGCGCAGCGGCCATATTCTGACGGTGGAAGATCCGATTGAGTTTGTTCATGAGCATCAGAAATGCATCGTCACGCAACGTGAGGTCGGCTTAGACACAGAAAGTTATGAAGTCGCACTGAAGAACTCTTTGCGTCAGGCTCCTGATATGATCTTGATCGGTGAGATCCGCTCGCGAGAGACCATGGAGTACGCGATGACCTTCGCCGAAACGGGCCATCTGTGTATGGCGACGTTGCACGCCAATAATGCTAACCAAGCTTTGGAAAGGATCCTGCACCTTGTACCGAAAGAGCAAAAAGAGCAGTTCCTGTTTGATCTTTCAATGAACCTCAAAGGTGTTATCGGTCAGCAGTTGATTCGAGATAAAAACGGTCAAGGTCGGCATGGTGTGTTTGAAATCTTACTCAACAGTCCACGAGTATCGGATCTCATTCGACGCGGTGATCTGCATGAACTCAAATCAACCATGGCGAAATCTCAGGAAATGGGTATGCAGACGTTTGATCAGGCGCTTTACCAACTGGTGGTGAATGACAAAATTACTGAAGAAGATGCGCTGCACAGTGCGGATTCAGCCAATGATCTGCGTATTATGCTTAAAACTCAACGAGGTGAAAGCTTCGGTGGTGGTGCGCTGGCAGATGTGAAGATTGATATGGACTAGAGCCGTTTGAGGATTATATATTTCTATCGTGCTCTATTTGTAGTGCTGAAATGTAAAGGGTTGGCGCAATGTGCCAACCCTTTCTGTTTTCTCGCTTAGCCGTATTGAGCTTCAAACCAGCTTTCAAGGATAACGACCGCTGACTGGCAGTCTACATTCCCTTTGCTGAGCGCCTTGTAGCCGCCCATACTGAACAGCTCTGAGCGAGCTTCTGTAGTGGATAAGCGCTCATCGTGCAGCTCGACAGGAAGGCCGAAGCGACCGTGAAGGCGATTAGCAAACTTTTTCGCTCTAGGAGTAATCGTTTCCAGATCTTTGCCGTGAAGGTCTGTTGGCAGGCCGACAACCAGTAGATTTGGTTGCCATTCTTTGATCTGCTTTTCAATATCGTCCCAGTTGGGAATACCATCGTTGGCTTTAAAGGCTTTCAGCGGCGATGCCGTGCCTGTAATCTCCTGACCAATGGCACTGCCAATACTTTTAGTGCCAAAGTCAAAAGCCATAATTGTTCTAGACATAAATTTTAGTAGTGAGGTTATGCGTGACCAATATCACTGGACAGTTGAGACGCATCGATGCCAAGCATCTGCACGGCTTTCTGCCAACGTTCATTGATTGGTGTGTTAAACATGACATCAGGGTCGGCTTCAATCGTTAACCAAGAGTTTTCCGAAAGCTCGCTCTCCAACTGGCCAGCTTCCCAACCTGAGTAACCTAATGCAACAATGTACTCTGGTGGTTCGGCTTCTGTACCGAGTACCGCGAGAATATCCTTAGAAGTTGTAACAGAGATACAGTCAGTCATCTGAATGCTGGACTCATAATGATCTTTTGGTTGGTGAAGAATAAAACCGCGATCTCCTGACACCGGACCGCCATTGAGAACTGGTTTCTCAAGACTGCCGACTTTCAGTTGCGGTTGAGCCGCTTCAACGTCGACCTGTTTGAGCATTTTCCCTACTGTAATGTCGATTGGAGCATTAATCATTAAACCCATTGCGCCATCATCGTTGTGCTCACACACATAGATAACGCTGCGTTGGAAGTAGGGATCTTTCATCCCCGGCATAGCAACTAAAAAGTGGTTGGTTAAATTCATAGTTACTCCAGCGTATAGTGGGCAATACATGATCGCCCAATGATCCTGTGGGTAAATTACTGCTTATTGAGACGGCGCTCAATGGCATCCATCAATTTACCCGTGATTGAGATATCAAACGCAGCCTCAATTTCGCGAATACAAGTTGGGCTGGTTACATTAATCTCAGTCAACTTGTCACCAATGACGTCTAGGCCTACAAAGATCAAACCTTTTTCTTTAAGTGTAGGCGCTACAGCCGCTGCGATCTGTTTATCTGTTTCGCTCAGTGGTCGGGCTTCACCGGTGCCACCCGCTGCAAGGTTGCCACGCGTTTCTCCTTTTGCCGGAATACGTGCCAAGCAGTATGGCATTGCTTCACCGTCTACAACCAGAATTCTTTTGTCGCCATTGCTGATATCAGGAACGAATGTTTGTGCCATCGCATAGTTTTGACCGTGGTTAGTCAGGGTTTCGATAATCACAGAAACATTTGGATCGTTCTCTTTGACTCGGAAAATAGATGCACCACCCATGCCATCTAATGGTTTTAAGATCACATCTCCGTGCTGTTCGCGGAATTGTTTAATCTTCTCCGCTTTGCGGGTCACGATCGTGGTTGGGGTGAGTTCTGGGAACCAGGCTGTGAACAGCTTTTCGTTACAGTCACGCAGGCTCTGAGGTTTGTTGACGATTAACGTGCCTTTCTCTTCTGCGCGCTCAAGAATGTAGGTTGCGTAGATGTATTCAGTATCAAACGGAGGATCTTTACGCATCAATACCGCATCAAGCTCTGACAACTCAATAGTTTGCTCTGACTTAAACTGGAACCAGCCCGTTGGATCTTCTTTGAGTTCCACCACTTTGGTGTCTGCAACAGCAACACCTTGGTCTAGGTGCAGATCATGCATTTCCATGTAGTGGATTTCGTAGCCGCGGCGCTGCGCTTCAAGCATCATGGCAAAGCTAGAGTCTTTCTTGATGTTGATGGACTCGATAGGGTCCATCACGATACCTAATTTGATCATGGTTTTTCTCCGTTTAACCAAGGTCGCCAAAGCGAACTTGAAGGGCAGTAATTGCGGTAAGAGCTGCGGTCTCTGTGCGTAATACGCGTGGGCCTAGCAGAGTCTCTTCAAATTGATATTCTCGGGTTTTATCGATCTCTTCTGCGGATAAGCCACCTTCGGGGCCAATCAACAGGCGAACTTTCTCGACCGGCGCTGGTAGCGTATTGATTGAGTATTTTGCTCTGGGGTGAAGATTGAGCTTGAGGCCGTCATAGTCTTCGGCGCACCAGTCTTCTAACTGCATGATAGGGCGAATCTGCGGAACGATATTGCGTCCACTTTGCTCGCAAGCGCTGATGGCAACTTTCTGCCATTGGGCGAGCTTTTTCTCAAAACGTTTTTGATCTAGCTTGACGCCACAACGCTCAGAAATCAGTGGGGTAATGGTATTAACGCCCAGCTCTACGGACTTCTGAATGGTGAACTCCATCTTTTCCCCGCGAGAAATGACCTGACCTAAATGCAGGTCCAGTGGTGACTCGCTGCTGCGTTCAACACGTTCAGTGATATTCACCGTGACGGACTTTTTGCTGACTTCTTCAATTACGGCTGGAAACTCAGCGCCATAACCATCAAAAAGTAACACTTCCTGTCCAACCTTCATCCGCAAGACTCTTCCTACATGGCCGGCTGCATCTTCGCTAAGCGCTAAACTGCCAAGTTGGGTTATAGGTTCAGGGTGATAAATTCGAGGAATTCGCATCAGCTTTGTATCCGGCCAGATAATTGAGAATGAACTCCTAACATGGATGCTTTATGCCTAAAAAACAAGGGGCAGGCTGTACATATCGCTACAATTCATAAGGGGCAATTACAGAGCCTGACATGCCTTGAAAACGAAAGGGTTATGATTGCCCTGAATCTTGAAGATTCGACGCTCACGTTCACATTCCCATGTGTCGACAGGATAGAGTTTATTCCAAGCTGCCATGAGTTGGTTTTGTTGCTTCGATAGCTTGAATCCGTATTCCTCACTCATGTACAGGTAAGTACGAGCAATCGATCCTTTAGCGCGATCTGGCGGCATGACTCTGCGTTGTTTAAAGTTAACCTGCACTTCACATTGACCATAGGTGGCGCCATCCACGCCATTCCACTGGCTGAAATGGTAATTAGATCGGTCACCATTAACTTCACCGATAGCTGGTGTGAGGTTATGTAGATCTGCCTCCATCAAGCGAAAGGTACGATCGTTTTTGGTGCAGTTCTTTCTACCACCAGACTGCCAGCATTGTCGTTGGTGGCCAAACTGCCATGCAGGTACTACGTGCTCCCATTCAATTCTGGAGGCACGCTTTTGTTGCTTTCTTACTGAGTAGCCACATGAGGTTAAATCAGGAATACCTTTCTTTCCCTGCCAAGTGATATCACATCCGCAATAAAAGCTGGTGGGATGATCCGCGTATATCTTCAGCGCTTCTTTCTTGGCTTTCGAAAACGAAGATGGAGGGGCAGAGAGTGCCTGAGATGAAGCAATAAGTAAGGTTAAGAAAATGAAAAATGCACGAAGTTTCATGTCGATAAGTATTAGAAAAGTATGACTTATCGCAGTCTAACATGCATTTGTTGGGTTTTTTACTGATAGTGCGTTGAGTTATGAGAGTTGTTTGCCAGTAAACGTAAGGGGTTGTTGGCATTTCTGGCAGCGATAGCTGCTTTGCTGACGTAGAACTTTATTATGACGCCTGATGGTTAGCGGATAGATCTGGCATCCGCAGCGGTACTCGAAGGTTTTCCCTTGTACGGAAGTTATTTCAAAACTGTGTGTAGTACGAGCAGGGACGCCGAACACGCTTTCCATGACCGATTGCCATTCTTTACCGTGAGGTTTGACCCTGCCATAGACTTGATAGGTCACCAAGTGAGCGACTTCATGCGGAATCACTTCATCGAAAAAGGCTTGCTGGTTTTCGATAAATAAAGTTGGATTGAGACGAATTTCATTGAGCTGGAGGTAGGCTTTGCCTGCGGCTTTCCCCCGTAGTTTGTAGCTGATAGAAGGGAAAGAGAATGAACGCTGAAAAGCACTCTGGGCTTGAGTGATACAATGAGCGACGATTTGTTGTGTGCGATAGCTGAGTTCTTTATCCATCAATGATTCGAAAAAATTCGCCCCTTACTTTGCAGGGGCGAATCATATACTGGATTAGAAGTTGGTGCTAATGGTGCTTTTTCTTGATGGTTTCATGATAGGCGTGCCAAGTACCGTAGCCAAGAATGGGCATCGTAAATAACATGCCGATTCCGTAAGTCGCAAAGCCAATTAGGATACCGCCACAGATCACGCCGGCCCATACGATCATTGCAGGAATGTTTGACTTGACCGCGTTAAAGCTGGTGAACACAGCTGTCATCATATCAACTCGTCGTTCCATCATCAGAGGAATGGAGAAGGCTGAAATACTAAACACAATTGCTGCCAGTACCATGCCGACTAAAGAGCCGATAACAAGGAAGGGTAGGAAATCGGTTAATGGAGCACCTTGAACGGACGGGTAAAGCGCATGAAGCAGCGCGGCAATACGCATCCAGAAAATCATACACACGGCGAGCATCACAGCAAACGCCCATTGTGATGAAGAATTGCGTCCAATGGCTTTCATGGAGTGAATCAAGCTAGCGTTATGGCCTTTTTCTCGTTCCCAACTAGCGTCATAGAGTCCTAGAGCTAAGAAAGGACCAATTAACATATAAACGACCAAGCTAGGCATCACGACTAAGTGTGTGCCTTGCCATTGAACTAATAAAACAATACCAATCGCTGCTGCCATAAAACACAAACCGTAAAAGGCACTGATCAGTGGCATGCGAACAAAATCGTGTAGCCCTAGTGACAGCCAATGAAACGGGGCCGATATGCTGAGCTGATTGCACGGGATAGTACGTGCGTATTCGTTATCTGGGACTTCCTTGCGTTTCTCGTTGAAGTCTTGTGGATTCACCGTACGAGGCATACATCCTCCTTGATCGATTCTCGGTCATAGGCCACCCGTTATTTCAAGGTGACATGGAACTCGATGCTCGGCTTTGCGACTGCTGGGTAAGCTGCGCATCTGTTTGACTTGTTAGAAGAAACTCACTTAGCTTTAAGCTTGCTCTTTTAACATATTGTTAACTATTGACCCCATGACAAAAAAATACAAATTTGTTGTTTGATTTTTGCGCACAAAAAAAAAGGGCTTCTGGTTCCCCAGAAGCCCTTGAATAGCAAATTAGTGCGGTAATTTAAATTACTTAAGGCCAGCGAAGTCGCGTAGAAGTGCAGCCTTATCAGTCGCTTCCCATGGGAACTCTTCACGACCGAAGTGGCCGTATGCCGCTGTTTTCTTGTAGATTGGTTGAAGTAGGTTCAGCATTTCTTGTAGGCCGTATGGGCGAAGATCGAAGTGCTGGCGTACCGCTTCAACAATGATGTCTTGAGATACTTTTTCAGTACCAAATGTTTCCACCATGATAGACGTTGGATCAGCGACGCCGATTGCGTAAGAAAGCTGAATCTCACAACGGTCAGCAAGGCCAGCCGCAACGATGTTTTTCGCAACGTAACGTGCAGCGTAAGCCGCAGAGCGGTCAACTTTTGATGGATCCTTACCAGAGAAGGCACCACCACCATGACGAGCAGCACCACCGTAAGTATCAACGATGATCTTACGACCAGTCAGACCACAATCACCCATTGGGCCACCGATAACAAAACGGCCAGTTGGGTTGATGAAGAAGTTAGTGTCTTTGTTTAGCCACTCTGATGGTAGAACTGGCTTAATGATCTCTTCCATAACCGCTTCACGTAGGTCTGGAGTAGAGATTGAATCACAATGCTGAGTCGAAAGAACAACAGCATCAATACCAACGATCTTACCTTGGTCGTATTGGAAGGTTACCTGAGATTTTGCATCAGGACGTAGCCAAGGAAGTGTGCCGTTTTTACGCACTTCCGCTTGTTTTTGAACAAGTAGGTGAGAGTACGTAATTGGAGCTGGCATTAGCACGTCGGTCTCGTTAGTCGCGTAGCCAAACATGATGCCCTGGTCACCCGCACCTTGCTCTTTTGGATCCGCTTTATCAACCCCTTGGTTGATATCTGGAGACTGTTTACCGATGGTGTTCAGTACCGCACAAGAATCGGCATCAAAACCCATTTCAGAGTTTACATAACCAATTTCACGCACAGTTTGGCGAGTAAGCTCTTCGATGTCTACCCATGCTGAGGTGGTGATCTCACCACCGACCATTACCATGCCTGTTTTCACGTATGTTTCACACGCAACACGGGCTTTTGGGTCTTGTTCAAGAATCGCATCAAGGACTGCATCAGAAATCTGATCTGCAATTTTATCTGGATGGCCTTCTGATACCGACTCAGAAGTAAACAGGTGCTTAGCCATGTTAGCTCCACTTTAATTTGGTTTAGAGTCAGTGAATGTGTTTAATCACTGACATTGAATAATATTAATAATTGTAGGTGTATCTACATCTAGACGTCTATTCTAATTTTCATTGTTTGAATTACAAGCTCTTTTTTAATTTAATACATATCCAAACGTTTGCTTCTAAAGAGTTAAATATTAATAACTTTGATAGAAATGGTGGAAAATAGGCGGAAATCCCCTGTATTCAGACTGTAAAACGTTTGCAGAGCTCAGGCGCCTTTGAGAGAATAATCGCCCACCAAAATTAGTTTTTCGCTTAACGCACTCAGGAGCAGACATGTCTTCCCGTAAACATCTAGCAAATGCAATCCGTGCTCTTAGCATGGACGGCGTACAACAAGCCAACTCTGGCCACCCAGGCGCACCTATGGGGATGGCGGATATCGCTGAAGTTCTTTGGCGTGACCACCTAAACCACAATCCAGCTAACCCAGAGTGGGCTGACCGCGACCGCTTTGTGCTTTCAAACGGCCACGGCTCTATGCTGATTTACTCTCTGCTTCACCTTGCGGGTTACGAGCTGTCCATCGATGATCTAAAGAACTTCCGTCAACTGCACTCTAAGACTCCGGGTCACCCTGAGTACGGTTACGCACCGGGTATCGAAACAACCACAGGTCCTCTAGGTCAAGGTATTACGAACGCTGTGGGTATGGCGCTAGCTGAGAAGACTCTAGCAGCACAGTTTAACAAAGAAGGTCACGACATCGTTGACCACTTCACTTATGCCTTCATGGGTGACGGCTGTCTGATGGAAGGTATCTCTCACGAAGCATGTTCGCTAGCAGGTACACTAGGGCTGGGTAAACTGATCGCTTTCTGGGATGACAACGGCATTTCTATCGATGGTCACGTTGAAGGTTGGTTCTCTGACGATACACCTAAGCGTTTTGAAGCATACGGCTGGCATGTAATCCCTGCAGTAGACGGTCACGATCCAGAAGCGATCAATGCCGCTATTGCTGCAGCGAAAGCTGACCCTCGTCCTACTCTAATCTGTACTAAAACTATCATCGGTTTTGGTTCTCCAAACAAGTCTGGTTCACACGACTGTCACGGTGCTCCACTAGGCGCTGACGAAATTGCAGCAACTCGTAAAGCGCTAGGTTGGGAACACGGTCCTTTTGAAATCCCAGCTGACGTTTACGCAGAGTGGGATGCAAAAGAAGCAGGCGCAGCTAAAGAAGCAGCTTGGAATGCTAAGTTTGACGCATACACTGCAGCTTACCCTGCAGAAGCCGCAGAACTTAAGCGTCGTCTAAACGGTGAATTGCCAGCTGAGTGGGAAGAGAAAGCAACACAAATCATTGCTGACCTTCAAGCTAACCCTGCAAACATCGCATCACGTAAAGCATCTCAAAACGCACTAGAAGCGTTTGGTCAAATGCTACCTGAATTCCTAGGCGGCTCTGCTGACCTTGCACCTTCTAACCTAACTATGTGGTCTGGTTCTAAGTCAGTATCGGCTGAAGATGCGTCGGGCAACTACATCCACTACGGTGTACGTGAGTTCGGTATGACGGCTATCATGAACGGTATTGCTCTGCACGGTGGTTTCGTACCATACGGCGCAACCTTCCTAATGTTCATGGAATACGCACGTAACGCAATGCGTATGGCGGCTCTGATGAAAGTTCAGAACATCCAAGTATACACGCATGACTCTATCGGTCTTGGCGAAGATGGCCCAACTCACCAACCAGTTGAGCAAATGGCCTCTCTACGTCTAACGCCAAACATGAGCACATGGCGTCCATGTGACCAAGTGGAATACACGCATGACTCTATCGGTCTTGGCGAAGATGGCCCAACTCACCAACCAGTTGAGCAAATGGCCTCTCTACGTCTAACGCCAAACATGAGCACATGGCGTCCATGTGACCAAGTGGAATCGGCAGTTGCTTGGAAACTGGCAATCGAACGTAAAGATGGCCCAACATCGCTAATCTTCTCTCGTCAAAACCTTGCACAGCAAGAGCGTAACGAAGAGCAAGTGGCAAACATTGCACGCGGTGGCTACATCCTGAAAGATTGTGAAGGCAAGCCAGAGCTTATTCTTATCGCAACGGGTTCTGAAGTTGAGCTAGCGGTGAGCGCTGCGGCTGAACTAACTGCGGAAGGTAAGCAAGTACGTGTTGTGTCAATGCCATCAACGGATGCATTCGACAAGCAAGACGCAGCTTACCGTGAATCTGTACTGCCTTCTGACGTAACAGCTCGTATCGCTGTAGAAGCGGGCATCGCTGACTTCTGGTACAAGTACGTTGGTTTCGGTGGCAAGATCATCGGTATGACAACCTTCGGTGAATCTGCACCAGCAGGTGAGCTATTCAAGATGTTCGGTTTCACGACTGAAAACGTAGTAAACACAGCGAAAGAGCTATTGGCTTAACTGTGGTTAGCTATGAAAGCCGAGTCCTCGTGACTCGGCTTTTTTGTTTTGACCCGATAGGATGAACCGGATGAGTTTTATAAATCTATCAGGTACTATTTGTGACACGAAAAAGATGTAGAGCGATGGAATCATGCTAAAAGTTGCGATCAACGGATTTGGACGTATTGGGCGTAATGTGTTACGAGCAGTCTATGAAAGTGGCAAGAGTCAAGAGATTAAAGTAGTAGCAGTCAATGAGCTGGCACAGCCTGATGCGATGGCCCATTTGCTGCAGTATGATACGAGTCATGGCCGTTTTGGTAAGAAGATTACGAACGATCAAGAACATATCTATGTTCACCATGAAAGTGGAGAGTTTGACTCCATTCGCATTCTCCACCTGGCGGAAATCGACTTGCTGCCATGGCGTGATTTAGAAGTTGACCTAGTTTTGGACTGTACTGGCGTATTTGGCTCGCAAGCCGATGGTCAAGAGCATATCAAAGCAGGAGCTAAGAAAGTTTTATTCTCACACCCTGGTGCCAATGATCTCGACAATACCATTATCTATGGTGTGAACCACGACACGTTGAAAGCGGAACACAAGGTGGTATCAAACGGCTCATGTACGACTAACTGTATTGTTCCGATAATTAAGGCATTAGATGAAGCCTTTGGCATCGAGTCAGGAACCATCACTACTATTCACTCTTCAATGAATGATCAGCAAGTTATTGATGCTTACCATTCAGATCTGCGACGTACCCGAGCCGCGAGCCAATCGATCATACCTGTGGACACCAAGTTGCATAAGGGTATTGAAAGAATCTTCCCGAAATTTTCTAACAAATTTGAGGCAATTTCAGTCCGAGTGCCGACTGTAAACGTCACAGCGATGGATTTAAGCGTCACAATTAATACAAATGTGAAAGTTAATGACGTAAATCAAACCATTGTTAACGCATCTCAGTGTACATTACAGGGCATTGTTGACTATACTGAAGCGCCGCTTGTTTCCATCGACTTTAATCATGATCCCCATAGTGCGATCGTTGATGGTACTCAAACCCGAGTCAGTAATGGCCATTTAGTTAAAATGCTGGTTTGGTGTGATAACGAATGGGGTTTTGCGAACCGTATGTTAGATACGGCCCTCGCGATGCAAGCCGCTCCCCGTCATGCTTGACGCTGCAACGCCAACTATCTTAGGGCTGTTGTAGACAGGTGGCGATGGAGAAATGTTTATTTCCAGCCTTGAAATAAATATTGATAATCTCCATATCTAAATCAGTTTGAAGAATTATTGAGCTTGGCAGGGTCGCCGAGCTTCTAAAAACTTTACTTTTTGAATATTTGAGAGGACACATCATGTCTGTAATCAAGATGACTGACCTGGATTTAGCAGGTAAACGTGTATTTATCCGTGCGGACCTAAACGTACCTGTGAAAGAAGGCAAAGTGACTTCTGATGCACGTATCTTAGCATCTCTACCAACGATCAAGCACTGTCTAGAAGCTGGCGCTAAAGTTATGGTTACGTCTCACCTAGGTCGTCCTACTGAAGGTGAATACGCAGAAGAGTTCTCTCTACAACCTGTCGTTAATTACCTAAACGACGCACTAGATTGCGATGTTAAGCTAGCAAAAGATTACCTAGAAGGCCTAGAGCTGAACACTGGTGAGCTTGTTGTTCTAGAAAACGTTCGCTTCAACAAAGGCGAGAAGAAGAACGAAGAAGAGCTATCTAAGAAGTACGCTGCACTATGTGACATCTTCGTAATGGATGCATTCGGTACTGCTCACCGTGCTCAAGCATCTACTCACGGTGTTGGCATGAACGCACCTGTTGCGTGTGCTGGTCCTCTTCTAGCCGCTGAACTTGAAGCCCTAGGTAAAGCAATGGACAACCCAGAGCGTCCACTGGTTGCTATCGTAGGTGGTTCTAAAGTTTCTACTAAGCTAACCGTTCTAGAATCTCTATCTAAAGTTGCTGACCAACTCGTTGTTGGTGGTGGTATCGCAAACACATTCATCGCAGCTGATGGTCACAATGTAGGTAAGTCTCTATACGAAGCAGACCTAGTTGAAACAGCGCAAAAGCTAATGAAAGAGTGTTCAATCCCAGTAGCAACTGACGTTGCATGTGCGAAAGCATTTGATGAAAACGCAGAAGCTGAAATCAAGCACGTTTCAGAAGTGGCTGATGACGACATGATCTTCGACCTAGGTCCAGAATCAACTGCAGCACTAGCTGAAATCATCGCTAATGCAAAAACTATCCTATGGAACGGTCCTGTAGGTGTATTTGAATTCAAGAACTTCGAAGCTGGTACAAAAGGTATCTCAGAAGCAATCGCTCAGTCTGCAGGTTTCTCTGTAGCAGGTGGCGGTGACACGCTAGCAGCTATCGATAAGTTCGGTATTAAAGCTGACGTTTCTTACATCTCTACGGGTGGTGGTGCATTCCTTGAGTTTGTGGAAGGCAAAGTCCTACCAGCCGTAGCTATGCTAGAAGAGCGCGCTAAGTAATTAAACCAAAGCGGGGGAGTCTCTCCCGCTTTGTTGTTTGCTGCAAGTCACATTATTCTTTGTTAGAATGGCGCACGTTGTGAGCAAACGTTTGCAAGAATTTAAACTTAACAAGTTTTATTTTTAAAACGACAGATAAATAGGATTACATCCATGTCTAAGATCTTCGATTTCGTAAAACCAGGTGTTATCTCTGGTGATGACGTACAGAAAGTTTTTGAAGTAGCAAAAGAAAACAACTTTGCGCTTCCAGCAGTAAACGTTGTTGGTACTGACTCAGTTAACGCAGTACTTGAAGCTGCAGCAAAAGTAAAAGCGCCTGTTGTTGTTCAGTTCTCTAACGGTGGTGCCGCTTTCTTCGCTGGTAAAGGCCTAAAACTAGAAGGCCAAGGTGCTCAAATTCTTGGTGCTGTTGCTGGTGCTAAGTACGTTCACGCAGTCGCTGAATCTTACGGTGTTCCAGTAATCCTACACACTGACCACGCAGCTAAGAAACTTCTACCATGGATCGACGGTCTTCTAGACGCAGGTGAAGAGTTCTTTGCTCAAACGGGTAAGCCACTATTCTCTTCTCACATGATCGATTTATCTGAAGAATCTCTAGAAGAGAACATCGAAATCTGTGCTAAATACCTAGAGCGCATGGCTAAGATGAACATGACGCTAGAAATTGAACTAGGTTGTACTGGTGGTGAAGAAGACGGCGTTGATAACTCTGACATGGACGCTTCTGAGCTTTACACTTCTCCAGAAGACGTTGCATACGCATACGAGAAATTAAGTGCAGTTAGCCCACGTTTCACTATCGCAGCATCTTTTGGTAACGTACACGGCGTTTACAAGCCAGGTAACGTTGTTCTAACTCCAACTATCCTACGTGACTCTCAAGCATACTGTGCAGAGAAGTTTGGTATCGCACCAAACGCTCTAAACTTCGTATTCCACGGTGGTTCAGGTTCTACTGAAGCTGAAATCCAAGAGTCTATCGGCTACGGTGTTATCAAGATGAACATCGATACTGATACTCAGTGGGCAACTTGGGATGGTATCCGTAAGTATGAAGCTGAGAACCGTGATTACCTACAAGGTCAAATCGGTAACCCAACAGGTGAAGATGCGCCAAACAAGAAGTACTACGATCCACGCGTATGGCTACGTGCTGGTCAAGCTTCAATGGTAGCTCGTCTAGAGAAAGCATTTGCTGACCTAAACGCAGTAGACGTTCTATAATTCGTCTCAAATCAGCACTCTGTTAATGCTAAAACCCGTTCTAAGAACGGGTTTTTTTGTATTTATCGATTTGTTTTATGAATGGGAGCGTGCGCACTAAAAATAATGGCGAAAAGATAAACCATTGCGTATCTTGTAACGAGTCTATATCAGTTTGCTATAACCCTTTGTTTTTGCATTCTTTGCATAAACTTCACTTTATGTATTGTCATAACTGATATATGGTGCCAAAAATCTGACTTATATCAGATGAGCAATAAGGGCACCATCGCCTATTCGTGATAGAAAGCAGTGTGATTCATAGGATCGCCAGAACTTGTAGAGGAAATATATTATGGCAGGAGAGTCGGTGGAGATTGAAACTCCATTAGTTGATGGCTTGGCGCAGGCTGAATCTTGGATTACCAATAATTCTGACTTGCTGATTCAGTATAGCGTGAATGTACTTGCAGCCATCCTTATTCTATTCATCGGTAATATTTTTACTAAGATGGTGGCGAACAGCGTTGCGAAGATGCTGAAAAAGAAAAATATGGATAAGGCGGTTATTGAATTTATCCATGGCTTGGTGCGCTACTTGTTGTTTGTGATTGTACTGATTGCGGCACTCAGCCGTATCGGTGTGCAGACCGCCTCTGTAGTTGCTGTTATCGGTGCGGCAGGCTTAGCGGTTGGTTTGGCGCTTCAGGGATCATTATCTAACTTTGCTGCTGGGGTACTGATTGTTGCTTTCCGTCCATTTAAATCTGGTGATTATGTCGAAATAGGTGGAGTAGCGGGTAGCGTTGAGTCTATCCAAATCTTCCAAACGGTTTTGAAAACACCGGATAATAAAATGATTGTTGTCCCGAATGGTAGTGTAATTGGAGGCCCAATTACTAACTACTCGCGTCACGAAACTCGCCGTATTGATTTGGTGATCGGAGTGTCTTATAACGCTGATTTGCAGAAAACCAAAGAGCTACTAACGAAGATTTGTGAGTCGGATGAGCGAATCCTTAAAGAACCTGCGATTCAGGTTGGTGTCCATACACTGGCAGACTCCTCGGTCAACTTCGTTGTTCGCCCATGGGTTAAAACTTCCGATTACTGGGGGGTGTATTTCGACCTAATGCAAGCTATCAAAGAAGGTCTAGATAACGAAGGTATTGAAATTCCGTTCCCGCAGATGGATGTTCATTTAAATAAGGTTGAATCTTAATCGGTTTCATCTATGCAAAAGCGAGGCTTCTAGCCTCGCTTTTTACATTTCAGTGATGGAGTTTGGCAGAGCGTTAAGCAAAGTCGGCAGGACAGCCCCTTGAATACCTATGGTCCGTTCTGGGTAGCCGGGTGTATAGAGAATTTCAGGATGATGGTATAGCGAGCGATCGACTAGAATTTCGATACTTTCAGGCATCCCAAAGGGGCATACGGCACCGGGCATGCAACCGAGCTGCTGCATCATTTCTTCATCACTGCATATAGACGGGCGTTTTCCCAGTTTTTGTTTGATTGCTTTACTGTCTAAACGCGCATCTTTGTGAGTTAGAAATAGGGCGTGTCCAGCGCCTTTGAACTTAAGAAACAGACTCTTACTATGCGTACCTGTCCAACCTAGTTGCTCAGCGACGCGTAAATCGGTGGCAAAATCTAGAATTGGCTTATGTCGCCACTCTTTGTATTGAACATTAAGCCGCTTAAGAAGTGCTGTATTGTATTGATAAATACTTTCAAGTCTATCCATGTTGCTATCCGTGTTGAGCTATTAATTCGTTGATCAGCATGAATGCGATGGAGAACATCATTAGTGCTATCGCAATGTCTATCCCTTGTTTTACTTTTGGTTTTGACAGTGTCGGACCAAGTTTAGCTGCGCCTATCGATAAGGTATAGAACCACACGAATGAGGCCAAGATAGTGCCAAGAGCAAAGGCCATTCGGTCTTGTCCTTCGAACTGACCACCAATTGAACCTAGGATGACGACAGTATCAAGATACAGGTGTGGGTTGAGTACTGTGACAGCTAATGCCCCAAGGATCACGGCACGACGGCCGCGAGCAGACACTTGATGTGTTGACTCTGACATCTGGTCACTTTGTCGTGCACTTTTGAGTGAAAGTAAGCCATAGAAGGTCAAAAATGCAATACCGCCCAGAGTCACTACGGTCAGTAGCGTTTTGTTTTGTGATAACAAAGCTCCACCACCGAAAACACCGAGTGAGATGAATATCACATCGAGAACACTACAAATCGTTGCAGTGGTTAAGTGATGGTTTCTCTTAATACCTTGATTAAGAACGTAAGCGTTCTGTGCGCCAATAGGAATGATCATGCTGGCACCGAGCCCAAAGCCTTGTAATAACACCCATAAGTTCACGTTTTTCTCTCCAAGTGAGCTGACAATTTGAGTGTTGAGAATAGAGACAGTAAAGTTATAAGTATAATTAATGATTTTAATATATTATCAGTTTTTCTTATTAGGTAGGGCGATGCGAGGATTAGATTACAAATGGATTGAAGCTCTTGAATCTGTGGTCACTCAAGGTAGCTTTGAACGAGCGGCAGAATCGCTCTACATTTCTCAGTCTGCGGTATCACAACGTATTAAACAGCTCGAAAAATTTCTCGCTCAGCCAGTACTCGTCCGTGAGCAGCCGCCTCGCGCGACTGTAGTTGGTAAAAAGCTGCTGGGCCTTTACCATAGGGTACAATTGCTAGAAAGTGAGCTGGTTCCAGAATTAACCAATAGTGATTCAGAGCGGCCACTCGCGATTTCTATTGCTACCAATGCCGATAGTTTGGCTACTTGGTTACTACCGTCATTACAGCAGGTACTAACCACTCGTAACATTGAGCTCAGGCTTGCTGTGCTTAATGAGGTTAGAGCGATAGAAAAACTGAAAAGTGGTGAAGTCACAGGAGCGATCAGCCTAGAATCAAGACCGATTCCTGGCTGTCAGGCTGATTACCTTGGTCGGGTCGATTATGTCTGTGTAGCGAATCCACAGTTCGTTGCGCGTTATTTTTCTCATGGTGTAAATTATGACTCTTTGCTTCAAGCCCCAGCCGTAGCGTACGATCAACATGATGAACAGCATCAGCAATTTCTCAAAGAACACTTTAATATTTTGCCAGACAACGTGAGAACACATCGAGTAGCCAGTTCTGAAGCGTTCGTGAAAATGGCTGTTGCAGGAGTGGCATATTGCTTGATCCCCAGCTTCCAAATTAAACGCGAGCTGGAGGAGGGGACTTTAGTTGATATATTACCTGGCTTCTTGAGCTCTTATCGCATCTATTGGCATCACTGGCAGTTAGAGTCTGGTGTGTTGGAAGAAGTCACGCAAGCCATTGTCACTTATGCGAAAAAGGTATTATCGAGCTAGTGCTTGGTCAAAGTTATGTCAGAACACGGAACAAGGCTCCTCAATTAGTATCTAAACGCTATGATGTATGTAACTAGTTAAATAAGGTGAACAATAATGAAGAGAGTTTCTAGCCTAGCGATTGCTGTTTCAGGCTTAGTGAGTATCGGTGCTTATGCGGATACACCTAACTTCCCACACCTAGCAACGACCGGTTATGGTGAAGTCGTAGCAAAGCCAGACATGGCTAAATTTACAGTTCGTGTGGTGGAAACCACAATGACGGCAGAGCAAGCTAAGCAGACGGTGGATAAAGTTGTCTCTGACTTTTTGTCTGAGCTGAAAGATGAAGGCATGAGTGCGGATAACATCACGAGTTCTAACCTTTATATCTCTCCTCAATACCATTACCCGAAAGATGGCAAACCTGAGCTGGTAGGCTATCGTGCATCGAGAACGGTCAACGTGACGGTTGATGAGTTGGCTAATCTTAACCAGTACCTAGATATTGCGCTGAACTCCGGTATCAATCAGGTGGAAAATATTCAATTAAAGGTCAAAGAGCAGGCTAAGTACCAAGAACAAGCGCGTCAAGCGGCCATTAAGGACGCCAACAGCAAGGCTGAGTCATTAGCTTCTGGTTTTGGTAAAGATATCAATGGTGTATGGCGAATCGATTATAATATGCCAAGTTCTCAGCCCGTCCTCATGCGTTCTATGGCGATGGATGCGAAAGCGGAGTCTAATACCTACCAAGATTCAACAATTGTGATTCGTGATCGAGTTGACGTCATTTACCAGTTAGATTAACCATCAAAAGCGCCTTTTTTAGTAATAACTAAGGCGCTTTATAAAATTATCAATTGCCGTTCGGGTTATTCTTAACCACTTTTTTATTCGGTGATATACTGCCCCGCCTTCGATTTAGGAGCAGTGGTAGTGAGACAACAAAAAAACATCTTTTGGCACTTGTGCATTACCACTATTGTGTTGGTGTCAGTGGTGCTTGCTTACTATGCCCAGCGCTACCAAACCCTCCAAAAAGACACTGTCGAGTTAACAGCTAAGCAGGCCATGCATCAATTGGCCTACAGTGAGCGTGAATATCAGGGTGTCCGCAGTCAGTTTGTTTCCATTATTAAACTTCTTTCGCATAGTCGAAGTTTGTACGATTATATCTTAGTGCCGAATGATGATAATCGTCAGGTGGTGGAAGAAATTTGGTCATCGGTTGCTATTAACCAAAAATGGTATACCCAAATTCGTTTCCTTGATAATTCTGGCTATGAGAAACTCAGACTTAACTACTTACTGAGTGGCAATCGCGCCAGCATTGTAGACCAACTGCAAGACAAATCGCATCGTGGTTATTTCCGCTACGCTCAACAGCTGAAAGATGATCAGATTGGTGCATGGGGCATTGACCTCGAGATGGAAAATGGCGAACTGGTTTATCCTTATAAACCCGCCTTGCGTTTGATCACGCCCGTTGAAGTTGGAGAAGAACGAGTAGGTTATTTGATCCTCAATATTGATGTTTGGTATCTGAGCTCTCGTCTTAACTATTCGCCTGATGACTTCTTTCGTCCAGAGCTTGTTGGCGAAAAAGGTTTTTACTCGGTGAGTGACGATCCGAGTAAATTATTTGGTAATTTATTAGCCAGTCGTAGTCAGCATAACTTAGCGAGTCTCTACCCTAAGACTTGGCAAACCATGCAAACGAAAAAGTCGGGTTATGTGATAGAAAATGATCATCTGGTGGTATTCAATCTACTGCAGATATCCCCTCGCCATAAATTGTATCTGGTAATCGATTTAAGTCGTGACGAGCTCAAAGCCCGCAGTGAAAGAGACTACCAGTTGTTAGTAAAAGAAGCTTCGATTGTACTGCTGGTGGTGCTCGCTTTTACGATTCCTGCAACCTGTATCTTGGTTTACTATCGCAAACGCAGCCTTGAAAGTCAGCTAGCCAGAGCTGCACTAAGTGGTATGTCAGCCGTGGTGATCTCAGACAAGCGCCACCGAGTCGTGCTTGTTAATCATGAGTTTGAAAAGCTGACAGGTTATCGCCAAAAAGAGATCTCCTCCAAAAATATAATTCAAACATTGGTAGGAGAGAAGACGTTTGCTTCCATGCTTGCCTTGTTCAAGAAAGCGACTTCTAGCCAAACGTGGGAGGATGAAGTCAGCATTGAGAATCCCAAAACAGGCTCTAAGGTGACAGCAATAATGCGAGTGCAGTGTGTGTTGGCGAAAGGAAAAAAAGTCAGTTACTACATTACCTCGCTGGTGGATATTTCAGAGCGTAAGGAACTTGAAGAGCGTTTACGTATTTTGAGTGAGAAGGATGAATTGACGCAGCTCTGGAATCGCCGGAAATTTGAGCAAGAACTGCGCCGCAGTGCCAAGTTAACGCAACGCTACCCTAAGGTGCAGGACACTTGCTTGGCGTTACTGGATATTGATTTCTTTAAGCGAGTGAATGATGAGCAAGGTCATGATGAAGGTGACAGAGTGATAAGCCGTGTAGGCGCTATTATTATTGAGACCTTGCGTGAGACGGATTTTATTGCTCGTATTGGCGGTGAAGAGTTCGCGATTATCATGCCGCATAGCAGTATTGATGAAGCAGAGCAGGCGCTGAACCGGGTGCGAGTCGCGGTTGAAATGGCTTCAGATGTCCCTGTCACTGTCAGTGTTGGGTTGACGGATCTGACGGCAGATAGCACTCGCTGTTATAAATGTGCAGATATTGCTCTGTACGAGTCTAAGACGCTAGGGCGAAATCGAGTCTCTGTGTGTAAAAGCAGTGATGAGATTGCTTAAAAAATCGAGCCGAGGCTCGATTTCTCTTTTCAGGATTAAGCCGCGTGCTCAATGGTGGTTTGGATTTGTTCCATTGAACGATGAAGGTGACGATCAAATTGCTCGGCAGCTTGTTCTGTATCTTTGGCCAGTACCAACTTCATGATTTTCTCACACTCATCGATTTCAAATTGACGTGGGTCTAGTCCGTTGTTACGCGCAAAGTAGCGATAACGCTTAATTTGGTTGATAAGATCTGTGAAAAACTCAAACATATTGCGTGAATTGGCACCTTCGAGCAGGGCGATATGGAATTGATGCAGACGCTCTTCCCATTCTTTCCAGTCGAATTCATCATTGGTTAGGCTGACTCGCGATAACTTATGAAATGATGTTAGCACTTCCAGCTCCCACTCTTCTCCTCCTGAACGAATCGATTTTTTCAACAATACGGCGGCGACAGTGCGTAGGCTTTCGTAGAGATCAGCCAGTTCATCAACACATACTGGCGACACCCAACAGCCCTTTTGTGGCTCTAAACTTACATACTTCGTCCATGAGAGTTGCACAAGTGCTTCTCTGATTGGTGAGGCCCCCACGCGGTATCGGTTTTTTAGATCTGCGACAACAAGCTTTTGGTTTGGTTTGAGCTCACCACTTAGGATGTCTTGGTAGATCATTTTCGAGACTTTATCAGTCAACGTTGGGCTAGACACTTTCCTTTCCTCATATGCATAAATACCGCGTTATATAAAACCGCGGTGAATTTAATGGTACGCAATACTTTGATTGATAATACAGCGTGCTGAATAGTGAGACAAGGGGAGGGGATAAAAAAAGAGGGCTAGAGCCCTCTTTTATAAATATGAATTTTTATTCAGTTCTTACAGAACGTGTACAGAAGCTGTATTAGTTGTACCAGAAGCGACTAGAGCACCTGATACCATAACAACGATATCACCTTTTTTGCCTAGACCTGAATCTAGTGCTAGCTCTTTACCTAGAACGTAGAACGCGTCAGTACTATCGATAGAATCAACCAATACAGGACGAACGCCTTTTGTTAGTACAAGCTGAGCAGCAGTTTTTGCATTATTAGTCAGTGCAAGGATGTTTGCTGTTGGGAAGTACTTACGTACTGAGCGAGCTGATTTACCACCTTCAGTTGCAACAACAATCAGTGGAGCTGCTAGCTTTTCAGCAGTGTCTACCGCGCCTTTACATACTGCTTCTGTGATACGTAGACGAGGGCTGTCTAGGCGAGAACCTAGTTCAGCTTTTAGTGCTGCATCTGTGCGGTTTGCGATCTGAGCCATGATAGTAACTGCTTCAACAGGGTACTTACCTTTGGCTGTTTCACCAGAAAGCATCACAGCATCAGTACCGTCCATCACAGCGTTCGCTACGTCACCTGCTTCTGCACGAGTAGGACGTGGGTTGTTGATCATAGAATCAAGCATTTGAGTTGCTGTGATAACCATCTTACGTGCACGGTTACATTTCTCGATCATCATCTTCTGAGCGAAGATCACTTCTTCCGCTGGGATTTCAACACCTAGGTCACCACGAGCAACCATGATACCGTCAGACAGCTCTAGGATCTCATCGAAGTTATCAACACCTTCTTGGTTTTCGATCTTAGATATGATGTGGATGTTTTCACCGCCGTTAGCCGCAAGTACTTCGCGAATTTCTTTTACGTCAGACGCTTTACGGATGAAAGAGGCTGCAACGAAGTCAACGCCTTGCTCACAACCAAACTTAAGGTCGTTCTTATCTTTTTCAGATAGAGCAGGTAGGTTTACTGAAACGCCAGGTAGGTTAACGCCTTTGTTTTCGCCTAGTGCGCCGTTGTTCAGTACCTTACATTTCACTTCAGTTTCTGAAGTTGCTAGTACTTCCATTTCGATTAGACCGTCGTCCACTAGGATCGTGTTACCAACGTTAAGGTCTGCTGCGAAACCTGCGTAAGTTACCGCTACTTTGTCTTTGTCGCCCACAACTGAAGTGTCAGTTGTGAAAGTGAACTCCTGACCAGCAACCAGATCAACATCGTCGCCATTTTCTAGCTTGATAGTACGGATCTCTGGACCTTTAGTATCTAAAAGGATAGCCAGTTGCTTACCAGACTCTTCCATTACTTTACGGAAGTTCGCAATACGAGTGCCGTGCTCTTGGTAGTCACCGTGAGAGAAGTTTAGGCGCATTACGTTCATGCCTGCATTTACGAGTTCAGTTAGCTTCTCTACAGATTCAGTTTTAGGGCCAATCGTACATACGATTTTGGTCTTTTTCATGGAAGATATTCTCCGGTCAATAATAGTTACAATCTGAAAGTCATTTATCTCGCTGAAGTCGAGGGTTCCCGCCTGGCATTTCGTGCCTTCTATATACAAGAGAACATCAATGTTGTCGTCGACTTCAGAACTGAAAGTCTTTCAACAAGTTTAGTCATTTTATGACCAAACTGTCTGGATAATACTCAGCATTTCTGTGACTAACCTAGGATATATGCGGTTAGTTGCAAAAAAATAACGGTCAATTCTGTAATTTTTTTTCTTTTCGGTGGCGAATTCTACCACTGATTCACGCCAATATCACTGTTTAAGAATTGTCTTAGGACAAGGTTTTGCCGCTATTTTTTATTTTTTGGTTCAAAATAAATGGACTTTAAAGTTTCGGTTTGACTATAATTTCTTTCACAACGAAACTTATTAAATGAAATTAAGATGTCGAAACGAAACACGCAACTAAGAAGACACGCAATTTCTAATTTGGTAAATGAAAAAGGTGAGGTCAGTGTTGAGTCTTTGTCTCTCCAATTTGAGACTTCTGAAGTCACAATTCGAAAGGATCTTGCCTCTTTAGAGAAAAATGGCCAATTATTGCGTCGCTATGGTGGTGCTATCGCATTACCAAAAGAAGTCGTCAGCGATGAATTGAGCGAAAATGTTTCGATTCGTAAGAATGAACTCGCCCAAGCGGCCGCCAAGCTGATCCGCGAGCACAATCGCATTGTGATCGACAGTGGCAGCACAACCGCTTCATTGATCAAGCAACTGGATGGTATGCGTGGTTTGGTTGTGATGACTAACTCACTCAATGTGGCGAACGCGCTTAATGAGCTTGAAAGTGAGCCTACGTTATTGATGACGGGCGGGACTTGGGATGCACATTCTGAGTCTTTTCAAGGACAAGTGGCTGAGTCGGTACTACGCTCATATGACTTTGACCAGCTATTTATTGGTGCTGATGGCGTTGACTTAGAGCGAGGTACGACAACATTTAATGAATTGGTCGGCCTAAGTAAAGTGATGGCTGAAGTGTCACGTGAAGTCATTGTGATGGTCGAATCGGGAAAAATTGGTCGTAAGATTCCAAACCTCGAACTGGCTTGGACTTCCATCGATATCTTAATTACTAACAAAGACTTGAATCCTGAGTTCAAACAGCAAATTGAATCTCAAGATGTGAAAGTTATTTGCGTATAAAGCTATTTAAAACAATGTAATCAATTTAATCCCGTCAATTTGGCTTTTTTGCTTGCTGTCTAGATTGCGTACCTCGGATGAGGAAGGGATACCAAAACGGAGATACAAATATGTGTGGAATCGTCGGTGCAGTAGCACAACGAGATGTGGCTGAAATTCTGGTGGAAGGCTTACGCCGCCTTGAATACCGTGGTTATGACTCTGCAGGTGTTGCTGTAGTTGATGGTGATTCTAATCTGACTCGCCTTCGTCGTCTGGGTAAAGTTCAGGAACTGGCGGACGCTGTGGACGCAGCGGAAGTGGTCGGTGGGACAGGTATCGCACACACGCGTTGGGCAACCCACGGTGAGCCTTCAGAGACTAACGCACACCCGCACATGTCAGGTGATATTGCTGTTGTGCATAATGGTATCATTGAAAATCATGAAGAGCTGCGTGAGCTGCTAAAGTCTCGTGGCTATGTATTTGACTCCCAAACGGACACTGAAGTTATTGCTCATATGGTTGAGTGGGAGCTACGCACTGCTGACTCATTACTTGAGGCGGTTCAGAAAACAGCCAAGCAACTTGAAGGCGCTTACGGTACAGTTGCTGTTGATCGCAAAGATCCTTCACGCATTGTTGTTGCTCGCTCTGGCAGCCCGATCGTCATTGGTTTCGGTGTCGGTGAAAACTTCCTCGCTTCAGATCAGCTTGCATTGCTAAATGTGACCCGTCGCTTTATGTATCTGGAAGAAGGCGATGTGGCTGAAATCACTCGTCGTGAAGTGAACGTATTTGATCTTTCTGGTGAGCGTGTCGAGCGTGAAGTGATTGAATCAAACGCAGAGCACGATGCGGGTGACAAGGGCCAGTACCGCCACTTCATGCAAAAAGAAATCTATGAGCAACCTACTGCTCTGATTAACACAATGGAAGGACGTTTGACGTCTGATTCTGTGGTGACGGAAGCGATTGGTGTCAATGCCGCTGAGATTTTGAGCAAAGTTGAACACGTCCAGATCGTTGCGTGTGGTACGTCTTACAACGCGGGTATGACTGCGCGTTATTGGTTTGAAGATATTGCTGGTGTAAGTTGTGATGTCGAAATTGCATCTGAGTTCCGCTACCGTAAATTTGTGACTCGTCCAAACAGCCTACTGATCACGCTTTCTCAGTCTGGTGAGACAGCAGATACTTTGGCGGCACTTCGTCTTGCCAAAGAGAAAGGCTACATGGCGGCGATGACGATTTGTAACGTTGCAGGCTCTTCGTTAGTTCGTGAGTCTGATTTTGCTTTCATGACACGTGCTGGCGTCGAAATCGGCGTTGCATCTACTAAAGCCTTCACCACTCAGCTTTCAGCACTGCTAATGCTAGTGACGGCACTCGGTAAGCAGCAAAACCGTGTAAGCAAAGAGAAAGAAAAAGAGATCGTTGAAGCGCTACATGCATTGCCAAAACAGATCAACTCGGCACTTTCATTTGAGAAAGATATTGAAGCTTTAGCGGAAGATTTTGCGGATAAGCATCACACTTTGTTCCTTGGTCGTGGTGAGTTTTACCCGATCGCCATGGAAGCGTCGTTGAAACTTAAAGAGATTTCTTACATTCACGCTGAAGCTTATGCAGCAGGTGAATTGAAGCATGGTCCACTGGCACTCATTGATGCTGACATGCCAGTCGTTGTCGTCGCACCGAGCAATGAACTGCTGGAAAAACTTAAGTCGAATATTGAAGAAGTGCGTGCTCGTGGTGGCTTGCTGTATGTATTTGCGGATGCGGATGCGGGCTTTGAAGCTGATGAAACCATGAAGATCATCACTATGCCTCACGTAAGCGAAATCACAGCCCCTATCTACTACACGATTCCGATGCAGCTGCTATCGTACTATGTCGCGCTCATCAAAGGGACAGATGTAGATCAACCACGTAACTTGGCAAAAGCGGTAACGGTAGAGTAACTTAATCCAGAAAACAGAGTTTCATACTGTAATTAAGGCTCAAATATAAACCAAGATTCTCAAGTTGAGAGTCTTGGTTTTTTTATGTGCGCCTTTCGGGAGCCCACGTTGCGTGTGACAAGAGCAGTCACTCAGTGACTGCTCTATTACTTTCAGCTTACGCTTTTACAAACGGTTTAGTTTTACGCTTCTCAACTATTTAAGAAACGAAGGAATGCGATTTTCGTATTCAGCGATTTTGTCTTCGTGTTGAAGAGTTAAGCCTATGTTATCTAAACCGTTTAATAGACAGTGGCGACGGAACTCGTCAATCTCAAATGTGTATTCTTTTCCATTTGCGCGAACCACGTTGGCTTCTAGATCAACTTCTACTTGCGCGCCTTCATTGGCTTCAACAAATTGGAAGATCTCATCGACTTCTTGCTCTGTGAGACGAACTGGTACCATCTGGTTGTTGATAGAGTTACCGTAGAAGATATCGGCAAAGCTTGGTGCGATCATTGCTTTGATGCCGTAATCTGCTAGTGCCCAAGGCGCGTGTTCACGGGATGATCCACAACCAAAGTTTTCACGAGCAAGAAGAATCGAAGCGCCTTGATAACGAGGAGCATTCATTACGAATTCTGGATTGGGTTGCTCACCTGCATCATCAAGGAAGCGCCAATCATGGAATAAATGTTTACCAAATCCTAGGCGAGAAACCTTTTGTAGAAATTGTTTGGGGATAATAGCATCGGTATCGACATTCGCTGCATCTAGAGGAACAACCAAACCTGTGTGTTGTTTAAAACCTGACATTTGTTCTCTCCTTAGTCCAATTCACGAATATCAACAAAGTGACCAGCAATAGCGGCTGCCGCTGCCATCGCTGGGCTCACTAGATGGGTACGACCGTCACGGCCTTGGCGACCTTCAAAGTTACGGTTTGAGGTTGATGCACAACGCTCATGTGGACCTAGGCGGTCATTGTTCATTGCCAGACACATAGAACACCCTGGTAGGCGCCACTCAAAGCCGGCGTCTTTAAAGATGATATCCAAGCCTTCAGCTTCTGCCTGCGCTTTTACCTGTTCAGAGCCAGGTACGATAAGCGCCTGTACGTTGTCAGCGACTTTGCGTCCTTTGGCGATTTCAGCCGCGGCACGCATATCTTCGATACGAGAGTTCGTACAAGAGCCGACAAAAACTTTATCTACTTTGTAGTCAGATAGCGCTTTGCCTGCTTCTAGCCCCATGTAGGCTAAGGCTTTTTCTGCTGATGCTTTTTCTACAGGGTCCGCAAAGCTTTCAGGAGCAGGGATTGGCTCATCGACAGCGATGACCTGACCTGGGTTTGTTCCCCAAGTGATCTGAGGCTTAATGTCTGCTGCGTTAAGTGTGACAACCGCATCAAACTCTGCATCATCATCCGTTTTTAGTGATTTCCAGTATTCAATTGCCGCGTCTAGATCTTCACCTTGTGGTGCGAACTTGCGGCCTTTGATGTATTCGAATGTGGTTTCATCGGGTGCGATTAGACCCGCTTTCGCCCCCAATTCGATAGCCATGTTACAGACTGTCATGCGACCTTCCATTGTAAGATCGGTAATCGCTTCACCGCAGAACTCGACCACATATCCCGTACCGCCAGCCGCCGTGGTTTCACCGATGATGGCGAGTACGATATCTTTTGCTGTGATGCCCGGTGCGACTTTGCCTTTCACTTCGATTTTCATGGTTTTGGCGCGCGCTTGCTTTAGCGTTTGAGTCGCTAAAACGTGTTCCACTTCTGACGTACCGATACCAAAAGCTAGCGAGCCAAATGCACCATGGGTTGCTGTGTGTGAGTCACCACAGACAATCGTCATGCCCGGAAGCGTAATGCCTAGCTCTGGGCCCATAACGTGCACAATGCCTTGGTATTTGTGATTAATGTCGTACAGGGTGACACCAAATTCTTCACAGTTTTTCGATAGTGTTTCCATCTGGATACGTGCCATCTCGCCGGAGGCATTGATGTCTTTCGTCTGGGTGGAAACGTTGTGGTCCATGGTGGCAAACGTCTTGCCAACTTGACGTACTTTACGGCCTTTTTCGCGCAAGCCATCAAAAGCTTGTGGAGAAGTCACTTCATGCACTAAATGACGGTCGATGTATAAGATAGGGTTTTCACCCTCTGCGGCCACAGCAACGTGTGCGTCGTAGACCTTTTCGTATAGTGTTTTGCCCATTATTACTGTCCTGTGTGTCGCTCCTGACAACGGCTTATCAGGAGCAAATAATTATTATGAATTTAGAATGTACTCGGCGATTTTGTCGCCCATTTCTGCAGTTGAAAGTGCTGGATTATTACCTGCTAGATCCGCTGTCAGCTCTCCAGCAGAAAGGGCTTTGGATACAGCAACTTCGATATCCTGAGCAGCAGCTTCTTCACCTAAGCTATACCGCAGCATGAGTGCGGCAGAGAGGATTTGCGCAACTGGGTTGGCGATGTTTTTACCTGCAATGTCTGGTGCACTACCCCCTGCTGGTTCGTAAAGGCCGAATTTACTCTCATTTAAAGAGGCTGAAGGCAACATGCCCATAGAACCAGTGATCATGGCACATTCATCAGAAATGATATCGCCGAAAATATTTGAGCAAAGCATAACGTCAAACTGGGCTGGATCTTTGATGAGCTGCATGGTCGCATTGTCTATATACATGTGTGATAGCTCGACATCTGGGTAATCTTTAGCTATTTCTTCGACTACTTCTCGCCATAGAATCGAGCTCTGCAGAACATTGGCTTTATCGATAGAACATACTTTCTTGTCACGCAAACGCGCGGACTCAAAGGCAATCTTTGCAATGCGCTCAATTTCAAAACGATGATAAACTTCAGTATCAAACGCTTTTTCATTTGCGCCTTCACCCTCACGGCCTTTTGGTTGACCGAAGTAGATTCCTCCAGTCAGTTCACGTACCACAACAATATCAAAGCCGTTGCCAGAAATATCTGCGCGCAGTGGTGAGAACGCCTCTAGACCCTTATGAATTTGTGCTGGGCGTAAATTACAGAAAAGTTGGAAGTGCTTACGAAGTGGGAGTAGAGCGCCACGTTCCGGTTGATCATTTGGTGGTAAATGTTCCCATTTAGGGCCACCAACAGAGCCAAATAATACTGCATCGGATTCTTCACAGGCTTTGATTGTGCTGTCCGGAAGTGGGCAACCGTGATTGTCAATAGCGATACCACCAACATCGTGTTCATCGCGAGTCAATTCGATAGAGTGTTTCTTTTCGATGGCATCTAGCACTTTGTGTGCTTGCTGCATTACTTCTGGGCCAATACCGTCTCCTGGTAACACGGCAATTTTGTAAGATTTGTCTGTCATGGTAATCCTTTAATTTTTTATTTTGGTTCCAGGAACGACTCTCGTCCCCGGAGTCTATTTATACTGTTGCGATTTTTTTCTGTTTAATTTCTGCAATTTTGTCGGCACGGTGAATGCTGTTGATTACATGCAATAGCGCCTGACCAGAAGCTTCTACGATATCGGTGGAAACACCGGTACCGTGGTATTTTCGGCCTTTATAGTTAGCGATGATGTCTGCTTGACCTAAACCGTCTTCACCTTCGCCTTTCGCGGTTAAATCAAACTTGTCTAGCACGATATCATATCCGGTGACGCGATAGATACATTGGTATAGAGCATCAACTGGGCCATTACCTACCGCGGCTTCGCATTGCTCTTCATCACCACATTGCAATTTGATACTGGTGGTTGCCATGACGCTGCCGGACTGAACGCTTAGGTAGTTTAGCTTGTAGAAATCGTCTTCTTCGCGAAGGTTTGAGAAGTGCATCAAGGCTTCTAAATCGTAGTCGAACACTTGTCCTTTACGATCTGCAAGCTTCAAGAAATCTTCATACAAAGCATCTAGGCTGTATTCTTCCTCTTTGTAGCCCATGCTATCCATGTGGCTTTTTACTGCGGCGCGACCACTCCGACTGGTTAAATTCAATGCCTGATTCTTAAGGCCAATTGACTCGGGTGTCATGATCTCATAGGTGTTTTTATTCTTTAGCATGCCATCTTGGTGGATGCCGGAAGAGTGGCTGAATGCGTTGGCACCAACAATGGCTTTGTTGCTTTGGATTGGCATGTTACATAGCTGACTGACCAATTTGCTGGTGCGATGAATCTCATCGTGCTTAAGACCCGTGTGAACCCCTAAGAATTCCTGACGAGTTTTGATGATCATGGCTATTTCTTCTAGAGAACAGTTACCGGCACGCTCACCAATACCATTAATCGTCCCTTCTATCTGGCGTGCTCCTGCTTGAACGGCAGCAATCGAGTTCGCAACCGACATGCCCAAGTCGTCGTGACAGTGAACAGAAATGATGGCTTTATCAATGTTAGGAACACGGTTAAATAAGGTTTGAATGATACCGCCAAACTCATTGGGTACTGTGTAGCCCACTGTGTCTGGGATGTTGATAGTCCTAGCACCTGCATCAATTGCCGCTTCGACCATGCGACATAAGTTGTCAATTGGAGTGCGTCCTGCGTCTTCACATGAGAACTCGACATCATCCGTATATTGACGAGCATGTTTAACTGCTTTGACTCCCATTTCTACGACATCATCGTAACTGCGGCGTAGTTTATCTTGAACATGAACAGTGGAAGTAGAAATGAAGGTGTGAATTCGGAATTGCTCAGCAACTTTTAAAGCTTCAGCCGCGGCATCGATGTCTTTCGCAACGGCACGCGAAAGGGCACAGATTCGGCTGTCTTTAATGTGTTTGGCGATGGTTTGTACTGACTCGAAATCACCAGGCGAAGACACAGGAAAGCCGGCTTCAATCACATCAACGCCGAGTCTTTCCAGCGCATAGGCAATCTGCAGTTTCTCTTTAACTGTCAAGCTTGCTGACAACGCTTGTTCGCCATCACGTAATGTGGTGTCGAATATTATGACTTGATCGTTCATGTTGCTTCCTTCCTGATGTTTGTGTTTTGTACGCAGTAAATCGTTTTCTTCCGCTTAGCTATAAAAAGCTAGGTATAAAAAAACCCGCATCTGTGTGCGGGTTTGTGAAATCTTGTTGTGGTTATTTTTCTTCCACAGCCTACCCGCGCGATCTGGTCACGATAAGGAGGAGGCTCAGCAGGATAGAAAAACGCTTCATCATTGTTAACGGTTCCTGTAAGGGCGTTAAATAAACCACAAAATTAAGTTAACAAATTAGTACCGCACTCCACAGTGCACGTCAACCCTTAAGTTGTTTTTTTATTCATCAATAAGTAAATGAAAAGAAATAGTGGGATTATTCATAGTGAATTTGCTGGATTAAGCCAATCAAGCATAGAAGCAATCAATGGTAAGGCCTGTTCGCCAGTTACATCTTTGGTTTACCCCTCGCGCGCTATTGTGGACGACAAGATCAAATAACAAGAGAAAAGTGGTCGTGCACTCTTGTACCCATCGTTAGATTGGATTTTGACAATGTAACTGAATCAACCTCAAAGCTTCACTGATTTGTCATTTCAGTCTCTTAAGTTTGAAGGCATAACCGCGGTAACAAGGAGCCGGTCATGCGTTCAATCGAGCCTATTGCCAAGTTTGATCTGGCGTTTTCACTATTTTGCTTGCAACATAAATTCTCTTATCCGCTTTCCCGCTTGAGTAAAGCGATATCGCATACAGGGGATGGGCATTTGTATGCTGTTATTGGTTTGCTCGCTTGGGGGCTAGGTGGGGAAACAGGCACGCTCTTTCTGCTGGCTGGTTTACTTGCTTTTGTGGTGGAGCTTCCGATTTATTGGGCAGCGAAAAATGTCTTCAAGCGTCGCCGTCCGGAAGAGCTGTCTGAGTTGGTCACTTCGTTCATCACCCCTTCAGATCGTTATAGCTTACCTTCAGGCCATACCGCCGCCGCTTTCTTAATGGCTACATTGATCAGTGTCTTTTATGTCGAGCTCGAATTGTTTGCTTTTGCTTGGGCTACGTTGATTGCTACTTCGCGTATTTTACTCGGCGTACACTTTTTGACTGATGTAGTGTTGGGGGCTCTGCTGGGTATTGGCTGCGCGCAAATGGCACTATCTGTGATTATGGGAGCGTAACGAATGAGAATCCTCTACGGTGTTCAAGGAACAGGTAATGGTCATATCGCTCGTGCGAGAGCGATGAGCTATGCACTTAAGAAGCGTGGTATTGAGGTAGAGTTCCTCTTCTCTGGCCGTGCCGCCGATAAGTATTTCTCTATGGAAGCGTTTGGTGACTATCAAACACGTCGTGGCTTAACATTCGTAACTGAAAATGGTCAGGTCAACTATCAAAAAACCTGTTTCAGTAATAACCTGTTAGCCTTCTACCAAGAAGTGAAGCAGCTTGATTTAAATCACTTTGATTTAGTGCTGAATGACTTTGAGCCAGTGTCTGCTTGGGCGGCGAAAATGCAAGGTAAAGCGTCTATCAGCATTAGCCATCAAAATGCATTTCGTTACTCAGTGCCACTCAGGGGAGCAAGCTGGCTAGACAAAAAAATCGTCAAGTACTTTGCGCCTGCGCAGCATCATATCGGCTTACATTGGTATCATTTTGATCAGCCCATTCTTCCTCCTATCGTTCATACCCATAAAGAGCACGTCGTAGGCGAAGATTTTGTCCTCGTATATCTGCCGTTCGAAAGCATTCATGATATTGCCGAATTATTGCTACGTTTCTCACAGCAGCGATTTGTTTGCTTTCATCCTGAGGTGATAGAAGAACAGATTGTCGACAATGTTCACTATTTGCCACTTAGTTTCCAAAGGTTTCAATATTCGCTTAATCGTTGTAATGGTGTCATTGCCAATGGTGGTTTTGAGTTGCCCTCTGAAGCGTTGACACTAGGTAAGAAGTTATTACTCAAACCACTCAGCGGGCAATTTGAACAGATGAGCAATGTTGCAACACTGGAGGAGCTGGGATTAGCCAGCTGTATGGAGATGCTTGATGCCTCGGTTGTACGTCGTTGGTTAGATGAAGAGCAGGCTGAAAGTGTCAGCTACCCTGATGTGGCTGACGCGATTGCAGATTGGCTGCTCAAAGGGGACTGGGAGAATAAGATGGAGTTGACTCAGAGTCTCTGGGATAAAGTTGATTTCCCTAGTTACGTTACTAATATTTAGCTCACTATTATGTCTTCATGACTTCAACAGCATCAAATTATTGATGCTGTTTTTGTTTCAACCTATGGAATTATTTTTCTTGCAAATAGTTCCGGTCTGACTCTTCACACTCCCCCATAGACTTAATTGATCCATTAAATCCTTACAGTATGAGAGATTTATACTTTTTTATATATAGCGTAAGTTGATGATTAATAAGCTTAATTTTATGACTTAAGTAAAAAATACTGATTAATTATCAATCTTGTTGCTAATCATTGATTGATTCGTTGATAGTAGAAATCCGCCAGAACATATCTGACGGATAAATATAACAAGATCTGGGTTATCTATTCCCAACCAACATTCATTTTAAGAACCATTTACATTGACGAATACAAGAGGCTTGCCTGATGATTGATAAAAAAGAGTCTATGAGTGCGATTGCTAGCTACCGAATGGAAAGCACTCTACGTGGAGTAGATCTAAACCTTCTCACTGTGTTTGATGCAGTAATGCAAGAGCAAAATATTACCCGTGCCGCTCATAACCTTGGCATGTCTCAACCCGCAGTTAGTAATGCTGTAGCACGTCTAAAAGTTATGTTTAATGACGAGTTATTTATGCGTCAGGGACGTGGCATTCAGCCGACTCAGCGTGCACGCCAGCTATTTGGTCCTGTTCGCCAAGCACTGCAACTTATCCGTAATGAGCTGCCAAGCTCTATTTTCTCGCCTGAAACATCAACGCGTTTGTTCAAACTGGCGATTTGCAGCCCATGTGATATGCGCTTTGCACCAAAGATTATGTCGACAATTCATGATCAGGCTCCTAATGTTCAACTTCACCTTGATGCGGAATTTGATCGCCAACTGGCTGAAAGAATGCGCTACCAAGAAATCGACTTTGTGATTGATTACGCTCGCTTTGATGAGCAAGGTTTCTCAAGCACAGAAATCTTCCAAGATGAGCTAGTGGTAGTGGCGTCTAAGTCTCACCCACGTATCCAAGAAGCCGTAACGGCAGACCTTCTGAAAGGTGAACGTCATGCGAAACTGTCTCGCGTACATGGTCAACGTAGCTTCTCAGAGCAAGCATATTGCGACTTAGATGTTCAGGCATACTATGAAGGCACCAGCCTGAGCAATGTTCTTTATGTTGTAGGTCAGTCTGAACTTGTTACGATTGCACCACGCTGGATGGTAGAAAACGCAGCGAACAAAGATCAGTTACAAGTGTTGGATTTCCCATTCGAGAATAGCAAAATTAGCGGCTTCCTAAGCTGGCATGAATCAAGCGAAAAAGACAAAGGTCATATCTGGCTACGTGACCAGTTAATGATGATCTGCGGTGAAGTCGTTGCTCTAGACTAATTAGCTGTTATTTAAGAGAAGAATGAAACCTTGGGTGTCGATAAGGCATTCAAGGTTTTTTACTATTTAATTGATAAGTTTGATACCCGTCAGTTGCCTTTTACGAACTGAAATGTACACTTGTGCGCTGAAAAAGCTTACAGGTGTAAGCTAAAGGTAGAAGAGATGACCAACTTAGATTTTCATGTTGTAAAAAGAATTCGTGAACAGATTGCCAAGAGTGGTGATCGTATTGCTCTCAAACACAAAGTGGGCGATATGTGGAATGGCATTAGTTGGAAGCAGTTTGGCCAGCAGGTGGATGCTCTATCACTGGCGTTGTTGACGCACAATATTAAAGTCCAAGATAAAATCGGTATCTTTGCCAACAATATGCCGCAGTGGACAATCGCAGATATTGCGGCGTTACAAGCTCGTGCTGTGACTGTGCCTATCTACCCAACCAATACAGCGGCTCAATCCTCTTATATTCTGCAAAATGCCGATGTTCGTATTCTCTTTGTCGGTGAACAAGCGCAACTGGATGCGGCCATCTCTATTTTTGAACAATGTCCACAGTTGGAACTGATTGTGGTCATGTCTGACGATATTAGTACGGGTTTACCTTCATTTGTCCGTACTTGGCAGCAATTTTTAGCTGCCGCAGATGGTGCAATGCAAAGCGAGTTAGATGAGCGTTTAGCCAACGCTAATATTGATGACCTACTGACTCTGATATACACCTCTGGCACGACAGGTCAGCCTAAAGGGGTCATGCTGGATTATCGTAATATTGCCGCTCAACTCGAAGGACATGACTCGCGCCTGAGCTTAACCCAAGACGATGTTTCGCTTTGTTTCCTTCCTTTGTCACATGTGTTTGAACGAGCGTGGACTTTCTATGTGCTCTACCGTGGTGCGACGAACTGCTATTTGCAAGATACCATGCAGGTGCGTGAAGCACTGAGTGAGGTTCGCCCAACAGTCATGTGCGCGGTTCCGAGGTTCTACGAAAAGATCTTCTCCGCGATTCATGAAAAAGTCGCTAAAGCACCCATTATTCGCAAAGTTTTGTTCACATGGGCTGTGAATATGGGGGCCAAAATGGCGGCTTGTGCTCAGGAAGGGCGAGAACCATCCTTAGTCTTGAAAAAATCTCATCAGTTAGCCGATAAGTTAGTGCTTTCTAAGTTACGTGCACTATTGGGTGGACGAATTAACTTTATGCCTTGTGGTGGAGCGAAACTGGATGAAACAATTGGTCGCTTTTTCCATGCAATGGGGATCAACGTCAAGCTGGGCTATGGCATGACAGAAACTACGGCCACGGTCTCCTGTTGGGGGGATAGTCGTTTTAACCCAGACTCTATTGGGACGGCGATGCCCGGTGCACAAGTGAAAATCGGCGAGAATAATGAAATTCTCGTGCGTGGCCCTATGGTGATGCGTGGTTATTACAAGATGCCGGAAGAAACGGCGAAGACTTTTGATGAGCATGGCTTCCTCAAAACTGGTGATGCGGGCCATATTGATGAGGATGGTCATCTGTTTATTACCGACCGCATCAAAGAATTGATGAAGACGTCTGGTGGAAAATATATTGCGCCTCAGATGATTGAAGGAGCAATCGGTAAAGACCACTTTATCGAGCAGATCGCCGTGATTGCGGATACGCGCAAGTTCGTTTCCGCATTGATAGTGCCGTGCTACGACAGTCTGGAGGAGTACGCGAAAGAACTGAACATCAAGTACCATGATCGTGTTGAACTGATTAAGCATCATCAAGTGGTGGAGATGTTGGAAAAGCGAGTGAATGATCTACAAAAAGAGCTTGCCAAGTTTGAACAGGTGAAGAAGTTCAAGCTGCTACCCAAAGCATTTTCGATGGACGAAGGGGAGATGACGCCTACTCAAAAACTGCGGCGTAAGGTCATTAATGACAAATACCAAGATGAAATCGAAGAAATGTACACTGATAATGCAGTAAAAAAGTGATTCTTGAACAGGTTAATTTTTAAAGTGCTTAAAAATCCCTCAATCTAGCTTTAGTGGCTGATGAGGGATTTTTTATACCTCACGTTTACGAGATAGGTTGGTTTCAATGTTGTAAAAGTGCATTACTGGATAATATTTTATTCTGTATTTCTACTGTTAATTTTGCAAACTATCTATTTGTTTCTGTGTGTTTGGTGTTCCTTCCTTATATTAGTTTGATAAGTAGCATCTTGTTTAAAATGAGAGTTAAGTCGCATTAGATCCTTTGATAAGAAAACGTTACATTTGTTGCGTGAACTTGTTTTCTGTTACGACAGAGCAAGACATAGCCGAAAAAGTGGAAGTATTTCGATTAGGCTACGAATAAGCCCTAGACTATGTAAAACCAGCCCAATACGTTGACCTTACGAATTGGTAGCTTGGTGAGGAGAATAATATGGCAGCAATGTTGTCCGGTGCAGAGATGGTTGTCCAATCTCTGATCGAAGAAGGTGTTGAACAAATTTTTGGATATCCTGGCGGCTCCGTTTTGGATATTTACGATGCACTTCATGCTAAGACAGATCAAATCAAGCACGTCCTCGTTCGTCATGAACAAGCCGCTACCCATATGGCAGATGGTTATACTCGCGCAACAGGCAAGCCAGGTGTCGTTCTGGTGTGCTCTGGTCCAGGCGCAACCAATACTGTAACGGGTATTGCGACCGCGTATATGGACTCAATTCCAATGATCGTGATTTCAGGTAACGTACCTAACAACCTGATTGGTAATGATGCCTTCCAAGAGTGTGATATTGTCGGTGTCTCGCGTCCGATTGTTAAGCATAGCTTCTTGGTTAAGAAAGCCGAAGATATTCCTGAAATCATGAAGAAAGCTTTCTATATTTCGACAACAGGGCGCCCTGGCCCAGTTGTTATCGATCTGCCTAAAGATGTAATGAATCCGCAGATCAAACTGCCATATGAATACCCTGCGACTATCTCAATGCGTTCGTACAAACCAACCACATCGGGGCATAAAGGCCAAATCAAAAAAGCTTTGAAAGCATTACTTGCAGCGAAAAAACCTGTGCTTTATGTCGGTGGTGGCGCGGTTATTTCAGAAGCCGATGAGCAGATTCTGAAGCTATCAGAGGCGTTAAACTTACCTGTCGTTAGTACCTTGATGGGGCTAGGCGCCTTCCCGGGTACGCATAAAAATTCTCTTGGTATGCTGGGGATGCATGGTGTGTATGAGGCCAATATGGCCATGCACAACGCAGACTTAATCTTTGGTATTGGTGTGCGATTTGATGATCGAACCACCAACAACTTGGAAAAGTACTGCCCGAATGCCAAAGTAATGCATATTGATATTGACCCGTCATCTATCTCGAAAAACGTCAAAGCAGACCTACCAATTGTTGGCTCTGCAGAGAAAGTGCTGGCGAGTATGGTGTCACTGCTCGAAGAGCAAGGCGCGACCAATGATAGTGATGCGATGCAGAGCTGGTGGGATGATATTCAGACTTGGCGTGATCGCGAATGTCTATCCTATGAATCGACATCTGAGCGTATTAAGCCTCAGCAAGTTATCGAAGTGCTACATAAATTGACCAATGGTGATGCCTACGTTGCGTCTGATGTCGGCCAGCATCAAATGTTTGCCGCGCTTTACTATCCGTTTAATAAACCACGTCGCTGGATTAACTCAGGTGGTCTTGGCACGATGGGTTTTGGTTTACCGGCCGGCCTCGGGGTTAAGTTTGCCAAGCCCGAAGAAGAGGTTGTGGTCGTGACCGGTGATGGCAGTATCCAGATGAACATTCAGGAACTGTCGACGGCGCTGCAATATGATATCCCAGTCAAGATCATTAACCTGAATAACCGTTTCCTAGGTATGGTGAAACAGTGGCAAGACATTGTTTACCAAGGAAGACATTCTAACTCATATATGAGCTCCGTTCCGGACTTCGTTGCGATTGCAGAAGCGTACGGACATGCGGGGATTCGCATTGAAACTCCTGACCAGCTTGAGTCTGGTTTGAAACAAGCATTAGAAATGAAAGATCGTTTAGTGTTTGTTGATATCAATGTTGATGAAACTGAGCATGTGTACCCAATGCAAATCAAAGGCGAAGGTATGGACAAGATGTGGCTAAGCAAAACGGAGAGAACATAATATGAGACACATTATTTCACTGCTAATGGAAAACCAACCGGGGGCATTATCCCGAGTGGTAGGTTTGTTCTCACAACGTGGCTACAACATTGAGTCACTAACCGTATCACCGACAGATGATGAAACGCTGTCGCGCTTGAACATCACAACGATTTCCGATGATATGCAGCTTGAACAGATCCAGAAACAGCTCAATAAGTTGATTGATGTGCTCAAAGTTCAGGAAGTCACTGAGCTTGATCATATTGAACGTGAGCTGATGATGGTCAAAGTGAAAGCCAGCGGTTTTGCTCGCGCCGAAGTAAAGCGTACAGCGGATATCTTCCGTGGTCAGATTGTTGATGTCACCGCTTCTCAATACACGGTTCAACTAGCGGGTACCAGTGAAAAGCTCGATGCGTTCATTCAAGCGATTTCAGAGGTGACTGATGTCATTGAGGTTGCCCGAAGTGGTGTGGTAGGGATCGCACGCGGTGAGCGTTCACTAAAACCTTAGCTTGATACGAGTTGTTAAAGAAAAGCCTTAGCATGGACTAAGGCTTTTTTGTTTAGGGATTTGTCCCGTCCTGAGATAAGTTGACACTTCGGAGACTTATCAATGAACTCTTCAAGCAATACAACACCAAAGCGCTCTCAACGAGATTACACAATGGGCTTTAAATTGGCTGTTGTTGCCCAAGTTGAAAAAGGCGAAATGACATACAA
>NZ_JAKEUT010000021.1:0-53151 GCF_022398025.1 Vibrio sp. Isolate25
CGTCGACGGATAGTCGCTTTATCGGACAGTGAGGCTGCTTTAGCTACCCACGCATCGGGAATGTGTTCAGAAAAGGTGGTGAGYTGGGCAACATCAACAGGGTTTTCTTCAAGGAAGTCGGCAAAGAAGTGTTGAATAGACATAAAAAATCGGAAACCTATAAACAGATTTCCGATTGTCTCTCATCAGAAGGATCGGTCAACCGATCCTTATCTGATCTACATTGCGGTGAAATACCGGGCTTTGAAATTGGATAAAGAGGCAAATTAGCAAATAACTTTAACGGCTAAACCACCCTGAGACGTTTCGCGGTATTTTGCGTTCATGTCTTTACCTGTTTCTAGCATGGTTTCGATAACCTTATCCAGAGATACAGTCGGAGCCGATGAACGGCGTAGAGCCATACGAGAGGAGTTGATCGATTTCACGGCGGCAATACCGTTACGCTCGATACATGGAACCTGCACCTGACCTGCGACAGGGTCACATGTGAGGCCTAGGTTGTGCTCCATCGCGATTTCAGCAGCCATACAGACTTGCTCAGGGCTACCACCCATAAGCTCAGCAAGACCTGCTGCAGCCATAGAACAAGCAACGCCAACTTCACCCTGACAGCCAACTTCCGCACCTGAAATTGACGCGTTACGCTTGTAAAGGCCACCAATCGCGCCAGAAGCGGCGAAGTAGCGGATGTAATCTTTCTCAGTGACGGTTTGGATAAACTTGTCATAGTAAGCCAATACCGCTGGGATAATGCCACATGCACCGTTCGTTGGAGCCGTAACCACACGGCCACCTGCTGCGTTTTCTTCATTGACGGCGAAAGCAAACATGTTGACCCAGTCTACAACAGCCATTGGGTCGTTCGTCGTTTTCTCAGAAGTCATCAACTGCTGACGAAGAGCCGCAGCACGACGAGGCACGCGCAGTGGACCAGGCAGAATGCCTTCTGTGTTCATACCGCGATCCATACACTCACGCATGGTTTTCCAGATGTTAGCAAAGTAAGTGCGAGACTCTTCTTCAGAGTGCAGTGCGGCCTGGTTCTTCATCACTAGTGTACTGATGGAGAGGCCGCTTTCTTTACACTGGTTTACCAACTCTTCAGCGGTTGTGAATTCGTAAGGTGCTTTAATCGGGTTTTCTTCTTCTTTGCCGAAGTTTTCTTCGTCAACGATGAAACCACCACCGATTGAGTAATAGGTTTTTGAGTACACTTTCTCGTTGTCGATCCAAGCGTGGATCTGCATACCATTTTCGTGCAACTCAAGGTTAGTAGTATGGAAGTTCATACCGCCATCTTTCGGGAACGATACTGTGTGACAGTGCATGCCAACAGGTAGGCGCTCCGTTTCCTCTACACGAGCGATAAAGCCCGGAATAGAGTCGATATCGACTTTCTCAGGAGTATTGCCTGCAAGACCCATGATGATAGCGATATCTGTGTGGTGACCTTTCCCTGTCAGTGATAGCGATCCATAAACGTCAACGGTGATTTTAGTGATGTCGCGCAATTTTCCCATTGAACGTAAATCATCAATAAACTCTTTGCCCGCCTTCATTGGGCCTACAGTGTGCGAACTTGAAGGACCAACACCGATTTTATAGATGTCAAAAACACTAATCATATCGATTTCCTCAAAATAAAGCCTCCCAAGGGGGAGCGGGAGGCTTATTATTATCGTTATATTTTTTGTTTAACCACTTAATTCACTAGTGTGATTAAAGTGCTCCGTAGATTACAGAACTAATTGCCGCAAGACCACAGATAGTTGTGAAAATCTGTACAGGTGCAGAAGTTTTGTACTTCGCCATTGCTGGGACTTTCTGCATTGCGAATACAGGCATTAAGAATAAGATGGCCGCAATCATTGGCGCGCCCATGGTTTCGATCATGCCAAGGATGCTTGGGTTAACAATAGCCACAATCCAAGTGGTGATAACGATGAATAGTAGAGAAGCTTTTTCAATCTTGCTCTTCGGTGCTTCAGAGCGAGATTTGATTAGACCAACAAGACCTTCATGCGCTCCTAGGAAGTGACCAAAGTAGCTAGATGTAATTGCCGCGAATGCTACTAGTGGGCCCATGTAAGAGATCAGTGGTGACTCATGAACGTTTGCTAGGTAAGACAGTACAGAGATGTTTTGTTCTTGCGCCATTGCTAGCTGCTCTGGAGATAGAGACAACACAACAGAGAATACAAAGAACATCACAAAGCCCATCAGCATCATAGCTGCGCCGCCGGTGATAGCATCTGTTTTCTGAACAGCATTTTCACCATATACACGACGTTGCTCTTTAGAGAACTGAGAGATGATTGGGCTGTGATTGAAAGAGAAAACGATGATTGGGATGGCTAGCCAAACGATAGAAGGCATTGCAGACCAGTCCGGTGCGACTTCAACCATTGAGCTGTTCCAGTCAGGAATCAGGTAGAAAGACAGAGCAAGAAGGATGAATACCAGTGGGTATACCATCGCAGATGTCGCTTTCAACATCAGTTCTTTACCGAATACAACGCCTGCAGTCATTGCTGCAATCAGTGCACCAGACAGCAACCAGCGAGGGATGGATTCCATGCCCATTTGGTTGACGAGAAAAGAATCGACTGTGTTTGTAATACCTACACCATAGATAAGAACAATAGGGTAAATAGCAAAGAAATAAGCAAAAGTGATAAGGTTTGCGCCAGCTTTACCGAAATGTTCTTCCACTGTATCAGTGATATCTGCTTCAGGGTTTTTCGCGGAAAGAACGAAACGAGCCAGAGATTTGTGAGCGAACCAAGTCATTGGAGCGGCGATTAAAGCAAGGATAACTAATGGCCAAAAGCCGCCAGCACCTGCTTTGATTGGAAGGAATAGTACACCAGCACCTACAGCAGTACCGAAAAGTGATAGACACCAAGTGAAGTCCTTGTAAGTAAACTTACTAGACGATTGTGCGGCTGAAACCGCCGAATTTGTAATATTCATTTTGTGATACTCATTTTTGGGAACAGGAAATAAGTCGGGTGCAATTTTGCATAAAAATCTTGCACGAAAAATAGATCTAAATCATGAATTGATACGAGTGATAATATGATATGTCAAAAACAGGTTTTTGCTCACGAAAATGATGTGCTACTGGTGATTTATGCTAATTGTTAAGATTAGAAAAACTAATATTGTTGCGATAATGTTTTATGTATGTCGCAAGAAAACGTTTTCTTTATTGATGAATAGTTTAACTAATGTGAGTGAATGTCGGTTGATATTAAGATTTATTAATATTGGTGCATGATATGCTTCTGCATCGCGTGGATAATTTGCGCAGTCATACCCCAAATAAAGTGCTTTTCATAGGATAAGCCAAATACACGATGTGAATGATTCCGGAATTGGAAACGCTCACTGTGCAAGTGTCGTTTATCAAGGACAATTTCCGCTGGCACTTCGAACACTTCATCGACCTCGTTGGTGTCTATAGTTGCTTGGTAATTGGGGGACACAAAAGCAAGAAATGGTGTCACTGTAAACTTACTAATGGTGATGAGCTCTGGCATTTGGCCAAAAATGGAGATTTCATGCTGTGCAATGCCGACTTCCTCATAAGTCTCTCTCAATGCTGTGTCAGCTAGTGAATTGTCCCAGTGTTCATATTTTCCACCTGGAAAGCTGACTTGCCCAGGGTGGTGCTTTAAGTGTTTGGCTCGCTTAGTGAAAATAATGTTCAGGCCGTCGTCTCTTTCAACAAACCCTATAAGTACCGAGGCTTTACGTAAAGAGGCATGGTTAATATGCGCAACTCGCTTTAACGCTTCATGGTGGTAGTCGACAGTTTGTTGTAGCTGGAACTTCTGAATTAATTGGTTTTTATTGAGTTCTGACAACACGTTAGCTCCGTATGTGTATTTGAAAAACTGAACTTTATGATTCATGCTTGAAAGACCATCATATACCAAGGATAGCTCAATATATGAAAGGAATTATCTTCACAGAATTTATGGACTTAGTCGAAGAGAAGTTTGGTCTTGATGCACTTGACCAACTGCTTTCAGATGTTGGCGATGATGGAATTTACACGGCTGTAGGCAGTTACGACCATAAAGCTTTGGTCGCATTGATTGTTCAATTGAGTAAGCAAACTGGTATTTCTGCGGAGGAATTACAGCGCGTATTTGGTCAGTCTGTTTTTGAAAATCTTTACCAATCGTTACCCGAGAGAAGTAGTCTTCAGGGGTGCAAAAACTCGCTGCAATTTATCCGATTAGTGGAAGATTATATTCATATTGAGGTCAAAAAGCTTTATCAGGACGCCAACCCGCCACGCTTTGAATTCATTTCGGAAACGGAAACTGAGATGGTATTTGATTACAAAAGCGCCCGATGTATGTCCCATGTTTGCTTAGGTTTAATTGAGGGATGTGCCCAGCATTTTGATGAATCATTGAATATAGCCATGGAAAACAACAATAAAAGTGGCAATGATGTTAGGTTCAAGGTGACGGTCGTAGGGTAAATGTAGATGAGTAGTCAGTCTGCGTTAGAGCGGAAACTTGCCAGAGAGATTGCTGCGCGCAAGCAAGCAGAGCTGTTATTGGAACAGAAAAGTCTTGAACTTTATGAAGCCAATGAACACCTGAAACTGGTGCTTACTCAGTTAAAAAGGCAGACGCATAAAGACTTACACAAGCTGGCTTTTGAAGAGCAAATCAACGAGACATTAATTCACTTTGGTCGTGCTTTTTTAAGCCGGACACTGGATGATGGTTTGCTTTCGAGTCTTCTTGAGCGCTTAGACTCTTCCTCCGCGCTGACCAAATCTGGTTTGTATATTGTTCCAGATGTCGTATCAACGGTGCACGACAGTCATTTTGGTTGTGTTCAGCGAGAGCATATCGATGCGATCAAACCCTATGCCTATTGGGAAGACGAAAGAGTGTCACTGCCCTTAGAAGTCGATCATCAAGTGGTTGGGGAACTGTCTGTTCTGACAAAAGATCACGATATAGATGCTGAGTTCATTGTGAGTCAGATGCGCCTGGTTGCGGACTTACTTTGCAGTGCCATCAGCCGACAAATCATGTTAACTAGTAACCAAGAAGCCAGAGCGAGGGCTGAGGAATCAGAGAGATCAACGAAAGAATTTGTTGCGATGATCAATCATGAGTTGAGAACACCGCTCAATGGATTACTGGGTAGTGCTGAATTACTGTCCGACACTTCTCTGGATGACGAGCAACGCACTTTGTTGACTAACCTTTCGCATACCGGTGATTTTTTAAGGCACATCATTAACGACATTCTTGATTTCAGCAAAATGAGCGCGGGTATGATGGATCTTATTCCGTCGACGTTTGCTTGGGTCGATCTCAATGAAATGCTTCAGGGAGTGTTCGTTAATAAGGCGAAAGAAAAAGGGGTGCAATTTTCCATTCACTCCTCCTCAGAAGTGCCTGCTCTACTTATTGGTGACTTTGACCGTATTTGCCAAATTCTGATTAACCTTATTGGTAATGCCATCAAATTTACCTCAGTAGGTTCTGTAACTGTCGAAGTCCTGTGGTCTGAAAATAGCTTAAAAGTATCGGTCAAAGATACCGGAATAGGTATCCCTGAGGCTGCGCAGCCGATTCTTTTTGATCCATTTGTTCAAGCCGACAGAACCGCAAAACGCCACTTTGAAGGGACAGGTTTAGGGTTAGCTATTTGCAAAAACCTGATTGATTTAATGGAAGGTGAGATTAACTTTACTAGTCAAAAAGGGGTGGGTACCGAGTTTAAGGTGTCTATTCCCCTCAAAGTTGCAGAGCAAGAGTCAATACCCAACAAAGCCGAAAGTCATACCAACGCTAAGCCACTTGAAAGCCTATCTATTTTGGTAGTGGATGATATCAGAATGAATCAAGTCATCATCAATCAAATGTTGAAAAAATGGTCGATCACGCCTGACATTGCCAACAATGGTGTGGAAGCGATTCAAGCGGCATTAGGAAGCCGTTATGACCTTATCTTTATGGATTGTCGTATGCCAGAAATGGACGGCTTTGAAGCGACCAGCTACTTGCGCGAGCAAGAATTTAAATTGCCAATTATTGCTTTAACGGCTGGGACAACGTTGGAAGAGCGCGAGAAATGCATCCAATGTGGTATGGATGATATTCTCACCAAACCGTATACCGCCAAAGATCTCAAGCTTATGTTGGAAAAATGGGCCTAGCTCTCCAATATCGGAAGAATACGGCAAAGTTTGTCTAACGTTTCCTGATACTCCGCATCGCAACCACTATCCGCGACTAAGCCGCCGCCAGCCCAAACGTATATTTGATGGTTTTCTGCAATGAGCGTACGAATAGTAATACTAGTATCCATGGCTCCATGTCGGCTGATGTAGCCAATGCTCCCGCAGTAGGCACTGCGCCGATGAGGTTCCAACTCTTCAATAATTTCCATGGCCCGAACTTTAGGGGCCCCAGTGATTGAACCACCGGGAAAGCTGGCACGAAGCAAGTCCGCAGGTGAATACTGAGTATCTAATTCTGCTCGTATTGTACTGACAAGATGATGCACTGCGGGAAAGCTTTCAATATCAAACAGTTTTGGTACATGAACAGACCCCGGTTTCGCCACTCGACCTACATCGTTTCTCAACAAGTCGACAATCATCAGGTTTTCTGCTTGATCTTTCTCTGCTAGTGCGAGTTCTTGTGCTGAAGCAGCATCCAACTCAGCATCTTGATGCCTTGGGCGAGTGCCTTTAATTGGTTTTGTTTCGATGAGGCGATCATGGACTTGCAAAAAACGCTCTGGTGAGACGCTAAGAATTGCACCGTGTTCAGTGCGAACGAAAGCCGAAAATGGTCCTTTATTATACGCTTCCAGTTTTTGATATGCTTGCCACTCGCTCCCTAAATACTCTGCCTTAAAGCGCTGGGCGAGGTTAATTTGATAGCAGTCTCCTGAGCGTAAATACTCTTGGACTTGTTCAAAGCGCGCTTGATAACCTTGTTTTGTCATGTTTGACTGCCAAGGACTGATGAGGGCAAATGGCGGCGACTGTTTAGATGATTGAGATAGAAGCCAATCGTAATGGCGCTCGATATTTTCGCCAACGACGAATGCTTGTTTATCTTTATGATCTATCACTACAGCCCATTCATAAACGCCGACGGCCATATCGGGTGTCGAGAGGTCGTGCTCCGCCATTTGTGGCAGCTTTTCAACTCGGCGGCCTAAATCATAGGCAAAGTACCCTAGTACACCGCCAATGAAAGGTAGTTCACCTTTGTATTCTTGGTTTGGTAGCCATTGACTCTGCTGTTGCTCTAAAAGCATGAAAGGGTCTTGGTCAGACTCAAATTGTCCTTCAGGATTCACTATCTTTGTGATGTCACTACAGGTGGTAAGTGTCACCAGCGGATCAGCGACCAAAATGTCGAATCGACTGTCAATGTGGTTTTCGGATGCAGAACGTAACAACATTGCCCATGGCTTGTCCTCAATATGGCTGAAAAGCTGCTTTGAAAGTTCAGCATGGTAATTAATGGGTTTGATTTCTAAGCAATTTGGTGTGTTGTTATTCATTTGTTTAATTTGTGACAAAGAGATCGTTCACTGCATAGCAAGAGAGGAGAACCAAGAGTATCATATTGCCAACTATCGCCGCTACAGTGACGTTTTATAATAAAAAGATAGTGTCAGTCTTCTAAACTTGTGGTGACAAGCAAGAATATAAAACTGGCGTTTATACGGCGGTGTTAAAGGAAGCATAACTATAACGAGGCATGCAATGACGGTAATTCGCAAGCAAGATGTGATCAGCAGTGTCGCTGATGCACTTCAGTATATTTCTTACTATCACCCTCTAGACTTTGTTCAAGCCCTTGAAGAAGCCTACCACAAAGAAGAGAGCCAAGCGGCCAAAGACGCTATTGCTCAGATTCTTATTAACTCTCGAATGTCGGCAGAAGGTCATCGACCTATCTGTCAAGACACTGGAATCGTCACTTGTTTTGTGAATATCGGTATGGCAGTTCAGTGGGACTCTACTGATATGACGGTGCAACAGATGGTCGATGAAGGCGTCCGTCAGGCATACACTAATCCAGACAACCCGCTACGTGCGTCTGTTCTGCTTGACCCAGCAGGTAAACGAATCAATACCAAGGACAATACACCAGCGGTTGTTCATATCAATATGGTACCGGGCAATACAGTTGAAATTCAGATTGCTGCAAAAGGTGGTGGCTCTGAGAACAAAACCAAGATGGTGATGCTTAACCCATCTGATGACGTTGCAGAATGGGTTGAGAAAACACTGCCAACCATGGGGGCAGGCTGGTGCCCACCGGGAATGTTGGGTATAGGTATTGGCGGGACGGCCGAGAAAGCAGCGGTATTGGCGAAAGAGTCTCTGATGGAGCATATTGATATTCAAGAGTTGATCGAACGTGGTCCAGAAAACGCTGAAGAAGAGTTACGTCTTGATATTTTCAATCGTGTCAACAAACTGGGTATCGGTGCACAAGGCCTTGGCGGTTTAACAACTGTGGTCGATGTGAAGATCAAAACAGCGCCAACACACGCCGCTTCTAAGCCAGTGTGCTTGATTCCAAACTGCGCGGCGACACGCCACGTACACTTTACTCTCGATGGCTCAGGCCCTGCGGATCTCACTCCACCTAAACTTGAAGAGTGGCCGGATATCACTTGGGAAGCGGGGGCAAACACACGCCGTGTGAACTTGGACGAAGTAACTCAGCAAGACGTAGAGCAGTGGAAAACGGGTGAAACCGTTCTACTATCAGGAAAAATTCTGACCGGCCGTGATGCCGCGCACAAGCGTATTCAGACTATGCTGCAAAATGGTGAAGGCCTTCCAGAAGGCGTCGATTTTAAAGGCAAGTTTATCTACTACGTCGGTCCTGTCGATGCCGTGGGTGATGAGGCAGTGGGGCCAGCTGGCCCAACAACGTCCACCCGTATGGATAAGTTCACTGATATGATGCTGGAAGAAACAGGCATTATGGGCATGATAGGTAAAGCTGAGCGTGGCCCAGCGACGGTTGAGTCGATCAAAAAGCACAAAGCGGTTTATCTGATGGCAGTTGGTGGTGCGGCTTACCTTGTTGCAAAAGCCATCAAAAAAGCACGCGTTGTGGCATTTGAAGACCTAGGTATGGAAGCGATTTACGAGTTTGAAGTCGAAGATATGCCTGTCACGGTTGCGGTTGACTCGAATGGTGCCAATGCACACCAAATCGGCCCGGATACTTGGAAAGTGAAAATCCAAGAAATGGAATCTCAAGCCTAAGGCTGATGAGAAATAGCTGAATTACATAGCAAATATTTGATAAAAGGTGCAGAAGATAATGCACCTTTTTTTATATACTGCTTTTTATGTTGGAGAACCTCAGGAGCATTCATGCCTCGATTTATTCAAATCCTACAGCTGGTTATTGCCGCAGTGATCGGTGTATTTGTCGGCTACGATCTTATTCTGCATGGGATCAGCATATTTGATCAGAAGTACGTCACCATTACTTGCGCGTTGTTTGTTTTACTGGAAATAGCTTTATTCGTGATCTACAAGTTGATAGAAGATGACTAAAAGTACCTCCCATCTACGCTGAAAATAACTAAGCCTCTGATTATTATCAGAGGTTTTTTATTCATCTTTCATTAAGATTACAATGATTAGGATGGATATGTGTTCAAAACAAAGAGACTGTCAATGAAGAGCATTACTCAGGAAGTGAATGATTTTATTAATCGAAGCGTTGATTCCCATGTGCGAGTCGCCGTAACGGGCTTATCACGTGCGGGTAAGACTGCATTTATCAGCTCGTTGGTCAATCAGCTGCTGCACACTTCTACTCATGACAACCTTCCGTTAATGGCAGCAGCTCGTGATAAGCGCTTAGTGGGCGCGAAACGAGAGCCTCAAGCAAACATGATGGTACCTCGATTTGCGTATGATGACGCTATGGAACACGTATTTTCTGAACGGCCAAAATGGCCTGAACCGACACGTGATGTAAGTGAGATTCGTCTTGCGGTCAAATACCGACCAACTCGTAAAACGAAAAAACTGTTTGGCAGTACTTCAACGTTGCACATCGATATTATTGACTATCCAGGTGAGTGGTTACTCGATCTTCCATTACTCGACATGGACTTCCATCAATGGTCTCAAACACAATTTGCTGCGCTTAAAGGCCTACGCGGAGAATTAGCGCAAGGTTGGTTAAACCAACTTGACCAACTCAATCTATCGGGCGAGTTGGATGAGAAGCAGCTTGAACAAATCGCTCAAAGCTATACCCAGTATTTGCATGATTGCAAAAATGGGGGATTGCATTGGGTACAGCCGGGAAGATTTGTCTTGCCAGGTGAGCTTGAAGGAGCCCCCGTGCTGCAGTTTTTTCCTTGTCGTTTCGAACAAGAGGACAAAGCCAGCAAAGACTCCAATTTAGCCATGCTAAAAGCGCGGTATCAGGAGTATCAGCAAAAGGTTGTGAAAGCGTTTTACAAGCATCACTTTTCGACATTTGACCGTCAAATTGTATTAGTTGATTGCTTACAACCATTGAACGCCGGTTACGAATCTTTCCATGATATGCGCCATGCAATTGAGCAGATCATGCACAGCTTCCGCTATGGCAGAAGCAATATGTTAAAGAGATTATTTGCCCCGAGAATCGATAAGATATTGTTCGCGGCGACTAAGGCCGATCATGTCACGCCAGAGCAGCATCCAAATCTAGTTTCTTTATTGCAGCAGATGGTACATCCCGCTTGGCAAACGGCGTCTTATGAGAACATCGAAATGAGTTGTATCTCCATGGCGTCTATTCAGGCAACTAAAACAGGTTTCATCAATCGTGGTACTGAATCGGTTCCGGCAATTCAGGGCATAAATCTTGATGAACAACCACTTACAATCTTTCCTGGCGAAGTTCCAAAAAAACTGCCTCAGAAGAGTTTCTGGCAAAACGAAGGATTCGAATTTATTGCTTTCCGGCCACTCCCTAGCTCGGTAGATGATCCTCTGCCCCATATTCGTATTGATAAAGCGCTGGAATACCTGATTGGAGACAAGCTGAAATGACCGATTCTCAAAATGCAAAGCTAAAGCAAAAGCAAGTCTTCACTCAAACATTGGATCAAGAGCCTGTGGGGAGCGACCCAGACTTGACCTCCCAAATGCAGTTTGAAGAACAAGAAACCTTTATACCAACGGCAATCAGCTCAGAAGAAAAACAAAGCGAGGCTGAAGATAAGCTGGAACAGGTGATTCGACCCAAATCAGGACGTCGATGGTTAGCGAGCGGGTTACTTACGGCGTTTTCTGGCTTGGTTGGTTGGCAAGCAATTGACAGTATTATTACGTCTGTTCAAAGTTCTGATTGGCTAGCGCTTGGCTGGGCTGGTTTTATGTCGACCTTGGCAGCGTTAGGAGTCGGGGCAATTGGTAAGGAGCTGTGGAAGCTTAAAACGTTACGTCATCACTTTTCTATTCAAGAGCAGAGTGAAGCCTTGATAGAAGCCAACAGCGTTGGGCAAGGTAAAGCGTTTTGTGAAGACATCGCTAAGCAAAGTGGTATCTGGGCTGAATCTCCGAGCTATGACCGTTGGCTACATAGTGTTAATGACTCCCACAGTGATGCCGAAGTACTGGATATGTATGATGCGATGGTGGTGAGTGAACAAGACAAGAAAGCAACCAAAATCGTCACTCAGCATGCAACGGAATCAGCGGCTTTAGTGGCAATAAGCCCACTGGCTATTGCCGACATGTTGCTGGTGGCATGGCGTAACTTCAAAATGATAGATAACGTGGCTGGGGTGTATGGGGTCGAGCTGGGTTATTGGTCGAGACTAAAGTTGTTTAAAGCGACCTTGATCAATATGGCGGCTGCAGGTGCCAGTGAACTTGCGGTTGACGCCAGTATGGATTTGATGTCGATGGATCTTGCTGGAAAAGTATCGGCCAGAGCAGGTCAGGGGCTGGGCGTTGGTATACTGACAGCAAGATTGGGCATCAAAGCGATGGCGCTGCTGAGACCAACTCCGTGGCACCAAGACAGGAGAGTCAAACTCGGGGCGATAAGAAAGCAGATCGTTGAAAAAATCGCCGCCATTACAATCAAATAGTGTGAATGTGAAGCAAGTGATGTTGGTTTGCTTGACGAGGATCTAGGCTTAGGGGAAACTACTGTCAACTTTTCCTGACACCTCAGACTAGGGATATAATCAGTGCGTTTAGAAGTGACATGTGAAGACAGATTAGGGCTCACTCGTGAGCTACTCGATATTCTGGCTTCTAAAAATATTGATTTACGAGGGATCGAAATCGACATTACAGGCATTATCTACCTGAACTGTCCTGATATTGATTTTGATACTTTTAGTGAACTCATGGCCGAGATACGTCGAATTTCGGGAGTAAGAGACGTACGCAAGATTCAGTTCATGCCTATGGAAAGGCATAACACGGAACTCATTTCTCTATTGAACAACCTTCCTGAGCCAGTTTTGGCGATTGATTTAAAGGGCAATGTTGACATGGCGAACCATGCTGCATTGAGCTTGTTTAGTTGTGAAGAAGAGGAAATGATTGGCCACCAGATAAGCACTCTACTGCCGAGCTTTAACTTTTCTAAATGGGCTGAAGGTAAAATTACTCGCCAACGCGAAAACATTGTGATTAGTGGCCTCGACTACAGCATGGAGATCATGCCGGTCTATATTACCGATGAATCGAATGAGTCGATTCTCGCCAGTACGGTAATGATCATCCGCTCTTCGCAAGAAAAATCCGCCCTAGAAGACTCATTACCTCTGCACAATAATTTGGGGTTCGAGCATTTTGTAGGTGTGTCAAATCGGCACAAGGCTCTGATAAGCCAAGCAAAAAAACTTTCTATGCTTGACCAGCCTTTATTGATTCAAGGGGAGACTGGGACAGGTAAAGAGATGCTGGCCAGAGCGTGTCATAACCGATCACATCGTGCGGCTTCTCCTTTCTTGGTACTAAGCTGTGCCTCTATGCCGGACGATGTGGCAGAAACGGAATTATTTGGTCATGCGCCAGGCTCGTTTAATCATGAACAGGGCCATAAGGGGATTTTTGAGCAAGCTGATGGGGGCACGGTTTTCTTAGATGAAATCGGTGAGATGAGCCCGCATCTGCAAATTAAATTACTACGCCTATTGCAGGATGGTACTTTCCGTCGTGTCGGTGCTGAGCAGGAAATTCATGTTGATGTGCGAGTGATTGCTTCTACTCGACATAACCTTGCGGATCTTGCCGAGTCTAAGTCTTTCCGTGAAGATCTTTTCTACCGTCTTAACGTTTTGACGCTCAATATCCCAGCTCTGCGTGAACGTTCCAATGATATTGGCCCTTTATTGGACTTGTTCGTTGTGAAATACGTTAAACAGCTTGGTATCAAGAAACCAGATATTGATGAAACCTTGGTGGATCAGTTAGTTAACTACCAGTGGCCAGGTAATATGCGTCAGTTAGAGAATATGGTACTTAGAGCGTTGACAGAGCTGGATTCCGACACTCTCACTATTGACCTATTCCACCTTCCTCAGCTTGAAAGCCCAACGGCCAGCGGGCCCACAATCAATTTGGATGGATCGCTGGATGAGATAATGAAAGATTATGAATCTCAGGTTCTTGAGCGCCTTTATCAGTCTTTCCCATCAAGTCGGAAGCTAGCGAAGCGTCTCAATGTTTCTCACACTTCAGTGGCCAACAAATTACGTGAATACGGAATAAGAAAAAACTAAATGGAACGAATCAGCACTCCCCAGCAGGTATTTGAGCAGGATGGGGATATTATCCTGCGTACTGCTGAACCCACTGACGGTCAGCTAATTTCCGATTACTTCATTGCCAATCGAGAGCACCTCAAGCAATGGGAGCCAAGAAGGGAAGAGGCTTTCTTTTCGGAATCAGGTTGGACCCAGCGTTTGATTAAGCTCAATGAGCTGCATCGTATGGGCTTAGGTTATTACCTCATCATCATTGATAGTGAGTCAGGAGCAATGCTCGGTACGGTGTCGTTTAGCAATATTTCACGCTTTCCTTTTCATGCCTGCAATCTTGGTTACTCACTTGGTGAGAGCGCTCAGGGTCGAGGAGTCATGACACGGGCATTGAAGATGGCCGTGAACTACATGTTTAACATCCAGAATATTCATCGGATTATGGCGGGTTACATGCCGCGCAACCATCGTAGCGAGGCAGTGCTTGACCGTCTTGGTTTTAAACGAGAAGGTTTTGCGCAGGATTACCTATTGATTGATGGAAAATGGGAAGACCATAACCTAACCTCTTTGATTAACCCGGATTGGAAAGAAGGCTGAGCATGAGTCGATTAGAGCAACAACTGGCTTTATTGATGGAGCTGGATCAACTGAAATCGGTTTTGAGACGTACTCGAGTCAAAAGTGCGGAGGGGCGTCTTGAAAACAGTGCGGAACATAGCTGGCACGTTGCTTTGATGGCAATTTTAATGGAAGAACATGCTAATGAGCCGGTGAATATTGCGCGCGTCGTTAAGATGCTGTTATTGCACGACATAGTGGAAATTGATGCTGGCGATACTTTTGTATACGACGTTGCGGCATCGCAAGTTCAGCAAGAGAAAGAGCTTGCCGCTGCAAAGCGATTGTTTGCGATGTTACCAAAAGAGCAAGGACAAGAACTGCTTGATCTTTGGCTAGAGTTTGAGCGAGCAGAATCGGCAGATGCCAAATTTGGTAAAGCTTTGGATAGGCTCATTCCTATGCTGCTTAATTACCACAATAATGGTCAGAGCTGGCTTGAACACGGAGTAACCCGTGAACAGGCGCTGACAGTGAATAGAAAAATAGAATATGGCTCAGAAGCTTTATGGGATAAAGCACAGAAAATCATTGAAGAAGCCACCCAAAAAGGCTGGCTCAAAGCTTAAATGAATGCCATTACGAGGAAAATGAATGTCGTATCTCACTTTGGATGAATACCAAAGAAAATGGATTTTCACTCATCAATCTATGCCTGTGCCAGTACAGGACCTAGAGCAAATAAAACCCATGACGCAGGCTCGTGCTGCGCAGCTTTGGAAAGATAATATTAGTGCTCAAAGCCCAGACTCAGAGCGTTTAAGCTCGGGTGATTGGCCAATGAAAGAGTCCAGTTGGAAAGATAATGTGAACTGGATGGCGGCCTGGGAGTCGGATGAAGAAGCATTGCCCGAGGGAGTTGCAGAATTCATTGACTGGCAAGACGATGTTACGGTTTATTTTTGCTACGAAAAGTACAATGTTATTGAAACCAAGTGGAGTGTATTTAAGAAGCACTGGAAAAACTTTTTGTTTTACGATGATGGGCCTATTCTTATTGGCCGTAGACGTAAAGAGGCCTTGTGGTTTGATTCAGAAGGTAATGTAAAACTTGGGCATCGAGACTAGACAAAGCAGCCAATTGGCTGCTTTGTTTTTATTCGCTAAACAACCGTGACTACATTACGTAGATCAAGCAAAAGTTTATGAGCACTGCTGCCAGACAAACTGTATGGTTCAAACTTTGAGTTGGTTGAATACTTAAGGTGGATGGGCATGGTTGCGTTGACTTCTGGGATATACCCCATACTCCATTCACTGCATTCTCGTTCAGTGACTTCGGAGTAGTCCAGCAATAGAATATTCTCATGTCGTGGATCATTAAGGATCTGATGGTAGATTTTATTAACTTGTGCCCTTGAACCCTCAAGACATTGCAAAAAGTAATTGCGATTGAACAAAAGTAAGCCTGTCACATCAATGAGGGAATTGTTTTTCCTTGCCACATCAAGAATGTTTTGAATGTCTGATTCAGTCACTCCCTTAGCGATGGTACTGGTGTAAACCAACCTGACTAGGAACATAGTCTTCTCCTTGTGATTGCGCGTTTGCTTCCTTGAATCTTTATTATATGCAATAAAACTCATTTATTTTTATTAACGTCTATAATGAATTTAATTAATGAAGTCTGGTTAGGTTTGATTGATGGAAGATAAGATTCTGAACTCTGTTGTCGAAATCACTGAGCAAAGAAATTCTTTATCTCTTGGCCACTGCCTCGTTGCCACCTTATTAGAAATGATGCCCATTGAATCAATTCGTCTTGTTCATTATTTATCGAGTACTTCTATTGTGGTTGCGAGTGTTTATCGACATGGTGAGAGTAATGACTACCAATGGGCATATGATCAAGCCCCTGAGCAATGTTATAGCCACGAGCATAGTCATAGTGTGCTGACTATTAACCAACTCAATAACACTCAGTATGTTTGTCAGTGCCCGATCCCTATTTCTGAGCAGAGTTCAGCGTTGTTAGAGATAAAAACCACTTCGGACCCATCTCAATTTGAACTTCTTATCGATGGCTTTTCAAAGATTTATCGCAATTACTTAATTGTATTACATGAGAGTGAGCGGGATAAATTAACTGGGTTACTCAATCGGAAAACATTAGAAGAAAGGTTGTCTCATAGCTTTAATTTGGCCTCTGGCCATGAAGCGGATGAGCAGGCATGGGTTGCGATAATTGATCTTGATCTGTTTAAGTGCATCAACGATACCTACGGGCACATGATTGGAGATGAAGTGCTACTGATGTTCTCTCAACAACTACAGAACTTCTTTTCAGAGCAAGTTCAGTTATTTCGCTTCGGTGGTGAGGAATTTGTCTTACTGCTGCCTCCTCAGGAAAAACAGCAAGTGATCAATGAACTTGATCGCTTTCGTCGACATATAGAGGCATTCCGCTTCCCACGAGTTAATAGTATGACATTCAGCTGCGGTGTATGTGCGATCTCTCGGCATGAGTACTTGCCGACGATTTTAGGTCATGCGGATACTGCATTGTACAGTGCGAAGGAGAATGGGCGTAACCGAATTGAGTGTTATGAAGATCTCATCTTAGGAAGAGCAGGGCCGAATGATGATGATCATTTGGATTACGTAGAGCTCTTTTAAAAGATCAAATTTGATCAAGTAATATGCTGAATTATAAAGATATAGCTAGCAAATAAAATGTGATTTATTACTCAAAATTAGCTCATACCTTTGCGCAATTTATGTAATTTGCTATCATTTTTGAGACAAATGGTTTGAGTCACCAATTTATATCGGTTTATAGAAAGAGACTTAGGGAATAGTAGTGGATACAAATATCTCTCAATTACGCAAAGATTTTTATGCTCAAATAAGCTCATTACAGGCTTACTCTTTGCCGCAGACTAAGCCCACTCTTTCTCTATTGACCGAAGAAGAACTTCAAGTGCTTGAAGCTTTGTGGATTGAACTTTCTGTTTGGAAGAAAAAACAGAATCACTAACGACCCTACTCACCCAGTTTTATAAATAACCTCACGAATGAAATTCGCTGAGGTTTTTTATTGCCTCAAAATTAAATTGTTATATTATAACAAAAAGTGATCTGACCATTGATTTATCGGGTATCAATCCCCATAGTTAGTCACATAAGAGATTTCTAAAATGATAGAAATAGAAGATAGCAAGATTCAAGTGAGTAGGGATATGGCGGAAGTTAGAGCCAGAGTAGATTTTAAAGTCGGTAAAAACAGTGACATAGAAGCTGAGCTTCTTTCGTTTAAAGGACTGAAGACCGACAAGGAACACGTAGCCGTCATTTTCAAACAAGCCGATAAGACCCAGTCCAGCCCTTTAGTTCGCTTACATTCAGAGTGTCTGACAGGCGACGTGTTCCATTCTTCTCGATGTGACTGCGGTGAGCAATTGGATGAAACCATCAATAAGATGGGAGAGTCTGGTGGCATTATTCTTTACCTTCGCCAAGAAGGCCGTGGTATTGGCTTATATAATAAGATTGACGCATATAAGCTACAAAGCCAAGGCATGAACACTTATGAAGCCAATAATCATCTAGGATTTGGTGATGACTTGCGTGATTTCACCGAAGCCGCGCAGATGCTCAAAGCATTAAGCGTTGATAAGATCCGTCTAATCACTAATAACCCGAAAAAGATCCGTGAATTGAAAGAGCACGGCATCGAAATTGAAGACACTGTCAATACTTCAGCGCATGTCAAAGAAGGCAACGAAGGATACCTTCAAGCCAAAGTCTCGCATGGTAAGCACGATCTAAAGCTGTAACCCGTTGAATACCCTATGTTGATAAAAGCCTCACTTTTGTGAGGCTTTTTTGTATAACCCTTGCAAAAAAAATGTAAGTTTGTATTATCTGCGCCTATAAGTGTAAATGAGAATAATTAGCACTTATTATGCAGAATAATTATTAAGCTCAACAAGGATGCTTTTCAATGAATGTAAAATCACTTTTAGCGCGCTCTGTTGCAACTTCTCTCGTTCTTGCTAGCAGTTCTGTTTTTGCAGCGAACGTGACGAAAGAGCAAGTGGTAGAACACTACGCAGATGTTGCTCACGCAGTATTTGCCGATGCACTAACAACTGCTAAGACACTAGACCAATCTATCGAATCTTTCCTTGCTGCTCCATCTGAAGCCAAGCTTGCTGAAGTAAAACAAGCTTGGCTTGACTCTCGCGTACCGTACCAACAGTCTGAAGTATTCCGTTTTGGTAACGCGGTTGTTGATGATTGGGAAGGCCAACTAAACGCATGGCCTCTTGATGAAGGCCTTATCGACTACGTATCTACTGATTACCAGTATGAGCTAGGTAACGAAGGCGCGAGCGCAAATATCGTTGCAAATAAGCAGCTAACGATTGGTGCAACTAAACTTGACGTTGCACAGCTGACTCCAGAAGCGATTGCTGATCTGAACGAGGTGGGCGGCTCTGAAGCTAACGTTGCATCTGGTTACCACGCGATTGAATTCCTGCTATGGGGTCAAGACCTAAACGGTACTAACGCTGGTGCTGGTGAGCGTGCTTACACTGACTTTGTTGTTGGTAAAGGTTGTACTAACGGCAACTGTGACCGTCGTGGTGAGTACCTAAAAGCTGCTGCTGACCTACTGGTTCAAGATTTACAGTGGATGGAGAAACAGTGGTCTTCAGATGTAAAAGGTAACTACCGTGAAGAACTTCTCAACGACTCTGCGGACAACGGCCTTCGCAAAATGCTATTCGGCATGGGTTCTCTATCTCTAGGTGAGCTTGCTGGTGAACGTATGAAAGTCGCTCTAGAAGCAAACTCTACTGAAGATGAGCATGATTGTTTCTCTGACAACACGCATAACTCTCACTACTACAACGAGCAGGGTATCTACAACGTATACACTGGTCTGTATAAACGTGAAGACGGTACGCTTCTATCTGGTCCTAGCATCGCAGATCTTGTAGCGCAGAAAGATAAAGCAGCAGCGGAAGAGATCCAGAAGCAGTTCGACGTAACACTATCTCAAGTAGGTCAACTTGTCACTTCTGCTGAAAAGAACGGTCAGTACTTTGACCAGCTAATTGCAGCAGGTAACGCGCAAGGTAACGCACTAGTAAACGAGACAATCATGTCTCTAGTTGCTCAGACTTCATCTATCGAACGTGCGGCAAAAATCGTTGGTATCAACAGCCTGAACCCTGATACAGCTGACCACGAATTCTAAAAACAATTAATTAATTTTAAGGGCTCTTAGTGAGCCCTTTTGCTGTTTATATAACCACACTTTTAATGAGAATATTTCTTAACAAAGTGTTGGTCTTTACCCGAGAACTATTGGTATGAAGTTGTATAAAAAGTCCATATTAGCCTCTCTAATACTGGTGAGTGCTTCTGTTTCTGGTTATGAAATGAAATCTGGCGGCGGTACCGCGGTTAAGAAAGAGGGTGCCAATGCATACTCTTTGCCGGCTGGAAACCTGCCAATGTCCAAGCGACTGGATTTCAGTGTTGGTAACAGTTTTTTCCGTAACCCATGGGTACAAGCACCGGCTTCTACCGATGCCCGTGACGGCTTAGGGCCTCTTTTTAATACCAATGGTTGTCAAAACTGCCATATTAAAGATGGTCGTGGCCACCCACCAGGAGAAGGGGACATTCATGCCGTTTCCATGCTAGTGCGTTTGAGTATTCCTGCGATGACACCAGAGCAGAAAAAAGCTTTCATCAAAGATGGTGTGATCCCTGAACCAACGTATGGTGGTCAGCTACAAGACTTTTCACTTCAGGATCAAACTCCTGAAGGACAGATCAACATTACATACACAGATGTACCAGTGACCTTTACCGATGGTACAAAAGTGGTGCTACGTAAACCAAACCTCAAAATTATAGATTTAGGTTATGGCGAGATGCACCCAGATACCCAATTTTCTGCACGCGTTGCTCCGCCAATGATTGGCTTGGGGCTATTAGAAAGTATTTCTGATGAAACGCTGCAAACTTGGGCAGATGAAAATGATGCTAATGGCGATGGTATCTCAGGTAAGGTGAACAAAGTTTGGGATGTACAGAAGAATGATTTCTCCATTGGTCGCTTTGGCTGGAAATCTGGGCAACCCACGCTGATGCAACAAAATGCTGCGGCATTTAACGGTGATGTTGGCCTGACCAGCAACCTGTTCCCGAATGAAAACTGCACGTCAAAGCAATCTATTTGTGCTGAATTACCAAACGGTGGAGCTCCCGAAGTAAGCGACAACATTCTCGATTTCGTTGAATTCTATTCTCAGCACTTAGCCGTACCGATTCGTCGTAATATGAATGATCCGCAAGTTAAGCTTGGGCAGAAGTTATTTGCCAAAGCAGGGTGTGATAGCTGCCATAAGAGCGAAGCGAGAACCATGAAGCGAGAAGGCCTACCGGCTTTGTCGAATCAGAAAATTCATCCTTACACCGATTTACTGCTTCATGATATGGGTGAAGGACTTGCAGATAACAGGCCTGAGTATTTGGCGAATGGACGTGAATGGCGAACTGCGCCATTATGGGGCATCGGTTACACCGAAGAAGTCAACGGCCATACTTATTTCCTTCATGATGGCCGAGCACGTAACCTGATGGAAGCGGTGTTGTGGCATGGTGGTGAAGCTGAGCCCGCGAAACAAACCGTTCTCAAGTTCAATCAAAAAGAGCGCGATGCATTGATCGCTTTCTTGAATTCATTGTAAGGAATCACGATGAAGATCTTTTCTTTATCAGCACTGGCTGCCTCGATGATGCTACTGGCTGGCTGTCAGTCAACCAGCAGCACAATGCCAGTCGCCCAGAAAACCTCTCATCTTAGTCAGGGTGTTTACCAAGTTGAGTTTGCCGCTGCGCACACTTTTTCAAATCAAGCTGACAAGCTGGCCGCTCAAATGTCAGCTTATTGTGCGGACGAGACGGAATTGGAGTCACTGAAGTCACAATGGCATCAAACCATGGTTGCTTGGATGGCACTACAAGGGCAGGAAAGGGGGCCTGAAAAGGCGCTTGAGCAGAGCTGGAATATTCAGTTTTGGCCAGACAAGAAAAATACGACGGGTCGCAAGATGACTGCACTTACGGGCCAAAGCAAGACTTGGACGCAAGCGCAAATTTCACAGCAGAGCGTGACGGTTCAAGGTTTAGGCTCGGTAGAATGGCTGTTGTATGACCAAGCCTCTTCTTTGAGTTCATCACAAGCTATCTGCCAAACCGGTATTGCAATCGCAGAGAACATTGCCGCGAATGCTGAGACCATTGCTATGGCATGGGAGACTAACCCTTGGGTTGAGCTGGATGAAAAAGCATGGATGTCCGAGTACATTTCTCTTCTTTCTAATCAGCTTGAATACAGCATGAAAAAGATGAGTCGTCCTTTAGCGAACTTCGGTAAACCAAGACCGTATTTCGCTGAGTCTTGGCGATCAGAAACTTCCATGCAGAATCTCAAAGCTAACATTGAAGCGATGCAGGCGTTGTACTTAGCGGGCGGAAATGGGCTGGATAAACTGCTCCGTGAGCGTGGAAAAGTACAACTTGCTGACAGCATTGCTCAGCAGTTTGATACTGCACTGGAAACGTGGCCGACCGATGAAAGCTTGTTTGACATGCTGCAGACAAAAGAGGGTTATCGCAAAGCCTACGCTCAATACAATAAGCTGGAGCAGTTGAAGTATCTTATCCACGAAGAAGTGGCGATTGAACTTGGTGTCGTAATAGGGTTTAACGCAACTGATGGTGACTGATAACACAAGAAGAAACCTTCTCAAGGCAGCGCTGTTTGGCGCTGCTGCGCCTTTGCTGCCTTTCGGTTGCGCGAGCACGTCCGAGACATTGGGTCAGCCGTCACTGATCGGTTGCTCCTTATATGGTCGAGACAAGTACTCTGCGGTGGTCGCAGATGAGTTTGGTCACCCGATAAGACAAGTTCCTCTTCCTGCAAGAGGGCATGGAGTCGCAACAAACGCGAAACTTAATCATGCGGTGGCGTTTGCTCGTCGTCCAGGTACATTTTTCGTAGTTTTTGACTATGTGACTGGCGAAGTGATCAAATCCTCAGCCGCCCATTCCAATCGTCACTATTATGGTCATGGCGTGTATTCAAACGACGGTAAGTGGCTGTATGCAACAGAAGGTGAGCGTGGTACCAGCCGAGGCATTATTGGTGTTTACGATGTGCTGTCTGGTTATGACAAGGTAGCAGAGTTTACCAATTTTGGCCTTGGGCCTCATGAAGTGATTGCCATGCCAGATGGTACTCTAGCAATTGGTGTTGGCGGTGTTCATACCAATGGCCGACAGCCGCTTAACATTGCAACCATGAAGCCCAGCTTGAGCTACCTTAACTCCAATGGTGAACTGACAGAGCAGGTGGCTTTGCCAGATAACCATTTGAGTATTCGTCATCTCGCACATGATGGTGACAAAACTGTCCTGTGCGGTCAGCAGTACCGTGGTGAGCCTTATGAGTCCCCGTCTCTTTTGGCAATGCATACTCAAGGTGGTCAAATGATCCCGCTGGAAGGGGAACCTGAACAGTGGGCAAGATTTAATCATTACATCGCGAGTATTGCGGCAACCGATGAGTGGATCTTAGCCACATCACCTCGCGGAAACTGCTATGGAATCTGGTCTAAGCAAACCAGAAAAATGGTTGAATTAGCCTCATTGCCAGACGCTTCGGGTGTCGTCGTTCAGAATGGTTTTTTTCGAGTTAGCTCGGGGGCTGGCGGCGTGATCACGCAATATTCACCTGAAGAGAAGAAAAAAATTCAGTCAGGAATTCAATGGGATAACCACTGGTCGATGATTTCTTAGCCTACTTCATTGTAAAGCTTGGGAAAATTAATATTCTCATCAACATTTCATCCTAGCCTCTTATTTCTCTGCCATACTTTGATCTCGGGCGATTAGATTGGAGAGTAAGATGGCTAGACTTAACCCCCTTCTATTACTGCTGATAATTATTCCTATACCAACGTGGGCCAGTAGCTATTTTGAGCGTATTGGGTGGTTGGAGCCTGACAGTCATGTCCTAAGAGTTTTACAGTATTCGAGAGATGTTGAGCAGATTTATCAGAGCAATCACAATCAACTGATTTGGTTTGACCTGCAACAGAGCTCTCGCCTTGAGTTCCAGCTTGAAATCATTACCAGTGCTGGTTTTAGCCCCCTTTTTGCACGCCAGCTAAGATATCTTGAATATTATCGGAAAAGCAATCGTTGGCATGAGTATGACTTGCTTGCCACGGACACCTTACTTCTTTATATCAGTTATGCTGAGCAAGCCAAGCTGCTTGGCTATGACTGGTTTTTCGAGTCTAAGCTGTATAAGCCCTTACCGAGATTGAGCCAGACCAATTTGATCGCTGTCGCAGTGGCGGTCGAACATCAGCAGTTAAGCGAGCTGATCGAAGTGTATACGCCTGATAGTGATGACTACCAGCAGCTGATAGATAGTTACCTGCACGTTGTAAAGTTTGAAGAATTGAACCTCCCTGAATACCACCAGCGAGGATTAAGAGAAATCGGTGATAAGCTTGAAAACCGCGAAGTGTTGTTAGTCAGAATGGAGATGGTCGATGTTGATTTGTCGGGAGTTCGACGTGATGTCGGCTGGTACGATGCTACCTTAGAAGCCGCAGTAAAGCAGTTCCAGCGCCTTCATGGTTTAATCGGTGATGGCATTATCGGCCCCGATACGATTCGCTGGCTTAATACTAGCCCGAGTGAACGCTTATCCATTTTGGCACTCAATGCTGAGCGCAGTCGATTGTGGCCGATTGAGCGTGACACCATCATTGTGGTGAACGTTCCGGGCTTTGAAATGAAATATTGGTACTCAGGTCAAGCTGTGTTTCAGTCCAAAGTCGTTGTAGGGCGTAAAGGCAGACCAACACCGATGATGACGACTAAGCTGGACTCACTGATCCTTAATCCTACTTGGAACGTGCCTTGGAAAATTATGGTTGAAGATATTATTCCTAAGGTAAAAGAAGACCCTGAGTATTTGGTTAAGCAAAATATTAAGATTGTGCCTAAGTGGGGATCAAAAGAGTTGATTAACCCAGAGGATATTGATTGGCAGAATATGCGTCCCAGTGCATTTCCTTATCGAATGACGCAGCTTTCAGGAAACAACAATGCGCTCGGCCTATACAAGTTCAATACCCCTAATCGACGTGCTATCTACCTGCACGATACACCAAGTAAGAATTTGTTTGACGAAGCAAGCCGGGCATTTAGCTCAGGTTGCATTCGGGTTGAGCACGCGGATCAGTTTGCCACTCGGCTACTTGAGACCCAAGGGCTGGATATGTCGACGCTGGACGAAGAAGAGTTGGCGGCAAACAAATCGATTCCACTCAAACAGTGGGTGCCGGTGCATATCATCTACCAAACAGCCTGGTCAGAGGGCGGCAAAGTGCATTACAGGGACGATATATACCGCTGGGATCGTTTCAGTTACGGCAAAGGGTGAACCTGACCAAAAAATCACATTTTCTCCCAACAAACTTTTTTATTAATAAGGTCAAGTACTAAGTAAATTTCGATGCTCAAGATCTCTTCGTGAGCACAGTTTATGCATTTGCACTTCATTTTAGAGTTAGGTAGTGTCGCCGTTCGACACGTTTCCATCAACGATTTTATGAAGGCTGTTCACCGTGGATTTTTCTCGTAGAGATTTTATTAAGTTAGCTGGTAGTGGTTTAATTGTAGCCAGCTGCGCTCCTTCTCTTGCTTTCACCGCTCACCCAGACCAACCTCGCGCTCTGGCATTTAGTAACCTCCATACTGGGGAAGAGCTGGAATCTTGCTACTTCGATGGCCGAGTCTATGTGGCGAATGAGTTGAGTCGAATAGATAATATCTGTCGAGACTTTCGCCGCAATGAAGTCCATAAGATGGATAAGTATCTTTTTGATCAAATCTCGCTGATTCAATCTCAACTTGGAGTCGATGCAGAAGTGCAGATCATTTCTGGCTACCGCTCTCCCGCTACCAACGCTGCGCTGCGCTCTAAGTCAAACGGTGTGGCTAAGAAGAGCTACCACATGTTGGGACAGGCGATTGATTTTCGACTCGATGGCGTCAATTTGAAAAGGGTTCGTGATGCTGCGATTGAGCTTCAAGCGGGTGGAGTCGGTTATTATCCGAGAAGCAACTTTGTGCACATTGATACTGGGCCTGTACGTCGTTGGTAAGTACGTTTGCGTAAGACAAGGTTGTCAAAGACCTTACCAAATGTCATAGTTTCGCCAGTTTAGATATTCGTAAGGTTTCAATATGTCTCTGAAGTACCAAGTCGTTCCCGTTACCTCTTTTTCGCAAAACTGCTCCATCGTATGGTGTGATGAAACTATGCAAGGCGTAGTGGTTGATCCCGGTGGGGATGTAAAGCAATTGGCTGCGTTGATCAAAGAGTTAGGGGTTAAGGTGACAAACTTGGTTCTGACACATGGTCATTTGGATCATGTTGGTGGTACTGAACCTTTGTCCGCTGAACTTGGTGGTGTAGAGATTGTCGGTCCACACAAAGATGACAATTTCTGGCTTCAGGGCTTAGCAGGGCAGAGCCAGATGTTTGGTTTTCCATTGACCGAAGCATTCGAACCGCAAAAGTGGTTGAATGATGGCGATACCGTAGAGTTTGGTAATCAAGTTCTCAATGTCTATCACACACCGGGTCACACACCGGGTCATGTGGTGTTATTCAGTAAAGAAGCTAAATTGGCCTTTGTTGGTGATGTGTTATTTAACGGTTCAGTTGGACGTACGGACTTTCCTAAAGGCGATTTCGATACTCTGATTCACTCGATTAAAACCAAACTTTGGCCTCTAGGTAATGACGTTCGGTTTGTACCTGGCCATGGTCCAGAGTCGACATTTGGCAGAGAACGCGCTTCCAACCCATTTGTGGCTGATGAGATGCCACTTTATTAATCACTGAAAAGGTCGCCTCGCGCGACCTTTTGTTATTCTTAACCTTCTTCAGGCTCTGCAGCCGCAAGATATCGCCTTGCAAGCCCGACAAACTCTTCAGCCGATCGATCCAAGTCATGAGCAGAAATGAATATATCGTAATCAAAGTAGTTTCTCTGGTATCGCATGCGATTAGCGAGCATCGCTTGTAAACCTGAATACTCTTCTCCTGTTGAGTTCTTGTAAGGTTGGGAGTCCAAAACGATGTCTTCAAACTGAATGCCCTGTTGACTTTGCTTGGCACCGAGATACAGCAGCGCTCTTTGGCTGAGAAGGATTTCTGTGGCGATTCGAGGGCAGATGCTATCGAGATAAGGGGAGTAGTGTTTGAGTTTAATGCCAATCCAAGGCAAAGGTTGTTGCCAGCCTTCTTGATCATAGTGGCAGATGCCAATTTTGCTGACGTTATTCCATTTCACTACCCAACCTCCTTTGAACAAGTGCTGCTGAAAATGTGTAGCCGTCAACGTGTAGGAAACTGTGCCTTTAAGAATCATCAGGTAGCCAAAACCAACCAGCGATAAAATTACCACCAGCGTTAAAAGGGCTTGTTGAAAGTCTGGTGAAAACATAACAAGAGAAATCATTATAATAGATGCGATAGTCGCAATGATTTTGGCTAACGGTGAAGAAAGCCGGATAGGTTGATTGGTAAGATGCAACGTCTGCATTTACGACTCCCTAGCAATGACCCAAACCTCTGTTTATATATTCAGTAGTTATGAAAAGGATCATAATCAGCACTGATTAAATTGTAGTCTGATGACAGCATATCACGCATTTTTGCTCGATAAAGCCCCTTATACTCTGTAAATAGCCACAAAATTTTGGTATAAATCGCGCTTCAAATTTTCACCACTGCTCCGTATGCAGTGAAATGGAGAGAAACTCGATGAGACTTGCTCATAAGCGTAAAGTGCAGATGAAATTGCAAAAACGCGTTAAGGCGACAGTTGCAAACGTAGAAGCAACTAAGAAAGCTAAGCCTGTAGTTGAGAAAAAAGTAGCTGTAGCATCAGCAGCGGAGAAAGTTGTTGCGACTAAAGAAGTTAGCGTTGCACTGACTCCTAAACAACAACAAGTGTTAGATATTGTTGTTGCCAATGCAGAAGGCATTAACCCGAAAGGCATTGGTCTTGCCGCGGGCCAAGAAGAAGCCAAAGCTGCTTCATGGGCGACGGGCGCGTTGAAAAAACTGCTAGAAGAAAACCTAGTGGCAAAAGAGCAGCTAGCAGGTAACAAAGTTATCTATAAAGCCCTTTAATTCATACTGTTATAGCGCTCTTTTGAACAGCAGAGCACTCTGTTGTTGAGAACGAATAGAAGTGCCCCGACTTTAATGTCGGGGCGCTGTTATTTTGAGAATAATATCTGGTCAGTTATCGCTATATCTATCAATATTTAACATTTGTCACATTTATAAAAAATCCCCACCTATCCGTATCACGTATCGTTGTCTACGTATTATTGAAATAAACTCATATTTTGCCTCTATGTAATAGATTGATTGTTAATGATTAAAAATCTTTATTGCACTTTGGCCTACGTATAAATACGTAATTAACAAGTCAAATAGCAAACGACATTGTTAATTTTTCTCCGTGTTCACGCTTATTTCTAAAACTGATTAGATGAACCACTCTTTGCTTGAGTAAAAAGTAGCTGGAAAGTTGCTGAATCTAACAAAGGACGTGAACATGAGTCTAATCAGACAATCTTTGAAACGAGTACTGAAAGGTACGGCTATGGCAGCAGTACTAGCTGTTGCTGCGACATCAGTGAATGCTGCTGAAAAAGTGTACCGCTTGAAGCTGGCGGAAACTTGGGGGCCAAACTTCCCAATCTTTGGTGACGCAACCAAAAACATGGCGAAGATGGCGGAAGAAATGTCTAATGGCCGCCTTCAGATTCGAATCGACTCTGCAAATAAGCACAAAGCACCACTGGGCGTGTTTGACATGGTGAAATCGGGCCAGTATGACATGGGGCACTCTGCGTCTTACTACTGGAAAGGTAAAGTGCCTAATACGCTTTATTTCACCTCGATGCCTTTTGGTATGCTGCCGACAGAGCAGTACGCTTGGTTCTATTACGGTGGTGGTATGGAGTTAATGGAGAAAGTCTATTCACCTCATAACCTGATGTCTTTCCCTGGAGGTAACACTGATACTCAGATGGGGGGGTGGTTCCAGAAAGAAATCAACTCGGTTGATGACCTAAAAGGTCTGAAAATGCGTATCCCTGGATTTGCCGGTGAGATTTTGGCGGAGCTGGGTGCAAAACCAACCAACATCGCACCGGGTGAGCTATATACCTCGCTTGAGCGCCGCACTATCGATGCACTTGAGTGGGTAGGGCCATCACTTGACCTACGTATGGGTTTCCACAAGATTGCACCTTACTACTACACAGGTTGGCATGAGCCAGGTACAGAGCTGCAATTCCTGATCAATAAGCGCACTTGGAACCGTCTGCCTGACGATCTGAAAGCGATTCTTCAGGTTGCCATGAAAACTGCGGCTTACGATATGTACACTCAGTCTAAACACGAAAGTGGTAAGAACTGGGCGTCAATCAAGTCCGAATATCCAAATGTGCAGGTGAAAAACTTCCCAGCGGAAGTCATGACAGCACTTCGCGAAGCTAACGAGCGTCTGCTTAAAGAACATGCTGACAAAGATGAAATGGCAAAAGAGATCCAAGCGTCTCAGGCTGCTTACATCGAGCAAGTTCGTCCTTGGTCTGACATCTCGCACCGCGCATACCTGAACAGTCAGGCACAACAATAATCATAAAAATTCGTTGCCAGTTTGATTGAGCTGGCAACGAGAAGCCCAAGAAAACTCTCTTATAATTTGAAGAGTCTATAACAAAGTTCCGCAGGTTTCGGCCAAGCGGAGTTATTTCAAAGTTCCATGGAGTAGGGAATGAGAAATCTAATCTATATAGAGCGCATCTTTAATCGCTTCGGTGATTTCCTAGGATGGCTGTCGAGTATCCTGTTTATCTTATTGCTCGCAAATGTCGTTTACGATGTGGTGATGCGCTACGTGTTTAATGATGTTTCCATTGCATTTCAGGAAATGGAGTGGCACTTGTTCTCTGCCGTATTCCTATTGGGTGTTCCTTATGCCATTAAAGCGGGTGGCCATGTCAGGGTAGACCTTTTTTACGAGCGCTTGTCTCATCGAGCTCAGGCGATCATTGATTTAATCGGTACCATCGTTTTTCTTTTTCCGTTTTGCCTGCTGGTGGCTTGGTACGGCGTTGATTTCGCTAAAGAGAGTTTTGCCCTAGGTGAAACGTCTGGTGATCCCGGTGGCTTACCCTATCGCTGGGTAATTAAAGCCATGATTCCATTGTCGTTTATGTTTATGGCAATAAGTGGTGTTGGATTACTGCTTCATTCTCTCAATAAGATTTTTAACCCGCATTTAATTTACGCCAACTCAACAGAGCAAAAGTAAGGAGACAAAAATGGTCGGTATTGTAATGTTTTTTGTTGCCTTGTTTGCTTTGCTGCTTGGCTTCCCAGTTGCGTTCACCTTTGGTGGTATTGCACTGATCTTCGGCGTCTGGGCCGAAGGCATGGATATGTTTGCTTTCATGCCATATCGTATCCAATCCATCATGGAAAACACGGTATTGATGGCAGTGCCATTGTTCGTTTTCATGGGTTTGGTTCTGCAAAAAACACGTTTAGCGGAACAGCTGCTTGAATCCATGGGTAAGCTGTTTGGTGGTGTGCGCGGTGGTATCGCGATTTCTACCGTTTTAGTGGGCGCTTTGCTGGCGGCTTCTACAGGCGTTGTTGGAGCCTCCGTTGTAGCAATGGGGCTTATCTCTCTGCCGGTTATGCTTAAGTACAACTATGATAAAGGGTTAGCGTGCGGAACGATTTGTGCCTCAGGTACGTTAGGTCAAATCATTCCACCGTCTATCGTGTTAATCCTTCTTGGCGATGTGTTAGGTGTTCCCGTTGGGGATTTGTTTCAGGCAGCGGTTTGGCCGGGTCTCGTTTTAGTTGGCGCTTACGTTCTCTATATTCTGATTTACGCCAAACTCAATCCAGAAGCTGCGCAGCCCATTCCTCGTGATGAATCGGTAAGCCGTAAGCAGGAAGTCATCACTGCGCTTAAAGCTGTGATCCCGCCACTTGCGCTTATCGTAGTGGTACTTGGTTCCATCTTTGCTGGTGTTGCGACGCCAACAGAATCCGCTGCGCTTGGTGGCGCTGGTGCGATAGTTCTGTCTCTGCTTTACAAGCAATTCAGCTGGAACATGGTGTATGAAGCGTCGAAAGAGACGGTCAAAGTAACCGCTATGGTGTTTGCGATTCTGCTCGGTGCCACAGCGTTCTCTATGGCATTTACTTACACGGGTGGTGACTACCTGGTTGAAGAGTGGATGCTACAAATACCGGGCGAGAAATGGGGCTTCCTGATCATCACTATGTTGGTGATTCTGGTTCTGGGCTTCTTCATCGACTTTGTGGAAATCTGTTTTATCATCGTTCCAATCATCGCACCCGTTGCCGAGATTATGGGTATAAACATGACTTGGTTTGCGATCTTGATTGCGATGAACCTGCAGACCTCCTTCTTGACCCCACCATTTGGTTTCAGCCTGTTTTATCTCAAAGGTGTAGCACCGAAAGGGGTGACGACCCGAGATATATATCGAGGTGTGATGCCATTCATCGGTATTCAGATCCTCGTGCTGACGTCACTGTTAGTCTTCCCTGGATTCTATGGAATGTGATCGACTGATTACAGAAATGTAACAACTCTTGCTAAAGTAAAGCTGCTCGTATGGGCAGCTTTTTAGTATGGGAGAAGGAATGCCTCTAAAAGCTAAGTTGATTTTGTTGAGCTTGTTGCCGCTGTTGTTAGTGATGGCGCTGACAAGTTGGATCGCTATCTACCAAACCAAAACGCTGGGTGACAAAGAAGTGAAAATCTTCCATTCCAGCCTCATTAAGTCCAAAGAATCGGCGCTCAAGGATCTGGTTGATTTGGCCTTTGATGCCATTGAGCACATCTATAACGATCCTAATATCGAAGAGCATCAGGCAAAGGAGCAGGTCAAAGCGATCATCAGTCGTCTGCAATATGGAACTGATGGCTACTTCTTTGTTTACGACAAGAACGGGACCAATCTGGTTCACCCAATTATGCCTGAACTGGTGGGTCAAAACCTACTACACATTCAGGATGAAAACGGTAACCACTTAATAGAGTCTTTACTTGCGCAGGCAAAGTCCGGTGGTGGTTTTCATCAGTATTTGTGGCAAAAACCATCGACTGGAGAAAGCGTTCCTAAACTGAGTTACGCGGCTTGGTTAAGCAAGTGGAATTGGATGATCGGTACGGGCTTGTACATTGAAGATGTCACTGAAGAAGTGGCAAACCTCCAATTGGCGGTCAACGATAATATCGAGACGACCTTCTTTTCACTCATTGTGATTGTAGTGGTGACCGTCGCGGTGATTCTGGTTTTGACATTAGCGGTCAATTTACATGAGCATCGACTGGCGGATAAGAGCTTAAAAGAGCTGGCGCATAAAACTGTGATGTTTCAGGAAGATGAGAAAAAGCACCTAGCGAGGGAGCTTCACGATGGTATTAACCAGCTTCTGATCTCAAGCAAATGTCACTTGGAGTTGCTTGGCACCAAACTTGATGACGAAACACAAAAGCAGCATCTAGCTAAGTCGCAGAATTCTCTCATGACAGCGATTAATGAAGTTCGACATATTTCGCATCAGTTAAGGCCTAGTGCGCTGGATGATATCGGCCTTGAGGCTGCGATGACGACTTTGCTGACGGACTTTAAAGCGCATTCTGGCGTCGATGTTGAGGCCTCATTGTCAACCAGTCAGAGCAGGCTAAAATCAGAGGTAGCGACCACGCTTTACCGGGTAGCGCAGGAGTCGCTGACTAATATAGAGAAGCACTCTCAAGCGAAGCAGGTGACGGTAATCCTGCAGCAATTGGGCGATATGCTTCAACTGATCATACGTGATGATGGTGTTGGGTTTGATGTAGGCTCAACGCTAAGAAAGTCGGGCATTGGTTTACGCAATATGCGTGAGCGAGTAGAGTTCTTAGGTGGCGATTTTGAGCTTGAAAGCGAACCAGGGTTTGGTACAGAGATTACCGTACTGTTGAAATTAGATGGACTAGTTTATGGATAAACCGATCACAGTGGTGATAGTCGACGATCATCAGGTCGTCTTAGATGGATTTATCGCTCGGCTCCAACTGGAACCAGAAATTGAGGTGATTGGCTCGGCCAGCAATGGTCTAGAGGCGATTGAAAAGGTTAAGGAGCTAACGCCAGACGTTGTGTTGATGGATGTGAGTATGCCATTAATGAACGGTATCGATGCCACGCGTCTAATCAAGGAAGAGCTGCCAGAGATTAAGGTTTTGATGCTGACCATGCATGATAACCGCGAATACATCATGAAGGTGATGCAGGCTGGCGCGGTTGGTTACATGCTGAAAGAGATTTGTGCCCGTCGGATGGTGCAGGCGATTAAAACGGTCTATCAAGGCTCGACCTATTTTTGCGAATCCGTGACACAGACTTTGTTTTCTCAAGAAGTGATTCCCTCTGCGCAAAAACCTAACCCTCTCAGTCGACGCGAGGAAGCCGTTCTTAAATTGGTTGCGGAAGGAAACAGTAGTAAGAAAATCGCCGCTTTGCTGAGTATTAGTTACCGCACCGTGGAAACCCATCGGCAAAACATCAAGCAGAAGCTAGATATACACAGCACTGCAGAGCTTGCCAAATATGCTGTCGAACAAGGGCTATTGGGTTAGCGACCGCATCAGCATTCACAAGTTAACTAAATAACGTGGCAGGATCGTGTATCCGAACACGTTCAATGAAGATTATTATGACTTATCCAAAAAATATCCATCAAGATTACCATGCACATGTCTATTTTGACGCCAACAGCAACGATTTCGCTTCTGACTTGAGGGATCAAATCAGTCGTGAATTTGACTTGTCTGTCGGGCGATTTAATCAGAAACTGGTTGGCCCTCATACCATGTGGAGCTTTTCTGTGACGTTTACGGCGGATGACTTTGATGTTTTAATCCCTTGGTTAGATAAATCCCGTGGGGAGTTACCGGTTTTGGTTCACGCATTGACGGGTAATGACCTCAAAGATCATACCGAATTTGCTTATTGGTTGGGCAAACCTGTTGAGTTGGATCTCTCTTCGCTTTAGTGGATATACCTTTCATTCAATACCCTAGTACAACAAGCGTGCCGTAAACTCATTGTGTACATTAAGGAACAGAAATGAGAGCTATCATTTCTGTCATTCCTACTATTTCAACTCTCTCGCGGTTAAAGTGCTCTTTTACCCGCACAAGCCCCCATTTAGCAATTATCTTCATATTTGCACTACAGCTTCAGAGTAACGCTAGTTCACTTCTACAGAGAGTAGAGGCTGCTCACTATGAGACTAAGCATTTATAGGAATTACCTATTAAATCTATAGAAACGAACGTTTTTAACTATCTATTAGGAGTGAGTATAGTTAAATCATTGAAAGGCAACAGCCAAAAACATTGATTGTGATGAGGAATGTACTATGACAAACCAAGTTAACTTAATTGGCCTAAACAACGAAAAATCACAAGTACTGGCGACCGAGTTGAATGCGTTGTTAGCGCACTATCAAGTGCTTTATATGAACACCCGCGGTTATCACTGGAACATCAAAGGTCAGCAATTCTTTGAACTGCATTTGAAATTTGAAGAGATCTACACCGATCTTCAAACCAAAATTGATGAGCTAGCAGAGCGTATTCTGACTATTGGCTCAGCGCCAGACCACAGTTTTAGCCAGTATTTAGCAAAGAGTGGCATTGAAGAACACCAAAATGCGACAACAGGTAAAGAATGTGTGAGAGGTCTTGTTCATGGTTTTAGCACGTTACTGACTCAGCAACGCGCGATTTTAAACCAAGCAGAAGAAGCAGAAGATGAAGGTACGGCAGCCCTGATGGGAGACTATATTCGAGAGCAAGAAAAGCTGATGTGGATGCTTAACGCCTATTTGCAGTAAAATAACTGTTCAAATAGACAGTGTTTTCTTGAGATATTAGTGAGGTTATCTATACTGTATATAAACACAGAGTCTGGAGGTGAGTTATGTTGTGGGAAACCCTTGAACGTGTTAATCGCCTGCGTCAGGAGGCGCTTAACAACCCAGAATTTATTCGATCGGCAAAAGCACATGAAAAGGCTTTGGAGTCACAGGATGTACACCACACAGGGACTTCAAGGAGTTCGACTAAGTCTAAGAAAGAAAAGGCTTTGTCGGACATTTACCAGCAGTCAGACTTCGGATTTGACCCGTCCGGCTCGCATCACTAACCCAGTATAAAGCAGGGCTCTTTAGGTCCTGCTTTTGTCTTCTTTTATTCCCCAAGCGACCTTTTCTTTTTAAAGTGCAATTTGCTATTTTTCGGACCTTTTATTGAGGTTGTGGGCTGTTTTATTGCTATTTTTGTGGTTTTAAATTCTAATTATATTTTAATTACTGGAATTAAATATTAAGATTTGGATTTGGTTTGATCGGCAGCAATGAAGTGTCTGATTATTCGCTTTTCTTTGCGATAGAAGTCACAACCACTCTGCCTCTTATTGCAGTTTCTCCGTAATATGACCATTTCCGAAACCATTGAATTTATAATCCGGAACAACAATGAATAACAAACTTGGGTTGAGCTCTCTCACTGCGATCGTCATTGGTTCAATGATCGGTGCAGGCGTATTTAGCTTGCCACAAAACATGGCTTCTGTTGCAAGCCCTGCGGCAGTCATGATTGGCTGGGCGATTACTGGTATTGGCATGGTCTTTCTTGCATTCTCATTCCAAAAGCTGGCTTCTCATAAACCTCAGATTGAAAGCGGGGTGTTTGGTTATGCAAAAGAAGGCTTTGGAGATTTTGTCGGCTTCTGCTCTGCATGGGGTTACTGGCTAAGTGCGATGTTGGCCAACGTTTCTTATCTGGTTATTGTGTTTAGTACCTTAGGCATGCTGTTTGACACACCTGACAACATGATCTTTGGCCAGGGTAATACTTGGGTATCTATTTTAGGTGCATCCATGCTTTTGTGGATGGTACATGCATTAGTCCTACGTGGTGTGCAAACGGCCGCTTTGATTAATATGGTAACGACTTACGCGAAGCTTGTACCGCTGGTGGTGTTTATACTCTGTGCAATGTTTGCGTTTAGCTGGGACACATTTACGATTGACTTCAGTGGTCTCCATTTTGGTGATGCGCATACGCTATGGGATCAAGTAAAAAGTACTATGCTAGTGACAGTTTGGGTGTTCATTGGTATTGAAGGTGCGGTGGTAGTATCCAGTCGGGCTCGTAACCGAAAAGATATTGGACGTGCAACAATATTGGGGCTGCTGACTGCCTTATCTATCTATGTGTTGGTGACTTTGCTCTCTATGGGAGTCATTAAGCCAACAGAGTTGGCGCACTATCAAAACCCGTCAATGGCAAAAGTGCTGACTCATATTCTCGGGCCATGGGGTCAATACATAATCAGTATCGGCTTGCTCGTGTCTGTGTGTGGTGCATTCTTGAGTTGGACGGTTTTAGCTTCAGAAGCACCTTATCTGTGTGCAAAAGAGAAAATGTTCCCGGCCAGTTATGCGAAGTTGAATAAAGCTGGTAGCCCGGTAAAGCCGCTAACCTTGACCAATATTTGGGTTCAGATCTCTCTGATTTTGGTGATGTTTGCAGGCAGCACGTACGATACCTTGTTGATCATTGCTTCTGAAATGATCTTAGTACCATATTTTTTGGTCGGTGCCTACGTACTTAAATTAGCGATAACACAAAAAAGCCGAGGTAGCTTACTTGCTGTGGGTATTGGCGCTACGTTATATGGTCTGTGGCTACTGTATGCATCTGGGCTCAATTACCTACTTCTTTCGGCGATTCTTTATGTGCCGGGTCTGTATTTTTACATTCAGGCCAAGAAAGAGCAGGGGATCAACCCGTTTGAAGGTAAAGAGAAACTCGGTGCTAGTGTGTTGAGTGTAGCTGCTGTTTTGGCAGTCGGATTGCTTTGGCAAGGTACGCTTCATCTTTCATTTTAAAAAATCCCCCGGAGGGGGGATTTTATGAGCGTTTCAGTACCATTCGGTTTTTGGCACTTTCTGCAATGGTGAAAAGCAAACCGGTCCATATCAGGCTGAAGCTGATTAGTTTGACTTCATCAAAGATTTCACCAAAGAGATATATTGCTAATAGAAATTGAATTGACGGTTCAATGTATTGCATTAATCCGACCGTTGACATACTGGTCCAACGAATCGCTAAAGAGTAAAACAACAAAGGAACGAGGGTTGCAGGAGCTGAGCCAATATAAAGCGCAAAGATTGACCAGCCTGAGTTAAGTGATTCAGTACCAATAGTGAGTTCTTTGAAAGTGAGATAGCCAAGTGCAAAGGGCAGCAACACTAAGGCTTCGACCAACAGGCATGTGCTCCATTCGTATTGAATCTTCTTTTTACACCAACCATACAGTGTAAAGAAAATGGCCATAGTCAGTGCAATAACAGGTATTTGCCCATATTGCATGACTTGATAACTTAATCCTGCCGTCGCTAATACTAATGCCACTTTTTTGCCAAGTGAGAGTTTTTCACCTAACACGAATACCCCCAAGGCTGTCATTGTTAGTGGACTGATGAAAAAGCCTAAACTGGCATCAATCACGCGATCATTTGTCATCGCCCATGTGAATGCACACCAAGAAATTGACATTAGAGTGCTGCCCAATAGTGTGATGACTAAAGAGCGGTGATCACTAAAAATAGCTGTAAAATTAGGCCACTTTTTTGTGACAAACAGCACGATCAGTATACCAAAGGGTACAGAGGCAACTAGTCGAACGGTGAGTAACTCGTCCAAAGCCGCATTAGGCAAATATTGATAATAGAGTGGTAACAATCCCCATAAAAGGAATGAAAGAGCAGCCATCCAGTTACCAGTACGTTCTTGTGACATGGAATACACCTAGCGATTTTGATGCGTGCAATGTATGAGCAAAAACTCGTATTGTAAAGAGATTTGTTATGATTGGGGTTTTTGATTTTACTTGTTTGAAATCAAATGCTTATGATTATATGTTGCGGGCTGAATAGTATGCTAAGAGATCACAGGCTCACAACTAGCAGCTAAAGATTTTCTTTTGATAGCCGACAATTATATTATCTTAAAATTAGATTTATCTGGTTGACCCTAGAATCACCAGAAAGATAAGACTCTTCGGGACGTTATCACTCGAAGTTATAGGAGAAAGTTAATGAGTGATTTTGAACAAAAGCGTAAATTTTATCGATTGAAGTACCCAAGAAGAGCAAGGCCTTCAGTACGTATTTCTAACGAACTGTTTCACGTCACCGAAGTGTCTGAGGGTGGTATCCGAGTGGTAAAAAATACCTTTACCAATTGGTACAAAGGGTTAGCAATGTCTGGGACGATTCATTTGCACAACAACAAGCAAGTGACCTTTGAGGGCAATGTGCTACGATTCGACCAAAATGAGGTAATTGTTAAGCTCAGAAAAGGTCCATCTTTTAAGAATATGGTTGAAGAGCAGCGCCATATTCGCCAGAAGTACCCAGCGTATTTCTCTCGTCCAACGACTGAAGTGGCTTAACGAGCTTCATCTCCTATAGCGAAGCAAATAGTGAAACCGCCGCATAAACTATGCGGCGGTTTTGTATCTGACATCTGGAAGAACAAAGAATTGAATAACAAAAGTGATCATACACACGATGACGCTCATTTATGTTTGTGACAAATGATAAGTAATTTTAAAATTCAATAAGTTACAAAAAGTAATTAAGAGATACTGCGCAGTCAAAATACGCACGCGCATTTTGTTTTACGGTTTTTCTAGCGTTTTCTGTATAGGAATCAGAGAGGTTCATCGAAAATCGGGTGTTTAAAACCGAGCTCGCGCAGTATACAAATGTTAGGTTGCTTTAGGCTAGTACGGTTTTTGGTTTAGCGCTCAGCCACTTCGAATCCTTTTGTTGTCGCTAGTGTCAGTGGTTATGTGGCTCGAACTTTTTCAGGTGAAAGCTTTCTTCAATTAGCTAACTCTGGCTTGAATGACTATAAGTGTTTTCTGTTTTTCAGTGCTCCTGCCCAAGTTTATTCATTGAAGCTCGTTATCTCAATGTGGTTAGCTTTTTTGCTTCAGTGAGCCACCGCAAAAATGGTGACGTGGCTGTTATTCAGCTTGGCGGTTGTTGCGGTGTATTTAGCTTTGGTGTTTCATGGGTTAGTCCTATAGTTCAAGCGAGCATAGATACTTGTAATGAGCATACCTAACAATCAGCTCAAGACGGACAACCAACGCTTGGCGGTTTTGTGTCTAGTTGGGTATCGTGTTTACGGTGGTTTATCTGAGTTTTGTGGTATGGTTGGTTGCCGCTTAGCAAGGGCGTTAGGTTGCTTTAAAGCTGTACGGTTTTTAGTTTGGTGCTCAGCCACTTCGAATCTTTCTTTGTCGCGAACTTCAGTGTCCATGTGGCTCGAACATTTTCAGGTGAAGGTTTCATTCAACTGACAAGCTTTGATGTTAGTGACTGAGTGTTTTTGGTTTTCAGTGCCCTGTGCAAGTTTATTCATTGGAAGTTCGTTATTTCAATCTGGTTGTTTTTTTTGCTTCAGAGAACCACCGCAAAAATGGTGACGTGGCTGTTATTCAGCTTCGGTGGTTATTGCGGTGCAGTTGGCTTTGGTGCTTCATGGGTTAGTCCTATAGCTCAAGCTAGCTAAAGTGTTCGTAATGAGCATACCTAACCATCCGCTCAAGACGGACAACCAACGCTTGGCGATTTTGTGTCTGGTTGGGTGTAGTGTTTAGGGTGGTTTGCTGTAGTTTTGTGGTATCGTTGGTAGCCGCTTAGCAAGGGCGTTAGGTTGCTTTGGGGTTGTACGGCTTTTTAGTTTAGCGCTCAGCCACTTCGAATCCTTTTGTTGTCGCTAGTGTCAGTGGTCATGTGGCTCGAACATTTTTAGGTGAAAGTTTCTTCAACTGTCCAGCTTTGACGTTAGTGGCTGAGGATTTGCTGCTTTAAGTGCTCTTGGTCAAGTTTGTTCGTTGAAAGTTCGCTATCTCCATCCGGTTGGTTTTTTGCTTCAGTGAGACACCGCAAAAAAAAACAGTGACGTGGTTATTATCCAGCTTTGGTGGTGATTTGCGGTTCAGTTGGCCTTGGTGTTTCATGGGTGAGTCCTATAGCTTAAGCGAACATAGATGCTCGTAATGAGCATACCTAACAATCAGCTCAAGACGGACAACCAACGCTTAGCGGTTTTGTATCTGGTTGTGCTCAGTGTTTACGGTGGTTTGTTTGAGTTTTGTGTTATTGTTGGTAGCCGCTTAGCAAGGGCGTTAGGTGTACTTCGAAAAGTAGGTTTATCTCTCATTTATGTTATGAGTTAAGGTTCATAATGTTTGTGCTTCTTGTGAAGCAATAAACAAAACAAAAGAAAGAGTATATTTATGACGCCATATAAAAACCTTAACGGAAATTCGAATGTAGAAGCCTACGAAATTGCTGCAGACTCCATAACAGTCAAATTTAAGTCAGGCACATGGAGGCATTACTTGTATTCAAATCAAAAGCCGGGAGCGCAAACAGTCCAACGGATGAAGTCCTTAGCAGAGCAAGGATATGGGTTAAACTCATATATAGCGAAAGAAGTAAAAACTAACTTTGAACGTAAGTGGTAAGACACCTAACAAAGCATTTAAGAGTGATTCCCAACGCTTGGCATTTTTCATTCCATCGTTGGGTTTCGCGTTTACGGTGGTATGGTTAAGTTTTGTGGTAGCGTTGCTCACACCTTAATGCGGCGTTAGGTTGCTTTACGTTTGCACTGTTTTTTAGTTTGGCAGTCAGCCACTTCAATAATCTTGTTTGTCGCTAATCTCAGCGGTCATGTGGCTCGAACTTTTTTCAGGTGAAAGTTTCATTCAACTGGTAAGCTTTGACGTTAGTGGCTGAGGACTTTCCGTTTTAAGTGCTCTTGCCCAAGTCTATTCATTGGTAGTTAGTTATCTTAATTTGGTTAGCTTTCTTGCTTCAGCGAACCACCGCAAAAATAGTGACGTGGTTGTTATTCAGCTTCGGTGGGGATTGCGGTGCAGTTGGCCTTGGTGTTTCATGGCTTAGTCCTATAGCTTAAGCGAGCAAAAGCGTTTGTAATGAGCATACCTAACAATCCGCTCAAGACGGACAACCAACGCTTGGCGGCTTTGGGTCTGGTTGGGTATCGTGTTTACGGTGGTTTGTCTGAGTTTTGTAGTATCGTTGGTAGCCGCTTAGCAAGGGCGTTATGCTTCCCATTCAATTTTTGGAGTAATTATGTACAGTTGGATTCCCGCTTTAACGACAACATCACTGTTGGGAGTAGCTATTTTCTTATCCAAAAACTGGCTTTTAACTAGGTTAAAAGGCTCTATTGCTCATGAATATAATGAGCAATTAGAAAATGTACAGTCAGAGCTTAGAAAGTCGGAAGAGAGCTACAAGTCACAGCTTAAAAAGCAAGAGCAGCGTATAGAAGCTCTTCAGAATGGAGTATTAGTGCAGGTTACGTCTAGGTACGCAACGCTGTATGATCGACAACTAAAAGCGGTAGAGCTGCTTTGGAAATCAGTCGTTGATTTAGGTGGAGCTAAATCTGCTGTGTCTACAATGGCAACTGTAAATTATGAGAATGCAATTAATGCGACTGCTCAAGACAACAAGGCTCGCACATTTTTTGATGTCATGTGCCAATATGATCAGGATAGCATTGGTGCAGCAATGCAAGAAGCTAATAGGCAGCGCCCATTTGTGTCGGTGGTTACGTGGGCATATTATGCCGCATATCAATCTATTTTATCCTATTCAGTATTACAGGTATCACTATTAAAAAATGGTGTGGGCAAAGATCTTACTTGTAGCAAAAATATGTTGAAGCTGGTCACTTTAGCTTTACCTCATCAAGCCGAGTACGTTGAAAATCATGGTGTTGCAGGTTGTTACTTCCTATTAGATGAACTTGAGCAACTTCTACTTAGCTCATTCAACTCTATGTTGGATGGTAGTGAATTCGATTCAAAAACACTCGAAAAAGCAGCTCAGATTACTGCTCAAGCAGAATCTTTGTTTAAGGAATCAAGCAAAAAGCTCGAAGCATAACAAAGCATTTAAGAGTGATTCGCAACGCTTGGCAGTTTCGCTTCGCTCAAGTATAGCCAAGCGCCGCTCACACCTTAATGCGGCGTTAGTTGGTTCAGTACAGGGAACGAAAAAGTAATGTATAAACAAACGGAAGTTAACAAGATACTGATAGTCATCCTTTCTATTCTCAGTGCAATTATAGTTTTAACATCGAATCACATTGGCAGTATGCTCATAGCGTTGACAGTTAATCTTGTAATCGGTGCATTGTTTTACTCGATGTCTGTTGAGGTAAGTGGTAATAAAGTGTGCTGGTATTTTGGTTTTGGCTTCCTTCGAAAGGAAGTCGAAGTTTCAAGTATTGTAGATATTTCGTCTTATGAAACGGAATGGTATCAAGGCATTGGAGTTCGTTTGCTAAAAGATGGCTGGTTATACAATGTCTCAATAGGTAAGGCTTTGAAATTAAAGATGTCTAATGGCAAAAATATTTACCTAGGGTGCAAAGACGCTGAATGTCTTCAGCGTGCGTTGGAGTCCACCAACTAACAAAGCATTTAAGAGTGATTCGCAACGCTTGGCGGTTTCGCTTCGCTCAAGTATAGCCAAGCGCTGCTCACACCTTAATGCGGCGTTAGGTTGCTTTAGGCGAGTACGGTTTTTGGTTTTTTAATCAGCCACTTCAATAATCTTGTTTGTCGCGAATTTCAGCAGCTATGTGGCTCTAGCTTTTTCGGGCGAAAGTTTAATCTGGCAAGCTTTGCCGTCAGTGGCTGAGTCTATTCATTGGTAGTTTGTTCTATCAACTAGGTTAGCTTTTGGGCTTCAGCGAACCACCGCTAAAATAGTGGCGTGGTTGTTATTCAGCCTCGGTGGTTATTGCGGTGCAGTTGGCTTTGGTGTTTCATGGGTTAGTCCTATAGCACCAGCGAGCAAAGCGTTCGTAATGAGCATACCTAACCATCCGCTCAAGACGGACAACCAACGTCTGGCGGTTTTGTGTCTGGTTATGTTTAGTGTTTACGGTGGTTTGTCTGAGTTTTGTGGTATTGTTGGTAGCCGCTTAGCAAGGGCGTTAGCCGTCAAAGCACATAAATAGGAAAGGAGTCCTAAATTGAAAATTGCGTTAGTCACTGGTGGTTCAAAAGGTATCGGTTTGTATTCAGTTCTTCGGCTCGTGAGGCAGGGATATAAAGTTGTTACGTGCTCACGTTCGAAGGAGATTTGGCTTGATGTTATGCAAAAATATCCAGAATTAAAATCTGTTGATTACCAGTCGGTTGATATTGCGGATGAGCAACAATTAGACGGTTTATTTGCTCATATTGCAGACCACTACGGGAAATTGGATGTAGCGGTCAACAACGCTTCTCCGGCTCTTGCTTCTAGAGGCTATCTGCCTCAAGTCGATGTACCACTTCTCAAAGAAACACTTCATGTGGACTTTTTGTGCCAAGCCTTGTGTTTGAGGTCTGAATTGAAACTAATGGAAGCTGGTGCATCCATAGTAAATGTAAGTTCTGTTAATGGTCTTAGGCCAACACCCAATGCATCAATGTATAGTGCTGCTAAGCACGCCCTTGAGGGGCTAACGAGATCAGTTGCCCTAGAAAGTATCAAATCTGGAATTCGAATCAATGCGGTTGCTCCTGGTGTAACGTGGACTCCCAGATGGGAAGAAAGGCAACTTGAAAACTCTAATATCCGCGCTGATGTTTCTGACGTAGTACCTATCAATCGTTTTGGGGAAATCGACGAAATCGTCAATGCAATTGAGTTTTTATTATCAGATAAAGCCAGCTATATAGTTGGTCACACGTTAGTAGTTGATGGTGGGCTATCGTTGGCATGAGCGGCTAACAAACAATTTAAGAGTGATTCAGCACGCTTGGCATTTTTGGTTTGGGTTGAGTTCGGTGTTTACGGTGGTAAAGTTGAGTGCCGTGGTCGCGTGCTTCACACCTTAATTGGGCGTTAGGCGTTGTCCAAAAAGTATGGGAGATAAGATGGATAGAACTTTTCCAGATCAATTGAAAAAACTGCACTCAATAGAAATTGACTACGCGGACGGTGAGGGAATTGATTTTGAACCATATGATGATTTCTATTCGCAAGAGGAAACATCAGAATGGATTAAAGCATGGACTGGTAATTCTTCACTCAATGGGCATGAATATTTAATTTTTGGTCAAGATGGTTCTGGCGGTTACGCTGCTTTTTGGCTGGTCGCCAATGTCGAAGATCTTTTGCAACAGCCTATTGTTTTCTTTGGCTCTGAAGGTGAAGTTGGGGTGGTTGCACAAAATTTTGGAGACTATGTTTGGTTGTTTGCACATGGTCTTGGGCCATACGAGGCTGTTGCTTATCCTGACTTGAAGCGCCCCCTAAATAGTAAGTTTCTGCACTTTGCTCAGGAGGTTGCCCCGTCAAATGAAAGCTCAGTGTCTAAAATCATAAGTGTGGCCAAATCAAAGTACCCTAACTTTGAGCAAATGATTGACGAACTTTGCCAGTAAGCCAAGCGCCTAACAAGCAATTTAAGAGGGATTCTCAACGCTTGGCACTTTTGCTTCTACTTCAAATTTAGTGTTTACGGTGCAATGTGTTAGGTTGGGTGCTGGCGTTGTTCACCCCTTAATTGGGCGTTAGGTTGCTTTAAGATTATACGGTTTTTAGTTTGGTGCTCAGCCACTTCGAATCTTTCTTTGTCGTGAGTTTCAGTGGCCATGTGGCTCGAACTTTTTCAGGTGAAGGTTTCATTCACTGGCAAGCTTTGAGGTTAGTGGCTGAGTGCTTTCTGTTTTTAAGTGCGTTTGGTCAAGTTTGTTCGTTGCAAGTTCGTTATCTCAATTTGGTTAGCTTTCTTGCTTCAGCGATCCACCGCAAAAAACGGTGACGTGGCTATTATCCAGCTTTGGTGGTTGTTGCGGTGTATTTAGCTTTGGTGTTTCATGGCTTAGTCCTATAGCTCAAGCTAGAAAAGGTGTTCGTAATGAGCATACCTAACCATTAGCTCAAGACGGACAACCAACGCCTAGCGGTTTTGTGTCTNAGAAAAGGTGTTCGTAATGAGCATACCTAACCATTAGCTCAAGACGGACAACCAACGCCTAGCGGTTTTGTGTCTGGCTGAGTATCGTGTTTACGGTGGTTTGTTTGAGTTTTGTGGTATTGTTGGTAGCCGCTTAGCAAGGGCGTTATGTTTTACCCTCAAACTCTCTCAATAATCATTAATTGGAATATTATGTATATACAATGTATTCCAATCTTTTCGTTTGTGGTAGTATCTCGTTCATTACTGAACACTTCTATATGAGATACTGCAATGAATATGGAAAACAAAGATACTAGCGAGAAAGAGTGGGGCTCTAGCGAAAAGTCTGAGGCACCACGTATCGTCAAAGGTGATTACCACCCTAAAAAAGACCCTCTGTTATTTCGTTACGCTATGATCACATTGTCGATGATTGGCTTCGTGGGTGTATTAAGTTACGCCGCCCTTGCTGTTATGGATAAGCCGATCCCAACAGAGCTAAACTCAGCCACAATGCTAGCTCTTGGTGCATTAAGTGGCTTATTGATGCGAAAAGAATAATTTTGGTATCGCCCTCTTTGAGGGCGATAATAAGGTATTACTAACTAACAAGTGTTATAAGAGTGATTCGCAACGCATGGCATTTTTACTATGCGTTGAGTTTAGTGTTTAAGGTGGTATACAGAGACTTCGGTATTGCGTTGTTCACACCTTAATGCGGCGTTAGTTAGATTGATTTCCAACACTTGGCGTTATTAGGACAAGGTTGGGTCTGTGTTAAGGCACATTAGTTTGGGTTTGGTGACTGGCGTAGTTCACCCCTTAACTAGGCGTTAGAGAGATGAGGAAAAGAGATGACTACATCTAAGTTAAATAAAGTAAGTATGAATCTTACTCAAAGAGATATCGATAATGCTGCATATCTTCTCGATGTGTTGAATGAAAGAACCCAAGCTGGTGTTGTAAGTAAATCGTTGGCACTGACAAAAGATATAGTTGAATTACTAAACGCAAACTCAAAATTGTTAGTAGAAGATCCCAACGGAAAGATTCATGAAATAAAGATAGTTGGGTTAAAGTAAAACATAACAAACTGTTTAAGAGTGATTCGGTACGCTTGGCATTTGCAGCTTGCTTTGAATTTTGTGTTTACAGCACAAAATATAAGCTTGGTCATTGCGTACCTCACACCTTAACAGGGCGTTATGTGACTTTTATTTTAACTTGGATATCGAGAATGATTAGAAAATTTGTATTGCTTACGACTCTTCTGACTAGCATTCCAGTTTGTGCTACTAGTCTTAAATGCAATGGAAAGATTACTCATGCGTATATAGATGCGAATAACAACTTAATGATCCATGGTGACTGGAGAAAAGACTATACAAGGCTTTGTCAAACTGATGGAGGTAGTGGTGTCGATACTGTGACTTGCTCTTTATGGTTTTCTTTAGCGGTGAGCTCAATGACTCATGACAAACAGGTTGTTGTTAGTTACCGAGGAGATAGTGTAGATTCGATGAGTTGTGCAACTATTCCAACCTATGACTTATCACCAAACCCTCATTATTTACTCTTAGTTAAATAGTGTCTAACACCTTCAAAAATGAGGGGTTATTTAATTCGTGCACATAACAAAGCATTTAAGAGTGATTCGCAACGCTTGGCGTTTTTCGCTTCGCTCAAGTATAGCCAAGCGTCGCTCACACCTTAATGCGGCGTTATATATTCTAGGGCTTTTATGAAATTTAGAAACGATTATGGCGTGTTTGTGTGCACGCATGTATTTGAGAAAACTAGACCAGTGCTCTTTTCTGTAAGAGATTTTGATGGAGACTGGCAGTTTCTGTGTGGTATTGACGGTTGCGTCGAAAGCGGTCGCCCCCATCATATTGGTGTGGGGCACCTAGTGGCAGAGGATGCAACCATTAATGATTTGACGGCACTGGAACCAGGTACCTGTGCAAGGCGTTCTGCTTTAGGTTCACAATGGGTGGTCGGTAAACTAGAAGAATGAATATATAACAAAGCATTTAAGAGTGATTCGCAACGCTTGGCGTTTTCGCTTCGCTCAAATATAGCCAAGCGTCGCTCACACCTTAATGCGGCGTTAGGTTGTTTTTAGGTTGTACGGTTTTTAGTTTGGCAGTCAGCCACTTCGAATCTTTCTTTGTCGCGAACTTCAGTGGCCATGTAGCTCGAAGATTTTCATGTGAAAGTTTCATTCAACTGGCAAGTTTTGACGTTAGTGATTGAGTGTTTTCTGTTTTTAAGTGCTCTTGTCCAAGTTTATTTATTGAAATTACGCTCTCTCAATTTGGTTAGCTTTTTGGCTTCAGCGAACCACCGCAAAAATAGTGATGTGGTAGCTATTCAGCTTGGGTGGTGATTGCGGTGCAGTTGGCTTTGGTGTTTCATGGGTTAGTCCTATAGCTTAAGCGAGCAAAAGCATTCGTAATGAGCATACCTAACAATCAGCTTAAGACGGACAACCAACGCTTGGCGGTTTTGTGTCTGGTTGGGTATCGTGTTTACGGTGGGTTGTTTGAGTTTTGTGGTATTGTTGGTTGCCGCTTAGTAAGGGCGTTAGCATCCTTTGAGTGTATCAATGAATAGAGGGAAAAATGAGCCATAGTTCTCAGTCGTTCTACAGGAAGTACAAAGCTGAAATCATAGCGTTTGTATTGGGCATATTAGCCATAATTGGTTATATGAATGATGTTAGTGATTTTTATAATAATTACATTAAGCAGAAGCGAGCCGAAGATGGGTTGACGTTACTCAATACAGGAGTATCGATTCAGCATGTAACTAGCGTTTTTGGCGCACCAATCATTGAAAATCAGCGTAAGGAAGCTACAGAGTATATATATTCATTTAAGAACTTCTATTTGCAAGTTAACTTTGATAGGGGAAACGAAGTTTTTTTCTTTGCTGTGACATCAAAAAATAAAGAGTTTAAACCTATAATACCTTATATGTCACGCTCATTAGGTCAAACATTTTTCGATATCTCTGAGCATTACGATACTAATTTTGCAACAATGAGTTCAAAGTTTTATGCATATGATGAGAGTATATATTTAGGTAACCCCGGCAATTATCGAAATATATATTTGGCATATAATCCTGCTGGGGTCGATTATGAAGGGAATGATGAATATATTGACCTTGAGCATATGCCTAACCCTTCTAGAGAAGTTTCACAAACCTATCGTAAAGGCGCGAAGCCGAACACTTTTGGGGTTGGAGAAGTGCATGGTTCAACTGATGGAAGAGAAACAAGTTTTGGTATAGGTATTGAGTACTTTAGTTCAAGGGACTTGCCAGAGCATAGATACTAAACAAATGCTAACAAACAATTTAAGAGGGATTCACAACGCTCGGTATTTTTGTTTCGACTTCAAATTTAGTGTTTATGGCACAATGCTTTAGGCTTGGGGGGAGGCGTTGTTCACCCCTTAATTGGGCGTTATGTTTGCTCGATTGTTAGCAATTTATATAGAGGTCTTAGTGAATTTCATAAAATTATCGATGTTATGCTTTATAAGTGTATTTGTTTTTCAATTAATAGCACTTACAACGTTCCCTAGTGTAATTGAGCAGTATGAATGGATTTCGTGGGTAGAAGTTGTGCTCTTGAGCGTTGGTGTTTTTGGCCTCTGGCTTTCTCCAGCGGTGGTTGCATTTCGTGCCAGAGAGGTTCGACACCGATTTTTAATAATTTTTTTGTCGTTGAGCCTTCCTATTGTAGGTGGCTTTATAGGTTATTTTATTCTCAAAGGAGAGATAAAGCATCTTCAAGAAACATAACAAACTGCTTAAGACGGACAGCCAACGCTCGGCGACTTTATATTTGGTTGAGTTAAGTGTTTAAGGTGGGCTGTTTGAGTTTTATGGTATTGTTGGCAGCCGCTTAGCAGGGCGTTATGTTTTCTCTTGGAGTCTCAATATGTTAGATACCTTATTCCCTCATATAGGTGAGTTAGTACTAGAGAAAATTTTGAAAGAGCAGCCTGAATTGGTTGTAAATAAATTAGGAATTGAAGTTGAGCAACTGGTCTCTGTACATCGGCAGTTGCCGCTATATTTCCCTGAATCAGATGTCATGTTTGATGGATTTTCGACGATTGATTTAGCTATTGAGTTAAAAGGCGGTATTGTATTGCCAATCGAAGTAAAACTTGGAAAAACAGGCTTAGCTAAAGCAAGTGTTGATAAAATGCTTTCTGATTGTTCTATTTCATCTCACACATCAGAGAGACGAATTTCAGGGAAGGTATTTTCTATACTTAACCGCAACTATGATACGAAATTGAAGTTAGCTATTGGTGAGTCAGTTCTATCTACAAAGATTGATGGACGCACTCTTCAACTAAGTGAGAGCTGGGGTATTATTGCAAGATCAAAGATAATAAGCTCATGGGAAAAATTACCGCCAAATTTCAATGGTTTGCAGATCTATCTTTCTGTTAATGAAATTTGTTGTGATTATGGTGAAGCCAATTTCAATAAAGTTGTTACGGAAATTCTGTCGGGTGTTAACTTTTATGATGAGTGGCTTGGTTAAAAACATAACAAAGCATTTAAGAGTGATTCCTTACGCTTGCCGGTTTCGCTTCGCTCACAGTATGGCAAGCGTGCGTCACACCTTAATGCGGCGTTATGTGCTTCAGGCCTTTGAAAGGGAAGTTTTATGTTTCGAGTTGTCTATGAATGGCGTGTGCCAGTTGAGAAAATGGATGAGTTTCAAGATGTCTGGCGCTCGGCGACAGAATCAATCCATGATTCAGTTGAAGGTGCGCTCGGTAGCTTTATGCTTCGCTCCTATGACGTACCTGAAAAGGTTCTGACCATTGCTAAGTGGAACACGCGTGAAGATTGGGAGTGGTTTTGGGGAAATCGTAACCCAGAAAAAATGCGACAGATGCGTAAAATTGCTGAACGTGTTTCGGTTGAAGCATTCGACGAAATAGAAGACAGAACTAAATAGCGGAAGCGGCACATAACAAAGCATTCAAGAGTGATTCGCAACGCTTGGCATTTTTAATTCCATAGTTGAGTATAGTGTTTACGGTGGTAAGGTTAAGTTTTGTGGTTGCGTCACTCACACCTTAATGCGGCGTTAGGTTGCTTTAAGCTTGTACGGTTTTTTAGTTTGGCGTTCAGCCACTTCGAATCCTTTTATTGTCGCTAGTTTCAGCGGTCATGTGGCTCGAACTTATTCAGGTGAAGGTTTCATTCAAATGGTCAGCTTTGACGTTAGTGATTGAGTGTTTTCTATTTTTAAGTGCTCCTGCCCAAGTTTATTCATTGGAAGCTCGTTATCTCAATTTGGTTAGCTTTTTTGCTTCAGTGAACCACCGCAAAAAATAGTGATGTGGTTACTATTCAGCCTCGGTGGTGATTGCGGTGCAGTTGGCTTTGGTGTTTTATGGGTGAGTCCTATAGTTCAAGCTAGCTTAGGTGTTCGTAATGAGCATACCTAACAATCTACTTAAGACGGACAACCAACGCCTGGCGGTTTTGTATTTGGTTGAGTCTAGTGCTTACGGTGGTTTGCTGTAGTTTTGTGATATCGTTGGTAGCCGCTTAGCAAGGGCGTTATGGTGCAGCAAGATTTAGTTCTTATTTGGCTTGTTGGTTCAGCTTTCGCTGTACGTTTCTAGGTACCTCTTGCTTGCTCACTTGGTTCAAAGTTTTAATCTCTGGTGAAAAGCCGCTTTGAGTTTTCCAAGAAGGCTAATCTGCCGTTTAGGTTCTAATGCCAAGTGACTTGGGTACAGCGGCAATTAGCTCGACTTTGGTTTTAGCGGGGCGGTCCTTCTTTGTTTCAGTTGGCCGTATCGTTGTTGTTAGGTTTCCTCTTTGAGCATCATTGGGTTGCTGCATACTGGTTTGTTGTGTTTAGTGGTCACAATAAGCCCATGCTTTGCGGTAAGTGTGTTGGTTGTCTTAGGTTTCCATAACCAAGCGTTCAATCGGACAGCCAACGCTTGGCAGTTTTGGTTCACAGTTTGGTATTAGTGTTTATGTCACAATGGGCTAAGTTCATGGTAGCGTTGTCTGCCCATTAACGCGGCGTTAAATGTCTCACGGAAGTAATGATGAAAGTAGTACGATCAAAGGTCGCTGGTTTTGTAATGTTGGCTTGCACAGCTTCCTTACAAGCAAAAGAGCGTTTGTCTTTTGATGAATGGAAAGAGAATAAAAGGTTATACCAAACTCAAGCTATAGGAGCCTGGGATTGTGAACAGTTATCAAATAAAACAAATCAACTAGTAATTGAAGTAGAGGATAATCAGGCTACTTTATTCTTATCGAGTAAAAAAGTAACGTATGAGAATGGAGAAATATCTCGTGAGAGAAAGTTTTTTTCCGGACAAAAAACGAAAGTAGTGGGTTATGATCTGGTTGATGGTAAGACTGTCAAAAAAGAAATGAGTTTCGATCATATTAATTTTGACTATTCATTGCACATTTTAAGTTATCAACTGCTTGCAAGTCGCGAGGGGAAAGAATTTCTAAATTTCAAATGTGTACGCAGGTAAAGACATTTAACAAGGCGCTTAAGACGGACTGCAAACGCGTGGCGGTTTTAGTTCAAATTGGTTTATGTGTTTACGGTGGTTATTTGGGTTTAGTGGAGCGTTTGCAGCCACTTAGCTTAGCGTTATGTGAATAGGAGGTTCCAATGAACAAGGTAGTCAAAGCTCGCTTCGATGAATATCCGGAAAATGTTCGCCTTAGGTTAGAGGAATTGAGAAATCTAGTCTTTCAAATCGCATCTGAATTGGAGTTGGGTGAAATCAATGAATCTCTAAAATGGGGTGAACCAAGCTACAGCGTAAAAACAGGCAGTCCCCTAAGAATGGATTGGAAATTGAAGTCCCCCAATAATTATTACTTGTTCTTTAACTGCCAAACTAAGTTAGTTGATACATTTCGGGAATTGTATGGTGCAGTTCTGGAGTTTCAGGGAAACAGAGCAATAGTTCTGTCCTTATCGAAACCGTTGCCAGAAACAGCAATCAAGTCCTGTTTAGAGTTAGCTTTAACCTATCAGCAGCGTAAAAATTTTCCTCTGTTGGGTGCTTGAAATAATTCACATAACAAAGCGTTTAAGGGGGATTCCCAACGCTCGGCATTTTGGGTTTGATTCAGCTTTAGTGATTACGGCACAATTATTTAGGTTAGGTGGTCTGCGTTGCTCACCCCTTAACGCGGCGTTATGTGCTATCAGATCAAGGTTTAAATATGAGTACAGAAAAAGATTGGGTTGATATTACAGCCGCGCTTTTGACTCCTGTAATTGCAATAATTGGTGTTGTAATTGCGGGTTTGCAATGGCGCTTGGGTAGCTCAAAGTTCAAGTATGATGTTTTCGAAAAACGCTACAAGGTATTCGAAGCAACTCAGCGATATATTGGGCACATTATTGCAACTGCTGAAGTTGACGAAATTGAGCGAGTTAACTTTTTAAGGGACACAAAAGTTGCCTTTGCAATATACGACTCGAAAGTAACCGATTACCTAAAGCTAATACATGAAAAGTCATTGGAGCTCAGACTTCATCAGTCGAAAAATGACCATGACAAAGAGAGCAAAGTTTTAGTGTGGTTTACTAAACAGCTTGAAAATCACAAAGAGCAATTTGAAAAGCAGTTAAAAATTTAACTACGCACATAACAAGCAATTTAAGAGGGATTCACAACGCTCGGCATTTTTGTTTCTACTTCAAATTTAGTGTTTATGGCACAATGCTTTAGGTTTGGGTGGAGGCGTTGTTCACCCCTTAATTGGGCGTTATAAAACTAGGTGAGAAATGACGTGAATGAATACATTATTTTAGAAAAAGATGATATCTCAATTGCGGTAGATATCGTTGACGATTACGCTGGTGATCAAATCAGAGGATTACAGCAGGATGGTTTCGCTGTTGTCTGTGAAAGCACTAAAGCTCACACAAAAGACAAAGCATTAAAACTCTGGTCCGAAACAAAAAAATATAATACAGAACAATTGCGTTTCAAAAGAGTGCGCGGAGAAGCAACTCTAGATTGGGAAACACTGAAAAATGTTGGTGGTGTTCAGAAGTCATATAGAACAAAAGTTCCCGGTGGTTGGTTGGTATCTGTTCAAAATTACAATCCTAACGGTATAGGTTGTGGTGTTACTTTTTTACCTGATCCTGAGCATTTGTGGGATGGGAGCTCGTTAAAGTAGTACGCTTAAAAGTTTTATAACAAGCAATTTAAGAGGGATTCTCAACGCTTGGCATTTTTGCTTCTATTTCAAATTTAGTGTTTAAGGCACAATGCTTTAGGTTGGGTGGGGCGTTGTTCACCCCTTAATTGGGCGTTATGTGCTTTTCGGGAAAGGTTAGATGGAAGAAGATAAAAAGTTGGTTGCTGCGATTTGTGGTGACGGGGCTGAGTACTTTGTAGCGTCTCAAATCATGCTTAATCTGAGGCTGTTAGTAAGTATCGCTCCTACA
>NZ_JAKEUT010000022.1:0-37159 GCF_022398025.1 Vibrio sp. Isolate25
GAAACGCTTAAAGAGCCTTCGAGGAGATTTATCTATCCTCTTTATAGACAAACGCCCTAAGCCAAATCGGCCTAGGGCGGTAAAAATATCAAAGACCCGATACCCTGTTAATCGCTACGCAGCTCCTCTTAAGTGAACTACGTTGCAGCGTAAGCTGGCCTTTTTTGTGTCTCACACTTCAATCAAGTATCCTACGCTTTTCCGCCCCAAGAGTAGTTGTACCGAATGCAGGATAAGCACGGCCTTTTAACTGGCCCCATCCCTCTCGTGCTCCGTCAGATGACCATTCCGATGACTTTCGGCATGGTGGCCATTCTGATGTTCAACTTAGTGGATACCTTCTTTATTTCTCTTTTGGGGACAGAAGCGCTAGCCGCCATCAGCTACACTTTCCCAGTCACATTCGCTGTTAACTGTATCACTATGGGAATAGGAATGGGATTATCGACCAATATCGGCCGCTTGCTGGGCCAAGGTCAGTCTATTATCGCGGCACGATTTTCTTCTCATGGGTTATTGTTAGCCGTGTTACTTGTCGCCCTCGCCTCCACACTTGGGTTGTTTACCATCGAACCACTCTTCCTTTTTCTTGGTGCACAGCAAACCCTACTACCTTTAATTCATCAGTATATGGATATCTGGTATCTGACCATCCCCCTTTTGGTCGTACCCATGGCAGGAAACAGTGCGATTCGAGCCACAGGTGACACTAAGACACCAGCTAAAATCATGATGCTAGCGGGTCTAATTAATGGTGTGCTCGACCCCTTACTCATCTTTGGTTATGGTCCATTCCCCGAGTTAGGTATTCAGGGAGCGGCCATTGCCAGTGCGATGAGCTGGTTTGGCGCGTTAATCGGATCCCTATATGTACTGATAAAAAGAGAGAAACTCCTAGCGTGGCCATGTTTTAAAACCCTTGGGGTAGATTGGCAGCAAATTTTAAAAATAGGCACACCTGCCGCTTTATCGAATGCAATGAATCCACTCTCAGGCGCTATCCTAATGATGTTGCTTTCTCGTCATGGCACCGCTGCAGTGGCGGCTTACGGTGCGGCTCAACGGGTGGAGTCCATTCTCATCATAGTATTGATGTCATTAACCTCAACCTTAACCCCATTCATCGCTCAAAACGTTGGCGCAAATAACCCTCAACGTAGTTTTGCCGGGCTATTCCTCAGCATGCGTTTCTCACTGCGATTCCAGTTCGGTATTTTTATTATGATGGTTCCACTGAGCATCCCACTGGCAGCACTGTTTTCTCAAGAGCAAGCGGTGAGTGATCTGCTATGGCACTATTTGCTAGTTGTGCCATTCAGTTACGGGTTTCAGGGAATCGTAATGATGCTGGTGTCCGGGCTAAACGCACTCCATGAGCCGCTCAAAGCATTCCAATGGAGCTTTATGCGTCTATTCATCTTTACCTTACCTTGTGCTTGGCTCGGTAGTCATTGGTATGACATAGAAGGGCTATTTGCGGGCATCGCAGTGGGAAACATTCTCGGAGGCATTCTGGGGTATCTTTATGCTCTTAAGCTTAGGCGTCAATATTTAGCTCAAGCTATATAGCAAAACACCGACGGGACAGTCGGTGTTTTTGGATTTTGTTATTCGTCTACGTTGAGTTCATCGTCTTCGGTATCTAGGTCCACATCAAGTGGCTCTTGCGACAAAATCACTCCTGTATTGTCTGCATATAGATAATCTTCGGGCAAGAAAGTGACTCCGCCAAAGTTCACCGCGACGTCCACTTCTCCAATTGCTTGGGAAGTTGCTCCAGCCGGAATTGAAGCTAGGGCTTGAATTCCGATGCTCATATCTTCCAGTTCATCGACTTCACGTACACATCCGTAGACGATTAAGCCCTCCCACTCATTTTCTTCAGCCAGTGAAGCTAGCTCAGCATCAATTAATGCACGGCGCAATGAGCCACCACCATCAATGAGTAATATGCGGCCTAAACCATCCTGTTCGAGGACTTCTCGAATCAGACCGTTGTCTTCAAAACACTTCACCGTCGTGATCTGTCCAGCAAACGAGGCACTGCCACCAAAGTTGCTAAACATTGGTTCTACTACATCCACTTGTTCTGAGTAAATGTCGCATAAAGCCGATGTATTGTATTCCATCGTGTTCCTTCCCATACGGTTCGTCATCTCCATCGAGTATATAGACACATTAAGTCATTGCAATGACAAGGCTCAATTAACTGACCAGAGTTTGAGCTATAACCACACCCGCAAACAATAAGTTAGTCACCAGAGAGCATTTCACAACCACTGGCATCATAGGGGCTATCTGAGCAGGCTTCTTGGCTTGCCATACCGCTCGGCCATGTTTGTAAATCACCAGTACACTCAATAAAAAGGGCAAACTCAACCAGACAGGTACAGGCTGAACGATAAGGTAACCAATAAATGCAACCAGAGCACCAACCAACAACGCGCTGTGATAATGCTTGGCATTTTTCTGACCGAGACGAACCGCGACTGTACGCTTACCGCACTCTTGGTCATTTTCTATGTCTCGCATGTTGTTGATGTTCAAAACGGCAACAGCAAGTAAACCACAGCCGACTGCTGGTAAGATTAACAAAGGCGCGACAATTCCAGTGTGAAGGAAGAAAGTCCCGGCTACACCGAGCAGACCAAAGAAAATAAATACCGATACATCACCAAGTCCTACATAGCCGTAAGGTTTATTCCCCACCGTGTACGCGATAGCAGCAACAATTGCCAGCACGCCTAAGCCAATAAAAGCCAGAATACTTTGTAAACTATCGAGCGCATAAAAGACCAGAGACAGTCCAGCTAGCATGGTTAGGACGATATTAATCACAATAGCGTGCTTCATATCCGTCTGTGTCACTGCCCCCGACTGAATGGCGCGCATTGGCCCAAGTCGGTTGTCGTTGTCGGTGCCTTTAACGGCATCACCATAGTCATTGGCTAAATTGGACAAGATTTGCAATAACGTTGCTGTCACAAACGCCAACATAGTAATCATTAAAGAAAACTGATGGGTGGAATACGCGAGAACACTACCTGTTAAAATGGACACCAGAGCCAATGGTAGCGTTTTAGGGCGAGCGGCATCTAGCCAAATACGTAAAGACTGTTTCATGCTTACCAGTTTAGTCCCTGTGTACATGGCAGGAATTGTGGCACATCAAAGTTAGCTCAGAAACAAAAAAGGCCACCGAAGTGACCTTTTTCAAATTATTCAGTAAACCAAACTTACTTCACTCGACCAACGTACTCACCAGTACGCGTATCTACCTTGATCACTTCACCGATAGCGATGAACAATGGAACACGAACCACAGCACCTGTTGTCAGTGTTGCTGGCTTACCGCCAGTTCCTTGAGTATCACCTTTCAGGCCAGGATCGGTTTCTGTCACTTCTAACTCAACGAAGTTTGGTGGCGTCACTACGATTGGGTTACCATTCCATAGTGTCAGCATACAAGTATCGTTTTCAACCAACCATTTCGCATTTTCACCCACCGCTTTCGTGTCAGCAGCGATTTGTTCGAATGTTTCATTGTTCATGAAGTGGTAGAATTCACCGTCGTTGTACAGGTAGTCAAGATCGATATCCATTACGTCTGCCACTTCAACTGTGTCGCCAGACTTAAATGTCTTCTCTAAAACTTTACCTGAAAGCAGTTTACGGATTTTAACACGGTTGAATGCCTGACCTTTGCCTGGTTTTACATACTCGTTTTCGAGAATGACACAAGGCTCATTATCAAGCATAATTTTAAGACCGCCTTTGAATTCATTCGTGCTAACAGTAGCCATTTTTTCCTCTTACCATTCTTCGAGTTAAATTTAATGCCGCACATCATAACCCGAAAAGTCGATTCTGTTGAGCAAAACTGGCTCAAACAGCTGGCGAATGGGATCTCTGATCCTGAAAAACTGCTTGAGCAGTTGGAAATCGATCCCTCTCCATGGCGAAGTGGTTTCGACGCTCGCAAGTTGTTCGCCCAGCGAGTACCGCAAAGTTTTATTGACCGAATGGAAAAAGGCAATCCGTGGGATCCTTTATTGCGTCAGATTTTGCCTCTCTCAGAGGAGTTTGAGGTACACCCCGGCTACTCAACCGATCCCTTGGAAGAGCAAGATAACCAAGTTCCCGGATTACTGCATAAATACCGCAATCGCGCTTTGATGATCGTAAAAGGAGGCTGCGCAATCAACTGTCGATACTGCTTCCGTCGCCACTTTCCATATAACGAGAATAAAGGCAGTAAATCCGTCTGGTTGCAGAGCCTAGATTATGTACGCCAGCACCCTGAACTGAATGAAATCATTCTTTCAGGTGGGGATCCTCTGATGGCAAAGGATGAAGAGCTGCAATGGTTGGTTGATCAGATCGCGGATATTCCACACATTAAACGGTTGAGAATTCACTCTCGCCTGCCCGTTGTGATTCCAGATCGAATCACGCCTACGTTGATCGAGCTGTTAGCAGCAACCCGTTTGCAAGTGATTATGGTTACTCACATCAATCACGCCAATGAAATCAATCAGCAACTAAGAGATGCCTTAAGTACACTACGACGTTCGGGTGTTACCCTACTTAATCAAGGAGTGATGCTCAAAGGCGTCAATGACAGCGTTGATATACAGGTGGAGCTCAGCGAAGCATTATTTGATGCAGGAGTACTGCCCTACTACATTCATGTATTAGATAAAGTACAAGGCGCAGCCCACTTTTTTATTTCAGATCAGCAAGCGAAGCAAATTATGGCGGGTGTGATTGAGCGAGTGTCTGGCTATCTGGTTCCTAAGTTAACGCGCGAAATCGGTGGCCGAGCCAGCAAAACCCCTCTGGATCTCCATTTAGAATAAAAATAGTCATGAAAAGCAAACAAGGTTTCACTCTAATTGAACTGGTTATCGTCATTGTGGTATTGGGTATTCTGGCCGTCACGGCCCTGCCTCGCCTACTTAATTTGCAATCCAATGCACGCATATCCGCTTTACAAGGGCTAAAAGGAGCCATGCAAGGGGCGAATGAACAAGTTATTGGAATTGCCTCTGTGCAGAACCTGAACGCACTCTCCAACGCAACCTTGACTCTAGAGGGTGACAGCGTCGATATAGGCTATGGCTATCCAAAAGCCGATAATGCTAATGCTTGGTCTCAGCTTTTGGACACAACGATTGAAGATGCCACCTTCGGCGCGGATGGTGCTGATTGGTACTTCAGCAATACCGATCCCAATGATGGTACCATTCTCTACATGCCCGCAGACCGACGCCAAAGCACGCAAAATTGCTACCTGCAATACCGTGAAGCCACTTCAGCCGCGGAGCCTAACTTTGTTTTGACCACGACGGGTTGTTAAATTCGCTTTATCCTCAAGATAAATATCTTTTGTTCGCCTAAACCAAGTATGCTCGGCATACTCCGCAGTTTAGGAGAGCACTATGAATATAACACCCGACCCTTTACTGCATCTTGGCCCATTTAGCTGGGCTGCACTGCTATGTTGCGCGATCAACGGTATTTTGATTGGCGTTGAACGTCAAACTCGTGGCAAGCCTGTTGGTATCCGAACATCCATCTTAATCATCGCTGGAACTTACTTATTTATGTCTATGGCGGTTTCTCTTTCCCCCAACACTTTAGATCAAGCTAGGGTGCTAGGGCAGATCATTACTGGAGTCGGATTTCTCGGTGCAGGGGTGATGATGACACAAGATGGCAAAATACATGGTGTCACTTCAGCTGCGGTGATATGGGTACTCGCAGCATTAGGGATGATGATTGGTCTGGGTTACTGGCACCAATCGGTCATCATTACTTTGCTCGCACTGATGGTTCTTTTGGGTGTCGATAAGGCGGAAAATCGTATTCAAGCTTTGAGGCGTGGTGTCCACCAAAAGAGACAACAGCGTAAAGCCTCTGCCATGGATAACCAACTGCACTCAAACGAGATATAAAAAAGCCACCCATCGATTGGGTGGCTGGTTTGATTCATCGCGGCTTAGAATAACTCTTCAGCCACTTTGTATAGGTCTTCACGAACAGGGCGTTTCATATTCTCAATCGCGTCGATAATGTCGTGATGAACCAGTTGCTCTTTCTGGATACCGACACAACGACCACCATGACCATCCATAAGAAGGTGGACCGCGTAGTTACCCATGCGAGAAGCGAGAACGCGGTCAAATGCCGTTGGTCGACCACCGCGTTGAATGTGGCCAAGAACAGTAGCACGAGTTTCACGACCAGTGGCCGTTTCAATCTCTTTCGCCAGCTCGTTAGCGTCCATCATTAGCTCAGTAAGGGCAATAATCGCATGCTTCTTACCTTTCTTGATGCCATCCTGAATGTTGTTAATCAGTTTCTCTTTATCCAAGCCTGTTTCAGGAGTAATGATGTACTCACAGCCACCAGCAATCGCCGACATCAGAGTTAAGTCACCACAGTGGCGTCCCATGATTTCAACAATTGAAATACGCTGGTGAGAAGAAGAAGTATCACGCAAACGGTCAATAGCATCGATTACTGTGTTCAAAGCCGTCAAATAGCCGATCGTGTAATCAGTACCTGCAATGTCGTTATCAATAGTCCCTGGCAGACCAACACATGGGTAACCCATTTCGGTTAACTTCTTTGCACCCATGTAAGAACCGTCACCACCGACCACAACCAATGCTTCGATGCCGTGCTTCTTAAGGTTCTCAATCGCCTTCTCACGAACAGCCACTTCTTTGAATTCAGGAAAACGTGCTGAACCTAAGAAAGTGCCACCTTTGTTGATCACATCAGATACGCTTGAACGATCAAGCTTCTCGATACGGTCTTCATAAAGGCCTAAGTATCCGTCGTAAACGCCGTACACTTCTAAACCTTCCGATAGCGCTGTACGTACCACACCGCGAACGGCTGCGTTCATACCTGGTGCGTCACCGCCACTTGTCAAAACACCGATCTTCTTAATCATGCTCACCCTCGATTTTTTGGGAATCTTATTTCAATTTTTACGTCAGCAATTTACAACCGAATTACTGACAAGATTCTTATAGCTGTGCAGTATGTTACCTTGACGCACAAGGAATACTACTGTTATTTAAACTAAATTATGTAACTTTTCTACTTATGTAAGAGTATTACAGTTTTACTCTTTTTCTGATTTGATACACATCAGAATACCAACGGATTGTGCCCTCGATGAAAAGATAGTCAATAAGGCACATTTTGTCGCTTCAGACCTGTGGCTTACCATCCGCTGCTACCAATCTTGGGCTTTTTGCTCTTTCTCCGGCCCAAAAACAACCGAATACGGGTCTTGGTGGATCAATACATCGGCATGCGGGAAGCGTCCCAATAACCGATTTTCTACTGAGTCAGAAATGCGATGCGCTTCAAGCAGCGGGATCTGATCTTCAAGCTCAAGGTGTAACTGAATAAAACGCGTTGGGCCCGACATACGTGTTCGTAATTGGTGCACCCCTAAAACTCCATCGACTGATAAGCAGCACGCCTTGATTTCTTCCAACTCTTCATCCGGCAACTTACGATCCAGCAGAGTCTGAATCGCTTCTCGTACCATCTGCACAGCACTATATAAAATGTATAAACCAATCCCGACAGCAAACACCGCATCCGCTTGAGTAATGCCAAACCAACTTAAGCCCAGCGCTAACATAATCGCAGCATTCATGTATAAATCAGATTGATAGTGCAAAGAGTCCGCAGCAATGGCCTGACTGCCCGTTTGTTTAACGACGTATTTTTGGAACTGAACAAGAGCAAAAGTAATCACAATGGCAAATAGACTCACGTATACCCCATATTCGGGAGATTGCAGTTCATGAGGGCGGAAAAAGCGCTCTACACCATTGAGGATCAAGAAGACCGCAGAGCCAGAAATAAACATCGCCTGAGCCAACGCCGCCAAGGACTCAGCTTTACCATGACCAAAGGTATGCTCTCTGTCAGCGGGTTGCAGTGAATATCTGACGACAAAAAGGTTGACCAGAGAGGCGGCAATATCGAGCATAGAGTCAATCAATGAGGCGAGTAAACTGACTGAGCCCGTCACCCACCACGCTGCCAACTTAACCATCAGCAGTAACGTTGCAACAATCGTCGCTGTCCAAGCAGCCAGTGTTACTAAACGTGCATATTCGTGTTTCATAGAGTAAAGCGTTTGAAAAACATTACCTTAAGTATAACTCGCAAATTATTGAATAAAAATGATACAAAAAAGGCGGCCAATCGGCCGCCTTAATAAACCACATCTTTTTAACTATCGCTTAAGCGCTCTTGCATCTTATTGAAGCGCTTCTCAGCACGCTCTTTTTGCAGTTCAACATATTTGGTTTTCTGCTCTGGCGTCAGGATACTCAACATCTGATGTTGTTTTTCCAGCATTTTTACTTTACGTGCAGTCTGCTGCTCAATCATTTGTTTGGCTAACTCATTCGCAGCCACTTTATCGAACGTATCCGCGAGTACCAGAGCTTGAAGTTTTTCTTTATTGGCTTGCATTTCAGCATGTCGAGTTTCAAAGTTTTGTTTAAATTCTGCTTTCATTTCGGTTTTAGACGTTTCACGCAGCACTTTCATCTGTTCTTTCTGCGCGTCCGTTAAATCAAGCTGACGCATAATGCCACGATCAAAACCAAACTCACCGTGGTGGCCTTTTTTATGATCTTTGCCACCAAAAGCGAATGCACTTGCCGTGCCCAGAGTCAAAGGAAGAATCACCGCCGCTAATATCAATTTCTTTGCCGTTTTCATAATCGTACCTTTCGTATCCAGAGTGAGGAATCAAGCTGCCTTGACAGCGCTTGAGTGTAGAATACGAACTGCAACGTAAAGTGGCGTCTAGAGAGCGTAAAGAATCGTAAAGAGCAAATTTTTGGCTAAAGCTCTTGACGAATAATCAGTAGTATTAGTGTAACGGGTAATATTGAAGAGATGCATTCCATGGCAAATATCCTATTAATTGATGATGACACCGAGCTAACCAGCTTACTCAAAGAGGTGCTGACGTTCGAAGGTTATAGTGTATCTGAGGCTAACGACGGAGAAGCTGGACTTGAGGCGGTTAATGACAGCATCGATTTAATACTGCTCGATGTCATGATGCCCAAACTCAACGGTATGGAAACCCTTAAACGCCTACGTGAACACTGGGAAACCCCTGTATTAATGCTGACCGCTAAAGGGGAGGAAATAGATAGGGTTATTGGATTAGAGTTAGGGGCCGACGATTACCTACCTAAACCCTTCAGTGATCGCGAACTGCTAGCGCGTATTCGTGCTATTTTGCGCCGCACACAGGCCAAAATCGGCACGAAAAACAGCGACTGTATCCACTATCAAGACATCAAAATTTATCCGGGTAAACAGGAAGCGTATTGCCAGGAGCAGTATCTTGAACTCACCACAACAGAGTTTGCCCTATTGAGCCACTTCGTTCAGCATCCTGGAGAAACCTTAACCAAAGAGACTCTCAGTTTGGATGTTCTGGGGAAACGACTCGCTGCTTTTGATCGTGCGATTGATATGCATGTCTCTAACCTCAGGAAAAAGCTGCCAGAGCGTGAAGATGGTAAGTCACGTATCAAAACTTTGCGCGGGCGCGGCTATTTGTTGGTAGAGGAAGATTAATGCGTCTGCCCAAAATCACCAGCCTCTACGGGCGCATCTTTGCTATCTTCTGGTTCACCATGTTTCTGGTGCTGATCGCTGTTTTGTCTCTACCTCATCTAGATCCACGTAAATCAAGAGATATCCCTGCTGATCATTACCAAAAACTGTTGGCCACTACGCAGAAGATTGAACAAAGCTTTGCTGACGAAACGGATCTACGGCGTATTATTTTTCAGTTAGAAGGCCCCAAGCGATCACCACGAGATCCTCGTCCTCGCTTTGTCCTGACCGATCTTGAAGGCAATATCCTCACGACCCGGGACCGCAAGGATTTCAAGCTCAAAGCGGTACAAAATTTTATTACCGGCATCGAAGATCCAGATAAGCCGAAACAAAGGCTCTATGGGCACTATATGGTGGCAGGACCATTGCCAATCACACTGGCACAGAAGGATCTTCTGCTGTACATCGGCGTCAAATGGAATCAACCCTCTCCTTTCCTAATTCGATTGTTTGATAAACCCTTCCAGTTGCTGTTTGCTGTAATGCTGGTAAGTACCCCTTTGCTCCTGTGGCTTGCCTGGGCGCTCAGTCAGCCGGCCAGAAAACTGGAGCGAGCCGCTAAGCGCGTAGCAAAAGGAGAGTTTTTTGTTGATCCACAATTAGAAAAAGGCACCTCAGAGTTTCGCCAAGCAGGCAAAAGTTTTAACCAGATGGTCGAAGCCGTAAATCAAATGATTTCAGGTCAACAGCGCTTGCTGTCTGATATCTCACATGAGCTTCGCTCACCCTTAACCCGCTTACGGATGGCCACAGCCCTTGCCTCACGAAAACAGGGAGAAAGCCCAGAACTCACTCGCATAGATACAGAAGCGCAACGGCTAGAGCAAATGATCGGTGAATTGCTGGAGCTATCCCGTATGCAAGTCGATAGTCACGTCGAGCGTGAACAACAACCCATTGTAAGTCTTTGGGAAGCGATTCTTTCCGATGCGCAATTTGAAGCGGAACAAATGGAAAAGTCACTGAGCTATAATGACATCCCTGATCGCATGATTTCGGGCAACCCGAAATTGCTGATGAGCGCTGTCGATAATATTGTTCGTAACGCTATCTACTACGGTAAGGATATTATTCAAGTATCACTCGACGTTCATTCAGACCAGCTCACTATCTCTGTGGATGACAATGGGGAAGGTGTGCCGGAGCAAGAGCTTGAAGCCATCTTCCGCCCTTTCTACCGCGTCTCTACATCACGTGATCGTCACAGCGGTGGCACTGGATTAGGGTTAGCCATTACCGAAAATGCCATCCGCCAGCATAGTGGTACCATTCGCGCTTTACGTAGCAAGCTTGGTGGCCTGAAAGTAGAAATTCACCTACCGCTGGTACCAAAGCAATAACCTTACAAAAACATAGTTGATAATAGATCTCATTATCATTTAAAGTAAATCCTTCAATGATGGAGGATTTACTATGTCTCACACTTTCCCTGACCTGCCTTACGCTTACGATTCACTAGAGCCGTATATCGACGCTAAAACCATGGAAGTCCATTACAGTAAGCATCACAGAACATACTTCGATAAATTTATTGCTGCAGTCAAAGGTACCGAACTGGAAAATGCCTCACTGAAAGATATCTTTGCCAATATTTCCCAGTACTCTCCAGCCATTCGCAACAACGGTGGAGGTTACTACAATCATATTCTTTATTGGCACTGCATGACACCAGGTGCACTCGGCGAACCTGAAGGCGACTTGGCAAAAGCGATTAATGCTACTTTTGGAAGTTTTGAGCAATTTAAGGCTCTGTTCGCCGATGCGGCCATCAATACCTTCGGTTCTGGTTTTGCGTGGTTAGTCGTCAAAGAAGGTCAGCTGCACATCACTTCCACAAGTAATCAAGACAATCCATTGATGGATGTGGCGGGCGTTCAAGGTGAGCCTATTTTGGCGCTGGATGTATGGGAGCATGCTTACTACATCAGTTACCAAAACCGTCGCCCTGAATACATTGATGCTTGGTGGAATGTCGTCAACTGGGATGCCGTCAGTGAAAACTATGCAGTGGCTCTAGCACAAAACGCATAACCCAATCCTCGATTTCAGGCTTGGCGGCTTCTTAAAGCCGCCTTATACTGCTGAGTTTCCAAGCAGATGATAAGAAATTAACGCTATGTTCGATATCGCCCTTTATGAGCCTGAAATTGCCCCAAATACAGGAAACATTATTCGCCTGTGTGCCAACTGCGGCGCTAACCTGCATTTAATTGAGCCACTTGGGTTTGACCTAGAAGAGAAAAAAGTTCGCCGTGCTGGCTTGGATTATCACGATCTCGCCCGTGTCACTCGGCATAAAGACTATCAAGCGTTTGTTGAATACCTAGAAAAAGAGCGCGAAAGCTTCCGTATTTTTGCCTGTACGACAAAAACAACTGGTCATCACGTTGATACTCATTTCCAGAGAGGTGACGTGTTACTGTTTGGCCCAGAAACCCGCGGCCTGCCAGCAGAGCTGATTGAGAGTATGCCAATGGAACAGCGCATTCGCATCCCAATGATGCCTGATGCTCGCAGCCTCAATTTATCTAACGCAGTCGCCATTATCGCTTTTGAAGCATGGCGACAAATGGGCTTTGAAGGTGCTCAATAGCATCATTAACTGGATATAAAAAAACGGACTCAAATGAGTCCGTTTTTTATATTTATCGAAAGCAGATAGGTCTATGGGCGAGCCACAAAACCTACCGCTTCGTATGCTTTCTTCAGTGTCTCAGCGGCGCGTGCAGACGCTTTCTCAGCACCCTGCTTCATCACCTGATCCATGTATGCGCGATCTGTACGGATACGGTGGTATTCAGCTTGAATAGGCTCAAGCATAGCAACAATTGCTTCACCAACATCTTTCTTAAATGGACCGTACATCTCAACGCCTTGGTACTTAGCTTCAATCTCTTCAAAGCTCATACCTGTTGCTGCCGAGTAAAGACCCATTAGGTTAGAAATACCGGCTTTGTTATCCCAGTCATGAGCAATACGCGGTGGCGTTTCAGCATCTGTCTGAGCTTTGTTAATTTTCTTGATGATTGACTTAGGCTCTTCAAGCAAAGTGATCACGTTCTTACGGTTATCATCCGACTTAGACATCTTTTTGGTTGCATCTTGCAAGCTCATCACTCGCGCATTCACGGTTGGAATATACGGCTCCGGCACTTGGAAGATTGGCTGCTCTGGTGAGTAGATGTTGTTGAAGCGGTTAGCGATATCACGTGCTAATTCAAGGTGCTGCTTCTGGTCACTACCTACTGGTACTTGATGCGCACCGTAGAGAAGGATATCTGCTGCCATCAACACTGGGTAGTCAAACAAGCCCACGTTCACATCACCAAATTGGCTAGATGAGTCTTTCGAATAACGCGCAGACTTGTCTTTAAACTGAGTCATTCGACCCAGTTCACCCATCTGGGTGTAACAGTTAAGAAGCCAACCAAGTTGAGCATGCTCTGGTACATGTGACTGAACAAATAGCGTGCTCTTTTGCGGATCAACACCAACTGCAAGACAAATTGCTAGTGCGTCTAGAGTCGCTTCGTGCAACGCTTTCGGATCTTGGCGAACCGTAATTGCGTGAAGGTCGACAACACAGTATTGGCAATCGTAATCATCTTGCATCTGCTGCCATTGACGTAGAGCACCCAAGTAGTTACCGATACTTAGTTCACCTGATGGTTGAACACCACTCAATACGATGGGTTTGCTCATGGGAATAGTTCCTTTGACTTCTTATGCTAAATAATGAAAAAACCGCGTGGTTTCTCTCCACACGGTTTACTCAGTGTACTCATTAACGAGTATTTTAAAAGATCTTTTGTCGCTATTAAGCTGAAACCGTTAAGAGTTCTGCTAAATCTGCGATGGTATCTGCGACATAATCCGGTTGAGAGGCAGAAATAGGCTCACCGTGGTTGTAGCCATAGGTCAAACCAAACGAGTGACAGCCTGCGTTTTTCGCCGCTTTGATATCGTTACTTGAATCACCCACCATTAGCATTTCTTGTGGCTGGCAACCATGTTTCTCAAGCAGCCAATTTAGTGCCATTGGGTTAGGCTTTTTCTCGGGGAACGTATCACCACCAATCACATCAACAAAGTACTTATCAATACCGTGCTTCGCCAGAACCTCAGGGACAAACTTCGATGGCTTGTTGGTCACTAGCGCCATGGTAAAGCCCGCTTCGTGCAGCTCTGCCAAGGTTTCCTTTACTGCTGGGTAGAGGTGGCTGAGCTTGTGTCCACTTTGCTCGTAGTAGTCATCAAACAGAATACGTGCTTTAGCATGCAATTCAGGGTCTAAATCTGGTGAAACCGTTAGGCTGCGACTCAGCGAACGACCAATAAGAACATCAGCGCCGTTACCAACATAGTCACGCACTTGCTCTTCTGTCACCGCAGGGGAGCCTAATGCTTGTACCGCTTGGTCAGCAGCAACCGCTAAATCAGGCACGCTATCAAGTAGCGTACCGTCTAAATCGAATGCGATTAACTTAATGTTGCTCATTGAATTAGTTAACCTTAGCAAGTTCAGCGCGCATTTCATCGATCACTTGTTTGTAGTCTGGCTGGTTGAAGATAGCTGAACCTGCGACGAACATATCTGCGCCTGCTTCTGCGATCTCTTTGATGTTTTCAACCTTAACACCACCATCAATTTCCAGACGAATATCGCGACCAGATTGATCAATCATTTTGCGTACAGCGCGTAGCTTATCGAGTGTTTTAGGAATGAAAGATTGACCGCCAAAGCCTGGGTTTACTGACATCAGAAGAATCATATCTACTTTATCAATGATGTACTCAAGGTGAGATAGCGGTGTCGCTGGGTTGAGTACCACACCCGCTTTACAACCATGCTCTTTGATAAGCTGAAGTGTGCGATCAACGTGCTCAGAGGCTTCAATATGGAAAGTGATCATAGACGCACCTGCTTTAGCAAAGTCAGGGATAATGCGATCGACTGGCTTCACCATTAGGTGTACATCGATTGGTGCAGTAATACCGTAGTCACGCAGTGCCTGACAGATAGGCGCACCAAAGGTTAGGTTAGGTACGTAGTGGTTATCCATTACGTCAAAGTGAACCACATCGGCACCCGCTGCGAGAACTTTTTCTACGTCTTCGCCTAAGCGAGCCATATCTGCAGATAGAATCGATGGAGCGATAAGGAAATCTTTCATACCTGACCTCTAAAATGAATTGAGCAAAACGACTGAATATAAGTTGAACGCAATTCTACCTAAGCTAAAGGTCAGAAGATAGATGAGAGAAGAGAAATGTCGTTAACGGTTGTCTTGTGGCTTAAACAACGCCAATAGTTCATCTACTTTGTTGCGCCCAGCGCCATTGCGGCTGATCGTACGCTTAACCTTGACGACATTGAGTTCTGCCCCGTGGTATAGCCGGCGTGTTAACGTCGTATCATGGTTAGAAATCAACACTGGAATATTACGCTCTTTAGCGGCTTTTTCTGCCACATCCGCCAATGCGGCCTGGTCATCCAAAGTAAAGCCGTTGCCCGCATAAGAGGTAAAGTTGGCTGTATTAGAAAGTGGAGCGTAGGGTGGATCGCAATACACTACACTGCCCTTGCGAGCACGTTTGAACGTGTCGGTGTAGCTCTCGCACACAAATGTCGCTTTCTTCGCTTTTTGGGCAAAGAACTCCAGCTCAGCCTGAGGAAAATAAGGCTTTTTATACGAACCGAACGGGACGTTAAAACCGCCTTTCTTGTTGTAACGGCATAAGCCATTAAAACCAAAACGGTTCATATAAAGGAACGCCAGCGAGCGATACATCACGTCATCGGAGCCATTAAACTCTGCTCGAATAGACAAGTAGGCATCTTTGCGATTGTTTTCAGGGACAAACCATCGTCTGGCCTCTGAAATATAATCATCTGGCTTTTCTTTAAGTAAATTATAGAGATTAATCAGATCAGGATTAATGTCAGCAAGCAGATACTGCTCATAGTCAGTATTGAGAAATACAGAACCAGCACCAACGAACGGCTCTACCAGCTTACGGCCTTCAGGCAAGTATCGCTGGATATCTTCGACAAGTCCGTATTTTCCACCCGCCCATTTCAGGAAGGCACGCTGCTTCTTCATCAACTGCTCTATCTATCAACCACAAATTAAGGCTGCGGAATGTAACATATTTTCCCGCTAAGCTCAGCGTTATTTCACTCGAGCAATTTCACGGTGAACCTGACTGAGAGATTTTGCCCAAGGGTCTAGTCGTTGCAAGTCTTCAGGCAATGCATCTACTGCATCCCTTGCCACCTGAATGGTTGGATAGTTTTGATATGTGACGATGAACCACTCGATATCATTGCGCACCGTTGGATAGATATACACATTGTCAGATAATTTATATTTATTGAGAAAAGCTTGCACATCTTCCAGTGATTGTACGGCGGCTAGCTGTAGCGTATAGCTACGGGGAGAAAAGCGCTTTAGTTCCTCTTTGGTAAAAGAGAACGTAATGACTGTCTTTTCTGGTTGAGGGGAATTCTCTGTTTGAGCAATTGACTCGGCTTCCACAGCACTTGGAGTCGCTGATGGTTCTGATTGAGGAATAGACTGCTCAACCACTTGTTCTATAGCGGTGGTATCCGCGGTTTCAGGCTTACCCTCGAGCAGAGCATCTACCACCTCAGAAGTAATCACGACACGCTGATGATCACTTTCTGGATTACCCACGCTCGACGTTTGCTCTGTTACCGCCGGCGGTAGAGATTCAGAATCATCTTCCGCAGAAGCAAGCATAGGATCGGTGCTCATCGACTCCTCTTCCATCGAGTTGTTCAGCTCCGTTTCAGGCACAGGGTCTTTAGCTAAAGTAGGGATGACGGTCTGCTCAATAGCATCAACCATTTGCTGTGCTTTATCATCCGGCGAGGGTTGACTCATCATCCACCAGTACCCACCACCAATCAATAACAGTAAGGTCACCACCAATAATGCGATGTTAATTGGTGAGCCAATAATTGAGCGGATAATAATCCTTTTTTCCACTTTATGATCCCCTAAAGCCATAATCTCACCCGGTCGACGGGCCACAGTTCGGTACGCATTACGTACGCGTTTTTCTCTTTCATCTTCGACAAAACGAATCACTAAGTGTTCAAAAAATCGATCGGCTTCATCCTGACTTAGTGGTTCGATTTCCAGATCAATTGGCTTGTGATCCTGCCCATAACTGAGCCGAGTCAGTAATACATCCAAACTATTCGACTGGGCAAACAACACCACATTAATTGTCCAAGCAGGGTTTTCCTGCGCTTCCAAAATCAGCATCCACAATTCAGATACAAATGTCTCCTGTAGAAGATGGGCGTCATCCACAACAATCACCGCATCGCAGCTTTCCCCTTGCATCTGGCGGGCAAAACTCTCAGCTAGAGGATCTGCAGGATTGAACATTGAGTCAGAAAAGAGCTGAGACAGAATCATAGTACGGCGCTGCTGATCATCCTGACTTGGATGACACATCAGGAGTGATTGGTTTTTATCTGACACCCACGCTTCTAAATAACGCTGGGCAAGCCAAGACTTACCAGCCCCTGATGCACCGCCAACAGTGACTAAGTTTGAACCGAAGTTAGTCAGCAATTGCATACGTTCAAGCAATTCAACTTGAGAAGCTAACTCCAACACACGGGATTCATGCGTCAAACTCATTTAACCATCCTAATGACAGCCTACTGTCTAAAGAAAAGAACTTAGATATCGCGACAAAAATCGATCGCTTGCTTAATAACCGATTCAGGCACACCTTTCACTACTTCAGCGCTACCGATACTGGTCGGTAACACTAATCGCAGTTCACCAGCGAGAACTTTTTTATCGCGCATCATGTGTTTCATGAAGTCGTCAAAAGTCATAGTGTCTGGTGTATGCACAGGTAATTGTGCTCTCTTCAGTATAGAGAGAATTCTCTCTACTTGCTGCTCCGTGATAAGCCCTTGAAGCTCGGCAGTTTTTGCTGCCATCACAGTGCCTGAAGAAACGGCTTCACCGTGTAGCCATTTACCATAACCTAACTCAGCTTCGATCGCATGACCAAATGTATGACCTAGATTCAGCAATGCACGAATGCCTGACTCTTTTTCATCCAAAGCCACCACTTCTGCTTTGATTTGACAGCAACGAGCTATCGCATAAGTCAAAGCTTGCTCATCCAGTGCGTAGAGTTTGTCGAGGTTTTCTTCTAGCCAGACAAAGAAATCCTGATCGTAAATGATGCCATATTTGATTACCTCAGCAATCCCCGCCGCAAACTCTCTTGGTGGCAGCGTTGCGAGGCAATCGGTGTCGATAATCACCGATTTAGGCTGATAAAAAGCCCCTATCATGTTCTTACCCAGCTTGTGGTTCACAGCAGTTTTACCACCGACTGAGGAATCCACCTGAGACAATAGCGTTGTTGGGATCTGAATAAAGTCGACACCACGTTGGTAACATGCAGCAGAAAAACCGACGAGATCACCAATCACACCGCCGCCAAGTGCTATCACGACGACATCACGTGCAAAGTTGCCTTCAAGAAGGTAACTCATCACGGTATTAAAAGTATCCAGCGATTTGTACTGTTCGCCGTCTGGCAACTCAAGTACAGAGGCTTCGCAGCCTACTTGCTCAAGAAGAGATAAGATTTTATCAGCGTACAAAGGAGCAACCGTGACGTTAGTAATCACAACGACTTTTTGTTTTGCAGATAAAAAAGAAAGGTGGGCCGGATCATTAAATAATCCGGCACCAATTGAGATTGGATAGCTACGCTCACCTAAACTGACCGTAATCCGTTCCATGGGTATTCTCCAGTTGCTAAAATTTGACGTATTAACGTTCTTCTAGCATTTTTACAATCTGGTTGGCTACCACTTTTGCACTTTGATCGTCGGTACGCACGGTGTAATCCGCAATTTCTTCGTAAAGAGGGTTGCGTTCACCAGCCAGTGACTCCAACACGTTACGAGGGTTGTCCGTTTGAAGTAGAGGGCGTTTCTTGTCACGGTTAGTACGTGCAAGTTGCTTTTCGATTGTGGTTTCAAGGTAAACAACAATGCCGCGAGCAGAAAGGCGATTACGGTTTTCTTTACTCTTGATAGAGCCACCGCCTGTTGCCAGAACAATACCTTGCTCTTCAGTTAGGTCATTGATCACCTTTTCTTCACGGACACGAAAGCCTTCTTCGCCTTCCACGTCAAACACCCACGCGATATCCGCGCCAGTGCGTTCTTCGATCACTGTATCCGAGTCAACAAACTCCATGTGAAGCTGTTGAGCCAGGTGTCTACCAATTGTACTTTTGCCGGCACCCATTGGTCCAACAAGAAAAATATTGCGTTTTTCAGCCATGTTCAGCATTAATTTACAACGTTAATTCAATGACATCGCTACAAGAAAACCAAGATTTCTCTGGTCTAAGATATGCTTGCAGCACCTATTCCTCACAGATAATTCGTGATAAGACCCGAAATTATCTAGATAAGGTGACACTAATGCAAATTTATTTTCATCTATCTGTTGATTGATGACGGAACGACCACTTTTGGAGTAACGAAAATCAGCAATTCACTTTTACCCATTTGCTGATAAGTTCGTCGAAAAAGGGCTCCCAACAGGGGAATATCACCTAAAATCGGCACCTGATCAACGGTATCGGACACACTGTGTTGGTAAATCCCGCCTAACACAATCGTTTCACCGTTATTCACCAATACTTGAGTCCCAATGCGTTGCGTATCTATCGCCACCGCTTCTCCCGTACCCGTTTTTACAACTTGGCCCGGCCTGTCCTGCGTAACATTCAGATCTAAGATTAAGCGATTATCAGAGGTAATCTGCGGCGTCACTTTCAAGCTCAGTACTGCTTTTTTGAAGTTAACACTAGTTGCGCCACTCGATGCGGCTTCTAAGTACGGTATTTCGGTTCCTTGTTCAATATAAGCGGGCTGTTTGTTGGTCGTCATTAAACGCGGGCTTGAGATCACCTCTGCACGCGACTCTCTTTGTAATGCAGACAACTCAAGATCAAGCAAAGTATCACTGGCCAATTTGGCCACTTGAAATGCAATGGTCGACGCAGTGGCAGAAGTTGCGGCCAAATTGACGTTTAAAAAATCATCCAGTGACACACCACTGTCCCCATATAAGTTGAGCTTCTCTGCATTGCTTTCGATCGATCCTCCAACCGAGTGGCTCCCGTTGGTAGAACTGAACCCCCAACGCACACCCAACTCTTGTAAATCGCCTTCGTTCAAACTGACGATACGCGCTTCTATTTGGACTTGCTTCACCGGGACATCTAAGGCGGTGATGATAGACCTCATTGCTTGAATATGGCTGGCAACATCTCGAATAAGTAGGCTATTGGTCCGGGTATCAATCGCAATCGAACCACGCTCAGACAGCATATTCGTCTTTGCCTGTGCACCTAACATCTCGGCTATATCTGCCGCTTTAGCAAAGCGTATAGAGATAATTTCTGACGTGAGTGGCTGTCGCTCTGATGAGACTTTCACCTGCTCCAACTGTTGCTGCTTAAGCTGCGCGATTTCGGTCGCTGGCGCCACCAGTAAAACATTTCCTTTCATGCGTTTTTCAAGCCCTTCCATATGAAGGATAATATCCAACAACTGGGGCCAGGGGATATCCTTTAATCTCAATGTCAGGTTACCCGTAACGGCATCCGAAACAACCAGATTAAAATTATTGTGATCTGCTATTTGCTGTAACACTTTACGAACAGGGATATCCTGAAAATTAACAGATAAGGTGCTGTGACTATGGACTTCACTCTCCACCTCAGAACGACTCGGAGAGTGAATTTGAGCATTAGCGTCTTTCAAAATCGCGATCAAACTAAGTAATACAATGCAAAATACCTTCATCATTCTCACCTAATTCATTACCAGTCGTCTGGTTCTGTAGCTAAGGCAACCCTTGCTATCTTGCACAGGCTCGCGAATTTCAACAGCTTCTACTGTCACATCAGTGATGAGACTATGCGCCGCAATAAACTCTCCTTGTACTCTGGTGATCAGCGCCCCATCAGGCAACTCAATAAGCGCAGCATGCTTGCCCCGAACCGTCATCACTCCTGCTAAGCGCAGCTGATCTAATGGATAGGTTTTAAGTGAGCTGTTGGCGACAGCATCTTTGTGACAGCCTAAGATAGGTGCCTCTGCTCCCAACAAAGCGGTTGGCAATAAAAAGGGGTCGCGCTGAATAGATAAATTCACATCTTGCAGGGCGTGAAAACGCTTCGGATTAAACTTGGTCAAAGACAGAACATGGGGTTCTTTTTGTTCTACTTGTACAAATTCCAATGGTTGGCGGTTAGCTTTGCAGCCGCTCAAGACAAGATACAAACAGATAATTAGGCTAGCTCTCACTGCTCACCTCATTTAGAGGCAGAAGGAGATACACCTCACCTTGCAAATTTAATTGCGGACTATCACTTTGCGTACGACGCCAACGCAGTGCATCAAAATAAACAGCATAAGGCCGCGTGACCAGCGTCTGGAAAAAGGCAGCAATGTGCTGATATTTACCTGACAGCTCGAACTGCAGCGATGACTGCAGAAAAGGACCTTTGGGCCGATGGCCTGTTTGATTCATATGGGAAAGTACCAACGCATGTTGCTGAGCGATTTGATTAATCATGCTCAATGCCCCCGTGACGTCTATTGTCTGAATAAAGTGAACCCGCTGTTGCGCTTTTCTTTGCTCAAGTTGTTCCAGCTCAGACCGACGCTGCGAGAGCAAAGCGACCGTTTGCCGTTTTTGCTCAATGATACTTTTCTGTTGCCGCTCTTTGACTAATAAAGATTCCAAGTGAGTCAGTGACGGGCTAATCACCAACCAATAACCTAAGGCCAGTAGCACCGACAGAGAAGTACCACACAACCAAAGCCGTTGTAACTTAGATAAACTCGCTAAACTAACACCACGCACTTCAATCATAGGAACGCTCCACCAGCTCAAACGTCAGCGAAAAGGATTGGTAAATATTGCTAAAGCGCTGCGCACCATGCACAACCGATTGCAACTTCACCTCCTCAATCATGGGTGAACGTTGCAAGTTAGCCAGCAGTTCATTTAATTGCTCAGCTGTTTCAGCTATACCAGCTAGACTCACTTGCCTACCGACCAAGTTGATGTGGTCGAGATAGATACTTTCAGGCAATAGTTCTGGAAGCAGCGCTATGAGTTGTAATGGGAAATAGCGTTGTGCGTGCAGCTCCTGCAACTCAATGATTTCCCCCTTTAGCGCTGCTACTTTCTGCTCAATAGTATTTACTTGGCTAACTTTCTGATCTAAGTGGGAACTCCAGTTCTTTAGTTGCTCGACACGTGATTGCTGAAGACGAATTTGTGATTGCAGATAGTGCTCGCCAGTTACAACCACCAGCGAAGCAATCAGCACCACTGAGCTCAAAGAAAAGACAAAATGACGGATTCTCTGCTGACGCTGATCAGTACGCCAAGGTATTAAGTTGATTTCAGGCTGCATGATGCTTCTCCAGCCAATAAGCACCGCTTAAAGCCAAACCGAGTGCAATTGCAAATTGAGGACCAATCTTTGGCTGGTGCTTAGTATCGACTAGTGCACACAGCTCAAGTGGCATGCAAGGGAGCCCTAATCTAGGTAACAAAAGAGACGTTAGTTGCGAGAACAGATTCGCTTCACCACTTAGCCAAACACCTTCCAGCTCAGCATCTATAAGCTCAATATTTAGGAGCAGGGGTTCCAATACCTTACCCAGCGATGAATCCTCTTCCTCTAAAGGAAATTCTTTATAGACCACTCCCAGATGTTCACGCTCAAAGCACAAGGCTACACAATCTGAGTGGACATCCATCAATAGCCAGTTTGTGTTTCCAGACCGCCTAGACGCTCGTCGCCACAACTGAATAAGGTTGTGTGAATGGGGGTTGATCAAAATAGGGGTAAAACCCGACTTCAGTAACGGCTTACGCCGCGTATCGATACACTCCTTTCTAATCGCATACACCTGATAATCCATTTTCGCCTGCGTCTTTTCATGAGAAAGAGCAATAAAATCGAGATAAAGCGCTTCAACCTCAACCGGAGACTGCTGAGCAAAATCCCGAGTAATAACAAACTGGCACTCTTCATCGCTCAGATCGCTATCTATTTGTAATCGCTTACTTATTACTGAACTGTCAGGGACACTCAGGCACACTTTGCGACTAAATAGCGGCAAAGCCTTTCTTAGTTCTTTGAGTTTCTTTACAATTTTCTGATAATTTAACCTGTAGTTATCAGTGAAAATGTCCGCTTCAATTGGCATTTGGTGATAACTCACAAGTGTGAAAGTGTCTTTTTCAGGCTTTAAGACCACCGCTTTGATACTCTGGTGGCTGATGTCTATGCCTGTAATTAATGATTTGACCATTGAGCTCAGCTCCGTAAAGTTTGCCTAGCGCCTCGGCTTAAATCGTTGATTTAGTAAGCACATAAACAGATTTGAGCTACTTTTAGCTTAAACTACCTAGGTTTGCATAACGTAAGCTTAATTAATCAGGGATTCTCCGGTGAAGTTCATAAAGCGATTGTTTATTTTCGTATTGGTTTGCACGGTACTTGGGGTCGGAACCATTTTTGGTTTTTACCTCTACGTAAAACCAGAGTTGCCAGATGTAGCAACTTTAAAAGATGTCAAACTGCAGACACCAATGCAGATATTCAGTCAAGACGGTAAGCTGATCTCTCAGTTTGGTGAAAAGCGCCGCATTCCTGTCACTTACGATGAGATCCCTCAACACCTAATTGAAGCCTTGATCGCGACAGAAGACAGCCGTTTTTACGATCATCCAGGCATCGATCCTATTGGCATTACTCGTGCAGCCGTTGTTGTGGCTCTTTCTGGTTCCGCAAAGCAGGGCGCGAGTACGATCACTCAGCAGCTTGCGCGTAACTTCTTCTTATCTAATGAGAAGAAAATCATGCGTAAAATCAAAGAGATCTTTATCGCGATCCACATTGAGCAACTGCTGAGTAAAGAAGAGATCATGGAACTGTACGTCAACAAGATCTTCTTGGGCTATCGCTCTTACGGCTTTGGGGCCGCCGCTCAGACTTATTTTGGTAAAGATCTTAAAGATCTGACACTGAGTGAGCTTGCGACCTTAGCCGGCATGCCAAAAGCGCCATCGACCATGAACCCTATCTACTCCATCGATCGTGCCACTAATCGACGCAATGTTGTACTCGCGCGTATGTTGGATGAAAAGTACATTACCCAAGATGAATACGATCAAGCTCGCGCTGAAGAGATCATCTCACGTTACCACGGCGCAGAAATCGAGCTTAGTGCTCCCTACGTAGCTGAGCTGGCGCGAGCATGGATGGTGTCACGTTATGGTGAAGAGGCTTACACCTCTGGGATGAATATCTACACAACCATAGATTCAAAACTGCAAGTCGCAGCAAACGAAGCTGCTATCAACAATCTGCTCGCTTATGACCAACGCCATGGATACCGCGGCGCAGAAAAAGTGCTGTGGAAAACCGGACAGACAGCATTGGATGAAGAGCAGATTGACGACACCCTAGACAATGTCCCGACCTACGGCTCTTTACTGCCAGCTGTAGTAACAAAAGTGAGCGCTCAACAAGCAACTGTGTGGGTGAAAAACCAAGGTGAACAAACCATTAACTGGGACGGTATCAAATGGGCGCGTAAGTTCCTGACCGATGATCGCCAAGGCCCAGCTCCGAAGGCAGCAACCGAAGTTCTCGCTGAGGGTGAGCAAATCTGGGTACGCCAGGTAGAAACACCCGTCGAAGAAGGTGAGCCTCAAATAAGCTGGCATCTAAGTCAGGTTCCCAATGCGAATACAGCCTTCGTCGCAATGAACCCAGAAAACGGCGCCGTGATGTCCCTAGTAGGCGGCTTTAACTTCGTACATAGCAAGTTTAACCGTGCGACTCAGTCCATTCGTCAAGTAGGCTCAAGCATCAAACCCTTTATTTATTCAGCAGCGATTGATAAAGGGCTAACGCTAGCCACACTGATCAATGATGCGCCGATTAACCACTGGGATAAAAGCCAAGGTACTGCGTGGCGGCCAAAAAATTCGCCGCCGACCTACATTGGCCCGACCCGCTTACGCATAGGTTTAGCCCAGTCTAAAAACGTGATGGCAATACGTGTTCTGCGTGAAGTGGGTTTAGATGAGACACGTCAATATCTGTCTCGATTTGGATTCGATATTAATCAAGTTCCTCGGTCAGAGACCATTGCATTAGGTGCTGGCAGTTTAACGCCAGTAAAAGTCGCTCAGGGATACTCTGTTTTTGCCAATGGCGGCTACTATGTCGAGCCTTATTACATCAGTAAGGTAGAAGGACCCTTTGGTGATCTTGAGTTTACGGCAACACCTAAAACTATCTGTCGCCAAGATTGTGAAAAGACAAAAACCGTAACCAATGAATACCAAGAGCAGGATGTGGAGCCTGAGGATCAACAGCCACAATATGCTCCACAAGTGATATCAGAACAAACGGCTTTCTTGGTACGTGAAATGATGTACAGCAATACTTGGGGCGGCGGTAACTGGCGTGAAGGTACAGGCTGGAATGGTACGGGATGGCGCGCACAAGAACTAAAACGCCGCGATATCGGTGGTAAAACTGGTACCACTAACGACTCTAAAGACACTTGGTACAGCGGCTATGCGCCGGGTATAGTGGCTACAGTCTGGGTTGGCTTCGATGATCACACTAGGATGTTAGGGAGAACAAAGTCAAATCCAAACTTAAGTAACAACCCTATCACTGGAGCAGAGTCAGGGGCGAAAACCGCACAGCCAGCTTGGGTCGATTTCATGCATACCGCCCTAGCCGATATCCCAGTTCAGCAAAAGGAAATACCTGCGAATATTGTTCGTGTCCGCATTGACCGCAACTCGGGTCTGTTAACCAACAAATTCGACTCCAGCTCGATGTTTGAATACTTTCTTCAAGGGACAGAGCCAACGGAATATGCCACTGATGAAATCACTGACAGCATCTATACCACTGCCGAGAGTGAAGAGCTGTTCTAAATCCTAACTATAAGGGCGAAGACCATGGTCTCTGCCCTTTCTAACTCTGCCTAACTACTTTCTAGCTGGTGCTTAATAGCCAACGCGAGTTGCTCAAAGCGAGACCGCAGCGGCGAGCCCGGGCGATAAGCGAGCACAATACTTCGAGAAGGCACCGGATTGGTCGCTTTGACGTAACACACGCCATCTTTCTGTTTTTCTTTTGGTAAAGACAGTTCAGGCAAAAGAGTAATCCCCGCCCCTGCTGCCACCATATTACGTAATGTTTCTAAGCTGGTCGCTTTAAAGCGTTCGTCATCTTTCGCGCCCGCCGCAAAGCAAAAACCTAAAGCCTGATCACGCAAGCAATGCCCATCACCAAGTGCTAACACGGTTTTACCATTGAGCTCTAACATGTCAATTTCGTCCAGATCTGACCACTCATGTTTACACGGAACAGCAATACTCAAAGGCTCCTCGTACACGGCAATTTCTTTAAAAGGCGCAGTTTCCGCCACCGAAGCTAATACCAAACAATCCAACTTTCCGTCTTCCAACTGGCGTACCAATTGATTGGTCTGAGCTTCATGGAGATAGAGTTCCAAATCGGGAAATTGCTCTTTCAAAGCTGGCACGATTTTGGGTAAAAGGTAAGGACCAAGGGTGGGAATAAAGCCAATATGCATTGGCCCTGTCATTGCTTCACCCTGACCGCTGGCCATATCGCGGAATGTTTTTACTTCAGACAAGATACGTTTGGCCTGATCCACCAGCTGTAGCCCCGCATCCGTAAAAAGGACACGTCGGCTGCTACGCTCCAGCAAGGCCGTTCCCAGCTCATCTTCCAATTTACGAATCTGACCACTCAAGGTTGGCTGACTAACAAAACAAGCTTCAGCCGCCTTACGGAAGTGGTTGTGCTCGGCAAGAGCAACCAGATACTCAAAATCTCGGATATTCATCTTAGTAACCTAACCACCCAAAAAGATAGAAAAAATCTATCAAAACAATAGCATCAAACGATTAGAGCTATCAAAGGAAATTTTTAATAATAAATCCATAGCAAGACAGCAGCTTACGTAAAGCACGCTAAGCTCTAATACGAATGAAATCCAATTTACCCAAAGGTACGATTATGTTTACATCCAAAGAAGGTCAGAACGTTCCACAAGTTACTTTTCCAACTCGCCAAGGCGATGCTTGGGTTAATGTCACCAGCGATGAGTTATTCAAAGGCAAAACCGTGATTCTATTTAGCCTTCCTGGTGCCTTTACTCCAACGTGTTCATCAAGCCATTTACCTCGCTACAATGAGCTATTTCCTGTCTTTAAAGACCATGGCGTTGATGAAATCATCTGTGTTTCGGTTAACGACACCTTTGTTATGAACGCTTGGAAGAGCGACCAAGAAGCTGACAACATCACTTTCCTACCAGATGGTAATGGCGAATTCACTGATGGTATGGGCATGTTGGTTGATAAAAACGATCTTGGTTTTGGCAAGCGCTCATGGCGCTACAGCATGCTAGTTAAAGATGGCGTTGTAGAGAAGATGTTTATTGAGCCAAACGAGCCAGGAGACCCGTTCAAAGTGTCTGATGCTGATACTATGCTGAATTACATCGCACCCGACTACAAAACTCAGGAATCTATTACTGTATTTACTAAGCCGGGCTGCCCTTTCTGTGCTAAGGCGAAACAAAACCTTATCGACCACGGTCTTCAATATGAGGAAGTGATTCTGGGTAAAGACGCAACAACCGTCAGTTTGCGTGCTATTTCAGGTCGCACAACGGTACCTCAAGTTTTCATTGGCGGTAAGCACATTGGTGGCAGCGAAGAGCTTGAATCTTACCTCGGTCAATAAAACGCCTTGATCTTCCGGCTGTTCGACGGCCGGATAAGCTTTTTAAAATCCAGTATCACCTTGGATTTCACCCTTCACATTCGGGTTTCCTCGTTTATCGAGGTAGCCTGGATAAACTAAACGGGAATCTAAAATGAAACAGCTTAATGTTGATGTGGCAGTTATTGGTGGCGGTACAGCAGGTCTTGGCGCATACCGTGCAGCGAAGGCTCATACCTCAAGTGTCGTTATGATAGAGGGCGGTCCTTACGGAACAACCTGTGCTCGTGTCGGTTGCATGCCTTCTAAGCTTCTTATTGCCGCAGCTGAAAGCGTGCATCAGATTGAAAAAGCGCCCGGATTTGGCATTCACCCTCAGGGCGAAACTCGTGTGGATGGCCGCGAAGTAATGGATCGTGTTAAACGCGAGCGCGATCGCTTCGTTGGTTTTGTTCTAGAGAGTGTCGATGAAATTCCAGCAGAGGATAAAGTGTCTGGTTATGCCAAGTTCATAGACAACCACACATTGATGGTGGATGACCATACCCAAATCACGGCTAAACGTATTGTGATTGCAACAGGCTCCCGCCCTGCTTATCCAAGTGTCTGGAATGAGCTAGGGGATCGTTTGGTTATTAATGATGATGTATTTGGTTGGGATGATCTGCCTCAATCCGTGGCTGTGTTTGGCCCGGGGGTAATAGGCCTTGAACTTGGTCAAGCACTGCATCGCCTCGGCGTTAAGGTCAAACTGTTCGGCCTAGGTGGCCAAGTAGGACCACTGACGGACCCTGAAGTGATGGCCTATGCCGACAAAGCGTTTAAAGAAGAGTTTTATCTTGATGCTGACGTGAAAGTCAAAAGTATGCAACGCATAGAGGGTGAAGATAAAGTCGAGATCCAATTCATCAATAACGATGGTAAGCTGGAAAACTTCATTGTTGACTATGTACTTGCAGCAACGGGTCGCCGTCCGAATGTCGATAAGCTGGCAATCGAAAATACTCAAGTTACCCTTGATAAACGAGGCGTACCAACAGCGGATCATTACACACTGCAAACATCAGTAGACCATATTTTTATCGCCGGTGATGCCAGTAATCAAATTCCGTTGCTCCACGAGGCGGCAGATCAAGGCCGAATTGCCGGCGACAATGCTGGTCTCTACCCTGATATCAGACAAGGCCTACGCCGTTCGTCCATCTCAGCGGTATTTTCAGATCCACAGATTGCTATGGTCGGAGAAACATTCAAGCAACTGGAAACTCGACTAGGTAATTGCGGCTGTTTTGAAATCGGCAAAGTATCGTTTGAAAATCAGGGACGCTCTCGGGTCATGCTACGTAACAAGGGGATCTTGCACGTCTATGGAGAGCAAGGAACAGGACGCTTCCTTGGAGCAGAAATGATTGGCCCTAATGCTGAACATCTTGCGCACCTGCTGGCTTGGGCACATCAAAATAAGATGACAGTATCAGAAATGCTCGATATGCCTTTCTATCACCCGGTGATTGAGGAAGGGGTTCGCACAGCTCTGCGCGATCTGAACGCGAAACTGCACTTAGGCCCGGAGATGATTAAACACTGCCTTGACTGTGGACCGGGTTGTTAGCCCTAAGCAGAAAATCAAAAACGAGCCAATTGGCTCGTTTTTTTATCATATAGATTGGCTATTTCTCAGCAGCAATCACGGAGATCTCTACCAACAAAGCTTCACGAGCCATATCTGCAGTAACACAAGCACGAGCTGGAGCGTGACCTTCAGGTACCCATGCATCCCATACCGCATTCATTTCCTGAAAATCTTTCATGTCCTTCAAATAAATCGTCGCAGACAACATATGCTCCTTGTCGCTACCCGCTTCAAGCAGCAACTCTTCAACTTTGTCCAACATAGTTTGCGTCTGCTCAGTAATGCCTTTAGTCGCATCTGCGCACACTTGTCCACATAGGTAAATCGTGCCGTTATGTTTCACGATACGGCTCATACGTTGTTTGGTTTGTTGGCGTTCGATCATTTTTATCACTTTCAAGTTAGCTTGAGATATCATCTAGAGATATGTTACCCAATAAACGACGCTCATGACATGCCACTACTGTAAAAACAGCAACTGGTTCTGGAAAAAAATCGGCCGTTGCCAGCGATGTATGGATCAGCTTACTGTGCTGTCGGTATTGTGCTGGGTCATCTGGTGGTTTGCCTTCAGGGATAACCCTCAAAGCATAGAGTCCATCGCTTTGATCATCGCAGGGTTTGCATTCAACGGCTTGCTATTCCTTCACCTTTGGATGCGCTTTGTCATTTTACCTTGGCGACGCCGAAACAAAAAAAGTAAGAGGTAATGGGTTTTGGGGAAACATTCTCGGTACGAGAAAAGAAAAAAGCCCCAAAATCAATGTCGATTCTGGGGCTCTCTTAGATTCTTCTAAGAAAAAGCAGTGGTACTTTAATAGACCCTGCTTTTCTAATAAGGTTCCCAAATATATTCGATCTTTTTTGATCTTTCTCGAAAACCCTTACCGAACAATAAATTATGCGACATTTGATCGAGCAATCGATTTTTCAACCAAATTCACTTCTAGCGCCACTTCATCACAAGCATGCTGACGAGGGCACTGATCGCAATCTTTAAGCACTTTCTCTGGTAACAGAGATTTCGACGTAGGTAAGAAACTTTGCTTCATAAAGAACTCAGGGGTGCGAGTCAGAACGAACACTTTCTTGATCGCCATCTGGCGAGCTTTTTCCACCAAGTACTGCACAATCGCACTTCCCTGACCTTGCCCTTGCCAGCCAGCTTCAACACCCAATGAACGAATCTCGGCCAGCCCAGAGTCATAAACATAGAGCGATGCACATCCGGTCACCTCACCATGGTGCTCCGCAACCGCGAAAGAGCCAATATCTCTCACCAGTTCACTGCGAGAACGAGGTAAGTTCTCTCCCATATTTGCCCAGTAGGTCACCATACCTTCCAGCGCTTCAATATCCGTTAAACGCGCAGGACGAACATTCACCGCAGAGGTATCCCGTTTGATAAGGCGCCCTTCCGCTTGATCAACCGCATGAGCGACTTGTTTTGGAGAGACCCCACCCAAAGCACTACGTTTCTCAAGGCATGATTCTATTGTCAGTATGCTGTAAACATCTTCTTCTATGACTGAGGAGAACTCTTTCAGTTCCGCAATCGACAGTTCTTCTAACGCACAACCTTTCGCAATGGCCCCCACTACTGCAACACCCACAATATGGTGTGCTTCACGAAATGGGATGCCTTTAGCCACCAGATAATCTGCCAACTCAGTGGCATTCGCATAGCCTTGTTTCGCAGCTTCCAATGTACGTTCACCGTTTACTTTGATGCCATCGAAGCAAAGCGCCGCCATTTCCATACAGTCGTTCCAAGTGTCTAGCGCATCGAACAGCCCTTCCTTGTCTTCCTGCATATCTTTGTTGTAAGCAAGCGGCAATGCTTTCACCGTCATCATCATGCCAGCCAATGAGCCGTAGACACGCCCTGTCTTACCGCGGATCAGCTCCAGCGCATCTGGGTTTTTCTTTTGTGGCATCAACGACGATCCTGAGGTCACAGTATCCGCCAATTCGATAAAGTTAGACTCGCCCGAGTTGTAGAAAATCATATCTTCTGCCAAACGCGACAAGTGAAGCATAGAAATAGAGGCTACCGACATCAGCTCCATGACATGATCACGGTCGGAAACCGAATCCAGTGAGTTACGTGTCGCGCGGCGAAAGCCGAGGTTATGTGCCAACTGCTCTCTGTCGATAGGGTAAGCCGTTCCCGCCAAAGCACCGGAGCCAAGCGGGCAGGTATCTAAACGTTCGATGGCATCATGAAGACGCGAGTAGTCCCGCTCGAACATTTCCACATAAGCCAAACACCAATGAGCAAACGTCACCGGCTGGGCACGTTGCAAATGCGTGTAGCCCGGCAGAACCGTTTCCTGATGCTCTTTCGCGACCGATACCATTTGAGATTGCAGACGGTCCAATGCCATCAGTAGCTGTTGACCTTGCTGACGACACCAGAGTTTAAGGTCAGTCGCGACCTGATCGTTTCTAGAACGGCCTGTGTGCAGTTTTTTGCCTAAGTCACCCACTTTGCCAATCAGTTGTTGCTCAACCCATGAATGGATATCTTCCGCGTCAGAACGAAGGATCTGATGAGGATCTTCCATCACTTCTAGCTTAAGTTCATTCAACGCCAGTTCTAGCTTCTGTTGCTCTTCTTCATTAAGCACATCCACTGATAACAAAGCTTTCGACCAAGCGATTGAGCCCACAATATCTTGTTCTGCCAATCGGTAATCAAAGCGCAATGAATCGTTAAATTCTTTGAATCTCGTGTCTGCTGCTTGGGTAAATCTTCCGCCCCATAATGCCATTGCGTATCTCCTGATTACCGGTGCTCACTGTCAATGCGAACAGTTTTTGATCTATTGCTATTTCTGGGTGAAACCCAGTATTTTTCTGATGGTTCAAACTTACGGCAATTCAAACCAAAAATAAAGTATTAATTCATTATTTATACATATTTATTCATTAGTATTTTAAGTGCTGTTGTTTTGGTTACCAAAAAAAACGAGCCCATTTGCTAGGCAAATGAGCTCGTCAGCTAAATAAGTTAAGGGTTACTTTTTCTGACTGTTCAACGCACGAATACGACTAGACAGTGAGTAAAGGCGAATGAAGCCTTCTGCATGACTTTGATCGTAAACTTCATCTTCACCAAAGGTAGCAAACTCTTCACAATAAAGGCTGTTCACTGAGCGCTTCTGGGTCACCGTAGCTTGACCTTTATACAGCTTAATCACGACTTCACCGTTTACATCTTGAGCCAGCTCTTCTGAAGCAGCGAGAATGGATTTACACAATGGTGTGAACCAACGGCCATCGTACACAAGATGAGAAGCCTTAACGCCTAGCTCTTCACGGAATTCAAATGCGGTCTTATCCAGTACCAGCTGCTCAACGGCACGCAGCGCTTCCATCATAATCGTGCCACCCGGAGTTTCATAACAACCACGAGACTTCATACCAACCAGACGGTTTTCTACAATATCGATACGGCCAACACCATGCTTAGCACCTTTTTCATTCAGGTAAACAAGTGCGTTGTATGGCGTCATGTTTTCACCATCCACACCAACCACTTCACCTTTTTCCACTTTCAGCGTCACGTATTCAGCTTCATTCGGAGCTTGTTCAGGATCGACTGTCCACACCCAGCAATCTTCATTAGGTGCATTCCACGTATTTTCCAGAACGCCACCCTCTGTTGAGATGTGCCACGCATTGGCATCACGTGAATAAATTTTCGTTAGTGAAGCCGTACAAGGAATGTTGCGTTCAGCAAGGTAATCCAGACACTCTTCACGGCTAACCAGGTCCCATTCACGCCAAGGAGCAATCACATGAAGATCAGGGGCCAAAGCGGCAAAAGCGCCTTCAAAACGTACTTGGTCGTTACCTTTACCTGTACAGCCATGACAAAGGGCATCGGCGCCAACTTTACGCGCAACTTCAACCTGAGCTTTCGCAATGATTGGACGAGCCATCGATGTACCCAACAAGTATTTACCTTCGTAGTAAGCACCTGTTTTCAGCGTTGGGTAGATGTAGTCTGCGACCATTTCCTCTTTCAGGTCCGCGACATAACATTCAGATGCACCTGAAGCCTTCGCTTTTGCTTCGATGCCTTCTAATTCTTCTGCACCTTGACCAACATCGGCGACAAACGCGACCACTTCACAATCATAGTTTTCTTTCAACCAAGGGATAATCACTGAAGTATCCAGACCGCCAGAATATGCGACTACTACTTTATTTACTTTTAACTTGCTCATTTTCTTTTCTCCAAAATCCCGGCTCTGCGCGTGGCGGTCAGTGCTACGGGTGACTTTTTCGTTCTTTTTGTTGTGCTCGTGCCTTAACACAAGCGACTAATTGTTAGGTAAAAATTGTGTCCCGATGCTTTGCCCAGCAAACAGCTCTGCGAGCTTTTCTGGATAACGCCAGGTAGCCACTTCTATTGGTCGGCCTAAATCGTTAGCCGCTTCCAGTGCTGCATTGACTTTGACGATCATGCCGTCAGTGATTACCTGCCCATTGATCAAACTTTGTGCTTCTTGCTCATCTAAGCTCTTGATCAGGTGCCCTTTGCCATCCAAAACGCCACTGACGTCTGACAACAAAACAAGCTCAGCATCCAAGGCACCAGCAACGGCAACCGCCGCTTGGTCAGCGTTGACGTTCATCATCTGACCTTCTGCAGTCAGGCCAATTGAGCTAATGATTGGTAATGTATCAGCAGCTAGAATCGCCTGTAACACGGTAGAGTTACCTGGTGTCGCTTTACCAACAGCGCCTAGTTCTGGATCCAACTCTTCAACCTGACACAACCCACCATCAGCAAGGGATAACCCGACAGCATTCAAACCGTCTTTGATCGCCTGCCCCTGAAGCATCTTGTTCGCCGTACCGGCTAAAGCACCTACTATTAAGGGAATTTGCTCATAGGGAGTGACACGAAGTCCGTCTTTTTTCAGCGTTTCAATCTGAAGCTGGGCCATAAGATCGTCCACTAGATAACCTCCTCCATGGACGATCACGATTCGTCGCTGAGCCTGCTTCTGATAGTCAGCAATTGCACTAAAAACCTGACTTAACGTCTCAGTACACGAAAGGGCAGCACCGCCCAATTTGATCACTAATGGAGTTGGTTTGTTATCTGTCATTACTTTTCCCTTTACCGACTTGCTTATACAAGGGCAGTTAACTCTGGAAATCCGTAGTGGATATTTAAACACTGCATCGCTTGACTCGATGCACCTTTAAGCAAGTTATCAATCGCAGAAACGACAATGATATGCTCGCCTTGTACCTTCCAACCAATATCGCAGAAAGGCGTATTTTCAACATGTTGAATACTTGGTAACATCGCTTGGTGCAGGCGCACCGCAGGTTTATTCTCATATGCCGTATTAAATGCTTTTGAGATCTGCTGCTCACTCACTCCGCTAGCTAACTTCATAGTGATGGTCGCAAGGATGCCACGTTTAAAGTTACCTAAGTGAGGGGTGAAAATTACCTCAGTCCCCAGATGAGTCGCGATCTCAGGTTGGTGCCTGTGGCTGAACACACCATAAGGCTGCAAACTCACTTCACAGAAACTGTTGGTCATCGATGCTTTTCGACCAGCTCCCGAGACACCACTGGTTGCATTGATTACTGGCCACTGAACAGAATCCAGCAAACCCGCCTCGACCAAAGGTTTAATCGCAAGCTGTGAGGCTGTTGGGTAACAGCCCGGCACAGCAATGAGCTGGCTGTGTTTAATAGCGTTGTGGTTCCACTCAGCAAGACCGTAAGCTGCGCTATCTAGCCAATCTTCATGTTGATGCTCAAAGCCATAAAATTCGTTATAGAAGCCGTGTTTCTTAACTCGGAAAGCGCCCGACAAGTCGAATACCTGGCAACCTTGTGTCAAAAACGTAGGCGCGATGTCGTGGCTGACCTCATGGGCAGTAGCAAGAAAAACCACATCGCTTTCCGCCGCTACAGCATTGATATCTTTCAAAGGCTCTACAGGCTGACTGATAATACCCGCCAGTTTTCCATGTAGCTCAGAGATACATTTACCGGCATCAACACTATTGGCGGATACAAATAAACCTGATAGCGTAAGTTGTGGGTGTTTATACACCATCAGTGCTAACTCAGCTCCGGTATAACCGCTGGCGCCAATAATTGTAGTTTTGAGCATCTCAGACATCCATTAAGACCTTAAAATCATCACTCAATCAGTGACTATAAATTTAATAAACCTAGCTTTTAATGGTTTTTTATTCATTAAAACTGATTTATTATGTGTTTTACCTTCATTATTGATTTATGTCAACAGGCAAAGCGAACTTAATATGCAAATACCCAGTTTTCTTGAGGTCTACAAGGGCCTGATTTCTACCTCTTCCATCAGTTCAACCGATCCGAGTTGGGATGAAGGGAATGCAAAAGTCATTGAAAAGCTTGCCAGTTGGATGCAAGACATAGGTTTTGAAGTCGACATCATCGAAGTCGAAACCGGGAAGTTTAATCTGCTAGGCAAAATTGGAAGCGGTGAAGGAGGGCTATTGCTGGCTGGTCACAGCGATACAGTACCTTTCGATGAAGGCCGCTGGAATTACGAACCTCACGCCCTCACCGAAGCGAATAACCGCTTTTATGGTCTAGGAACGGCTGATATGAAAGGTTTCTTTGCTTTCATTCTTGAAGCAGTAAAGAAGGTTGACTGGAGTAAACAAAGTAAGCCGTTATATGTCTTAGCGACTTGTGATGAAGAGACGACCATGCTCGGTGCGCGTCATTTTACCGATAACGCACCATTCAAGCCAGACTATTGCATTATCGGGGAGCCTACTAGTTTGGTTCCGATACGAGGCCATAAAGGCCATGTTGCCAATGCTATTCGAGTCACAGGCAAATCTGGTCATTCATCAGATCCGGCCTTAGGGGTCAACGCTATTGAAATCATGCATGAAATCCTTTTTGCCATGATGCAGTTGCGTGACAAGCTCATCAAAGAGTATCATCATCCTGGGTTCGCGATTCCAAGCCCAACACTTAACCTTGGCCACATTCACGGTGGAGACAGCGCTAACCGCATCTGTGGTTGTTGTGAGCTTCATTATGACGTACGCCCTCTGCCTGGAATAAGCCTTGATGGCTTGGATAACATGCTTCGTGGCGCCTTAAAAGAAATCGAGGCCAAATGGCCTGGCCGGATTGATATAACGCCTCTACACGAACCGATTCCTGGTTACGAATGTCAGCATGATCATCCTTTTATAGGAGGTGTAGAAGAGATATGTGGCACTGACTCAGAAACTGTCAATTACTGTACTGAAGCGCCCTTCCTTCAACAGCTATGTCCAACGCTAGTCCTTGGCCCGGGGTCTATTGACCAAGCTCACCAACCGGATGAATTTCTGGCGTTTGAATTTATCGACCCTACTGTCGAGATACTTTCCAAGGCTATGTATAAATATTGCTTCTAGCCAACCTAAGGCGAGTACTTCAGCACTCATTTCCAGATACAAACAAGCCCGTTGCGTCAGCAACGGGCTTTAAATTTCAGTTCGATTGGGTTTCTCAATAAGTCGCTGACGGTGGGAGCGCCTAGTTCGAGTTTGCTCTCAAGCGGGGCTCATTGGTTACAGACCAACAATAATACTGCAGATACGAAAAAGCCCTAACATGACTGTTAGGGCTTTCTCTTAAGAAGTGGCGGAGTGGACGGGACTCGAACCCGCGACCCCCGGCGTGACAGGCCGGTATTCTAACCAACTGAACTACCACTCCGCAGTGGCAAACACGTTCTACAACGTGGTTCCTTAATTTAAAGCCTGGCGATGTCCTACTCTCACATGGGGAAACCCCACACTACCATCGGCGCTATTGCGTTTCACTTCTGAGTTCGGCATGGAATCAGGTGGGTCCACAACGCTATGGTCGCCAAGCAAATTCTTTATCAATTTGCTCGCAAAT
>NZ_JAKEUT010000023.1:0-42976 GCF_022398025.1 Vibrio sp. Isolate25
AAAGTACTCAGCCCCGTCACCACAAATCGCAGCAACCAACTTTTTATCTTCTTCCATCTAACCTTTCCCGAAAAGCACATAACGCCCAATTAAGGGGTGAACAACGCCCCACCCAACCTAAAGCATTGTGCCTTAAACACTAAATTTGACGTAGAAGTGAAAGTGCCAAGCGTTGTGAATCCCTCTTAAATTGCTTGTTATGTTTCAGGGGTTAACTTGAAACTCACATCATTTTTTCTTTGGTTTTTCCGACAGGTAATAATGAGCAATTAGACTGCCACCAAGACCTGAACTAGCCATTAGCATGACTTGAAAAAATGTTTCAATAATTAGTTTGTCTTCGACTTCACCGATGTGAAGATCGGTAAAAATTGGGATGTAATGCTTACCCAGCACAGCAATAGCAGCACCCAAGTAGATAACACTTCCCCCTTTAACATCATTGCTACTACGTCCGCGTAGGACCAAGCCCATAACGACCATGTAGCCAATTAACCAGAATACGTAGCCTGAGAAGTTGATACCTAACATAATTGCAGGAATCACAAACATTACCCCTAAGAGCCATCTAGCAGAGTTTTTCATTATTAGTCCTTATGAATTAGAAGGTTACTAATAAATAAGGGCAAAAATTCCTCTTTCAAGCTCTATTTGAAACATAGCGCCGCGTTAAGTAGTGAGCAACGCCACCACTGAACCTAACCATATTACCTTAAACACAAAACCCAACGATGGAATAAAAAATGCCATGCGTTGGGAATCTGTCTTAAACGCTTTGTTATGTGGTAGGTCAAAGGTGATTTTCTACACTCAGGCACAGAGCTGCAAGATTATTGTCAAAGATTTGAACAGAACCTTCAGGAACTATAGGTTCTAACATTTTCCAACTATCATCTTCCCAGAACTCAACCGAGCCAAAACGTTCCTCACCATCCCACTGAATCATAAACCTCGAATCGTATGAGGCATAAATACTATGTATGGAGCCACAAGAGTCTAAGTCAGTATCGGGTTTCACTTCTTTGAAGCCTACTTCAACTAGGATTTCAGCCACTCTACTCTTTAACTTGTAATACTCATGCATTCTCATGTACCACATAACGCTGCGTTAAGTGGCTGCCTGCCAACAGAACTAACATGGCCACCGTAAACACAAAACCCAACCAAACCAAAAGTGCCTAGCGTAAGGCAGTCCGTCTTAAACGCTTTGTTAGGCTAATTTACTCGGTTTATTTTTGGTGGCGCTGATGAAGCCACATTGACTATTGTATCGCTGTCGAGTATTCCATAGTGCTTAAAAGCTCCATGAACGTCCTCATCAGTAAAAGTCTCAGCTTTTACATAATCTAAGAAAACTGATTTGTTATATACAATGACTCTACCACCGGGTGGTTCAATCTCATCATAGGGGTTAGTAAACGTACGCCCTTCATCAATTACAGAGCAACAAAAATAATCAGGTCTAGAGAAAACTAACTCATATACTCTACTATCCTCGGTTTCAGCAAACATCGGAGAGGACTGATACGGAGAACCATCAACACCACCTTTCTGGTTTATCGCTTTTGGTTCCAGTTCAGAGCTCTGGAATATTAGTTCTACCAAGGTAACAACAAGATCACCCTCTTCATTTTCTTTTATCTCACGAACAAACGCTTCCCTGAGACTATTTATTTCATTGAACAAGTTACTCATGTATACCTCATTAGCCTAACGCCCTTGCTAAGCGGCAACCAACGATACCACAAAACTTAAACCAACCACCGTAAACACTAAACATAACCAGACACAAAATCGCCAAGCGTTGGTTGTCCGTCTTGAGCTAATGGTTAGGTATGCTCATTACAAACACCTTTGCTGNACTAACATCAAATACTTGCCAGTTGAATGAAGCTCTCACCTGAAAAAGTTCGAGCCACACGACCACTTAAATTCGTGACAAACAAAACAGTTGAAGTGGCTGAGCGCCAAACTAAAAAACCGTACAAACTTCAAGCAACCTAACGCCCTGCTAAGTGGCTAGCAACGCATGCACGACATTTAACCTAACCGCCATAAACACTGTACCAGACTAGAACCAAAATCGCCGAGCGTTGATAGTCCGCCTTGAGCAGTTTGTTAGGCATAAGTTTTAATAGAATTCAACCTTTCGAGCCTTATCTTTATTTACTTTTGATTCTGGTACACGATGCATAATGCCAACTTGTACCCCTGCGCATTCATTTCCAATGTCATCAACGGGGTTCATTACTGCGACTAAATTGTGTTCATCATCTACTTCAACCCAATGATGAGATAGTAACGTAACGGTTTTCTGCATAAATAAAAATGCTTCAGAGATTGCATTTATTGTTTTAGATTCTTGATATTGCTGCTTTCTTGATACATGCAGAAAATCTCCACTTTTACTCCACATTAAAACAAGTTCATTGACATCTAATGGAGTTGTACCTGCTAGGTCTGATTTAGAAGCATCAAAATGAGGAAGCTGTCTCTTTACCGCCTTTGGGTAAAAACGGCTATTCACCTTTGATAACAATCGATTGATCTCTGCAGGTTTATAACTTTTTTTTAGCTTGGAACTAAGGTCTCGACTTGAGGCTTGGTTAGCAACTACGCATGATAGCATGACTAGTTCGCATATTTTTCGTATTTGTAAGTATATGATATCAATGTCGGTTTCCAGACTCCCAGTGTAACTACCTGAACCATTGATCTTCTTTTGAATGTCCATCAACAAAGCACTACGTAACTTGATTTGTTCCATATAGGATTTGTAAGTTCTTAAGTACTTATCTACTTCATTTAATTTCATACCATTCCATATGCCTAACGCCGCGTTAAGTGGTGAACAACGTCAACCACCAAACTTAACCCATTGTACCTTATACACTTAAGCTGACTTGAACCAAAATCGCCAAGCGTTGTGAATCCGCCTTAAACGCTTTGTTATATTGCTGCTGCCAAAACCAATTTATTGATTTAACTGGGATGCGAGCAACAGTAGCGAAAAAATAGCAAAGCTGTACCTGAGATCATTCCTAAGTTTTATCAACCTCTTATTATTCAGATGATCCAGATCTTTGCCGAAAAGCATTGGGACAAATAAGAACATACCAAAATGGAACACTACGAACGGTGGAGCCCCTCTAGAGCGCCAATGCTCATTCTCCATTTCATTCCACTCATCATAAAAACTCTTGCTGTATTTTATAAGCGGAAACAACGAAGCCAACACCGCACAAACCATTAGAGTGTTATATAACTCACCCATTTTAATCCCTGAACTTGAAAAACAATATAACGCCGCATTAAGGTGTGAGCGGCGCTTGGCTATACTTGAGCGAAGCGAAAACGCCAAGCGTTGCGAATCACTCTTAAATGCTTTGTTATACATTTTTTACCCACACGGCTCCGACAACCCAGAACTCCATGCTTCAATAACATTTCCGGGATTCTCTATTTTGTAGCAAGCCATAAGACTGGAAGGAGATTTGATGCCTAGCACTACCCCTTTACCCTCTACTTTCCCGAAGCTATCTCGATAAACCGATAATGCAGGTTGAATTATATTTTTCCAATAAACATCGACCAGCTCGCTTTCACTTGTATATTTAAGGCTTTCGGATAACTTACTGGAACAAAACAACGTGTAAAATGTTACACCACCAGATGACATAACCGATGACTCTAGTGAGCAATTAAGAAGATTACTTTCACCTACTGAAGTCAAAAATGGTTCCAACTCACTTCCAGCGGCACTTAGCTCTAACTGAATATAGGTAACAGGTAATAGTGTCGTGACAACTAAGAGCAAACCCATACGAAGCTTATTTCCAGAGTAATTTTTAAACGCGTGATAATACGTGAAAGGAAACAGGAACAGCCCTAAGAAACCCAACCATATCTTTTGCTTAAACATGTCGACAACGACTGTAAAATACAAAACTATCCCTATAAAAATCAGTAAAATAGACAAAGTTAACATAATTGTGATTCACTTCCTTTTTTAATGTATAACGCCTAAATCACCGGCCTGACCGGAGTGGAACAAAATGTGGTAGAGTGAGCGTAGCGAACCACATTTTGTGTAACGGAGCGGAAGGTCCGCGTGCATTTTTTTGTTATGAGTAAGCTCTATCATACGCTCTCTGAAACTCCTTAAATACAGTATATGGAAATTCTCCCTCTCGATTCTCCTTGAAACTTTTCTCAGTCATTAGATCACGAATCTTTTCCATTTGCTTTAGAACACAAACCGAGAACAATTTTAACTTAACCTCAAAATCAAGAGTTTCATGTTTAGCTTTACCAGACGCATTCACACGCGTACATCCACTAATAGAAACAACCATCTTATGCTTCTGCTCTTTATTACGCTTAATACTCCAGACATACTCGCCAGGCTCATCATGCCACTTAAAATTAACTTCGTCAGCCCCTTGGATCATCTCAATCAATCCATTTAGTAATACCTCGATTGGGTTTTCAAAGATATGAGTAGGCCCCATTTCATAAATTTCTCCGCCTACATAAACTAAGCACGTACTCCAACCGTGATTCTCTAGGAAGTACAAAAAATCTATATCATCTGGATACTTCATACTTAAAACCTCGGGGACTCATAACGCCCAAATCAGCGGCCCACCGGAGTGGAGACAAATTTGGGGTATAGTGAGCGCAGCGAACCCCAAATTTGACGGAGCGGAGGTGGGTCCGTCTGCATTTTTTTGTTATGCTTTTTGCCAATCTATATACTCTGACTTTAAGCCGTTGTTTATGTAGAAGTAAGCCAAACCTTTTAAAGCTGACTCCGAACCTAAGCACCATGATTTAGGGTACTCGTCGACTTGACCATTTGCCAGCTCAAACTCGATATTTTCGAGCCCTTTAAATTTACCTACAGAAACTACCCCATCATCTTCTGGATGCTCTAGATACATTAAAAACATATCGCCATCGTTTTTTAACATACATATGGAGCTACCGCTTTCAGAATACATCCAAGCTTCTGCTTTACATACATTGTCTATTTCTTCGAGATACACACCCAACTCGCTTTCAGAAGAGATTCTTATTTCTCTTGAATTTAACGTAACGTCCATATCTCACCTAAAGCATAACGCCCTTGCTAAGCGGCGACCAACAATAACACAAAACTACAGCAAACCACCGTAAACACTAAACATAACCAGACACAAAATCGCCAAGCGTTGGTTGTCCGTCTTGAGCTGATTGTTAGGTATGCTCATCAAACATGCCTTTGCTAGCTTGAGCTATAGAACCAGCCCATGAAACATCGAAGCCAACTGCACCGCAATAACCACCGAAACTGAATAGCAATCACATCACTTTTTTTTGCGGTGGTTCACTAAAGCAAAAAACTAGCCGGGTGGAAATAGCTAACTTTCAACGAACAAGCTTGGCCAAGAGCACTTAAAACCAGAAAAAACTCAGCCACTAACGTCAAAGCTTGCCAGTTGAAGAAACTTTAACCTGAAAAAGTTCGAGCCACATGGTCGCTGAGATTCGTTACAAACAAGATTATTGAAGTGGCTGAGCGCCCAACTAAAAAACCGTACAAACTTAAAGCAACCTAACGCCCTTGCTAAGCGGCAACCAACGATACCACAAAACTTAAACCAACCACCGTAAACACTAAACATAACCAGACACAAAATCGTCAAGCGTTGGTTGTCCGTCTTGAGCTAATGGTTAGGTATGCTCATTACAAACACCTTTGCTGGCTTGAGCTATAGGACTAAGCCATGAAATACCAAAGCTCAATGCACCGCAATAAGCACCAAAGTGGAGTAACGAGCATATCACTGTTNACTAACATCAAATACTTGCCAGTTGAATGAAGCTCTCACCTGAAAAAGTTCGAGCCACACGACCACTTAAATTCGTGACAAACAAAACAGTTGAAGTGGCTGAGCGCCAAACTAAAAAACCGTACAAACTTCAAGCAACCTAACGCCCTTGCTAAGCGGCTACCAACAATAACACAAAACTCAAACAAACCTCCGTAACCCCTAAACACTACCAGACACAAAACCGCCAAGCGTTGGTTGTCCGTCTTGAGCTGATGGTTAGGTATGCTCATCAAACATGCCTTTGCTAGCTTGAGCTATAGGGCCAGCCCATGAAACACCGAAGCCAACTACACCGCAATCACCACCGAAGCTGAATAACAACCACGTCACCATTTTGCGGTGTTTTACTGAAGCAAAAAAAGCTAACCAAATTGAGATAACGAACTTTCAACGAACAAACTTGACCAAAAGCACTTAAAAACAGCAAACACTCAGTCACTAACATCAAAGCTTGCCAGTTGAATGAAACCTTTATCTAAAAAAGTTCGAGCCACATGGCCGCTCAAGTTTGTGACGAATAAGACAATTGAAGTGGCTCATTGCAAAACTAAAAACCACACAAGCTTAAAGCAACCTAACGCCGCGTTAAGTGGTGAACAACGCTTTCACCACACTAAGCTATTGTTCCATAAACAATTAAGCCAGAATGTAAGCTGAAGCCACCAAGCGTTGAGAGTCCGTCTTAAACGCTTTGTTAGCAAGTTTTCTAGAAACTATATCTGACATTGAAATTCCAGCCACCCTGAGAGTCAGGGTAGATTGAAAAGTCAGTATCATATTCATAAAATACTTGATCTGAAAACCACAACGAGAAAACGAGCAGATTCAGCCCAAGCATATTGGTTATAAATATTTCCTCCTTACTTGTTTCGTCTTGATCAATGTTTAAATTATATGCACCTAAAGCCGCCAAACCGATGACTCCAGTTAGTCCAACACTACTTTTTGGGGCCGCCCCAGCCATTGGGCTCGCTATTACATAAGTCCACCCTGCAAGTTCTGGATCTCCAGCAGCAATCGCTGATAAAACGCCAGCACCAACTTGGGCAACCAGAAAAGTACCTACGTCATTAAGACCAACGTAATTACTTTTTGAATAACTATTACTTTGTCCAGGGTAATCTGATAACAAGAATCGATTTTGAGGCAATACTTTATTGAAGTATTCATTTTCTATTGTTGACTCATCATCAACAGAGTAATTTAGTAACTCATCTTCAGTTATCGCATGGGATTCCACACTGATTAATGACAAAGCCAGAACTAAAAACTTCTTCAAATTTAAACTCCTTTATTAGTGAAACCCTTGGCTTGCTAACGCCGCGTTAAGTAGTGAGCAACACTTACACCTGACCTAACCCATTACACCTTAAACACAAAATTCAATTTGGGCTGAGAATGCCACGCGTTGCGAATCTGCCTTAAACGCTTTGTTAGGTTTTAAACTTCTGGCACCTTTGGCCACTCAGGGCGATTACTAGTAACCCATGCATCCAACTTGCGTCGAGCTGAGTCAGCACCAACATCAATAGATAAGAAGTCACAAATAGACTTCCATGTAGGAAACCTTGCTTTACCATTTAACTCAGGGATTTGTTCAACCCACTCTGATGGCCTTGGTGAAGATTTCACCGAACGTTTGTCAGGTAATGAAGCCAGCAAGTCATTCAAAATATCATCGGAGTTGGGTACATCTGAGGGCACAAGAGCCAACAAACGAATTAGAGCATCATTGAAAGTAAGGTTTTCGAAAGGCTCTTTTTTAACTAAGGCTTCAATTTTTGATGCTACCTCAGCATCTACATGGTAGCTCGGCATAATCACTTTCTCCTTATTGCTCAAGTGCGAATAGTGTACTGCAGTCAAATCTAGATTTCTAGTTTAGATCTAGATTTAACTAGATGCACCATTACCGCGATTGAAACCTAACGCCCTTGCTAAGCGGCTACCAACGATACCACAAAACTCCAGCAAACCACCGTAAACACTAAACATAACCAGACACAAAACCGCAAAGCGTTGGTTGTCCGTCTTTAGCGGATGGTTAGGTATGCTCACTACAAACACCTTTGCTAGCTTGAACTATAGGACTAAGCCATGAAACTACAAAGCTCAATGCACCGCAATAACCACCAAAGCCGAACAACAACCGCGTCACTATTTTTGCGGTGGTTCGCTGAAACAAAGAAGCTAGCCAAATTGAGATAATAAACTCCAACGAACAAACCTAGCCTAGAGCACTTAAAACGGAAGACTCTCAGCCATTGACACCAAAGCTTGCCAACTAAATGAAACTTTCACCTGAAAATCTTCGAGCCACGTAGACGCTGAAATTCGCGACAAACAAGATTATTGAAGTGGCTGAGCGCTAAACTAAAAAACCGTACAAGCTTAAAGCGACCTAACGCCGCATTAAGGTGTGAGCGACGCTTGGCTATACTTGAGCGAAGCGAAAACGCCAAGCGTTGCGAATCACTCTTAAATGCTTTGTTAGGCGCATTCCTTTTAACCTACATATACACTCTTGAAGTATTCCACTCGTTCTAACGTCATTCTTAACCTACATTCTTCAATTTGGACACCTTGCCAAGGTGAAGGCGTGGAAGAAAGACCTGAAAACTCGCACTCAGCGTCTCTATATTTTAACCAAGCCCTTTGGGCCTTTCGAAACGGCTCCACCAGCTCGGTTTCAGACCAGGTTTCCCTTAGCGCTGCTTCTTCCTCGCTTATTCTAGCGATTGCTTCTTGATAACTTTCGTTAAGTTCTTTGTCTGCGAGTTCCATCTTCTGTTCCACACACTGATAACCGGCCATAACCCCACCACCTTTCACTTTACAGGGGTCTTCGATATCATCAGAAGCGAAGCTAGGCACAGAAACCAATGCCAATATCACGAGTAATTTTTTCAAGTTTGCCTCCTAGCACCTAACGCCGCGTTAATGGGCAGCAACGCTACCACACAACTAACCTATTGTGACATAAACACAAACACCAAACTATGTGTAAAAACTCCCAAGCGTTGGATGTCCCTTTGAACGCTTTGTTATGATCGCGCTCAAAGAAATTGCAGAACTAAACAAGCGATAAAAGCTGGTAAACCTGCAACGAAGAACACTAAACCCGTTTGATAGTTCATTCGGTAGTGTTCTTGTTCGTCTTTATTAAAATCATGCCCTTCTACCATTTTGTACACTTTATCTGTTCGAGAGTCATCAAGACGGGTTGTTTTGCTATGAACCCCACCTTCCCACATGAGCTTTGCTAAAAACCAAATGACAATAACTACAAAGAAAAGAAAATCGACGAGTCTTGTCGTCGCAAAGAAAGATACAAATTGCGACAGAGCTACTACGAGCAACGCCGCCGTGAGGTTGATTAGAACTACTTTCTTCAATAGATCAGGCAAAATTACCTCCAAGCACATAACGCCCAATTAAGGGGTGAACAACGCCCCCACCGAACCTAAAGCATTGTGCCATAAACACTAAATTTGAAGTAGAAGCAAAAATGCCAAGCGTTGAGAATCCCTCTTAAATTGCTTGTTATAAAACTTTTAAGCGCACTACTTTAACGAGTTCCCATCCCACAAATGCTCAGGATCAGGTAAAAAAGTAACACCACAACCTATACCGTTATGGTTGTAATTTTGAACAGATACTAACCAACCACCGGGAACTTTTGTTCTATATGACTTCTGAACACCACCAACATTTTTTAGTGTTTCCCAATCTAGGATTGCTTCTCCGCGTACTCTTTTGAAACGCAATTGTTCTGCATTATATTTTTTTGTTTCGGACCAGAGTTTTAATGCTTTGTCTTTTGTGTGAGCTTTAGTGCTTTCACAGACAACAGCGAAACCTTCCTGCTGTAAACCTCTGATTTGATCACCAGCGTAATCATCAACGATATCAACCGCTATTGAGAGATCATCTTTTTCTAAAATAATGTATTCATTCACGTCGTTTTTCACCAAGTTTTATAACGCCCTTGCTAAGCGGCTACCAACAATACCACAAAACTCAAACAAACCACCGTAAACACGATACTCAGCCAGACACAAAACCGCTAGGCGTTGGTTGTCCGTCTTGAGCTAATGGTTAGGTATGCTCATTACGAACACCTTTTCTCAGACACAAAACCGCTAGGCGTTGGTTGTCCGTCTTGAGCTAATGGTTAGGTATGCTCATTACGAACACCTTTTCTAGCTTGAGCTATAGGACTAAGCCATGAAACACCAAAGCTAAATACACCGCAACAACCACCAAAGCTGGATAATAACCACGTCACCGTTTTTTGCGGTGGATCGCTGAAGCAAGAAAGCTAACCAAATAGAGATTACGAACTTGCAACGAACAAACCTGACCAAAAGCACTTAAAACGGAAGACTCTCAGCCACTAACATCAAAACTTGCCAGCTGAATGAAACCTTCACCTGAAAAAGTTCGAGCCACATAGCCGCTGAAACTAGCGACAAACAAGGTTATTGAAGTGGCTGACTGCCAAACTTAAAANCTTAAAACGGAAGACTCTCAGCCACTAACATCAAAACTTGCCAGCTGAATGAAACCTTCACCTGAAAAAGTTCGAGCCACATAGCCGCTGAAACTAGCGACAAACAAGGTTATTGAAGTGGCTGACTGCCAAACTTAAAAAACGCACAAGCCCAAAGCAACCTAACGCCCTTGCTAAGCGGCTACCAACCATAACACAAAACTCAAACAAACCACCATAAACACCAAGCTCAACTAGACACGAAACCGCCAAGCGTTGGTTGTCCGTCTTGAGCGGATGGTTAGGTATGCTCATTACAAACGCTTTTGCTCGCTTAAGCTATAGGACTAAACCATGAAACACCAAAGCCAACTGCACCGCAATCACTACTGAAGCTGAAAACAACCACGTCACTATTTTTGCGGTGGTTCGCTGAAGCAAAAAACCAACCAGATTGAGATAACGAACTTCCAATGAATAGACTTGGACAAGAGCACTTAAAAACAGGCAGTACTCAATCGCTAACATCAAAGCTTGCCAGTTGAATGAAACCTTAACCTGAAAAAGTTCGAGCCACATGACCACTGAGATTCGCGACAAACAAGGTTATTGAAGTGGCTGACTGCAAAACTATAAACCGTACAGGCTTAAAGCAACCTAACGCCGCATTAAGGTGTGAGCAACGCTTGGCTATACTTGAGCGAAGCGAAAACGCCAAGCGTTGCGAATCACTCTTAAATGCTTTGTTAGTTGTTTGGCTCACAGAAAATGCAATAACAAACGTCCAATAGAGTTAACTAAATCTCGACTATAGATAGCTAGCCATTTATTAGCATCATGATCAAAGTGTGAATCACTAAAGCTATTTCTAGAGTTTGCAATTGCACTGGTCAGTGTAGAAATACTTGTCACCATTTGAACTGGATAACTGCCTACTGCTGAGAGCTTTGAATCAATGTCTGTTCGAACCAACTTGGACAACGGTATTAAGTCAGTGACATTGCTGCTAGCTGGAACATGTTTCTGAACATAGGATTTATACAACCCCTCCAGACACGTATATGCCAAAGTCATTGCATTGTTGTAGTTTGCCGTATCTATTGCATTGTCAATTTTAGACAGTGTCGAATTGAGCTTATCAGAACTCCACTGATGGTTTGGAATAGTAGCCTTGGGAACAGGGTTACCGTTACCAAACATATATGCTCGAAGATCTTGAGCTTCAGTTGGACAATGTGGCTCGACAATGTCTATAAAGGCACGAAACACTTCGAATCGTGTTGATTCATCGAGATTTTGGAGGATGTCCCAGTAAAAGTCTCGACGAGTTGTACTCTGTTTCAGCCTGTTTCTTTCTTCAATGTAGAGTGAATAACCTGGCAAGCCACGGTCAAACTGTTGAACGACCTTAATGAAGGCTGAGCCGCTATGGTAAGCAGGTGAACCTGTTTTATCCAACATACTAAACAAACGACTATAAGCAGATATCCACTGCATTCAATACTTCCTCTTAAAACAACTAACGCCCTTGCTAAGCGGCAACCAACAATACCATAAAACTAAAACAAACCACCGTAAACGCCGCACCAAACCAGACACAAAACCGCCAGGCGTTGGTTGTCCGTCTTGAGCTGATGGTTAGGTATGCTCATTACGAACGCTTTGCTCGCTGGAGCTATAGGACTAACCCATGAAACACCAAAGCTAACTGCACCGCAATAACCACCGAAACTGAATAGCAATCACATCACTTTTTTGCGGTGGTTCACTAAAGCAAAAAACTAGCCGGATGGAAATAGCTAACTTTCAACGAACAAGCTTGGCCAAGAGCACTTAAAACCAGAAAAAACTCAGCCACTAACGTCAAAGCTTGCCAGTTAAAGAAACTTTCACCTGAAAATCTTCGAGCCACGTAGCTGCTGAAATTCGCGACAAACGAGATTATTGAAGTGGCTGACTGCCAAACTAAAAAACAGTGCAAACTTAAAGCAACCTAACGCCCTGTTAAGGGGTGAGCAACGCAATACCAAAGTCGCCGCATACCACCTTAATCACTAAAATCAACGCATAGTGAAAATGCCACGCGTTGCGAATCCCTCTTGAACAGTTTGTTATGCGACTGTTCGTAAGGCTTTAACATTTCCAACATGAACCACACTAACCAACACAACAACTTGATTTTAAAACTTAATTTTATAACATAACGTTCCAGTGGAATGCCATATTAAGGAAACATTCGATGTTTAATGCGATAGGTAATAGATTATACACAGCTAAAGTCCAGGCTGATATTGGTGCTCAGTTTGACCAAGAGGTCGATGGTTTTCTAAATATATCAGTACGTAAACAAACTTTTATCAATACTGTTGTTGCCTCTGTCCCTGCTGAAAGTTTTGAAGTAGCAAAAAAACAAGAAGTAAAAATATTCTACAGTGCTTTAATTTCTTTAGCAGCTTACCTTGCCGAGGTAATGAAAGGGAACATAACCCCGAATAATGAAGTTGAGGCTGCGGTTTGCCTTTGCCTCATAAATAGAGTTGAACGAGTAAATTTAGAGCTCATTAGTGAACACGAACGTGCAATGGTTTATTCTGCAATGCACACCTTAGAAGCATTTCAAACAAAGTAAGCAAAATGAAGTCCGTTCAAATTGATTATATGAACGGGCTCGCAGACGCATAACGCCCTTGCTAAGCGGCGACCAACAATAACACAAAACTACAGCAAACCACCGTAACCACGATACCCAACTAGACACAAAACCGCCAAGCGTTGGTTGTCCGTCTTGAGCTGATTGTTAGGTATGCTCATTACGAATGCTTTTGCTCGCTTAAGCTATAAGACTAAACCATGAAACACCAAAGCTAAATGCACCGCAACAACCACCGAAGTTGAATAACAACCAAGCCACTATTTTTGCGGTGGCACACTGAAGCCAAAAAGCTAACCAAATTGAGATGACAAACTTCCAATGAATAGACTTGGACAAGAGCACTAAAAACAGAAGACGCTCTGCCTACTCACACAAATGTTTGTCAATAGAAGGAAACTTTCACCTGAAAAAGTTCGAGCCACATGGCCACTGAAACTCGCGACAAACAAGATTATTGAAGTGGCTGAGCGCTAAACTAAAAACCGTACAAATCCAGAGCAACCTAACGCCGCGTTAAGGGGTGAACAACGCAAGCCGCCAAATCTAAATTATTGTGCCACAAACACAAAAGCTAAACTTTGAACCAAAATTGCCAAGCGTTGAGAATCCCTCTTGAACGCTTTGTTATGTGCGTGCCTGCTCTTGCACCACCCTCACCCACTTGGAACGCCACTCCTGAGCTTCCATTGGGTCTGGCCAGTACTCTTTCTGTTTACGAATAAACCCATTTTCTACCGTATGGAAAGTAATAGCACGCGCCTTTTGAACGCTATCAGTTATAGAAACATCAGTGACTACTGTTTCGCCATCGCAGACAATTGAATGAACGACGAACTCCCAAGTACCATTTGCTGGATAGTAAGAGTTAATTGCCGTGAAGTTGTCTCGTCCAACAATAAGCTCACCAGATTGAGGCCAAAATCCTTCAAAATCTGGGCTAAGCCACTCACTTGCTTTCGCGAAATCATTCGTTTTCATTGCGTCCCAAAAAGCTAAGACGACTTCCTTTGAATTCATTATTTCCCTCCAAGCACATAACGCCCAATTAAGGGGTGAACAACGCCTCCACCCAAACCAAAAGCATTGTGCCATAAACACTAAAAGTGAAGTAGGAGCAAAAGTGCCAAGCGTTGTGAATCCCTCTTAAATTGCTTGTTATGAATTACGGCAGAATTTTAATTGCCTTACCGTGTAGATAGTTGTTTGAGCAGCCGTCAACCCAAAGTGTAATTGTCTTATTTGATGCTAGTGCAAACATCCCAATGGATAACGCTTGATCCGCTAACTTAGGATCAGTAATTGCGACGAACTTCTTAGTTGAGCAAGTCTCAGAAGAAACGAATGACGATTTGTGCACAAAGTAGACGCCTGCTGCGATTCCGCTACTAAAATTCGAAGGGAATACTTCAACTCCCTCATTGTCCTTTGGTTCCAAGCTAATCCACTCAGCAGATAAGACATTCGCAGATACCAAAAGTAATAAGATTGTAGTTACTAATTTCATAAACTTTCCTCAAGGATTCATAACGCCCTTGCTAAGCGGCTACCAACAATACCACAAAGCTCAAACAAACCACCGTAAACACGATACCCAACCAGACACAAAACCGCCAAGCGTTGGTTGTCCGTCTTGAGCGGATGGTTAGGTATGCTCACTACAAACACCTTTGCTAGCTTGAGCTATAGGACTAAGCCATGAAACTACAAAGCTCAATGCACCGCAATAACCACCAAAGCCGAACAACAACCGCGTCACTATTTTTGCGGTGGTTTACTGAAGCAAAAAAACTAACCAAATCGAGATAACTAACTACTAATGAATAAACTTGGGCAAGAGCACTTAAAACAGAAAACACTCACCCACTGACGCCAAAGATTACTAATTAAATGAATCTTTCACCAGAAAAAGTTAGGGCCACATGGCCGTTTAAATTCGAGACAAATACGATTATTGAAGTGGCTTACTGCCAAACTAAAAAACCGTACAAACCCAAAGCAACCTAACGCCCTTGCTAAGCGGCTACCAACAATACCACAAAACTCAAACAAACCACCGTAAACACTGAACACAGCCAGACACAAAATCGCCAAGCGTTGGTTGTCCGTCTTGAGCTGATGGTTAGGTTGACGACTTCGATACTCTTCCAACATGAACTAAACTTGTAAGCTTTATTAGTGGTTTAATGATTAGTTGGGCACTACCTACAACAAACAACCAAGTACCACTTTCAACAAGAGACTCATTCAAAAAGAAAAAACTACCAACTAAAAACCAAATCGCTATTAGCAAATCATTGATTGCTCCCAAGGCCTCATAACGACGTTGGATAACAATATGTCGATTACCAATGTCTAGATCTAATTTCATAGTTTGACTCATTTTCACCTCATAAAACGATCCATGACCGAATAAAATAAACATCAGGTCGCAAATGTCCATTGGCAACCTAACGCCCTTGCTAAGCGGCTACCAACAATAACACAAAACTCAAACAAACCACCGTAAACACTAGCCTCAACCAGACACAAAACCGCCAAGCGTTGGTTGTCCGTCTTGAGCGGATGGTTAGGTATGCTCATTACGAACATTTTAGCTAGCTTGAGCTATAGGACTCCCCCATGAAACACCAAGGCCAACTGCACCGCAATAACCACCAAAGCTAGATAATAACCACGTCACTGTTTTTGCGGTGGCTCGCTGAAGCCAAAAAGCTAACCAAATTGAGAGAGCGTACTTTTAATGAGTAAACTTGGACAAGAACACTTAAAAACAGAAAACACTCAATCACTAACGTCAAAACTTGGCAGTTGAATGAAACCTTCACCTGAAAAAGTTCGAGCCACATGGCCGCAGAGATTCACTACAAATACGATTATTGAAGTGGCTGACTGCCAAACTAAAAAACCGTACAAACCCAAAGCAACCTAACGCCCTTGCTAAGCGGCTACCAACGATATCACAAAACTACAGCAAACCACCGTAAACACTAAACTCAACCAAATACAAAACCGCCAGGCGTTGGTTGTCCGTCTTAAGTAGATTGTTAGGTATGCTCATTACGTACACCTAAGCCAGCTTGAACTATAGGACTTACCCATAAAACACCAAAGCCAACTGCACCGCAATAACCACCGAAGCTGAATAGTAACCACATCACTATTTTTTGCGGTGGCTTACTGAAGCAAAAAAAGCTAACCACATCGAGATAACGAGCTGCCAATGAATAAACTCGGGCAAGAGCACTTAAAACAGAAAACACTCAGCCACTGACATCAAAACATGCCAGTTGAATGAAACCCTCACCTGAAAATGTTCGGGCCACATGGCCGCTGAAATTCGCGACAAACAAGGCAGTTGAAGTGGCTGAGCACCCAACTAAAAAAACGTAAAAACTTAAAGCAACCTAACGCCCAATTAAGGGGTGAACAACGCCTCCACCCAAACCTAACGCATTGTGCCATAAACACTAAATTCGAAGTAGAAGCAAAAATGCCAAGCGTTGTGAATCCCTCTTAAATTGCTTGTTATGTACAAATTTACCCACTGAAATAACTCGTAGCAATAGATAAAATAGCAACAAATATACTTATTCTCGCCAGCACAATAGATTGATCAAAATTCAAACTATCCTCTATAGCAGCAATAGTATTTTCGAACCGTCCCAAACTACTAGTAAAGACCACCCTTGCTCTTTCGACTACTTTATAATTGGTGTCCTTGATGCTTAGATGAGCGAAGTTATCGTGCATAGAGTCTTCCAAATCACCCACAAAGCTACCATCTAACTCTTCGAGTTTTTCCAATTGTTGTTTATGCACTGATTTTGCAATATTTAGACTTATTTTTAATTTAGCTTTAAACAAGCCTCTGTCATTATTTAAAAGCTCTTCATTTGCTTTATTTATAATCTTTGAGTTCTCAGTATACTCTGCAATCAGCTCATTAAGATGAATTCGATTATTTTTCATACAACACGACCAGTAATTTCTTGTGAAAGATGCAGTCAAGCTCTTTGTACATAACGCTTTGCTAAGGTGCGGCTAAACCACGAAACCTGAGCAAAGCCACCGTAATCACAAAACTCAAGCAAACCAAAAATGCCTAAGGTTAGCCGTCACTCTTAAGCAATTTGTTAGTTTTCATTTGCATAGCATATTGATGCCTGTTGCTTGAAAACCTAGCTCTTGATAAAGCTTAAACGCCCTATCATTTTCGTAAGCAACTAATAATTCGACCTGAACCACACCTGTGCTAAACCACTGCTCTTTGAGTATTTGAAAAACTTTTTGACCATAACCTTTACCTTGAAACTCGGGAAAAACCTGAAAATCATAGATAAACACATTGTCACTATTTGAACCATACCAAAAATAACCAATTTGGCTCTTACCCTTTTGGGTTTTAGCTTCAAGACTAAGAAGAACATTATTTGGTGTATCTAAGCCTTGAGGTAAGCACTCATCTAGTTCGATATTCGCTAGCCGAATACCATCTTCGCTAGAAACATAATTAGCTTGAGCTAATTCTAAGCCCCTAAATTTATTTGAATACGATCTATAAGACCGAAATTCAGCGTCATTCATACTTCTGAATGAGACCATTTATGATAAACCTCCTGTGGTGGCGTGAAAACTAACGCCCTTGCTAAGCGGCTACCAACCTATCACAAAACTCAAACCAACCACCGTAAACGCCGCACCAAACCAGACACAAAATAGCCAAGCGTTGGTTGTCCGTCTTGAGCTGATGGTTAGGTATGCTCATTACGAACGTTTTACTCGCTGGAGCTATAGGACTAAACTATCAAACACCAAAGCTAGCTGCACCGCAATAACCACCCAAGCTGAATAACAACCAAATCACTATTTTTGCGGTGGTTCACTGAAGCAAAAAAACTAACCGGATGTATATAGCGAACTTTCAACGAACAAACTTGGCCAAGAGCACTTAAAACGAAAAACACTCAGCCACTAACATCCAAGCTTGCCAGTTGAATGAAACCTTCTCCTGAAAAAGTTCGAGCCACGTGGCCGCTGAGGTTCACTACAAATACGATTATTGAAGTGGCTGACTGTCAAACTAAAAAACCGTACAAACTTAAAGCAACCTAACGCCCAATTAAGGGGTGAGCAACGCCACCACCCACACCTAAAGCATTGTGCCATAAACACTAAATTTGAAGTAGAAGCAAAAATGCCGAGCGTTGTGAATCCCTCTTAAATTGCTTGTTATGTTCGTAGCCATTTGTACATGACGTAGCTATCAACTAACCCTAAATGAGCATGCTTATATGCCTTGGGAATTGTACCTATGATTTGAAACCCTAGCTTCTCCCAAAGCTTCACCGCAACTTCATTGGTAGAGACCACGCTGTTAAATTGCATCGCATCAAAGCCAAGTCTTAGAGCTGTTTCCTGAGAATGTTCACACATAAGGCGTGCAATGCCCTTACCTCTAGCTTCGCTAGAAACCATGTATCCACAATTACATATATGGCTACTTGGCCCCATTGCATTTGGCTTGATGTAGTAAGAGCCCAGTACAACGTCATTTTCTACGAAAGCAAAAGCTTTCAGGGGAGATTCACACCATAAAGCGAATGATTGTTCTAGCGTCATATTTGGGTCAAAGGCATAAGTTTCTTGTGCCTGAATTACCGCTGAAAATGTTGGCCAAAACGACTCAAAATCGGCTTTTGTGATTTCCCTAATCATGAATTTCCTCCTAGAACATAACGCCGCATTAAGGTGTGAGCGACGCTTGGCTATACTTGAGCGAAGCGAAAACGCCAAGCGTTGCGAATCACTCTTAAATGCTTTGTTATGCGTAACCTACCAACGATTGACTAACCCTGTACTATGTACCCGCTTTCTCTTTTTTGGAGCCACATAATCACTGTCTAGAAATATTTCGCTGCATGACCGACAAGACCAACGACCTTTAGAACCTGCCTCTTGAAGCCTAACTAATATCCTTACAACGTTGGCAATACGGGCCGTCCCTTTTACCACCAGACTCTAACCAGTAATAAGGCTTTTCGTAGATAGTATTGCCTTGGTTTTCCAATTGTTTTTGAAGTTGAGAGATTAGTTGTTCTTTTTCTAACAACAATCCCTGTATTTCTGACACTTCAATTCGTGCATCAGCGAGAGCAGAGATAAGATCAGCCAATTGAAGGTTAATTTCTGCTTGTTCAAGCGCAGAAGTACTTGTTCTAACCGCTTTCGTGAGTTCAACAGCTGTTTTCAGACTCGTTAGTGCTGTACTTATTGTTGCTATATCAGTCATATTACCTCTTGTTACGCATAACGCCCTTGCTAAGCGGCAACCAACGATACCACAAAACTTAAACCAACCACCGTAAACACTAAACATAACCAGACACAAAATCGCCAAGCGTTGGTTGTCCGTCTTGAGCTAATGGTTAGGTATGCTCATTACAAACACCTTTGCTGGCAAGCGTTGGTTGTCCGTCTTGAGCTAATGGTTAGGTATGCTCATTACAAACACCTTTGCTGGCTTGAGCTATAGGACTAAGCCATGAAATACCAAAGCTCAATGCACCGCAATAAGCACCAAAGTGGAGTAACGAGCATATCACTGTTTTTGCGGTGGTTCGCTAAAGCAAAAAAAGCTAGCCAAATTGAGAGAACGAACTTTCAACGAACAAACTTGACCAAAAGCACTTAAAAACAGAAAACACTCAGTCACTAACATCAAATACTTGCCAGTTGAATGAAGCTCTCACCTGAAAAAGTTCGAGCCACACGACCACTTAAATTCGTGACAAACAAAACAGTTGAAGTGGCTGAGCGCCAAACTAAAAAACCGTACAAACTTCAAGCAACCTAACGCCCNCACTAACATCAAATACTTGCCAGTTGAATGAAGCTCTCACCTGAAAAAGTTCGAGCCACACGACCACTTAAATTCGTGACAAACAAAACAGTTGAAGTGGCTGAGCGCCAAACTAAAAAACCGTACAAACTTCAAGCAACCTAACGCCCAGTTAAGGTGTGAGCGACGCTTGGCCATACTTGAGCGAAGCGAAACTGCCAAGCGTTGCGAATCACTCTTAAATGCTTGGTTATGTGCAAATTTCCAACAAATGACAGACTTGCTTTACATTGTGGACAGCACTAACACTTTGTTTTGTGGGATTAAACCAGATTACATTAATGCCCGCTGTGATTGCTGGCGCAATGTCTTTATCGTATGTATCCCCAACCATCACAACTGATTTAGGCTCTATGCCTAACACCCCGATTATCTTGTCGAAAAACCCTGGCGTTCCCTTACCAATACCAAGGTTCGCTTTACAGAAGTAACCTGAGATATATTGAGACAAACCAACTCGGTCAAATGCAGCCTTGATATCAGCTTCTGATGAATCTGAAGCATTTGTGGCTACGTAGACCTTATTGTTTATTGATAGCTTTCTAAGAACTTCAAGAGCCCCATCGACAGCCTGAACCGTCACCCAGTCACACATTTTTCCGCTGTGTTCTGGGAAATCGATCATAAACGTGTCACCCCAGTCAAATAGGTAAACCTTGGTCATATTGCCTCCTTGCACATAACGCCCTTGCTAAGCGGCTACCAACAATACCATAAAACTAAAACAAACCACCGTAAACGCCGCACCAAACCAGACACAAAACCGCCAAGCGTTGGTTGTCCGTCTTGAGCTGATTGTTAGGTATGCTTATTTCGAGTGCCTTTGCTCGTTGGTGCTATAAGACTAAGCCATGAAACACCAAAGCCAACTGCACCGCAATAACCACCGAAACGGGAATAGTAACCACGTCACTATTTTTGCGGTGGTTCACTGAAACAAAAAAGCTAACCACATTGAGATAACGAGCTTCCAATGAATAAACTTGGGCAGGAGCACTGAAAAACAGAAAACACTTAGTCATTCAAGCCAGAGTTAGCTAATTGAAGAAAGCTTTCACCTAAAAAAGTTCGAGCCACATGTCCACTGACACTAGTAACAACAAAAGGATTCAAAGTGGCTGATTGCAAAACTACAAACCGTACTAACTTAAAGCAACCTAACGCCGCGTTAAGTAGTGAGCAACGCACCCACTGAACCTAAACCATTGTGCCGTAAACACTAAAGCTGAATCAAACCGAAAATGCCGAGCGTTGCGAATCTGTCTTAAACGCTTTGTTATACGAATTTTTATTGCTGTTCATTTTTATAGTAAAAGCCTTGCGGTAATGTCATTGTAATTGAGCCACTTTCTGTATAGAGACCAACATAAGACCCGTTTTTTAAGATAATTAAACCTGTGACTTCTTCTTCAATAGTCGGGTTATACTCCTTAAGATGCTTAGTCTTAATTGAAACGCAGGGATTCCAGCCGTTCTCAGCCCTTTCACAAATTTTACCACTTTTCCCGTCTAGGTACTCTGACACAACTAGTTGACCATGTTGATTGCCAATGCTTGGCAAAAATACCCATATAGAAACGAACAAAGGTAGTAGACATAAAATGAATAAGAAAAAATATGACGCCAAGAAAGCAAAAAATGCCTGTTCCTTCGCAAAGAGCCATGCTAGTGGTTTGAGGATATAAGCAAATAGAAATGGATGAGTGGCTTTAAAGCGCACATAACGTACTTTCGACCTATAGTTTTTAAGACCATTTGCATCTATAGCTTGTACATTTGAGGTTGTAGTTTCTGCGGTTAAGGACGACCAAACCCTTGCAAATAAATACACCGTAGGGAAAATCACTAATACTGCATGGGGGTATGTACCCATTATAATTATTAAGTTTACGCCTAGTTCCCTACTTGCATAATATGTCCATACTATTGCATTAGCCCAGTCTATAGCGAAAAATGCATATTCAAAACCAAAAGCTTCCACATACCCTTGGTAGTAACCAAGACCGTAGACATACATTGCATTGGTTAACAACCCAGACCCAGCAAATATCAGTAGAACTCTCTTAAAAATTCTTTGAACAACTACTTCCAATCGATACTCCCTGATAATTCGTATAACGCCCTGCTAAGCGGCTGCCAACAATACCATATAACTCAAACAGCCCACCTTAAACACTTAACTCAACCAAATATAAAGTCACCGAGCGTTGGCTGTCCGTCTTAAGCAGTTTGTTATGTTTCTTGAAGATGCTTTATCTCTCCTTTGAGAATAAAATAACCTATAAAACCACCTACAATAGGAAGGCCCAACGACAAAAAAATTATTAAAAATCGGTGTCGAACCTCTCTGGCACGAAATGCAACCACCGCTGGAGAAAGCCAGAGGCCAAAAACACCAACGCTCAAGAGCACAACTTCTACCCACGAAATCCATTCATACTGCTCAATTACACTAGGGAACGTTGTAAGTGCTATTAATTGAAAAACAAATACACTTATAAAGCATAACATCGATAATTTTATGAAATTCACTAAGACCTCTATATAAATTGCTAACAATCGAGCAAACATAACGCCGCGTTAAGTGGTGAGCAACGCCCCACTACACTAAATAAAACAACCTTAAACACCGGACTAAAATTTGCAACCAAAACCGCCCAGCGTTGCGAGTCCGTCTTTAACGCTTTGTTATGAGGCAACTTGAAGAGACAAAGAAAGGAAGTTTTCATCGCTTTCAGTCACCTTGTACCCTAGAGATTTGTAAAACCTTACCGCTGACTCATTTCTAGTAAAGCTTGATAAGGTTACGTGACTACGCCCTTGCTCTCGCGCTATTTCGTGAACCATATTCATTACCTTTCGACCCAATTTTTGATTTTGAAACTCTGGAAACACAATGAATAAATGTACATGAAGTGCAGCGTCGTAAGGCTTGAAACATAGCATTCCTACTTGCGTGTTATTGAGATAAACCCAGTGAAACCAATGCGGCTCGTAGTCACTTTTTAAGCGATTGACCTGAAACTCATCACACCAACCAAAGACGGCATCAACATGCGAATAAAGTCCTTGTTTCACAACAGAAAACAGATTTTCAAACTCATCACTTTCTATTTGTACTAGTTGAATATCCATATGCCTCATAACGCCCTTGCTAAGCGGCAACCAACGATACCACAAAACTACAGCAAACCACCGTAAACACTAAACATAACCAGACACAAAACCGCCAAGCGTTGGTTGTCCGTCTTGAGCGGATGGTTAGGTATGCTCATTACGAACGCTTTGCTCGCTGGAGCTATAAGACCAACCTATGAAACACCAAAGCTAACTGCACCGCAATATCCAGCAAGCTGAAGAACAACCACGTCACTATTTTTGCGGTGGTTCGCTGAAGCCAAAAAGCTAACCAAATTGAGATAACGAACTTTCAACGAACAAACTTGACCAAGAGCACTTAAAACGGAAAACACTCAGCCACTGACATCAAAGCTTGCCAATTGAATAAAATTTTACCCGACAAAGTTTGAGCCACATAACCACTAAAACTAGCGACAAAGAAAGATTCGAAGTGGCTGAGCACCAAACTAAAAAACGTACAGTCTTAAAGCAACCTAACGCCGCATTAAGGGGTGAACAACGCAAGCCACCCAAAACTAAGCCATTGTGCCATAAACACTTAAGCTGAACTTTAAACTGAAACCGCCAATCGTTGAGAATCCCTCTTAAATGCTTTGTTATGTGAATTTTGTCAACGGACGTCCTGACAGAACCTAAACAAGTACCCGTCTGGTGATTGCACGATAAACTGCTTTTGAACGACGGACTTAGTACCACATTCATACGATTTAGATTCGAGCGCTAGATAAATTGACTCATTAGATTTCGAACACACTTCACGATATAAGCGTTCAATGTCATTAACATCCCACTGAAAGTTCATACCACGGCCCAGCGGGAATTCTGGATTACCAGTGATCCACTTACGACTTTGACTGGATAAGCCTTCTAACATTAAATCGACACCATCGAGTGTTAAATATACAAACTGTTCTTCTGGCCTTTCGTATTTGATGGCAAAACCAAGAATATCTGTGAAGAAAGCCTTACTTACATTTATATCGAAACAATACAATTCTGGAACTACTCGTAATGTCATGATTTTCCCTATTCACATAACGCCCTTGCTAAGCGGCGACCAACAATAACACCAAACTCAAAAAACCACCGTAAACACTGAGCACAACCAGATACAAAACCGCTAAGCGTTGGTTGTCCGTCTTGAGCGGATGGTTAGGTATGCTCATTACGAGCATCTACGTTTGCTTAAGCTATAGGACTCACCCATGAAACACCAAGGCCAACTGCACCGCAATAACCACCAAAGCTGGATAATAACCACGTCACTGTTTTTGCGGTGGCTCGCTGAAGCCAAAAAGCTAACCAAATTGAGATAACTAACTACCAATGAATAGACTTGGGCAAGAGCAATTAAAACGGAAAGTCCTCAGCCACTAACGTCAAAGCTTACCAGTTGAATGAAACTTTCACCTGAAAAAAGTTCGAGCCACATGACCACTGAGATTAGCGACAAACAAGATTATTGAAGTGGCTGATTGCAAAACTACAAACCGTACAAACTTAAAGCAACCTAACGCCGCATTAAGGTGTGAGCGACGCTTGGCTATACTTGAGCGAAGCGAAACTGCCAAGCGTTGCGAATCACTCTTAAATGCTTTGTTATAAGCGTTCTTTTTTACTAAGGGAAACTAACCGTTCTCCTAGCCAAGTAAGCCGCCAAATGTTGAAACGTTTGCCATTACCTGCCTTGAGGTACTTTACAATGCCGACAGCACTTAACCCAGAAACAATCATAGGTAAGAAAGCTATCGTTTTAGAGACTGGCTTGGAAAGGCTTGCTAGTACTTCGGGAGGAGAAAACAGAAGAACGACCGTCGATAAGAGCGCTAAAAATGTGATTGCCATAAATAAAAATTGGATCAACCCTATTTTTAATTCATTTTGTTCAACCAACCCCAGAGTTTTTAGATTTGTTAGACGATAACGGTCCTCTCTACTCAAGCTGTCTCGATTAAACACCTTAATTAGAGTTATAGCGTCTCCGGATGATAGTTTCTTAAGCTTTGTAAGCAGTACTTCAGAATTAAAACTATCCTCAGAGTTTAATAGTAAGTTATGCCAGATATCTGATAACGTTTCATCTGAAGGATCTATCTTTTCTATCTCCCCAGCCCATTGCTCAAATAGTTCTAGTTGAGAATAAGAAAGCTCGGTCTCTTGCTTGCTAACCGACTTTTTGCGAACCGATTCAATGTGTGAAAGTAGATTTTGTTCCTCTCGTTTAGCTTTAGCTCCTTCAATTCGATTTTGAAAGTAGTCCTTTAATTCAGTGCCTAAGTAATCTGTACTGGGCTTCAGTAACGACTCGAACACCGAAACTGATAATTTTTGTTTTATTTCAGACACTTCACGCTCCAAACGAATAAGAATGTCACCTTGATATCACAAATGAACCCAAATGCATAGATTGAGCTTATAACGCCGCGTTAAGTGGTGAGCAACGCTACCACTGCACTTAAAGCATTGTACCGTAAGCACTAAATTTGAAGTAGAAGCAAAAATGCCTAGCGTTGGGAATCCGTCTTAAACGCTTTGTTATGCGTAATTTTTGACGTACTTTGTCATTGCTGTTTCCGAGACTGACAAACCGTCGATTCTATATTGATCTTTGAACTCTCCAACAACATCGAACCCTGCTTTTAGGTAGAGGTTCTTTGCTGGGAAATTCTCTGATAGTACACAAAGATCAACCCAGTCAATTTCGGCTTTTTCTTGGCAGAAATTTATAACCGCATCAATGAGTCGTTGACCAATACCTTGCTTCCGGCAGGAAACATCTACGCCCATACCAAGTAGAACTCGATGAGAACGGCTATCATCACCGTGGTGGCGAAGATCAATGTGACCTTTGATACTTCCAGAGGTGTCTTTTACAACCCAGAGCTTTCTCCAACCTAAATCGCCAAAGTGATGGGAAAAACCTTGGATAAACTTATCTTTTGTTGCTTCTGGAATTTCACTTTGCTCTCTGGACATTGGCTGGAAAAGAGGAACTTCTCCATTACCATTTTCAGACAGCTGATTTTCAAGATACGCAAAGAATGAATCTAAATCCGATTTTCTCGCTTCTACTACTTCCATCTAATACTCCGTAGTCCATCGATTACGCATAACGCCGCATTAAGGTGTGAGTGACGCTTGGCTATACTTGAGCGAAGCGAAACTGCCAAGCGTTACGAATCACTCTTAAATGCTTTGTTATACAAATTTTGAATAGTACCACTATATTAGCGTTTGTAGCTTGCATATCTCATAATTTAGGATTAAGTTGAAAGCGACTTATCGGCGGGTAACAAGTCAACACGTGAGTGCCGCCATTTTTCTTCTTCCGCTATTTCTGTAGCGCCTGCGATACCGCATAACTGTTTTTGATTGTTGTCAATTGAAAACCTCCTGTCCAGACTGAGTTTTATATAGCGGTATATCCAACATGGCATTCGATTATACGATCATGCTTTATCTAGCTATATTCATATTCTTACTCATTCTTATTACGTCACTCATAACTTACGCTATTAAAAAAGAGGTGAGGCTTATGCTAAAAATCTCGGTTAATAAAGTGTTCGTTCTACATATAGAGCTGAACAAATAGGGCGTTATTTAGAACTCGATGTCGAAGCAGAAATATAACAGAACTTAATACTAGCCCTGCACGTCTGCAGGGCTAAAATCTTATACTCTGGTGCATTTGTATAACGCCGCATTAAGGTGTGAGCGGCGCTTGGCTATACTTGAGCGAAGCGAAACTGCCAAGCGTTGCGAGTCACTCTTAAATGCTTTGTTATGTGCGTGCTATTCAAGTGCGTCTTTTATGATTTGCCAGTTAAACAAATGCTCTGGTNTGTTTCAACCAATACAAGGAAGTCAAAATTGACACCACCTCGTAGCCTCAAATGCGGAGTGCTTTTCTCAATACGAGAGCGGTATTTCACCTGAATTTTTGCAGATTTTCCAGTTAGCGGATGCGTAACTTCTAAATCCCAACTAGGTGAAGATGTAGGAGCGATACTTACTAACAGCCTCAGATTAAGCATGATTTGAGACGCTACAAAGTACTCAGCCCCGTCACCACAAATCGCAGCAACCAACTTTTTATCTTCTTCCATCTAACCTTTCCCGAAAAGCACATAACGCCGCGTTAATGGGCAAACAACGCTGCCACAAACATAAAACATTGTGTCATAAACACTGATGCCAAACCATGAGCTAGGACTGCCAAGCGTTGGTTGTCCAATTGAACGCTTTGTTATGTTCTCTTGTCAGGCGTCATGTGAAGGATTACGTTTGCCAAAAGCAGTACAAGAGATAGAAACCATACGACAGTGTTTTCCAAATGAACATCCATACATACAAAAGACAAACTCCCTGTAAGTATGAAGCTAATTCCGATGTACGCTCTGCCTTGCCACTTTCTGTAAAAGTGAAACCCAGAAAGAACTACCAACAAGAAGAAGGCTCCACCTGAAGTTAAAAAATCATTTAGCATCATGCCCCTACTATTAAAACTTCAATCCAACGTATAATGCTATTCACGCAAGAAACATAACGCCGCATTAAGGTGTGAGCGACGCTTGGCTATACTTGAGCGAAGCGAAACCGCCAAGCGTTGCGAATCACTCTTAAATGCTTTGTTATGTTGCCGTTCCGAAGAGCTGATGTAGAGACTCTATCGGGAATTTCCACTTCAAAGTTCTTTGTGGTGTGCGATTGATGCGTAACATTGCATCAGTAAAGTCACAGTGCTTTAACCCACCGTCCATGTAGATAAAGTGCTCGTAGCCACTTAAAACATCTTTCATATTACCCAACAACTTTTTGCTCGCTGTTTTGGTAAAGAGAACATTTTCCGGTGCTTTCTCATAAGCTTCGATAATTTCAGAAGGAAAACCCTCAAGTTCAAGTAGTTGCAAGACACCATTTTTAAAGATTTTACCTATGTCTTTTGCATGCTCCTTTCGATAACCAACCAATATGAACGACATTAAGGTTTGTTCTTCCATGAAAACTAGACATTTTCTACGGTCAGCCGTAAAAAGATTTACATACCAATTACCTATGGTGAAGTTTTCATCTTGAACTTCGATTAAATCTGCTGGTTTCAAGCCTAGCGCATCTTGAACTTTTTTTGTGCATCGCAACTGGTACATAAGCGCAACATCCTGATTTATCGTTACTTTCAGATACGGTAATACGTGCTAGATTCGATTGCAACATAACGCCCTGCTAAGGGGTGAACAACGCATATCATCAAAACTAAGCCATTGTGCCGTAAACACATAAACTCATTCAAACCAACATTGCCGAGCGTTGTGAATCCCTCTTGAGCAGATTGTTATGTGTTGATTAACCATGCTGAAACCAGAAAGCAAGTTAAAGAAATAAGTACACCTAAAAATGGAATTTTAAACCAGTATTTTTTGGCCAAAATTAAATATGACACACCAACCACTACTGGTAAAAGAGAAAACCAAATAGAGTTCTTAATGACTTCGAAATGGTTAACGGCCAATGGAAGGTAAATTGCTGGTAGTAACATGGCACCTAAACTATGGCTAGCATTGAAACCTACCCAAGCGCGCCACATTGTAGTTTCTTTGGTAAGTCTTGGTGACGTACTTTTCATGGCAGTAAACACTGAAGCGTCATAAGGGTTAAACTTTTCTGTGAAAAATGTATACACCAAGTGGATAGCGCCCAGAACACCGAATATTGACACTCCAATTATTATTAATATTTGACTCACATTCCCTCCCTGATTTGACACATAACGCCCTTGCTAAGCGGCAACCAACGATACCACAAAACTCAGACAGACCACCGTAAACACGATACCCAACTAGACACAAAACCGCCAAGCGTTGGTTGTCCGTCTTGAGCGGATGGTTAGGTATGCTTATTACGAACACTTTAGCTAGCTTGAGCCATAGGACTAACCCATGAAACACCAAAGCTAACTACACCGCAACAACCACCGAAGCTGAATGGCAATCACATCACTATTTTTGCGGTGGTTCACTAAAGCCAAAAAGCTAGCCAAATTGAGATGACAAACTTCCAATGAATAGACTTGGACAAGAGCACTTAAAACAGAAGACGCTCTGCCTACTCACACAAATGTTTGTCAATAGAAGGAAACCTTCACCTAAAAAAGTTCGAGCCACATGACCACTGACACTAGCGAAAACAATATTTTGAAGTGGCTGGACGCCAAACTAAAAAACCGAACAAACTTAAAGCAACCTAACGCCGCATTAAGGTGTGAGCGACGCTTGGCTATACTTGAGCGAAGCGAAACTGCCAAGCGTTGCGAATCACTCTTAAATGCTTTGTTATATGCGTTCTAAAACTTAGCTAAAAAACTCAACTACATCACTATGGAATGATGACATTGCTACTGTAGTTGTCGTCAGTTCTGACCTGACTTCCCAAGGCTCCGGACCTTCATTTTCACACACGGAAAGTAAAACGTTAACATGCCCTAGAGAGTCACAAGTAAAAGTTAGACTGAGGTCTTGCTCAATTGACTGAATTAGAACGTGACCATCCCAGCCCTTCCAATTTTCAGCCATAAACTGGATACTTTCCATCCAATGAGCTGTGTCTGAATAACCCCATATACGTTTGCTATAGCTCATGAATGGAGACTTATACGAGATGTAGAAGTAATCACCGTCACGGTCGAAGAAGCAAATTTCAGAAGATGTTTCTGCCGATTTTAGAACTACATTTTTCATCTTTAATTCAATTCCTTGTGGAGCATATAACGCCCTTGCTAAGCGGCTACCAACAATACCACAAAGCTCAGACAAACCACCGTAAACACTAAATATAACCAGACACAAAACCGCCAAGCGTTGGTTGTCCGTCTTGAGCGGATTGTTAGGTATGCTCACTACAAACACCTTTGCTAGCTTGAGCTATAGGACTAAACTATCAAACACCAAAGCTAGCTGCACCGCAATAACCACCCAAGCTGAATAACAACCAAATCACTATTTTTGTGGTGGTTCACTGAAACAAAAAAACTAACCGGATGTATATAGCGAACTTCAACGAACAAACTTGACCAAGAGCACTTAAAACGAAAAACACTCAGCCACTAACATCCAAGCTTGCCAGTTGAATGAAACCTTCACCTGAAAAAGTTCGAGCCACATGGCCACTGAAACTCACGACAAAGAAAGATTCGAAGTGGCTGAGCACCAAACTAAAAACCGTATAATCTTAAAGCAACCTAACGCCCTTGCTAAGCGGCTACCAACAATACCACAAAACTCCGGAAAACCACCGTAAACACTAGCCTCAACCAGACACAAAACCGCCAGACGTTGGTTGTCCGTCTTGAGCGGATGGTTAGGTATGCTCATTACGAACGCTTTGCTCACTGGTGCTATAGGACTAACCCATGAAACACCAAAGCCAACTGCACCGCAATAACCACCGAGGCTGAATAACAACCACGCCACTATTTTAGCGGTGGTTCGCTGAAGCCCAAAAGCTAACCTAGTTGATAGAACAAACTACCAATGAATANCTGGTGCTATAGGACTAACCCATGAAACACCAAAGCCAACTGCACCGCAATAACCACCGAGGCTGAATAACAACCACGCCACTATTTTAGCGGTGGTTCGCTGAAGCCCAAAAGCTAACCTAGTTGATAGAACAAACTACCAATGAATAGACTTGGACAAGAGCACTTAAAAACAGAAAACACTCAGCCACTGACGGCAAAGCTTGCCAGATTAAACTTTCGCCCGAAAAAGCTAGAGCCACATAGCTGCTGAAATTCGCGACAAACAAGATTATTGAAGTGGCTGATTAAAAAACCAAAAACCGTACTCGCCTAAAGCAACCTAACGCCNACTCAGCCACTGACGGCAAAGCTTGCCAGATTAAACTTTCGCCCGAAAAAGCTAGAGCCACATAGCTGCTGAAATTCGCGACAAACAAGATTATTGAAGTGGCTGATTAAAAAACCAAAAACCGTACTCGCCTAAAGCAACCTAACGCCCTTGCTAAGCGGCTACCAACGATACCACAAAACTCAGACAAACCACCGTAAACACGATACCCAACCAGACCCAAAGCCGCCAAGCGTTGGTTGTCCGTCTTGAGCGGATGGTTAGGTATGCTCATTTCGAGTGCCTTTGCTAGCTTGAGCTATAGGACCAGCCCATGAAACACCGAAGCCAACTGCACCGCAATCACCACCGAAACTGAATAGCAATCACATCACTTTTTTGCGGTGGTTCACTGAAGCAAAAAACTAATCGGATGGAGATAGATCACTTTCAACGAACAAGCTTGGCCAAGAGCACTTAAAACAAGAAAACACTCAGCCACTAACGTCAAAGCTTACCAGTTGAAGAAACTTTCACCTGAAAACGTTTGAGCCACATGGCCGCTGAGATTCGCGACAAACAAGATTATTGAAGTGGCTGACTGCCAAACTAAAAAACAGTGCAAACTTAAAGCAACCTAACGCCCTTGCTAAGCGGCTACCAACGATACCCACAAAACTCAAACCAACCACCGTAAACACTAAACATAACCAGGCACAAAACCGCTAGGCGTTGGTTGTCCGTCTTGAGCGGATTGTTAGGTATGCTCATTACAAACGTCTTTGCTCGCTGGAGCTATAGGACTAGACCATGAAACACCAAAGCTGAATAGCAACCACGTCACTATTTTTGCGGTGGTTCACTGAAGCAAAAAAGCTAACCAAATTGAGATTACGAACTTTCAATGAACAAGCCCAGCCAAGAGCACTGAAAACGGAAAACACTCAGCCGCTGACGCCAAAGCTTGCCAATTAAATGAAACCTTCACCTGAAAAAGTTCGAGCCACATGACCACTGAAACTAGCGACAAAGAAAGATTCGAAGTGGCTGAGTACAAAACTAAAAAACCGTACTGGCTTAAAGCAACCTAACGCCGCATTAAGGTGTGAGCAACGCTTCCACATAACTAAACCATACCACCGTAAACACAAAACCCAACGATGGAATGAGAAATGCCAAGCGTTGGGAATCACTCTTAAATGCTTTGTTAGCTTTCTTTTTCTAGGCTCATTTCCAATAGCACTTCTACTACGTCTTTTGTAGACGACAAAATGCATTTGTGAGACTTATGCCATTCGACTAACACTCCACGTAAGCACAGAGAAAACTCGATTTTGGTGTCGGATTGCATCAGCATAGGACGTCTCGCTTGCAGCTCAAATGCGGGACCACCGCTCATACCATATAAATCAGGTGGGCTGCCAAATTTTTTACTGAAACTATCGATTAATTTTTTGGGATGGAATTCATAGTAAAGTGGTGATTCTACGTTTGTTTTCAACTTATTAGGTGCGGAAATTTGTTCTGCTGTGATACTGAATAAATGCGGGTTTAGCCCTTTACGGAAATCACGTACTCGATTTTTTGTTCCAGGGTACCCCATTAAAAGAAAGAAAGGATTCTCATTGACTGATTCAAAGCTAGAATCATCATAAAGGGTGGTATGAGGTAACTCTTTAATTCCCTCACTTTTCATCCATTTGTCTATACAGAATGCCGCTACATCTCTTTTTTTATTAAATACAACCGCAATATGTTCGAGGATCATTTTTCGCTCACCAAATATGATAGCTGACATTCCATACCTTTTAGCATCTGACATGACATGTTCTGCTGTGACTACAAAATAGCTACCTAGGTGTTTGACAACAAAACCTGAACCAAAACCGTTGAAATCTCGACCTTTTTCAAGGTTATTTGTGTAAAAAGGAACGATGACTTCTTTATAGCGATCAACAATCTTATCTATGTAATCTAAATTTGAGTCACTGAACTCCGAAAAGTCAAAAATCATAAACCACCTATTTATTGAGAATAGCTAACGCCTTGTTAACGCGCGAGAAACTAGTGTGCCATACTATTGAGCGAAGCGAAAATGGCACGCGTTTTGAGTCGCTGTTGAACAATTTGTTATAGCTACAACTCTACGAACTTCGCCATTCAGATAAAGCCTCAGTGACGTTAAAGTTAGTTCTGAAATTAGCTACTTTCCTCGGTGCAAAATACTCCGGTTTCGCACGGATACTACTAGCAAGTTGATCGATATATGATTTGCCCGTTGATTTATAACTTGATGCTTCCGAATGAGTTAATTGAATCTCTATGGTAAACATGCCGACAGTTCCACATACCACCGACAAATACATATCGTTTGTGTGTTGGAAAAGAAGCCATGACATGTGTTCTTCATCTAAAACTACCACCAACCCTCCAGTAGCTATAACGCCCTGTTAAGGTGTGAGCAACGCAACACCGATGCTGCCGCATACCACCTTAAACACAAAACGCGACGCATAGCAAAAATGCCACGCGTTGCGAATCACTCTTAAACAGATTGTTAGGCTTCTTAGCTTCAGAGTGATTGCCGCAATAGTTGATCCCTCACGTCATTGATAGTTTTTGAATACTCGTCAGCCTTAGCTCGCAATACTTTTACTCGTTGTTTGGATGCCTCATTTGTTAACGAGGCAGTTCTCGCTATTTCATTTACAACTTTCGAATACTCTAACAGAGGAGTCAAATGCTCTGGTTCTAGCCAGAACATGTTTTTATTTAATATATCATTAAAAGGCTTTAGGTGTTTTTGATTGAGGACTAGGACCTGTCTCTTAAAATCCCTAGCTATTGTTTTCTCTGCATTCAAAACGGTTAACTCAGCTTGCTTAGCTGGAACGCCATCTTTGATTTGCTGCTGCATTTTTATCAGTTTAGACTTAATTTCTTTATCAACCGATTTGTAGTAGTCATCATATAAATGCAGAGAGGTGTTGAGTAGATAAGCCTGCTCCCAGACTTCAGCAAGCTTCATCACTTTTGTTTTGTTAAATTCGACATAAGCATTATTAATAGACTTATTTTCTTCTAACAAATGTGCTGCATAAAATGCAGCCGCGCTAACTATCGCTCCAATGAAGAGCTTATCTATCAAACTCTTAACTACGTCATACTTAATAGCTTTCCATAATTCTGACATTTATCCTCCTGAAGCCTAACGCCCTTGCTAAGCGGCGACCAACAATAACACCAAACTCAAAAAACCACCGTAAACACTGAGCAAAACCAGATACAAAACCGCTAAGCGTTGGTTGTCCGTCTTGAGCGGATGGTTAGGTATGCTCATTACAAACGCTTTTGCTCGCTTAAGCTATAGGACTAAACCATGAAACACCAAAGCTAAATGCACCGCAACAACCACCGAAGTTGAATAACAACCACATCACTATTTTTGCGGTGGCTCACTGAAGCCAAAAAGCTAACCAGATTGAGATTACGAACTTTCAATGAATAACCCCAGCCAAGAGCACTTAAAACCAGAAAACACTCAGCCACTAACATCCAAGCTTGCCAGTTGAATGAAACCTTCACCTGAAAAAGTTCGAGCCACATAAACACTGAAACTAGCTACAAAGAAAGATTCGAAGTGGCTGAGCGCTAAACTAAAACCGTACAAATCCAAAGCAACCTAACGCCGCGTTAATGGGCAAGCAACGCTACCACATACTTAACCCATTGTGCCATAAACACAAAAACTAAAATGTAAACCAAAACTGCCAAGCGTTGGTTGTCCGATTGAACGCTTGGTTATGGAAGGTTGAAACAACCAGTACGCTCACCGCACAACTGCAAGTCTTTGTAACCACAAAACCCAACAAACCTCATACAGCAACCCCCAAAAGCCTAAAGAAGAAACCTAACAACAACGATACGGCCAATTGAAACAAAGAAGGGCCGCCCCACTATAGCCTATGTTCAGCTAATTGCCGCAATACAAATTTTACTTGGGAGCCAAATGCAAACGGCAGATTAGCCTTCACGACGCACTCAAAGCGACTTTCACCAGAGATTAGAATTTAGAACCAAGTGGGTGTACAAAAACTGCCATTAAATTCACAGCGAACGCTGAGCCAATCAACCAAAGAAGAACTCTATCTTGCTGCACCATAACGCCTTGCCAAGGTGCGGCTAACTACCACGAAACCCAAGCAAAGCCACCGTATTCCCGAAAGCCAGCTAAACCAAAAATGCCAAAGGTTAGCCGTCACTCTTAAGCAATTTGTTATGTTTCTTTAGTTCACAAGCTAGTCACCGTATTTGCGAGTATGGACATAGTTCTTTTCGAATCCAAGTAATCCCCCTGTGATGTGAGATAACTTACACCTAAGCCAGAATTTAAGCGCAACTTGGTAAGGTAACCCGTTATTTGCAAAATACGTCCTTCCACAGACTAGTTGAACAACAAATGCAAAATTTTTGCTTTGGAAATTTTTGACGTAATAATCTCTTACTGATGCCTCATAAGCAGATCTTGCGCCCACTGAAACTGGAACATCAACATCCATCCCTTCACGAGCTGACGCAAAACCCTCAAGCCAATTGAATTCACCTTCTTCATTAACATAACCGAGAGCAGAGATGTCTATTGGAAATTTGCTATGGTTGATAATTGAAACATATGATTTGAATGAGTTGTCAACCCGCTTGAGGACAATACGAATAAGATAGACCTCTTTGATTGCTGCGAAATACAACGCAATTAACGATATAACCAATGAAATTACTGATACTGCCTCTGAAATGGTCACCTTTTTCTCCCCAAAAAACATAACGCCCTGCTAAGTGGCTAGCAACGCATACCACAACACTCAAACCAACCACCGTAAACACTGTACCAGACTAGAACTAAAATCGCCGAGCGTTGATAGTCCGTCTTAAGCAGTTTGTTAGGGCTACATTTCACAATAAAACTCAGAATTACTAATGTAAACGTCTGTTGATTTAGAAATAGCAACAATTCCTACTTTACAATAGCTAGCGTTTTCTTTTTGCGTCTCCGTTATAGGAGGTAAAAGTGGAAATCGAGGCAAAGATGAAGAAGCGTCTGTAACCACAATTGTTTCTTCATAAGGCTTAATAACTCGCTCTTTAGATATTTTGAACTCAAGAACTTCGCATACAGTTTCATCTGTATTCTCTGCTGAGAAAACCAATCGATCAATTACACCCGACTTTCTACCGTCATTTCGTACGAGTAACTCAGCAACACCTTCATTACCTTCATTTAAGGACAATATTTCCACATATAACTCAGCACGCTTCTCTACAAAGGCATCAACATAGTAAGGCCATATTGCAACTAGCAATGCAACTGCCGCAGATATACTAGCAATAACCGGAGCGGAGAATATTAAGCCTCTTTTAACGATGTTTTGATACGCTCCGCAGTGGTGACAACGGCTCGGTGAGTACAACAGTAGTTGTTTACAGTCCACACACCTACTTTTCTGTTTCCTAAGCACTTCAACTCCTCTGTAGCCCTAACGCCCTTGCTAAGCGGCAACCAACAATAACACAAAACTCAAACAAACCACCGTAAACACGATACCCAACTAGACACAAAACCGCCAAGCGTTGGTTGTCCGTCTTGAGCTGATGGTTAGGTATGCTCATTACGAGCATCTCTGTTCGCTTAAGCTATAGGCCTAAGCCATAAAACTACAAAGCTCAATGCACCGCAATCACCACCAAAGCCGAACAACAACCACGTCACTATTTTTGCGGTGGTTCGCTGAAACAAAAAAAGCTAACCAAATTGAAAGAGCGAACTTTCAATGAATAAACTTGGACAAGAGCACTTAAAAACAGAAAACACTCAATCACTAACGTCAAAACTTGGCAGTTGAATAAAAACTTCACCTGAAAAAGTTTGAGCCACATGACCACTGAAACTAGCGACAAAGAAAGATTCGAAGTGGCTGATTGCAAAACTACAAACCGTACTAGCTTAAAGCAACCTAACGCCCTGTTAAGGGGTGAGCAACGTAATACCGGAGCTGCCGCATACCACTTTAACCACTAAAACTAACGCATAGTAAAAATGCCACGCGTTGCGAATCCCTCTTGAACAGTTTGTTAAATTGCTATTTTCCGTAGCTTTGCATTTGCTGATAACACGATTGAGCCACCTGAAATACGCCTTACGTCAAAATAGCCACCTGACGACGAAAGTTGGTGTACCTGAAGTGAATCTGAGTCAAGCCTGTCAAACCAGTATGGAGCTAAAGAACATTGAGCAGAGCCTGTCGCTAGATCTTCAGATATACCAATTTTGGGCGCAAAATATCTTAATACGTACCCATTTTCGCCATTTGCTGCAGTCACGATTAAAGCATGGTAATTACCAAGCTGTTTAAAGCGCATATCATCAGGCTTAAAATCTCTTACAGATTCTATTGAGGGCAAGACTATAACTAAGTCTCGAGTTGAAAATACGTCAATAGCATCAGCTGCCAAATCCGCTATTTCTGGCGGAACAACACATGTTTCACTTTTCCAGCTAGGCATCTCAAGAGTATACACACCATTCTTTTTGGCAATTGAGAGGTCTCCGTATTTGCTAATGAAAAGTACACTATCGAGTTTGTACTTAGAGATGATTGCAGCACCAGCCCCTAAGCTACCATGCCCACACAGGTTAATTTCCCCATCCAGCGCAAACCAACGAATGTGAAACTGTCCATTAATTGGGACGACAAAAGAGGTAACAGGAAGTCCTGCTTCACAAGTTATTTTCTGTAACTCTTCATCAGAAAGCCAACTATCAAGCTCTAATACACCACAAGGGTTACCAGAAGCCGACTCACCACCAAACACATCATATGTTTCTAATTTGATAATTCACCACCCTCGATTGCAATTTAACGCCCTTGCTAAGCGGCAACCAACAATAACACAAAACCCAAACTAACCACCGTAAACACCAAGCTCAACCAGACACAAAACCGCCAAGCGTTGGTTGTCCGTCTTGAGCGGATGGTTAGGTATGCTCATTACGAACATCTTTGCTCGCTGGAGCTATAGGACTCACCTATGAAACACCAAAGCTAACTGCACCGCAACAACCACCGAAGATGAATAACAACCACGTCACTATTTTTGCGGTGGTTCACTGAAGCAAAAAGACTAACCAAATTGAGATAATGAACTTCCAATGGGCAGACTTGGACAAGAGCACTTAAAAACAGAAAACACTCAATCACTAACGTCAAAACTTGCCAACTAAATGAACCTTCACCTGAAAAAATTCGAGCCACATGACTGCTGAGATTCGCGATAACAAGACTATTGAAGTGGCTAAGCGCTAAACTAAAAAAACAAAACCGTACAACCCCAAAGCAACCTAACGCCCTTGCTAAGCGGCTACCAACGATACCACAAAACTACAGCAAACCACCCTAAACACCACACCCAACCAGACACAAAATCGCAAAGCGTTGGTTGTCCGTCTTGAGCGAATGGTTAGGTATGCTCATTACGAACACTTTAGCTAGCTTGAGCTATAGGACTAACCCATGAAATACCAAAGCCAAATGCACCGCAATAACCACCGAAGCTGAATAACAGCCACGTCACCATTTTTGCGGTGGTTCTCTGAAGCAAAAAAGCTAATCAAATTGAGATAAAGAACTTTCAACGAACAAACTTGACCAAGAGCACTTAAAACGAGAAACACTCAGTCATTCAAGCCAGATTTAGCTAATTGAAAGAAGCTTTCACCTGAAAAAGTTCGAGCCACGTAGCCGCTCAAGTTTGTGACGAATAAGGCAATTGAAGTGGCTGATTGCAAAACAACAAACCACACAAGCTTAAAGCAACCTAACGCCGCGTTAAGGGGCAGGCAACGCTACCACATACTTAAACCATTGCAACATCAACACAAAAGCAAAAATGTAAGATAAAGCTGCTAAGCGTTGACTGTCCCATTGAACGCTTTGTTATGCAAATTTAGCTCACGTCTTTAATGTGATGTATTTTACCATTTTGAAACTCAAAGTACGTTTTACCTTTCAGAACTAATTCCTGACCTTCCTTGAGACCATTGGGAAGATCGATTGCTAAAGTACCCGTATAATCGATACTGACTGTTGCTGTACTATCACTTAGCTGCATATCCGTAACCACCTGATGGCGAGCACTAAACATTTTTGCTGACTGGGAAGCTAAGTTTTCAAAGTCTACCTTACCTACTGTACGCGCCGTTATCTCACCATTTGATTCGTTTTCGAAAACGATATTATCACTAAGAAGCTCTAACATCCCAATCACATCAAACGCGTTGTAACGACTTATATAGGCCTCGACCAATTCAATTTTTTCACTTTCTGACATGCTAATTATCCTTATTTGTAATTTGCATAACGCCGCGTTAAGTGGTGAGCAACGCAGAGCACCCTACTTAAACCATTGTGCCGTAAACACTTAAACTGAAGCAAACCGAAAATGCCGAGCGTTGGGAATCCGTCTTAAACGCTTTGTTAAGTTGATAAATTTTTACGAAACAAATGCATAAACAATAGCGCCTATACTAACAATAGTTTGCAACAAATTAAGAACAACAATAACCTTTGCTAAAACCACCCAGAGCTTTCTTCCAGTATATTTATTAGCAGATCTCCATACAGCTACGCTCAAGAATAGATAGTAAATTGACAGAAGAATAACTCCCGCGATTGCTGCTTCCACCGTTGAGAGCTTAGTAACAAAGCTTGTTAATACCGCCCCAAAAATAATATAACCTGCCCAAAAAACATCGACTAAGCGGTAGTCTCCTGACATTAATTTAGAGACTGCTCCCTTATTAGACTCTTTCTTAATAACTTCCATTTAGCTTTCCTCTTTCAACTTAACGCCGCATTAAGGTGTGAGCGGCGCTTGGCTATACTTGAGCGAAGCGAAAACGCCAAACGTTGCGAATCACTCTTAAATGCTTTGTTATGCGAATTTTGAAGCTAGTTCTCTTGCTGCTCTTATTGAAAACACTGACAGCAACAATCCATGCACCCATGTTAAGTCCCGACTCAATGGCTGCTTCTGGAGTGATAATCAGCATATATATCCCAAAGAACCCAAAAACGGCGTAACCTAGACCATACAAAACTGACTTAACTTTTAAAGCATTTAGCGTCTTTTTAAGAAATACTTTTCTGTAATCTTCAGAAAATTCCAAATATTTGTGTCCTAAACGATACTTAACTAACAGATCGGAGGAAAAGTTTGAGCGTAGAAACAACTGAATACCTCTGTACGGAATGTTAACCCTATATCTTTCAACAAAAGCTTGCTCAGTTAAGTAAAAATTACCGTTAGCCGCATTAAAATTTTCGATAAGCAAACGAATTGAACTTTCTTTATTTGTACGCCAATGATAAATGATCCGAATTAAGATTCCGAAAAAGTATAGAAATGCGCTACCAGCAATTGCTACTGACTCGCTATTGTTAAAGAAGCCAATTAGATCTTTAGATAATGAATAGTCCAATATTACCTCCATTCGCATAACGCCSAATTAAGGGGTGAACAACGCCTCCACCCAAACCTAAAGCATTGTGCCATAAACACTAAAACTGAAGTAGAAGCAAAAGTGCCAAGCGTTGTGAATCCCTCTTAAATTGCTTGTTAACCGTCGACTGCGAGTGAACTCACAATGTCTTGATTAGTTTTCTCTTTACCAATTTTTGTGACCATAAACAAAAAATTATCCGAGTTAAAAAAGTTCAGAGAATGTTCAATAAAATCTCTATATAGAATAGTTGCATTACCACTTTCAACTAGTGCCAAAAGCCTACTTGCACTTGAATACCTATGACCATGCCCATCAAGAATGCAAAAATTAGCCCTTAGCAACATATCGCTTGAAAGTTGATTCTGCATAAAATCAATAACACCTGTTAATATGACTTCTTCACCGTGTTGCCTTATGGGCAGTTGCTTTTGCGCAAAGCAATCTAAAAACAAATTAAATAAAAAGTCACGTTCCTCTAGCACAATAGCACTTTCATCTGTTTTTACAGTTACAGATTTCAAATAACCATATGCTGGGTCATATACTTTTGATATAGATGGTGAGTTTGAAAATGTTTTTTCTACATATATATTTTTAGTCGCCGTTATGAAGCAGTCATTTAGTAGAATATGACCCACACTATTAGTTAAACACTCTACGCTGGCTTTTCGCCCATGATTTTGAAATTGCTCTTGATTTTGTATAATCCACCATTGCTGTTGAGCGTTTATTTTCAACCTTGACGCAATAAGTAAAGGAATGCCAAAGGTATCAGCGTAGTTTGAATACTTTTTAAAGAAACCAGCACCTAACTTTTTTGTTTCGGCATTATCAGTCGTTTTAACTTCAACAAATGCTGATAGTTTTTCCAATATCGACTCTGAATCATAAATACAGTTTCGTGTATCGAACACAGCTAAATAGTCCGGGACTTTAAGGTTATTCTCAATCGTTAACCCTTGATCCAGTCCATTGATAACAAAGCAAGACTTCATTAACTTGCAAAGTAGCAAAAACTCATCTTCGAGCAAAAGGCCATCAACGCGCCTATTAGCTTCTGTAACACCCAAGCTACCAGCATAGTTTTCTAGATACGGTTTAAATTCGTTATCAGTGGAACAACCAAGCCTTATGGACTTAAGTATTTTTAATCTTTCTATATCGGAAAGCTGTTCTATTCCATTCATTCTATGTGAACCTATTTAGACGGTTAACGCCCAATTAAGGTGTGAGGCACGCAATGTCGGTGCCGCCGCATGCCACCTTAATCACTAAAGCCAACGCATAGTAAAAATGCCACGCGTGCCGAATCACTCTTAAATTGTTTGTTATGTGAATGTTTTAAAGCGCATCAGAAGCCTTACCTTCACTAATTAACTCCCGCAGAATGTCAATTGCGACTGAGTTAGGATCTGACGTTCCTGCGTGTATTTTCTTTGAGCCAAACATTGCGGTCACAACTAGTATTCCGTTACTTACGCTATATTGTGCAACATATCTTTTTCCGTCTTTTTCTACAGATATAATTTGAGGAATCATTCAGCAACCTCGCAGTTTTGACTTTGATATGTTTTAGCTTTTTTAATACGATTTTCCATCGTAGAGATCCGACGTTTAGCCTCGTCCGAATCCAAATCACCTTTATATAACTCGTGCAGATCTTCCAAACTTTTTGTATAAACACTTACCTTATTCAATGCTTGAATGCACTCTTTACTTGGTTCACTGGTACTAGATTTACAAGCAGTTAAACCAAGGAAAAAAGTCAATAACACTAACTGTTTCAAAATCGACTCCTTACTCAACTTTCTAGAATTCACATAACGCCGCATTAAGGTGTGAGCGACGCTTGGCTATACTTGAGCGAAGCGAAACTGCCAAGCGTTGCGAATCACTCTTAAATGCTTTGTTATACGCGTACCTAACCTTCTTTATTTAAGCGGACCTTTATCAAATTGCTTTAAGCCATCAGTGATTTCATTCCAAGGTGCTTTTGAGCCTGTAAAAATATGAAAACTTGGCTTGTGAGTCGGCTCGTTATCTAAAATACCCAAGCGAATGTTGTACTTGCCCGTTTTGAGTTTTCGCGAAAATAAGCTCGAACCACAACAACTACAAAACGCTAATTCCGTCTCCGCGCTCTTCTTGAAAACGGATACAAACTCTTCACCGGATTTAAAGCCAAATTTATCAGAGCTTAATCCACCAACTGACGAGTAATCCGAACCAGTGAACTTTCTACATTCAGAACAATGGCAATTGCCCATATATTCAAATTCATCTGGAACTTCTATCTGAACCTTTCTGCACAGACACGAACCAACTAATTTTCTCATTATTATTCCCTATAAACTATCAAGCGTATAACGCCGCATTAAGGTGTGAGCGGCGCTTGGCTATACTTGAGCGAAGCGAAAACGCCAAACGTTGCGAATCACTCTTAAATGCTTTGTTATGCGAATTTTGAAGCTAGTTCTCTTGCTGCTCTTATTGAAAACACTGACAGCAACAAT
>NZ_JAKEUT010000024.1:0-24200 GCF_022398025.1 Vibrio sp. Isolate25
TTAGTAAAAGAGTCGATATCGATATATAACGACTTGAGGCCGCACATGAGCTTGGGGATGAAAACTCCAAGTGAAGTGCATGAAAAAGCCAGCAGGGATTACCTACTGGCTTCATAAAAAAAGCGTCAACCTATTTTAGGACTAGACACGACTTAACTATTGAGTTTATTGACTAACTCCTGACGGCGCTCAGGAGGAATGACTGACCAATGTTTGCCATTGATAGCCCCTTCTAGAGCCCAGAGCAGTTCGAGTGATACATCCGCTGAGTGGGTTGCCTGAATAGCTTTAAACGCTTCTACTGAGCCCGCTTCCTCTAGATTTTCGACGCTCTCGATTCCTGCTTTCTTGAGCATTCGCTCGGTTGCAAGGCGGAGGTTAGGTAAGTCCTTGAGGCGATTTGGTCGAGTCTTCGCTTGCGATGTTTTTTCTTTTTTGGCAATGGCCAACGCACTTTGTGCCAACGCAAGGGCACGAGTAGGGCAAGAAGCTACATCATCCGTTAAAGCAAAATATTTGGTAACGACGGGAAAGCCTCGTTTTTTATAAACGTAGGGTTCTAAGCCTTCAGATTTGAATTGATTAGCCAGCTTGTCGTCGGCGCGGATATGGAGTTTATCGTTAACTACCAATGCGAACATTGTGTCGTCTGCGAAGATTCCGAATCCACCGAACATCGAACGTGACTTTATACGACCAAGCTGATCAAAAAGTCGCATCGAGTCTTTAAGTATTGGTTTATCCATGCTGTGTTATCTCGGTGTATATTATTATACGCCACCAAATTCAGGTCCGAGAGATTAGCAAAATAATGCAGATAAAGTGTCAGTAAGGTGTCATACCGAAATAAAATTCACTCGCTAATCCCTGAGTTCTAGAAAGATTATAGAGTGTTGTTTTAAACGATACGGATCGTTTGCATCTTTGCCCATCGGCAACCCCGCTACCTTTCAGTCTCCTGAGTCAGGCCGGAAGCTTTGCGTCCCACTCTTTCGAAGTGGTTTGCCCTGTTCGTGGCATTAGTCGAACATTTTAAGGATAAATAAAATTTGAGGTAAGTATCACATCTTGATTGATCAAATGTGATCTTGGTTCAAGTAAATTGCTTTAAAATGATATGTCCGACCAATAGATTGAGCTATCAGTCGGATGACAGCTAATGCTATTTGTTTAAGTTGTATACGGTATCGCGCACAACGATCTCAGGGTGCATTTCGAATACACGCTTCTCGTGTTCTTTGTCTTTGATGCGCTCAAGTAAAATTTCAAACGCATTTTTACCAACGCGACGTTTAGGTTGGTGAACTGTGGTTAGTGGTGGTGAGAAGTACTCGGCAAGTTCAATATTGTCGTATCCAATCACAGAAATATCTTCAGGAACACGAATACCTTTTTGCTGAAGTCGACTCATTAAACCTAATGCCATGGTATCGTTGAAACAAAATACGGCAGTTGGTTTGTTGTCCATAGCGACAATTTTATCGGCAGCCAGTACAGCGGTATCACACTCGAAGTTACCTTCAAGAATCCAGTTTTCGTTGACAGAGAGGTTGGCTTCATCCATCGCTCGTCGGAAACCTTGGATGCGCTCTTGGCATGCAGCTTTTTCGAAGTGACCACTCAGACAAGCGATATCTTTGTGGCCATTGTCTATCAGATATTTAGTCGCTAGGTAGCCACCTTCTTCTGAATTGTCGATGATTTTATCGGCTTGAGAGCTTTCAGGTCCCCAATCCATGACCACTTTTGGAATATCCTTATGGCGGTCTAGCATCTCACTTAATTCTTCTGTGAGGTCAGAACACATAACGAGGATACCGTCTACGCGCTTTTCCGCTAGCATACGGATATAGTCACGCTGTTTCTCGTATATGCCACCAGTATTACACAGGATCAATGTGTAGCCCTGACGGTAACAGTAGCTTTCTACGCCGTCGATGACTTCAGAAAAGAATAGGTTGGTCGATTGGGTAACAAGCATACCGATAGTTCTAGTGCTGTTACATTTTAAGCTTCGTGCGACCGCGCTTGGTGCATAATTCAATTCGGCAACGGCTTCCATAACTTTTTCTTGTGTTGCTTCAGCAACAAAGCGCGTCTTATTGATCACGTGAGAAACTGTTGTAGTTGACACGCCAGCTAGGCGTGCCACATCTTTAATAGTGGCCATAAGGTTCTGTCCTGTCGATGACTGCCAGGAAGTATATTCAGAGTGTAGAATAATTCGGCAGAAAGTATCAGAAACACAAAAACCGCTTTATTCAGCGGTTTGTCTCTAGTTCGTTCATTTTTATCGTTTGCGGTCACGATTTTAGACCGCAAACAGAAGAAGAGCAAATAAAAAACGAAGGTGTGATAAGTTTTAAATCACAGATTAACAATAAGGTTATTCACCTTTAAGATAGGTGCAATCAAGTTCAAGAAACGCAATCAGTAATGAAGCTGTTGCTGCGTAAAACCCAAATTCATCCAAAGCTTGGCACTTTCTAGTGAATTGTGGAAGCCAACTTAAAAGATGTTTATGAATAAACTGTTCCTGCTCGATAAAAGCATCTTCCATGTGGCGTTCTTGTTCTAACTCGTTGGAGCGGATAATCAAGTTTCCTAAAAAGTCGAGCTCAATCGCGAGGTGATCCGCAGGTTCATTCAGCGCTTTATCAACTTCAATGCCGTGTTTGGCCATTAGCTGCTCCATGTCTGTTGCAGGTTGATCATTGAGAAGCCCAGATTTGCCTATGTACACGGAAGCGTAGGGTAGCGCCGAGTCTTTGTCTGACTTTAGAAACAAATCGCAGAAGTCAGCGGCCAGTTCGAGCTCGGCATCTTCGCGATCGATAAGACGATTGAGTGCATCGACTAATTTGTTTATGGCCGACTTCAGATGAGGGTTTTCTCCTAGCCCAGTCAGAAAGGAACGGATTTCTGCTGAGTGATACTGCTGGAGGTTTTCCTCTGTTAACTCCTTGGCAAACAGGCTGGATAACCACCAGTAGATTTCAGCACGTTTTTCGTTGAATGCTTTGATTTCTTGCATTGGTTAAGACTCCTGGAAATTCTATTTATCAGTTTAACGAATAAAAATGAATAGCGGTAATGGCGGTTGTTTCAGATTGAGTGCAAAAATGGAAAGTTATTAATGGCCTAAGCGAGGTTTGTTTTGAATCAATAAAACATCGCCTTTCTGGTTTGAAAGCGGTCAAAAGCTAGAAATGTGACTGATTATGAATAGAATGAATGAGAGACAATTTCAAAATGTAATTAAGTGGTGTAAATGAGCTATCACGTATTAGTTGTAGAGGATGATGCCGCCACTCGCAGTAAACTGGTTGGTTACTTTCAGAATGAAGGTTACCAAGTGAGTGAAGCGGAAAGTGGAGAGCAAATGCGCGATACACTGCAAAATCATGCGGTTGATTTGGTGATGCTTGACATTAACCTACCTGGTGAAGATGGGCTAATGCTCACTCGTGAGCTTCGCAGTCAGTCTGATATTGGTATTATCCTCGTTACAGGACGTACGGATAGCATTGATAAAATTGTTGGTCTTGAGATGGGGGCCGATGATTACGTCACTAAACCGTTTGAACTTCGAGAGCTGCTTGTTCGGGTTAAAAACCTCCTTTGGCGTATATCGGCAGTACGAAGTGCTGGTGAGCTGAGTGAGCAGAAAAAAGATGATGGCAATATTGTACGTTTTGCGGAGTGGACCTTTGATGTGCAGCGTCGAGCATTGAGTAAAAATGGTGAGCCAGTGAAGCTGACTAAAGCAGAATATGAATTGCTAGTTGCTTTGTCATCATACCCAAATCAAGTCCTGAGCCGAGAACGTATCTTGAATATGATTAGCCATCGAGTTGATGCGCCGAATGATCGCACCATTGATGTTCTAATAAGACGTATGCGCGCTAAGATGGAATTTGACCCCAAGAACCCGCAGATTTTTGTCACGGTACATGGAGAAGGGTACATGTTTGCAGGTGATTGACCTAAACAGATAAGCAAAAAATACCGAGGCATGCCTCGGTATTTTTCATTTGATTAAACGTTACTGTCGGAAGCGTGTACTGCTTTCTCTTCGTAATCGGATGCCCAGTCACGTAACGATTGCCAGATGCGGCCCAGCGTTTCATGCCAATAGCGCTCAGTTTGCTCAAGATAGACAGCTTTCGGTGTGTACTTAGCCCACGCCTGAGTGACATTATCATGAGCCAAATAGTTGGTTGGCGCAGGGTAAGGCTTAAGGCCGGCAGAATGGAATTCATTCAGTGCACGTTTCATGTGGCTGGCGGAAGTGACCACGACCAATTTTTTGCGCTTAACAAACGCAGCAGCTTGCCTTGCTTCTTCCCAAGTATCCTTCGCAGTTTCCAGCAGAATAATATCCGACTTTGAAACGCCTAATGCGAGCGCAACTTTGGCCATCATACGAGCATTACTGACTTCAGAACCGCCTGCGTAACCTGACAGAATCAGCTTAGACCCTGGGTAGATACGCATGATGCGTATCCCTTCCGTCAGACGCATCAGGCCGGTGCGACTTAACTCAGACGTGGGAGGGATTCGGTCGTCCACCACGTGGCCACTACCTAACACCATGACATAATCGATCGTCTCATCGACCGGAAAAAACGCAGAATACTGACGCTCAAGTGGCATCAGGAGACGAGAAGAAACTGGCTGGAATGCAATGAGAAAAATACCAATGAAAGAGAATAGAACAACAAAACAGCCTGTTTTTTGCTTCCTTGTAAACATAATCAGCATCAGGCCTAAAAAACCTATGATCAGCATTGCTGGCAAAGGCATTAAAAGGGATGACACCACTTTTTTCAGCTCAAACATACTTAAATAGTCCGAAAAAACACCAATTGATTTTAATTTAAGAGAATCCCTCTTTATATCTGCCTTTCTTATGACAGAATAGCAGCACGATTCGACATGATAACCTAAGCCGCCGTGACTGAAGACCGCAATTTCGACGATATTGCCCACAAATTTGTAAAAAACATCTACGGCTCCGACAAAGGAGAGATACGCCAAGTTATTGTTTGGGAAGAACTTGAACAACTACTATGTGCGGTTAATGGTAGCAGGAAAAGTCTTGATGTGCTGGATGCTGGTGGCGGATTAGCACAAATGTCGCAAAAGCTGGCTAAACTCGGACATCGAGTCGCTTTATGTGATCTATCTTTGGAAATGCTGCAACTAGCAAAGCAGGATATTGAAAAAAATGGCTTGCTTGAGCAGTATCGCTTGATTCATTCGCCAGTCCAGAACATTGCAGAGCATCTGGAAAAGTCCGTTGATGTGGTCATTTTCCATGCTGTGATGGAGTGGTTGGCAGACCCTAAGCCCGCTTTAGAAACGGTGCTTGAGCAGGTGAAACCGGGGGGCGCGGCTTCCATCATGTTCTACAACCATCATGGTCTGGTCTACAAGAATGTCGTGTGCGGAAATATTCCTCATGTATTAGAGGGCATGCCGCATCGAAAACGATTTAAGTTACAGCCGCAGAAAGGGCTTAAACCAGAAGAGGTCTATAAGTGGATTGAAGACGCTGGCTTTGAAATCTGTGGCAAAGCTGGTATTCGCTGTTTCAGTGACTATATCGGAAACAGAGAATACATGGGCGACTATAAGACAGAAGATGTCGTGGAACTTGAGCGACAGCTGTGTCGACAAGAGCCCTACCTCTCGCTAGGCCGATACATACATGTATGGGCCAAAAAGAAAGAAGAACAGGAATAATAATGAGTGAGATGACTCTCAACGCTGCTGAGCAACCCATTGATGAATTGGTTGGCTGGGTAAAGCAGCACGATTTCTCATTAAACCTGCCGACTGAACGTCTCGCATTTCTCATCGCTATTGCAGTGCTTAGCAATGAGAGGTTTGATGAAGAATTGGGTGAAGGTGAATTGCACGACGCATTTACTATCGTCACTCGATTATTTGAGGATACCGGAGAAGCGTCTGCTTTCCGGGCTAACAACGCAATTAATGAGATGGTAAAGCAGAGGCTGATTAGCCGTTTTACCAGTGAAGTGAACGATGGCGCGAGCATTTATCGCTTGTCGCCGCTCGCGATTGGGATTACGGACTATTATGTTCGCCATCGTGAGTTTTCTAAATTACGCCTCTCTATTCAATTGTCGATGGTGGCGGATGAAATGGCGAAAGCGATTGAATCTGCTCAGCAAGGCGGAACGCCGGGGCACTGGAAAAAGAATGTTTATGGTGTGCTCAAATATTCTGTGGGTGAGATATTCGATCAAATTGATCTCAACCAACGTGTTATGGATGAGCAGCAACAATCCGTCAAAATACAAATTGCAGAGCTGCTTAACAAAGATTGGCGTGAAGCGATCAATAACTGTGAAGAGTTGTTATCTGAAACGTCTAGTACGTTACGAGAACTGCAAGATACGTTACAAGCCGCTAGTGACGAGCTACAAACTCAAATCCTTGATATTCAGGAAATTGTTTACGGACAAGATGAACTGGAATTTATTGAGGAGGCTTTGTTTGGCTTACAGATGAAACTAGATCGCATCACAAGCTGGGGCCAACAAGCGATTGATTTATGGATTGGATACGACAGACACGTCCATAAGTTTATCCGCACCGCAATTGACATGGATAAGAACCGTGCCTTCAGCACGCGTTTGCGTCAGTCAGTCAAAGACTACTTCGACACACCTTGGTATCTCACTTATGCCGATGCAGAAAGGTTAGTCGATCTCCGCGATGAAGCACTGGTTCTTCGAGATGACGAAGTGACCGGACAAGTGCCTCTGGAAGTGGAGTATGAAGAATTCCAACAAGTGAATGATGAGCTTTCTGAGCGTATAGGTGACATGCTCAAAGTACATAAAGAGCAGGGTACAGCTATCCATCTTGGAGCCGTATTACGCGACTATCTAGCACAGCATCCGCGCACTCATCATTTCGATTTAGCTCGTATCGTCATTGATCAAGCCGTACGTCTGGGTTACTCCGAATCGGATTATCAAGCGATTCAGCCAGACTGGCAGGCAATTAACGAATACGGAGCAAAGGTACAAGCAAATGTCATCGACCGATACTAATGATTACATGTCAGAAAATCTGGCAAAAGCGATTTCAAATCCACTTTTCCCGGCGCTAGACAGCATGCTTCGTGCCGGACGTCATATTTCTACCGAAGATCTCGACAATCACGCGCTGCTGTCTGACTTTGAAGTTGAGTTGTCTTCATTTTACCAGCGTTACAACACTGAATTGGTGAAAGCACCGGAAGGCTTCTTTTATCTTCGCCCGCGTTCAACGTCTCTGATTAACCGTAGTGTGCTGTCTGAGCTCGACATGTTGGTGGGCAAGGTGTTGTGTTTCCTCTACCTAAGCCCAGAGCGTCTAGCTCACGAGGGAATCTTTACCAATCAGGAACTGTATGAAGAGCTGTTGGCTTTATCTGATGAGAAAAAGCTGATGAAGCTGGTCACCAACCGCGCGACTGGTTCAGATTTAGATAAAGAAAAACTGTTTGAAAAAGTCCGCACTTCTTTGCGCCGTTTACGCCGCCTAGGCATGATCATCAACATAGGTGAAACCGGTAAATTTAGTATCAGTGAGTCGGTATTCCGCTTTGGTGCTGATGTCCGTGTGGGTGACGACATGCGCGAAGCACAGTTACGCTTGATCCGTGATGGTGAAGCTGTAGTGCATACCAAAGAGCCAAGCCAAGGCAGCTTACTGGCAGAATCAGAACAAGGTGATGAGTCATCTCAATCAGAAAAATTAGAAGAAGGTGAAGCATGATTGAAAGAGGTAAATATCAATCGCTGACCATGGTCAACTGGAACGGCTTCTTTGCACGAACCTTTGACATTGATGGCTTAGTTACCACGTTATCTGGGGGTAACGGTGCAGGTAAATCAACCACAATGGCGGCATTCATTACAGCCTTGATACCTGACCAAACGCTGCTGCATTTCCGAAATACGACCGAGGCGGGCAGTAGCCAGTCTTCACGTGACAAAGGCCTCTACGGTAAATTGCAACCAGGTGCCTGTTATGCGGCACTGGATGTTGTGAACTCACGTAATCAACGCTTACTGTTTGCAGTGAAGCTGCAGCAAGTCGCGGGTCGCGATAAGAAAGTGGATATCAAACCGTTCGTGATTCAAGGGCTGCCAAGCAGTGTGAAGCCGACGGATATTCTGATTGAAAGTGTTTCTGCGACTCAGGCGCGTGTTCGTCAGATCAACGAAATCAAAGAGTCAGTCGCGCAACACGAAGGTGTTCAGCTTAAGACTTTCAATTCCATCGTCGAATACCACGCACAAATGTTTGAATTTGGCGTGATTCCTAAGAAGTTGCGTAACTCTAGTGACCGTTCTAAGTTCTATCGCTTGATTGAAGCGTCGCTGTACGGTGGTATTTCGAGTGCGATTACTCGCTCATTACGCGATTACCTACTGCCTCAGAATGGCGGAGTAAAGAAAGCTTTCCAAGACATGGAATCGGCGTTGCGTGAAAACCGCATGACGCTTGAAGCGATCAAAACCACTCAAGCAGATCGAGACCTGTTTAAACATCTGATCACCGAATCGACAAATTACGTGGCGGCTGACTACATGCGCCATGCAAACGATCGTCGTAACAAGCTTGAGCAGACTCTATCTCTTCGCTCTGAACTGTTTGGTTCGCGTGAAACACTGGTTGAGCAAAACAATTTACTTAATCGCGTTCAAGAAGAGCTTGAACTGCTGGTGGAGTCTGAATCTGCCCTAGAGCAGGATTATCAAGCGGCTTCCGACCACTTACAGCTTGTCCAGAATGCGTTGCGTCAGCAGGAAAAGATCGAGCGCTACCAAGAAGATCTTGAAGAGCTGAGCGAACGACTTGAAGAACAGTTGATGGTCGTTGAAGAAGCGCAAGAACGTGTTCTGATGATGGAAGAGCAAGCGACGGTTGCGGAAGAAGAGGTAGACAGCCTTAAGACTCAGTTAGCGGATTATCAGCAAGCATTAGATGTTCAGCAAACCCGTGCACTTCAATACCAACAAGCAGTTCAAGCGCTTGAGAAAGCCAAAACCTTGCTGGAGGATGATGACCTTACTGCTGATCGCGCGCACGCTTTGGTGTCTGAACTGAAAAATCAGGAGTCAGAAAGCACGGCAGCTTTGCTGTCGGTGAAGCACAAACTGGATATGTCTTCAGCTGCCGTTGAGCAGTTTGAGACGGCGCTTACCTTGGTTCGTAAGATTGTTGGCGACTCAGTGGAGCGTAAAAATGCTGCTGAAGTTGCAAAGCAGTCGATTCGTCAAGCGCGGGATGCTGAGCAAATTGCACAAAATGAACAACAATGGCGAGCGCAGCACAGAGATCTAGAACGTAATCTCAATCAACAACGTCAGGCTCGTGAGTTAGTCGACGCGTATCAGAAGCAACATCATGCAGAGCTCGTTGATGAGTTAACCTTTGAGCAGGAGCGTGAACGTCATGCGATGCAGGTTGAATCGCTTGAGATGGCTCAAGAAGAGGTTCGCGAGCAGCGCAGTGAACAGCGCCGTCTCGAACAAGAGGCTGCGGCGGAAATAAAGAAATTAGAAGCCATCGCACCGACTTGGATTGCTGCTCATGATGCTCTGGAAGCGCTCAAGGAGCAGAGCGGGGCTGACTTGTATGACAGTCAGGCTGTCATGTCTCAAATGCAAATCGTACTTGAGCAAGAAAAGCAACAGTCATTGGCCAAAGAAAAGCTCGCAGAGCGCCGTACTCATTTAGAGAGTGAAATTGAGCGGTTAGCGTCACCGGGTGGCTCCAATGATCCTCGTCTGAAAGGCTTAGCTGACACATTAGGTGGTGTGCTGCTTTCAGAGATCTATGACGATATTACCATTGACGATGCGCCTTATTTCAGTGCGATGTATGGTCCATCTCGTCATGCGATTGTGGTTTCTGACTTAACGGGTATTGAAGAAAAGCTGGTTGAGTTAGACGATTGTCCTGAAGACCTTTACATCATTGAAGGTGATATCGATGCCTTTGATGACAGCTCATTCGATGCGGAAGAACTGGAAGGGGCGGTTTGTGTTCGCATGAATGATCGCCAGATGCGTTACTCACGTTTTCCAGAAATTCCTCTGTTTGGTCGTGCCGCGCGTGAACAACGTTTAGAGCTGCTACGTAATGAGCGCGAAGAAGTGGTAGAGCAGCATGCGAAAGCTGCGTTTGATTCGCAAAAACTTCAGCGTCTATATCAGGCATTCAACAACTTTGTTGCCAAGCACATCCAGGTTGCTTTTGAGGCCGATCCTGAGCAGGCTTTGATGATTGTGCGTGACAAACGCACTCAGGTGTCTCGTGTGCTAGCAGACTTAGACGCCAAAGAGCAGCAGCAACGCTCTCAATTGTTAGCGAGTAAGCAGGCGTTGTCCTCGCTTGATAAATTAGCACCGATGATGGCGCTGATTGAAGATGATTCACTGACACTGCGTTTCGAAGAGCTTGAAGAAAAAATCGCTCAGCTGTCTGAAGCAAAAGCATTTTTGAGCAGCCACGCGAAAACAGTCGCTGAACTGGAAAAAATTGCCTCAGCACTTGAAGCCGACCCTGAGCAATTCGATGCGCTGGAAGCCGAATATAAGGCCGCGGATGTTCAGTTACAGGAACTGAAGAAGCAGATCTTTGCATTGTCTGACTTGGTGGAGCGTCGCCACTACTTCGCCTATTCAGACTCCGTTGATCTGCTTAATAAGAGCAGTGAATTGAGTGAGCAACTCAAAACTAAACTTGTTGAAGCGGAGAGGCTGCGTACTCGCTCTCGTGATGAGCTGAAACAGGCGCAAGGGCAAATGAACCAATACAATCAGGTATTGGCTTCCTTGAAGAGTTCTCATCAGGCTAAGCAGGAAACGGTTCAAGAATTTAAGCAAGAGCTTCAAGAGTTCGGTGTTACTGCAGATGAAGGCGCACAAGAGCGCGCCATGCGTCGTCGAGACGAGTTGCAGGAACGTCTGCATACGTCACGCAGTCGTAAGAGTGAATACGAGCGTACCATCACGTCGACTGAGCTGGAAATGAAAGGTCTGGCCAAACGTCTTAAGAAGGTTCAGAAAGAATACATTGAGCTGCGCACCTTTGTGGTTGCAGCGAAAGCAGGTTGGTGTTCCGTACTGCGCTTAGCACGTGAAAATGATGTTGAGCGTCGCTTGCACAAGCGTGAACTGGCGTACATGTCAGCGGATGAGTTACGTTCGATGTCAGATAAATCGTTGGGTGCATTGCGTCTGGCGGTTGCCGATAACGAGGACTTACGTGATGCATTGCGTCTGTCTGAAGACAATGCACGACCTGAGCGCAAAGTGCTGTTCTATATCGCAGTATATCAGCATCTTCGTGAACGTATTCGTCAGGATATCATCCACACCGATGATCCCGTTGAGGCGATTGAAGAGATGGAAGTGGAGCTTGCTCGATTGACCGAGGAGCTGACGCAACGTGAAAATCGTCTGGCAATCAGTTCTGAATCTGTGGCTAGTATCATCAAGAAAACGATCCAGCGTGAGCAAAACCGTATCCGCATGCTTAACCAAGGATTATCGAATATTGCCTTTGGTCAAGTGAAAGGCGTTCGCTTGAATGTGAAGATACGTGAAAGTCACGAAATTTTGCTTCATGGTTTAGCGACACAGCAAGAACAGCATAAGGATCTTTTTGAAACCTCTCGCTATACCTTTTCAGAGGCAATGGCGAAGTTGTTCCAGCGTGTTAACCCACATATCGATATGGGGCAACGTAGCCCGCAAGTTCTGGGTGAGGAACTGCTGGACTACCGTAACTACCTTGAGTTGAGTGTGGAAGTCTGCCGTGGTTCAGACGGCTGGTTACAAGCTGAATCAGGCGCTCTGTCGACGGGTGAAGCGATCGGTACCGGCCAGTCTATTCTTCTTATGGTCGTTCAGAGCTGGGAAGAAGAATCTCGCCGACTGCGTAGCAAAGATATTGTTCCTTGTCGTCTGTTGTTCTTGGATGAAGCTGCGCGCTTAGATGCCAAGTCGATTTCGACCTTATTTGAGTTGTGTGACCGTCTCGATATGCAACTTCTGATTGCCGCGCCAGAGAATATCAGCCCAGAAAAGGGCACCACTTATAAGCTTGTTCGTAAGGTATTTAAAGACCATGAGCATGTGCATGTGGTTGGTCTACGAGGTTTTGGACAAGCAGAGCAGAATAAGTCAGAAGCTCAGGAGCTGATTGAAGAGCTGTAATAGATACTCATAAAGGCGGCGGTAAAGTCGCCTTTCTTTTATCACTCCAGCACATATCGTACATAAAAAAGCCTGCTTGTGATGCCAAGCAGGCTTTTTAATAATTGATGTGATTAGAACTGAGCGGTAGAGCCAAATTGTTTGGCAGCGTAAGCCACGCGTTCTTCCGCACTAGGGTATACCCTTGGAGCGCCAATGCTTTCGATATGGTGCAAACGTGGCAACAACCCTGCACCATTGGCAATTTGTATTGCTAAGCCAGGTCGGGCGTTGAGCTCTAAGACCATTGGGCCTTCTTCTTTATCCAACACCATGTCAGTCCCCATGTAGCCAAGCCCCGTCATTTCCCATGCGCTAGAGGCCAGCACTAAGAGTCGCTCCCAATGCGGGACTTGAAGAGTAGAGAGATCTTTATCAGTGTCGGGGTGATGAGTGATAGGTTGGTCAAACTGAACAGCACGGATCGCCTTACCGGTGGCGATATCGATACCGACACCCACGGCACCTTGGTGAAGGTTTGCTTTACCATCGGAAGCGGCAGTTGAACAGCGCATCATCGCCATCACTGGATAGCCTTTAAATACGATGATTCTCACATCAGGCACGCCCTCATAGCTAAAGCCATTGAAGCAGTCGTCGAACTTAATTAAGTTTTCTACGACGGCAACGTCATTTTTACCACCGAGAGAGAACAGACCAGCCAATGCATTACTGATATGACGCTCAACATCTTCTTTATTGATCGTTGAACCAGAAGGCTTAGTGTAAACCCCGTTTTCATGTGAGGTTACTACCAAAATGCCTTTTCCCCCGCTACCTTGAGCGGGTTTAATAACAAAGCCAGGCCAGTCTTTAACCATGTTGTGGATGGTTTTCACTTCCGCTTGATTGCGAATCACACCAATCAACTTAGGTACTGTAGCTCCTGCCGCTTCAGCAATGATTTTTGTTTTCAGTTTGTCATCCACCAGTGGATATTTAGAGCGATCATTGTAGCGACCAATGTAACTGTGGTTACGTTGGTTCATGCCCATAATCCCCTTATGACGAAGCTTATTTGGCGATGTAAACTGCGAAGTTAAACGTGTCAGCATCGTTTTAGTCCTCCGCTAGTGGTTTAAAACGACGTAGCTCCGTTAGGCGGTAGCCGGTGTAAGTACCAAGCAGTAGGATACCTGCTAACACAATCAGCTGAAGGCCGATAAAGTTGAAGGTTAGATGCTGAATGTACGTGTTGGTCATCGCGAGATAAACCAGAACTGCGGTAGCCAATGAACCACCACCTTGAAGCACCACCTCTTTAGCACCTTCTTCTTCCCATAGTATTGACATTCGCTCGATGGTCCACGAAAGGATGATCATTGGGAAGAAGGTAATCGATAGGCCTTCTGTTAAACCAATTTTAAACGCCACAACTGTGAACACGGAGATGATCATGATAACAGTGATAATTACAGCAGAAATTCTTGCGACCAGAAGCAAGTTAAGCCTTGAGAGATAACTGCGAATGACGAGACCAGTCCCCACAATTAATAAGAAACCCACAATACCAGTCACAAGCTGAGTTTGAACAAAAGCAACTGCAATCAAAACAGGCATGAAAGTACCAGAGGTTTTCAAGCCAATGATGACACGCAAAAAGACGACGATCAGAGCCCCAATCGGGATCAGCATGATGGTTTTAAACATCGCTTGCTCTTCAAGTGGCAGACTGTGAATAGAGAAGTTCAGTAGCCCGTCCGCTTCAACTTTATCGAGAGTTGCCTGCTTTGGAGAAACTTCTTGGGCAATCATAGAGAAGTGGACTTGGCTATTTTGGCCACCAATGATGTCAAGCAGCGAGACGTTTGACTCATCCCATACAAGGATGTTTTCAGCGATGACCTGGTTCGCATTTTCGGGATTGAAGAGTTGCCATTCTTTACCATCCCATACTTGGTTCATTTGCTGGATTGTCTGACGTCGACGGCCATCTTCGAGTTCAATGACACCTACTGCTTTGCTTGGAACTTTGGCATAAGCGAGAATCTTATCGACCGCATCCACTTTAGACATATTGTTTAGCAAAAGTGCAGCGTTTTGGTTGTCTGAATCGTTAAGGGTTTTAATCAGCTCACGGGTAAAGGTAATATCATCGGCGGAGCGCTTGTTAGCACGTTCAATGAGCGAAACGGCAGCGGCTTCTGTTGGGCCATCAAATGTTGGCGGGATGATGTCTTGATTGGGTTTGAGCGGTTCTACTTTTGCTTGTGGGTCAACAAGAAACTGGGCTTTGTAGTAGATTGTTTGAGCTCCCACTGCATGACGAATAGACCACTCCGCACGCCGCCCTGTTTCGGTGTTGACATATGAAACGCCATAGCCAGGAGATGACGATGACTCACTAATGAGCGTGAATCCGTTTTGAGTATGAGGGGCGGCTAACGACGCCTTAACCGGTTTAGCTTGAGCATTGAACTCAATACGAGCTTCAATATCCCAAATTTGGCGGGTTTCTCCTGGAGTCCAAGGAACGCCGTAAGTCTGATGTCTGAACAGGCTTAAAGCGATGCCTGCAATAATCAGCAGGATGACCGATATGTAAAAGGGGACTTTAGACGTCATAAACTACCTTATTGTTTTTGTTCAATTTCCGTTTGGATGTACTTCTTGCTGACATCCACCACTGCAATATCTCGGATAAATTCACGACCCAGTAACACAGGATGGGTCATTTGTGAACGATCTGCCAAAGTGAACTGTGTTTTTTCGTGAATCTTGCCCAATCTTACCCACAATTCGACCACAGCTCTGCGCTCCATCTCATCATTTGTGGCTTGGCGTATTTTTACGAAGCGAATAATTGGAGCTTCAATCCAGTTCGTATCATCCAATGGGGTCACACCATCAGATAAATGGAAACGCACCCAGTTTTTTCCATTGCGTTCAAATTGTTCGATATCGACTGCATTTAAAGAAGAGGTTTCAGCTCCGGTATCGATTCGGCTGTCAAAAGTCTGCTTAATTGAATCGATAGTGACTCGTTCGATTGCGCCTAGCAACAACTCTTGGGAAGGAGGCGGTGTAGCTTGAAGTGAGGTCGAAGTGATGACTGGGTCACGGCTTCTCTTCATTTCAGCCATAGTCTCTGTTTTAAATTTGAGCAGTTCTTTATCTAACGAATCGATCTTGGTTTGTAGGCTTTCAATGTGTTGGGCTTGACTACTCACCTGTTGCTCTAGGTGAGTAAATTTTTGCGTGAGGCTTATTTCTGAAGATTGGATTGCTGCAAGGGTTTCTTGATGGTATTGCTCACCGTTAATAAGTGTGCAGCCTGAAAGTAACGCAATTGAAATGACCGGAGTCAACTTGGTAAACATTGAGAATCCTGCATGAGATGTAAGTTGTTTATAAAAAATTAGGAGTTTAGAACATTCCTAGCCCAGCTCACAAGGCACATTGCCAACGCAAGCCGGATCGAGTAACGATTAGTGATACACTGCAAAAAATAGGATGCAGTGAGCATCCTAAATTTTAGAGTCTTTTAAGTTTCAGATTAAGTATTTGCCCGACCTAAAAAGTTAGGAATCTGTCAAGAATTAGTCTTAATTAGGTTTTTTCGCGACTAGGATGGCTCGGCGTGGTGCAGGGTGACCTTCGACCGTTTTTCTTGGATCATTCTGGTCGAGATAGTCGGGTAGAGAATTGTGAGTCATCCAGTCTGTGGTACGCTGTTCATCAACGGATGTGATATTTTCATCGACGATACGTACGTCCTCGAACCCAACTTGCTCAAGCCATACTTTGAGTGCTTTGGCCGATGGGAAAAAGTACACATTTCGCATCTGAGCATATCTATCAACAGGTACTAAAACCGACGTTTCATCTCCCTCAATGACTAAGGTTTCTAAAACAAGCTCTCCCCCGGCGATAAGCTGATCTTTGAGTTGAATAAGGTGATCGAGCGGGGAGCGTCGATGATAAAGTACTCCCATGCTAAATACGGTATCGAACGCTTCTAGCTTTGGTAGCTGCTCAATTCCTAATGGTAAAAGGTGCGCACGCTGATTGTTGCCCATTAATTTACGCACCGCTTCAAACTGGATCAGGAATAGGTGGGACGGGTCAATACCAACACACAAGCGGGCATCTTCGCCCAACATGCGCCACATGTGATAGCCATTACCACAGCCTACATCGAGAACACTACGGTTCTTAAGTGGTGAGATATGCGGTAGGACTCGATCCCATTTCCAGTCACTGCGCCACTCTGTATCAATGTGAATACCGTGTAGATGATATGGGCCTTTACGCCAAGGGTGGAACGTACGAAGCAGACTTTCTAGCTTTTTCAGCTCACCATCGTGAAAGGGTGTATCGTTGGCAATGGTAACTGAGTTCTTCAAATCAACCTGATCTGGAGAGCCTTCGGGAATCTTGTTGAGTGCTTTTAGCCAGCGACTAAAATCACCATGTTCTGCGTTTTGCCAATCGGTTAGTTGCTGAGGTAAAACATTAAGCCATGGCTGGAGGCGCGTATCCGTGGCAATTAACTGATAAAAATTGGCAAAGTTAAACATAGTTTTTCACTGATAATAAATTAAACAATTTAGCTCAATATGCTGAGCAAACGACTCATTTTTGCTACTTTATAGCGAACATTGAACCAAAGTTGAAACATTGGAACCAGACATCGAAGCTACTAAAACCGATTTCGGCAAAGCGTTCTTTGTGTTCTTTTTTCGAGTCAGGGCGCATGACGTTTTCAATCGCACTGCGCTTTTGACTGATCTCGAGTTCGCTGTACCCATTCGCACGTTTAAAGTCATGGTGAAGGTCAATAAGCAGCTCATTCGAGACTGGGTCTTCGAACACATATTTTTCCGAGAGAATCAATATCCCACCGGGGCGAAGGCCTGCGTAGATCTTCTCAAGTAAAGTATATCTGTCTTGTGGCGAGAGAAATTGTAGGGTGAAGTTAAGTACTACGACAGAAGCGTTTTGGATTTCAATATTGCGAATGTCTGCTTCTACCACATCCACAGGTGTATCGCTGCGGTAAGCATTGATGTGCAGCTTGCAGCGCTCAACCATGGCAGACGAGTTATCGACTGCAATGATTTGGCAACCTTCCTGCTGAATATGACGACGCATGGATAAGGTTGCGGCGCCGAGTGAGCAGCCAAGATCGTAAATATTCGAATGCGGTTTAACGAACCTTTCGGCCAACATACCAATAGCAGAGATGATGTTGCTGTATCCAGGGACAGATCGCTGAATCATATCAGGAAAGACTTCTGCAACACGTTCATCAAACGTGAAGTCTCCTATTTTATCGATAGGAGCGGAAAACATCGTATCTGGATTGCTCTTAGGGTTCATAATCGATTCTCTGACAAGTGTCGCAGTCGCATCAAAAAAGGCGCGTATTTTATGAGAAAATCGCGCCCGTGTCATGTGTTGAGACAATTCTACTCAGAACATCTGTAACTGCGAATTGCCATCGTTGGCCGGGAATGCTGATAAGTCAGGCAATTGAGTAGTGTTTTGCAGCATTTTGTACAAATTACCCGCAAGTTCTGGCGCAATAATATTGTCGGCGGTATGAATCATTACATAAGGTTGTTTACCTTCGGCTATCCACTCTGGTAGCTTTTTCAGCCAAGGGGTGAAAAAAGCGTAGTTTTCAGACTCCGTTGGATGACCGATAAAGCGAATCATGGGGTGTGAGGCTGTGGCGATGGCGTGCACTGGGACTTTAGGTTTCTTTTGCTGTGCGTCGATGATGGCTTCATTGTCCGGTTTTGCTGCAAACACAGGGCGGCTATCCATGATAATCCGGTCGTAGCCTTTCTCGTACAGCCACTGGTTTAATTGACGTTCTTCTTCACCTTTGGCGAAAAAAGCAGGATGTCGAACTTCAACGCCAATAGGGAAGTTGGGTGGGAATAAATCGCAGAACCTTTGCAGATCATTTAGATGTTCGGGGCCAAAAGCAGCTGGTAACTGAATGGTCCACTGGCCAATGCGGTCATGCAGAGGTGCCATGATTTGCATGAACTCGTTGAGTGGCCCTTTGCTGCCTCGTAGCATTTGTTGGTGAGTGATCGCTTTAGGCAGCTTAAAAGTGAACTTGAAATCATCATGCGTCGCAGCTCGCCAGTTCTGAACTGTCGACACACTCGGAGTGGCGTAAAACGTCGTATTACCCTCAACAGTATGAAAAACTTGGGCGTATTTTTCTAACCTTTCAGCTGGTTTGGTCCCACTGCCATAAAAGCTTTGTTGCCAGTTGTTATGTGACCACATGGTGAGACCAAGTCGAAGAGGTAATTCGTTCATATCTAAATGTCTTTGACTGTTTTGCTAGATACTTTACGAGAGTTTTGAAGAGAGTGATACTTTCGAGCTATAATCAGCGCCAATTTTTTCTGATTGATGTGGTTTTGCTCTTTTATTGCGCTAAAAAGCATCAAAACCGGATAAATAGCAATAAATTGTATTCTGAGTAGTCGATTTTGAATGACTTTCAGCGTATAAATGGATCTTTGCGCTATCAGCTAGGAAAACGCTGATATCGAGTAATTAACAAATTTAAAGAGATTGGGAAATTCATTATGCGTACCCATTACTGTGGTCACCTGAACAAGTCCCTTGCAGGACAAACTGTAGAACTTTGCGGTTGGGTTAACCGTCGTCGTGATTTAGGCGGTCTTATTTTTATCGATATGCGAGATCGTGAAGGCGTCGTTCAGGTAGTTGTTGATCCAGATATGGCAGATGCGTATGAAGTAGCTAACACACTTCGTAATGAATTCTGTATCAAGCTAACTGGCGAAGTTCGTGTTCGCCCAGATAGCCAAGTAAACAAAGATATGGCAACGGGTGAAGTTGAGATCATCGCGAAAGGTCTTGAAATCATCAACCGTGCGGACGTTCTGCCACTAGATTTCAATCAAAAGAACTCTGAAGAGCAGCGTCTAAAGTATCGCTATCTAGACCTTCGCCGCCCTGAAATGAGCGATCGCATCAAGCTACGTGCTAAAGCGTCTAGCTTTGTTCGTCGTTTCCTAGATGACAATGGTTTCCTAGACATTGAAACGCCAGTTCTAACTAAAGCGACGCCAGAAGGCGCACGTGACTACTTAGTACCAAGCCGCGTTCACAAAGGTTCGTTCTACGCGCTTCCTCAGTCTCCACAGCTATTCAAACAGCTGCTAATGATGTCTGGTTTTGACCGTTACTACCAAATCGTTAAGTGTTTCCGTGATGAAGACTTACGTGCTGATCGTCAACCAGAATTCACTCAGATCGATATCGAAACGTCTTTCATGACGGCTGATGAAGTTCGTGCTACGACCGAGAAAATGGTTCGCGATATGTGGCAAGAGCTACTAAACGTAGACCTAGGACAATTCCCAGTGATGCCTTTCTCTGAAGCGATTCGTCGTTTCGGTTCTGACAAGCCAGATCTACGTAACCCACTAGAGCTAGTCGACGTTGCTGACCTAGTGAAAGACGTAGAGTTCAAAGTATTCTCTGGCCCTGCAAACGATGAGAAAGGTCGTGTTGCGGTAATTCGCGTACCGGGTGGCGCTTCTCTAACTCGTAAGCAGATTGATGGCTACGGTGAATTCGTTGGCATCTACGGTGCGAAAGGTCTTGCATGGATGAAGGTTAACGACCGCGCTGCAGGTATGGAAGGTATCCAATCTCCAGTGGCTAAATTCCTAAATGAAGATGTGATTAACGGTATTCTGGATCGCACTCAAGCTGAATCTGGCGACATCATTCTATTCGGTGCAGATAAAGCGAACACAGTTGCAGAAGCAATGGGTGCACTGCGTCTGAAACTGGGTAAAGACCTTGAACTAACAGACGAGAACGCATGGGCTCCGCTATGGGTTGTTGACTTCCCAATGTTCGAAGAAGACGATGAAGGCAACCTGCACGCAATGCACCACCCATTCACTTCTCCATTAGGTGTGAATGCTGAAGAATTGAAAGCAAACCCAGCAGCAGCGAACTCAAATGCTTACGATATGGTTATCAACGGCTACGAAGTTGGTGGTGGCTCTGTTCGTATTCACAACGCAGAAATGCAGGCAGCGGTGTTTGATATTCTTGGTATCGATGCAGAGGAACAGCAGCTTAAATTTGGCTTCCTACTGGACGCTCTGAAATTCGGTACGCCTCCTCATGCAGGGCTTGCATTCGGTCTAGACCGTCTGGTTATGCTGTTATGTGGTACAGAGAACATCCGTGACGTTATCGCGTTCCCTAAAACAACAGCGGCGGCGTGTCTACTTACCGATGCACCAAGTGTTGCAAACCCAGCAGCACTGGAAGAGCTTGCGATTGCAGTAACGGCTGCAAAAGAGAAAGACGCAGAATAAGCTTTTCGCTGATAGTGAATGTAAACGGCGCTTCAATTGAAGCGCCGTTTTTGTATGTTCGGAGTCACAGTGGCTGCAATTAGATCAGGATTTCTTTCCATTCACCTGGCTGTAATTCACCTAGCTTAATATCGCCCATTGAATATCGAATTAGACGTAGGGTTGGGAAGCCAATATTAGCGGTCATGCGGCGAACCTGACGGTTTCTTCCTTCGATAATGGTGATTGCCAGCCAAGTGGTCGGAATATTGGCCCTAAAGCGAACAGGAGGGTTACGTTCCCATACACTGGGCTCTGCCATCACTTCAACTTTTGCTGGTAGAGTCATGCCATCTTTAAGCTCAACACCCTTCCTCAACTTATCGAGATCAGACTCTGATGGTGCGCCGTCAACTTGCACCCAATACGTTTTCGGTGACTTAGATTTTGGTTGAGTCAGCTTGGCCTGCAGTATGCCATCATTAGTCAGTACCATTAGGCCTTCGCTATCTCTGTCTAATCTTCCAGCGGCATAGACATCTTTTACTGGGATAAAGTCAGCGAGTGTTTTTCGGCCTTCGCCATCAGTAAATTGGCTCAAAGTATCGAAAGGTTTATTAAACACGATCACCTTGCGATCTTCAGGGGCTATTTTAGGCTTAGTACTCGCCGGCTTTTTACGGTTCTTTGATGAATGATGTTTGGTTTTATAGGTCGAAGCTGGGCGTTTAAAACCGGGCTTATGTGAACGTGAAGAGGGCGAGGAGGACTCACGGCGTGAGCGTGTTGACATGTTAACTACCTTGCAAAAATGTAAACGAAGTGTGGGCGAAAATTTTCAAAGCCACCCATTTTAGGCTATGATGTGCGCGCCCGAAAACAGGATTGGTGCACAAGATAATAGACTATTCCTCCGATTTTGTTTAATTATAAAAGTACAGTTCTCATGGATCTTACGCTTCAAACAAAAAACGTAAGGAAAAAACAAAAGAGACAATAAAATCGCAACAAGTGAGGGGATGACAAATCAAACTTGTTAGCGGACACACAACCCAAAGCCGTTCATCCGACGGACTTTGTAAGAACAATAGGGAAATTTCATGCCTACAGAAAAACCTACAATTATTTACACCATCACTGATGAAGCTCCTGCACTAGCAACGTATTCACTGCTACCAATCATTCAGTCTTTCACGGCTTCATCTGGTATTGATGTTGATACTCGTGATATCTCTCTAGCTGGGCGTATTATTGCAAACTTCCCAGAGCATTTGACTGAAGAACAACGCATTGGTGACGCTCTATCGGAGCTGGGTGAGCTGGCAAAGACGCCAGAGGCTAACATCATTAAATTGCCGAATATTTCTGCTTCTATCCCACAGCTTAAAGCAGCAATCAAAGAACTTCAGGACAAAGGCTACAATCTGCCTAACTACCCTGAAGAGCCAAGCACTTATGAAGAAGAAGCTATTAAAGCGACTTACGACAAAATTAAAGGCAGTGCAGTAAACCCTGTACTACGTGAAGGTAACTCAGATCGTCGTGCCCCTCAGTCAGTTAAGAATTACGCCAAGAAAAATCCACATTCAATGGGCGCATGGTCGAAAGACTCTAAGTCGCATGTATCAAGCATGTCAGATAGTGATTTCTTTGGTAGTGAAAAGTCTCACACGGTGGATGGTGCGACCGAAGTTAAAATCGAATTTGCTGCTGCTGATGGTTCTGTGAAAGAGCTGAAAGCACCATTTGCTCTGCAAGATCAGGAAATCATAGATTGCGCAGTAATGAAGAAAAAAGCGCTAGTTGATTTCTTTGAAAAAGAAATTGCTGACGCAAAAGAGAAAGACGTTCTTTTATCGCTGCACATGAAAGCAACCATGATGAAAGTGTCGGACCCAGTGATTTTTGGCCATGCTGTTAAGGTTTACTACAAAGACGTATTTGCTAAGTACGGTGACGTATTTGAACAATTGGGTGTTGATGTAAACAACGGTATTGGTGATGTTTACGCTAAGATCGCCTCTCTACCTGCAGCTCAAAAAGAAGAAATCGAAACGGCACTACAGGCTGTGTACGAAACTCAACCGCCACTAGCAATGGTTGACTCTGATCGTGGAATCACTAACCTTCATGTGCCAAGCGATATCATTGTTGATGCTTCTATGCCTGCTATGCTGCGTTCTTCAGGACAAATGTGGGGCCCAGATGGTAAGCAGAAAGACACCAAAGCGATGATCCCTGATCGTAGCTACGCAAGCATTTATCAAGCGGTGATTGATTTCTGTAAAGAACATGGAGCGTTTGATCCAACGACCATGGGTAGCGTGCCAAACGTAGGCCTAATGGCTCAAAAAGCGGAAGAATACGGTTCGCACGATAAGACTTTCATTCTTGACCAAGCGGGTACAGTTCGAGTGGTTGACACTGCTGGAGCAGTATTGCTTGAGCAAGCTGTGGAAGAAGGCGATATCTTCCGTATGTGTCAGGTGAAAGACGCACCGATTCAAGACTGGGTGAAACTGGCGGTAACACGTGCTCGCGCAACGGGTGTTCCTGCAGTATTCTGGCTAGACGAAAATCGAGCACATGATGCTCAGCTGATCAAGAAGGTGAAAGCTTACCTGCCTAACCACGATACATCAGGTCTAGAAATCAAGATCCTAGCACCACTCGATGCATGTAAGTTCTCTCTAGAGCGTATCAAAGAAGGTAAGGATACGATTTCTGTTACAGGTAACGTATTGCGTGACTACTTAACGGATTTATTCCCGATTCTAGAGCTTGGCACGTCAGCCAAAATGCTCTCAATCGTGCCACTGATGAATGGTGGCGGTCTGTTTGAAACTGGAGCGGGTGGTTCTGCGCCTAAGCACGTTCAACAGGTTGAGAAAGAGAACCACCTACGTTGGGATTCTTTGGGTGAATTCCTAGCGCTCGCGGCGTCTCTAGAGCACCTAAGCACTGTTACTGGTAATGCGAAAGCTCAAGTATTGGCAGATGCACTAGACAAGGCAACAGGTGAGTTCTTAGATAACAACAAGTCTCCTTCGCGTAAAGTGGGTGAGTTAGATAACCGCGGTAGTCATTACTACCTAGCGACCTACTGGGCGCAAGCTCTCGCATCACAAACAACAGATGCAGACTTGGCAGCAGAATTTGCTCCTATAGCCGAAGCATTGTCTTCTAACGAAGATACTATTGTCGCTGAGCTTAATGGGGCACAAGGTGTTGCTGGTGAACTGGGTGGTTACTATGCTCCTGAGTTTGAGAAAGCATCAACTCTGATGCGCCCAAGCGCAACACTAAACGCTATTATCAATCGCTAATTCGTTGATTAAAAAAATAAAAAAACCCGCCAATTGGCGCAATGTAGATCAGATAAGGATCGGTTGACCGATCCTTCTGATGAGAGACAATCGGAAATCTGTTTATAGGTTTCCGATTTTTTTATGTCTATTCAACACTTCTTTGCCGACTTCCTTGAAGAAAACCCTGTTGATGTTGCCCAACTCACCACCTTTTCTGAACACATTCCCGATGCGTGGGTAGCTAAAGCAGCCTCACTGTCCGATAAAGCGACTATCCGTCGACG
>NZ_JAKEUT010000025.1:0-23719 GCF_022398025.1 Vibrio sp. Isolate25
GCGCGTATGACGCAGCAGACCCTCAAACTCCTATTGACGTCACGTCAGACCCTTCAGCCACGTTCACTGTGGATGGCACTTACATTACGGCGTTCGACCCAGCGACGGGCGTTGCCACGGCAGGCAACACGATTTCGGATTCAACCGGCACGGGATGGATTGAGGCCACCTACGGCGGGCATACCGTTCGGGTCGCCGCGCATGTGTGGGGCTCTGCTCCGCCAAATAACTGCCAGACAAACGGTAACAATTACGTCGTCCTTTCCAACGGGACTGCAGTGGCGTGTCCATTGACTGTTATCCAAGCCGACCAGATGGGCGTACCGTACGAGGCGAGTGCGAATGATCCATCAGGGGTTTCTAGGGCAGCGGTTAGCACCTTGACGGGGTTAGTTGATTATTGCAGCGCTTTGACTTTCGGAGGTTTGGATTGGGGGGCGCGTGTTTCGGTGCGTAGCGATGTCGAGCAATTCGTGGTGGATGCGAACGCAGGATTCGTGGATACGACAGGATGGCCGCACGACGATGCGGACAACCGTTGGAGGGTGTGCGACAATGCAGCAGGCGACATTTGTCATTACAATCACTTATTTTCCGCTGAGATAGACCGCATCTCAAGTAAGCAGGGCGCGTATTTTTACACCGCTGTCCACGCGCACGGGGTGTACCATGCTACGCCTGATGGTTTCAGGGGCGTGTATAACAATGGGGCTACGATCTCTAGTCCACCCATGTGTGTCGCCGATTTACCTTGATGAAAATCACACTATGTTTTCATTAGTCGGCTTGATGCAGTAAGATGTGCATGGGGTCTAGCCCTTCATCAACGCTGAACATATCGATGCACACATTTATCAAGGCCTTCTCGTCAAGAAGGCCTTTTTCGTGCTTGCTTAGTGTGTATGCGAAGTGGGATAGCACGGGGCCTACGTACCCCGCTACGGAATAAAACCGTATTCAATCGCTGCTAAAGTTCATGCACAGCGCCGCGTAACTGATGGCATGTACGACATAAAATTTGCAGGAATGAAAATGAGCTTCTCAGAGATGCCTTCCCCGATGCAATGCAAAGATTCATCACTATTGGTAAGTCTTGAGGTAACCAATGACGCTTGGGTCGAGGCTGTCCTCAGGGGCTACTACGATTTCCTTTTCGACGTAATGACGTGGGGAGTTATCCTCGTCCATTACGCCTTGGATGATATGAATGAACAAGGTCAACCACTCCACGACCGATACGCAATGGCAAGGTCGATTTTCCTCAATGCAGCGTCAGTATACCTTAAGGCAATTACGTAATAGTTGGTTGTATGTGTATGACGAGACGGATAAGACCTTTCATGAGAATCAGGTGCATGAGTACGCGTTTATTAAAATTGATTAGTCAGGCGATGAAGCGTATAAACCTGTGAATGAACGTAGCAGCAAAGGTGAAGCGAAAAACTGCTTGGTCTGCCCGACGAAAAATACACGTCTATATGACGTTTGCTCATTAACGCTGGACATGGTGGCTGTGTGAGCACATGCGATTTCATGCGACTAATCGTTCGATATGCTTACAACAGCTTCAGTCAACACTGGGTCACCCTCATGCTGGTCTTTCTTCCCCACTTGGTAAGTCTGTGGCTGATGTTGGCACACCAACAGATGTGTTTGACACGACCTGTATGCCATTAACATCTATTGAAAGCGGTATTGATAACTTCAAAGATGTGGTAGACAAGGCTGGGTGCTGGGACTTAGATTATCGAGCTGACTTTCCCGCCCCAAGATTGCGGGGTGTTTATTGCGCTCGATGATCCTCTAGCGGATGTGAGTGACTTGTTCTTACCTCTTTCCAAAGAGGTTGCTGCGCGCAGTACCGTCTGAATAGCTACCGACTTGATAGACACTTTTTAGTTATACTAAATGACTATTAGATAGATGCTTATGAGCAGGGTAATAATTGATGGCATAGAGAAAATGCGTTTGACCACCCGTGCGATAGTAAGGGATAAACCGCTGAATCAGCGAGGTCTACCATGTTTGACTTATTTGTTTTGCTTCTGCTCGGCTATCGCTTCTTCATCAATCCAAAAAGTCAAAGATGAATAATTTATTGGGGTCTTATTGTACTGGTTCCAGTTAGTCTCTTGATAACGAGGTTTAGTTATGAGTCTACGATGTTTAATGGGTGTAGCCAATCAGGTCGTAACTTCGTGCTTTAGTTCAATAGTTTTAAGCAACAAAGTAAGCAGAGTCTTTAAAAATATGGCACGTAACTCGGTTTTGGATCGAGTTTGATTATGCGCGTGATTTTACATTCTATTTCTGATAGGAGTAAGTCCAATTGCTTGATATTTCGATGGATTTTTTATATTAATTATGGAAATAAGTAAATGAATAAAAGAAAACACTCTCTCTATGTATCGTTCTTGGTAGCCTCTCACTCCCAAGCTGCTTTAATCTGTAAGTTAACTGTGGGCTCTGAGGCCGTTAACAATGATGCGCAATACTATTCACCTCTAAATGTTGTCAACGTCGATGGCATTCATGCTGGGGCCTATTTTAATACACAGCAAACCCCTAATAATTATTTAAAACTAAATCCAAATAACGTTTTTTTGATCAACAAGAAGGGTTCCGATCCACGGATGATCAAGGCGATGGGGCGTCACTTCCAGATGCCGAATTTACGCAAAATAAAAATTACCAATCATTAACCGGTTGGGCTTCCACAACAGGGAACTTAATGTGGCCATTTTTAGTAGTCAACTCTGGCTCTTTTCAGGCCGATGTTGCGTTAATTACTGACAGCTCCAACTCTGAAATAGAAGTAACTCTTACTGAGCAACAGAGTGGTCATACAGTTTCAACATCGTGCGTGACTCACACGAATAATGATGAAGAAAGTGATGCACAGTGGAGGATAACTTATGATGGTATATTGACGGAAGGATACTACAAACTCTCGTTCAATGCTATTAATGTCTCCGCTGGTGAAGTTGGCACCTTAAAAAGAGTTATGCTCTCTGGAAGTAGTATTGAAAACAGTCACTTGATAAGAGCAAGGTGGAGGCCAATAGCCGTTCATGCTAGTTTTGAAAGCTCAACCTTACCATCTAATGAAAAAGGCTTGCTCTGGGTCTTTGAAACCGAGCAATTAACAACTGGAGGTAACTCTTACTCACCCATATCCACCCCTTTTGGTTATATTGGCTCAACACGCGACAAAGAAACACGAGTCCCATCAGGTTATAACTTCAGTCTTTGGGCCTTTGGTTCGAGCGAAACACCTCTCCCTTTTATTGATATGCCACATATTTTAACAGCAGGCTCAATGGATGCTCGGTTCTCGTGGTACGGCCATGAAGGCACTGGAGTAAAAATACGGGATTGGGATCCTTATGCTAGCGAAACCAACCCTATCCAATTATTAGGCTATCGTTTGCAACAAGGCGTAGAAGGCGCTATATCTGGTTCACCAAAGTATTACGACACATTCAGTTCATACTTTTTTAAACATGATTCGCATCAATGGCATCTGTTTGGGCGAGCGCGTGATACCCTCAATCCTACTATTAACAGCAATGTTTCGTCCGCTTTTGTTAAAGTCACGGGAGCTGCGGATGTGGAAAGAAGTGGTCATATCCCTAGAACAGTTTCATTTAAAGGTTGGGTCTACGGTAGTGATGGCCAATGGCATATTATCGATAGAATGCAACCAACTGGCTCAATGGGTAGTGAGGAAGCTCCTTTGACGAAAGCTTGGTCCATTACCCCTGAAGGTGATGCATTTACACTTTCTCAAACTGGATTAGCTCATTTTTCCACGACTAATAATGTGTTAACACTGACCGAACCTAAGGATGTTCCTGAACATATCATCGACAAAACAGACGAAACTTTTGCTTCAATACCACTAGATATTAAATTGAAAACGACGAATATTGTGTCTGATGAGACCAAAATCGAGATCGAGTTTGATATTAGTCAAGTTACTGATAATACGTTGGTTAGATTATTTTATGGACCTCAAAATAGTCTCACGTACACGGAATCTATTACTGGTAAAAACGACGTTAGCCCTTATGAATATGAGGCTTGGTCGCATTATGCTCAAATGAATAGTGAAGAACTCTCTGAAGGCCTGAATACCATCACCATTTCCGGACTTGACTCAAACCAGACTTATTACTTTCGAGCGTTCAGCGAGAATGAAACCGGTAAAACATGGAGTGATAGGTATGGAAGAAAAGTGCCTATTGAAGATCAAATGGTGTTGTCTACTGATTATACAACATCCAATCAAGCTGAAAGGAAAAAGTAGCTTGATGCTCTATGAGCGATTTGGAGATTTGAAGTTCAAGTTTAGGAAGCGAGAGTTTTGGTGTCGAGGATATTATGTAGAGACGGTAGGAAAAAATACCAGCAAGATACAAAGTTACATAAAGCACTAACTAGAGCAGGATAAAATGGGAGAGCAGTGGTCGACCCCGTATTCAGTTAGCTCGTTTACCGGCCGCAGAAAAATAGTCATATGCACATGTCAGATCACTGTGCGCCTGCTAGGGCGCTACCAGTATGAGAGCCTTATATGTGCATATGAAAAACCACCGGCTATGCCGGTGGATACCTTTGTATAGAGCCCCTGCTAAGCCGGGAGATACATTTCTAACCGTGACTTAATGTCACTATCGAAGACCATTTCAGATGGGCTTATATTTGGGCTATAGGGTCACGCACATTGTCATTTATCCAAGGTGTTTATATCGAACGAAGCAAGGAAGCTATTATTAGACTTCGTGTGTATGAATGTTGGCATTCTGGCTTACGACTTCTATGGTTAATAATAAAAAATGAGGTAAAGAATGTTAAAGAAAATATCACTCTCTTTTCTGCTGGTCGTGTTAGGGGTGTCGCTCTTGGCCATTTGGGCTGCTAACCACTACCTAGATAACTGGAAATGGCGTAACATCCAGACCAACAATGATGAGGTGGTGAGCGTCGTCTCACGAACCTTTGAATCCAATCTCGTTGACACTCAATCCATGGTGAAGCAATTTGCCTTTCTTCTTCCTTACTCTAGTCTCAATAAACACAATGATGAAGCCAGATTACTCCGAGTCCTTGACCGAGTATTATCAGCGAACCCGGCCTTTATTGATGTGTATTTTGCGACGAACCAAGGGCGCCCTTTCAGTGCTCTTTCTAAGGGATGGGTTCAAGGGTTCAATGTCAGAGAAAAGCAACGAGAGTGGTTTTTAGCGATTGCTGAGCAAGGGCACGATAGCTTTGTCTCTGCACCTTATATCAGTAATACTGGTCAACGTGTTATTTCAGTCTCTGCTCCCATTCGTCGTCAAGGCGAGTTGATAGGTGTGTTTGGGGTTGATGTCACTTTGTCAGAAATGATGCCTGATTTTGGTGTTGAGTTTGCGATAGCCATGAAAGACGGGGAGATTGTGATGGCCGATAAGGCGACACGAGAGCTGGGTTGGATAAACAAGAACATTTACACTCTTCGTCCTACCTTCCGTGAGTTGACCTCAACCCCCTATTTTTACCGTTTGCCTGATACAGGCACCCCTTATACCGTATCAAAACAAGCCTTAACTGACAGTTATGATTTATTTGCTTGGACTAACCAGAGCCCGGCGGAAGAAATGAATCAAAGTCTCATTGTCGGGTTAATGACCTTATTTGTTGTTGTTGGTGGCTTATTGATACTGACCGTATTTATCGTTGTGAAACGCGAATTGAGAACCTTGCCGGTGTTCGTGTCCATCTTAGAGCGTATGTCTCGAGGGGAATTCGAAGCGTTTGATGTAACAAGAAGTCATAATGAACTGGATGAGGTTCGATACTCTCTAAGCACACTGCAGCAAAGTATTGCCGTCATTGTTCATGATTCTGGGGAACAGATGACGGGATTACTTGATCAGCAAGCCACGATTGAACGATTGATCAAAGACGCGACAGAAAATGCACATCAGGGTTTTCGCGATGTTGAACAAGTGGCAACGGCAGCGACAGAGTTATCTTCCACAGCCTCCGGTGTGTCAGAAAGTGCCCTTCAAGCTGATGAGATGGCACAGACGACGATGTCGGTGGTGGACAAAGGTGCCCAAGTACTCAGTGAAGCCGAGCAAATCAATAATGATGTTAGCCATGCGATTGCCGAATCCGCCATTATCGTGAATGAGCTACGTACTCACTCGGAAGAAATTAACTCAGTCGTAGAAGTGATTAATTCTATCTCAGAGCAAACCAATTTGCTGGCGTTGAATGCGGCTATTGAAGCCGCTCGCGCAGGGGAGCACGGGCGAGGTTTTGCCGTAGTGGCTGATGAAGTCCGCTCTTTAGCTCAGCGCACCCAAGCATCGACGGTGGATATTCAAAACATCATTTCTCGTTTGCAATCTCAATCTCAAAAAGCAGATGAATATATGGCCTCCAATACCACGTTAGTTCAGCGTTCCCAACAAATGATGAACGCTGTATCACAAGCCTTTCGGGACATTCGTGAGCAAGTCACCCATATTTCAGGGATGAATGCTCAGGTATCAACGGCTTCAGAAGAGCAGCGAGCGGTCACACAAGATATTACAGAGCGGATTAGCGGGATAAACGATACAGTCAAACACAACCTAGACAGTGCTGAGCAAACTCAAGCGGCTAACAATATCATATCGAAACAAACAGAGGCCTTAAAGCAGGTATTGAGTTTTTTCAAAGTGGTGACCCGTTCTGATATGGGTTGATACTTTTAGTTAAAACGCTCGATGAACTTCATCGGGCGTTTTGTAGTTTAGAGCGGTGTGTGGCCTCTGTTCATTATAGAGCTTCACCGACTCGGCAACCATTTTCTTAGCTTCATTCAAGTCGTTCGGCTTAGTCAGCAAGTACTCCATCTTTAAAATGCCATTGACTCTTTCCGCTAGAGCATTTTGATAGCAGTCGTATCCATCAGTCATTGAGCATGTCACATGATATTTTCTGTGTAATGACTGATATTCCTCAGAGCAGTATTGAATACCTCGATCTGAGTGATGGATAAGCTCACCCTCATATCGTCGATTTTTCAAAGCCTTCAGGAACGCGCTCTTAACGGCTTGCGTCTTCATGTTATCATTGAGATGATAACCAACTATCTTCCTCGAGTAGGCGTCAGTGATTAAGCTGAGATAGGTATTGCCCACTCGCGTTGCCAAGTAAGTAATATCAGCGACCCACAGCTGCTCCGGTTTATTTGGAACCATGCCCTTTTTGATTCGGTTTGGATGGCAGTGAAACCGATGATGGCTGTTTGTTGTTCGATGATAAGCCCTACGGTTGAAGACCAATAGGCGATGCTGTTTTAGCAATAAAAACAAACGGTCTCGTCCTATACAATGTTATTTTGACCGAGTAAATACTTGAGCTTTCGAGTTCCCAAGCGAGGATGCCGTATCCTTTGCTCGTTGACGAAGTCAATGACAGACTGCTCTTTTTTGGGGTTGCTGAAGCTCTAGTGCACAGCGTTTGTAAAACGCCTGCCGAGTAATGCCAATGAAGTGACAAGCTTTAGTTACTGTGAGCCTTTCGACCGTTTTTTCCTTAATAACTCGGCTTTGAGTTGAGTTTCCTCAAGTTGTTGCTCGAGTTCTTTTATCCGTTGTTCAGGCGTTTGAAGAAGAGGGAGAATCAGGCATACCATGACCTACTGTGTTTGGTTTCTCTATTCCTTTAGACCAATTTAGCTGACCGTGCTTGCGAAGCCAAACTAAGACAGTAGACCGACCTTGGATCCCATATCGCTCTTGGGCTTGTTTGTAGGTCATTTCACCTTTTTCTACTTGGTCGACAACCGTCAATTTAAAAGCAAGAGAATAATCTCGTTGGGTTCGTTTACTCATTGATTTCATGACACTCTCCAATTTCATGTTGGAACATGTGTCAACCTTATTTAGGACGGTACATGGACAGTAAATAAGGCTTCAGCAAAAAAAGCCCTCCCGCCTGACAGAAAACAGATCGGTCAGGGGGTAGGCAACTCAGTAGAGCGAAAGATGAAGCCCAAGCTACTTAACGTAGCGGGAAATATATAACAACGTAAGTCAGTCATATGGGTTGACATATAACGTAATAACTCTACCACTTTTTTTACTCTATCTAGGTTATTTAGCCTTATTGATTATTTTGTGACGCATTTTCAGTTGATAGTGCAGTGGCATCGTTATGGTTTAAAAAGGCGCGTCTTCTACCTATACCTAAGCCCTGTAACGGTAGACTTAAATTGGAGACCTTTTTAGAGGTATGATTTCATTCGATTAAATGAGGTTATATATGCCAAGAAACATTACTCCCGAATTTAAACGTGAGTGTGCTGAATTCGTGAACATTCATGGTTACAAACATAAGGAGGAGGCTGCGTCAGTTTGTCTTCAATTCAACGTTGGGTAACGCACTGACTGCTGAACAACTGCGAATTCAAGAGTTAGAAAAACAGTTCAAGCAGCTTAAAAGTGATAATGAGCTGTTAAAAAAACTTCGGCCTTCTTCGCAATGGAATTGAACAAAAACAAGTAATTGCGGTAAATCTAAAGAAGTTAGACTACCCGATACAACAGATTTGCCGATGCTTAGCTCTTGCTGCTAGCTCATTTTACTATCGGTTAAAGCCCAAAGTTATTGATACTGAGAGTGTTCAATTGAGAGGTGTGATGAAACAACTTGGTTTAGTTACGAAGCGACCAAAGCAGCATAACTATCCAACGGGTGGAAAGGCATCAATTATCGCCCCGAATAAGCTTAATCGCCAGTTTAACCCTGATAGACTTAACTAATATTGGGCTGGTGACATTACCTATATTCAGACACAACAAGCTTGGCTCTATCTCGCAGTTATTATGGATTTATGTTCACGCCGTATTATTAGCTGGGCGTTTTCCGATAAGCCTAATAGTGAGCTAACGACTCGCGCACTGCGCTTGGTAGTACAGAAGCGGAAAGGTTGTGACAGCGTGGTATTTCATTCAGATCAAGGGGGTCAATATACCAGTGAATCTTACCAAGGCTCACTAAAAGAATTTGGTATTGAGGTAAGCATGAGTCGGGTGGGCAATTGCTTGGACAATGCTGTGACCGAACGATTTTTTAGAAGCTTGAAATCGGAGCGAGTAAACTACCGTGGGTACGAAACTCGACAACAAGCGATTGCTGACATAATTGACTACATCGAACCGTTTTATAATCAAAAGCGACGACCTTACAAACTGGGTAACATCTCCCCAGTACAATATGAGATGGAATTACTTAAAACTGCCTAAAGCTGTCTCCAAATATAGTTGGCCGTTACAGAAGCTAAGAAAACGCTTGCGAGTCATTAAAACTCAGAGGCCACACACCAGTCTAAACTACAAAACGCCCAATGAAGTTCGTCAAGCGTTTTAACTAAAAGTGTCAACCCATATCAGGACGGGTCATCGGACGATAAGGCACTGTGCTCTTGGGTATCTAAGCTGTACTAATTTAGACCTGATCTGACAGTTACCCACTTTTCGGCTCGGTTCCTGTCAGGTTATATCTGGGCTAGATTCTTTTCAACCCAGATTGATTTCCCATCCTCTAATGTTTCTATAATCTTTCTGCCACAGCACGCTTTTCCTTGATGAGTACGATAATTGTTGAAGCGCTCGCAGATACCATTTGCCTGTGGCAATATCGCTTTAGTTTTCGTTTGGTCAATATCATTGATGGCTAGATAGAGTTGGTTGTCGTGCTGTTAAACACGACCACAGTAAATGGCCAATGTACAGCATGGGTTAAGCCTTTTTTGTGAAGTCTGAGATAGCCGCAGGTTAGAACTTCTCAGAGGTTAAAGTTCAATGTATGTTATACTATTGATATCTAATATAATGAATTTTCTCAAGTCTCTTAAGGGGCTTACGGTATGCGTACATTTTTAAAAGACATTATACCTTCAACAATTATGATTGTGTTAATAGCAATGCTGCTGTATCCGATGTTAAGCTCATTTATTAAAGTCAGTTTAACGCAAGACCTTATTACTCGGCTTCAATCAGAAGATAAACACCGTTTGCAGTCTATCATAACTGTATTTAATATTCTCCAAACTGATGAACGAAAAAATTGTACTTTGGCGAAACAACAGCAATTCTATGACTATATGTTACAATCCACTTATATAAGTCAGGCGGGATGGTTTGGCTCTAACGGTACTTGTTCATCACACAATAACTCTGATGAAGTAGTCGTAATTAAACATAAAGTATATTTAGCAGATCAAATCTATTTTGCGATGTTGGAGAGTGACGAACATCGTTCACTAGCGTGGCTAAAACAAGTAGACGATCATTGGTTGTTTGTAGAACCGGATTTTAGGCTTCTTTATGCTGCCTTCAATGAAATATGCAATGTTTGCTTTAATTTATCGTTTTCATTAGAGAAAGGAAGATCTGTGGTCTATCAATTTGGAGAGCCTGTGAGTGGGGATCAACATTTTGAGACAAAGTTGCCTAGTACTGGGCTTTACTTGTCTGTACACATAGATCCTGCTTTTAAGGAGCAATTAGAAAATTGGACACTGCGGTTATACGGTATTGTCGTATTGGCGTTATGGGGACTGTTTATTACAACAAAAGCAATATGGGGGTTAACCCTTCAGAGTCGTCATGCCCAAATGAAATACGCTCTTAAACATCATCAGTTTATTCCTTTTTACCAACCCGTTATTGATATTTCGTCACAACGTGTTGTTAATTGGGAGCTATTGATTCGATGGAAGAAGAAAGGAGAGCTCATTCCACCCATTGAGTTTATCCCCTTTCTTGAATCTTCTCTTTTGATCTATGATGTGACTCTTAGTTTAATCCATCAAGCGTTTGCTGATCATAAAGACCTAGATCTAGAGTCTATTAGTATAAACCTTCCCCCAAAATTACTTGTTAATACTGATTTCATTCTAGATATTGAAGTATTACTTGACTGTTATAACCCTAAGGCTGGTTGGTTAAGCTTTGAAATAACAGAACGCTCACCGATAGAAGATCTCCGTCTTGCAAGAGCCCATATGTGCCGCTTAAAAAAGCAAGGTGTAGAGTTTAAACTGGATGACGCAGGTACCGGATATGGTGGTTTTAGTTACCTGCAGGAACTGCCTTTTGATGTACTAAAAATAGATCAGATGTTCATTGCGAGCATTGATTCTAGCAAAGCGCTAAAGAGCGTACTTGATGAAATCATTAACTTCGCATTTAATCTTCAGCTACAGGTGATCGCAGAAGGTATAGAAACCCAGAAACAATCAACTTACCTATCGGAAAAAGCTGTAAACCTTCAGCAAGGCTTTTGGCTGGCTAAACCAATGTCAAAGGAAGATCTGTTTCATTGGCGTAGTCTTAGATGATAAATAATTACTCAACTTATAATAGTTTTTGCATGCGTGTTTACAAAGCCAGAAGTGTATTCTAGTCTGCAGTGATGCAAAAACTTTTGGAATTAGGGAGTTTTATCAACTAACTGGACCTCCTATAGAGCACCTCTCTACTTTTCCACCAACGAGGTTTGGAAGCATACCAAAATAATATGACTCAATGCCTTTAGCATTAATAGTTAGCAAGCGTCAACCACAAACCAGCCTGCTTGTTCTAACACTAATTACTGCAATATTTTATATTTATACGTAATTAATATGATACATCCCCCTAAGGTCGCCGCCTAAAAAAACATCAATAACACTTCAAGTTAACTCATTATCTTTTAGGTTCATTCATATTACGTAGATTGGGGGTTTAGGTTTTTCTTCATTCTATTTGCTAAGTTGTTCCATGTAACGTCCCCCCGTCTTAGGCATATTTAAGTATTCAGGTGAAGTCACGCATTAAGTACGTAACTTCCCCCATCATAGAAGGAGAACTTCTCATGCTCAAACGTTGGCTATCTATAGCCCTCGCTTTACTCATCGCTGCCTGTGGCGGAGAGAGTAACCCCACTCTCTCCGACCAAGGTGGAAACCCTGACATCACCACCATGACTGAACTGGATGTCACAGCTCGTTATGGTCATGTGATCCCTGGGGTGAAACAATCACTCACGGCGACCGCGTATTTTGATACCGAAGGAGCCAGCATGAACCTCTCAGACCAAGTGGATTGGCAAGTCGACAATCCTAACTTAGCGACGGTCAATGCCCAAGGGACTCTTGAGGCTCTGGCTTCGGGGGTGGTAACCGTCACTGCAACGTATCAGGATTTCAGTGACTCGGTGGAGGTACACATCTCTGATGGAACCATTATTGGACTGGAAGTCACGCCTTCAAATTTGGATATTCCTGTGGGGATGGAATACCCATACATGGCGTCATTGCATTATAACATTGACGGGGTGCCGGCTCGGGTAGAGGTGACGGACCACGTGACTTGGCAGGTCCAAGATACTCAAGCTTTTAGTATCAATGAAAATGGTGTCCTTAAAGCGATTAACTCGGCTAACTCCCAAGTTGAAGCGAAATATTTCTCTCCAGCACTCCCTATGCCAATGACAGATACGGCTGACGTAACATCACACGCGAATGTGTTAGTCACAAGCCTTGAGATTTATCCAAATGCATCGGTCGACATAGTGAAAGGGAGTCGACTGCCTTTCCGTGCGCTTTTGCATTATACGGATAGCGGTGGCTCTGCCCATTCGATGGATGCAACATTAAGTGTTGATTGGGCCAGTTCGAATGAGAATAACGTGGTAATTGGGGACGCTGGTGTGGTTCAGGGGTTGTCTGAAGGCACCAGTGCGGACATCACGGCCACGTTCAATGCTTTAGTTAGTCCGGCGACGACCGTCAATGTTCAATCGGCCAGTATTAATGCGATTCGTATCTCTCCAAGTGTTATGACACTGCCCGCGGGTTTAACGGAAAGTGCACAAGCTATTGCGGTGATGTCAGATAACTCCACCGCGTCTATTCCACACGATGAAATCACTTGGACAACCGATGATGGAAGTGTTGCGATGGTCGACGATGCGACTGGCATCGTGACGGCTCTGAGTGTGGGTAATACCGTGATTCGTGGCTTACATTCCGGCACGGGTTTAGAGGGGACCGCCAGTGTCACAGTCACAACCGACACTTTTGATGTTCAGTCGGTGACCATTACTAGTCCATCCGCCAATCCGGTGTCCATTCCCTTGGGTTTGAGTGAGAAGTTTGCGGCCAATGCGGTGTTGTCGGATGGTAATACCTATGATGTAACCAGCATGGTAACGTGGGAATCGAGTACTCCTGCTACGGCTGAGATTGATTCTCATGGCACGACAGCGGGTGAACTGACGACACTGGCGGTTGGCACGACTGACATTACTGCGACTTTAGGTGGGCAGAGTGATACCACTGTAGTCGAAGTGACGGGGGCGACTCTCGATTACGTCACCATTGCACCGGCTCTTTACAGCTTTCCTGTCGGTGCAACGCACGACTATACGACTCAAGGCCACTATTCAGACGGGACGACTCAAGATGTCACGAACCAAACGCTATTTACCTCAAGCAGTGGTGGCAGTGTTGTATCGTTCAGTGGTAAGACGGCTGAAGCAGTGGCTTCAGGTACTGATACCGTGGCGGGCAGCACGTCGGTAGGAGGAGGTACCCCCATCCTGAGTAAAGCTAAAGTTCAAGTTGAAGGCTCCCTAACCAGCATTCAGTCGATTGCTGTAACACAACTGCCTTCACAGCAAGATGTGGCAAAGGGTAACCAAGCACTGTTCCAGGCGATAGCAACCTTAGACGACCAATCTACGCACGACATCACTAGCCTAGCAATGTGGTCATCGGACACTCCGTCTGTGGCGGACAACACAGCCGCCGGCAATGGTGCAATATTTGAGGCGCTCAGTCCAGGCTCTGCGACCATCAAGGCAAGCTTAAATGGTGTGGAAAGCACTGCGAGCCTGACGGTGGTCAACCCAGCTTTGGAAGGGTTAGTCATTGACCCTCTGTCTCTGGTTCTACCGATGGGCACGCCTGATACACTGGTGACGGACCTAACGGGCTATTACAGTGATGGCAGCTCAGACGATACGTTAGACTTTGCCAATTACGACTGGTCCTCAGATAACCCAGCGGTGGCCACGGTTGCTGATGGACTTATCTCTGTGGTCGCACCAGGCACGGCGCACATCACAGCAAAAGACTCGGTAAGCGGTATCGAAAGTGCACCAATGACCGTGCATGTTATCAACGCTCAAATCACTGGCGTGACCATCACCCCTGCAAGCGCCGCTTTGGACTTACATGAGTCTCAGGCCTTTACGGCAGAGTTGACGTTAACGACGGGGGATTTAATTGATGGTACGCGTATCGTGACATGGGTGAGCGACCAGCCTTCCAACGTTGACATTGATAATACAGGTCTTGCGACGGCGCTGGCGACAACCACAACAGATGCGAACATTACAGCGACGATTGGAACGCACACCTCACCAGCGTCAACGGTGTCAGTGAGTAACACTCTGGGTATCAGTCACATTGTGATTACACCAGCAGCAGTGACCACGGCGAAAGGTATGGACGAAGCTTTCACGGCGACGGCTCACATGCTAGATAACAGCACGATGGATGTGACGACGGCGGTGGAGTGGAGCAGTAGCCAAACCAATGTGGCGACCATCGACATCAGTACAGGGGTGGCAACGACAATTGCCCCGGGTGAGACAAGCATCACAGCCACCTTACCGAGCACATCAGTGCCGGTGACACCGGCGAAACTGACGGTGAGTCAGGCGACCATTGATTGGAGTACTTTTACACTGCAAGACATCACGGTGAATGAGGGGGCGTATACTTCTATTGATGCAACGGTGTCTTTATCGGACACGACTGTGCTTGATGCGTCTCGTTATGTGGATGGTATTGCCTTCACCAATGGGTATGCTCAATACCTAGGACAGAGTATTGTTCAAGGAGTAACGGCGGGGAGTGATACTGCTACAGCAGAGATTAATGGGCATTACAGCACTCAAGCGCAAGTCACCGTTAACTCAAATGTCACGCTGACCAGCATCGAGGTAACGCCTGATAATCAACAAATTGAGGAAAGCACAGACGGTCAGGCATTGGTTGTCACTGCCACTTACTCAGACATGAGTACGTTAGATGTATCTACATCACCTACGACTGAGTTTGATGACCCGAATAGCTATGTGACCTTTACTGATAATGTACCGACTGCGGGCACTACTACCGGAACGACGACGATTACTGTTAGTTACGAGGAAGGTGGAGTCGTTCAAACGGATACGGTCGATATTGAAGTAACGCTGGCGGCTCATTTCCCTACGTGCATAGCACCGGATGACCTAGCCGATGCGTGCTTGGATGTGCTTGATAACGGGGGTGGGAAACTGTTCACCAGTAATCCGTCAGTGGCCTATTTAGACAGTATTGGAGCGGGTCACATAGCTGATGATATTTATACTGAAAATGGTGCCTTCGGGCCGGTTGGAGATTTTTATCTATTTAATTGGGACAGTGCTAATGACTTATGTGCGGAATATAACACGAAAAATTTAGCGGGCCGTACTAACTGGCGCTTATCAGAAAAAGACGAATTAAAAGCAGAGCTGTACGGCACGAACGGTAATATGTTTCACGCGCGTGGTTGGCCGACCTACAACCGCTATTGGACGGTGACACCTGATGGTTCTAACTATTACATCGTAGACCTCAGTCTTGGTAAGATCTACACTGGCAATCCGAGCTATCCGGTCTACGTATCCTGCGTCTCAGATCCTTAAAGTTTAACGTTTTAGCTTTGAAGTGCCAGAGTTGTTCTCTGGCACTTTTTTAGAAGAAGAGAAGTGAATATTGGGAACTAAATTAACATTTGTTGAAAGCGGTCAACGTGTTGCATAAAGAAAGGGGTAAACATAGCGACGCCAGCTGAGAGCACGCTTACACCACTGTTTGTATTCAGCATACCAGCACTCTCTTTAAGACGACATGATAGGCCTTTCGCATCCTTACTCAAAAGCGGCAGCATATCGCCTGTAGATATAGTATAAGGGAGCAGTGTTGCAACACTCTTTGTTCGCTTGAGATACACTTGAGATACAGTGGTATCAAGTTGCCATAAAATTTGACCCCATTATCTCAGCGTTCACGAGCTTTGGGAATCTGTACTTCGACATCTCCTAAAGTTCGCCCAGATAAGGAATCGTAGGTCCTCAAAGGGGTTAACACCGATAGGGATATCAAGATATTCCTCTAACTGAAGAAATATCTCAATACTACCAAAGTAAGCAGGGAGGAGAGGTTTCAAGAGGAATTACAAGCCTTCCTTCAACTAATAAAATTGAAACCATCTCAATGGAACACACACTTGATGTGGTATCGAGTAGATCACTTGCTATGGAGACCTATAGCTAGCCTACATCTTAACGCTTTCGGTCGATTGTATAACTCAAGCAGCAATACAAATGCAGCGGCGAAGATAGGTAAATGTCCTTCAATCTCATGAGCTCCATGGATAAGAGAAGTCGTAACGAAGGCAAAAGCCAGCATTACCATAACTAGACGATTAGCAAAACCAAACGCCAGTAGTAGTCCTAGCAGTAACTCACATAACCCGATAAAGTACACGAAGTGGAGATCTGAAACCACGCTCAGTCCAATGCTTGGGAAGAAATTATAAAATGGGAACATCTCGATAAAGACAAGTGCTAACCCCGGATAGGCTAGCTTTTCTGTATACGCCAAAATGGCCAGCTGAAATCCGACCCCAATTCGCAGAATTACAACCGCCAGCGCCCACATTCGCTCACTGTCTAGATTTAGTAATTCCACTACTTTCTGATCATTTTTGGAGACATATTGACCAGTCAACAACATAAACATACCTACAGCGATAAATTCAAGTAAGTAGTTGATAGTAATTGCTGTTGGAATATGCAGAGCCATAAACCCTGTAGTCAGAAGAATAATCAATCCTGAAAATGAAATACTGATGCATGCAGACAACACTATTAAACCTTGTAAAATCACTCCTGTGGTTATCCATTCACTCGGAAGATTGATGTTAGGTGCTATAAAACCACCTTTAACAACTAATAGTAAGAAAAATAGCACTGTCAGACTAGAAAATACTCCTGAATACATAGTTCGATTACAATTGGCTGGCTTTGCAATAAGTCGATTGGCCGCACCACCTAACCTATTACTGTAACGAGTGATAAGAACACCAAGTAAAGCACAGCTGCAGACCAGTAAAGTAATACTGTAATATACCCAGTCCCAAGCAAATGAAACCTGTTTCATCTCTTCTGGAGAGACAAACCATTGGACATGAGCGAATGACGTCGATGGCGGTAATAAATAAAATAATAGGATAAACCATTTATATTTACTTGGAATTTGATGGGGGAGTATATTCATCATTTAGGGCCTTTAAAAATAAAATTAATTGTTCTCTTTGATGTGGGAACAGCCTCAGCGGCGCCACATCTGTATGCTCTAAAGGGTATTCGTAAGGGTTAATATAAAAATCGATAACTTCTTCCAAGCTTTTGAATCGGCCATCGTGCATAAAAGATGGGCTATCTGCTAAATTTCGCAGTGAAGGAACTTTAAATGCTCCTTTTAAATCTGAGCCTTTAAACCTCGCGTATAGAGCGTGATCACAATGCTCTAGTTCCTGCGAGTTTTGACACTGGTAGATGGAACCCTGATACTTCTTTACACCAGCAATGCGATCATGTTGTTCATCTCTCCCAGTGCCAATGGCGAAAAAGCCTCCATTAGTAAATCGTGATCCGCTATGGCAATCAATACACCCAGTTTTTTCAGAATCAAAAAACAAGTTCATTCCCGCAAGCTCATCAGCCGTGAGCACATCATTACTCTCCTCAGTTGCAATAAAGCGCCTATAGACATACTCATCAAAACGAGTCCAATAATGAGTTATGGTCGAAACATAAGCTCCAATTGTTTTGCCAACTTCAACCGCTTGTTGCTCTGAGTACTTAATTCTCCCACAGTGATTTAGAACCGAGGGGTATTGTAATTCATAAGTATCACAAACATACTTCACAACCTCTTGTGCCGATAAATCATGGTCATTGACCAATGCATCCAGAGCTTGAGCCCACAGTGAATCAGCTCGCCCATCCCAAAAATACCAGTCTTGCTCAAAAACTCCTCGAAGACTCAATGCTCGGATTGGTGAACCGTTAACGTGTTCAGAAAGGTTATTTACATCCTGAAAATTGTGTTGAGGTACATGACAGGATGCACAACTTATATTTTTGTTTCTGCTCAAACCCTGATCTTGAAATAACTGCTCACCGAGCTTGACTTGCAATGGAAGCTTTCCTTTCCTCTTATTGTGATCGCGATTCTTAACATCGAGCATCGTACTCTTTAGCAATTCTCTCTCAGAAAATGTAAGAGAATCTGAAGTTATTTCATACGAGTAGTTCAAAAAAAGGCCAATGCCAAAAGCCGAGCTAAAGAACATCAAAAGACAGAATACGAACCGTTTCATTGTCTCGACTTATCTTGATTTTCCATGATCCTGGCATATTGAACATTAAACCTTTAATCAGGCATTGCTCCTCGCTGAAATCAGTGACCACTGGGTTCGTAGGTAAGCCATGGCTATGACCAACCATATAACCAGATACTTCGAGGTCATCACAGGAGAAATCTTGTTTGTTAAAATTATAGGTGTGTAAAATATGCGCATGTACTACCGCCTTATCATCTTTAGCAAACACATCCAAAGAGGAAAAGAAACACATCGCAAGCACGCATAATACGATAATCAGCATATTCATAATTTAGTGTTGCACTTTTAAATCAATGAGAATAATCCAGATGCGCGGTGTAGACAGTGTCTTTATTCCACGACACGAGCACTCTACCATTGTAAACACCAAGAGTTGGAAACCCCGTATTTCTATCCAGACTGAGTACATCCAAAGTATTGGAATCGATACGAGCACCGTCAAAATTGTATCGGTCTACTTTAAGCTCAGCTTGATCTGCATTTACTGCTAGGTAACTGACAATAATGTGATCATTGTGTATGACTGTATCCACGCGACCTATCGTTTTCTCAGATACTGTGACTCCATTTCCAAACGTTTTGCCATTATCTAGAGATATCGCCAATTTGACTTGAGGCTGCTCGTTAGGTGCAGTAAACCAAATCAGTGCGACCCTATTACCTACAGCTGCGATTGATGGCCCATTAACGGGACATCCGGCTATTTCCCAATTGTCTTTAGGAACCCTTTCTGCGGATAACCATTTCCCTTCGACTAAGCGTTGAATGCGGATATCTCGGATTTCATCTGCACTTCGATCCCGATAGGCTACGAGCACTCCCTCATTAGTAGTAGCTGCAGCCGTTGTACAGCAGTCACATACCCGCTCATCTAGCAGCCATTCTTGGGTGATATTTCCATTTTGAAACATAGCGGCTCTCAATGTCATTGCTCCTCCATGCTCATGATGGCTATGAAGGTTATGATGGTCTCCATCGTGTTCAGATAATGATTTGGTATTACGACCGTCTAGCCACGTAATGAAGGTTTCTTGGCCGTTTGGCTGCATGGAAACGAACCCATGTTCGGCGTGTACTCCGTCACTGTGAGGGGTAAAAGGTTGCCCCCAGCTCTTCCCACCATCTTCAGAGTAGGTTATACGAACTCGGTAATCGTACTTGCCAGAGTTGGTTTTTTCCAGCCAATGAGCACGAACTTTGTCTCCCTCAACAAGAACACTTGGAAAATCCGCCCAATTATTGAACCAATTGCTGCCACTAGAAACTGTTTTAGGAGAGCTCCATTTATCCTCATCAAGTAAAGAGTATTTTAGGGTCGCAACCGAATCATCAAACTCAACCCATGACAGCACACTCTGTTTGCCATTAGAATAGAGACGAGACATACTCGCTCCTTCTTCGGCAGGTGTCGGAATTAAACTGACCTCCGTTGCAAAGCTGATACTAGGCATTGCACAGATAAAACTGAGTAATAGTTTCTTCATTGTCTAGAATCCCTTATCGTTAAATTTGATTGCTTGCATGATGTCGGTATAACTCTGCTTACCATAAAGGGTTTGAACGACCTGTCCCTGAGACAATATGTAAGTGGTTGGTAGCACAGGAGGTAGCGGTGTATTGTGTTTACCTTGCTTGTATACTGGATACTCAATACCCAGTTCACTGATAACCTTTTGCGTGTGCGAGTCATCATCTTGCTCAAAGTTAACACCCGCGACATTCACCTCTTGTTGACTAACTTTATTCAAAATGTGCACTTCTTTACGACAAGGTTTACACCACTCAGCGAAATAGGAAACAACTTTGATCTCATCGACATGTTCACCATTAATGAAAGGAGATGCTTGTACTATAGCTGGTAAAAACATTGTAAATAGAGTTAGGTAGTGGAACATTTTCATAGGATTGAATTCCTAAAACTCTGGAAAAAGCGGCTAGTTAAACCGCTTATGTTAGTTTGGTTGTAAGAATCGACTAATCGAGCTTTCGCCACTGCTGGTCAACCCAAGAAGGGTCTGCTGCGATACCCGGTAAAAATTCAGAGTCGTTACAGTGTGCAGCCCAAGCACCAAAGCACTCATAAATGCCTTCACCATCGAACTTAACCACATCTCCTTCCAAGTAGCTGCCGAAGCCATCCGGATATATATAGTCGTATTCGATATCACCCACAGACTCAACCAAGTTAAAGTTTATTGTCTCTTGACTCGCTAGCTTCCCTTCACTATTTCTAGTTTTAACCACTAACATATGATCGCCAGACTCTGATGCAGACAGCGTCAACTGAGGCTCGTGAACAGAACCATCACTGATTTGGTTTTCCCAGTGAGCCAATGAGTCACCGTTATAATTGTATACTGTTAGCTCAACTTGAACGTCACCTTCTGCAGTGAGAACAGGTTCAATGATAACTGGCGTATCTTCTTCGATAACATATTCAGTTTCGATGCCTGCAATAGAAACAGATACATCAGGCTCAGGTAACTCCAAGTCATAACCGATTTCAACACTCTGCAAGCCCGTATCTGTGTTTACGTATATAGGGTTAGTGCCAAATACTGGGTCAAATTTGCCCTCAGATACCACCCCAGCTTTAATTGTTTCATGCTCTTGATTGATTTTTTCAGCTAATGCATGAGACCAGCTTTTCGCTTTCCCTTGTTGCTCACTAGTTATCTCAAACCGTGTACTCAAAGCAGGGTTTTCACCAGAACTTTCGAACACTCGCGTATAGACGGCATCGCCAGTCTTCAGATCCCTCGTAGGAATAATTTGGCCTGCAGCTCCCCAATTTGGAAGTTGTGGTCCATTATCTTCAAACTCAACATCAATAACATTGTAAAATGACATGGCTGTATCAGATACGTCCCACACAGCCAAGATCACTTGATAACCTTCACGCTCAGGTACATTGCACTGATGAATTGTGGGCACATCCTTTGATGGCACTTCATTGTGACCTTCTACAACACAGAAAGGGGTCAGTTCGAAGGAGTCTCGAGTGAGCTTGCTGTTTACATCCCATTCTTGTTTAGTAATGTAGTACTTCCATGTTGCGACCGGATGAGGAGCCGTAAAAGTCCATTCAAACTCTTGTATACCTGAGTGAATTGTTCGTTTTTCCCAGCGTTCAGCAGTCTGCTCATTCATATTAAAAAAACGGTCCATTCCTGCATTTGCAATCTGCCCATCTGCTGGACCAGCATCAGGGAAACCATCATGTCCCTCAACACTTTGCGGTTCCCACTCGACGCCGTCACAATTCATATTCATAGGTAACCCTTCCGATTGACTTGCACCGCATAGGGCAGCTCGACCAATAATTCCGTCATTGGATAGTGATACATACCCGTGTGCGGCCACACCTGTGGTGGCAAGCAAGCAAGCAGCAGCTACTGCGGTTCTCTTCAAATTCATTAATAATCCCCATCTTTATTTGTGTCGAGTGAAGGTTCTATGGTTAAAAAACGAAGTCAGACTACTTAAAATACAGTGGAAATAAAATGTAATTAATAATTAATAATTTTTAGATAGGGTGGTATTTAGCAGCAAAGTGAACTTTACAGTGGTAATACTTGATAGATACCAAGCAAACTCAAATAAATGAGGGGAAGGCAATCAACCACTTTATTTTACCGGATAAAAGAAAGGACATAACGTATCCACGTTCAGTCCTTTTTATTCCAAAAAATATCCATTTAGATATAAGCGTTAATGCTTATCCAAACGGCATTAATCACTTACTACCATTTTATTTTAAGTTCCCACTTATTGAGATGAACCCTAAGAAAAGATCTTCCGTACTTTTATTGTACTAGGGTGCTTACTGCCAGCTTACGAGCTATCCCTGATCGGCACCAGCAGTTTTGGAAACTGAGTTAAGTGAGCACAATCACAAATGAGTTTCACCAAGTGACATTCAGAAAGAAATTGTATGGTTCAATGGATGAGTTACAAAAAATCTGGACGAACTGCTACAACAATTATCGTACTAATCAAGGAAAAATGTGCTGTGGTAGAGCGATTATAGAAACATTAGAGGATGGGAAAATCAATCTGGGCTGAAAAGAATCTAGGCCAGATATAATCTGGCAGGTACTGAGTCGAAAGACGCCGTGCGTGAACTTCAGTAGCAATTTAATGAATACGATTTTATCATCCACCCTGATAAAACCTTTATCGGTCGCACATGCCGAGGTTTTGATTGGCTGGGTCGGTTTTATTCCGTAGCGGGGTACGTAGGCCCCGTGCTATCCCACTTCGCATACACACTGAGGCAGCTTTATAAGCAAGCACGAAAAAGGCCTTCCTGACGAGAAGGCCTTGATAAATGTGTGCATCGATATGTTCAGCGTTGATGAGGGGCTAGACCCCATGCACATCTTACTGCATCAAGCCGACTAATGAAAACATAGTGTGATTTTCATTAGGGTAAATCGGCGACGCACATAGGCGCGGCGTATTGCCATCTGCCGTTAGTCTGGTCGTATCCTAACGGCGCGTCTACACTCATACCGTACCCGGGGCGGGTCCACCAAAGATAAGTAATGTGATACATCGGATCGGGCGAAGTCCTTACCTCTGTGGGTGTGACCAACAAAGCTGTCGCGCAATTGTCGGTACCATTCGGTCCGCAATTCCCCGCCTGGCTTCCGATGAACCCCTGCGGCCAACCGGTTGTGTCGATCACGGCATTATTTGCATCGTCGACAAACTGCTGGACGTCATACTGATCCGCCTCTCGTAACGACCAATCGAAGCCACCTAAGGGTAACTTAGCGCAATAATCGTTAATTTCGTCCGGGCTCGCAATGAGTGGCCACGTAGTGCCTTTGTTATCCATGTGCGACAGATTGTACGGTACGCCCAATGCATCGGCCTGTACCGCTGTTAAAGGACACGCCACTGCTGTCCCGTTGGATAGAACGACATAATTGTTACCGTTTGTCTGGCAGTTCGTAGGTGGGACGGAACCCCACACATGCGCGGCGACCCGAACGGTATGCCCGCCGTAGGTAGCCTCAATCCATCCAGTGCCGGTTGAATCCGAAATCGTGTTGCCTGCCGTGGCAACGCCCGTCGCTGGGTCGAACGCCGTAATGTAAGTGCCATCCACAGTGAACGTGGCTGAAGGGTCTGACGTGACGTCAATAGGAGTTTGAGGGTCTGCTGCGTCATAC
>NZ_JAKEUT010000026.1:0-19131 GCF_022398025.1 Vibrio sp. Isolate25
TACTAATTGCCCGTGAGGCTTAACCATACAACACCCAAAGGGTTTTGATGGACTCAGATAAGAACATTGAATGTGTAAACACAGAACTTAAAACAGCTTTCCAGATTAAAGAATTTGCTTGGCGACCATAGCGTTGTGGACCCACCTGATTCCATGCCGAACTCAGAAGTGAAACGCAATAGCGCCGATGGTAGTGTGGGGTTTCCCCATGTGAGAGTAGGACATCGCCAGGCTTTACATTTAGACTTAGAGTCTAACCAGTGCGGAGCGGTAGTTCAGTTGGTTAGAATACCGGCCTGTCACGCCGGGGGTCGCGGGTTCGAGTCCCGTCCGCTCCGCCACTTATTTCGAAGCCTCGCTTATAGCGAGGTTTTTTCGAATCTAAAATCTGAAAAGATTCTACAGTGGTGTAGCTCTAATTCGAAAGAATAAAGAGCAGTGGATTCCCCAGATACCTTGTGATAGGGCGTGTTGGGAGTTCTAATCCATTCGAACCTGATTGTAGAAAATTTAGGGGTGTAGCTCCAATTGGCAGAGCAGCGGATTCCAAATCCGCGTGTTGGGAGTTCGAATCTCTCCACCCCTGCCATATTTAAGGCTCTAGTCGAAAGACTAGAGCCTTTTTCATTCCAACTATGAATGTCTAATCTGTAGAGTCGTAACTCGCCCGAGATAACACAATAGTCAAAGACATGGGCTATTATCTTCTTTCTTATCTGTCATTTATCCAGTGATAATAAGTGGCATTAAAAATTACTTTTCTAGTGAGTATTATTCTTAATTATTTGTTACATTTTGCTAATGAATCAATAAAAGTTATCAGAATATGGAAATCTCTCGTCGTCGCTTCTTGCAATCCTCACTCGCTATTTCTGCGCTTAGTGTACTTCCTGCTTGTTCAATGAACCGGTCTACTGATCCGCAAGGGCGTTATGTCTACGATATTACGGCTGAACCTGCGACTGCAGAATTGGTGCCTGATTATCAAACCCAAGTGCTTGGATTCAATGGGCAGATTCCTGCGCCTACGATCCGTTGCCGTCAAGGTGAGCCAGTTACCATAAGATTCACTAACAAACTATCAGAGCCGACTACCATCCATTGGCATGGACTGAGAATTCCTATTGAGATGGATGGCGTCCCATTCCTTAGCCAGCCACCTATCATGCCAGGCGAGACCTTCAGCTACGAATTTACACCACCTGATGCTGGCACATTCTGGTATCACCCGCACATGAATAGTGTTAAGCAACTTGGGATGGGGTTGGTTGGGCTGATCATTGTCGAAGAAAGTCAGCCTGTTATCTTCGATGAGGAACATGAGTTGATGCTTAAGCACTGGCACCTAGACAAGCAAGGCCAGTGGAAAGACTTAATGATCCCGCGTATGAGTGCACGAATGGGCACTCCAGGGGAGTGGAGTAGTGTGAACGGTATACATGAGCCGATTTACCAACTGAAGGCCAGAGCGACCACACGGTTGCGAATAGCAAATGTCGACAATACTATTACTTACCCGATTGCAGTGGAAGGTGCTGAGGCATGGGTCATCGCTATCGATGGTAACCCCGTAAAAACGCCCTATAAGCTATCTCAGCATAGAATTGGTCCAGGAATGAGGGTTGATATAGGTCTTATTGCTCCTCAAGCTGGTGAGCGTGTCTATGTTCGTCAAATGAAGGGACGTTTCTCATTTCCTCTGTGTGAATTCGAAGTTGTCGAATCCTCTTTGCCTGAGTCTCAACCATTGCCCAAGTTACCATTGAATCCAGTTCCTCAGCTTGATTTGGCTAATGCTGAAGAAATTGACTTTGTTTTTGAGTGGGAAGGTGCGGTTACCCCAACGAGTAAAGATGGTAAAGCTATGCCCAAATTCTGGTTAACCAATAAACGGTCATGGGAAGGTATGAGCAAAAATAATATTCCAGCACCTTTGGCAACACTTGAATTGGGGAAGACTTATATTTTTGACTTAAAGAACGTCACCCAGTATCACCACCCGATCCATATCCATGGTCATACATTCACAGTTCTAGAAATGGACGGTAAAAAGATTGCAGAACCGTTCCATACCGATACCGTACTGCTAGGTAAAAACGGTAGAGCCAAAGCGGCGTTTGTTGCAGATAATCCAGGGCGCTGGATGTATCACTGCCATGTGATTGAACACATGAAAACCGGATTAATGGGTTACATTGAAGTAAAGTGACTCCTGTAACTTTTTAAATCTCAGAATTAATTTGAGATAATGTGTTGCGATTTTGATTCGAAAATAGCCTTATTCCAGATACAATACGGCAGAATTTGACAGGAGGAACCATGGGACAACTTTCGATTCTCGGTTTTATCGCTTTGGGTGGCGCCTTTGGTGCGTGTTCTCGGTATTTAATTTCCGAACTGTGTGTTGTTTTACTTGGGCGTGGTTTTCCCTATGGTACGTTGACGGTCAACGTAGTGGGCTCATTTATTATGGGCTTGCTGATCGCGGCATTTGAAAATGAAATGTTGGCCACCGAACCTTGGCGACAAATCGTTGGCTTAGGCTTTCTTGGGGCTCTGACGACCTTTTCGACTTTTTCCATGGATAATGTATTACTCATGCAGCAAGGTGCATTTTTTAAGATGGGTCTCAACGTACTATTAAACGTTATAGTTAGTATCTCAGCGGCTTGGATTGGCTTTCAAATACTGATTAAGAGCTAATTTTGGGGTAAAGTTTCGCTAATATTCTTCTACACGGCTTGGTTTCACCAGGCCGTTTTTATATACTGATTTTACTTGTCGGAGTGCCATAAGGCTGAGACCGTTAATTCGGGATCCGTTGAACCTGATCAGATTAGTATCTGCGAAGGGAACAGGAGAAGAGATCACTGTATTTTCGCACCTGTGATCTATCTACATTCAAGTAATACATTTCTTTATTACTTTGATACCTCTTGTCGCATCTATCCGCCAAGCATTTTTATCCAAAATCTTTTTATCTAGAATAACAAAGCAAGGAAAAATGCTATGTCGAGTCGCAAGCAAGCGAGACTGGAAGCAAAACAGTTTATTGATTCTCTCTCGGTACAACCGTACCCCAATTCACGCAAGGTATACGTACAAGGTTCACGCCCAGATATTCGAGTGCCTATGCGCGAAATCACTCTAGCTGATAGCCTTATTGGTGGCACAAAAGAAGAGCCGATTTTCGAGCCTAATGAACCTATCAGGGTTTATGACACTTCAGGAGTCTATACCGATCCTACTCATACCATAGACCTGTACAGTGGTTTACCTAAGCTGAGAGAGAAGTGGATAGAAGAGCGCAATGATACAGAAGTGCTCGATGATGTGAGTTCAATGTACACCAAGCAACGGCTGGAAGATGAAACGCTCGATGAGCTTCGTTATGGCAACCTGCCACGCATCCGTCGTGCTAAAGGTGGCCAATGTGTTACTCAGCTGCATTATGCACGTAAAGGCATTATTACACCTGAAATGGAGTATATTGCGTTACGTGAAAATATGGGCCGTGCAAAGTATCGAGATCAGGTTCTTAATCAGCAGCACTCAGGCCAAAGCTTTGGGGCTAATCTTCCAGACGAAATCAGCGCTGAATTTGTACGCAGAGAGGTCGCTGAAGGTCGCGCTATTATCCCTTCAAACATCAATCATCCAGAATCTGAGCCTATGATCATTGGCCGTAACTTTCTTGTGAAGGTAAACGCCAACATTGGTAACTCCTCTGTGACCTCATCAATTGAGGAAGAAGTTGAAAAGTTGGTTTGGTCGACACGTTGGGGGGGCGATACAGTGATGGACCTGTCTACTGGTCGTAATATTCACGAGACTCGCGAATGGATTTTGCGTAATAGCCCAGTCCCAATCGGCACTGTACCAATGTACCAAGCATTAGAGAAAGTGAACGGCATTGCCGAAAATCTCAATTGGGAGGTAATGCGTGACACTTTAATTGAACAAGCCGAGCAGGGCGTTGATTACTTTACTATCCACGCAGGTTTACTCCTTCGCTATGTCCCTATGACAGCCAAGCGCGTGACAGGCATTGTCTCACGCGGTGGCTCTATCATTGCTAAATGGTGTTTGGCTCATCATCAAGAAAGCTTCCTCTATACCAATTTCCGCGAGATCTGTGAAATCTGTGCTAAGTATGACGTGGCACTATCGCTTGGTGATGGTTTACGTCCTGGATCAATTGCAGATGCCAATGATGAAGCCCAGTTTGCAGAATTACGCACGCTTGGAGAACTTACAAAGATCGCATGGGAGTATGATGTTCAGGTGATCATTGAAGGCCCAGGGCATGTGCCAATGCATATGATTAAAGAGAACATGGAAGAGCAGCTAGAGCATTGCCATGAGGCGCCTTTCTATACGCTCGGCCCTCTCACGACAGACATTGCTCCCGGCTACGACCATATTACGTCGGGTATAGGTGCTGCAATGATTGGTTGGTATGGCTGTGCAATGCTGTGTTATGTGACTCCAAAAGAACATCTAGGCTTGCCTAACAAAGAAGATGTAAAGACAGGACTGATCACTTATAAACTTGCCGCTCACGCTGCCGATTTAGCGAAAGGGCATCCAGGTGCTCAGATTCGTGATAATGCCTTATCTAAGGCTCGATTTGAATTTCGTTGGGAAGATCAGTTCAACCTTGCGCTTGACCCTGATACTGCCCGTGCATTCCATGATGAAACCTTGCCCCAGGAGTCGGGTAAAGTTGCCCATTTCTGCTCTATGTGTGGCCCGAAATTCTGCTCAATGAAGATCTCTCAGGAAGTTCGAGAATACGCAAAAGATATTGATCAAGTCGCGGCGGACCAAGCCATCTCAATCAAATTGCTTGATGACCCATTGGAAGGCATGCGTCAAAAGTCTAAAGAGTTTAGAGAGACTGGCTCTGAGCTTTATCACCCTGCAGTAACTTCGATCACGGAGGGATAACGGTGAAGATCCTTATTCCAGCTATGATGGATACACTCCATCATGAGGTGGGGTTGTGCCTGCGGCTGGCCAAGAAGCAAGGGTTTGAAATCGATAAGTTTGAGTTGGGCATTAGCCCTGCTCAAACTATTCAGATCACTCAAGGCGAAAGCACGATTGCTCTGGGGGCTGATTTAATCAGTTCTTCTCCGGTTGGTGATTTAGATTACTACCTCATTTACTACTCACAACTGTCTCTTACAGATTATGTGCCTTCCAAGTTTCCAGTGCACGTTTATCTCAATATTGCAGAGAAAGAACAATCAATAGATATTTGGGCTAATTTGCATGGCCATGGTAGCAATGCGCTGGTAAGCTCGGATCATATTCCCGATACCGAAGAAATACGTCACTTATCTTGGGTTATTGTTCTACTTTCATTGCAATTCACGATTGAAGATGCATTGACCCTTTCTCGGGCAATGATAAATGTTTCACGTGAAACATGGGCCGAATGTATCGAAGATTTTCCTATTCCGCTTATTGAGGATATTAGCTCCGGTATTCAAACTGATAGTGTGACTAAAAGGAAGCAACTCTTATTTCCTACTGTGTGTAAATCTGCGATGGCGTTATATCCGGTAGTTAATAGCGCGGATTGGGTCGAGAAACTCTTGAAGATGGGGGTTAAGACGGTACAACTACGTATTAAGGACTCGCAACAACTCGATTTAGAGCAACAGATTGTTCGATCAATCGAGCTAGGCCGCCAGTATGATGCACAAGTGTTTATCAATGATCACTGGGAGTTAGCAATTGAGCATCAAGCCTTCGGTGTCCATCTAGGACAAGAAGACTTAGAGAAGCTTGACCTTGAAGTGTTAGCAGAAGCCAATATCTGCTTAGGTCTGTCTACACATGGTTATTTTGAGTTGCTACGAGTTGCACAGTTCAATCCAAGCTATTTAGCTTTGGGTCACATCTTTCCAACAAAAACCAAGCAATTGATGTCCAGCCCACAAGGTTTGGTCCGCTTAGCCCTATATCAGAAATTGGTTAACTCTATGTCCGCTAATGGAACCGCTGTGATACCAACTGTTGCGATCGGAGGGATTAACACTGCAAACGCCAAATCAGTGTGGGACTGTGGTGTGACAAGTTTGGCACTGGTTAGTGCCATTACCAACGCGCCTTCATGTGAGCATGCCGTCCAATTCTTCAGAGGGCTAACGGAGGAGTCCTCAACGTGCTAACAGACCAAGAGTTTTTACGTTATCACAGACAGGTGTCATTACCTGAGATTGGTGAAGATGGTCAATACAAATTGAATCGAGCCCATGCTCTAGTCATTGGCTGTGGTGGCTTGGGAAGTGCGGCAGGATTATATCTAGCAGCGGCTGGTGTTGGAAAAATAGTGCTTGTTGATGATGACAAGGTAGATAGTACTAATTTGCAACGTCAGATCGTTTATCGAGAGGCTAACCTCGGTGAGGAAAAGACGAAGGCAATACGAGACCAGTTGAGTGCCCTAAACTCGGGCATCAGCTTGCGCACGATCTCTCAACGGCTTTCAGAGTCTCAACTCGCTTTAGAAGTTATGCTGGCCGATGTTGTTTTAGATTGTACGGACAATCTTGAAACGCGCCAATTAGTCAATTCAGTGTGCTTCAAACAGAGCAAGCCACTTATCTCTTCTGCAGCCGTTGGCTGGCAAGGCCAGTTTGCTGTATTTGATTATTCGCAAAAAGAGCGCAGCAATATGGGGTGCTATCGCTGTCTTTATCCTTTTGATGAACTAAAACAACCTAAAAAGTGCAGCGATAGTGGCGTTGTTGGTCCTGTTGTAGGCACATTGGGAAACTATCAAGCACTGGCTGCGATACAAAGGCTGGCAATGGGAAGGTTCAGTTTTCTTCCGAGTCAACTCCATCTATTCAACGGATTAACTCTTGAATGGCAAGTGATGACTATTGCCCGTGATAAACATTGCGCTGTTTGCAGTGGTTAAGCGCTATAACCGATTAATAAAGAAGCGAAATGATGAGTGAGATACAAATCATAGTAAATGAACGGCCTCATAATGTGAGTGCGGGGTCGGACTTAGAGAGCATTATTAAGCAATTTTCACTGCCTGAAATCGGCTGTGTGTTTGCTATTAACAATACGGTTGTGCCTCGTAGTGAGTGGTGCACAACATGTCTGAGTGAAGGAGATACCATTTCACTTTTTCAGGCCATCGCCGGGGGATAATAGCCATGCTGAAGATCGCAGACAAAGAGTTTAGTTCAAGATTGTTTACGGGTACAGGAAAGTTTGCCAGCAAGTATCTAATGGAAAACGCAATAAAGGCGTCTGGTTCTCAATTAGCTACAATGGCACTTAAGCGAGTAGATGTGCATGATCACCAAGATGATATCCTACAGCCTTTGCTCCAATCAGGAGTGAATTTATTGCCTAATACTTCGGGGGCAAAAAATGCGAAAGATGCAGTTTTCGCAGCGCATTTAGCCAGAGAGGCGCTAGAAACGAACTGGTTAAAGCTCGAAATTCATCCTGATCCAAAATATCTAATGCCAGATCCCATTGAAACATTATTAGCAGCCGAGCAACTGGTGAAAGACGGATTTACGGTTTTGCCATATTGCCATGCGGACCCAGTTCTGTGTAAGAGGTTGGAAGAGGTAGGGTGTGCAGCCGTGATGCCTTTAGGAGCTCCAATTGGCTCAAATAAGGGCATAGCATCGCATGACTTTCTTGAGATCATTATTGACCAAGCTAATGTGCCGGTTGTAGTGGATGCGGGAATTGGCGCGCCTTCACATGCAGCAAGAGCAATGGAAATGGGAGCGGATGCCGTACTTGTAAACACAGCAATAGCAGCGGCCTTTGATCCAATATCAATGGCAACGGCATTTAAGATGGCCGTTGAGTCTGGCCGATTAGCCTATGAAGCTGGCTTGGCTGGGCAAGTCTCTCATGCTGTTGCATCGAGCCCTTTGACGTCATTCCTTGATGATCTCTAATATGAGTAGGTGTGAGAATGACTTTTACCGACCAATTTAACAGGCTAAATTGGGATGACATTTCGATGTCGATATATGCCAAAACCGCGCAAGATGTTGAGCGAGCATTAGCTAAGCCAAAGCGTGATCTAGAAGACTTTAAGGCACTCATTTCACCTGCTGCAGAGCCTTACATAGAAGCAATGGCCCAGCAGTCTTATGCTTTAACTAGACAGCGCTTTGGCAATACGCTTTCGTTATATATTCCTCTTTACTTGTCGAATCTGTGTGCTAATGCTTGTACTTATTGCGGTTTTTCAATGGAAAATCGCATCAAACGTCGAACCCTGAATCAAGAAGAAGTCAGAGCTGAAATGAATGCCATTAAACAGATGAAGTTTGATAGCATATTATTAGTGACAGGTGAGCATGAAACTAAAGTGGGGATGAAGTACTTCCGTGAGATGTTGCCCATCATCAAACAGAAATTTAACTACTTAGCGATGGAAGTGCAGCCGCTTGAACAAGACCAGTACGCAGAACTCAAATCATTAGGTCTGGATGCTGTCATGGTGTATCAGGAAACTTATCACCCTTCGACGTATGCGGAACATCATCTGCGAGGCAACAAAACGGATTTTGAATATCGCTTAGAAACTCCGGATCGGTTAGCAAAAGCTGGCATAGATAAAATAGGCATTGGCGCATTGATCGGCTTGGAGGAGTGGAGAACTGATTGCTTCTATGTTGCTGCTCACCTTGATTATTTAGAGCGTACATACTGGCAAACGCGTTATTCCATTTCGTTTCCAAGATTAAGACCATGCGCGGGGGCATTGCAACCTAAATCGGAGATGAGTGACAAGCAGTTAGTGCAATTGATTTGCGCATATCGATTACTCAATCCTGAAGTAGAACTCTCTCTATCGACACGTGAATCAGCACACTTCAGAGATAATGTTTTGCCACTGGGTATTACGTCAATGTCTGCAGCATCAAAAACACAACCTGGTGGCTACGCATCAGAAGAAACTGAATTGGAGCAGTTCGAGATCAGTGATGAGAGAAGTGCAAGCTCGGTTGAAGCGATGATTCGCGCCAAAGGTTTTGATCCAGTATGGAGAGATTGGCACTCAGTCTATTCCGGCTGAAGTGTTTAAAGTGTTTCACGTGAAACATTAGTGATACGCTTAAAACTAAAGCTCTCCATTGGAGAGCTTTAGTTCAAGAATCGATTGCTAACAGTAATCAGTAGTGAAGTGGTTGGGTTGCTTTTTCTAACCACACCTTTACATCCCCTTCGACTAAGGGGCTAATATCATGCCAAACTTTTTGGTGGTAATCATTTAACCATGCTAGCTCTGGCTTAGTTAGCATATTAACATCAATATTTCTTGTATCGATCGGACAACGAGTTAGAGACTCGAACGAAAGAACTGGAAAGTCACCATTGGTTTCACTCTCAACCACTAGCTCTAGGTTTTCAATACGAATTCCAAAGGCATCCGCGCGGTAATAGCCCGGCTCGTTTGAAAGCACCATACCTTCGACTAAAGGAACATCAATCTGTCGCTTCGATATACTAGCAGGGCCTTCATGAACATTTAGGAAGTGGCCAACACCATGGCCTGTGCCGTGGTCATAATCATAGCCTTCTGCCCACAAATGCTGGCGTGCTAATGTGTCAATCTGATAACCACGTGTGCCTTTCGGGAAACGGGCACGAGCAACACCAATATGGCCTTTTAGAGCAAGCGTGAATTGCTTAATCATTTCGTCACTTGGTTGACCAATAGCGATAGTACGCGTGATATCTGTTGTACCATCTAAATACTGACCGCCAGAGTCGACTAGATAAAGTGTATTGAGTTCTAGCTTACCAGGTTCAGGTTGATTCTCATGATTATAGTGGCACATGGCCGCATTACTACCCGCAGCAGAAATGGTGTCGAAACTCAGATCCATTAGAGTTGGGTCTTGCTTGCGGAAAGACTCTAATTTATCGGAGAGCGTTGCTTCATCATGCAAGTTGCCTTCAGCTACTTGTGCATCTAACCAACACAAGAACTTACTCATCGCAACGCCGTCTCGAATATGACAGGCTTTCATACCTGCAACTTCAGTCTCATTCTTCGCAGCTTTAGGCATCAAGCAAGGATCTGCCGCACCAACTACATGAGCGCCGCTGTTTTGCAGAATTAATTTGAACCATGCATTACTGGTCGTTGGATCGAGCAATACTTTCTTGCCCGCCAATGATTCAAGACGTGCTTGGAGTGTCTCTGGATGATGAACACTAACTCCTTGTCCGACATGCTGTTCAAAGCCGTTAGGCAGGCGAGCTGGGTCAAGGAAGTATTCCAGTGTTGAATCTGCATGTAAGATCACATGTGATAAAAGAACCGGTAATCGAGAAACATCTAAACCGCGTACGTTGAGTAGCCAGCAAACGGAATCCAGTGCTGTGATCACGGCACTATCAGCGCCTGATTGCGCGACCAATTGACTGATCTCCTGGCGCTTAGATTGGCAAGATTGACCAACCGCTTCCGTTGGCATTAAACGAACGTCTGAAACCACAGGTTGCGGACGGTCATGCCACAGCTCGTCAATAGGGTTACTGGAGAGTACTTTGAGCTGCAATACGTCTGCAAGCTTTGCCTGTGCCATGGATAGCCAAGCTGAATTGTGCATTCGCGGATCTATCGCCACAACTTGCCCCAGGGAAAGCTGGTCTTTAACCCAATCTAGAGCTGGTTCTTCAATTAAATGGCGATACTCAAATAAGTCTGCAGGGACTTCTTTGGTCACTTGAACCGTATAACGCCCATCAACAAACATCGCTGCTTTGCTCTGAGTGATAACCGCGGCACCGGCTGAACCAGTGAAACCGGTTAACCAATGCAGACGTTCATTATGAGCGGGTACATATTCGCCTAAGTATTCATCTTCATGGGGTATTAGCAACGCATCAATATCGTGCTGAACCAGCCATTCGCGAATGGCTGCCAAACGTTGTTCAGTAGTGGTAAGCATCTATTAATCCTTCATCATTTATTCACGCGTCCTTTCTATAAAGCGGACGATGTGGCAATAAGCTACTCCTTTTACCGTCAGCCTGCAAATCATCTCAATGCGGTCGTTTTTTCTCTGATTATTCTACGTAACCAAGACAAAGCAGGGTCATTTTCTCGGTCTCTATGCCAGAACAAGGTATAGGCCATTGGCGGAAACTCTAAAGGCAGCGGTAAGACGGTCAGGCCCAGTTGTTTAGACGATAGCTTCACAAAGTGACTCGGGGCGGTAAAAATAAAGTCCGTGTAGGAACAAAGGCTGGCTGCACTGTTAAAGTCAGGTACTGTGATGGCAATATCCCGTTCTTTACCAATGTCTGCCAAGCGATAATCCAGTAGCCAGCGATCATTACCATCACAACGAACCTGGACATGGCGTTGTTCGAGGTAAGCTTCTAGGTTCCAGTGGCCAGAGAGAATTGGATGATTATGGCGCAATAAGCACATCTGGTTATCTCTGTATATTTCCTGCTCGCAAATGTCGTTAGGTGGAAGCATAGTGAGTTTTGCATCGTTAATATCTATGTCTTTACCTGTTATACCGAGATCAATGTCGCCGCGTTGGATCTGACGAAAGGTTTGATCGGCCCATGAATGGGTACTGATGGTCACTCCTGGTGCCCGCTTAAAAATTTCTGGTAGAAAATGAGGAAGAATTAATGGGTAAACACTTTCCACGGCGGCAATCTGAAACTTATGGTCACTCGAGTCTGGCGAGAATTGTTCAGGCTGAGTAATTTGTTCTAAGTGATGGATCAAGCTATCCAGTTTTGGTTTGAGGAACAGTGTTTTTGGGGTTGGTTTTAAGCCATGAGCGTGGCGAACAAACAGAGGATCGTCGAATTGATTACGCAGTTTTGCGAGGTTCTTACTCACAGCCGACTGACTGAGGCATAGGCGATGTGAAGCGCGAGTCACGTTTAACTCTTCTGAGAGTACTTTCAAGCATACAAGAAGGTTAAGGTCGAGGCGGGCAAGTTTTTCTATGTTCATGTGAAATTCCTATATGGAATATCTTTAATGATTATGTGTCATTGGATGTCATAACTAGACTAGCTTACACTGCAAACAATTTCATCAATTCTTGTCGGGAGTCTTCTTCGTGCCAATCGCTCATCAACAAAATCACGGTAAAATGCAAATGGTGCTACTCACTTTGCTAGTACTGTTTAGTCCTTTGGCAATTGATATCTATTTGCCAGCCTTACCGTTGATTTCTCAAGCGTTTCACGTGGAACACGCACTGGCTCAAGATACGATTACATGGTTTTTGTTCGCTATGGGTGTAGGTCAATTATTTGCAGGCCCGCTGGCAGACAAGGTAGGACGTCGAACTGTTGCATTAGGTGGAATTAGTATCTATGCGTTGAGTGCCTTATTGGCGTGGGGCGCTCAGACGATTGAGTGGATGCTAATCGCGAGGCTGCTACAAGGCTTAGGTGCGTGCGCGACATCGGTAGCAGCCTTTGCAACAGTTCGCGATATTTTTGGGCCACAAAAAAGTGGCAAAATGATCAGCTACTTGAATGGTGCCATTTGCTTTATTCCAGCGTTAGCGCCAATTCTTGGTAGCTGGCTAACTCAGCAATTTGGTTGGCGATCTAACTTCTCGTTTATGGCTTGGTTTGCCTTGATCGTGTTGGTTGTGATGTTCATGAAAATGAAGGAAACCAACCCTGCGCCAAGTAAAGATCCAGTATTTCGTCCTAGTCGTTACATGGCTGTGCTCAAAACTCCATCGTTCTTATTCCACGCTTCATTGTGTATGTTGGCTATGGCCGTCATTCTGGCTTATGTTACCTCGGCCCCTGTAGTCCTGATGGAAAACTTGGGGCTGACGATGAACGAATTCACCATGTGGTTCGGGATCAACGCTGCGATTAACATCGTTGCTTGTATGACAGCACCGAAGTTTATGGAGCAATACGGGACGCATAAAACATTGTTTGTGGGTATTATGACCCTTGGCTTAGCTGGTATTGTGATGCTAGCGATGGCTAAAACACCGACGGCCATGGCTTTTATGTTGCCGATTTTTATGTCTTCGGTCGGATTCGCATGGGTGCTAGGCGCTGCGGCAGGAAAAGCTCTAGCGCCATTCGGTGACAAAGCCGGTACCGCGGCTGCTTTACTTGGCTTGTTCCAGATGAGTGGTTCTGGCCTTGTTGTCGGGACCGTGCAACGACTTGGAATGGAACCACAAGTAATGATAGCGGTGCAGATGTTCATCATTGTTCCAGGGATTTTTGTATTGATGAGTAAAGCAGGAAAAAAATGGCATGCTGCCATAGCGTAAGTTTGTCTAATTGCTTTGAACGACTAAGAAAACATTGTATATTTGATCCTCACTTCTAATAACTAATGTGGATATTAAACCTCGATGTCGATGACAACTTATGAAATGGCTCGTGTACTGGAACAACTAGAAGATGCTCCGGAAAAAGTGATGTTTGGAAAACTATTGAACGAGCTGGGTAACCAAAGTGGAGAGCGTATTCGCAGTGCAGCGAAGCAAGTGCCACTTCATATGTTGCGTGATATTGTGTACCAGTTTCAACAGGTAGTGGAAGACCGTAAAGGGGAAGAGGTTGCTTCGATTGCAAAAACGATTGCCGAACAAGGCATTTCTGCTGAAGAACTCAAAAAGTACCTGGAATCCAAATAACATAAAGAAGGCCTGCATTATGCAGGCCTTCTTGCTTATGGATTAACGTTACGGTTGATGGGGTTCTGGAGAGAAATCAAAGTCTCTGTTGATTGAACTTCATCGATGGCCTGAAGTTTATCTATCAGAACAAACTGGAGCTCTTCAATTGAGCGACACATCAGTTTAACGAAGATATTATAGGCTCCAGTGGTGTAATAGGCTTCAACCACTTCCTCCAAAGCATTTAGCTTCTCAAGTGCCGAATGGTAGTCACGAGCTGCATTAAGGTTGATACCGATAAAGCAACACACATCGTAACCCAATTTTTTGGTATCAACGATCACCTCAGTGCCTTGAATGATGTCGGCCGCTTTCATCTTCTCGATGCGAACATGGATAGTGGCTGGGCTGACCTCGAATTGTTTCGCCATCTCCGCGTAGGCAGTTTTGGCATTTTCCATCAGTGTTTTTAAGATCGCACGGTCAAGGTCATCGAGCTTGGTATGGTGAGCTTGCATCTTTATCCCTACTTAAAACGCTATGTCCTTAGTTCAAAATATCAACAAGAGTGATACTATTAAACTAATTGCTAACTTCATCTGAGAGCTATTTTAGTGCGCTTTTGCCTGATTCTTCTAGCTGTATTTTGTGCGGCGCTCCCTTATGCTCACGCCAAAGACAAAGATGTACTGATTGTTCACTCTTATCACCAAGGCTTTTTTTGGACTGATGCATTTCAGCGTGGTCTTGAGGATGTGTTGAGAGGAGAGGATATTGCCACGCGCGTGGTGTACCTCGACTCAAAACGATTACAAAATCCAGCCTACTTAGAACAGCTCTATAAGCTTTACCAAACCAAGTTTTCTCAGGAAATCTTCACAGCTATTGTAGTGAGCGATAACAATGCACTTAACCTAATGCAACGCCTGGCCCCCGAGCTTGGTGATACGCCTGTGGTATTTGGTGGCATCAACCACTATGGACCACAAATGCATTCACAACTAAGAGCAACGGGAGTAATAGAAGATATTGATATCTATAGTAATGTTGCCTTGATTGAACGTATACAGCCGCAAGTGGAAAAGATTTATGTTGTCAGTGACTACTCTGTCACAGGTCAAGCGGTTAGGCGACAGGTTGAACATTTCCTGACCCTCAATAGTGAATATCAGCCAATGGTTGAGCTACTAGTACCGGAAAGCTACCAGCAGCTGATAGACTTTTCTGCCAGCCTTGACAGCAAAAGTAGCATACTGTTTTGGGTCTATTACCGAGATAAGCAAGGCCGGATAGCCACTAAGCAGGAGTGGAAAAAACTCAGTCGAGAGTCTAATGCTCCGATATATATGGTGCATGACTTAGGGCTTGGCAATGGTGCGGTAGGAGGCGTTATTCTCAATGGCCGAACACAAGGGCAGCAAACGGCTAAACAGCTTCTCAAAGTGCTAAAAGCTGATGATCAATCGTTACCTAAAGTTGAAGTGGCGACTCCCGAAATCAAACTGGATTACCAAGCTGTTGTTAAATGGGGGCTGGGCATTGAAGGAGAGGCCGCGACAACCCTATTCAATAAGCCGCTGCCTTTTGCGGTTCGGTATGAGAAAGAACTGAGAATCATTACTGGGCTGGTTGTCTTGCTGTCGGTGATCATCATTGCCTTGGTTTACTACCTGAGCCGACTTAAGAAAAGCGAATCCTTAGCCAAAGAGAGCCAAACTTTGCTTGAGATGGTCTTTGACCAGAGCTACCACTTTATCGGCCTGTTGGATGCACAGGGGCGGTCAATATCCAGTAACAGTAAGCTGCAAGAGCTCCTCTATCATCAGAATTTCAGTGTTGATCGGCCGATTTGGCAACACCAACACTGGGAAGACCATGCGGCAGATAAATTAAAACGCTACTTCAATGATCGACACCAGAAGCAGAATACTCAGTTTGAAGCTGAAATCTGGCACACCGAACAGGGGACCATGGTGCTTGAAATGTCACTCAAGCCTCTACCCGAAATGGGTCAGGGAGCGGAGTATTTATTGGAAGCTCGTGACATCACCTCAAGGAAAATCACAGAGGCACGTCTCTATCAGAGAGAGGCCAACCTTAGTCATTATTACGACCAGCAGCCTGTGATGATGATTACGCTTGATGAGCACAACCGTATTCAGCAGGTAAACCACTTTGCTGAGCAACTGATTGGTTATTCATCAGACAAAGTACTCGGGCATCGGCTAAGAGAGTTCTACCTACATGAAGATGCGGTTATCCCTCGTCAGGTATTGTTACAGCCGAAACAAGCAATGCGTGGCGTTTGGCGGCGAGAAATTGAGTACCGTCATGCCGATGGCAAACCGGTGTGGATCCGTGAAAATATTCGCCCGCTTGTCGAGTCAGGGCACTTGCTGATCGTTGGTGAAGATATTACCGAAACTAAGCAGTTAGCAGAGCAATTAGAGTATCAGGCTCGTCACGATTTGCTGACAGGGACGTTTAACCGGAATCACTTTGAGATGGAGCTGGCGAAGTCATTATTGGAAGTGGAAAGCTATACACGTACTCATGCCATGCTGTATTTGGACCTCGATCAGCTTAAGGTGCTCAATGACACGGCGGGCCATGAGGCCGGAGATACCGCCATCCAGTTCTGCGCTAGTATGCTGGAAGAGGTCTTACCGTATAACGCCATTCTCGCGCGAATGGGGGGGGATGAATTTGCTGTGCTACTCAAAGACTGTACTGAGCGTGATGCTAAAAACGTTGCCAATACGATTATTATGACACTTAGTGAGCAACCTTTTGTTTGGGATGAGATTCGTCTCAACCTGACGTGTTCGATAGGAATTCGTTTGATTGATCATACTGCTGATTCTCCGCAAATGGTTCATGCTCAGGCTGATACAGCTTGTCACGCGGCGAAGGAAGAAGGGCGCAACCGTTTCAACCTTTACTGCCAAGGTGACGCTGATTTGCGCCGTCGTGAACAGGAAATGGAATGTGTCAGTTTGGTTCACAATGCACTGGCGAATCAGCGCATTGAGCTGTTTGCTCAGCAAATATTAGCGCTAAACCAACAAGAGTCGCTGATGCATTTCGAGATCCTGATCCGTATACGTAACGCGGCAGGTGAATACATTTCTCCGGGCATCTTTATGCCTGCCTCTGAGCGCTACAACATTGCCCAGTTGCTGGATAAACAGGTGGTGACTCAAACCTTAGATTGGCTGGCTGCCAATCCCGTGGCGTTGGCGAATCTTGGCATGTGTTCGATTAACCTCTCTGGCCACTCGATGGGTAATAAGGAGTTTATTGCTTTCCTACTGGATACGCTTCAGCACAGCCCTGTACCGTGTGAAAAAATCTGTCTTGAAATTACCGAAACGGCGGCAATGAGTAATATGAATCAGGCAATAGATCTGTTCACTCAGTTTAAACAGCTTGGTTGTAAGATAGCGCTCGACGATTTCGGCTCTGGCTTGTCATCATTTGGCTATCTGAAAAAATTGCCAGTCGACATCGTTAAAATTGACGGATTATTTGTCCGAGATATCGATGTCAATGAAGTTGATCACTTGATGGTTCGCTCAATCAATGACCTGGCAAAGCAAATGGGTAAGAAAACCGTTGCCGAGTTTGTTGAAAATAGCCGTATCATCGACCTCTTAGTCGAGTTGGAAGTTGACTACGCTCAGGGATACGTGATTGGCAAACCCAAACCACTTGAAGAGCTGGTCGATGAGCTGCTGACTGACAAGCATAGTGTCAACTAGCAAAATCCATTACACTGGCGCCCGAGAATTTGACCACTCCTATGGAGCCTATCGTGCAGCTACAACTCATTAGTGAAGATCCGAACCGAAATGAGCAACTGAATCAGTTGGCTCAGCGTTGGGGTCTGTCGCATGATCAACAAAGCCCCTTTGCGCTGGTTCTGACTGCGGAACGCTTAGAGCTGCGTAAAGTCGATGAGCCTAAGTTGGGCGCTATCTTCGTCGAACTAGCGGGTGGTGTAGTAGCTCACAGGCGCAAGTTTGGTGGTGGAAAAGGGCAGGCGATTGCAAAAGCTGCCGGTTTGAATAAAGGCGTGACACCCACAGTGCTCGATGGTACGGCGGGGTTGGGCCGTGATGCGTTTGTACTGGCTTCACTAGGTTGTAAAGTACAAATGGTGGAACGTCACCCTGTTGTGGCAGCCTTGTTAGATGATGGATTGGAACGAGCAAAGCAGGACCCAGAAATCGGAGACTGGGTCAGTGAGCGAATGTCTCTGCTTCATGCTTCTAGCCATAACGCCTTAGAATCTCTGGCTAACGACGCAGAGTTTACTAAGCCTGATGTGGTTTACTTAGACCCTATGTACCCACATCCAGAAGGCAAAAAGAAGAGTGCACTGGTCAAAAAGGAAATGCGAGTTTTTCAATCTCTGGTCGGGGCCGATCTGGATGCTGATAAGCTGTTAGAACCTGCGTTAGCCCTTGCGAGTAAAAGGGTGGTGGTTAAGAGACCTGACTACGCAGAGTGGCTGAATGGGCAAAAGCCCGCGATGGCTATTGAGACGAAAAAAAATCGTTTTGACGTTTATGTGAATGCATCAATGACTTAGCACTCAATCGTATTTTACAGCGTTATTTATTGCTTGCTTAATCGTCACCATGCAGGTATATCATACTAAGAATTATTCGTATTCTTAGCTGGAGTGGTAGCATGGCTAAACGACTTTGTAAGATGAATCGCAAGCAAATTGCTGATGGATTGAATGAAATCCATCGTTTGGTGGTCGCACCTAAGTTTGTCTGTCGTTCTTGTGCTCGCTCTTCAGCAGAGAAAACCTCTTTGTGCAAACCTGCCGCCATTCCTCCTCAGCAGTGCCAGAGCAAACCTATAGAGCAGCAACGCGCCTGTGGTTTACTAGCGGAAGCTTTACCACCTCAAGAGACTCAAGTACCTCACCTTTCTGAAGAGAAGTCCCAAGCGGTGCGTCGCGTGGTGGAGCGAGTTAAAGAGAAAGCGCAGCCTAAGGTGTCTACAGGACCCAAAACCACTGCCGATGATCTGACGCTGGACTTGTCCGATAAGAAAGCGATTAAGAAGGCTAAGAAAGCACTTAAGAAACACTACAAGCAGCAGAAGAAGCTATTGAAGCTGGCTAAGAAGCAACACAAACTGCAAAAGCACGAGGCTAAAATTAAGGCACGTCTCAGTCAAAACCCTGCCCTGAACTTGCCACCAGAGATGTTCGAATCGGCAGCGACACCCAATATGCACTGATAAAAAATGCTCTCCAACTGGAGTAATGCCGTTCGGATAAGCATTAACGCTTATATCTAAATGGGTATTTTGGTGGGACAAAAAGGACTGAACGTCGATACGTTCGGTCCTTTCTTTTATCAGGTAAAATGAAGTGACTTATGCTCTCCCTCATCTGTTTGAGTTTACTTGGCAAAGTTCCATCAGGACTGAGTGCCAACCAACGTAATTGGGTATCTAT
>NZ_JAKEUT010000027.1:0-4206 GCF_022398025.1 Vibrio sp. Isolate25
GCAACCCTTATCCTTGTTTGCCAGCACTTCGGGTGGGAACTCCAGGGAGACTGCCGGTGATAAACCGGAGGAAGGTGGGGACGACGTCAAGTCATCATGGCCCTTACGAGTAGGGCTACACACGTGCTACAATGGCGCATACAGAGGGCAGCCAACTTGCGAGAGTGAGCGAATCCCAAAAAGTGCGTCGTAGTCCGGATCGGAGTCTGCAACTCGACTCCGTGAAGTCGGAATCGCTAGTAATCGTGGATCAGAATGCCACGGTGAATACGTTCCCGGGCCTTGTACACACCGCCCGTCACACCATGGGAGTGGGCTGCAAAAGAAGTGGGTAGTTTAACCTTCGGGGGGACGCTCACCACTTTGTGGTTCATGACTGGGGTGAAGTCGTAACAAGGTAGCCCTAGGGGAACCTGGGGCTGGATCACCTCCTTATACGATGATTATTGCGATGAGTGTTCACACAGATTGATGGTTTATGTAGTTTAAGAGATAGAACACCCCCCAAGGTGTTCAACTTAGTGTCCCGTTCGTCTAGAGGCCTAGGACACCGCCCTTTCACGGCGGTAACAGGGGTTCGACTCCCCTACGGGATACCATTGGGTCGTTAGCTCAGTTGGTAGAGCAGTTGACTTTTAATCAATTGGTCGCAGGTTCGAATCCTGCACGACCCACCATTTTACAAGCAGGGGGTCACTGGTTCGAGCCCGGTATCGCCCACCATTCTCTAAATGTTTTTGGATTTAAAGTTCCAAACCACTTCAGTAAAGCGTACGTGGTTGGGGTTTTCGACCGTCTAAGAATCTTTAGAAAATGCTTTCTTCGGAAAACATGCTCTTTAACAATTTGGAAAGCTGACGAATAACAACAATCCCCATCTCTTTGAGATGCGTTGTTATTCAATTAAAAGTTCTCAAATCCTAAAACTATGTTTTAGGTACCAACACACATTCAAGTGTTCTTGGAAATTTGAGTCCGGCAAAATCGTGTCTGCACATGTATAAAAATGCAGACAACTTTGGTTGTTTAACAAAGACCCTTTGGGGTTGTATGGTTAAGTGACTAAGCGTACACGGTGGATGCCTTGGCAGTCAGAGGCGATGAAAGACGTATTAACTTGCGATAAGCCCAGATTAGGTAGTAACAACCATTTGAGTCTGGGATTTCTGAATGGGGAAACCCAATACCATAAGGTATTACTGTTAACTGAATACATAGGTTAACAGGGCGAACTCGGGGAACTGAAACATCTAAGTACCCGAAGGAAAAGAAATCAACCGAGATTCCGAAAGTAGCGGCGAGCGAAATTGGACTAGCCCTTAAGCTTTTAATGAGACAGGTGAAGGCTCTGGAAAGTGCCGCGATACAGGGTGATAGCCCCGTAACCGACATCTCATCATCAGTGAAATCGAGTAGGGCGGGACACGTGATATCCTGTCTGAATATGGGGGGACCATCCTCCAAGGCTAAATACTACTGACTGACCGATAGTGAACCAGTACCGTGAGGGAAAGGCGAAAAGAACCCCTGTGAGGGGAGTGAAATAGAACCTAGCAAGGTTAACCATCTAGGGGAGCCGTAGAGAAATCGAGTCTTAACTGGGCGTCGAGTTGCTGGATATAGACCCGAAACCAGGTGATCTAGCCATGGGCAGGTTGAAGGTTGAGTAACATCAACTGGAGGACCGAACCGACTAATGTTGAAAAATTAGCGGATGACTTGTGGCTAGGGGTGAAAGGCCAATCAAACCTGGAGATAGCTGGTTCTCCCCGAAATCTATTTAGGTAGAGCCTCGGACGAATACTACTGGGGGTAGAGCACTGTTAAGGCTAGGGGGTCATCCCGACTTACCAACCCTTTGCAAACTCCGAATACCAGTAAGTACTATCCGGGAGACACACGGCGGGTGCTAACGTCCGTCGTGGAGAGGGAAACAACCCAGACCGCCAGCTAAGGTCCCAAATTACAGCTAAGTGGGAAACGATGTGGGAAGGCTTAGACAGCTAGGATGTTGGCTTAGAAGCAGCCATCATTTAAAGAAAGCGTAATAGCTCACTAGTCGAGTCGGCCTGCGCGGAAGATGTAACGGGGCTAAGCTGTAAACCGAAGCTGCGGCAATGCATTTTATGTATTGGGTAGGGGAGCGTTCTGTAAGCCGTTGAAGGTGAGTTGTAAAGCTTGCTGGAGGTATCAGAAGTGCGAATGCTGACATGAGTAACGATAATGGGGGTGAAAAACCTCCACGCCGGAAGACCAAGGGTTCCTGTCCAACGTTAATCGGGGCAGGGTAAGTCGACCCCTAAGGCGAGGCCGAAAGGCGTAGTCGATGGGAAACGGGTTAATATTCCCGTACTTCTTACAATTGCGATGGGGGGACGGAGAAGGCTAGGTGGGCCTGGCGACGGTTGTCCAGGTTCAAGTGCGTAGGCTTGAGAGTTAGGTAAATCCGGCTCTCTTTAAGGCTGAGACACGATGTCGAGCTACTACGGTAGTGAAGTCATTGATGCCATGCTTCCAGGAAAAGCCTCTAAGCTTCAGATTGTAAGGAATCGTACCCCAAACCGACACAGGTGGTCGGGTAGAGAATACCAAGGCGCTTGAGAGAACTCGGGTGAAGGAACTAGGCAAAATGGTACCGTAACTTCGGGAGAAGGTACGCTCTTGACGGTGAAGTCCCTTGCGGATGGAGCTATTGAGAGTCGCAGATACCAGGTGGCTGCAACTGTTTATTAAAAACACAGCACTGTGCAAAATCGTAAGATGACGTATACGGTGTGACGCCTGCCCGGTGCCGGAAGGTTAATTGATGGGGTTAGACGTAAGTCGAAGCTCTTGATCGAAGCCCCGGTAAACGGCGGCCGTAACTATAACGGTCCTAAGGTAGCGAAATTCCTTGTCGGGTAAGTTCCGACCTGCACGAATGGCGTAATGATGGCCACGCTGTCTCCACCCGAGACTCAGTGAAATTGAAATCGCTGTGAAGATGCAGTGTACCCGCGGCTAGACGGAAAGACCCCGTGAACCTTTACTACAGCTTGGCACTGAACATTGACCCTACATGTGTAGGATAGGTGGGAGGCTTTGAACCCGGTACGCCAGTATCGGTGGAGCCGTCCTTGAAATACCACCCTTGTAGTGTTGATGTTCTAACTTAGACCCGTTATCCGGGTTGAGGACAGTGCCTGGTGGGTAGTTTGACTGGGGCGGTCTCCTCCCAAAGAGTAACGGAGGAGCACGAAGGTGGGCTAATCACGGTTGGACATCGTGAGGTTAGTGCAATGGCATAAGCCCGCTTGACTGCGAGAATGACAATTCGAGCAGGTGCGAAAGCAGGTCATAGTGATCCGGTGGTTCTGWATGGAAGGGCCATCGCTCAACGGATAAAAGGTACTCCGGGGATAACAGGCTGATACCGCCCAAGAGTTCATATCGACGGCGGTGTTTGGCACCTCGATGTCGGCTCATCACATCCTGGGGCTGAAGTCGGTCCCAAGGGTATGGCTGTTCGCCATTTAAAGTGGTACGCGAGCTGGGTTTAGAACGTCGTGAGACAGTTCGGTCCCTATCTGCCGTGGGCGTTGGAAGATTGAAGGGGGCTGCTCCTAGTACGAGAGGACCGGAGTGGACGAACCTCTGGTGTTCGGGTTGTCATGCCAATGGCATTGCCCGGTAGCTAAGTTCGGAATCGATAACCGCTGAAAGCATCTAAGCGGGAAGCGAGCCCTGAGATGAGTCTTCCCTGTCAGAAGTGAAACGAATTAGCGCCGATGGTAGTGTGGGGCTTCCCCATGTGAGAGTAGGACATCGCCAGGCTTTAATTTCGACTTTGTCTATTTAGTAGACAAGTCACCATAAGATTCTAATAAAGTTTAGAGTTTTATGTTGACTTACCGAGTCAATGGCGTATTATACGCATCCGCTTCGGCGCTAACGCGTTGATAGCACAGCTCTTTAACAATATAAACCTATCAATCTGTGTGGGCACTCGTTGATGATAATCCAAATAGATACTTCGGTATCAATTTAGGTTTCAATGAACTGAGTGACCAATCAAGTCTTCGGACTTGGCACAGTCAATTCAAACATTACTTATGTAATGTTCAGTATTCATTGAGCCGACAAAATCTTAAATTGAAGAGTTTGATCATGGCTCAGATTGAACGCTGGCGGCAGGCCTAACACATGCAAGTCGAGCGGAAACGAGTT
>NZ_JAKEUT010000028.1:0-2076 GCF_022398025.1 Vibrio sp. Isolate25
TTGTATGTCATTTCGCCTTTTTCAACTTGGGCAACAACAGCCAATTTAAAGCCCATTGTGTAATCTCGTTGAGAGCGCTTTGGTGTTGTATTGCTTGAAGAGTTCATTGATAAGTCTCCGAAGTGTCAACTTATCTCAGGACGGGACAATACTTAAGCTAAAGAAAGGTTGACCTAGTGTCAGCCTTTTCTTTTTTAGGATCTTTTAATGTGTAGAGAATTGCGTTTCATTGACTATCCGTGAGGCCAGTTGTTTGGGACCACAAACCAAAATTGCCCTTGCTCAGTCTGAGCATGAACAAATCGGCCATCAGGTTTGTCAATTGGCTGCTCAAAGTGTTGTCTGCCGGTTGCCCAGAAAGGTTTGTCTAGTAGGTATAGAGGCTCGTCAATGAGCTCCCACTGACTTTCATAACACCAAAAACCCGATATTTGGGTTGTGTCGATTTCATAGCCTAGGCATTGTGTGGGAACGGTCTCGCTTGAAAATGGATTAATATAGAGCCGCCCCTGAAGCAGGAGATGCTCAGTTAAGTTGTCTAATTCAGGGTACTGAGATGAAAATTGCGTTGAACTGCTCATTTTTAATTGATGAGAGAGCATACGATCAAGTTTCTTATCCAGCTGGTCGTGGGCGTTAGGGCCGTACCAAACACCTTGGTGCAATAAATAGAATTTAATTGCCACTTCCCAGTGCTCTAATTGATTCGAGCTTTCATTTTTCAAAATCAGATCGATGGCCCCGAGTGTCTGGCCGTTTTCCCTATGGAGTTGAACTTCTTCTAGCTCGATAGAATATTGGCCACTGTTGACGAGAACCTGGGTACATAAATGTTGGTAGAGAAAACCGAGTCTAGGGTTGCCTTGGTAATGCAGGTCAGTTAGAGGGCTTTTTGGCAGAGTCTGCAGAGACTCGAATGGCGGAGTTAGTACGAATAGAGATGGTGAAGAGGCAATCCAGTTATAAAATCGTTGAAGTTGGTTCATCTCTGGTCCTTAAAAACAAAAGCTTAGCGCTATTGTAACCGCAACGGTTTGAAACTAGCATCCCTTATATAGTTACAATACACTTTGCACATAGTGAAGTCACTGGAAGTCAAAATGAAAAACATACAGTTGGAACAGATCCTCAATGACAAACTTTCTCCTCACTTGATTAAAGATTATGCGCCGAATGGGCTTCAAGTTGAGGGGAAATCAGAGGTCAAGCTCATAATTACAGGTGTCACAGCATCCCAAGCGCTTATCAATAAAGCGATTGAGATGAAAGCCGATGCAGTGCTGGTTCATCATGGCTATTTTTGGAAAGGTGAACCTGAACCTATCCGAGGTATGAAAGGAAATCGTATTCGAAGCCTGATTAAAAATGACATTAACTTATTTGGCTATCATTTACCCTTGGACATTCACCCGGATTTAGGCAATAACGCAGAATTAGCTCGACTACTCGATATTGAAGTCGAAGGAGGATTAGAGGGACACCCTCAGTCTGTTGCTATGTTTGGGCGGCTTAAACAGGCCATGTCGGGTACTGAGTTTGCTAATAAGATAAATCAGGTTCTTGAACGTGTACCACTTCATATTGCACCAGAAAATACCGATAAAATGATCGAAACTGTAGGCTGGTGCACGGGAGGAGGGCAGGACTTTATCGAGTTGGCCGTTCAGCATGGTTTAGATGCATTTATATCAGGTGAAGTATCTGAACGAACGACTTATACAGCAAGAGAAATGGATATCCATTACTTTGCAGCTGGACATCATGCAACAGAACGTTACGGGATAAAAGCGCTGGGTGAGTGGTTAGCCAAAGAGCATGGTATGGATGTCGAGTTTATTGATATTGACAATCCAGTGTAACGTACAGTGAATTATCAATCTAAAACAAAAAGGGCTGACACATTGTCAGCCCTTTTGATATTGAATCTATGTCCCGTCCTGAGATAAGTTGACACTTCGGAGACTTATCAATGAACTCTTCAAGCAATACAACACCAAAGCGCTCTCAACGAGATTACACAATGGGCTTTAAATTGGCTGTTGTTGCCCAAGTTGAAAAAGGCGAAATGACATACAA
>NZ_JAKEUT010000029.1:0-1801 GCF_022398025.1 Vibrio sp. Isolate25
GGTGCTTGGAGTACTTCACCGCAGAATATTCGTGATTGGCCAAGTGGTGATATTAATCTCACGGTTGTTGGTCTGAACAATAATGGTGTGGCGGCGGATACCGCGACCGATACCATTACTTACACCGATGCCACACTACCTCAAGTGGTCGGTGAGATTGCTTTTGAACCAGTGGTGCCAGAGGATGGTAAGAAGGTCACGATTACAGCGAACTTTAGTGAACTTGTAACGAATGTGACGGCGACCGTGGGTGGTGTGGATGTGGTCTTCACCGGTAATGAACCCGCCCAGCAGTGGGTAGGTGAAACCGTGGGGCCGGTTACGCTATCGTCCAATGACGACACGATTACCGCGGTGGTGAATGCGGGCTATCAAGACCTCTCGGGTAATGAAGCGGGCAGTGATAAAGAGACATCGACAGTAGTGAAACCCATCATCCTTATCTCGGACATCGATGACTTAACGACCACTGAGGCACAGGACTTTGTGGTATCTGGCTCGGCACGAGGGTTTGAGAATGGCGCTGAATTAGCCGTAGTGGTTTCAAGCAACAGCCCGCTTGGTGAGACATTCAGTGATACTGTGACAGTGACCGAAGGTGTTTGGGCAACGACATCAGAGGACATCTCATCATGGGAAAGCGGCATCTTGACTATCACGGTGGATGGCTCTAATGAAGGTGGCCAGACGGCGTTACAAGCGTCTCAGGATGTGGGTCTGGAAGATGATATTGTGCCTGAGGTGAGCACTATCAGTGTGAACTCAGGAGATCCTATCATCGATAACCAAACGGCCTTCGTCAGTGTGACTTTCAGCGAGCGCGTGGAGAATGTTGTTGCAAACGTTGACGGTGTGAACGTGAATTTTGTTTCTCGAGATGGGGCGAAGACGGTATGGGAAGGGACCACGTCGGATGTGGTGACAGTGAACGCCAATGAAATGCTCAAAGCCGTGACCGTAACGCAATATCAAGATGCGCAAGGCAATAGCGGGCAGGAAGGCTCAACGGAAGCCCCTGTGAAGCCCGTGATTGAGATTACGGAGCGAGGTGGGCCCATCGATGAGCAAGAATCCCGTCAGCTAGTGATTGAGGGCACGGCGCGAGGCTTTCAAGCGAATGATGAAGTGACGGTTGTGGCTCGGCTGAACGGGAGCGCCCAGGAGYACCATTTTGAAGAGACGGTCGTAGTAGCACAAAATGGTGCTTGGAGTACTTCACCGCAGAATATTCGTGATTGGCCAAGTGGTGATATTAATCTCACGGTTGTTGGTCTGAACAATAATGGTGTGACAGCGGATACCGCGACCGATACCATTACTTACACCGATGCCACACTACCTCAAGTGGTCGGTGAGATTGCCTTTGAACCAGTGGTGCCAGAGGATGGTAAGAAGGTCACGATTACAGCGAACTTTAGTGAACTTGTAACGAATGTGACGGCGACCGTGGGCGGTGTAGATGTGGTCTTCACCGGTGATGAATCCGCCCAGCAGTGGGTAGGACAAACGGACGAAGCCATTACCCTGTCGTCCAATGACGACACGATTATCGCGGTGGTGAATGCGGGCTATCAAGACCTCTCGGGTAATGAAGCGGGCAGTGATAAAGAGACATCGACAGTAGTGAAACCCATCATCCTTATCTCGGACATCGATGACTTAACGACCACTGAGGCACAGGACTTTGTGGTATCTGGCTCGGCACGAGGGTTTGAGAATGGCGCTGAATCTGTCTCTTATACACATCTCCGAGCCCACGAGACCAAGCCMWWWWMATCTCGTATGCCGTCTTCTGCTTGAA
>NZ_JAKEUT010000003.1:0-285736 GCF_022398025.1 Vibrio sp. Isolate25
TTGTATGTCATTTCGCCTTTTTCAACTTGGGCAACAACAGCCAATTTAAAGCCCATTGTGTAATCTCGTTGAGAGCGCTTTGGTGTTGTATTGCTTGAAGAGTTCATTGATAAGTCTCCGAAGTGTCAACTTATCTCAGGACGGGACATCGCTAATTGTTTAAAAGCCAACCGAATAGGTTGGCTTTTTCATAGCTGATGAAATTTAATCTTTGCTAAACAGTTCTTATTTGTTAACAATTTTATTGAGCGCGTTTGCCTCAAGCTCAAAACAGAGGAAGTCGTTATGAATAAGAAGCTTGTGTTAGGTATCCTACTGGTTAGCCTAATTGCTTTTCTCGGAATCAATTTCGGACAATACCTAACATTAGAAAACGCCAAAGCTCAGCAAGCGGCGCTATCCGAATACATCAATAATAACTTTACATTGGCCGCCGTTACATACTTTCTGGCTTATATCGCTATTACCGCATTTTCAATTCCAGGAGCTGCCGTGGTTACCTTACTTGGCGCTGCGCTATTCGGCTTTTGGACCAGCTTACTGCTCGTTTCCTTTGCCAGCACCATAGGTGCGACCCTGGCATTTTTAAGCAGCCGTTTCTTACTCAGAGACTGGGTACAAAGTAAGTTTGGTGACAAATTGAAGGCCATTAACCAGGGTGTTGAGCGAGATGGTGCATTTTACTTATTTTCATTGCGTCTTATCCCAGTATTTCCATTTTTCCTCATCAATCTGCTGATGGGGTTAACACCGATCTCAACAGCCAGGTTCTATTTAATCAGTCAATTGGGCATGTTACCGGGTACTGCCGTTTACCTGAATGCGGGGACACAACTGGCGCAAATTGATAGCTTATCCGGCATTGTTTCTCCATCTGTATTAGCATCTTTCGCCCTACTAGGGCTTTTCCCTGTTGTGACTAAATGGGTGATGGGTAAGATTAAAGGTGTACCTCAAGCTCAAGATGGGAGTTCTTCTTGAAGATATTCACTGCAAATACCCCACCAGAAGCTCATATTATCTGTGAGCTTCTTAAATCGAGCCATATCGATTGTGAAGTAAGGGGAGAAGGCATTTTTGGCTTGCAAGGAGAAATCCCCTTCGGTGAAAGCTCACAACCTTATGTTTGGCTAATAGATACTCAAATGGCTGAACAAGCCTACACAATGGTCGAACAGCATCTCAAACAGTCCGACTTCGGTAACGAGTGGCATTGTGAAAAGTGTGGTGAATCAAATGAAGCTCAGTTTGGTGTATGCTGGCAATGTGGGACAACAAGCCCAGTCTAAGCATGCGCGCTCTGACTTTTGATAAACGCAATCGAGTACTGATTAAATTCCTCAGGGCGTTCAACATTACAAACATGCCCACAATCCGGAATCTCCAGCAGTGTACTTCTGCGATGCGCAGCCACCATCTCCTTTACAGGACGGATGAACATGTAATCCCTCTCGCCCATTAAGTACAATGTTGGGATCGGTAATTCACGCTCCTTAAAGTAACGCATCAAGGGGTTCACCTCTGCCGTGAGGATGAACCAACGTTTGAACTCTTTCTGGCATAGCTTCTTTGCCTCACGAACAAACAGGTGGCGAGACTCTTTCTGAGTTCGTTGTGGCATAACAATATAAGCAAACAAGCGATATAACCACATATAGGGCACAATATGCTTGCACATGTTGCCTAACCTAACCAAAACCTGAGATCGAGTGTTGAGGCGTGTTACAGCGCCTCCTAAAACCATCGATTTAACTCTTCCTGTCGACATTTCGGCTAGATTTCTCACAATAATAGTGCCTAGCGACATGCCCACAAAGTGAGCGGAAGAAATTTTCAGATGATCCAGAACTTTAAGAATATCTGCTGTCACCGCCTTAAATGTATAGCGATTGGATATGAGTTCTTTTAGAAATGGGCTTGATTTTCCGTGTCCTCTCAGATCCACCAGAAGTAGATTGAAATGCTGGCGATAAGCTTTGATCTGCTTGAACCAAATGGATGAACTCCCCCCTGCACCATGCACAAACACCACCCACTCTTGGCTAGTTGGATGCAAATATGTCTTATGGAAAAGAAGACGGTCACTCATAAATTCTTCAGTTCATTAGGTCAAAGGGGATGTGTCAGGAGAGTATCACAAACTTATGCAATTTTAAGTCAGCTTATGCGATTTGCACTCATCATTACCACAAATTAACCTTAAATTTTACTAAAAAGGCGCCGTAATAGGCGCCCTTTTTCATAGCAAAATGTATTATTTGAATGCGCTCAGATACAAATTCAGATACTCATCGGCCGCTTTACTCCAACAAAAATCTTGTTGCATCGCATGCAGCTGAACACGTTGTAATTCGTTAGGGTTCTGAACAAATAACAATAGAGAACGTTGTAAAGTGAGCAGCAATTCTTTTGGCTCTGGTAAGTCAAACACAAAACCAGTGGCAGTATCAGGGTCAACATCATAATCACTTACACTGTCCTTCAGCCCTCCCACACCACGCACTATCGGTAATGTGCCATAGGCCATACTGTAGATCTGATTTAAGCCACAAGGTTCGAATTCTGACGGCATAAGGAAGAAGTCAGAACCTGCTTCAACTAAGTGAGCTAATTCATTATCGTACGCTTCTACGAATTTGAACTTCTCACTGTGTAAAGCTTCGATATCTTTAAGCTTAGATGCAAGGACAGGATCACCTGTCCCCACTATGACAAGTTGGGCATCATGGCGTAAAAACTGACTTAAAATCGGCAGGAGATAGTGAACCCCTTTTTGATTAGTCAACCGACAAACCATGCCGTACATTGCAACATCGCTATCGGCCAAGCCGAGCCTTTCTTGCAATGCCTTTTTACAGGCCTTCTTCCCTGTCACCATACTTTGATGATTTGGCTTGTAGTTAACAGGCAAATACGGATCGGTTTCAGGGTTCCATGCCGAGTAATCACAACCGTTCAATATTCCAACTAAATCACCTTCTCTGTGCTTAAACTCCGCTGCCATACCATGGCTTCCCAGCTCAGTCTTTAGCTCTTCAGCATAAGTCGGGCTCACAGCATTGATTTTGTCCGCGCTCATGACTCCGGCTTTGAGCATAGTGACATGCGTTGGACTTACGGCAGCGTCAGGTGCATATCGGGTATGCATCTCAGGAAGAAATTGCAGCTCTTCATAACTGAATACCCCTTTGAACACCGCATTGTGCACTGACAAGATACTTTTGGTTTCTGCGAAAAACTCAACTTGGACGTATCGGTGTTTTAGCAAATAAGGTACGAAACCCGTATGCCAGTCGTTAGCATGAATAATATTGGGTTGAAAACCTAGCTTGGCCAACATGTCCAAGCAGGCGGCACTGAAAAAAGCAAAACGTTCACCATTATCGCTATATGCCTGATTATTTTCTGCGTACATTTCTGGGCGCTGAAAATATTTCGGGCAATCAATGGCGTATACCTTCAACCCAACAAGGCCCAATTCGCGAACTTTATATTCCGTATGAGGCCAATAGTCCAGCTTCGTCTCCAACACAATCGGGGCTGAGTCAATATGAGGAATGTTTTGATAAGCCGGTAATGTTACTCGTACATCTTGATTCAGTTTGAAAAGAGCCTCAGGCAGTGCTTTGGCTACATCCGCCAAACCACCACTTTTTATCAGCCCTTCAACTTCCGATGCTACAAACAGAATAGATAAATTCTTAGTAGCCAACTCGTGCTCCTTTAGGAATGACAACAATTCCATCGTCAGACACGTGAAAGTGCTTTTTGTCTTCCGTTAAATTGACACCAATTTGTGTACCAGGTGCGATGTCCACATCTTTATCGACGATAACGCGACGTAACATACAGCCTTCACCGACTTTCACGTCGCCCAAGAGGATACTTTCGCTAATATCACACGCAGATGCAATATTACTGCGGAATCCTAATACAGACTTTTCAATTCGAGACCCGCGAATATAACTGCCATTACACACTAAACTGTCAATGATCTGCACACGACCGTTATCAGAGTCGGTAAACGTTGCTGGTGGAAGTGCTGGGTAGAAGGTATGCAATGGCCACTTACGGTTATATAGAGAGAAGGGGGCGTCTTTTTCAAGCAAATCCATGTGCGCTTCCCAGTAAGCATCGATTGTCCCTACATCACGCCAGTAAACTTCTTCTTTTTCACCTGTAATACGGTTGGTGCTAAAGTCATAAACAAACACGTCACCGCGCGGGAACATTTTGGGAATGATATCTTTACCAAAATCATGGGATGATTCAGGATTGTCCGCGTCTTCAATCAGTTCAGAAAACAGAGGCTGAGCTTCAAAAACATAGTTGCCCATAGAAACCAATGCATGTTGAGGATCACCAGGAATTGGCTTAGGCTGTGTCGGCTTTTCTTCGAACCCAACCATCCGCCCTTCTTTATCGACTTCAATAACACCAAATTGAGAAGCTTCAGATAGCGGCATACGCAGTGCCGAAACCGTCAGAGATGCTTGCTTTTCTTTATGGAAATCTAGCATCTGCTTGATGTCCATTTTATAAATATGATCAGAACCGAAAATACAGACTTGATCCGGCTCAGCTAATTCCATAAAACGAAGGTTCTGGTAAATGGCGTCCGCAGTACCTTCATACCAACGTTTACCCGTTCTCATTTGTGCCGGGATAGGGTCAATGAACCGATCAGTAATGCCGCTTATATTCCATCCTTTCTTAAGGTGATGGAACAAGGATTGAGATTTGAACTGAGTCAGTACATAGATGCGCATTAAGTCAGCATTGACGAAATTGTTGAGAGCAAAATCAATAAGACGATAACTACCACCAAAAGGAACCGAAGGCTTACTGCGGGACTCTGTTAACGGACGAAGGCGAGAGCCTTCTCCACCAGCAAGGATCATTCCTAAAACACCAGCCATTATTTATTCTCCATAATAATTTTTAATTGCAGATAAGCTTGTATATCGGGGACTTATCTTTGTCTTCCTCGTTGCGAGCCTGAACTCATGCAGACATACGAAATGGAATTTTTAGCCTGTCAATCGCACATAAATCCATTTTATGTTTCATCTGAAATTGATAGTTTCACTGTGCACAGGGTTTACTATAAATTACCGTATTTCGTTAAATTTACAATTTAAAAGATGCTATACCTTGAACGCGATAAAGTTTGCTTTGTATGGCTCTGAAGTAAGTCACACAATCATAGTCAGATAAAACAGACCATTAACACAACGCCTACAAAGTGATGACTTAGATCGCAATTCGCGTTTTGTTGTCACAATTATATGAAAAACAGATGGCAGTTTAATGAACTCAAGACATGGCTTATAACAAACAATAAATCCCATTCCGACCTAACCTACAGATAATAAAAAAGCAGCCTACTGCTAGGCTGCTTTTCCCATTCAATTTAAACAAACTACTCTACTTTGCGCTTTTCTTACGTTTATCAGTAATTTCCCATTTACCATCAATGTACAGCGCAGTATAGCCCGATGGTTTTCCATCTATCTCTGAACGAACATAGTTCTCTTTCGATTTTCTACTGAAACGTACTACCATTGGAAGCCCATCAGGATCCTTTTCTGGAGCCGTTGTCAAATAGTGGAATTTCGAAGAAATACGATCTTTAAATCTAACTAACTCTTCCACAAGAGGAGCACGAGTTTCACGTGACTTAGGGAAAGTGCTTGCTGCCAAGAACAAACCTGAAGCACCATCACGTAATACAAAGTATGCATCTGAGTTTTCACACGGTAGCTCAGGAAGATGAACTGGATCTTCTTTAGGCGGTGCAACCTCACCATTTTTCAAGATCTTGCGCGTGTTCTTACATGTCTCGCTGGTACAGTCCATGTATTTACCAAAGCGACCGTTCTTTAGAACCATGTCACTGCCACACTTGTCACATTCGACAACTGGACCATCGTACCCTTTCACCTTGTATTCGCCATGTTCAACTACATAACCATCACAGTTAGGGTTGTTACCACACACGTGTAGTTTACGCTTATCATCAATCAAGTAAGCGTCCATAGCAGTTTCACAGATCGGACAACGCTTTTTCGCACGAAGTGCTGCTGTTTCAACGTCTTCTTCTAAAACATTGATAATGCCTTCTTCATCACCTAAATTGATGGTGGTCTTACAACGTTCTTTTGGCGGAAGAGCATAACCTGAACAACCAAGGAATACGCCCGTTGAGGCCGTACGAATCCCCATTTCACGCGAACACGTCGGACACTTGATATCAGTGTAAACGATATGGTTCGGCTTCATGCCCCCTTGCTCTTCGTCCTGCTCTGCTTTTTCAAGATCACTAGTAAAGTCACCAAAGAAATTATCTAACACTTTCTTCCAGTTCGCTTCACCTTCCGCGATTTGGTCAAGCTTCTCTTCCATGCGAGATGTAAACTCGTAGTTCATCAACTCATGGAAGCTATCGTCTAAGCGATCCGTTACGATTTCACCCATTTTTTCAGCATAGAAGCGACGTTGTTCAACTTTAACGTAACCACGATCCTGAATGGTCGAGATGATGGATGCATACGTTGACGGACGGCCAATGCCTCGCTTCTCAAGTTCTTTAACCAAAGCTGCTTCTGTGAAACGCGCAGGTGGCTTGGTAAAGTGCTGTTTAGGATCTAATTGAATCAAATCAACCTTGTCACCAACCTGAACGGCAGGCAGGATCTGGTCTTCATTCTTACCCAATGGACGCTGCACGCGCGTCCAGCCGTCAAATTTAAGAATGCGGCCTTTGGCCTTAAGCGTGTACTCAGCAGCTTTGACGCTCACTGTCGTAGAATCATACTTCGCCGGTGTCATCTGACACGCGACAAACTGATTCCAGATAAGTGAATACAGTTTATGCGCATCCGCTTCCATGCCTTTCAGATCATCAGCTTTCACTGCCACATCTGAAGGTCGAATCGCTTCGTGAGCTTCCTGAGCACCTTCTTTGCTACCATACACATTCGGTTTAGCCGGAAGGTAAGCGTCACCATACTCATCACCAATGAACCCACGAACCGCTTCTACTGCTTCTGCACTCAAGTTCGTCGAGTCGGTACGCATATACGTGATATAACCCGCTTCATACAGACGCTGAGCTAACATCATGGTTTTCTTAACACCATAACCTAAACGAGTACTGGCGGCTTGCTGAAGCGTTGACGTAATGAACGGAGCAGAAGGCTTGCTCGACGTTGGGCGGTCTTCACGTTTACAAACTTCGTATGCTGCTTTTTCCAGAACAGCAATCGCTGACTGCGCTTCAGCTTCATTAGATGGCTTAAACGCCACACCATCTTTCTGGGCAACCTGAAGACGGAAATCCGTTTTATTAGCAGTTTTGGTATCCGCGTGAATATCCCAAAACTCTTCTGGAACAAACGCTTTGATTTCGCGTTCGCGCTCAACCAATAGTTTTACCGCAACCGATTGAACACGGCCAGCAGACAGGCCACGCGCGACCTTTTTCCACAACAGTGGTGAAACCATAAAGCCCACAACACGATCCATAAAGCGGCGTGCCTGTTGGGCGTTAACGCCATCCATACTGAGCTCACCCGGTTTCTGGAAAGCTTGTTGAATCGCGTTCTTAGTAATTTCGTTAAAGACAACTCGTTTGTATCGCTCTTCATCGCCACCGATGATCTCACGAAGGTGCCAAGCGATAGCTTCTCCCTCGCGATCCAAATCGGTTGCGAGGTAGACGCTATCTGCGTCTTTCGCGAGCTTCTGTAGCTCCGCAACCACTTTTTCTTTACCAGGCAAAACCTGATAATTCGCTTCCCAACCATTAAATGGGTCAATACCCATTTTTTTGATCAGTGCTTTGCGGTCTTTTTCTTTTTTGATTCGAGCTTTTTCTTCAACACTCAAACCTTTCGTTGAGACAGCCGCTGATTTTTGGCCGGTACTCTGACCGGCGGTAGGTAGATCGCGTACATGACCCACACTGGACTTAACAATAAAGTCCTTACCTAAATACTTATTGATGGTTTTAGCCTTAGCAGGCGACTCCACAATAACGAGTGACTTACCCATATTGACTCAAGTGTCCTTAATATGATTTCGCGATTTAACGCACGACATACTTAAAATATTGCTTCTTTTTTTACTATTGAGCGAGAAACCAAGAAGATCAATATCTTTTTTAAAATTCAACATTGACTGGTCGACAAATCGACGAATGGCAATTGTCTCGGTGCTTCGAAAGTGCCACATACTAAACGCGGCTCCATTGCTTCTGCTACTGCAACGAAAGAATTTATGCCTCCGGTCACAAAACCTAAGTTATCCCGTCAGGTTCACTGGATTGATCTGTCGCAATGGCTTTGAGCTTCAACCCTTTTACAATTGTCTCTATTATAGAGATGCGTTGATAAACGAGTAATAAAACATGACCGACAAGAAAGCTATTTCCAAATTCGAACTGCTGTTGATTGCTAACCACCTCATTCAGGAACACGAAGATTATGTTGAAGGTATGCGTGCAGACAGTGTCGAAGAAAAGGACGATGTCTTAGTGTTTAAGGGGAATTACTTCTTGGATAGTGAGGGGTTACCGACAGCAAACACCACCGCAGTGTTCAACATGTTCAAGTACTTAGCGCACCACCTTTCGACAGAGTTTTCCTTAAAAGACTGAAGATAAAAGCCCTGATAATCAACGTCAGGGCTTTTATTTCTAGCAACTTAAAGAAGCCAGCTTGTCAAAGTAATCCGGGAAGGTCTTTGACGTACATTTCGGGTCATTGATGGTCACAGGGGTATCACTCAATGCTACCAAAGAAAAACACATCGCCATTCGGTGGTCATCATAGGTATCTATAGCTGCATGGATCAGGTTTTCTGGCGGTGTTACAACAATATAGTCTTCACCTTCTTCCACTTCAGCCCCCACTTTGCGCAACTCCGTTGCCATTGCAGACAAGCGATCGGTTTCTTTGACACGCCAGTTATAGACATTGCGAATCGCTGTCGTACCTTTTGCAAAAAGGGCCGTGGTCGCAATGGTCATTGCAGCGTCAGGGATATGATTAAAGTCCATATCAACCGCATTAAGCTCACCAACACGGGCGATCACATAATCATCTCCCCACTCAATTTCGGTGCCCATCTTCTCCAATGCGTCAGCAAATTGAATGTCGCCTTGAATGCTCTTTTTACCAATGCCCGTTACTTTAATTTCCCCACCTTTAATCGCAGCAGCAGCGAGGAAATAGGACGCAGAGGATGCGTCACCTTCGACTAGAAAATCACCCGGAGCAACGTAAGACTGGCCTTTACGGATGACAAATTCCTGGTAGTCATTGTTCTCTACTTCAACACCGAACTGCGACATGATGTGCAGAGTAATATCGATGTATGGCTTCGACACCAACTCACCAACGATTCTAATGGTTACATCGTCTTGTGCCAGCGGCGCAGACATCAAAAATGCTGTCAGGAATTGACTTGAGATCGAACCATCAATTTCAACCGTACCGCCCTTCAGGCCCGTTCCTTTAATTTTCAGTGGAGGAAAGTTTTCATTTTCTAAGTACTCAACATCAGCACCAGCTTGACGAAGTGCATCAACTAGGTGACCTATCGGGCGCTCTTTCATTCGAGGCTCGCCCGTCAGCACATACTCTCCGCTACCCAGACATAAAGTAGCAGCGAGAGGTCGCATTGCCGTTCCCGCATTACCTAAAAAGAGCTCTAAGGCTTCTGGCGCATCAAACGCTTTACCTAGACCTTCAACCTCACACACCGTTTTGTCTTGTGACAATGTGTAATTCACACCAAGCTTTGTCAATGCATTCAGCATATGACGAATATCATCACTATCGAGTAGGTTAGTAAGACGAGTCGTCCCTTTCGCTAAAGCTGCAAGCAGTAGCGCACGGTTTGAAACACTCTTTGAACCTGGTAAGTTGACCTCACCATTGACTTTATTGATAGGTTGTAACGTAAGGCTTTCCATTAAATTTCGTTATTCCTTGATCGCTTTGCCTTCCTAAGCAAGCGATGAACAATTCTTCGTAGTTGCAGCCTATCTAAAATCGACACCTAAAACTAGACCAAAATCACAATTAGTCGCGATCTTTTATTCGGCTTATGCAATAGCAATACATAGGGCGAATCAATACTCTTTATCGACCCTTACACCGTTATCGAAATACAGTATCCGTACTTTGTCACCGCGTTCAAACAACATGGTGTTGTCGACATCCTGAATAACGTCAATCAGCTTGTCTTGTTCTGTTTTAATCAGCAGTTCGACCAACCTGTACTCGATTTTATATTCTTGATTCGCTCGATTGTGCGCAATGCCCGCCCCCGCCACAGCGCCTACTGCTGTGGCGACTTCCTTCCCAGTTCCTCCGCCAAACTGGTTGCCGATAACACCGCCCACGACAGCGCCAAGCAGCGTTTCCCAGCCAGATAATTCAGCTTTGACAATATCTTGCTGAGTGAGATAACGAACGGAATCAACTTCACCAAACACGACTTGATTCACAGGTCTGGCCTGATTTCTCTCATATGCTGCATTGGCAACGAGCGGAAAAATGAATAAGATCCAAAGCCATTTTTTCATCATAGTTCTCCTGCGTCATGGCGATTTATTTAACTGAACTCGACGAAGACAAACTTTGGTTTCCACCTCCATGCGAAGCCCTGAATGATCCAAATGGTTTGCTTGCATTCGGTGGCGACCTTTCTCCAGATCGTCTCTTGCTCGCTTACCAGAATGGGATTTTCCCGTGGTATGGGCCAGGTGAGCCTCTTTTATGGTGGAGCCCATCTCCGAGAGCTGTATTTGATCCTAAGACATTTAAACCGGCTAAAAGTCTTAAAAAGTTTCAAAGAAAGCATCAATATCGGATCAGTATCAACCTAGCAACAGAGTCCGTCATTGATCACTGTGCATCAATGCGCTCAGAACATGAAACTTGGTTGAATGAGGAAATGCGTTCCGCGTATAAGCAAATGGCTTCTCTTGGCCACTGCCATTCTGTCGAGGTGTGGAACCATGATGAGTTAATTGGAGGTCTGTATGGGCTTTCGATTGGCCAAGTATTCTGTGGAGAGTCTATGTTCAGCCGAGAAACCAATGCATCCAAAATCGCGTTATGGTATTTCTGCGAATATTTCACCTCAATGAACGGCAAACTGATCGACTGTCAGGTCATGAACCCTCATTTAAAGTCTCTAGGAGCGCAAGTTCTGGAGAGAGAAGTGTTTATGCAAAGCCTGCTATCCTTAAGACAGGAAAAGCTGCTTGACCACAGTTTTAAATCTCAGTGGCTTAAGCTGGCATCAGAGGAGAATCAATGAGTTCCGATCTGCAACAAATCCGCATTGGCTTGACCGACAGTCACCCTTGTAGCTATCTCAAAGATAAGCAAGAGAGAGTGGCTGTCGCTCTAGATCCAGCCATGCACACCGCTTCAAGCTATGAAGTGTTACTGGCGAACGGGTTTCGACGCAGTGGAGATACCATCTATAAGCCACATTGTGATCATTGCCAATCTTGTCAGGCACTCAGAGTCTCGATCCCAGATATTGAGCTCTCCAAAAGTCAAAAGCGCTTGCGTAATAAAGCACAGCATTTAACTTGGGAACTGCGAGATGAAATGATTCCTGGCTGGTTTGAACTGTATTCTCACTATATTAATGTTCGCCATCGTAACGGAACCATGTACCCTCCTAAACAGAATGAGTTTGCCAAATTTTCTCAATGTCACTGGCTTAACACTCAGTATCTACATGTTTACGACCAAGATCGTTTGATTGCTATCGCCGTCACAGACATTCTTTCCAACTCCGCCAGCGCGTTTTACACCTTTTTCGACCCAGATTACGAATTATCTCTCGGGACTCTGGGTGTGATGTTTCAGCTTGAATACTGCCGCCAACAAGGAAAACAGTGGCTCTATTTGGGTTATCAGATTGACGAATGCCCGGCAATGAATTACAAAGTCCGCTTTCAGCGTCATCAAAGGCTAGTAAATCAGCGTTGGCAAGGGTAGAATACGCCCCAACTTTACTTATTTCATTTTTATCGGCACGCTAAGCTGGTAGAAATTATCCATTTTTAAAAGAGGATTAAATGGCTAAAGAAGACGTAATTGAGATGCAAGGCACTGTCCTTGATACTCTTCCAAACACAATGTTCCGTGTTGAGCTTGAAAACGGTCACGTAGTTACTGCTCACATCTCTGGTAAAATGCGTAAGAACTACATCCGTATTCTTACTGGTGACAAAGTAACTGTAGAGATGACTCCATACGATCTATCCAAAGGTCGCATCGTCTTCCGTGCTCGTTAATCTCTGATTGCTTTGCGCAATCCGAATTAGTCGAATACAACAAAAAACGGAGCCTAGCGCTCCGTTTTTTGTTGTCTGTTCACTTTATTTTCCAAGCGCTTCTTTGTAGTGTTGGCGGCATACTGAGACATAGCGGTCATTCCCTCCAATCGCAACCTGATCGCCCTCAGCAATGGCATTACCATGCTCATCTGTACGGATGACCATGTTTGCTTTTCGTCCACAATGGCAGATGGTTTTCAGTTCAACCAGTTTATCAGCCCAAGACAGAAGGTATTTGCTGCCTTCAAACAACTCACCTAAGAAGTCTGTGCGTAAGCCGTAGCACAAGACCGGGATATGAAGCTTATCCACCACTTCAGTTAACTGATAGACCTGCTCTTTGGTCAAGAACTGACACTCATCAACCAAGATACAGTGACGCTTTTCGACTTCATTTAGTGCGGCGATTTCTTGGTACAAATCAGAGTCCGCACGAAATAGGTGTGCATCTGACTGAAGACCAATACGAGAACTTACTTTGCCCACACCGTATCTGTCGTCCAAAGCGGCTGTAAAAATCACAGGTGTCATGCCACGTTCTTGGTAGTTAAAAGAGGATTGAAGAAGAGTGGTGGATTTACCCGCATTCATTGCTGAGTAATAGAAATACATCTGAGCCACTAGTTGCTACCCGTATAAAAAGTTATAAAAAAGAAAAGGGCTGAATTAACAGCCCTCGAAAAGATCAGTTATTTACGACGCCAAGTGGTTCCTTCTGGGCCATCTTCAAGAACAATACCCATCTCATTTAGCTTATCTCGTGCCATATCGGCATTTGCCCAGTCTTTAGAAGCACGCGAATCGTTACGCAGTTTGATAAGCGCTTCAATCTCAGCCACTTCGTCATCATTACCTGCATCACCTTTTAAGAAAGCTTCAGGCTCTTGATGAAGGATACCAATCACATCCGCCAATTCACGCATTAATGAGCCCATTGCACTCGCCTGCTCTAAGTTATCATTCTTAATGCGATTGATCTCACGAGCCATATCAAACAACACAGAATATGCTTCTGGTGTGTTGAAATCATCGTTCATGGCCTCGGTAAAGCGCTTAACGTACTCTTCACCACCAGCAGCTGGTACTGTTAGGTCTAAGCCTCGTAGCGAGGTGTAGAGACGTTCAAGAGATGCACGAGCCTGATTCAGGTTTTCTTCACTGTAGTTCAACTGGCTGCGGTAATGTCCTGACATTAGGAAATAGCGAACTGTTTCTGCATCATAATGACCAAGCACATCACGAATGGTAAAGAAGTTACCCAGTGACTTCGACATTTTCTCTTTATCGACCATCACCATGCCACTGTGCATCCAAGTATTCACATACTGAGTGTCGTGCGCACAGCATGATTGAGCGATTTCATTCTCGTGATGCGGGAATTGAAGATCCGAGCCACCACCATGAATATCGAAATGATTGCCTAAAATAGATGAGTTCATTGCTGAACACTCAATATGCCAACCTGGACGACCCGCGCCCCATGGAGATTCCCACGTAGGCTCGCCAGGCTTAGACATTTTCCATAACACGAAGTCTAACGGACTGCGTTTCGCGCTTTCTACATCGACGCGTGCTCCAGCCTGAAGCTGATCTAAATCTTGCTTTGACAACTTACCGTATTCATCAAACTGACCAACTTCAAACATGACGTCACCGTTGTCAGCAACGTATGCAAAACCGCGCTCGATCAGCTTTTCAACCAGCTCGATAATTTCAGCAATAAACTCCGTCGCACGTGGCTCAACATCCGGGCGCTTCATATTCAGAGCATCAAAATCAGCGTGCATTTCACCGATAAGGCGCTCTGTTAAAGAATCACAGCTTTCACCATTCTCGTTCGCGCGCTTGATGATTTTATCATCAATATCCGTAATATTGCGGACAAAGGTAAGATCATAACCTAGGTAACGCAAGTAACGAGACACTACGTCGAAAGAAACGAATGTACGACCATGACCGATATGACAGAGATCATAGATGGTGACTCCACAGACATACATGCCGACTTTGCCAGCATTGATTGGTTTGAATTCCTCTTTCTGTCTTGTGAGTGTGTTATATATCTTTAACATGATCTCTATCTGATTATTTAGGTGAAACAAAGTAGTGGTTCAGTATACCAATATGCAAGCCATTAGGTCATCCCTGAAATGTTTAAAAAGACGTCAACAAACTTATTAATCCCTCCTAGATAGACACTTTTCACGTATAAAAGTGGTAAAAGTTCATATAGAATTCAGACTTTAAGTCAAAGTCATAAATAAAGGACATCATCATGATCACCCTTCACACTAATTTTGGTGACATCAAAGTTGAACTAAACGAAGAAAAAGCACCAGAAACCTGCGCGAACTTCCTGCAGTACTGCCGTGATGGTTTCTACGACAACACATTATTCCACCGTGTTATCGACGGTTTCATGATCCAAGGTGGCGGCATGGAATCTGGTCTGCGTGAAAAAGCAACTCGTGCTCCCATCAAAAACGAAGCAAACAACGGCTTAAGCAACAAAGTAGGTACGCTGGCAATGGCGCGTACTATGGAACCTCATTCAGCAAGTTCACAGTTCTTCATCAACGTGAACAACAACACTTTCTTAGATTTCCGTAGCGAAAGCCTAGACGGTTGGGGTTACTGTGTGTTCGCTGAAGTGGTTGAAGGCATGGATATCGTTAACCAGATTAAAGGCGTTAGCACTGGCTCTCAAGGCATGCACCAAGACGTACCTCTTGAAGACGTTGTGATCACTGGCACCACAATCGAAGAATAATGATTGTTAGGGAGAGCATATTGCTCTCCCTCCTTCTATCTTCAGGCTCAGAAAATATGACCACACTATTTATCGCAGACCTCCACCTCTCCCCAACCACACCAGACATTACTGATTGCTTTATCCGTTTTATGCGTGAAGAAGCCATTCATGCAGATGCGCTGTACGTACTCGGTGACTTATTTGAGTTCTGGATTGGCGATGATGATAGCTCTGATTTTGCTAACCAAATTCGTAACGAGTTTAGGCATCTTACCTCTTCAGGTACTCCATGTTATTTCACCCAAGGTAATCGTGATTTTTTAGTCGGAAAGCGCTTCGCTAAACAAACTGGCGTGACCTTGTTAGGCGATGAAACCGTGATTGATTTGTATGGTAGAAAAACCGTCGTGTTGCACGGAGACACGCTATGTACTGAGGATGTCAAATACCTACAGTACCGAGAGAAAGTGCATCAACCATGGCTACAATGGATATTTAACCGTATTCCAATGTTCATCAAAAAGAAGATTGTCGCTAAAGTTCAATCTGACATACGTTCTGACAAGCAGACAAAATCCCTCGACATCATGGACGTCACCCCGTCAGAAGTTGAAGCGGTTATGGCAAAACATCAGGTAGACTTGATGATTCATGGTCACACCCATCGCCCTAATATTCATGTGTTCACAGTTCAAAATACTGAAAAAACTCGTGTTGTTTTAGGGGATTGGTACACTCAAGGCTCAGTTCTGGTCTATGCTAAAAATAGCTTCAAGTTGGAAGCGAGGCCATTTAAGGCTTCAATAAAACAAGCCAACTAATCTCTCTTGCTTATTGGTTGGAATTTGGCCGATTTTATGACTAATAAGACGTTGGAATTAGGTTTTGAAAAACTCTTACATAGCCAGACAACCCATACTAAACAGAGATAAACAAACTGTAGGGTACGAACTTCTATTCAGGGACGGTCCTAAAAACACCTTCCCTGAAATCGATCCTGAGCTCGCAACCAGTCGTTTATTGTCTGACCACTTTCTTAGTACGCATTACGAAACACTCGGGGACAAATTGGGATTCATTAATTTTCCCTACCAAAGCCTCGTTAACAAAGTCCCAACCATGTTTCCCAAGGACAATATGGTTGTTGAAGTGCTTGAAGACTGCCCCCCCACACAAGAGTTATTGGATGCAATCAGAGAGATGGCAAAAATGGGGTACAAAATCGCACTGGACGATTTTATCCCGAGTAAAGAGTGGAAAGCGTTCTTACCCTATGTTTCTATCATCAAGTTTGATATCAGATTAGTGCCCATAGAGAAAGCCCGCTTATTTATAATGAAGTTAGCAGGCTCTAATATTTTGTTCTTGGCCGAAAAAGTAGAAACCTATGAAGAGTTTGAACAGGCCAAAAAAGCGGGTTTTGAATACTTTCAAGGCTATTTTTTTAGTAAACCCGAAGTGTTGTCACGTAAAGCACTAGAAGCCTCTTTCATTACCGTCATTCAGCTCATGCAAGAGATTGCCAAAGATGATCTGGACTACACAAAGATAGAGTCCCTGATTAGTAAAGACGTTAGCCTTTCCTTTAAACTGCTGTCTTTTGTTAATTCTTCATCCATTGTTCAGACGCAAATTCAATCTTTTAAACAAGCACTGGTTTATTTAGGCGAAGAGAAGCTACGGAAGTTTATTTCATTAGTTTCTCTGGCTTCCACTCAAGACAATAAGCCTGACTACCTTTACAGCTTATCGATACAAAGAGCGCGATACTGTGAACTACTGGGCTCAAAACTGGCCACCCAGCCTGAGTCTGGCCAAGCCTTCCTCACTGGAATCTTTTCCTTACTTGATAGCCTACTCGATAAGCCCTTAGAACAAATTGTGAACGAAATCCCCATCGATAGGTCAGTAAAACTAGCGTTGACACAAAATGCAGGCATACTAGGCAAAATTCTTATGTTAACAGAAGCGTACGAGCTGGCAGATTGGGAAGAGGTATCGCATCTTTGTGAGTCTTTAGGACTCAAGCCACAAGACCTAAGCGATTGCTATGAAGAATCACTAAAGTGGACAGCCGATCTGCTCTCAGTTTCAACCAAATAACACTTCATCGGAGCCGTCATGCAGTACTGCCCTTGTGGTAATAACAAGGCATACAGCGAATGCTGTGAGCCTATTCATCTTGATCACGCGAAAGCAACCACCCCAGAACAATTAATGCGTTCCCGTTATAGCGCCCATGTAAAGCGTCTCGTCGATTATGTCATCAATACATACCATCCGACTTGCCAAGCCAGTGAGCAACGTGAGGGCATTGAACAGTCGGTAGAAAGCGATTGGTATAAACTGGAAGTCACAAGTTGTGAACCAGGCTCTAATAAAGACGAAGGCTTTGTGTCATTCAGAGCCTATTTCAACGAGGAAGGTGTGCAACACTGCTTGGAAGAACGTTCGCGCTTTGTGAGAGAAAATGGGCTTTGGTACTATATTGATGGGACATTTCCCAAACCTGAGGTCGATTCAAGGCTGACTCAATCAGTCAAAAATCTCAAAGTAGGACGCAATGATCCATGCATTTGTGGCAGTGGTAAAAAGTTTAAAAAATGCTGCGGATAAAATAGTATTGAATAATGAAAAGCAGGGCTAGTGTGTCCCTGCTCTTTACATTTCATCAGCGATTAAGAGTCTTTATTCGGGTTGACTCTCATTATATCGTTTTGATCTTGCTTGAATTGCTTTTTCAGTTCTGCTTTAGATTTAAAACTGATCTCTCCACCTTGAGCCACTGTCATATGCTGAGCTTCCGAATTATGTTTAGATTGATACAACATCACAGCTTGCATACATGAATCTCGCTGCTCCTGCGAAAGTGATGTACCCTCAGGCCACTTCCCCGTTTCTACAGCATATAATAGACGCTCATATGCCTCTGGTGTAATGGCATTAATTAACTGCTCTGCGTCCATGGTCTATCCTTAAGTTGTAACTGAGATGGAAAGAACATAACTGGCTGGCATTCTGAGTCAAGATTGCACCAAAGAATAAGTGTAACGGATCACAAGCAAATCAAAATATGAAGCATATAAAAGCACTACTCATCTTTAGCATGCCCATAGCATTAATAGGGTGCTTCGAAAATCGTCAGAATACTGACAAGCTGTGCGCTGATAACCCGAGTTTACAATGCGAACGACTTAATATGAATGATGGTCAATGTCGAGTACCTCGAACTGATTTGATTTGGCACCGCTATGAAGTTTTAAAACAGCCCACCGATAGCAACATTATTGAGGAGTACCGTTTCCTTGCTGGATACAAAAAATGCCTTGAACTCGCTTCTCAAATCCAGCCCATTGAGCAAGCTGGACTTAAAGAAAGGCGGTTTAATGCTTTAATGAATTCAGGTGAAGATTTAGAAAAGTTAATCGAACGGATCCGTCAATCTAACTCCCCTGAATCGCTCTATTTTCTTTGGAGCCAAACCGGAGATGACCAAGCTCAGCGAAGCTTTCTACAATTAGAAGGCACTCCAGCCTTAGAAACGGCAGAAATGCAGTATGCACTCGCGACTTTCTATACCAGTCGAGATCTGGAGAAAACAGTCGACTTACTCAATAAATCACTCGAGTTGAGCGGAGGTAAAAACCTCAATACTGAGATTTTCAAAACACTTGCCAGCATCACCTATCAGCTTGATCGCAAAGAGCAGGCATACGTTTGGGCAATGGTTGCCAAGCGATTCGATGTCCCTATTATCGGTTCAGAGCAAGAAATGCAGATCCTTTACGGGTTCAGCCAAGAAAAATATGAACAGCTTGATGGTATTGCCGACACTATTGAAAATGCTTTAGAGAGCGGTAGTTTTCAAAGGAATATGGTTCCTAGCTTCAACTGATTGGCAACAATCTGAAAGGATAAAACAGTAAGCGGTGATTTCGTCACCGCTTTTTCATGAATTGTTGAAAATTAACGACACTGAATTTACACAAAACCTTTCGCCTGTTGTCTTGGGTCCATCAGGGAAAACGTGACCAAGGTGGCTATCACATACTGCACATCGAATCTCAGTCCTCACCATTCCGTGACTTAGATCTTTTAAATATCGAATGGCTTGATCATTAATAGGAGCATCAAAACTGGGCCAACCACACCCAGAATCATATTTATTTTCAGATTGAAACAGTGGCGATTGACAACAAGTACAGGCGTAAACCCCCGTCTCCTTGTTATGGAGTAATTTGCCACTAAACGGGGCTTCAGTACCCTGAAGTCGGCAGACTCTATATTCTTCATCAGAAAGCTGCTCACGCCAGTATTCATCTGGTTTTACAACTTTTTTAATATCCTGTTCCACTTTTCTTTTTCTCCACTTTTATCACTATTACTGTGACTTTTTCTTTGTAAAAACTTGCGTACTTTAATGTTTGTAGCACATACTTTGAAACCATAAAAGGACGGTTAAACTTTCATCAAGATTGAAAGCATCTGATCTATTTTACGTCAACTGGTTAGACAAAAAACCTGTAATCCGTTCAAAAGATAGTCAAATACGGCTGATTGTGAAAAAAAGCGACGCTTTTTTTTGACTTTAAACAAGTTAAGTCCGATTATCTGTTGCAGATTTTGACTGGATTCTGTAATTTTACTACCAGTTATCTTTAATCAGAAATTAAGTTGTGGAGCAACTATAATGACTATCAAAGTAGGTATTAACGGTTTTGGCCGTATCGGTCGTTTCGTATTCCGTGCAGCACAAGAGCGTAGCGACATCGAAGTTGTAGGTATCAACGACCTTATCGATGTAGAGTACATGGCATACATGCTTAAGTATGACTCAACTCACGGCCGTTTCAACGGTACTGTTGAAGTTGAAGGTGGTAACCTAATCGTTAACGGTAAGACTGTACGTGTTACTGCTGAGCGTAACCCAACTGACCTTAAGTGGGACGAAATCGGTGTTGACGTTGTTGCTGAAGCAACTGGTATCTTCCTAACTGACGAAACTGCACGTCAGCACATCACTGCTGGTGCTAAGAAAGTTGTTCTGACTGGTCCTTCAAAAGACGCAACTCCAATGTTCGTAATGGGTGTTAACGACAGCACTTACGCTGGTCAAGACATCGTTTCTAACGCTTCTTGTACAACTAACTGTCTAGCGCCTATCGCTAAAGTTCTTAACGACAAGTTCGGTATCGAATCTGGTCTTATGACTACAGTTCACGCTACTACAGCAACTCAAAAAACTGTAGATGGTCCTTCTGCTAAAGACTGGCGCGGTGGCCGTGGTGCTTCTCAGAACATCATCCCATCTTCAACTGGTGCAGCTAAAGCTGTAGGCGTTGTGCTTCCAGAACTAAACGGCAAACTGACTGGTATGGCTTTCCGCGTACCAACTGCGAACGTTTCTGTAGTTGACCTAACTGTTAACCTTAAAGAAAGCGCATCTTACGAAGCTATCTGTGCAGCAATGAAAGAAGCTTCTGAAGGCGAGCTAAAAGGTGTTCTAGGTTACACTGAAGATCAAGTTGTTTCTCAAGACTTCATCGGCGAAGTTCAGACTTCAGTATTCGATGCTAAAGCTGGTATCGCACTAACTGACAACTTCGTGAAAGTTGTATCTTGGTACGACAACGAAATCGGCTACTCAAACAAAGTTCTAGACCTAATCGCTCACATTTCTAAGTAATGTAAGCTTTTAGCGAAGAATTTCGTTGAAGAAGTTGAAAAAGGCGACTCTAGAGTCGCCTTTTTAGTATCTGATATTCGAGAGGAAGAAAGCTCGACGCTCATTTTATGTGCTAGCGTATCGAAAAAGCTCTCTCCCAGCGATAGGAAACAATACATGGATTTAAAAACTCTCCCAGCTCTAGCCGTGCTCTCTGATAATGTCACCATCGTCGAAGTTGATCAGGTGAAAATTGTCCGCGTCATTCATGAAAAAGCAACGGCAGGCATCGCACTCCATGGGGGTCATGTCGTATCGTTTACCCCAGCAGATCAACACGATCTGATCTGGATGAGCGAGCAGGCTATCTTTGATGGTAAAACGGCACTCCGCGGTGGTATTCCTGTTTGTTGGCCTTGGTTTGGTCGTATTGCCGCTCCAGCTCATGGCTTTGCCCGCACAGCAGAATGGGAGCTGGTAGAGCACCGTGAAAATGACAAGGGTGTGATCGTTGAATTGGCATTGTTCCCGACTGAAGAGATTCACGATATTTGGCCGCACATGTTCGATGCTCGTCTTATCGTTGAAATCAGTGATGAGTTGAAAGTGACATTGCAAGTCATGAACATCGATGACAAAGAGTGGACCTTCTCTGGCGCGCTGCACACTTACCTAAACGTCGGCGACATCAAGCAAACGCAAACAACAGGTATGGGTCCTGAATACATCGACAGCCTGAAAGCAGGCGAAGTCTGCCAAGGTGGTAAAATTCTTCAGCTCACCGATACGATTGACCGTGTTTACACTCAGCCAGAAGCGCAAATTTTGGTGCAAGACCCTGTATTGGAGCGGACACTAAGCGTGGAAAACCGAGGTCATAATTCAGCAGTGTTGTGGAACCCTTGGGCAGAAGGCGCACAAAGCATGGCTGACATGCCTGACAATGGCTACCAAACCATGATGTGTGTTGAATCAACTCTGTATGCACCAAGTGTTGATCTCGGAAAAACTCTCCACCCCGGCGAGTCACATCAACTCATCACCGTAATTTCTGCGCAATAACTCTTTTCTTTAGGCAGGTCATCCTGCCTTTTTAGCCTTAAGCCGCAGCTCTCACGCTAGTCTCAAAACCTGCTTCCTGTTAAAATTCGCGCTCTTCTTATCACCAAGAGAGCTTTATGTCCTATACCTGCCCTTTATGTCATCAGAGCTTATCGCTGACTGATCGCACATATCGATGTGATAACAACCATGCTTATGATTTAGCAAAAGAAGGCTACATCAATCTCATGCCCGTTCAACACAAGCGTTCTAAAGATCCTGGTGATAACAAAGAGATGATGCAAGCAAGACGTCGCTTTTTAGAAAAAGATTACTATCGTCCATTAAAAGAAAATGTCGCACAGATTTGTGCCAAGTATCTCACTGACACCCAGCATCAATTACTTGATATTGGGTGTGGTGAGGGCTATTACACAGCGGAAGTGGCCGTACAACTCTCTGCACAACACCCAAGTGCAGTCACTTATGGTTTAGACATCTCCAAGGTAGCTATCCGTTATGCTTCCAAGCGTTACACCAACTGCTCATTCAGTGTGGCATCGAGTACTCGTCTGCCTTTTGCTGACAAGAGCTTAGATGCCGTACTGCGTATTTACGCGCCATGTAAAGCTGAAGAATTAGCTAGAGTGGTTAATGAAAATGGTATCGTTATCACGGTAACTCCAGCGGGCCGACACCTCTATCAACTTCGTGAACGCATCTATACTGATGTCCGATTACACAATCAACTAGTAGAAACCATAGAAGGTTTCAGTCTTGAAGAAGAAATCCAACTCAATTACATGATGTCACTCAAAGAGGGGGATGCGTACGACTTACTTCAAATGACACCTTTTGCTTGGAAAGCGAGTCAGGAACTGCGCGATTCACTAAAATCGTCTACCTTATTCGAATGCGAGGCAGACTTCATGATTCGTATCTATCGCAAGCAACTCCATTTAGGATAATAGTTCTCATTTAGATTGAGTTATCCCTCTGCCTCCATTAGTATGCACACATCATATTTTGGAGGCACTTCATGCATAAGCATCTCACTATCCCTTTGACTTGCTTGGTATTATCAGCTTGTTCAACATCGCCTCAATACGAGGTATCCAGTTTCTACGACTATCAGCTTTTTACGCCTGATGCTAAGCCGATTTCTCTCACGCAATTACCCAATAAAGTTAAGCACGCCGATGTCATCTTAATCGGTGAGTGGCATACCCACTCCGGTATCCACCGCTTTCAAACAGAACTGTTAAAAATGCTGATATCGCAAGATCAGAATATTGCTCTCTCCATGGAGCAGTTTTCGCGTGATCACCAAGATGTTGTTGATCAATACCTCGCAGGCGAAATTGGTGAACAGACTCTGATTAAAGAGACCAACACTTGGCCAAATTATGAAAGCGACTATCGCCCTTTAATTGAACTGGCAAAAGCAAATCAAATCGATGTCATTGCCGCTAATGCGCCGAAACCCATTGTACGCTGTATAGGGCGCCACGGTATTCACTACCTCGACGAGCTCCCCCCAGAACAACGCTCTAACGTTGCTAGACAAGTCAACACTGGCTCAAGCCCATACAAAGATAAATTCATGGCTTCTATGCACCACGGTAAGCCAGAACAAACGGAAAAACAATTTGCGGCTCAAATCACATGGGATGAAACCATGGCAGAAAGTATCACTCGCTACCTAGATAAGAACCCTGCCACTCAAGTCCTTCATATCGCCGGAAAGTTTCATATAGAACAAGGCCTGGGAACAAAAGCTTCCATCCTTTTAAGACGCCCTGAGCTCAAGGTAATAGTGATCACTCCAACTGGAGAAATTGTTTCTGACAGCGAGGATTACCAACTGCAAGTGCTCAACCCACCAGTACGATATGTTCAAAGGGAAAATCGTATGAAAGCGTACCATAGCCTAGCAAAACGGAATGAGGATTTATCTTGCCTCTGAATTGGCCTCTATTTTGCTCACTTTCACAAGAAGCATTGAGCTAACATCATGTAATTTCACTTAATAACCAGCTTTTGTAGGTAACCAATAAATTAGGCACACTTTGTGCTTGAATGTATTTCATACAAAATCGGCATATTTTGCACAAGTTTTTTACTCATTGGTCGATATATTCCATGAGGATGATGTAAGGAGATCGCTATGACACCAGTAGGAATGGAGCCAGCGAAGCTGACACCAGCCCAGCAGGTCAAGCCTCAAGCGAACCAAAGTGAGCCAAATAATGGCCCAGCGCCACTGAAAGTGGAGCAAAACAAAGTCACGCTTTCTGATGAAGGAAAAGCGTTGCTTGCCGCTTTACAGGAAATTGATAAAGAAGCCAAAGCCGCTGAAAAAGCAGATAAAACGGTCGGCGATAAAGTTGAATCCTTCACGCATGGAGCGTTAGGTATTGATAAGCCTGACGAAATCAAAGAAGAAGATGACGGTGCTTATTCTGCGGGGCAATATCTTTCCGCTGCGGCAACAGTAGGCGGCATACTTCTGGCGCTGATATAGATTTATTTCGACCTATTGCGACTTCCTATTAAGACAAATGCTTGTCAAAACAAGCATTGTATTTTTCTGCCCTGCTTCTGGCCCCCTACCCGACTTGGCGACTGATTTATAATGACTAATGAGGCTCGTCCTGACTCATAACAAGCAGCCCTTTTTAGTTTGCCCCGTATCTTCTTGTCTTTTAACAAGCTCCTGTGTAAAAGCTGAATTCAACACTTTAACCATACAGAGGTTGTAGAGTTCACCGCACTCATAGTAGACGCTACCGTCTTAGCCTTCCCTATCATCTGATAACCTCTACCATGAGGTGTTTTTGTGTCATCAAGCACAAAATACAATGATCGAGGTTATTTTATAAATTACATCATTGATGAAATAAATATGAAATGTAACAGTGATTTAATCGGGACGCTTTTACAAATAAGGACAATTCGATGAAGCACTTAACCAAACCTCTTGTCGCGGCAGTCGCGACTTCTACGCTCTCTTTTAACGCTCTTTCGGCAGAAATTAAAAACGTTATCCTAATGATTGGCGACGGAATGGGCCCACAGCAGGTTGGCCTGCTTGAAACCTACGCGAACAAAGCTCCCAACTCTATTTATCAAGGCCAACCAACGGCATTATTTAAACTTGCTCAGGAAGGCGTGATTGGCTCCTCTCTGACCCACCCGGAAGATGCGATTGTTGTGGATTCAGCTTGCTCCGCAACTATGTTATCAACGGGTATTTATACAGGCTCTGAAGTGATCGGTATTGACTCTCAAGGCAACCATGTTCAGACCGTACTGGAAAAAGCCAAAAGCATGGGCAAAGCCACCGGTTTGGTTTCAGATACACGTCTGACCCATGCAACTCCAGCCGCCTTTGCCGCACATCAACCTCACCGTTCGTTAGAGAATGACATCGCATCTGACATGTTAGATACTGGCGTCGACGTAATGTTATCAGGCGGGCTTCGCCACTGGATTCCACAGTCAACCAACGAAAAAGGTGAAACATACAATCAACTGAAGACTCTGACTCAGGGCGATGTTTATCTTAAATCTAAACGTAAAGATGAACGTAACCTTCTTAATGAAGCTCAGCAAGACGGGTATCAATTGGCGTTTAACCGTGAAATGATGTCTAAAGTGCAAGGCAACAAACTACTTGGCCTGTTTTCATACTCTGGTATGAATGATGGAATTGCTTACAGCGTAAGCAAAGATGACCCTGACCGCACGCAGCCAAGCCTTAAAGAGATGACCGATAAAGCTCTGGATATCCTTTCTAAGGACGAAGACGGCTTCTTCCTCATGGTTGAAGGCGGCCAAATTGACTGGGCAGGACACAGTAATGATGCCGGCACTATGCTACATGAAATGCTTAAATTTGATGAAGCCGTCAATACTGTTTACCAATGGGCACAAGGCCGTGAAGATACCATTGTGATTGTCACTGCTGATCACGAAACGGGGTCATTTGGTTTCAGCTACTCATCTCAAGATCTACCCAAGCCAGAAGCTCGAAAGGGAGAAGCGTTTGCTGAGCGCAGCTATGCACCTAACTTTAATTTCGGTTCTTTCCAGATCCTAGATAACCTTTATAATCAAAAGAAAAGTTACTATGGTATTGTCAGTGAATTCCAAAAACTCGCAAAAAATCAACAAACTGCAGCTAAATTTGCTGAATTGGTGAACAAGAATACCGAATTCCCAATCACTTCCGGTCAAGCAGCGAATGTTCTGGCCAGCAAACCCAACCCCTATCGTTTAGCAGGGCATAAGTACTTGGCCGCCGAGGAAGTACCAGCAATCAATGATTTCGATGCCTTCTTCCCATATAACGACCGCGGTAACCTGCTTGCACGTGAGCAAGCCACCAGCCAAAACATCGTGTGGGGCACTGGTACGCACACGCATACACCGGTAAACGTGTTTGCCTGGGGGCCAGCAGAAGCGATCATTCCTGTCTCAAAAATCATGCACCATTCAGAGTTGGGCGAGTATATTAAGACGCAGGTAAAATAATCAAGGCTACCCCTGTGATAAACGCCTCTAACTAGAGGCGTTCTATACAACTTAAGCGGGCTTTAGTCCGTCACAGTAAAGACAAGTACCTACTAGAGCTATTCTCCCCTCATCTAATTCTCTATTTCATGGGTTTGTTCAACATAGAAGCTCACTAGCCATTTTCGCTGATGCTGGTTTGTTAGTATTAAATACCTTACTCGTCTTTTTGCCTATCTACTATATACATTTAAAATTTGTATGCGCTGACACGATTTAAATAATACAGTCTATCACCCCATAAAAGTACAAGTATGGCCTTACCTCATATTTTATTTAATAAAAGCGACCACTATTGTATTTTTTCATCATAGATATTTAAATATACATTTATTTTATCTAAAAATAACTTAAACAATATGACACATAGAGTTATACTGACGAAGATATGGATATAACGAGATACATTATCGTACAAAATGAATTATGCTGACTTTGAAATGCTGCTAAGCAGGAAAATTTTAAGTACCATTGCTGAAAAGTTGAATTGCTTCGGTATACATTACTTTTCTTATGTAATTTACTCTAAAAAAGAAATGTCATCACATGCAATGATTTCAAACTTTCCAAATTTCTGGTTAGCCAAATATAAGAAAGATAAACTGTATAAAGAAGATCCCATAATTAAGCATGCTCGAAAATCAATAGCACCTTTTTCATGGTTTGATGAAAACTCCACTAAATTTGAAGATATTAAAGGAGTAGAGGTTGATTCGAGCAAGAGAAAGGACATGGTGACAGGGTATACTTTCACTTTGCATGATCACCTCAACAACTTTGCCGCATTGACTGTATGTGATATCGAACATGAGACAGAATTTCATAACTTAGTTAAAGCTTGCGAGGACAAATTACAGATGGTACTGATTGATACCCATCAGCAAGTCGTATCATTACTATCACAACAAGTTCAAAAAGATCTTAAACCGATACACCTCACTGAACGTGAAAGAGAAGTATTGCATTGGGCTTGTATGGGGAAAACATACTCAGAAATATCTATTATCCTTGGTATCAAGCATGTGACCGTAAAGTATCATGTCTCCAACTTGTGTAAGAAGATAAACGCCAATAACATCAAACAAGCCATTCGAAGATACACAGAGCTAGGCCTAATATAGCTGGTAATGAGCGCTCCAATCGCTCAACTTCTCGCTCCATAACTACTCTATACCTCCCTCCTTATTGACTTATTAAACGATAATATTACCTATAATTTATTATTTCCCTAGCAAAAATTCATTTAGGGATAATACCTAAATTAGTACAGACTTTGCCTAATAGGAAAACTTAATATATTGATTTTTTTGTCATCTAAATCTATTTGGTAAAACCCTATAATGACAAATAAAATAATAACATCTTACTTTTTAAAATGACTTTTTTGTCAATTTATGAATATAAACCATCGTTAGATATATTTTTACTAACCTATCTATAAGGATAGTACCTTACTGAGTTGTTGCGTTTTATATTACTCCCTCTCGCCTAGGCATGTTTTCTAGGCTTTTGATTGAAAGATACAGAGGAAGTAAATGAACACACATCAAGGCTTAGAAAGCGAAACCGATTATGGAAAGGCCTCAGAAATAATACTAAAGAATCCTCCATTGACAACACTGATTAGCAGTGAAAGGGGAGATTACAACAGCATGCTAAGTAGGCTGTCACACGCTAGGGTGACCCGCTTTGAAAGTAAATCGCTACAAACCAAAATTAAAACACCCAACGTCGCTTATGAACAACACTCTACATTAATTGTTGATAGTGAGGCTCCAGGTATCATCGTACATGAATTGGATTGGGATGATTATGAGCGAGAAGATATTCAAACTGTCTATCAGGATTTGCAAACCACGTTCGTCAAACTTCAGAACGACAAACAGAAGAAAATTCATACGCATATACCCATTATTTATGAATCACTAATTGCCTCTGCAATAGAAGTTGGATTTAGCCCAGTAGGCGTTTTTAAGCGTTCCATAGGACACAAAATACAAACTTGTTTGACCCTTGTATTGTCGGATGATGTAGAGCCCTACCACCAATTTCCAATATTCCCAGAATGTGGAGTAACTGACGGTTCACTAACCATTATCCCAACGATCAGCGAGCACTGTGATGCATTTTTCACAGAGCAACAGGACGACATTGCCGCATTCTGGTCAATCTTTCCCGTTAGATCTTATGCAGAGGTCAAGCACTACTGCCAAGAGGCACGACTCAACAACATTCTCGGTATTGGCATTACAGCATCTGTAGTTGAAAACTGCAGTCAACAAGTAGTTGGAAGAGTACATCTACGTCCAGTTGTCCCGCCTAAAGTGGCTGATGTTGGCTATGGGATCTTCCCAGAGCATCGAGGTAAAGGGTATGCCACAAAAGCACTTAATTTATTCACGCAATGGATTTTTTCCGAAGCAGGTTATGTTCGCATTGAGCTAGGGATTAAAGAAGGTAATGAAGCCTCTGAAAGAGTCGCGAAGTCATGCGGTTATGTCAGAGAGTCAACATGCCCATGTCGATTAAAGAATCAAGATGGCAGTTTCAGTACTCAAATAAGTTACACCAAGATAAGTCCATTTTATTGCGAAAAAGGAGAAAAAATCGCATGAGCCAGCAGTATTTGGAGCAAGTTGCTAAACACATTGGTAGTGAAAAAGTGTGTTATGCCGATACATTGGGGGAAAATGTCAGCCAATTTCGCCCGCGTAAGAGTTGCGGGTCAATTCATCCAACCTCGGTAGATGACGTCGAGCAGCTCATAGACTTGGCTTCACATCACGAAGGGATAAAACTTCATCCAGTCAGTACGGGGTTTAACTGGGGATTGGGCTCCAAAGAAGATGTAACCGATGGGCGTGTATTAGTTTCCATGTCAGGCTTGAACAGTATTCGTCAACTAAACCTTGCACAAGGTTATGCTGTGATTGAACCTGGGGTATCACAAGGAGAGCTAGCTGCAAAATTGAAAGATGAAGCATGGATGATAAATCTCACCGCATCTTCAGCACACTCTAGTTTGCTTGGTAACTCACTGGACAGAGGTGTTGGGCTTCGCCATCAAAGAATCAAAGATCTCCTTGGATTGGAAGTGTTGCTCTCCGATGGTCGCAAAGTGAAGCTTGGTTGGTGGCCAGAGAATCAAAAAACACCGATTTATTCGGTTGGAGTCGGGCCATCACTGCTGCATCTATTTACTCAGTCTAATTTTGGAGTCATTACCGCTGGAGTATTTAAGCTTTGGCCTAAACGTGAAGCATCCAAGGTGGTACGCATTGAATTCGAGCAGCCATACTTAGAACAAGCGATTGATGAATTGCAGTATTGGTGCGCTCAGGGCCTCAATAGCGGTGTATTAAAAGTCTATGATGATACCGCAAATGAAACTTACGGCGGTAAAGACAAAACGTTTACTGTCCATCTGTGTATCGATGGTATGGAGCGTGACGTGGCAAACCGTTGTCAATTGATCGAAACCTTAATCGAACAATCTTCAAACTTCAGCAGCTGCCAAATCACTAATAGTGGCGAATACCATCAGGATACCGTTGCTAACTTAGTCTCAGCCGCCCATTGCGGAGATGCGAGCCAGAACGACAACTTGCTTCAGGCCACATTGGGCACCGATCATCATCATGTCGATAGTAGTGAATCAGGTTGGTTATTTTTCTTGCCGCTACTTCCCTTTTCAGGGGAAAGCATCACCAAGGCTTACCAGATTTTTGAGCACATTTATCAGCAAACCCAAATTCGCTGTGGTGCAACGATAAACGCACTTGATGAATCAGTGATTGATTTGGTCGTGGCTATTCGCTTTAAAAAGTACTCACCGGAGGCGGTCAGAGCGCATCAAGCTTTAGATATGCTGTACGACATGTTCTTCGCTGCTGGATTTAAGCCCTACCGATTAGACGTCAACCATAGCCAGTGGTCACAGCATCTACTTAGTGATCCCCAATCACGTGACATTATCGCTTCTTTGAAAGAGGTAATCGATTCAAACCACCTATTTAGTAACGACAGATATCAAGGATAAGTGATGAGCCAAAATAAAGAATACCTAAAGATTTTCAGCGCACTAGAAGAAGTTTTGCCTCATATTGAACCTCGGCTTAATGAGATTGAGCAGTTACGTCGTCTACCAGCGGATGTTGCTCAAAGTTTAAAAAATACTGGCGTATTTGCGATGAACTTTCCCAGAAGTTGGGGAGGAGCTGAACTTAATTCAATGGAGCAAACCCAACTGATAGAAAGGATCGCTCAGGTTGACGCTGCTGTCGCATGGTGCGTGATGATCGGAAGTGACTCTGGGATCTATTCTGGGTACCTAGAAAACTCTGTCGCTAAAAAACTATTCAAGAGCGTTAACTTCATTACCGCTGGCTGGATACACCCTCAAGGTAAGGCTGAAAGAGTTGAAGGGGGCTATCTAGTGACTGGAAAATGGCGATTTGGTAGTGGGATTTCAAATAGTGATTTGGTCAGCGCTGGTTGTTTCGTTTATGAGCACGGTAAGAAAGTTTTAGATGAAGATGGCCAGCCGATATGGCGCGTCATGATTGCCAAGCCAAGTGAATATCTAATTGCAGACGGTTGGCATACAACTGGGTTACAGGGAAGCGGAAGCTTAGACTACAGTGCCAATGAATTGTATGTCCCTAACGAACATAGCTTTAGCTTCAGCGAACCTTATCGTAAAGGACCTTTACATGACTCCCCTGAAGCGATTCTAAGAAACATGTCTGGTGTGCCGCTAGGAATTGCCAGAGCAGCCATTGACTATGTAAGAGCCAAAGCTCCAACCAAGTTTGATCGTACGTTGAGCGTTCCTTGGCTTGAAAGCTCTAGAGTACAGACTGTCATAGCAGGTTGTGAAGCCGATCTCTTGGCCGCTCGTAGCGCGGTATACAGCTCCTTACAGCAACAATGGCATGCACTAGAAACGTCGCAACCACTCAGTGAAGAACTGCGCGTCGCGACAGCAGTGGCAAGGTTTAAAGCATTTCAAACAAGCAGAGACATCATCCAGCAACTTTATGACTTGGTCGGTGGCGCATCTATCTACAAGCAAGAATCACCTATGGATAAATGGCTCCGTGATGTGAATACGATTTGTCAGCATGCCGTCGCCCAGCAAAGTATTTTGACCGCCAGTGGTGAATTACTACTGACAAGCAAAAGCAATAACCCATTTATTTAGTGGTTAAGGAAAATTCAATGAATACAACAAATCGTACCAAGCCCAGGTTAGTCTCGGCGTCAGATGGTGAGTCCGTTTGGCTTAGCGGGGATGTCTACACCGTAAAGCTTGATAAAAGCACGACTAATGGCCGTATCAGTTTTCTCGACTCTTCGATTCCTCCGGGCAGTGGAGCCCCTGGTCACCTCCACACAGATGCCGATGAAATTATTTACGTGGTGTCCGGACAGGTAAATATCATGTTAAACGGTGAAGAAAAGATTGCACGAGAAGGTGACACCATTTTCATTCCTAAGCATACGGAGCATGGTTTCAAGAACGTCGGCCTATATGCTGCTCGATTACTTTTTTACTTTAACCCAAGCGGCGTAGAACGATTCTTCTTGGAAGCGGGAGTAAAAGCTAAGCCTGGCACCGCACCTATCGAGTACACCCCTGAGCTGCATGACCATGCTGTCTCGGTCGGGAAAAAATATCACCTCCAACCTGCTGTAAATACAACTAATGCAATAGGAAAATAAACATGCATTTATCTATATACATATTAAGCCTCAGCATTTTTGCCATGACCACTTCAGAGTTTATGGTTGCGGGTATGTTGCCCTCTATTTCAGATGCTCTGAACGTTAGCGTTCCAATGGCCAGTTTCCTAGTTTCTATTTTTGCAGCAAGCATTGTTGTTGGTGGACCGGTTTTGACCCTGTTGTTATTCAGGTTCAGGCAAAAATCATCCCTGATATTTTTAATGTTACTGTTTTTTGTCAGTCAGATTATTGGTGCTGTTGCAGACAACTATTCGACGATGGTTGTGTCTAGAGTCCTTGGAGGCGTAGCTGAATCTGCATTCTTTGGAGTCGCTATTTCTATCGCAGTTGGCATGGTGGATAGTGATAAGCAAGGCCGAGCGGCGTCCATTGTCTTGGCTGGAATAATGATAGCAAGTGTGGTGGGTTTACCCATGGCGACGCAAATCGATCAGAGTTTTGGTTGGCGATTCAGTTTTTGGCTCGTCGCATTACTAACGTTAGCGTGTACTGTCATTGTGATGTTCTCTGTGCCTAACTCCCCCCGCCCAATGAACGTATCAATTAAAGCCGAGCTGGCCACTTTGAAGAATAAGAACCTATGGGCAGCCTATTGCACTAGTGGGTTAATCATTGGCGCGACCTTCTCTGCCTTTACATTCTTTGCACCAATATTCACTCAAGCAACGCGGCTCGACCCATCCATGTTACCCGCTCTATTCGCTTGTTATGGTATTGCAACGGTTATAGGAAACATCATTGTCGGTCGATGGGCTGACAAATACGCAATGCAAATCATGGTTATCGGCTTGCTGATACTCGCGACAACCTTAATGCTGATGGCGTTAAACATTACTAACGTAACCATCGCAATAGCGTGCGCAATAATTATCGGATTTGTCGGACTGCCGATGAACCCAGCAATGGTCACTCGTGTCATGCGTGTTTCGAACAATGGCGCATTGGTTAACTCTTTACACATGTCTGTGATTAATCTCGGCATTGTCGTAGGTTCATGGTTAAGCGGACTGCTGGTGCAAGCAAAATACGGCTGGAGTGCTCCTTTGTGGTTTGGTGTCGCCTTAGCACTACTTGGCTTAGTTAGCCTACTCCCTTATTTGAAAAACAATTCGTTAGTGTTGGAAATGGAAAAATAGTATGAATACGTCATTTGAAGGCAAATATATATTGATTACAGGAGCGGCTGGTGGCCTTGGTACACAGCTTGCTCGTACATATGCGCAGCTTGGAGCAAACTTGCTCTTAGCCTCAAGAAATCAAGCTAAGCTGGATGATTTAGCCACTAGCTTAGCGCAGTTCGGTGGGGCTTATCATACTTTTCCATTTGACATGGCTAGCCAACACGGTGTCGAAGATTTGTTTAATCGCATTTCTAACGTGATCGATCACATCGATATTGCCATTAACAATGCGGGTAGTTTTGCTGCGGGGGAGTTAAGTGAGGGAGAGTTTGAGCAACTGATAAATATCAACTTAACTGGCACATGGCGCTGTTTAAATGCAGAGCTAGCCTTGATGTCAAAGGGCAACAAGGGTGTCATTGTCAATATATCTTCACTGATAGGCAGAAACCTAACGGCTCCCGGCCTTTCCGCTTATGCCGCTTCCAAAGCCGGACTAGAGGCTCTTTCTCGCTCACTTGCAAAAGAATATATCGGTCAAGGAGTCCGAATTAATACTGTTAGCCCAGGTGCTTTCGACACCGACATGTCGCTGCTTCCCGGAGAATCACGAGAAGAGCGAAATAAACGCTTTGCGCCACTGATCCCTGCTGGCCGCATAGCGACGCTAGAGGAAGTTGCGAATACAGTGGTTTGGGTCAGCTCGGATGAAGCCAGCTTTTTTGTGGGCCACGATTTCGTCATCGATGGTGGCGCTAGTCACTAGGAGTAAGCATGAGTAATATTGAATTGTCGGTCGTGTCTTCAGAACCACTGAATCAGCATGTGCAGAAAGTCATGTTAAAGCCAAGCATTCCCCTCGAGTTTCAAGCTGGGCAGTACATGGCACTTGCAGTGGGTTCTGATAATTGTCGTTATTATTCAATCGCGTCCCCAGAAATGGAGTCCGAGCTGATTGAGTTACACATTGCATCAACCCATACCAGCAAAAACGGGTTAGAGAAGTTACTTGAGAGCAAGCAAGCAAGGCTAGTCAAGCTGGGGGGGAAAGCGGTTCTGAGAAAAGACTCTTGTGCGCCAGTACTGTTAGTCGCAGGTGGTGTAGGCTTTTCTTATGTTCGTTCAATCTTGTTGAGCTCCCTTGCGATTTCGCCAAACCGAGATGTACATGTTTATTGGGTCGCTAGAGAAGAAAAGCAACTATACGCATTAGAGGAATTGAACGATTTGGTTGCACGGTATCAGAACTTGAAGTTGACCACAGTCGTAAAAACTGAAAAATCGCCTCGTGGTATCGACCTTCTGTTTGAAGAGATAAAGCATGAATATAAAACGCTAGCTCATTCGGAAGTATACATATCAGGTAGATTTGATACGTCGCATATTTTGCGTGAACGTTTAACAAAAGAACTCTATGCAGTGCCGAAAAATATCTTTAGTGACGCTTTCTCTTAGTTAATAAATGAAGCCACAAGTTACCTTGTGGCTTCATTATTATTGGTAATAATAAATTTATTAAATTTCATGGCCACAGGTTAAAGGTAAGACTTACTGAAAAACCATGATCAACTTCTAAAAGTGCGCTAGTTCTTTTTAGCCCATTCAGGTAAGTTTTGGATGTGGTCCTGCCAGTCCACCACATCAATCTCATACACTACTTTATTGCGTACGCTTTCACCCGCTGCATGCATCGCCGACTTAGACCCTGTGATCAGAGGATGCCATTCAGGAATAGGTTGCTTCTCTGCTAATAAGCGATAAGCACAAGTGTGTGGTAGCCAAGTGAAATCATCGATGTCTTCTCGGGTGAGTTTGGTGCATTCCTCTCCTGATGTGAAGCGATTGGGATAATCTTTGCAGGAACAGGTTTTACTGTTTAACCAGCTGCAAGCCACATTGGTGTAATAGATTTCATCCGTATCTTCATCCATGAGCTTATGTAGGCAACATTTCCCACAGCCGTCACAGAGGGCTTCCCACTCTTGCTCGGTCATTTGTTCTAGTGATTTACTTTCCCAAAATGGCTGGCTCATAACATTACTTCGTATCGGACAAGGGGAGCGATTTATACCGTTTAGGCGAGTAAAGTTCAAGGGGAATTTTCATGCTGAACGAAGCCATGATAACAGTATTTTTAGCACTTTCGAAAACGGCTTGATAAGCCATCATCCAAAGAATTTAGCGACCTCTCATTGGATGACCTAAAGCGTAAGCTTTTGTAGGTTGCTTGAGATATTTAGCTTTATAGGTGCCATTAAGGTGTACCAAAGTACCTCTTAAGCGATCCAAATGGTAACGCTGTTGACTATTACCTAAATTGAACGCCAGAGTTTCACCATCAAACAAGAAGTGTGTACTAATTAAATCTTCGTTCCAATAGATACCCTCTTCTGCGACGTGAAGTGTGTTTGCAGCATAGGTTGCGACGTTCGACTCTTCCCAGACACCCAGTAATTCTTGACGCGCCAACTGGTATTCATGATCAACCATTAAGTAGATGCCAACACCCACCATAATCGATCCACAAAGCCCAATAACAGAGAGTATTTTAATGGAATGCTTTGCCCAAAAGCTTTTAGTGCTCATTTAACACAACACTCCTAATTATATTTTTCATTCCAAAACGCCAAAAAAGCGCTCTCTAGCCTCTAAGCTTAGCGGAGTACGTTCAAAACCAACAAATAGTTAAATCAGAGCAAACCATTCAATTTTTCGCTCTCTTCCACTATTCACACAAAATATACAGGCGTCCAAATCCACAGCGTTATTAAATTGGCTATAGAATTTGCTATAGAAATAACGCATAAATTTTATACTGCTATACGCGATCTTTTTTGCTACTATCGCGCCCTTATTTTTAATGAGATCGTAAGTATGGAATGCAGATTGGGTTGTGGAGCATGTTGTATCGCACCGAGTATTTCTTCTCCAATTCCTGGTATGCCAAAAGGCAAACCTGCCGGAATACGGTGTGTTCAGCTCAACGAAGACAATTTGTGTAAGTTATTTGGTAAGCCTGAAAGGCCGAAAGTTTGTTATGAATTCAAGCCTTGTCCTGTCGTTTGTGGTGACACCAACCAACACGCGCTCGACAACATAACCGAACTTGAAAGACTGACATAAGTTAACAGCTTATTGGCAGATTCAGGCAAAGCATCACAAACAAAAAGGAGCTCCAAAGAGCTCCTGTTCAGAACAATTACAATACGATTCTGTCGGCCAAATGGCTGACAGCCAAAGCGAAATAGTACGAACGGTTCCACTTCATCAATACATTGTAGTTATTGTAAACCAGGTAAACACGGCCATTCGTATCATCTGGGGCTATCAACCAGGCTTTAATATCTTCATCCAGTTTGGGAAGTGGACGCCCATCGTAACGCGTCACACCTAGCTTGCTCCACTCCTGAAGGTATTTTCCTTTTGCCTCACTGCGCCCCTGAATACTGGTATCAAAACCATTTGGCAGTTTAACCTGACGCCCCCAAGTATAAGAGTCGGTCCAACCAGACTGGCTTAAGTAATTGGCCGCCGAAGCGAACACGTCACTTTCGTTGTTCCAAATATCTTTCTTGCCATCACCGTTACCATCCGCAGCATAATTTAGGAAAGAACTCGGCATAAACTGGCATTGCCCCATCGCCCCAGCCCAAGACCCCTTCATGTTTTCAGCTTTGATATGGCCTTCTTCCAGGATAGTTAACGCCGCCATCGCTTCATTACGGAAAAATGCTTCACGGCGACCGTCATAAGCCATGGTCGATAAGGCATCAATGACGCTGTAATTACCGGTAAATTTACCAAAATTACTCTCAACGCCCCAAAGCGCGACAATAAATCGAGGTTGAACGCCGTATTCCTCACCAATACGATCAAGCTCACTTTTATGCTTGGTGTAAAGCTCTTTAGCCTGTTTGACTTTCCAGTCAGGCACCGCTCGCGGAATGTATTCATCCAGTGTGAGTTTTTTTTCTGGTTGGTTACGATCGGCTTTCACGGCCCTTGGTTTATAAGACACATCCTCAAAGGCTGCTGAAATCGTACGCTCAGAAATGCCCTTGATTCGCGCTTCTTGTTTTAATCCTTCAACGTATTGCTCAAAGCTCAGCTCATTGGCAAAAGCTGAGCTCGCAATCGTTGCACCTAGTATGACTGACAATATTTTTTTCACATTGCCCTCCTTGAGCAACATTATGAGTCACCAATAACTTCCCTATTGATAGAAGAGAGAAGTTATTCTGATTGCTGGCGCGCTTTCTGTTCTTTATATTCGTCTAATAGATTCTTCGGTGGTGGCGGCAACTGAAGGAAAAAACCTTCCTCTTTCATTGATTGTTTCACTTTCTCAATGTCGACTTGAGCCAGTTGGCGCCCATCCAAGTTCACCATCATTACCATGGTAGGTTTGCCAAACATTTGCATTAATGTGTCAGGAACTTGTGAAAAATCATCCTTTTTCGGGATGTATAAGTATGCGCCTTCTTTTTTAGAACTTTTGTAAATTGCACAAAGCATGGGAAGCCTTTTGTCTGTTGAGATTCAGAGAACGTCAATGTTTCGCTATTTTTGAGAGCAAAACACTCAAATGAGTGCAAGATAACTTGCTGTGCTTAATGTGGGAATATAACATGACAACCCTAGTCTCAGGCAACGTCCTTACGAGGTTTCCAAAAAAGATGTCGAGTTCACCGGACCTGAAAGGTAGTAGTTTTACTTTGTCCGTTTTACACCTTTCAAATAACGATGTTGAAAATACCATTCAGTTTCTCAGCGAAAAAGTCGAACAAGCACCGGCTTTTTTTGCTCAAGCCCCTGTTGTCATCAATATTTCAAAAGTTGATGGTGATATTGACTTTGCGAGACTAAAACAAGGAATTTCACAGGCGGGTATGATTCCTGTTGGCGTGACAGGGTGTCGTGATAAACGAACTCAGAACATGGCTTCAGATGCCGGTTTCGCCATCATGTCCGCTAGTAAATCTCCGTCTCAGGCGCCGGCTAAACTGGCTCCAACTAAAATCATTCGCACGCCTGTCCGTTCAGGGCAGCAGATTTATGCGAAAGATTGTGATTTGGTAGTGTTAAGCCATGTCAGCGAAGGGGCCGAGGTTATTGCAGATGGTTCTATTCATATTCACGGAACACTTCGTGGTCGCGCGATTGCTGGTGCCAGTGGAAACACAGGTGCGGTGATCATCTGCAATAAGCTCAATGCCGAATTAATGTCGATTGCCGGGCACTATTGGCTTACCGAACAGTTTGCTGATGAATTCTGGCAGAAAAAAATTATGTTCAGTTTGGACAATGACTCGCTCAAGTTCGAGTTGTTAACCGTTTAAGATTATAAGGAACACATAATGGCACGCATTATTGTTGTCACGTCAGGTAAAGGTGGTGTAGGTAAAACTACGTCAAGTGCCGCTATTGCTTCAGGCTTGGCACTAAAAGGAAAGAAAACCGCAGTTATCGATTTTGATATTGGCCTGCGTAACCTCGATTTAATCATGGGCTGTGAACGCCGAGTTGTGTATGACTTTGTTAACGTCATCAACGGGGAAGCGACGCTGAATCAAGCCATGATCAAAGATAAGCGTACGGATAACCTATTTATCCTACCAGCATCTCAAACACGTGATAAAGATGCATTAACCAAAGAAGGCGTTCGTCGCGTCTTTGATGAATTAGATGACATGGGTTTTGACTTCATCATCTGTGATTCTCCGGCAGGTATCGAGCAAGGTGCGTTGATGGCGCTATACTTTGCAGATGAAGCGATTGTAACCACAAACCCTGAAGTATCTTCAGTGCGTGACTCGGACCGTATTCTTGGTATTTTGGACTCTAAGTCTCGCCGAGCAGAAGAAGGCCTTGAGCCAGTAAGACAGCACCTACTTCTCACCCGTTATAACCCAACACGTGTGACACAAGGTGAGATGCTGAGCGTAGAAGATGTCGAAGAGATCCTACATATCTCACTGCTTGGTGTTATCCCTGAAAGTCAGGCAGTACTCAACGCTTCAAACAAAGGTGTACCAGTGATCTTCGATAACGACACAGATGCGGGGATGGCTTATGACGACACTGTCGAGCGCCTGTTAGGTTCACAAGTGGATTTCCGCTTCTTAACAGAGCAGAAGAAAGGGATCTTCAAACGACTATTCGGAGGCTAAATGTCATTACTTGAGTTTTTCCGTCCGCAGAAAAAAACCTCTGCAAATTTAGCCAAAGAGCGCCTGCAAATTATAGTAGCAGAGCGTCGTAGTCAGGGTGACCCATCACCGTCCTACCTACCACAGCTAAAGGAAGATATCCTTAAAGTGATCGGTAAATACGTTGCCGTAGACCCATCGATGGTTGATCTTTCTTTTGAGCATAAGGACGACGACATTTCGGTACTAGAGCTGAATGTCAAACTTCCAGACGACGAGAAGTAGTTATCATTCACTTCAATGCGTAGGCACGTATACACGACATGTTTCAAAAGCCAATGTTTTTACATTGGCTTTTTTATGCGAGCAAGTTTTATGACCAACCAACTAGTATCAACTTCTTTCCATCTCTATCACAACGAAAAAAGCCCCAACCTTTCGATTGGGGCTTGATCTTTTCCCGATTGTTAGGTTTCGTGCTAGCGAAAACCTATCTCATAACTAACGCTCCTACTTATGCGCTAGCTTTTGCTTTTTTTGACTTTGGTGCAGCTTTCGCGGCAACTTGATCAGCTTTCTTCTTGATGACTGTCGTACCTTCGAAAGTTTCACCTTCAACGAACGCTTTACCATAGTAAGACGCTAGTAGTACTTCTTTCAGCTCAGTGATTAGAGGGTAACGTGGGTTCGCACCTGTACACTGATCATCAAACGCTTCTACCGCTAGTTCATCAAGCTTAGCAACAAAGTCAGCTTCAGCAACACCTGCCGCTTGGATAGACATTGGAATGTCTAGGTTAACTTTTAGTTCATCCAACCATGCTAGTAGACGCTCAATCTTCTGAGCAGTACGGTCACCTTCTTGGCTTAGGCCTAGGTGGTCAGCAACTTCAGCGTAACGACGACGTGCTTGTGGGCGGTCGTACTGAGAGAATGCAGTCTGCTTAGTTGGGTTATCGTTCGCGTTGTAACGTACTACGTTAGAGATTAGTAGTGCGTTCGCCAGACCGTGTGGTAGGTGGAACTCGGCACCAATCTTGTGCGCCATAGAGTGACAAACACCTAGGAATGCGTTCGCGAATGCAACACCAGCGATAGTTGCTGCGTTGTGTACTTTCTCACGAGCGATTGGGTCGTTTGCACCGTTCGCATAGCTTGATGGTAGGTACTCTTTAAGCATCTTAAGTGCTTGTAGAGCTTGACCATCTGAGTATTCGTTCGCAAGAACAGATACGTAAGCTTCTAGAGCGTGAGTAACGGCATCGTAACCACCAAATGCTGTTAGAGACTTAGGCATGTTCATCACTAGGTTAGCATCTACGATAGCCATGTTTGGCGTGATTTCGTAGTCAGCTAGTGGGTACTTAGCACCAGTCTTGTCGTCAGTAACAACCGCGAATGGTGTAACTTCTGAACCAGTACCTGAAGTAGTAGTGATACATACAAGCTCAGCTTTTTGACCCATTTTAGGGAACTTGTAGATACGTTTACGGATGTCCATAAAGCGCATTGCAAGCTCTTCGAAGTGCGTGTCTGGGTGCTCGTACATAACCCACATGATTTTCGCAGCATCCATCGGAGAACCACCACCTAGCGCGATGATAGTGTCTGGTTGGAAGCTCTTCATTGCTTCAGCACCTTTCTCTACGACGGATAGCGTTGGATCTGCTTCTACATCGAAGAAAGTTTGAACTTCCATGCCTTGAGCTTTAAGCAGGCTAACTACGTCATCCGCATAACCGTTGTTGAATAGGAAACGGTCAGTTACTAGGAATGCGCGTTTCTTACCTTCTAGGTCGCTCAGTGCGATAGGAAGGCTACCACGACGGAAGTAGATAGACTTAGGTAGTTTGTGCCACAACATGTTTTCAGCTCGCTTCGCTACAGTTTTCTTGTTGATTAGGTGTTTAGGACCTACGTTCTCAGAGATAGAGTTACCACCCCATGAGCCACAACCTAGAGTTAGAGAAGGCGCAACGTTGAAGTTGTACAGATCACCGATACCACCGTGAGTCGTCGGGATGTTGATTAGGATACGAGCTGTCTTCATCTTGTCACCGAAGTAACGGATGCGGTCTGCGTTAACGTCTTGGTTAGTGTATAGACCAGACGTGTGACCGATACCACCGATCTCAACCATAGTTACAGCCTGAGCCACTGCGTCTTCGAAGTTGTCAGCGCGGAATAGACCTAGCGTTGGAGATAGTTTCTCGTGAGCAAATGCGTCGTCGTAAGATACTTTACCTAGACCTTCACCAACTAGAACTTTAGTGTCTGCTGGAACTTTAACGCCCGCCATTTCAGCGATTGCTGGCGCTGGCTGACCAACGATTTTCGCGTTTAGTGCACCGTCGATAAGAAGAACTTTACGAACTTTCTCTGCTTCAGCTTTGCTTAGTACGTAAGCTTTGTGAGAAGCGAAACGCTCTTTAACTTCGTCGTAGACTTCGTCAACTACGATTGCAGCCTGCTCAGAAGCACATACTACGCCGTTATCGAAAGTCTTAGACATAAGGATAGAAGCTACAGCACGTTTGATGTCAGCTGTTTCATCGATAACGACAGGAACGTTACCTGCACCTACACCGATTGCTGGCTTACCAGAAGAGTAAGCGGCTTTAACCATGCCTGGACCACCAGTTGCAAGGATAAGAGCGATATCGTCGTGCTTCATGAGAGCGTTAGACAGCTCTACAGATGGCTGGTCGATCCAACCGATGATGTCTTTTGGAGCACCTGCTGCGACTGCTGCATCTAGAACAAGTTTAGCCGCGTCGTTAGTCGAGTTCTTCGCACGTGGGTGTGGCGAGAAGATGATACCGTTACGAGTCTTCAGAGAGATAAGAGATTTGAAGATTGCAGTAGAAGTAGGGTTAGTCGTTGGGACGATACCACAGATGATACCTACAGGCTCTGCGATAGTCATAGTACCTAGGTTGTCATCCTCTTCTAGGATGCCACAGGTTTTTTCATCTTTGTATTTGTTGTAGATAAACTCAGACGCAAAATGGTTCTTGATGACTTTATCTTCAACAATACCCATACCAGATTCTTCAACCGCTTGCTGAGCTAGCGGGATACGAGCTTGGTTAGCTGCAAGAGACGCAGCGCGGAAGATCGCATCTACTTGCTCCTGAGAGAAAGTAGCGAACTCTTCTTGCGCTTTTTTAACGCGAGCAATCATTGCATCTAGTTCAGCCATATTAGTTACAGGCATAGGGATTCTCCTAAAATTAACAAAATATTAAAAACTTTTTAGTAAGAAAACTGTGCTCGTATCGCTATCTAAGTTACCAGTATTTCTTAGTAAATTGCTTTCAGAGCTGATTATATTATTTCAAGTTGTGAAAAAAATTGACCCAGATCAGTTCTGAAAAATTATTTACCTACTTAGTGGTACTAAACTTCAAAGATTAAACATAAGCAATTGAAATTAAACAAATAAAGAAAAAACAAAATACTCAGAAAATTTCCAACATTTGTATATCTCAAATATCTAATCGAACACAAACTGTAAAAAAGTTTCATTTATTGACCACGAACTTACATGTGATCCACTAACATTGTGCTACTAAGCTTATAACCTATAGAAAGTGAGGCACTATAATCCCTCTCTGTTTTTATCAAAAATGTGTAAGTGTTAACGTTTGTGTAAGTCAAATGGAAACTTATACACATTGTACGTAACAAAGTGTGTCATCTGTGTTTACGTTTCTGTCAGAAATTAGATTTTCTCAGTAATGAATTCAGATTAGCTTTAGATTTTTTCATTCGTGACTCAGCAAGTTTTCGACTATATTCCGCTTGTCACTCTTGTGATCCTGTTCTGGTCTTTACTTTGTGTAGGCATGCGTAATGCAAACGTTCGAAATTGCGATTTTTTTACAGTTCTTTCTAGGCTTAGTTGCCGCCGTCAACCCTGTCGGCATCATGCCGGTTTTTGTTTCTCTCACTGGTCATATGACGTTGGAAGAAAAACATAAGACGGCCACCACCGCTAATTTGGCTGTTGCCATCATATTAATAGTGTCTTTACTCGCCGGTCAGATGCTGCTGGATATGTTCAGTATTTCACTGGATTCATTCCGTGTCGCAGGTGGTCTGCTACTACTTAGTATCGCTTTCTCAATGATGAGTGGTAAATTAGGTGAGGATAAACAGAACAAACAAGAGAAATCTGAGTATGTCAGCCGTGAACAAATAGGTGTTGTTCCCCTCGCGATGCCATTAATGGCTGGGCCTGGTGCCATCAGCTCAACCATTGTTTATGGCGCACGCTACCCAACCATGTTAGATACTGTCGGTATTATTATAACCGTCAGCTTATTCTGTCTTTGTTCTTGGTTTCTATTCCGCTCAGCACCACTGATTGTACGGTTTTTAGGCCAAACGGGTATTAACGTCATCACACGTATTATGGGGCTTATCTTGGGTGCGCTCGGTATCGAGTTCATTGCCAATGGCCTGCGTAACCTGTTTCCAGGATTAGCCTGATAACAAATAACTCGCTATGATAGAAAGATCTTTTCGTAAGTCTTTCTATCATGTCCAAAGAATCACTGAAAAATCAACTTTATGTCATTATTTTTGGTACCCATACTCGAGCCGGAAAAGCCTTTGACATCGCGTTGATTATTGCCATTATCTCTTCGCTCATTGTTCTGGTTCTGGAGTCAGTACCCACCATTCATGCTGAGTGGGCGACAGAATTACGCTATCTGGAATATACCTTTACCGGCTTATTTACTTTAGAGTACCTACTGCGACTCTACTGCTCGCCAAAGCCAGTGGCTTACGCTAAGAGCTTTTATGGTGTCATCGATTTACTGGCTATCCTGCCAACATACCTGACTCTATTCTTCCCTTCTGCTTCATTTATGGGAGTGATTCGCGCCATTCGGGTCTTACGGATTTTTCGCGTACTTAAGCTCGTACGCTATCTACAAGAATCGAATATATTACTACGCTCTCTGTTGATGGCACGGAGAAAAATCTTCGTCTTTTTCAGTTCGGTTGCAATCCTAGTAATTATTTTTGGCGCGCTGATATATGTTATCGAAGGCCCTAAAAATGGCTTTACCAGTATTCCCCTAAGTATTTATTGGGCCATTGTCACTATCACGACCGTTGGCTATGGTGATTTGGTCCCACAAACCATTCTCGGTAAAGCGATCGCTTCCATCACTATGCTAATGGGCTACTCAATCATTGCAGTACCAACCGGCATTATCACTGCTGAACTGCATCAAGAGATGAATGCTCATAAAAGCCTAGTCCGCTGCCCAAACTGCTCTCGTTCAGGGCATGATTCAGATGCTATACATTGCAAACACTGTGGAAGTAAGTTGGCCGACCCTGACCGAAGGATAGTCGTTGAAGATTAGATGTTAGAGCAATGAGAAAGGATTGACGTTCAGCGTCAATCCTTTCTATTTTTACAAACCAAACCCAAAAGCGGGGTACATTTGCACTAATGATTATGCTTTTTCAGCTAGGATGATTCGCAACGTTCGACGAAGTGGCTCTGCCGCACCCCAAAGAAGTTGGTCACCGACAGTGAAGGCATTAAGGAAATCATCCCCCATCGCCATTTTACGTAGGCGGCCTACAGGAATCGACAGAGTTCCAGTCACCTTCGCTGGCGTTAACTCTTCTGCTGTAATATCGCGATCATTAGGAATCACTTTCACCCAATCGTTGTGCGTCGCGATCATCTCTTCGATTTCATCCATCGGTACATTTTGTTTAAGTTTGATGGTCAACGCTTGAGAATGACAACGCATCGCACCAATACGAACACAAGTACCATCAATAGGCACCGGCGACTCTTGGAAGCCAAGGATCTTGTTTGCTTCTGCACCCGCTTTCCATTCTTCTTTACTCTGACCATTGTCGCGTTTCACATCGATCCAAGGAATCAAAGAGCCCGCTAGTGGCACACCAAACTTATCAGTCGGGAACGAACCACTACGCATAGTGTCTGCCACCTTCTGATCAATCTCAAGAATGGAACTTGAAGGATTCGCCAGTTCAGAACTCACGGAATCATTAATGACACCCATTTGCGAGATTAGCTCACGCATGTTTTGCGCCCCAGCTCCAGAAGCAGCTTGGTAAGTCATGGCACTGGTCCATTCAACCAAGCCTTTTTCAAACAGGCCACCCAAACCCATCAGCATCAAACTCACGGTACAGTTACCACCAACAAACGTATTGGTTCCGCCATGGATGCCTTGTTGGATCTGAGCCATATTGACAGGATCTAACGTAATGATAGAGTCTTGTGCCATGCGTAGCGTTGATGCAGCATCAATCCAGTAGCCTTTCCAACCCGCTTGACGAAGTGCTGGATACACCTTTTCTGTATAACTTCCGCCTTGACAAGTCACAACAGCATCAAGCTGTTTTAAACTTTCGATGTCAAAAGCATCTTGCAGAAGGCCTGCATCTTTACCTAAGTTTGGAGCAGGGATACCTACCTGAGAAGTGCTGTAAAATACCGGCTCAATAAGATCGAAGTCTTTTTCTTCAACCATGCGTTGCATTAGAACAGAACCCACCATGCCACGCCAACCGACTAAACCTACTCTCATTCTCAACTCTCCGTGTACATTATTTAAAAAAGACTTCCACAATCTTTCAATTTTCCCAACAAAATCTCAAGGAAAAATTCCCCTATTCTGTCACTTTTGCATCCTTTTTTTAAATTTCTGCCTCAAATGACTTTTTATCTCTTGTTTGCATATTCATGACTTTTTACAACAATACATACAATTTACCGCACAACGAAGAAATCTTCGTGCTACAAGCCATTTACAAAAACCATCATTTAAAACCATTATTTTTAACCATTGTTAATATATTTAACTAGCAATAAATACATCAATAGATTTAAATCACATCGGAGTTGTATTTGTTCGAAATATTATTCTGAGTAATGTAAAGTGCTTTGCGTACCCAAATGAGTAAATTATCTCAATATGTTCCACCCCCATACTTGTTGGAGCATATGGCTTATAACACATATAAGAGGCTCTGCATGACGCAACTCACCCCCCGTTTACCAAGCCTGCTGCAAGTTATCGTTGCGCTTGGTTTATTTTTGCTAATGGCTTTTTCATTCACCGCTCAGCTCGACTTACCCATTCAGCTAGCCCTATATATTGGCTGGTTTGTCATTATGGTGCTTGGTATTCGCCTTGGTCACCAATACAAAGACTTAGAAAAAGCAGCACTTAACGGCATTTCTAATGGTCTTGGTGCTGTTTTAATCCTTCTTGCTGTTGGTGCACTCGTGGGGACTTGGATTTCAGGCGGTATTGTCCCAACCATCATTTATTACGGTCTTAAAGCGATTCACCCATCTATCTTCTTACTTGCGACAATGATCATCTGTTCATTGACAGCATTAGCAACGGGCACTTCATGGGGTGCCGCAGGTACAGCGGGTATTGCAATGATGGGCATAGGTCAAGGGCTAGGCGTACCTGCACCAATCACAGCAGGTGCTGTTTTGTCAGGCTGCTACTTTGGTGACAAGATGTCTCCACTGTCAGACTCCGTCATTCTGGCATCATCAATGTCCAATGTTGAAGTGGTTGAACACATTAAAGGAATGCTGCCGATTGCTCTGATCAGCTACATCATCACCGGCATTATGTTTACTGCATTCGGTTTCCACTATGCTGGCAACGTTGATATGACACAGGTTCAATCAGTTATTGATGCGATGGAGAAACAGTTCTACATCACACCTTATTCGTTTGTCCCTGTAATGATTGTACTTGGTTTGTTAGCGATGCGTATGCCCTCCTTCCCAGTGATCAGTTTTGGATCATTACTAGGTATTATCTGGGCTGTCATGATTCAAGATGTCGACTTCCTTCAAGCATTTAACACCGCATGGGCTCCATTCCACATTGAATCAGGGGTTGGTTTTATCGATTCGATCTTAAACCGTGGCGGTATGTCTTCTATGCTAGGTTCAGTCGCAGTAATCGTGTTTGGTTTGGGCTTTGGTGGCCTGCTCGATAAAGTTGGTGTACTGGAAACTATCGCTAAACTATTTGAACGACGCGTACAAAGCCCAGGCTCACTGGCCACCAGCACCATTGGTACCGCTTTCCTAGGCAATGTGTTCGGTTCTGCAATGTATGTATCTCTCATTCTTACCCCAAAAATCTGCGCGAAGAATTATGATCGCCTTGGTTACAAACGTAAGAACCTTTCTAGAAACGCTGAATTCGGTGGAACGTTGACATCCGGTATGGTGCCGTGGAGCGATAACGGTATCTACATGGCCAGTATTTTGGGTGTAGCCACTCTTTCATACGCGCCATTTATGTGGCTAAGCTTCGTGTGTATTTTGGTCACGGTCATCACTTCTTACATGGGTTGGTTTGTCGACAAGTGCGAACCTACTGCCCCAGCAAGTGCAGAAGAAACACCAGAGCTAAGCAAGCAAACCGCTTAAGTGCGTAGTTACAACCCAACTCGGGTTCTATAGACTCGTGCCTCGAAGGCACGAGTCTGCATTATTATCATTGATTCCTTTCACTCCCCCCTTTCATTTTTCTTGCTCTGTCATAAGCTATCGATGGCGGAACCTCAGCCACTTAAGTACAATTCAAACGCACTGCTTATCTTCAAAGCCTTCCTTCTAAATGGAGCCTTTATTGCGATCCCACTATGACTGAGCTATTCGATCCAAAAAAACTGCAACCCTTATACATTCAAGTTGCGGAAAAGATTAAACAAGAAATCGACAAAGGTACCTACCCGGCGGGCAGTAAACTGCCTTCGGAAAATCAACTCGTTGAAGTGCTTGAAGTCAGCCGTGTTACTGTGCGCAAAGCACTGCAGCAACTGACCGGACTTGGCTACATTTTTTCCGAAAAAGGCAAAGGCAGCTTTGTAAAAGCCAACAAACTTAAGCATGACTTTTTGTCGATGTCGGGCTTTGCCAAAGAGGCTGCGGGCTCAGGCCATGAGGCACAAAACATCGTCGATGACTTTCAAGTATTACCAGCAACTGAATTGGTTGCTCAAAAGCTCAACATCGCTCAGGGCGATCCGGTGAACTTCGCGCGTCGCTTGCGCTTAATCGAAGATCAGGTGGTATCCTACGAAGAATTCTATATTCCTCGTGTTTTGCTACCGAATCTCACCAAAGAAGATCTAGAAGGTTCCAAGTTCGAATACTTGAGCCGCCACGGCATTGAGATGGTCAAGACACAACAGAAGCTCATCCCCACCCTACCAGATAACGATGCACAACGGTTATTAGCCGCCGATAAGCTAGAGCCTATATTGATTAACCAATCGCAGAACTTCTATGAAGAACGGAAAATCTACGAGTATTCCATCGTGTATTACAAGTCGAGCTTATACGATTTTGAAATCACCGCACGCGTCTAATTGAACAGTTAATAGCCCACAAATGTGGGCTATTTTTTTATTTGTTTTGGTAATAGATAAGCAACCCTGTGCATTCCAGATCAATAACAAGTGTGACGAACAACAAAAAATGGAAAGGAAAAACACAACCTGTATCCCACCTGCATTACCATAAATACAAGTTAAATACAGGTTGATATTTCTTTGCACTCTTAGGAGACAAAACATATGGCGCGAGATGCGAACGTTGTAGCGAATACCGTTATGGCCTTACTCGGTGGAGAGGCGAACATCGCTCAGCTAAATCATTGTGCAACACGTCTACGTGTTGTCGCCAAGGACGACTCGAAAGTAGACGCTGAAGGACTCAGCGCAACAGAAGGTGTACACGGTTACTTCTTTCAAAACGGTCAACACCAAGTGATCTTAGGTACAGGTTTTGTCGGTAAGGTGTTCGCTATCATGAAAGGTAACGACTCAGTTGAAGAGACAGTTAGCACTTTCCAAGCCGTAACGCGCACCTTCTCTGATATTTTCGTCGCAATTATCCCAGCTTTGGTCGCAACCGGTTTGCTTATGGGTTTGCGTGGCCTATTGGTCAATGGCTTTGGGGTTGAGCTGTCTCCTCAGCTAAACATCCTATCGCAGGTTCTGACCGACACCGCCTTTATCTTCATCCCAGTTTTGGTGACTTGGTCTGCCATGCGTGTGTTTGGCGGTAACCCTGTTCTCGGTATCGTACTCGGTTTGATGCTCGTTGCTCCGCAACTTGCGAGCAAATGGGACGTTGCATTTGGTAACGCTGAAGCATTAATGATTCCATTCATGGGCTTTGACATTGCGGTGACAGGTCTACAAAGCTCAATTCTTCCAGCAGTATTTATGGGTTGGTTTGCGGCCATGGTTGAGCGCACCTCACGCAAATACATCCCAGAAGTGTTGGATCTCATTATTACGCCTTTCATCACGCTACTTGTATCGCTGATTGCGGGCTTAGTATTTGTAGGTCCAATCCTACTTGGCGCGGAAAAGTTGATCACAGAAGCGGTGCTTTACTTCCTACAAATTCCATACGGTATTGGTGGCCTAATTTACGGCGGCGCAATCCAGTTCATGGCGGTAACCGGTATGCACCACACTATCGTGCCTATTACGATCGCCATGGTGACAGACACAGGTTTCGACTTCATCAACCCACTAGGTACAGCAGCAATTGCAGGTCAGTTTGGCGCAGCAATGGCCGTGATGACCATGCAAACCAACAAGGTTAAACGTTCAGGCATGTTTGGTGCCACGCTGCCAGCACTATTTGGTATCACTGAACCTGCGATGTTCGCAGTAACACTGCCACGCGTAAAGCCATTCCTATATGGCTGTCTAGGCGGAGCTATCGGTGGCTGTATCGGTGCTATCGCAGGCATCGGCTCTGCAGGTACAGGCGCAACCATGCTTCCAGGCATCCTACTTTATCTTGGTGGCGGCTTAGGTATGTACATTGTGGTTATGTTAGTCGGTGCAATCACTGCATTCGCTTTAACCAAGCTGTTCTACAAAGAGCCTGAAACGCTAGCTAGCACGTAATCAGAACCGAACGCATTCCTTTTTATACTGTTTTTTGATGGGAGAGCCCCGCTCTCCTAGGAGTCTCTATGGATTTTTCTAACCGTCAGAATCGTTTTGTACGAATCGATGAAGTCAGTTCTGAGTACCTTGCAGAAATTGAGCGTACTACGCAGACCGACCCATTTTACCCAACGTACCACATTGCTCCTAAGCATGGTCTGTTGAATGACCCAAATGGCCTGAGCTACTTCAATGGTGAGCACCACCTGTTCTATCAGTGGTTCCCACTCGGTCCGGTACATGGGCTAAAACACTGGTATCACGTTTCAACCAAAGACTTTGTGAACTTCACCGATCGCGGCATAGCCATGTACCCAGATCAAGCGTACGACCACCACGGCTGCTACACAGGTGTTGGTGTACCTCAAGGTGACGAACTTTACCTGTTCTACACAGCCAACCTATTGGATGAAGAGCAAAACCGCTTCCCAACGCAAGTCATGGCCGTAATGGACAAAGAAGGCAAGTTCAACAAGAAAGGCGTCGTAGTTGACGTAAATTTTGAGTCTTACACGTCTGAGTTTCGCGATCCAATCTTGGTGGACCGCGACGGCGAATACCACATGCTCATTGGCGCACAAGGCCATGATGAGAAAGGCAAGCTGGCCTACTACCGCGGCAACGCGATTGATGACTACGAGTACGTAGGCAATATCGATGTCGGCTTGAGCGACTTTGGCTTCATGTGGGAGTGCCCGAACTACTACGAGCAAGATGACAACGGCGTTTACATCTTCTCGCCACAAGGTGTGAGCTCAAATAACAAGTACGACCTCAAGAACGTTTTCTCTGTGGTTTACATGGTGGGTGATCGCATCAACTTCGACACTCAAGAGTTCAACAACCAAGGTTATCGCGAGCTCGATAAAGGCTTCGACTTTTATGCACCGCAAACTTATCTAGATAACCAAGGACGCAGAATTCTCATTGGCTGGCTAGGCAATTCAAAGAGTGAATACCCAACAGACAAAAACAACTGGGCACACATGTTCACACTACCTCGTGAACTAACGATTGACGGTGACTACCTGATCCAAGCACCGTTGAAAGAGCTAGAAGATCTGCGTGCTAGCACTGAAACCGTCAATGATTGCGCAGAACTCACCTCACGTGCCTTCGAACTGGAGCTAGAGGTTAACGAAAACTTCTCTGTTAGCTTTGCAAACGCTGCAGGTGAGCGCATGGTGTTTAGCGGTAATCGCGAAGAGTTCACATTAGACAGAACGCATGTATCTCATGTTCATGCTGAAGCCTTTGGCACGGTTCGCTACGCCCAGCGTGTAGAACAGGCACAACGCATTCGCATCTTCGTAGATAACTCAGCGATTGAGATTTTTGCAGACAACGGCAAAACCGTATTCACGTCGCGCATCTTTATTGACGATTTAAACAGACTGGAGCTTGAGCAAGCGAGCGCAACCTTGCACTACTTGTCTCCAATTCATATGTATAATCAAACCGACCGATGCGACAACGGCTAATTTCAAAAGCATTTGTGAGTAAGTAAATGGTTTACATCAATGATGAGTGAATAGGGTTTTCGATGTTAATAACATTGAAGAGTATTGAGTCTATATGTCGATCAAGACGTAGCGAATACTTACAATCTTAAACTTTGGGGTGAGTTTTTCATAAAGACTCACCCTTATACTTAACCATTAGCTTCTTGTTGTTTAAGAAACGTCTGAGCTTCAAGAATGGCTTTATCTAAGCGCACTTTAAGCTCATCAAGTAAAACTGCAACAGAATCAATATCCTCTTTAATTGCCTGTTCGACTTTACCGGCTGATTCACGAAGCTTTAAGGCCCCCAAATTTCCCCCAACGCCCTTCAAACTATGTGCTTTACGTAAGGCTTCATCCGGAGAATCATTCAGCAGTTGTGTGATTCGCTCTGCATCCCCGGTATGATCATCAACGAAAACCTGCAGCAACATACACACAGATTCATAGTCATTCCCCAAAGCATCAAGCATGCCATCCAAATCAATTTCTGGCCCATCATTTAACCATGTATTTGCAGCTGTAACAGGCGACGGATGTGGTTCTGCTGTTGTTTCAACAATAGATTGAACTTCTTCGGGAGAGTTGTCTGCTTCTTTTTCGGGACGTTCGACCATTTGCTGAACTCCTGTAAACCGATAAACTATTGACATCATTACTAGTAAGCAAAGCCCACTAAAAACACCACCACCCATGATAAAGTAATGTTGCTGCGATTGATATTGTGCTTCCACTAGGTTGATCTGGTTATGGATAGAGTGTGTAATCATTTTTTCAATGGCATAACTGCCTTGCGCGTATCCTCCTAAAACAGAAGACGTTTGCGATAATAGCATCTGAAGATCTTTCTTTTGCAAGGTAGGCAGAGATTCAGATTCGACATACAGTTGATCCAGCTCTCGGAAAACTTGAGGGTTTGATTTGTTGGAGCTAAATAAAGCTTCCAAAACATTCGCACCCAAATGATAATAGTATAATTCCAGATCAGGGGAACTCTGGTATTTAGCTCGAACAAATTGGACTTGATCAACTAATGCAATCAAATCAAGCTCGTTATCCAAGAAGACTCTGGTCTGCTCAATAAACCGATCGATTGTGTATAGCAATTGATTGATATCAGGTGTCAGCCAATTTTGTTGATATGTTGCTTCAATTTGGAGGCGAAGAGCATAGATCAATTGCAAGTTGAGAGACTGCCCATCGGTCAGTTCTGCGCGATAAGCGGGTTCTTGAAAGAGCGAATATTTCAACTCATCAATGCTATTACTTAACTCACTGATCTGGTTCATTGTCATCACGTTGGAGCGATAACTCAGAGTGAACATTGTCATCCCTATCACCCAGACTATTACAACTAGCCAGCACAGCTTAAGCGCTTTGCGTTTCATGTCATGCTCGTGTTTGAATAAATTCCATAATTACAAGCATATACGCAAAGTTTAAGAATAGTAGGGCTAAGTGCATATTTCTTCGACTTAGCCCAACTCTAGATTAAATAATATAGTGGTTAACGATTACGGGTCAGCTGATCACGGAGATTCGGTGGTGTCCCTTTAATAGTTAGAGTGTCAGTTTCAGGGTCATAGAAAACGCGCTCACCGAGCAGCAGGCTATCAAAATTAATGTTTAAACCTCCGCCTGCGCCAACGTATTTCGTCAGCTTGCGAACTGTCGTTCTATCACCAGGAAAACTGTCTTCCAATTCATAACCCTGCTCTTGGGTATAATCAAGAAAACTGGTGCCATCTTGAGAAGGAGGAAGCTCACCAGAGAGTTCACGGACCTGAACTTCATCGCCGCTCTTGATTTGTTCGTTACAATAGTCAGCCACTTGCTTTTTATAACTGATGGCTTCGTCTTTCTCTAATTTCGAATCTGCACAGAAATCTTCAACCGCCTGCATCAAAACTTGGTTTTGCTGCTTAGTATCCAGCCCAACTTCAGCTTGCAAGAAATCAAGGAAGAAATCTGCCACCTTACGCCCAACGCGTCCTTTGATATAAGCTAAGTAGCGGTTCGACTCTTTATCTGTCTCATAACTGGTCAGGTCAATACGTGCAGCAATATCCATTTTGCTCAGATCAAGATAGTCCGTGGCACTAATTTCGAGACCTTCTGTTACTTTTAGGCTTTGGTTTGAAGGAATAATGGCAACGAATAGATAATCTGTCGCCAGAGACTGATATTCGGCAATCACCAGAATGCCTTCATCTGCAAATGGGTACTTACTTAGCTCATCTTTCAGGCGATTTGCACTTTCTTGTGAGAAATCATAAAAGTTTTTCTCACCCTTACGAAGTTCATGCAACCAGTTTTGAAATTCACTGTCAGACTTGAAAGAACCAAATCCTTTACCTGCTTTAGAATTAAAGACACGATGCAGCTCTGCAACTAGGTTTTCCGTCGATGCGTCATTCTCAAGAGAATTAGCTCGAAAGTTAACAACAAGTTCGTCAGAATCGTTTTTACGTAGCTGGTGTAAGATAACGTTTGAAAGATGAAGACTCATGATGAATTTTTATCGTCGTGTAGGTTTCAGTTGCGAGGCATTGTAGGTTATCATAAGCCGCTTTACTATCACCATTAGAGTCTTTATGCCGATCACATCTAAATACAGCGACGACAAAATTGAAGCAATTCTGTCAGAAGTTGCAGCAGTGCTAGACAAACACGGTGCGGGTCCTGAGTTATCTTTGATGATTGCGGGAAATATCGCTACCAATGTCTTAAATCAAAACGTTAATGCTTCACAACGTAAAGCACTTGCTGAAAAATTTGCTCAGGCACTGTTGTCTTCTATTGAAGAAAACACTCACTAGAACAATAAACGGACAATAAAACAGTACATGGTAGATAACGGAAATACATACGGCGAACGCGTATCGCGTTTAGTGGGTTGGGGGCATTGGTTTGCCTTTTTCAACATCATAGCGGCCATGTTAATTGGTACCCGTTATATCACTCAATCTCCTTGGCCCGATACCCTTTTAGGACAGTTTTATCTGGCCGTTTCTTGGGTTGGGCATTTCGGTTTTCTCGTTTTTGCACTCTACCTATTAGTTCTGTTTCCGCTGACTTTCTTGATACCGTCACGCAAGCTGTTTCGCTTGGTGGCGGTTTGCTTTGCTACCGTCGGTTTGACGGTACTTCTGATTGATACTCAAGCCTATCAAAAGATTAACCTTCATCTGACTCCTGTTGTTTGGGAAGTCTTATTTAGCGAAGAAGGCAGCTCCATCAGCATTGATTTGCAACACTTATTTGTCGTGTTGCCACTTATCTTCCTCTTACAGTTAGCATTATCTGAGTGGGTATGGCGCAAGCAACGTCGCCTGTCGCATAAACACGTTGGTCGCCCTATAGCAGCCCTCTTCTTTGTCAGTTTTATAACCAGTCACCTGATATACGTCTGGGCTGATGCTTATTTCTACAATCCGATTACCGCGCAGAAGGCCAATTTCCCTCTATCTTACCCGATGACAGCTAAATCCTTTATGGAACGTCACGGTTTACTGGATCGAGAAGAGTACCTTCAACGCCTGAAAGAAAGCGAAGCCAACTCAGATTTAGTTCGCTATCCTCTTGAGAAACTTGAATTTCATCGAAGAGCAAACCCGCTGAATGTTTTGATCGTGAGCGTCAATAACTTAAGGGGGGATGTACTAACATCCGATTTGATGCCAAACGCAGCAGAATTTGCTTCCGAGAACCTCAACTTTACTGATCACTATAGCTCTAGTAATGATACTTTCGGTGTATTTGGCTTATTTTATGGCCTACCGAGTAGCTACGTCAGCAGTATCAAAACTCAAGGCTCCCGTCCTATCTTACTTGATACACTCTTAGACAAAGACTATAGCTTTGGTTTGTTCAGCGGTGACAACTTCGATGATAATTTGTACGGTGAAACCGTATTCCGTGGTCTGAACTTTACAGGCATTGCATTTAATGACACCACATCTCCCGATACTCAGGCAATTAACGCGTGGGCGAATTGGGTTGCTCAACAGAAGAAAACCCCTTGGTTCAGCTTTATTGAACTCACCACGGTCGATAATTTCAACGCTTACAATGAAAACGCTGGCAGTCAAAAATCGACCTTAGAAACGCTGAAACAGGGGTATCACACTTCCGTTAGCAACGCCGACCAAGAACTGGGCGTATTGTTTGAGAAGATTAAAGAACTTGATATTGATGAATCAACTATTATCGTTATCACATCTAATCACGGTACCGAGTTCAATGAGACAAGAACGAACAGCTGGGGCTCAAATAGCAACTACAGTCGCTACCAGCTTCAAGTGCCAATGGTTATTCATTGGCCAGGAAAAGTCGCAGGAAAGTACAATCATCGCACCAGCCATTTAGACTTATCAGTGACACTACTCCAAGATTTGCTTGGTGTGTCCTCAAATCCTTCGGATTTTAGTAGCGGTCAAAACTTGTTTGACGAGCGTTCTAGAAAATGGATTCTAGCAGGGGACACAAGGGAACTGGCACTGATCACCAACAAAGATACGACAGTCATCGATAAGTTTGGTAACTACAAATTGTATGACAGTAACTATCAACGCTTGCAAGATGAGAATCCGACATTACCAGTCCTAATGCAAGGTTTGACTGAGCTGCAACGTTTTTACGTAAAAAGTAACTAAATCATAGCGTTAGTGATTGACCCCATCGAAAATAATGGGTAAATTACGGGTATCGGACTGTAGCGCAGCTTGGTAGCGCACCGTCATGGGGTGTCGGGGGTCGGAGGTTCAAATCCTCTCAGTCCGACCATACACCTAAAGCCCGTAACTCAATGAGTTACGGGCTTTTTTACACCCTTAGGAAAGCACTTAAAAGCATGGCGGTTCCAAAACAGTTCCAAAACTGGTTCCAATATTATGTCCAGATTGCCAGTTCAACCGCTGGCACTTGGACCCACTTTTCATGGCCCTCTTTGTATATTTTGGTACTACGGGAGTCAGTGTGTGCAGCGCGTGCTTGAGGGTCATGCCCGGCCTTATCATAAAGATGGATACTCAAACCTCGAATCTCGTGATAGGTCGGCCTACTCTCTGATGGAATGCTGCTCTTTACCTTAACCTGATCTCGTAGCTTGGAAAAAAAGCGGCTCAAATATTTTCTGTTCACTTGAGTGATGTGATCACAATACTGACTCATTTCATTGCTGCGCTTTTCCGGCATACGGTGTACTACATAAGGTGAATTGATGTTGTCCTTGCTTGCTTCAATAATATTTAGCAGTGACCTTGTCACAGGAATAACAACTCGACTTGCTTCTCTACCTTTTACCTTTTGACGATGAATTCTAAGGTACCCGTACACTTCAACTCCGTTTTCCAGAACGGGTTTATCAAGTAAGGTGATGTGTTCATATTTCATCGCACATATTTCGTTGACTGCATGAGTGGTCTCAAGAGAAAGGTCCATTGCAATACGCATCCATTGGGGCGCTATCGACCAAATAGCCTTATACTCAGCAATAGTAAGTCGTTGACGCTGCTTTTCTTCCTTAGGCTTGCGCTTTTTACGTTTAGCTGGGTTATCGACCATCACAGACTCATCGACCGCATAGTCAAATACCTTTGACATAAATGCGATCCATCGATTAAACACATTATTTGATTTGCCCGTGGCCACGGCTTCCAGTACCAAATTGACATCATCGAGAGTGATAGAAAGGCCTGCCTTATCACCAATCAAGATATTCAACTTGGCCAAACGACTTTCAAACATAGCCAACGTATCTTTGCTCGGTTTCTCCTCTGCAGCATAGCGCTCAGATACTCGAGAAAAAAAAGAAGAAAGCCTCTCTATTGATTTGCGACGATGTGGCTTGATTAGATCTAGGTTTACTGGATGAGAAATTTCAGGGTCAACTCTATAAGTAGCGTTGTATCTTCGCGCTAAAGCAATTGCTCGACTCTTATCATGGCCAAGGGATTTACAGCTATTATCAATACGCCGAAATACATAGCCTTTCTTGCCTTTAAAATAGAGACCTTCTGGAAGGTCTCTGTACTTTTTACTTCTTGGACGTGGCACGGTCACCTCTATACTAGCTAATGAGAAAGCAGCTCATCCAAAAATGGATCACCGCTAGAACTCTTTTCTTTTTCTAAATCTACGTAGTATGAACGTCCTATTCGCTTTCCTGGCAACGTACCTAAATCGATTTCTCTACGACAGATGCGTACATCAGGAGCCCCGCCTTGAGGAAAACGTAGCTTTCGCCAAAGGCTGAGTTTTACTAACATAAAAGATCCTCACACACAGGAACTCTAAAAAACCTGTGAACCTATGGAATAGATGGTTAACCTTCTGATCTATAAGAAAGTGGCTTCCATAACTTGCCGGTTACAGAGGCCGATAACTCATGGGGTAATCCATGGAACCCCATGAGTTTGTTGGAGCCATAAGCATAGTTTTGCCGCCTATGCTGCTTTTTCATCCTCCTGAGGTGCAAGTCCTCGTAATACAAGAACGGTCCAATCACACTCAATTTCCAAATGTAGAAGCTCTCTTGTGAGCGCCAATGCAGACAAAGGATCCTCTTTTCCCACTTGTTCACGTAAAGTTTTAAGGCGCTCTCTTAATAGGCACTCTAACTGTTCGAAGTAATAAGTATTAGCAAGGAACAAATGAACTAGGGCTTCATCTTGAATGCGTGAAATTGAAGGTTCAGTATCTAAGGCATTAGTCAGCTGCTCTTGGCCATCTGGCGTTAGTAAGTACAACTTCTTATCTGGTTTGCCCGATTGCGGTACATATTCCAAAGAGACCAAGCCCAACTTCTCTAGCTTTGCCATATCACGATAGATTTGTTGGTGTGATGCCTTCCAACCTTTATCTAGAAGTAGTTTAGTTAAATCGTAACCCGTTGATTGCTGCTGGTTCACTTCAGACATCATGATGAGTTGTAAATTAGATAAATACATATTGCTTCCTCTATGCTTGGTTATTGCTGTTACCTGCTTCAAAAGCAGCGACTTCTAGCTTTGATAACAAGCGACCTGTTTCCATGAGTTCATCAGGCAGCTCATTAACTCGGTTTTGATTCATTCTCAGATTTACTGACTGCGAGACACATTCAAGATTAGATAATTGGCAATTCAATTTGTCCCCATCAATGAAACGCAAGATCATCCCTTTGGGTACAGAACCGTTCTCTTTTTCCCAAATAACATAGTGCTTAGGTCGATAACGAGTATCCGCGCCGGTATATGGATTGCGTTCAGCAACATTAATTAGGATGTAACCATCTTTTGAACAAATACGTTCATGACCAACAGGCTTTTTGTTGTGTGGTATCTGACCTGATTGGAAGCTTCCTGAGTTTGGTTTACATAATCCTTTGGTTCCGCTGTTCCAGGGCAATTCACCTTTTTCAAAGCACCCTGTGCGGCCAGTCAACCAACCATGGCGCTTACAATAAGCAGATATGGCTTTTTGACTTTGTTCAAGACCAAACTTAGAGTTGAACTGTGCTGTAAGTTCTTTTCGAGGAAGCAGAGAATTGGCTTTTAAAAAACTCTTCTGCTCTTCAGTATATTGATGACAAATTCCTTTAGGCATGACGTTTATCCTCCATCATTGGGACTTCATACTTACCAGCGAATTCAGCTTTAAACTTTGCGCCTTCCAACGCCAACGATGCATTATCAATAATCTGCCTTGATATGTTGGTCATTGCTTTTGTTCGCTCGAGTTCTTTCTCTAACTCAGCACCTTTTAAGTCCTCATCACTCAATCGTTCCATCTGAGCAAACAAGTGGTTATTTAAATCTACGAGTTGGTTTTTCATCGGTTTACCTTCTTCGGTTTCTACTGCAGCTAACAATGATGATTTAACACTTTCACCGTCACATCTAAGTGCAATGAGGTGATACCTAGCTTTGTGGCAAGGCGCTTACGATTGCCTGCATCGAGGTTAATGGCGCTGGCCAACGTCTCGTATTTGTTTTCATGGCTGCTCATATCATGCTTTTTGCCATTGATATAAGGCTTATCAAGTCCCGCTTCTTCATAGACTTCTACAATCATTTTTGCGATATGATTAAGTGGTTTACTTTTTGGCATCTTTTGTCACCTCTTTTAGTTGCTCAAACTCTGGTTCATTACAGATTAGGAATCCCCCAAAACCAGTCTCTCTATGCAGTACTCCCTGACCTATTATTCGCCCCTCCAATACATCACACGCGTGTTCCACGGCTTGTTCAAAGGTCGGAAATGATCCAAGTGGCATGCTAACGATCTCTTGTGTTTTGGAATTCACCGATACGGCGCCATTGTCATTCAAATAAGCAGCGATGTAGTTATTCAATTTAGCCTCCTAAACTCGCCAACACTCATGGGTAACACACCGCTCTCGCCTAATAACTTTCCTCCACTTATCCAGTCGAAGGCTCGAAAAAACAAGCTCCAATTGAAACGATCGCAGCATTGCTGCTATTGCCCATAGTTTCCAAATCAATCATTAAGTTTTTCATTAGTTATTTCCTTATTGGTTAGTTTCTTTCTCACGAACATCGTCTGGGACAGCTGGGAACAAACCAAATTCACGCAAGTTCTCGACTCCTAGAGCGACAAAGTTAGCGACGCGCTTACCATTAATTGACTTTTCGTGGCCATCTTTCAGAACCACTTTTGCTTCCTTCAGTTGCTTTTTAAGAATGCGATCAGATTTAACCGGCAAACTGTCGAATTTCGCTTTGAGTGCAGGACTTTGGCTGATGTGCTGCATAATATGGCTAGTGCGAACCAGCAAACATAGCTCACCCTCAATCCAATCGAATGCGTACGGATGGCGGAAATGTCCTGCATCCATCTCACCAAGAATTAACTCTAGGATCCAAACCCATGGCTCACGTTCAGCCTCGGTTTCTCGAATGTGCGCGTTCATCTCCGTTACTAAGTCCTGCACAAAATGACCGTAGTTACTCGCAACGCCTGTAAACTCGCACAATAGACGCCAAGCCAGCATTAAACAGGCGTAATTGTCACGCATACGGTTGGCACCGTTATCATCTGGCTTGGCCATGCAACGTTTGGATAAGTAATCCACACACTCTCGATAAGCGCGTTTCATTTGAGGTCGAGAGTAAGATGTCAGATATAAAATCCAGTTTTTGACTGGGAAGCGAGGCAGGTCATCAGGAATCATGTCACCCTTGCGCCCGGTCAAATCAGAACGGACAAGCTTTCCAAGCAAAGACTGTACAGGCACGTCTTCACCAGCTAGCAGAACAGGCGCAATACTAAGAAACTCAGTCATGTCAGTACCGCGGCGAGTAATGGTGTATTGATAGCTCTCTTGAAGCATCGCTACCGCTTTATCAATCACGCCTTGCCCTTGTGCGGATAACTCTTCCCACCCGACTGGATGAGAGGTATGTGAGATTGATGTCAGCAAACGGAACTCGGTTTTCAAACTTTGGCCGGAGAACATCGTGAACGCTAACGTACGCTCTAGCGATTTAACCAGCGTTGACTTACCAGCGCCCTTTCCAGCATTCAGCATGTAGTGAGGCCAAAAGCCCAAAAATGTTTTGATATGACAGCCAAGCCCCCAAACCAAAAGCATCAGAGCGGCATTATTTTTAAAAGTGGCATGATAAGCCTCTAATACTCTAAGACCTTGTTCTGGTGTTCCTGATGGGAACTGTAGATTGTGATAAGGGCACTGCTGTGTTGGGTCAGTAAAGAACGAGTCAGGACCTTCATTCAAAATTGCTTGACCGTTATGCCAAGCTAAGCCAACGAAATTCACTGCGCTGCGCTCACCAATATGAGTCGCACGCTCGAGGATAGAGATCATTCGGGTAAACTTACCTGGGTTAAAAATCCCGCCGCCAACTCTACGCCATACGTCTACGTTATATAGCTGCTCACGCTTCATAACAAAGCGTGTCAACTCTGTTGGAGAGTCTGGCGTTTGAATTGTTGATGAATAGACTTTTGTCGGCTGTAAATCTGGCTCCCCCGTCATTGCGGAGTTAGCCGATGAAATAGTTACTTTCGATAAGCCAGCGATGCGAAAAGAACAAACATCTTGCGGTATCTTCTGTTCACCTTCTTCGTTGGTTACGATTTTTAAATAGCTTGTAAAGTCAGGCTTTACTCTAAACAGCCAATAAAGACTTTGGTCGTGATGTGGAAGTGGCAGACGCTTAAATTGAGCATTCTCAAACTCACCTTCCTGACCTGCGACCAACCACTGTTCCAAGTTGTTTTCTAGCGTGCACTTGGTTAAAAATGTGCCGTGTTTCTTGAGAAAGTCGTTCAAATCATTCAAACCTTCCCACTTGCCATTTTTTTGATCAACAAGGAAGCAAGGAATATTTAGAGCGGTGCATTTCTCGTGAACAATCCAAGCAGCCTCAGGTCCTGGTCTATGTCCTTTTCTAGGTCCTTCAGCTATGGGTTCATCATTGTCGAAACAACAAATCACACGTTTACCTGCTAAGAATCTCCAGTCAATTTCATCAACAGCAAGGCCACGAGTAGCAACAGCGGTTGTCAGAGATTTACCTTTACCCTTTGGATCAAATCCCGCTATAGCCGAAATCGCGTTGATGGCAGATTCAACTACAATCACCGTTTTGGCACGCTTCAAAGCAACCTTGTCTGGAATGTATGGATACCCACGCTTTTCGCCCATGGCTTTAGTCTTGTTATCACCGTTTAGAGCCGGGTCAAAAAATCGTATATCGATACCCATGATCTCATTGGTAAACAAGCATCGACTTGGGAACGTAATAGCCGGTCCACCGTACCCAAGTTCGCCTGCGTTCTTGCTAGGGTTTGTCCAGTCGCTATAGCCGAATGCTCCGCGCCTTTGCAACATATCAACCACTTCAGCAGGAATGCCACGTTCGTCAATAAGGTAAGCCCTTGCATCAGATGCCATTGATAACTGCTTGTCAGCCACCCATGCCAGCTGGCTTTGTGGCTTGTTTGGCTGCGGCGCGACTTCATCAGTTGGAATATTAAATTCCTCATGTAGCCACTTCATTGCCTCACTGGTATCAGTTGCCTGGCCACAATAAATAACGAGGTCAATACATGAGCCCTTTTCACCAGAGGTGTGATCTTTCCACATCTCATATCCAGCTTTACCTGCATTAAAAATGCTGACACTTGGATGTTTGTCAGGTCTATCTGGTGCTCGATAGTTCCCATTTGGATCTGGTCGTTCCATTCCCAAACGGTCAGCCAACTCATGTAAATCAATGATCTGTTTTAGTTGTTCTGCGGACGCCATACAGCGTGCCTCCAATTCTATGTAGTTCTACCCCAACGGATACAGGGCCAAAAAGACGTTCTAAATTTTGCTTTACCTGCTGAAACTCTTGAGACTTCAGCAGGTCTGCCATCGGTGGATACTCTTGTTGAATGCGACCCCACACGGCCTTTTTCTTGTCAGGAGCGAGTTCACTCAGAGTGACCGATGGCATAGCACTGCGAGTTAAAACCGGCTCGGAAAACCAGAGAGGGCAAGTCCAGCCTTTATAGGGTTTACAGGTCATAGGCATAAAGCCGCCTTAAACATGCCGCGGTTATCCATAGCTCATGACTCATATGGCAACTGTGTGTGAGTTGTAGATTCATCACCTCTTCTTGATCGAGGTGGTGTATCTCTTGCTCATCAAGCTCTATATGTCCTGCCTGTTGCCACTCTTTAAACACCGAATCTTGTTCATCAACAAAAGCTTCACGATTAATAAACCCCTTTTGACGAACCATTTGCTGCTCAAGCTTAAATAGGCACGCTCGCTCAGGAGCAGTAAGTCTCGTAGCCATTAGCGCTTCAGACATAAGCCGCCTCCATGTAATTTGTAGCTAAACGTTTGGAGGGTAAAATTTGATGACGACGCCAAACAGAATTCTCGTTAAGCACTTCAAGAAGTTGTTCAGCGTATTGCTCAGGAACCCCTCCACTTGTCAGCCATAAGCGAATATCGGTAGGCCTCACGTTTAAGCGCTCTGCTACGTATTCCGCCATTCGCATTGCGCTCGCCCTGCCGTTAAATACATGCAAATTGATATTGCGCATAGCAGCGGCTAATGCATTTCTGCGCATCTGCTGTACCATTTCTTCAATACTTTGCACTGTTTCCATACCTAAACTTCCTTATTGAGATGAATGAGAAAACACCGAAACACGACGATCTTTACTAACTAACACGGGAGACTCTCCAATCAGTTTCACAACAACATTTGGCCCTTGCTCCTCACACGACTCGACAATCGCTGCAGTTCTTGGGCTACCGTCGATACTGATCACGTTGCCACGAACCACTTCATCGACAGAGATATGCTTTAAATTCTGTTGGCCTATCGAAAACATGTACTTGCCTCCTGCATTGCTTGCTCTAGAGACTCGCGATTAGGCTTGGTATAAACCGCTGTCGTTGAAGGGCTAGAATGACCAAGCACCGCCTGAACTCGACGCAATGCATTGGGATCCGTTGTGCGCTCAAGAAACCGGATAGCCCAACAATGGCGCAACCAGTGTGGCGTTCCCTCAGGCACCTCAGCCAAACGACACCATTGAGAGAAACGAGCTTGAAAACTACGGCGACTCATCGCCTGGCGATTACGGCTAAGAAAAAGAGGACGCTCTAATCGAGAGGTATCCCACTCAATGCCCTTACTCATATCTTTGTGGATCTTCAGAAGTTCTTTAAGTGCCGCTATTGCTGACTTGTTCAGCGCAATTGGATGCTTCTTTTGGTTCTTAGCATTGGCGGTTTCATACACTAAGTACCCTTCAGCTAAACTGGCTTCAGCATCACCAACGGTTAAACCTATCATTGGCAAATTCTTCTCTTTTGCCTTTTTCGCATCTGGCCCTGCAAGAACGCCTAAACGCACCGCAGTTTCGCGCATTAGCAACATCCAGTAATAGTCGCGCTTGGCATAGATGCCATATGTCTGCTTGACGGTTTTGAATAGTCTTTTCTCTTCCTGCTCAGAAAAGTAATGAAGAAACACGCCTGAATCAGAGACTTCATTGTTGTGGAATACTGGGGTCATGGCCTACCTCCTTTGGCTTCGCCTGTGATTAAGCTTTGACTAGTGAGCGCAAGCGCTCTAGCAACTCAAGAGCTGCAGCAAACACTTCTTGCAACTCGCGTTCTATGCGTTCGAACTCATGCTGCTCTATGTCACCATCTTCTAACGCATCTGAAATAGCACGGTTCATGTCACCAATTTCAGCGTGTAAAGTGCTGTAGCAGTTAAGTAGCTCAACGTCAGAAACAGAGCGGTAATCACCAAGGAAATAAACGGAGTAATTCAGCTCGCTGGCCATGGCTCGCAACGGGCCAACGTCTCCGGTAAGCTGCATAGTTTGAAGGGTGTCAAATAAGCCAAGTTTGTGGCTAGTTTGATTAGGGTTGATTTCGTTAAACAAGACACCTGGTCTTTTGTTTAGGTGTTGTTCAACTTTAGATATGTCACCAAATGCCTTTAGCATTTGATGTAAAGCGTGCACCACTTGCGGGTAACGTGGTGCAGCAATAGATAGATCGGTCATGTGACCTCCTAAAAAATTGATACGTTTCCAATTCTTAGAAGCCTGCGCTACAATCTACCGTAAGGATGAAATGGTGTTGGAGCCGTGAGCATAGAGGTTGCCGCCTCGCTCTAAGTCCCTACAGGTAGATTGCGGTTGCGCAGACTTCTTGGCCGCTTACTGATTGCCGTTAGTAAGCGGTTTTTCCTTTCTATTCATCATCATTTTTCTTTTGACCTAGCCAAGATAATGGTGGTTGAGGGAGCTTCATCTTTAAGCAGAGACGTTCAATCACTTCTTTCTGAATCTCAACTTCAAATTTATCACCAGTCGTTTTTAGTTCTTTCATCGCTCTTTGGAGATCTTTGTAAAGCGTGGAAAATTGATTGACCGATAATTCATTCACTTCAATAAGCTTTTGTTCACAAGCAATAAAGTATTCTCGCATCTGATACCCAATGTCAGACTTCTCTAACATGCAAAGGTGTTTAGCCATCTCGACTGTAATTGTGTACTCCGTAGATGGTCGACCTTTCTCATCATTTTTTTTCAAATTTGAAAAAAAATCCTTCTTTTCCACAAAGCCAATATCTTCTATTTTGCGAGTCATCCAAAGCGTAAAAGCGGTAGCATTACCCAAATTAGAGTGTAGATTGCGCGCATCGACACATCGTTTAACAACTCCATCAATCGTTGATTCAAAAACTTCAATTTGAATTGGTGATTTTTTAGTGTTCATTTTGCAATTCCTGATTTAATTTCGGCTGATTGTTCAGCCCTAAATAGTAGTTAACCCCGTACCAATCGATATTTTTGAGGGGCCTAGGCCCTCCTAAATAAGCAGTAGAACTACACTTCGACAGGTGTGAGGTACGTAATTTTGACTATTTAGGAACAGCTAGCTATTCCTAAGCCGCCTGCTCATCAATTGGCGGTAAACCTAGTTCCTCCTCTTTTTCTTCTACACAACGGCGAATCATCAGTCGTGCTAGTTGCGCGACATTACGTTCATCTAATTTAGCTAAGCGTTCCAAGCGCACCTTCAAGTCTGGGTCTCTTGTGCTTATCACACCGTAATAGGTTTTGCCTTTGCTCATAGCTAACTTGCTCCTTTCTACGTCGTTCTATTTAACCCGAAAATCTATACTTAAAAATCACTATTTAGGGCGTACAGTATCGTGATAAGCTAATACATACGTGCGGATATCGCACACTTTGCCCTAAAATTATGTTTTTGTATTCAGAATACGAAGATTATTGATCACTTTTTGGTTTATTACAACAGGAAAAAACTAATTTTATGTCTTCCAGCTTTGTATCACGTCTAAACCTCGTACTTAATGGTCGAAAACAAACTCCTTGGGGGAAGTCACTTGGCTTAACCGGAGGTGCAATTTCTTCTATTTTCGGAGGTAGGATTCCCGGTTCAGAAATACTCAACGTGATCCATCGTGCAGAAAACGTAAATCTGAACTGGCTACTCACTGGTGAAGGCTCACCTTTTATCGTTGAATACTTCCAAACCGCTGATGCACTGTCTGATTACGTTTGCGCCATGCTCCATGATGAACCATGGGTTGTTTACGTTTGCTCGCATGTAGACACTGCTTGCCTCGTTCTCACTCAGCCGGGCGCCTATGAATTCAAAGGTAAATTTGTTGATTACAACATGATCCATGTATTGGTTGGCCCGGGTGATGATGTATTGGCAAACGTGCTTAACGACCATAATTCAGATGGCGGTGCGGTATTTGTTCCTTTAATGACGGACAACGAACGTAAAGATTTGATAGCGGGTAAAATTGGTACATATGAGCTGCTTGGTGGTTTAGAGCCTTTGTTGAATCCGCACAAAGTAGGATCACATATCAGTGACATTGAGTTTACAGGGGCAAGTTCAAGTAACGCATCGGTTGATGTGTCTATCATGCGAACCATTATAAACTTGGTTAGTGAAAAAGAAGCCGAGCTGCAAGCTGATCTCACTACGGAACAAAGGGCACGTATTATCGCTGCGGTATACAAACAGTTAAGCCGCGTTGATTTACCGGCCCCAATACCCGAGCAAGCTTTTTCAGCCGCGGTTGAAGCTGCATTTGATGTGCTGATTGACTGAGTTTTATCAAACTCAAGTTTGAAGAACGCCAGAGCCAACACCTGTTGCTCTGGCGTTTTATTATTGATTTTCCTAGCCATATTCATTCCGAATTTATTTTTCTTGTTTTAGATACAGCTTATCGTTTTTTGCAACGTAAGTTGCTGTGCCACCCATCACATAGCGAATCTGTATCCATTGACCTAAATATCAGAGACAGAATGTATACCTTCATAGCATAGGGATTATTTCTCTGTATTATGCTCGGCAAATGAAAAACCAAAGATTAAGACAGGCAAGGAAAGCAGCAGGACTTTCACGTAACCAGCTGGCGAAACTCATGCACAAATCGCCACATACGATTAAGTCTTGGGAAACAACTGCTCGTCAACCACGCACTCTGCGCGAGGTTGAACGCTTGTGTGATTTTTTGGGAATTACTGTAGCCTGGTACCTGACTGGGCAACCACCCATGAGGCCAATTTTACCCAGTGATAAAGAGAAGGAACTGCTAACCCTGTTTTCAGAGCTAACAGATGAACAGAAGGAAGCGGTTTTAGCCGTTATGAGGGTGATGAACTAAAGGGAGTCGTTATTACCGACTCCCTTTACCAGATATGACTTTTCTTCAAAGCTGAAGAAAAGTTCGGATTGATACTTTCGGTCATTTTTGCTCAAAAGTTCACTCTAACCTCGGCACTTCACTAAAGGGTGTCCTGTATTAGTGGGCACCCTTGGCTTCATTTTTTGCCAATTTTGGCAATAAATCCAAACCAAGACTTTTAAACATTTCTGTCTGAAAGTAAAAGGGCGTCACTAATAGTTACACCCTTCGAAACTCAGCTCAATCTCGGCATATCGGCAACATTCTGTTTGGGAATAACAAACTCGCCACTTAGTGTATGCCCATCCGTTCCCAACACTTCAGACACTTTGCTGCACATCCATTCGGTATTAAACTCCTTTCGCGCATGGCCAGAGACTAAAATATTGCGCTCAGCTTGAACCCCGGGGATGAATGGGAAGTCATCTAAGGTCAACACATAGTCGCTGCGTTGCTCTTGATAAAGAACCGCTTCAGCAGCTGCTCGAGCAGCCTCTTCGTTAGGGAATATTTTACTCAGTTTCTTAACCTTACCCGCTTCTTCTCCGACTCTGACCATCTGCTTTTGCCCTTGCTCCACGGTTTGCCAGAACGCCTCTACCGCTTTGACGTTGCCAGAGCCTTTTAACTCTATCTCTGCTTCTGTTTCATCGGTGATATGGACGGGGACAGGAGGCAAGGTTTTCCCGCTAACGCTTTGGTTATCGCCTCGCTCAAAGAACACCAATTTTTTATCTGCGATTTTCATGGTTGCACCATGTTCTTTCGCCAGCTCCGTAACTAAGTCAGCATCACTTTGCCCTGCTTGTACATAGTGACCAATAGTAATATTTGCATACTTGCCGCTCACTGCAGGGGTAAAACCGTTTCGGCTAGCGATGGTCTCAACCAAGGTTTTTAGATTGGTACTTTGCCAGGTAAAATCCCGCTGTGTTTTAAAGCTTCCCCCTAGGTTTGCCGCATCACCAGAGATCACTATTTGTTTATCTGGATTCCTGAGTTTTACTGAATTCACCGTAAAACTGCCTCTAAACACTAAGTGCTCTATATCTTTACCCGTATAGATTTGCATGTTCGCATCAGCTTTAGGAAACGCGACCTTACCATCATCAGCTAAGACTAACTCAAAGTTGTCACTTTCAAGCCCTGCTTCATCATTGATCGTCAGACTCACAAAGAATTCCCTGATGATTGGCGTAATGTCTTTGCCGTTTACCACGGTCTTAAATGGCGCTAATCCCATAGACTTATCTCTTCTTCATCTGCAGGCGTTTCAAGTTCTGGCAGGTGTATTTTTACCCCTGCTTTAAGTGGGTGTGGCAAAGCAGAAAGCCCCCGATTAGCTTTGAGTACCGCTTCATAGGCACCGGGTAAACCGTTGTAGTATCGGTAGGCAATATCATCAATCTGATCACCATCTTTTGATATGTAAGTCGTCATGGCTACACCTCGTCTGGATACTCTTTAATCTCTATGGTGAACTCAATTTTACGCGCTACGCCTTTGGTAAACAGATTGGTTTTATCGACTTCCAAAGAGCGAATAGTCCATAAAGCGAGGTCATGGCCAAGACCATCAATCAGACGCAGCGGCTTCCCTTTATCACCTTCTGCTTTCATTTTGTCGGTCTGCCCTAGCCCTCCACGAAAATGCGGATAGATAGTGCCTTGAAAACGAAGGGTCGATAACTCTCCACCAATAAACTGCGAACGTGGCTTACGCCCGGTAAGATTATGATCCGACCATCGCCAAGCGTGAACCTCTCGAATGCTTTGTAGCGCAGCGGTATCGATACTGAACCGATAGTCCCCTAACGCCATCATTACATCTGCCATTCTATTTCCTTAATCTGCAAAGCTAACGTTGCGCCCACCTGGCTTCATTTTTTCCATCTGTTTCGCAACACGAAGCACCATTTTTTCGAGCTTATTCAGTTGCTCATCACTGGCATTGCCTTGAACATGGAAAACAGGATTAAAGTTGACCTGAGGCGGCGCCACCTGATTGGTCGACTGGCTGACTTGTTTAGCTGTACTGGCAATTTGAGTATGCTGAACTGCGGTTTGCTGACTGGATTTCTTAACACTATCACCAGGTTTAGGAGTCTCTGAACCAAAGAAACCACCTACCCAACCACCCAATGCTTCACCGCCCATTCCACCAAGTAACGCACCGGCTAAACCACCTATCGCGGTACCAATAACAGGCACAACAGAACCTATCGCCGCTCCTGCCGCTGCGCCAGCCATTGCGCCCCCCATGTTGCCAACTGTACCGCCAATTTGCGTCGATTTTTCTTTACCTGATAACGAATCATCCATCATTGTTGAACCAAGACTCAAAGCACCAAGAGCCGCACCGACATATGGTAATCGACGAGTCAATCCACCCAACTTGCTAGCAGACGACAAAGCCCGCCCAGGCATGGAACGAGGGCGAGCTTTTCCACGTCTACGCTTTCTCCTGGCCCCTACATCACCACCGAATCCATCGGCTGGCATATTTGTCACGTAAACCTTAGACACATCGCCAGAAGGCAACCCGGGTAAACCTGCACCTCCACCACTGCTTTTGGGGCCTCGAACGAAGTCCATAACCCCTTTACCCATGGTGTAAGCTTTTCGGCCAGCCCAAACTGCACCCAATGTACCGGCTAATGCAGTAGCACCGGTTAATGCCTTATTGAGGTTTTCTGGCTCGATGCTGTTGATTGCATCGGCAAGGTCTGCGATAGGCTCTGCCAGTTTTTCATCAGCGAAACTCATCCATGCGGTTTTCAATGTCATCATGGCTGCGTTCGCGGTTTGAGCCATTCGAGCTGATTTTTCGAGTACTGCCGTTCCATTCCCGTCAACATTTAGCAGTTCATCAAATTTAGCTCTATCAGTTTCACTGGCTAGCTTGTTGATCATTCTAATGGCCTCATCACCAAACAGTTGACTGTATTGAGTGATGTCAGAATTGGTCGCTGCCATTATATCTTTAAGTAGAACTGGGATTGCTCTAAACTTCTTCTCTCCCCTTGCTAGAGCTTCTTCATCAAAGACCTGAACACCTAAAGCTTCTATCTTTTCATAGTTGGAAGTAATGTCTGCTAAAACAGATTCCATCGCACTCGCTGCTTCAGCTGCAGAACCAGAACCCATCATTGACATTTGGAGCATTGCACCCATTTCTCGAACAGCTTCTTTTCCTGTTCTTCCCATAGCCGCATAAGCCGCAGACACGGCTGCACCTTCTGCCGCTAGGTTATTCAGAGTGAAAGCACCTTTGTCACCTTGTACGACTAGAGAGTCAACTGCTGCTAATACTTCTTCCGAGTTCTTCAATCCAAACTTCTCGGACATATCAGCAAACATGGCCCCGACATCCATCCCTGCCGCACCTGTTGCTTGAATTACTCGACCAATGTTGGCCATGTTCTCTTGAGCAAACTTAAGATCACCGGTTTTCTCAACAATCTTTTCAACGGCTGAGAGCATTTCACCCTGATCAACACGAATATCTGATTGCTGGGAAGTAGCGAACATCTCTTTGCGCAGAGTAGCCATCTCACCTTTGGTTTTTCCTGCCTGTATTCCCAGACGTTCATAGCGTTCTTCTAACCCCATAACAGCAACAGCGGAGCCAGCCCCTGCAGCACCTGTTGCTAACGCAGTCCATTGATTACCCAGACTATCAATACCTTCGCCAACCTTATCGACACTACGACGCATTAGATCGGTTTTCTTAATAGCAGCGCCCATATCTTGGGTGTACTTACGAACGTTCTTACGAACATTAGCCAAGCGTTGACCCATACGACTGGTCGAGCGGCCAGCTCGCTGGTTCTCTCTACCTAATCGACTTGTTTCGTTTTTTAAACGCTGAGAACTTTTACCCAGTCGCTGATTCTGCCGCTCTAGATCGTCAAAAGCTCGAGAGACAGACCTGTCAACCCGAGCTTCTACACCAATCCCGACAGATGCCTTGTTATTAGCCATATCGGTTCTCTGTCTTATGAATTATCACTTTCTTCGTTCAATTGGCTGAGGTTTTGACACTCCTCTAGCCATTCGAACAGCTCCGCTATGCTGAGTCGTCTGAGCTCTTCGAGGGAGATGCCTCCACAGAACTTGGAAATAGCAAGGCAGACCTGGCGGCAAACTGCGGGATCGGCAACAAAAAACAGTCATACGCTTTTTGCAATTGAAGGTAATCATATTGAGCTAAACTGCCTATAAACTCACGAGTGGTGTTAGTCAGATTGGCAAACAGGTGCGCTTCATGTTCAGCGTTGTCGTCTACCAAGTTACCTTCGGCAATAATTCGACTTTGCTTCTGAGCCAGGATGACATCATTCGTCTCAGGAGGTCGCATTGTTAAATTCGCTTGTGGTGAACCATCAAGCTCTTTAGGTACCTGCAATGAAATTTTAATTGGTTGATACATGTTTCTTCCTTAAATGCCTAGCGCTGAGTTGATGCCTTCACGCAAGTTCACACCACCCACGCGGTTTATGCCTGATAGCAAGTCGATGTAAACCAGTTCTGATCCACCTTGCTCGATGCTGTATGTCGTCCAAGTGATCTTACATGGCATCTCTGCGACTTTTTTACGCTCGAGCTCACCCATATCAAGACCAATAACTCGGCCAGTCACTTTAACGACAAATTTCTCAACACCCATTGAGCTTTGAAGAGCAGAACGAAAGACAAACTGTTTCTCCTGTCCGTTTGTTAGGCCGAACAGTTTAATGGTCTCAGCGTTTGGCTCTGCAATGGTCACTTCAAGATCTTCAGTCTCAACAACACCCATATCGAGTTTAATCGCGCCAACCATACCGCCGGCAATATACTCTTCGACCACTTGATTCAGTGGAGGTAATTTTACTTTGGGCACCAAGCCCAACATTCCGCGGCCATCTTGGTACCAGACGTAATCCGCGAGAACTTTTGGAGGTCTACGTTCCATGATTGTTCCTTACTCAAAGATTACGTCAGCGTAATCATTAACGAAGTGGCTCGTCACAGTAATGTTTTGTGCGATACCAGGAGGGGTAAAGTCGTAATCGACATAAAAGTTACCCGCAATGATTGATTCCGGTGGGTTCAAATCCGGGTCAGCCCAAGCGCCACCGCCATATAGGTGACCTGCACGAACTTCGGCATTTAAGCCGTTCTGGATTGAATCCGTAACATCTTCAACAAATGTGGCGAGAATCTTACGGTCACGCGCCCATTTCAGGCTTGAGGTGATCATGTCCAGAATCATGTCATTGACGCGGACATGCGAGTTGAATTGCCATTTAGGATCATCGCTGCAGCTTAAGTTGCCCCAACTGCGATAACCATCATCAAGGATAACCGTAGTAATCTGGTTCTCGTTCAGCAGGTGCGCCATGCAGTTGGTATCCCCATCTACATAATCGATAGGAATTTCAGTTCCTAACGTGCCGTTAACTTTTCGGTTAGAGATTGAAGCGCTGTACCCATCATTTGGATCTTGGTCTTTCTGAATCTCCAAACCGAGCATGAAGGCACTCATAGGAACAAGACGACCATGCGCATTTTTCATGCGTGGCCAGAAAAGTTCTAATCGCTTATCACCCCATAGCTGGCGATAGGCAACAGCTTCTTCGTAAGTAGTACCCGGGCACTCTCCAAATACCTTACAACGCAATCGCGTAGCAATCGGTAGCAGTTTGGTCAGTACCGATTGATTGCTTAAATAACCAGGCACAGAAAGTAAACGAGGGCGTTTCCCTGTCACCGCCTGAACATCCAAAATGGCTTCAATACCCGACTTCTCACCGGTTACTGGATCTACGCCACCAATGATATTTGCGATAGTTGCCGCTTCATCGGCACCTTCTTCCACTCGAATAACACAGATAGCACAGCGCTTTTGATCATAAACCGCGGTCAATGCATCGAATAATGTCCCTTTGGCATCTCCGACCATATCAAGCTTGGCAAGTTTGTGGACATTGCCAGCAATCAATACTGGTTTTTTATATGGATAGGTTGCTGGGTCAGCATCAGGGGCAGTACCAACAACCACAGCAAAGGATGTGTCCGCCATTTGCATTGGACGAACGCCACTGTTGTCAGTATTTCCAAAGATGCCATGTTTAAATTGTGATGACATGGTGTGTTCCTTTGTTAATAGAACTCACCTTCAGCGGCATCGTTTAAATCAGTTTATGGGTTTAGAGCAAGAAAAACAGGGGCTAGTTTATATGTTGGATAGTCTGAGATAAAACAGGCCTCTCACCAAAAGGGAACTCCATAGTGTTCGGATAATCGCTTAACTCTTTACGGTCATTCAGCAACAATAAAAAATCATCGTGAGACTTTATCGGAGATGTTCGATATTCCTCTGGGTAACTTTGGTCCTTTTCGTATTGGTCAATTCGGCTAAGAACCTTGGTTAGCTCCCCATCTCGCCAAAGCCTTTCTTGCATTTCTTTTGTTGGCCTCTCTTTTTCCTGACTGTATTCCCAACACTTTGACGCTTCATTCCAAACATCATACTTGTTCGGTTTTAGCAACGTATGTGTTTGTGGTAACTCTCCAACATCAATAACCGTATAGTTCTCAGAAATAACACCAGATATCGCATACGCTTCTTGCCCTCTAAAATCTGGCTTTATTAACCACTCTTCATTAACAGCATCATAAACAACAACATGACTGTCATCCGTAACAGGTGGTTTTTCAGTAGTAGAACAAGCGGGCAAACCCGTATTTGCTTCTATCAGCAACTCTTCAGATCGAACATAAACACGATTGTCATCAAAATGATGAACCGTAATATTTCGGTCTTCCGATGAAAATTCAAACGCCATTATGCAGCCCTCACAATATACATATATGCTTTGTTTCTTGGTCGATTTTCCTCTGCAACAGGTACAACTCTGGAGGCATCAAACCACCTGTCTCCATTGTATGAGCCAGTACCAAGTCTTTGCACATCAAACTCAGTGTCTGAATTTTTAATATAAAATGCACCTGTATTGGCTGAGTCGTCTCCAAGGTTGATGTTAGTTGACATCTGACCTTGAATATTTCGTATCGCATCACCCTGACTTGAAAGAATTTCACGGTCTGGGTCAATACCACGACCACCATCCCAACCACGGATAAACTCAGCTCTTAAATCATCTATCACACCACTTGGATATGCTTTGGCTAGTTCTGGGTAAGCTGATTTATCAAAAGCTTGACCTCGGCACTGTAAGTAACCAGTTGGTGGTGTGGAAGATGGCCAAGGCAAAGGAACTCCTGCAGGACAAATCGCCAATAAGGCTTCGGCGATGTTGTTATTACTAAAAACACGGTGTAAACCTTCGTAAAGAGCTCTACTACGAACGGGAGTGACGAACGACCTATCTCCTCTGTAGTAATGACCTTTTTCGCTACGTGTCCAATCACCATTAACACCAAAGTCGATAGACTTCTCTATGTTCGAAGTCTCCCCACGAATAACAGAACCATCTAGGTCGAATACTGGGTACTTTGATGAATTATGAGTGAAACCATCAGGGTATGCGACTGGCACATAGCCTTGACTTAATAACACGTTATATTGATTCCCGCCTCGTACATAAATCACAATACTTCTGGAGTCTGTACCACCAAAGTAAATCGCCGAAAACGCATTTTCGTTGTCGTCGTAATGGCTTTTAAACACATCAGCAATATCACGAATATCACTCCAGCCACCATTAACTGTCAGCCCTTTAACCATATTCCAGTTCAAAGGATCAATACTGCTAGATGTTGGGCTTTGAATGAAGAACTCACAGATTCCACTGAGCGATAGGACAAGTGGTATCCATTCATCTTCACTACCGCCAACATTCACCTGATACCCAACGAAGTTATCTGTTCTCAGTTTAGAAAGATCGATATCAGTGTCTAATTTTAAAGAGTATTGAGGATGAGGATGAGGATGATTTATGTGTTTGGCATCCTCTTCTTCAACAAACTTACGAGTAGCCGTAACGATCGCTGGATCAATCATCACAATTGGCTCCAACGATGTAACCGCAAATGTCATCTCAATAAAGATGTCGTTGACTTCACCGCCATTGTTGCTGCCTGACAAAATCGGAATACGAACCGTGTTTCCTACTGCATGAAGGTAACTATTGCCATCAAAAGTAGCGACCGCTGCAAATTCTCGTACGGCAATATCTACAATATTGTCTGGAATCTTGGCCCACACTTTTAGCTGAGGGACACCATCTGGCTCTGACGGGGTAATTTTCTCCATACCAGTGACTGGTATGCGAGTTATCTCATTAACAAGCGTTGTTTGTGTTCTCGAAGGCTGAACATAAACATCATTCGCATCACCAATTGCGATATGAGTGAAGTTGATCGGTTTATTATTCAGCTTACCGTTAATCTCGGCATTCTCACCTGTAAGGGTCAGAATGGAACCGTAACTGAGTTCAGATTCTGGAATACTCATGTTATCTCCAAAGGTAATGCTCCAGAGCGAATAATCATACCAAGTCGCATAAAGCACACATTGTTGCTATTCACTGAGCTCGTAATATTCTCTGTTTGCCAAGGGCCACTGCGAACTATCATACCCATTCGGCTGAGTACGCTATTTTTTACAGGATTATTGACCTGGCTTGTGATTGAAATGCTCTCAAGATGAGAGCGTGTATTCTTCGCGTTGTTGACCGCTTTGTATATCTGGGGAACCGTGTTCTCATCGATATCTGAATTGCGTGCCTGTAAATTAACTCGGAAAAAGCCGGGGCGAAGTTTTACTTTATCTTCAAACCATTCTGTGACACTTAGACCATCTTGACGAATCGACTCAATACTCTTATCCAGTGCGTATCGAGTTCCTTTGTAAATGTGGATCTCGATCGCTGCTGCAATACAATAACATCACGCTTCGTTTTCTCGTCCCAGCTTTCATCCCAATCATCAACGCTCATCTCCCAAGCCAGATATGGCAGCAAGTCCGCTCGACATTTGTATGGGTCCAAAAAGTCTTTGATATCCCGCTCAATGAGAGCGATTTCTTCAAAGAAAATCTGTTCCATAACCCGTTCTAGTGGAGATGCAGAAGGTGGTAATTTGCTAACGAACTCAGGCTGACTCAACGGGAACCCCTTTTTGACGAACCACTATTCCGGTGCAATATGGCGCCTCTGATATCCCACATACGATCTTGGCTGAAGGAGATACGATATCCACATCTTCAACTGGCTGAAAACTCACTGCATTCTCGCTGTCGTCTTTCTGTACATGAGCAGCGGCATCAATCAATGACAACGATACATTGCGAGCTAATCGGTGCGTTTCATCCGCCAAGCTTCTCAAGCGCTTGGTAGCTACTGCCAACGTTTCACTTTCACCTGGTCCGTTAGGTAGGTCTAGTTCCACTTCAATGCTGTATTCTTTTATGGCCGCTGAAAGTACCGACAACTCGTCATTAAGCGGACGTTTAGTTTTAGTGCTGACATACTGGAAAACTTTCTGGCGAAGCGCATCTGATGCGACACCATTGCCTGTCCTGCTTAAGATGTACAACTCGACCTTAAAACCATCAGGGCTGTGAACTTTAGCATCAAGAACATCTTCATCTGCAGCAAGCGCATGAAAGATATAAGCACCGTCAGGCCCCGCCGTAGAAAAACCTTCAGGTGCCATCTGAACCCGACGGCGAAACTCTTCTTCCGTTTCGTTTTTAAACTTTTCAACTGGTCGCCAATCTGCGAGACGCTGCAGGTTGGTTCCGGTCGCATAGGCAACCATGTTCTCTAGTGAGATATCTTGAAATTCTTGTCTAGCCCGGGTGACTTCTTCAGACATGGAAGAAAAAGCATTGTAGATAGGATCGCCTACTTTCGGCACAGAGACTTGGGATAGCTCTGCATAACGCTTTAACATCCGCTCACGAATAAAACGCGCATCGAGCAACTTAACCACTTCAGGAGGTGGTAGCTGCGAAATCTCTATTTGGCTCATAAACTCAACCCTGAGATTTCAACCACAGAGCCATCAAATAACAGCTCAACTTCCATCGATAAAGTCACTTGATTTTCTCCATGTACTAACCACGATTTCACCAGTTTTAACTCGTCATTGAATCCGTTTGGAGGGTGAGACAAAGCGTCCGCGACATCGGCATAGATGTCGATCTCTAGCTCAGGTGTTACCTTTTTATCCACCCGGCTTGGTAGGTTCGAGCCGTATGGTCTATCCAGCGGCAAAGATCCTCTACGAGTTTTGAAGCAGCGTTGAATACGTTGCGTCAGTTCTTCAACACCCTCAATAATCTTGCCTGTTTTCTCATGTATGCCTGTTGCCATGCTAACCACCTGCAAACACGTCAGCTGAACCAGTTGCTACAGAAGAACCACATACAACAGGGTCACCTATACGCCCCAAAGCTTTTCCATTGACAAAGACAGAGCTACTTCCATTTGCGAGTACACTTGCATGTGTTTCTGGAATAGATGGGCAAGTGTGAGGAGCCCAACCATCCCCCTGCCGATGCACTGCAATTCCATTACAAAAAACATCAGGACTTCCTGCCACGGACGGTCTCGGAGGCCAACATCCGTGACCTGTACATTGATCCCCTACTCTTGCTACAGCTGACATGTTTCTTCCTAGTTCCAATCAATTCGAGGTGCGGCAAACGACATATTACCGCCTGCGGTGAAATCCATCGTTCCACCACTCGTCACTGATAAATTCCCATCAGTATGAACCATGGCATTACCTGTAATATGAACTTGAACATCTCCTGCAAACTTTGCGGAAAAGCGACTATTGAGCATGTCGTATTCCAACCATGTACCGTCGGGAAACTCTCGGAAAAACAGATTAATGTCGTCTTTCGGTTGGTCACGACTCATCTGGTTGAGACTCGCCACAATAACACCACCTTGAGTATTGAATTCCTTCACAACCAGCACGAGTTCACCCTCTTGATGAGGAGCAAAATCCTTCACCGCACCGGCATGACCAACATCCGATGGAATCCAATTTGTTGTTAAGTCAGAAGTGAACTGCACTTTATAGCGCAGCGGCTTGGCCTGAACCTCAACAATGGTACCAATTTGGATCATCTGAGAGATTAACCGTACTAGCTGCGCCTGAGTAAACTCACTCATTGTTTTCGCCATCCAAATCAGAGATAGCTAAATAATCATCTTTATGCGCTTCACCAATATTTGGTGGTTGGCTGACATGAATTTCAGTGGGCACTTCAGAAGGTCCTTCAGGCAACCAATCAACCTCACCACCGAAATCATAAGGGCCAGCCACGCATTCACAGATAAACCAGCCGTCTGGTACCTCTTGCTGTTGAGAAGTGAACACCTTCTGAATGGAGATGTTGCCTGCGGCAGACGAGGAACAAAACAAACGCCAATCTTTTAGAAATGTGAGTTCAGCGTTCTCGACGTCAATGCCTTTCGATTGTTGGCCACAATAAATACGACCAATAGCCATAAAGTTCATGCGTGTGTTGTAGACATCACCTAGAGGACTTTCGCCGGTGTATACCAGGGTCAAAACCCCTGGACGTAATTCTTCACTTAGGTATGCAGCACGCTCTTGCCAATTACGAGTAACTGTTCGTTCTGGGCTGTGTTTTTTAAATGCAGCCTCAATACTATTCATGATGTCACTAGGGGTAGGTTGAGTCATACCAAGCTCCTACATTTTAAAGCCCGCAGCTTTCATTCCAGCAGCGACAGAGCGCTGTAAAATCTGCGCAACCTTATCTTGAGTTTGTTCTGCAGCACGATCGTAAAAATCATTAGCAGCAGTGCCGTTTCTAGCGATTGAACGTGCAATCATAAAGGCCAGGTCTCGTTGATCATGTTTGGGATTATTCGGTTGAATCCTTTTGACTCTCACCCAATCCAAAACTGACTGAATCGGTGGAATACCTTGAGGACCAGTTTCACCAACAACAAAAGCGTTGTACCGCAAAGAACTGGTTACCATTCTCTGCAGCTCTCCAACCTGATTAGAGCGTATAGAATGAGTTAATGTGGATTCGGCTTCCGGTGCCTCTTCTCTTGCTGCTCGAGAGACCAATGAACCCGCGGTTCTAATTCCTGCCTTTAAATGCTTGTTCAACGCATCTGGAGCAGTTCTGAATGCTTCATCCAATGCGGACGTATGAAGTTCAACACTTAACTCACGCATTATTTATCTGCCTTTCGAAGAGCGTCATCAATTGCTCATGTACAGCTGCTGGCGTTCCGTTTTTCGCTTCACCACCAATACTATTGCGTACAGAAACCGTTTTGCTGAGTTGATGAATGGCTATGTATTTCACTGCTTCTGCCATGCAGCGGAGCAACAATAAAGGTTCGTCTTGCACATCGATGTTTATCGTTTCGTTCACTATTTTCCGACAAGCATAGTAGGTGTAAGAGAAGTCCCGGCCACAGCTCATAACAACAGAATCAGCAGGGAAATGTGAGAGCTGAATCAACTTCGTATCACTGTCATCATCAATAACCGATAGCCTAGGCAAATTTCGTGGGTAACCAACTTCCCAAGGCTGTTTTGTTCGTTGGCTTTGTCCATAGAGCACGTTGCGAACACGAATCAAACCAACCGGTGCTTTGTATAGCAGTTGGTTGGGCATAAGAGTAAAAGTGGCTATTTTGGTTTGGGGACGATAACGGCTGAAGTCCGCCAGAGCGATCTCTATGATTTGCAGTTCGAGACCTTCAAGCAATTCTGCGCTGTCTTTCAATGCCTTCTGCAACTTGGTGGTTAAATCGGTTACGTTCACATTCCACCTCTTACTTTCCAAGAAGCTATCCCGACGACAAACAGCAAAATTACCCAGATAAGATCACGGTTATATTGAGACTTCACTGAGGCGCCAGAAATAGCCTGCTCCAAAGGAATAAGGCGTTTAAGCGTTTCGTCAGATACCTTTTGTATCCGGCGAACAGTGCTTTCTAAATTGTTGTGTTTGGTCTGCAGTTCTACCATTTGCCTCATCAGCTCGGTTTGCTGCTGCATGCATTCACGCATCTCACTACGAAATGCGTGAAACTCTGTTTGAGAGACAGGGCTACCGGACATCTGCCCCTCCACGTAGTTTAGAGGCGACACTGCCTAAAACTCCTGCAGGCATTACACCCGAGGAAACTTGTTTATCCTGGGAGCGCTTATGGATATTTAGGCCAAGTACAGTCAAAGCAACAGAGAATAAGCCAGTTAGTTTTGCCGCCCCTGTAAACGCTGCTTCTGTATGCTCGGGGTGAATGAGCATTAACAATGCGATACCAAAAAACAAAGATGTCCACGCAGCACAAACGGCATACCCAAAGGTCGGACGCCAACGACGAACGTATGAATCTTCACTATCCAGTTCCGCTTTCATGAGTTTGTGTTGCTCAGTGAGAACCAGTTTTCGTTCCGCACTTTCTAGCTCGGCATGTTGATAGGCAAGTTCACGCAAGCGAATACGCTCATCACTTTCCATCTGCTTAATTTTCAACAATGCATCTGGGTTGTTTTTTAGCTCGGCCTCAATCGCGTCTGGTGTATTTTCAACACCCAGCGTATGCGCTACAAGCGCTCCAACACTGCCGCCTACAGGTCCACCAATTAACCCACCTACCAATGGCGCTGCGCTAGCGATCATGGACTTAACTTTATCCCACATAGTGGCTCCTTAGTTGGTACCGTCATCAATGACGGCACCAACCATTAACTTATTGTTCAGCAATAGCTTTTAACTTAGCTAGCGCATCTTGAATCGCTTTCAGTTTTAACTCGTTGTCGCCAGCGGCCAAAAGCTCAACTTGCAGTTCGCTTTCGTCTTTACCTTCCAAAGACTGCGCATACTTCTGAGGGTCAAATTCGCGATCTTCTTTACGCGCTGCGAGCGTGTCAGTGATCTCTTTGAGCAGTGTTTTACGTTTGCCGTCTGATTGTTCCAGCTCTGCTAAACGTTCAAGTTCGTCGTCTTCGAACGAGGAAAAGAAAGGCTTGATGTCTTCGACTTTTTTCTCTAGCAACTCAGAGAACACGGCATCTTGAAATGCACCAGCATCGGCTTTGTTTGGATTTTCAAAATGAATGATTGGTAAGCGTGCTGCAGTATTTGGCTGCACGACCGTTGTACCGAAATATTTCGGCGTAATGCCAAAGTTTATGTACAGAACTATGATTTGACGGTTGGTTTCTGGTGCTGCCGAAACAAAGCGAGCATCGACTTCACGCGTCTCACCAGGTTGAACAGAGCGGCCACCAATGTTGACGGTTTGTTTTTCGTTGTTTGTAAACGCAGTCATGACAGGCATGATAATTCACCTTCTTAAGTTAGGAAAAAGCCCCCATGACTCAATTCAAAGTAAGGGGGCAAGGGCTCGCACTATCGGCCAGTGGCTGAATAGAACAGTACGCTGGTAAAGCGGTTACGAATTGGTTTAGGACAGTGAATTGCGTTGTACTCTTCACCATAGGCTTCTTTGCCACCTTTGAGCTGGCCATTTGCATCACGCGCTTCTTGCATTTCGCTAAGGGTGAATGGCTTAACCACGGTGTATGTCAATGCGCCTTTCTGTCCCATGATGATGCGCTCATCACCCAGGTGTGTTGCCGGTGCATTGGTTGAGAACGCTGGCAATGACTTGACCATTTCCAGATCACCTTGAGATGTGGTGTCGGTACCACTGCGCTTCATAGAGGCAACAAACGTTTCTGCGTTGGTACAGGTATCGTTCAGAGTGTTCGACATCAGTAGGAAGTCTGGAGTCACAAAGCGGTCATCTTTCATAATCGCTTTACGACGGCCAATTGCCTGCAGCAGCTTGTTGTAGTGTTTCTCTGGTGCCATGCCATCTGGAATATCACTGTCTACTTTGACAATGTTGGTTGCGTAGCTATAGGTAATTGAAGCATTGGTAGCTGTTACTGACTTCAATTCGCCAGCCTCATCAACGAGAACCAACTTACCTAGGTTGTACGACTGAACCACGTAATAAGTACCTGCCGGTTGCTTACCAGAGCCGTCGAACGGCTGAACCTGTTGCTCATCAATTGTTAGCGTAATTGGGTTCTCTGGCGCACCAACAGTATTGCCTTGCAAGTCGTATTGTTGATGCGGCGCCACAATCGGGAATTGAGCCGTTTTGATGATGTACGCGCCCTGCAACTGTGCAGCGATGTCTTCATCATTTGCCTTTGCAGCTAGGTGTGAATCGGCTACGCGCTGCATGGTGTTGACGATGCGACGAGCAACCAGCTCTTTAATGATGCGGCTAGCCGTAGCAACATTACGCCCCCAAGCGTCCCAGTTAATGGTAGAAGACTTGGAAAAATGCATGAGCTCGTTCGAGACTTCAAACGCCACTTTCATTGGCAGAACGTAAGCCAAGTCCATACGCTGTGAGTTTTTCACTTTCGGAATAGTGTTGTGCTCAAACACAATACCATCCCCCATGATCGCCGACACATCACGGTTCTCATATGGAATATTAGTAGTTGCCGAGGCGCTAAAGTCGGTTAGCGTTTGCACCAGTTGAAGGACATTAAGATCAGACAGTGCTTCACGAATCACTTCACGTTGAACCGATACGGGTAACTCAGTATCTGAAATGACGTTTGCCCCACCCTGACCTGTCAGCGCTAAACGCTCTGCATGAATTTGGCGGTGGTGAAGGCGATCAAACTCCGCTAGGACCTGGCGAGCAAAGACTGGCAATTCTTTTTCTTCCGTTAGGTTGAGTTGGCCTAAGGAATAGGTATTGGTGTTACGCAGAGCAGAGTGAATTTGTGATTGCAGTTGTAGACTTTCGCGCTGTTGGTCTGGCGTTTGTGTCACAGAGCCAGCGACATGGCCAAAGCCCATCTCACCCAGCTGCACTGATACCATCTTCTGATTGCCGTGGCTGATTTGGTTTTCAGCAAGTTTGGTTACTTGCTCTTCGGTCATCTCAGTGGTGATCAGGTCTTTGGCTTCTTTCAGCTCTTTTTTGATGTCGTCGCTTAGCCCTTCGGCGTTATCGATCGCATCAGTGAAGATTTTCACTCTCGCTTCAAGCTTTTGTTGTTGCTCGGCTTGTACCGTTGCCGTTTTAGTCGCTTGCTCACCAAGAATACGAACTACGTCTTCTTCAGTCAGTGAGCCGCCAGTTAAGTTGATAACAGGAGTGTCGGTAGTGCCAGATGCTGACAGCAACTTAGCTGTATCAAGTACCTGGTCGCTTAACGATTTAGCTTTATCTTCTTCACTGACACCATTTAGAGAATCGGTTAGAAGTTTGACCATTGCAGTGTGTTGCTCTGCTGTCAGTTTTAAACCTTTTAGCTGCTTTTCAAACAGCGCTATAAGTTGTTTCCACATGGTTTGACGTTCCTCGGAAAATTTATTAGCTAAAGACTCGGAAAGATAAGTTGGGCAATCGTGAAGACTGGCTTCACTGAGTTCGATTTTGTCTAAGTTCTTGATGCACGGTCTGGTGACTAGACCTGCTCCAAGTAGCGTTGGACCAAACTGTTGGTATTGGCCATCTTGTCCGGCCTCATTGCTGACATAGTTAGGATGAATTTCAGCAGATAAGTATTTAAAGCCATCTTTAATGACCTTATTAATGCCGAGTTCGTACCACTCCACCTCTGCTCGTAAACGACCGCGGTCGGTAAACAGGCGTCTTACCACCGCCCCAGCCCCATCTTCAGGTTTATGGGCAATATCAATATTGATCTCCTGACCAAACACTCCTTCATTGAAGTTCTTGATCATGGAATCAAACATCTGCTGGGTCAGTTCAAACTCGCCATAGCGCGGATCATAAAATGTGCCGGTTCGGGTAATGGTGACGATGCTACGTTTATTTGAGGTATCCACCTTTACGGCATCGGAAAGCAGGTGAATCACACCTTGAGGTGTTGAAGAGGAAAGCGCTAGTACAACACTAGCTGCGAGGTGAGATTTAAACATGAGATTTCCTTTGCCTATAAACGAAAAAAGCCCCTGATGAATCAGGGGCTCGGTCGCCAATTACAGGCAGTGTGGCGCTTTGTTGTGACCGTTTGGAGGGGTGTATTTAATCCAAATATCTGTACCACAACTTATGAATTGCTAGGTGGAAGAACTGGCCTCCCACCGCAATAAACAAGCTGATTAACACTTTCCAATACCACAATGAATACCAAGCTGGTTCAGTGTCAAAAAGGAATTTCTTTTTCTCAATTAAGAACCCTGTGTATTGAACAGTTCCTGCTTGATCGATAACCGATATACATGCCCAATAAATCAATGTTAAGGCCAGAGGCCAAATTCTCGGAAGTCTCCCAGGTCTGCACCACCCATAAGGAGAATAGTCTTTCACGTAAAACAAAAACGCGTATGCGCCATATAGGACGCTAACAAATATCACCTCAAACGAGCTAATCATTGTAACTTTAAAAGGCGCTTTTAATGTCATTGATAAATAAAGAATCCCGCCCACAATTACCACAGCGATTAATCCGGCAAGACCAGATATCGGGTCACTTCTTCTACTCATAAGAAACTCTCTCTATACTGTTTATACATACATGCAACTTACTAGTACTTTAGTGCTAAATCACCATTAAACATTTGAATCTGTTATGTAATACTCAAAATTATATGCAACGAATATGTTCTAGCATTGGATAAAACTGCTAAAAATAAAAAGCCCCCGATTATTCGGGGGCTCAGCTATCAATCAATAGCAGTTAGAGGCATGTGCATTACCTTTTGGAAGGTGCTACAAACAGCTTTTGAACATCATCTGAAATGCAGTTTTCTACTTAAAACGTCAGATGACTATAAATTCTGATATAAACAGTAGTCTACAAGTTGTTTTTCGACACTTTGCTTTGTACTTAGAAATAACAACAAATCAACACGTATCTCATTTTCGGTCTCGTTCACTTCATATAGTAAACGAAAACCTTTGGAATTTGCGTTGCGAACTGAGTTGACACCTAGACTCACTAACTCTGGGTTACGAGAATACGAATAAGGCTGACCGCTTACCTGCTGCTCAAACTCTTCTAACACCTCCTCCACTCGCTCGATAACTACGGCCTCGTCATTCCACTGACTATAGTGGGCAATGACATTATCGAGCGTTTTATCAAATGTATCTGTAAGTTGAATATTAACCTGTTTGTCCATCGTTATTATTCTCTCTATTCAATCTATTTTTTCGTTCTGACAAACGAGCCTTTAGATTGCCGAGAGTACTTACACGCTGATTAGCCACGTCTTGCTTAGCAAAAGTGGTTAGTTTCATCATAGCGATTGCCTCATCACGTTGCTTTTTATCTGCGTACGATTCAACAACATACTTGGGCACACCATTTTGTGTAATGACTAACGGCTCATCGACTGGCAAGTCTGCCGCGTTTTTCTTTAAGAAACTTACCGTTTCTGTGTTACTAGCTTCCATTAAGATCTCCTGGCGGTTGCTCCCATTTCAATGCCACATAGGTTGGGGAATTTACTCTTAAATATCTGTGTTTGGGAGTGTGTTACGACTTCAGCAGCTAACAAATGCATTAAGTTTGATAGCGTTGCTGTTACATCTCTTCGATAAATATCCTCCACATCTTTCATGATCTTAATTTAGACTAAATATGAACCAATTACAAGAGGGAGACTAAAAAAAGTCTAAATTAAAACTCATTATTCAAAGGACACAAAAAAGCCCGAAATATGTTTCTATCGGGCTCGATTTCAACTAGTGAGGTAAGGTTGGTACCTTCACCCATTTCTTACACCGGCACAAAGCTCTTCCAGTTCTGACATCTACACACCGTGAACGAATCATGCCTTTATGAGTGAAAATACAGTGGCCACATTCACAAACCACCGCTCGGTATGGCTCGTTCATTAACTGGTGTAATGCGGCTTGATAGTTAGTCTGGTCTTGTTGTTGAGATAAGAGTCCCATTACTCTGCCTCCATCTTAGCCAACGCGACATCAAGCTCTTCGCCAAACGAGGAAAGTAAGAAATACAGTTGTTCTCCGGTGATGTTTTCAATTTTTCCATCATTACCCGCAGCCATAGTTGCTAGACAGCCGATACTTTGACGGGTCGCATAAACCAGAGAATGGGGATCTTTTGTGATATGAGAAGTTGCAGACATAGTGATGTCTCCTGTGTATTAGCTTGGTTGCTACCACGTAGAGAACGCTAATACTCAAAAGGGTGGTAGCTCGGACAAGGTTAGCGTTACCAGCTACACAGGTACTGGCGAGACCGAAGTCTCCCCTGCCCGAGCCACCATAGAATACTGCTTTTTTAGGTGTGCGCGAACACCGCCCACAAAAAAAGATGCTGAGCGCATCTTATTTGGGCTCTGTGTAATTTTTCTGGACGCTAACCCAGTTAACAGATTTTGCTGTTATGAAATTAAGAGTAACTGCGCATTTCCTGTAAGTCAACACTATGCACTTAATGGGGTATGTGTAATATCGAAATGCAGAGATTGTATTTAACGACCAGCTAGAATGAGGAATACATAAATGAGTAAATTTTTGACATTTAAGTCATTACACACCGAGGAACCAATCACAATCAACTTAAGCCACATAGTCAGTATCGAGCCAGCTGATGAAGGGGAATGCTTTGTCCGTTTATCAACAGACAAAATCATTACAGTCGAAGCCGACTATGAAGCACTATCCGTAACCTTAGAGCACCTCTAACAAAATTTGATGTAATAAGCCTGATGCTACATCAGGCTTTATTATGAATCGGCACTTTTACCCAGCGTTTGCAGCGACACAACGCCTCACCTTCGATTAGTTTCACACAACGTGAACGGATAATTCCTTCACTATCACAGATTCTATGACCACAGATGCAGGTAACCTCACTGACTTTCTGGCTTTGGATGTTAGCTTGTGACTGATAAGCGGTAGCAGTATTCATTGTAGTTGGCTCCTAGCTATTGGCATTTTGCCTTGTAATATCACTGACGTAGCCATTATATCGATTTATACGTGGAAAACAGGGGGCAAGTTATTCACAGGCTTGCAGTATCAACCCCTTTACGCTTTAGTGCAGGCTCCAAGTGTTTCCATGGAGTTGCGATCATACCCTTAGTTAAATGCCCCTGATGAAGAGCCGAAACTTTCTTATCGTGACCAAGTACTGCTTTCTGTAGCTCTTTACTCTGGCTCTTAAGCCAATCTAAGTGATTGGTTTGCCCGGCTCTATCCTCATCTGACACCTCATCAACAAACACTACTTGTTCGTAGCTAAGTGTATTGGGATGTGCTGGCCATGGACTTTTACCCTGAGGATAAACCCCTTCTCCTAACCCATATAAATTTGCTTTGGCGTGCATATCGCAGATATCTCTTTTCGGATGATTGGGGCTAAGTTTGAACTTGGTACCAACAACAAACTCATCTTCAAATGCCGAGTTCTGGAACGCCACTCCATGAGCACGGTTTATTTCAGTGCGCATTACTCGCTTAATTTGATGGTATGGGGCGCCTTGATCATCGATCAGTGCATCTTTCATTTTTTTGTTTATCGCAGACCCACTCGCCATATTCATTTGTTGTGTGATATTGAGTGGTACCGCTTCCGCCCTTTGTTGGAACTCTTGCGCGGCATCAGCTGCGGAGTTACCCAAAATGACCGCACGTTCTACCGCTTGAATTAGCTGCTCTTTTGCATTTCGGTGTACGCGCCAAAGGCGATCACTAAGTTGTAAACCATCTTTCAGTTTCATCGTCCGCACCGCTAACACCGCAGAGTCAATGGACTGCGATACCCTCTCAACAGGAATACTGGTAGAGAACGTATTGCCACCGTTCTTAGCGGCTTCAACAATATATCCCTCAATCATATGCGATTGAGTTTGATTGATTTGGTTAAGAATCTCTTCAATTTGCCTAGTTAGCACTTGCAACTGAGAAAGACGAACTGTCCCCATTTCATTGGCAGAATTAGTGACTAGCTGCTGAATTTCTGCCAGCGCAGAACGATACAATGCTGTCAGCTCTCTCATAGCCTGAGAATCAAGCTCATTCGTCGCGCTTTGTGCAGATTGCATAGCACGACGAATCGTTGCCTTAATTTGAGTCCGTTGGTTATCGGCCATTACATTTATCCGTTGCTGATAGAGGTGGCGCTTTCGCCTTTCGGCTGATTATTTGGGGTAATGCTAACTTTCGGCTTTTGATTTTCGTCGTCTTCGTCGTCCAGCTCGTTATGCTCAGGATATGGGTCTTTGCTGTTAGCTTCTTCTTCTCGCATCGCTTCGGCACGTTGCACGTCTACTCCTGCAGATTCCCAAGCAAGTTTACGTGGCATGCCAAGCGCCTGATATTTCAATGCCAGGTCTGCGCGTTGGTTCTTACTGTCTGTCATGCGTTCCACAAACTGAATTTGGAACTGGAAAGAATCGGGGTTTAAGCCGGCCAGTAAAAGCTGCAACTTAAAACCGTCTTCATAGGCATAAGCCAAGGCGTCTTGAAGAGCGTCGATTTCTTCGTAGTAGTCGCGTTTTAAATCTTCCAGCACATCCCGAGCTAAACCATCAACGTAACCAAATAATCCTTTTGGTGCAGGAGCTCCAGAAAAGAACGCATCGACCAGCAAAGTGATATCCGCTATTTGCTCCATGTTTGCATCACCGCCAACCGCACTCACCGTTAGCTTATTCCCATAAAAATCTGTCGCAATTTCTCCCGATTGTCCTTCGACACGCTCTCTATATTCATCCAGTGCTTTTTGATCTGCACCATCGAGAGAGTGAGCTAATTTCTGCGGCGCTCGAGTACGACGCCTAATGACAAGATCCTCTTCTGTCATAATAAGCTTTTGCCAGATGCTTCGTGACGCATCTAGATAGGGCCTGCCCATACATCCCATGTCATCATAATTGTCCGGGTCTAATCGACTAACGGTAAGTTGCCATAGCGGGAATGTACACAGCTCCTGATAAGTGAGCGGATCCACCTGACGGAATGCTTGTTTCACGTTCTTGAACCGACCCGACTGGTCAACGATAGGTATAATCGTTTCTGTTGGCATGCGGATAGAACTAGTGACCTGGCTGAGTTCGTTCACCACCCATTGCAATGGTAAATTTCCTTCTTTGGCCAAGCCCGAAGCATCGCTCATTAGTTTGCTGCGATTGTTAAGTTGCAGTCTTAACATAAACTGCTGCCAAAGCTTGTTTACTCTGGCGCTTTCTTTGCCTATCCAGTGCAGTTTCAGCCCACCTTTAGTCGCATCCCTAGCAATGCGACGATGAATTTTTTTTACCCTAGGGTCGATACGGTCCATATGACGAAGCATAACAATTGAAGCTCTAAGGTTTGGGTCTATCTGCATTTGTTCATACAAATACTGTACCGAGCGTTCAGGGTCCGCAATATGACCTTTCTCTGAGGTTTTCTCACCCTGGTGATTCCCTGAGGTATTAGGCGCAGAAGGAAGAGGTCTACCTCTAATTGCTAGCCATGCGTTTTTAATTCGGCTCATGTTAAGTTCCTTAATAAATCTAAGCTACTTGGTGCGCCCAAGAGTTGATCGCGGGTCTTATGATTTATGGTGATAATACTTGGCACGGGCGCTGCTCCTTGTGTAACGAGAGCCCAATGACTTGCCATGTGCGCATCAAAAAGGTCATCTCCAATCGATTTTTTCACCATTTGATAACTGCTATAACTCCCCGCTTTCACCGGGGACGGTTTGATATTTTTGATTTGCCTAGGTAAGTTGACGTAGTCCTCTACGGCAGGGTCGGCTTCCCTATCGTCAACATAAGGCAACACCATTTGACGATTGTGATAGGCGCTTCGAAGTGATTGCGCCATTTGGTGTTTGGCCATGCCTTCAAATCGTAATGGTGAAAAAGCCCATTCAGGCCAGGTGGAAGCCATACTTTCACCATCACCAATTGCACGACGGTCTATTTGCGTTAAACCCTCAGCAAATAGATCATCGTTAACCTGGGTTATTAAACCTATTCCAAAGGCGTCGCCTATTGCATAGTCGGGTCTGAAATAACGCCAAAATCCCACGATATCTTTTCTAATAACGCTCTCGTCGGTGCTTGGGTGCCAAGTTTTAGCGAAGATGACTATAGAAAAATTACCTACTTGTTCTTCGACAACTAGCGAGGAACGAGAAGAGGCTAGGTTTTCACCGTGACCAGTGTGGTCATATCCAAATGCAAGAACGCCGCGTTTTTTGTAAAAAGTGAATGGGTCTGGTTCAGAGGGCTCTAATCCAATCTTGGCGCCCACTTGAATTGCATAACGGATGTACTTTTCCCAAATGAGGTTCTTGGCTGCTACGTTAATACACAGTAACTGACGGATATATTCATCTTCTGGGAGCTGCTTGCGCATCGACATGATGAACTCTTCATTTAGAATCCCAAGTTCTATTCCTAAATAACAGTCCACAGTTGGCAAACAGTGGTACTCGCCAGAATCAATCATTCCGCTAAGTACATCGGCACCTTTAAACACACCTGTAATTCGAATTTGGGGATTATTGATTGCTGATTTGCTCGCGCCAAGTCGCCTGCTTGAACCCATCATTAGCAGGAAACGTCCATACAGTCGATCCGAGTCGAGGTCATCGACTTCCTCTAAGGATGCCCAAGTCAAATCACCACCATCAACGTTGGCCATGATACCGTAAGCTCGAGCTTTTGAACGATTGGCAAACTCGTAATAGGTATCAGCCAGCTGTTTTCGACCTTGCTTGTAAGCTACATAACCACTCAAGATGTCAGAGCGGCGAATCGCATCAAGGTGATAACTAAGGTTGACGAGAGACTGCGCTTCTCGCGGGGCAACGATACCGCCTTCTTGGTCGCAATGAATAGCATTGTGCTCGAGTAAGTACATTTCTTTAACGGCGGTTTTACCCGTTCGGCGACAGCTGTTATCGACGGTATTGAGATTTTGGTCCATCTCCTCCATTTTGAGCAGTTGCATTGGATCCAGCTCAACATTATGAACGTGCTTATGCCACATCCCATGGTTGCCTGCATAACGCTGAATCTCCCGTTCGGCTCGGCTTTGAATTTCAACCCGCTCCTTCGCAGATATACGGTCAGCCATTATTCGACTTCTCCATCGATATAATCAGCGTCTTCCGCCATATGCTCTTGATTGTGTTCTATCAAAATTTCGTCATTTCGAATTCGCTTACGGGAGTTGGCTATCATCTCTCGCAAACCTGACATCTGTTCTTTCATCTGACGTTGATACTCAAGGGCAGACTCTCTTTCATCTTCATTTTCTAAAGTTCGTCCCATCTCTAAACCTTGATCAACCTGAACTTTAGGAGTCATGTTTAGATCCGACATCGACAGGTTGTTTTTGCTCAACATCTCTAGCATTGGCTTCAACAATGGGTGCGCTTTTACTTCTTCAATCGTCTCAAGGTTTCCTTGCTCATTTTTGTACTGACCAATATGGAAGCCACCATCTTTATCGAAGTCATAAACAGGGTTCCTCAGCGCAACACCATCAGAGACTATGGTTTGCATCATGTCCTGAAATATTGCTGCCATGTTCGCTTGGTTGATGGCGTGCATTTCAGTGAGTTTACTGGGGTCATTCGATTGAAAGGCTATCAAATGCTGCATCATTAATTCAGTTCGCTTTATACAAGCAGGCTGAGTCGCGCAGTAAGCATGGTCGACATCACAGGTCGCACATTGAGGGTACTTACCTGGTCGAGCTGGGAAAAACAAAGCGGTTTTTGCGTTTGCACCATGTTTTAAAGCGTTGAAGCGACTAACGCCTCTATCGCTAACGGCCTGCAAATTTGCAGAGGACTTGGCTTTACCTTCGGGAGTTTTAGGGCCTGTTGCTGAGAGAACCGCGCAGAACTGACCAACCTCCCAGGGAACTTGCTGAACTTCTTTTTGGCATCCATCACAAATCGCATAATAACGAAATGGGTGAGCGCGAGTGGGCTCATCTTCAACGCGAGAAGGTTCACTCCTGAAAGTGTAGTTACAAGAGCTGCACTTAAATGTGACCATGGCTTTAGGTTGTTTATGCTCATTCATAGCTGTATTTCGCACGCTTTTTCGCGCAAAAAGGAGGGACCATATTCGTTGAGCAATTTAACGGCCAAGTTGATCCGCGTTTGAGAAGCTGTCTGGCCTGTCCATATCAACAGATGATGGGAAATTTTATCTTTAGGTACGCCGGCATGAAGAAGGTTAAACATTAGCATTCGCTTAAGGTGGTTGTTCCAAAAGTTAAAACTTGGAACATAAATACGAAGTGTTTTCCTTTGAGGGGTATAGGCGGCGTTATATAGCGTTTGCCATATATAACGATATTGTTCAGAACTTGATGCGTAATAAATCTCAAACCAGGGTTTAGATAGACGTTGAGCATCAAGCCAATGCTCAAACTCTTCGGCACTCATCTTATTGTGTTTCTCAGACATTCGTGCAACGTTTATTCGCAATCGATGTCCAGTTCGTAAAGACTCCAACCCCCGCCACAACTCCAAAAACTTTAAAGCCCCAACTTCTCGCTGAATCTCAGACCAATGCGCAGGAAGCTCCAAACACTCAAACGCAGCTTCAAGTTCATGAGCGCTTAATGAAAGTTCTAATTTGGTGTAGTTATCTAGGTACCGTCCCCCCTCTCTGAGGGTGTGCGTTTCTCTATGCCGAGCCCCCACCCCTTGGTGAGTTACCTGATGATCACTGAGTACATGTAGATATTTTGAGATTAAGCTGCGCATTCTCTAATCCTTTATGAAAACTGGTTCCAGTAAACACAAAGGCTCGAGCACCACAGTAAGCTGATGAGCTGCGCATTCTGTTAGTATGTGCAGCTAGTGATAGGTATCACATTGACGGGTTTGGTCGTTTCGATTGTGAGTTCTCATAGCTCCCACAATCGTCCGTCAACATCCAGTATAACTGAGTTTAGAAATAAAGTTAAAGACGGGTTATATGTGTTCTAAGACTTAAAGCTTAGGTGTAAAGTGACCCTAGTTGATTATAATTTACAAGGAGCCTCTTATATGACAGATATATTGTTAGTCATATTTACTGCAGTGCTAGCTTTTGTTGGCTGGCAACAACTTCTCTCATCACGTACACAGGTTCATTTGGGATTGTTCGAAAAGCGCTTTGGCTCATATCAGGCCTGCATGAAGTTTTTAAACGTGGCCCTTACAAATACTATTCCCCAAGAAAACATTGATGAGTTCAAAATAAGCACTCAACACATACCGTTCTTGTTTGATGAAGACGTAAACTCTTATAGGCAAGAGTTACTTAACAAAGTGTTAAAACTTAAATTATTAACGGGAAGGCAATTAGTTGGCGGGGCTCAAGACGGTGACGCTGAAGAGGTACTATCAATAAATGAATGGATTACCAAACAACTCACAGAAGGTGGTTGTCATGAAAAATTCGACAAGTATTTAACGTTCATACACTGGAACCCTACTCCCGAGTCGGACGTAATAGCAAAGCTAAAAAAGTTGCTATCTAATAAATATAACTTCTAACTCATTGATAAAAAGAAACGTTTCCCCTTGCATCGATACTTCTAGTCCAGCGTAAGGATTGAATTGAATCTTATCTCCGACCGAAAGTTCTACCACTTTCGGTCCTATCGCAATTACTTCTCCTTTGTTTGATACCTGTTCAGGCAACCAAAATCTTTCGGATATAACTTTGTTTCTAGATACTACTACCCAATCATGAAGCGGCTTCAATATCATAGTAATTTACCCTTCTTCATTTCTTGTAATAGTGCCGTAACCGGGGTGTCCATTTTACTCAAAGGGTTTCCTTTATCGAGAACATGAGTCATCTTGCGCATCGATATATGAGTATATATCTCTGAAGTTTTAGGATCTGCATGCCCCATCAAAGCTTGAATTTGTAAGGTTGAAGAGTCGGACTCAGCTAATTCGGTACCAAATAAATGGCGCATTGCATGAGCGTGTGCCTGGTCTTCAGGAACTCCGGCAGCAATAGCATATCTCTTAATCATCCTATCAACTGCCCGACAAGATAGTCGACGTAGCTCTCCTCTATGCTCCCACTCAGGGACATGCCTGTTCCTGAGGTTAACAAACAACACCGAGTCTCCGTTCTCAAGCACACGATCAATATCTTTAAGGTCAGGATGTCCCAAGTATGCTTGGACCAGAAGCATCGCCTCTAAAGGAACAGGAACCAATCTCTCTCTTTCTCCTTTTTCCAACGTTTTAATGGCCAAACGCTCTACTTCTCCATATTGATACCAAATCAATTGTGATTCGTTTAATCCACAAAGACCAGCGACCCTGAAACCACATCCAATGAGTAAAGCAAGCATCGCACTATCTCTCAAACCCGACAGAGAATCTAAATCAGGCTGCAACAACAGCGTTTCAGCACTCTTTAGTCCCATAAATCTAGGTAGTTTTCGTCCAATCTTCGGATAAACCAGTTCAACTGCAGGATTTTTATCGATGAGGTGTCGCTTAGCGAGAAAAGAATAAAAGCCTCGTAAAGCGGCAACTGCCACTTTCCTGGATGCGGCCGAGTAACCAGCTCGGTGTAGCCACCCGCCAGAAAACTGTTCCAACGTTTTTAGCTCAGCAGCACCAAAATCGTTATCTATGTACCCACCAAATTGCTTTAGTAGGCCGCGATACTTGCTAATAGTTCTAGTGCTGCAGTTTTCGTTTTCCTGCTTCCATGTAAGAAACAGATCAACCAGATCAGGTTCAGCAGTGTTTTGTTTTATTTCTTGGTCAGGGGCAGATAAATCCATGGAACTATGGGCTTGCTGGTTGAGAACTCAATAAAACCAGTATCTATAAGGCTTTAAGCAATGTGGAGGGCTTTAAATTATCCATGGAAAAAACCATGGAGACTAAAAAAACCTATGGGATAAAAAATACACACCAAAATTAACTCATGGATACCAATTTGCGCTCATTTCCTTCTTTCTTGTTCTCTATCTCTCTCTTTTTATTAAATAAAGAAAGAAAAGAAAGAAGAACGCACCAAATTTGAGAAAAAACGCAACTCATGGAGAAAATGCGCAGACTCATGGAAAAAACCGTGCAACTTGTGGAGGAATTTTTATTACAAATCAAGGCTGAATAAGGGATGGAGAACTCATCCCCATGTATTCACAGGTTTTGATTAAGTATGCATGACAATAGAATTGACCAAACACCCTCAAGCCGCCATCCTATTTTTCATGTTCAGGACTCTATCTTGGCGCCCATATCTCTTTAGGGGGTGCGGGGGAGAAGACAACATCGAAAGAAAGCCGCCCATTATGTTGAGCGTTCTGAAGAACTTAGGGGGATAACAGTAAGCAATGCTCCCAGAACGCCCTCTAAGAAGTTTTTCAACAAGGTAAAAATGCACATATCAACCAAAGGAGGCAACTATGTGCAAATTACCCGTAGCTAGAACTATCGATGAAATCATCTATGAGATCATGGAAAAAGAAGGGTTTCGTTCAAACAACCAAGATGACCTGGGCGGAGATACCACATATGGAATTACCGAAAAAACAGCTCGTAACCTTGGTTACAAAGGACTTATGAATGACCTTACACCTGATATAGCAAAATCTTTGTACTTAGGTGAATACGTCCAGCGCGTTCGTTTTGATGAGATTCATAAGATCAGCGCAATTATCGGTGAAGAGGTTATCGATACTGGTGTGAATATGGGACAAGGTGTCGCTGCTAAGTTCCTGCAACGTTGGCTCAACGTGTATAACAACAAACAAGCCTATTATTCAGACTTGACGGTCGATGGCCATATAGGACCAGCCACTATCAAAGCATTAACAGCGTTCTTATCGAAGCGTGGCCATGAAGGGGAAGTAGTACTTTGGAAATCACTGAACTCATCCCAGGGGGCGCGTTATTTAGACATCACCGAAGCTAGAGAAAAGAATGAAACCTTTGTTTATGGTTGGATGAAAAATCGAGTTGGATTATCTTAATTCGGTTCCAAAACCCTATGGTAACTCATTGATTTAATTGAAGCACGGTGTATCAAAATGTCCTACATACACAGAGATAAAAAACCATCAAAGCCAATGCATTCAATTAGTTAGATGTTTTAAGTAACCGTCATGGGGTGTCGGGGGTCGCTGGTTCAAATCCAGTCAGTCCGACCATTACACCTAGAAAAAGAGAGCTTCGGCTCTCTTTTTTGTTTTCACCCTCACCCGTCCTAAATAAGGTAGACAAAGGCAATCATGCCCCCTTTTTTGTCCTATTAAATAGAACTATAAGTCCGAATAAGCGCTATTTATCCTAAAAATCAGAAAAGTATACTTTGCTTCAAACCAAACTACTCATATGAAGAGGTATACAAGATGTTAAAAATCATAAGCCCAATCTCGCGCGTGTGCTCCATTTTCTCTATTTTTGCTATCGCAATGGGCGCTAATGCAGAACCAACCGAGCAAGCTCTCAAGAGAGCCAGTGTGATTAAAATTACAGCACAGAAAGGCCAAAGCACCGAGCTAAGCAATTTTCTTTCCATTGGCGCGCAACTCGTTCAAGAAAACGAACCCGACACTCTGTTCTGGTCGGCACTTCAGAATAAGGATAAAAACACTTTTGTCATATTTGATGCTTTCGGCTCTCAAGCGGCTCAGGACACCCACTTCTCTGGACTTGTTCCTCAAGCGCTTAGTGAGAATGCAAAGACTCTGGTTCAAGGTGGCTGGGCTGAAGGCGTACTACCCAACATTCATAATGCCGACATTATTGCCTCTAAAGTCAATGAAAATGCCAATAACTCTGTCAACATCGCCACTTACATTCCTCTTGCCGCAAAAAGCGGACAAGAGCAAGCACTGAGTGAATTACTCAGACAAGGCGCCGAGATAGTATCGACTCAAGAACCCGGTACTCTCCACTGGTTTGCTGTACATTTCGGTGGTAATCAATTCGGTATCGTTGATTTCTTCTCGGATAAATCCGCAGTGGATGCTCACTTTAATGGTGACGTGGCCGCCGCATTGAAACTAAAGGCAGAAACCCTAGTTGAAGGTGGTTGGGAGCAAGGTGTTCTTGCTGGTATTCAAACCTATCAAGTCATTGAGCTCTTACAACATTGATCAACTCATTACGACCAAATACCTCTGTTATGCGATGTATTAGGTCTAAAAGTACGCACTTGAACTCATTTTCTGCACTAAGTGTTCACAATTAAAGCAATCAGTAAAATTAGGGGTTTACAAGAAAAACCAACCTCTATATCATTCGCGTCAACAAAGGAGAGATGGCTGAGTGGTTGAAAGCACCGGTCTTGAAAACCGGCATACGTTAATAGCGTATCTAGGGTTCAAATCCCTATCTCTCCGCCAATTTAAGAACCCTAGCCTTAAGGCTGGGGTTTTCTTGTTTTGGACGCCTATAATAATCACTGCTGAGCACGATCCCTATTCTACAATCGATTAAGATCTTCCTTATCACCTTGTGTATAACTACCTAAATGGATAGAAAAGCACTCGGTATCAATCAGTTCTAATACCTTATCTTTAAGCTCTTTCGGATATATACGCTTACCACTCACATCCCCCAAAGCCACCCACTCCACAGACTGAATATAATCTTCGTCATTGAGCCCAAGCAGGTTCTCAATATGAGGCTCACCGTCATAGTGAGAAACACGATAAAAGAATTCTGAGTGATAGCGATTTCTATGCGTTTCAAAAAACTCACGAACACAAATCAGCTCTCCGGCTTCAATATCTAGCCCCGCTTCCTCTTTAAACTCTCTCACGACACAATCTTTTGAACTTCTATCCCCCTCTTCCATGCCGCCACCCGGTGGGATCCAATACTCTCCTGAAAAGTCTTTAACTTTCAAAAGCAAAATTGCGTCATTATCGATAAGTATGCCCGCCGCGCGAATTCTATGCTCCATTGTTCACCTTAATGATTTCCATAAACTTGCAAAGCTGCATTCAGCAATTGCATGTGGATTGGCACCAAATCACTGTGATCAGTGCGATAACCTCCTCCGACAACACAGCCTATCGGTAATGCATTCGTTTTTGCCAATTGAAACATAGCAACATCTCTTTGATAAATCGCCTGAGTAGAGACATTGAAGTAGCCCAGCTCATCGTCTTCATGAATATCGACACCCGCATCATAAAGAATCAAATCCGGTTGATGCAGATTAATCGCCATCTCGACAACCGAAGTAAATGTGCTAAGAAACTCTTCATCACTGGTTTCACGTGGTAAAGCGACATCCATATCCGAATCTGGCTTACGCGCGGGAAAGTTTTTATCGCAATGAAAGGACAGCGTCACGATGTCATCCTGATCAACACATAACGTTGCCGTCCCATCACCATGATGAACATCACTATCAACAATCAGCACTTTTTCGATGCCGTCATGTGTTAGTGCACGTTTTGCCGCCAAAACCAAATCATTAAGCAAACAAAACCCACTGCCAAAATCATAATGTGCATGGTGGTATCCGCCACTCAGGTGGATAGCCACACCATGCTCAATCGCTTTTTCAACTGTCAGACAAGTTCCACCAGCGGATGTCAACGTGCGCTCAATAAGACACTCACTCCATGGGAAACCAATACGTCGCATCCGCGCCGCAGGCAAACGACCAGAAAACAGTTCAGAGACATATTGCTTACAGTGCGTCATCATCACTTCATCAGGTGTCAAAGCTTGTGGCTCACAATAATGAAACAACGCTTGCCATTGTTTGTCGCGATAGCGCACTTTTTCAATTTCATTGAATAACAGACGATACTTATGGATCGGATACCGGTGGCCTTGAGGTAACGGCAGCTCTGAATAGATGGAGTGATAAATCAGCGGGATCATTGATTAACTATCGATATTTGTGTTTTGAGTATGGTAACAAGTTGCATCACGGTTGTAACTCTCAACAAATAGTAATAATTATCATTTATTAAGTTGATTTTACATTAACCACTGAGCAAAATAGCTACAACACTTTACTGGGGACCACTATGACAACTGTTCTAATCACCGGAGCTAACCGTGGTATCGGGCTAAGCTTAGTCAAAAACTATCTTGCTCAAGGCTGGCAGGTTCACGCAACCTATCGCTCAGAGAAAAGCTCGCAGGAGCTCCTTGATCTGGAAGGCGACAAGCTGACGTGTCATCCATTTGATGTCACTGATTATCAAGGGCTAAATGAGCTCGCCAATGCACTGCCTGCCATTGATTTGCTGATCAATAATGCTGGCTACTACGGACCAAAAGGTAACGGCTTTGGTAACACTGATATCGAAGAGTGGCGAAAAGTTTTTGAAATCAACACCATTGCACCGCTTAAGCTCGTTGAATCACTCTTTCCAAACCTAGCAAAAGGCAATTTGAAGAAAGTTGTCTGTCTCTCTTCCAAGGTCGGTAGCATGACAGAGAACACATCTGGTGGCGGTTATATTTATCGTTCATCGAAAGCCGCACTTAACTCGGTAGTGAAAAGCCTGAGTAACGACCTTACCAGTCAAGGATTCACCATTTTGGCGCTCCACCCTGGATGGGTACAAACTGAAATGGGTGGGCCAAATGCGTTAATTGATACGCAAACATCCGCAGCGGGACTTGTTGACGTGATCGAGAGTGCCGATATCAGCCGCTCTGGTGAATTTATCAACTATGATGGCAGTGCACTTCCTTGGTAATATCAAAACCAACAAAAAGTATCACTTTTAACTAAAATTAGATTAAATATGATACTTTTAGATCCATAAAAACAGATTGAGCTCGTTAAACTGATACTAAATCAGACACAAGGAGCTCAACATGAAAGCCACCACATTAGCACTAATGACAGCAGGCCTAATACTGTCAGGCAAAACATTTGCCTTTGATCTGACGAGTCAGGATATTCAGGAAGGTCATCCAATGGAGAAGACCTTCGAGTTTGCTGGCTGGGGATGCTCAGGCGATAATTTGTCGCCGCAGTTAAGCTGGGACAACGCACCAAAGGGAACCAAGAGTTTTGCCATTACAGCTTACGATCCAGACGCGCCGACCGAAAGTGGCTTCTGGCATTGGATTGCACTCGATATTCCTGCTGGCATCAGTCAGCTACCTAGAGGGGCAGATATCAGCAAGCTGGGTGGCTTCGAAACCCGCATAGACTATGGCACCAAAGGCTTTGGTGGCGCTTGTCCGCCCGTGGGTGATGGTATGCATCGTTATCAGTTCACGGTTTGGGCACTACCAAAAGCCAAGCTGGAGTTGGGTGAGGATACACCGGCGGCTGTGGTTGGCTTTACCCTTAACAGCCTCGCATTAGCGAAAGCAACCCTAACAGCAACCTATACCCGCTAATTGAAGGAGGAGTGATGGCCCACCAATTTCAGATCACTGAGTTTCGTGCCCAGCACTTGCAAGCTTTGAGAAATGTGACGATTCACTCCCCTAGTATCATCCAGATTTTATCCGGCAACAAAAGACTGTTCTGGCAGGAAGAGTCTGTCACGCTAACGCCTGACTCGCTCATATTGTGCAGCGCAGCCAGCTCATGGAACTTTGCCAATCTTCCAGAAAAAGGGCCATTCCTGTCACGAGTGTTTAGCTTCCACTATTTACCTAGTCAGGAAATGCTCGATTTGAGCGAAAATGCCGCTCACTCATCGAGTCCCTCTTACTACTTAGTCGACAAAGCAATCAGAGACACACTCAATACACTTGCAACAGTTAACTTAAAGGCGATGAGCCCCCGCACTCAACAGTATTGGATAATGCCGCTTTATCAGCAGTTGGCAGAACAAGGCGCTCTGCATAAGATTTTTCGCTCTTCCAAAGCATCACTGACACAAACTATCACCCAGTACCTTTCCATCGCACCAGCGGACGAACACTCTCTTGAAGACGTCGCCGATCATTTCGGCATGAGCCGGGCAACGCTGATCAGGAAGCTTAAACAAGAAGGCAGTCAGTATCGGCAATTATTGGCGCAGGTGCGCCTTAGCCATGCATTGCAATTGATGCAAAAACATCAATATGATGGCTACCAGTTAGCGCAAATGTGCGGTTATCAGTCGGAAGAACGCTTTCGTCAGCGTTTTAGAGAAAGGTTTGGCGTCACGCCAAGAGAGTATCAACGAACTATTGGCAATGAACATTAACTGCTCTTACGGCGCGTGGTCGCACGTTTCTGACCACCAGTTTTCGCACTGCTTCTCCGCTTACGCTTAAAGGCAGGACGTTCCACCTTAGGTAGATGACGCAGCGACTCAGGTACTTCGCCGCCTTTGACTTGATGCATTAAATCATCAATACGCGTCTGCAGCGCTTGCATAAACGGTCCGTAGGCTTGATTTCGTTCAGCCATTCCCTGAAGTTGATGCTCCCAATGCGCGGTCATATCAGGATAAGTCGATTCAGAAGGCAACGCATGCACTAGCCCTCTTCCCGCTGGTGAACTGAGGATTGTTTTGCCCTGCCGTTGCAGCAGTTGACGCTTAAACAGCGTATCCAAAATACCTGCACGAGTCGCTTCGGTACCTAGCCCATCAGTTTCTTTTAGGATCTTTTTCAGCTCTTTGTCTTCAACAAAACGTGCGATGCCTGTCATCGCTTGCAGTAAAGTCGCTTCAGTAAAGTGCTTAGGTGGCTCAGTCTTACGGTCTTTGATCTCGCCTTCGCGACAAGTCAGCACTGTGCCTTCATCAAGTGGGGGAACTGCATCAACGCCCGCGTTGTCATCGTCCACTTTTCCCATCAGCGCTTTCCAGCCGGCCGATACTAGCTGGCGACCTTTAGCAATAAAAGTCCCGCCAGCGATGTCAAACACCAGCTTCGCTTCTGCATAAACTGCGGCTGGATAAAACTGCATTAGATACTGACGAGCAATTTGCTGATAGATTTTCATCTCATTGCCTGACAGCGCATTTACGGAAGCCTTTTTAGGCGTAGGAATGATCGCGTGGTGTGCATCCACTTTTTTATCATTCCATGCTTTGGATTTGAGACTGAAATCAGCGCCATGAACAGCCTGACCTAACTCGTTACAGTTATTCGATATCGCATCGCAAACACTTTTGGCCTGTCCATAATGTTCCATCGGCAGGTATCGGCAATCCGACCTAGGGTAAGTGATGAGCTTGTGCTTTTCATACAAAGATTGGCAGGTATCCAACACCTGTTGAGCGCTCATACCAAAGCGTTTGGCCGCATCAATCTGTAACGCAGAGAGAGAATAAGGTAAAGGAGCTGATTGCTTAGTTTGTTTTTGCTCCGACTCGACAACCTTGGCCGGTTGATTCGTAATTCGATTGGCAACGTTCTCGACCAGTTTACGATTGAGAACCCGCCCTTCTTCGTCTTGCCAAGGCTTGCATGCTTCGCTCGGTTTCCAGCGGGCGCGAATATCAAACGCACTATTGCCATCCTGATAAGGAATCAAGGCATGTAAGGTAAAATAGTCACGAGGGATGAAGTTCTCGATCTCTTCATCACGACGGACTACCAGCCCAAGCACGGGCGTCTGAACTCTACCGACAGACAGCACTCCTTGATAGCCAGCCTTTTGCCCTAGCAGCGTATAAGCGCGGGACATATTCATGCCATACAGCCAATCAGCTCGGGAGCGAGCAAGAGCAGAAACCGAAAGAGGAATAAACTCGCGGTTACTGCGCATCTGATTTAGCGCGCGCTTGACCGCTGGTAAGTTGAGGTCGCTAATCAATAAGCGTTGCGTGGCTTCTTTTTTTGTTTTACTGACTTTGCAGTAATCCAACACCTCATCCACCAACAACTGACCTTCGCGATCCGGGTCGCCAGCATGAATGATCTCAGATGTTTCTTTGAGTAACTTCTTGACCACAGTCAGCTGTTTAGACGCCGACTTACGAGGACGCAGTTGCCAGTGTTCAGGAACGATTGGCAAATCAGCCAAATTCCATTTTTTGTATCTGTCATCATAGGCGTCTGGTTCTACCTGCTCTAGCAAGTGACCAATACACCAGGTCACCACGTCACCATTGCCACAACGAATAAAGCCTTGCTCTTTCTTTTGCGGGTTAGGAAGCGCAGCAGCGATGGCTCGACCTAAGCTTGGTTTTTCAGCAATAAACAGACGTGACATAAAATTTATCGGGCAGATACAATAAGGGCCACATTATCGAATGTGGCCCTTAAAAATCAAGAAAAACTGTAAATTTAAACAGTAGTTTATTGATTACTCTTCGTCTGTACCTGCGCGTTCAGCCGCTTCTTTAATTAGAGGCTGAAGTTCACCTTTCTGGAACATCTCAATAATAATGTCACAGCCGCCAATCAGCTCACCTTCAACCCAAAGCTGTGGGAATGTCGGCCACTGCGCGTATGCTGGTAGCTCAGCACGAATATCAGGGTTCTGTAAAATATCCACGTAAGCGAACTTTTCACCACACGCCATAAGTGCTTGTGAAGCCTGAGATGAGAAGCCGCAGCTAGGTAGCTTTGGAGAACCTTTCATGTAAAGAAGGATAGCGTTCTCTTCGATTTGCTGTTTGATTTTGTCGATGGTTTCCATTACTTCCTCTTCATGGAGTTACTGCAAATTATTGACATATTTTAAACCATTGTCTGAGAATAAAAAGCCTATAATGTCTGTGGTTTTATATGATAAAGAAATTTCATATAGAAATTGGTCGTGATGCTTTTAATAAAGTAAAAACTTGCTAAACTATAGCGCAAGTCAGCAGAATGACGTGGTTAGCACTTAGCTAGCCATCATAAATTAATAACACTGGAAGCAATCGAGAGAGTTTAACTCTTTCATATCAATGGAGAATCGAGTAATGGCATTTGAACTACCAGCTCTTCCTTACGCGAAAGACGCGCTAGAACCACATATCTCAGCAGAGACTCTAGATTTCCACCACGGTAAGCACCACAACACTTACGTAGTTAAGCTAAACGGTCTTATCCCAGGTACTGAGTTTGAAGGCAAAACGCTAGAAGAAATCATCAAAACCTCAACTGGTGGCGTGTTCAACAACGCAGCACAGATCTGGAACCATACGTTCTACTGGCACTGTCTAGCTCCAAACGCGGGCGGTGAACCAACAGGCACAGTTGCAGACGCAATCAACGCTGCATTCGGTTCTTTCGAAGAGTTCAAAGCGAAGTTCACTGATTCTGCAATCAACAACTTCGGTTCTTCTTGGACTTGGCTAGTTAAAAAAGCTGACGGTTCTCTAGAGATCGTTAACACTTCTAACGCAGCGACACCTCTAACAGAAGAAGGTACAACTCCACTTCTTACTGTTGACCTATGGGAACACGCTTACTACATCGATTACCGTAACGTTCGTCCAGACTACATGAATGGTTTCTGGGCGCTAGTTAACTGGGACTTCGTAGCAGAAAACCTAGCTAAGTAATCCTCCCCTATAGGATTTAAAATTTAGTCGCTTAAAAAGTCAGCACTTAGCTGGCTTTTTTCTTTTCGAGTCAGTCATTTCCCTAAAGTTCACCTCGATATTGCCGCTACATAGGCATCAAGCGAGGTAACATGCAAACTCAGATTCACACCTTAGACAAAGCGGGCATTATTAACGAACTTCAGTTCGGCAAGGGGATTAACCATGCTGTTCACGAAGGGCGTCGTGCCGATTTCGCTTTGATTCTATCAATGTTTTCTGACGACGTTCGCGATAACACACCTATCGAAAAAATAAATGAACAGGACGCAACCGAAGAAGCTTTAAGACGCCGTTTCGAGTTACCACCACCCCAGAAAATCCGCTCTGATCAGGACTCCTATCCTATCTCGGCGATGCAAGCCGATATGTTTCATCGCTCAGGTTTACCGAGCGCCAAGCTCACTCACTACCTTCACCCTGAAGTTCTGACATACCTCCCGGAAGACACACACGACTTTCCTGAAGAGATTTACAATAATTTATCGGGTCATCAGCGCCGGAAACTAGGTGAAAAAGAAGCAAAAGAACTGATGCCAATCGATCTCTATAACCAATTGATCAAAGCCCAGCGAACCTTCCAAATCCAAACGCAAGTTTGAAGATCAATCAAGATCACATAAACCTGTTCGTCCTTTCCTCTAATACTCAATCAATCACTTATTAATGTGAATGAGTGCAAATTATTCACCGCAAGCACAAGATATACACACGTTATTTGAGCTTATTCACACTTAAGTAACAAGCAATCTACCATGCTATGTGGACAACCTTTTCAGCCATGGACGGAGGCTCACTATATGAATATAAAAAGTGCCGTGATTTTAATCACTTCGGCAGGCTCACAGCTTGGTAGTACACTTGCTACGCACTTTGCTTCACTGGGTGCCACCGTCGTTCTTTGTGATAAAAGCGCGGCTCAACTGAACGAAACGTTTGTCCGTTGCAAAGCCATTTCATCAGACATATATCAATACGCATTGCCGGATCACTCGATGGATTCTATCCACTCACTTTTTGAATTTATTGATCAATCGGTACATCATTCGCCAGACGTTTTGATCAATGCCCTTACCAGTCAAACGATGCCCAAATTCTTTGATGATCGGGCTGGTGATGCCTTTACCCAGCATTTATCTTTAATGGCCGCAACATTATTTAGCTTTGGTCAGGCGACTGCGGAAAAAATGCGTCAGGATAAGAAAAATGGTGTGATTGTGAATGTGATTGCTCACGCGGATTACCATGATTTGTCCGGATTTGAAAACGCAACATCTATGGTCGCTGGCTTCACCCAAAGTTGGGCCAAAGAGCTGACGCCGTTTAACATTCGCGTCGGTGGTGTGGTTCCTTGCTACGAACAAGAAGACACCCATTGGGCTAAAATCCACGATGAGTTGATCCGCAATACGGAATACATTGTTTCAAACGATTATTTCAGCGGCCGAGTGATGGCCGCCTAAGCTAAAGAGATCGAAGAAGCTTTTCCGATGCTTCTTCGATCAAATCCAGCACCAACTCAAACCCCTTATCACCACCGTAATAAGGATCTGGGATTCCGTCTTCACTCGCTTCTCCAAAGCTAAGAAACAGCCTGAGCTTATCTTGATATTGTGATGGGCATTGCGCTTGCAAGTCGGCCAAGTTATCTCTATCAGCCGCTAAAATCAGATCAAAGTACTCAAAGTCGCTATCCACAACTTTGCGAGAGCGAATCCCTTTGAATGAATAACCTCGCTGCTCACCCGCAGCTTTCGAGCGAGGATCTGGTGGGTTGCCTTGGTGATAACCAATTGTTCCGGCTGAATCCACCTCTACGTCAACACCCATTTGCTCAGCTTTCGCACGAAGGATCGCCTCTCCTGTGGGTGAACGACAAATGTTTCCCATACAGACAACTAATAGTTTCTTTGCCATACCTTTTCCTAGCCTTTCCCTTTAAAACCAATGGTTTTTTGCTCTGCCTTAGATGCGCTATGATAGGCACAGTTTGACTAAATTAAAAAGGATTTACCGTGACCTCTGAAAGCCATAAAGAAGAACGCCATAAAGCGCGTCAGCAAAAAGTTAAAGAGCAAATCGACGCTAAAGTTGCTGCTGCTCAGGAAGAAAAAGGCCTATTGCTTGTCATCACTGGTAACGGTAAAGGTAAGTCCACCTCAGGGTTTGGTACTATCGCTCGCGCAGTTGGCCATGGTTTCAAATGCTCGGTTGCCCAGTTTATTAAAGGGACATGGGATAACGGTGAGCGTAATCTGCTAGAAAAACTTGGAGTCGAATTCCAAGTCATGGCCACTGGTTTTACTTGGGAAACTCAGAATAAAGCCACCGATACCGAAGCCGCACAAAAAGTGTGGCAAGAATGCAAGCGAATGCTGAGCGACGAATCTATTGATGTAATCCTGTTTGACGAATTAACTTACATGGTCAGTTACGGTTACATTGATCTTGATGAAGTCGTCGAAGCATTAAACAATCGACCAAAGATGCAATCTGTTGTGATCACTGGTCGTGGCGCACATCGCACTCTGATTGAAATGGCCGATACTGTCTCCGAAGTGAAGAACATCAAGCATGCTTTTGAATCTGGGGTGAAAGCACGTAAAGGAGTCGATTGGTAATCTACTTGTAGCCACTAGAAGTCTACACTTCTAGTGGCTGTTGGCCCAGAAACACCTTTCCCCGTAATGTGACTCTACCGGGGTGCGACTGTCACAAAATTCACAATTAGAGTGATCTCACCTCATTGTCTGAATAATAGTTTCAGAATTTACCCACAATTTGAAATAACGAATTACCATCAACTCTTGATCGCGTGAGCATAGAACGAGAGTTGATTTTCTGTTCTTTCATTTATCCATATTCTCCAGCCAAGATTCAAATCTCAACTTAAGTTCCGCTTACTCAAGCTCAAATCCACTTAGAGGATGAATCATGTTAATAAAACGCTGGTTACCTACCGCTAGAAATCTATTATTTTTCGGTATGTTAGCTTTCTCAGTAGTGTGTCAAAGCACTGAGAATAACCAAGTTCATAGCAAAGACATTGGCACTGTGGGCGAACATACCTATTTGCTCAATGAGCCCCGAGATACCGACGAACTTATTGTCTATGACCCTGATTTTGGTGACTCAACCCAAACCAACGAGTACGGTTACGAAGTCACGGTAGAAGATGGGATTGTGACCCATCTTGGTGGTGCTGATTCAGACATTCCGGAGCATGGCTTAGTCTTAAGTGGGCACGGGGAAGGCGCCACATTTTTAACTGACTACGCAGTTATCGGTACTAAGGTCGAGTTAGATGAAGCCAATAAGGTTATGACTCTTCGTACAGATTTGGACAGTTATCGTTATCAGGCACAACACGCCATTACCTTTGCCGAAACCAGTATAGAAAGCGCTTATGAAGGCTATTACGACTTCCCAAAACAGGAAGCAGAGCAATTTCTTACTCAAGCAAACCAATATTTAGCCGCTGGTGACACCATTCGCGAAAGCAGTGAAATTAGCGCCTATGCACTTTATCTTAAAGCCGCAAAGGTAGCAGATAGTGCTTATTACCACACGATTGAGTCCGAAGTTGTCGAACAACGCGCTATTTGGCATCGCCCTGAAGAACAGAATCTCGACCAAGTGATCGAAACGGTACAAGGCATGCACGACTCAGGTTTTAACAGCATCTATTTAGAAGTCACTTTCTGGGGTTACACCATCTACCCAAGTGAAGTGATGAAAAAATACGGCATGACCAGTCAGCACCCTCACTTTAGTGACAAAAGTTATGGGGTATACGGTAATGACATTCTTGCCGCCTATATCGGTGAAGCAGAAAAGCTAGGGATGACAGTTCAAGGCTGGACTAACGGCTTTATGGTCGGCTCACCTGATCTTGTTGAACCACTACCCCCTCAATTGACCGTCAATCCTCATTGGCTAGCGATCCAAAACAGTAATGTGGATAGTGAAGTGATTCCTGACAATCAGTCCGGCTACTTTTGGCTCGATATTGTTCAAGACGATGTCCAAAAGTACATGTTAGAAATTTATCGTGAAATGCAGGAGAACTATGCCATTACAGGTCTAAATATTGACTATATGCGCTACCCACACTACGAACACGCTGAAGCCTTCTCGTTTAACGAACTAGCACTCAAAGAATACCAACAAGATTCTGGCATAGAAAACACTGAGATTCTGCGTACTGACATCATAGAGTTCAAAAAATACCAGCATTGGATACGTGAAGAAGAAAATGTATTCGTTAAAAAGCTGGCGATTCAAGCTAAACGTCTGAATCCTGATTTTATGTTCACCGCTACGCCAGAGCCTGGCCCAGAAGAGACGATGATCGCAGATTGGAAAGAGGACATCGATGGTGTGATCCCTCAAGCGTACGGACATGACTTCGACAGTATTCATGAACATGTCAATTCAAGTAAAGAGCTGATGCCAAAAGGCACCATCTACTACACTGGCATTTACTCTTTCTACCATGACATCGACCCTATGGGCACTGTCAAAGATGTCTTAGCAGGCCGTTACCAAACTTCTGGTGTTAACATGTTCGCTTATGGTCAAGGAAAAGACCTACCTGAAGCACGAGCTGCCTTGAAAGAAGGGCCATGGCGCGAAGTGGCTTTTAACCCAGGTGAACACTTACTAGAGGGGGTCGTTTTGATGCTCACAGACATTCAAGATAAATTGACTCGTATCTATATTCCAAGAGAGGCAATAAGCGAAAACAGTGGTACAGCATTACTCTCAGAGCTGCAAGTCTTGGCAGACATGGCCAGCAACGGCGAGCTGATCCCAAACAGTGAATTTATTCGCCTAACTGTAAGCATTCGAGCATTAGCCGACAATGGGGAATTGGACACAGGGGTGGCACATCGATTAGAAAACCGCCTACAGAATGCAGCCTATTGGAACAACCATGCTCGCAGCAATCAAGAAAGATGAATGATACTTGCGTTGCACATTAGGATAAATCTAGGGTTGGAAGACGATTCCAACCCTTCGTACTTATACCTGCAATGCGATAGTGATATCAACTCACTATCGCACCATGACTAAATTGCTTACTCAATATCTCAATTGTAAGCAATATATTGATTTTATTAAAAATTACACTTCCTTCACAAATAATAGGCACCCAGAAATCAAGATGGGTATTTCTTGTAGGTTCAGATAAAATCGGAGAAATAGCCAAGGTCACGCAATCCTTCTCAGCCAAAGCTTCAAGTATCTCTAGCCACACCCCACTCGGCGTTTCACTACCAATGTAGACAAAGATATCTTTGTGGCTCAACTTGCTAAGCATCGTCTGGAAGTAGGCTGCTTGTGTCAAAGGGATCGCCCGTTTACCCTGTTGCAAACAGGCATCGACAAAGGATTGTACGAGAAACGCATCATCTCCTGCTACAAAAAGACACTCGCTTCGACGCAAATAAGCCCCCAGCTCATCCAGATTAAGTTCATTGAGTAACTCTTTGGTTAAACCAAAAAACTTCTCTGCTTCGTCGAGCACACAGTGATTGGCTCCTTTGGGTGCAGTTGGCACAGAAATAGAAGAGTGTGCTGCCATTTTAAAATCAACGTAGTTGCGATAACCGAGCTCACGACTTAACCGGCTAACACTGGATACGCTCACAGCCGCTTCTTCAGCAAGTTCCGTCACTGTCATTCGCGAAATGGCGGATAAGTGATCTTCTATAAAGTCCGCCAACTGCGTTAAAGCCGGGCTTAAGCCCGGCTTTATCAATCGCAGCGTAGCAAGGAGCGGCGCTGACTCATGCATTCTGTAATACCTTTAATTTCAAGCCTATTTCAAATGTACGCTGCCAAGGTGAAAACGCCTCGAGTTCGATGTTTTGTGGCAGAGAACGGGCGGTAATCTTACTGTATTGCGAAAGCAAAGCGTCTTTAGCAAACTGCATTGCTTCATCAATTTGCTCTGGCGCATAGTTAGTATGACCAAAACTGGCTTGACTAAAATAGCGATTGAGAAGCTGGCTTCTTACTACCGATTGGTAGCAAACATCTTCTAACACATGAAAGCAGATATTTTTCACACGCGCCGCATTATCGAGTTCAGCAATCATACCCGCACCTAAGGTTGTCCCCAAAGTATTACAGTTGGTGTTCCAACCTTTGTAAGAGGTCAATTTGCCCAACACTTGCAGCTTATCCAAAAAGCTCACCAGTTCAATATCGCCACCATTGGCGAAAGCGCTGTCTGCCACCATTACAGGTTTGCCAGACTCGATGTATTCGCTGATTCTTAGAGCAAAATCGGCAAGGTTTCGACCGGAGCTGTACGTCAGATCTTTCTCATTCTGCTTTGCCGCTTCTTGCATAAGCTTACCCGGTGAATTGATTGCCAAAATAAAATCGGCATCTTGACCGTTATCACACCAAACCCCGCCTGCCGCTCGAATATGTGACTTGACCGATTCATTCATCGGGCGGTCTTCATAAAGCGGCACGATTTGCGGACCTAAAGTAGAAGCATAAAACGGATAGATCTTAGGTTTACGATTTTTATACTCGTTAAAAGCGCGAGAAAGCAAGGTGACACCGACTTCATCAGCACCAGGGTAGATAGCAATATCAAAAGAGAGCGACTCTTTCTCGATGTAGGCAATCACTTTTTGCTGATCAATCGCGGTGTAACCAAAGGGACTGGAATCATCTTGTGGGATCACAAGAAAATCCACCACTTTCTCTTTCACCAACTGGGCCACCAGCAGGTTGACTTGAGAGTTAAAGCCGCGGCGAGTTTCAAAATCAGAGATAACCGAATTTGGAACGGCGCCTTTCAAGTTCGAAAGCTCTTGCGCTTCTTGCTCAGACAGAGACTCACGCTCAGACTTATCTTGCAGATATTTGCCTCGGAAAATCTCAGCCCCATATTCATCATAATAATCAGGCTCTTCATCACTGCTGCTGTAACTTGGGCAACGCATGATGCAGTTATAAGCGTAGATTTTTGCCGATGGATTGATGCTCTTCAGCTTACGAAGATTGGACTCAAAGGACACCACATCAGCTTCTGACAAATAATGCAGACGAGATGGGATCAAACCGCCATACATCATCATATCCATAGAGAGAACTACATTGTTCACATTCTCAATATGCTCAAACATGAACTGCCATAAGGCGTTAGTGTCTGCTGCGCGCTTCTTATTGCTTAGAAACCCCATAGCCGGAGTAATAAGCTCAATATCCGCGGTTTCCGCAATATATTGAGGATATAGATAGTTACATGGGCGCTCATCAAGCGGAATAAATAGTGTTTTCATCTTAATGAATCTCCCCTTTTAGTAAGGTGCCATCCAGCTCATTAAGAGCAACATCCAGTTTCAATGCCAATGCACAGGCACGGCCAGCCGCATCTCCCATATCACGACATGTGTGTTGAATTCGAATACTGGACTGCATCTTGAAATCACAAGAGATGATTCGACCCACAAACAATAGGTTATTCACTTCATGGCAAACTAACGAGCGATAAGGAATTTCGTAGAATTCGCCCTTATCATACTTCTTCTTAAAGGTGTCGTTTTCTACCTCTAGATCGTCACTGTGGATATCGATATACCAGTCACCGCGAGCAACACCATCATCAAACTTACGTCTTGAAGCGTAGTCACTGCCCGTCATCACGTATTTACCAACCACACGGTTAGACTCACGTACCCCAAGCATGTTCGCTTCTTGAGAGATAAACGCTTGCTCAAAACCTGGAATTCTCTTGTTCAAAAACGCCAGTAACTGGTGCTGCATATTACGCCCATAGCGAACATATTCAGAGAGCACTCTTGGATCTTCGATATTACCTAAATTCGGCATTTGCGGGTTATTAAAAGACAAGGTATTTGGCTTACCTGGCATTGAGAAGCCCTGAATATATCGGCTTATCTCAGGCGTGATCTCACCGCTTTCGATGGCGGTTTGGAACAAGTCCAGCAAAGTACCACACGCCGCGACACCAGGAACATGAACAAACTCCATAAAGCTCTCGTCGCTAGGATCGCAAAAGGTGTAATTCGCTGCTTTCAAAAACTCACGAAGACGCCCAAAGTCAATATTCGACACTTCAAAGCGAAACGAAACGGATTGACGAGTACCATCTTTATCGCCTTTTTCTGTCTTAGCACCCGCAAACCGAGACAGTAGAGCATCCCCCGAGGCATCAATAAATTGCTTAGCTTCAAACGCATAGAAATCATCAAAGATAAGCGCTGTCACTGATTTGATATTCCCCTCTTGCGTTTGAGCACTGACTAGGGTCGCGTCATAGAAGATTTCCACGCCAAACTCGGTTAGCACTTGATCGTTAAGAAGCTTAAAAGATTCCGGTGAGTAAAGCTCCATCTTACCCGGCAGCGTCAACTTGCCTTTGCCCATCATCATCTGATGATAACGTTGAGTCAAAAGGTCTGCGGTCTCTGAGCCATGCACATGAGAGGGCATAAATGGCGTTACCATAGCGTTAGCTTGAGTCCCTGTCAGCGCTATGCGTTTTTCTATTAGGGCAACTTTTAAGCCTTGCCTTGCTGCAGAGAGCGCTGCCGCCACCCCCGATGTACCACCGCCAACCACGACTACGTCGTAGCCAGAATAAGTGTTAGTTGGAGTCATCACTATCTCCGATAAATAATTCGTCAATCAATAAGGGGTTAAATTCACATTGACATACACGTTGTGCAAAGCGGTTAGAGGCGATCTCAGAAGGCGACTGTAAACGACCGTAGAAAGTCTTACCTAAAATCTTGAGGCGTTCCACCTTCATAGTAAGCACATCATCAGAAATATGTTCATCCATCTCTAATAGATGGAAGAACTCATGTGCCAGATAAAGGCGTTCAATTTGAGTTTTAGTCGATTGAATACCCTGTTTAGCAAGGTCTGACAGCGCCTGTTCAACGCTGTCCTGGTAGATAAGCACTCGCTTACCGAGATTATCCTCGATGATCTCAGCTCTCATTAACAGGCCTTGGGTCAATATCTGCTTTGCATTTTGCGTATATTCAATACGATAGCCCGCATCAAAAAAAGCTTGTCGGAGGTCGATAGAGCGATACTCACTCGCCACGCGTTCGCCAAGATTCAGTGCCTGCTCAATAATGCCTGAATGCATATCAGGCGGAATTTTGCCAAAGTACTTATCTAGGCTAAGCTGCATCTTCGCGTATTCAATATCGCTCTTCATAACGACCTCGCTTTTATTTCTTCGCTGCGACCAGCAAAACTTCTTGCTGGGCATCTAGGTGATCAAGATCCATAGCAACCATGGACGTCAGCTGCTCTGAACTAAAGAGGCCTGAGTAATCAAACATGCGCGAACCAGTAAAAGCGAACACTTTCGGGATAGACTGACCAGCATCAGAGTAGGACGAAAGCTCACTAACTAGGGTTTTCATCGCGTCGCTATAACCGCTGCGTGGTACCTTAATATGTCTTGCATTCTTGACCTTGAGCGGTATCATTCCATCGCTTTTCACTACCGCGAAGTGATTTTCTTCTCTCTTAAACAGGTTGAAACAACGGCGGGTCTCTTTACGCGCCTTAACGATTTGGAAAGCACCAACTGAGTCTTTCGCTTCGACTGCATTCTGTTCAACGGAGAAGACCTCTCCCACTTTGCAGATAATCTCCTGCTCTGTCAGTTTCTCTTGAGTCGTGTCATTACTGAATTCAGTAGCCCCTGTGGCCGTAGCAATTAAGATGTTGCGCTGCTTATCGACTTCGATGGCAATCTCAACACTCTCCTCTTTCGCACCTTGGGCGATGATTTGATCCATAATATCCGAGCGAATTTTTTGGATATCAGAAGCGGAAGGGTCCACCACAGAGCGTTCAATCTGCTCACGAACCATGGCCATAGCCACACCGATAGTGGAAATATATGGCGCATTCTTCGCGGTTTTCGCTTTAAAGCCGTACTTTTCACCCAAAGCAAAAGTGGTAATTGCTGCACTACCGCCACCACCAACAAATTCGATGTACTCAGGGTTCACTTCGTACTCTTTGATCATTGGCTCAACAATGTTCCAGATCTTCTCACAAGCGATATCCATCACATCACGAGCAACTTCTTCAACACTCTTGCCGCAATATTCTGCGAGCGGTTCCCAAGCCACGCGCGCCGCTTCAACGTTGGCATAGGCATAATCATCTTCAGGGACATAACCAAGTATATTCGCTGCGCCCGCTAGGGTATAAGCGTATTCCCCTTGATCTGAAGTGATAATGGCGTGATCTGGGCTGTCACCTTCCATTGGGGTAATTTGCAGAAGCTTAGCGTTAGTCACAGATTCATCAACGAAGCACTCATAGTGCTTATCAGCAAGGTGTGCAGAGCGAGGGCCAACATCAATAATCTTGCCATCGCCAATACGAATCATTGAGCCACCGGCGATACCTAGAGTACGAACATCCAATGCTTTTAGGTAAGTCTTATGTTTACCTACTTGCGCATTATTGACGATAACCTTGCCATCTTTAATCACCGAGATATCGATGGAAGTACCACCGACTTCAAAGAACACGCCGTCTGAGATTTTTTCATACATCAAAGCCCCAGCCACACCTGCTGCAAGACCAGAAAGCATGGTTAAGATAGGACGTTGACGGACTTCGTTCACCGACATTACACCGCCATCGGCGCGCATGATCATTAGCTCTGAAGGAATACCTACCTTCTTGACAACCTGCTCAGTCATGTTTGCCGTTTCAATCATCTTAGGAATCAATGACGCATTCACAACCGCAGTGCGAGTTCGCATTCTCAGGCCGTAAAGCTGAGAGATTTCATGACCACTGGTGGCAAATAAACCTTTCTCTTTCGCCAGATCGGTCACCAATTTTTCTAGATGAGGATCATCCACCGCATACGCTTCCGACGCGACAATCACTTCACAACCTTTATTAACGAGCTCATCGATAGCTTTGTCAGCTTTCTCTTTGGTGATCTCATCCACATCAAAGTAAATGGATTCCGTTTGCAGAAACTTACCTGGTGCAAGCTCAATATCTTTTACATCCAGCTCATTTTGGGCAGCCTTACTCTTACCCATGCCAATGATGCCCACTTTAGCCACATCCCCTTCAAGAAGAGCGTTGGTTGCTTGTGTCGTACCATGAGCGATGAAAACTACTTGCTCTGGTGAGATACCATTGTTGTCTAGCACTTCATTGATGATTTCAACAATGCCTTGAGCTACGCCATCTTTGTGATGGTGTGTGGTTGGTTTCTTCGCCTTGGCAATCACTTCACCACTGGTGTTATCAATAACCACGGCATCAGTGAACGTACCGCCAACATCAATACCAATTCGTACTTTACGCATAACTTTGTACCTTTATTTCGCTTACTTTATTGGGGTGAGTAGCCCCACCCTCCGTGGTTAAATCAATGGGATTTGGTCAACTAAAATGGCATAGCCAAGAGCGATGAAGGTGATCACTAGGCCTACCCAGAACAAGCTCTTAGTAATATCGTTCGGATCGGCCTGAACAAAGTCTGCAATCCAGATATTTTGTGAGTTGGTTGGGTCACCAAAGCCTTGCATCATTCCCGTTGAACGAAGTACCCAAACCACAGCGATTGGCGAGAAGCCTGCGGTAGCAAAGATGGCTGGAAGTGAACCTCCGATACCCCAAGAGTTAAGTGGGCCACGATAAAGCACTAAAGGTGTAGCTAGAGTAAAGCCAATCACATATGTCATTGGGCTTTGCAGCATAGACACCAACATTTCAATCGCCGGTGCGATTATTGGTGTTACGGTGTAGAACTGAACCCCACGAATGAGAATACCCAAGCCAATAAGCAGTACAATAGCGCCGGCTACTTCTTGTGTACCTTGGACAAAAGACTGAGCAATCGCATTGATCTTGTCTTTAATTTTGCACACATAAACGGTGTAGATAATACCTGCAATAATGGCGAGCTCAGCAGTCACCACTTGTGGCATCACATAAATTGAGCTTAAAACTAGCAAAACTGGAACGATAGGTGAAAGCAAGGCCCAATTGCTTAGCTCGTAAGCGGATTGAGTTTTTCTTGCATGCCAAGCACTACGCTGATTGTTCTTAACATTGAGTAGGATATAAATCACTGAGACGATAAAAGAGATAATGAATAAAGTGATAGCCATACGCGCCACAATTTCATAAGCCGCTTCATAACCCCCTTCAATAACAGGTTCAAGAATCGTTGCAAAGAACGCAAAACCTGCTGGGTTCATAACCCCGCCTGTAGTGAGACCAAGAAGAATAATCGAGCCTGATACTACACCAGAGATGCCTGCTGTCATCATGATAGGCAGAGCAACGGAGCCGACAAGAATCACCGCACCTAGGCCACCTATCGCAGTGAAGATAATCATAGTGGCCACATAGAAAATAAATGCGATCACACGCACTCGGTCACCGGCAAGCTCGGCTGCCTTTTTAATGATGGCTTCAGCGACACCTACACGTCGTAATAGCACCGCAAAAGCCCCGCCAAAAATGGTCGCCGCTATAGTAGAAGCCATCATACGAGCACCGTCGCCAAGAACGCTGTTCATAATGCCTTGAACTTCTTCTCCTTTGGCATTTTCATGCGCAAAAAGACCCAGCATAGGCACTTCACCAACGCTAGCAATAACTGCGGTCAACACGCCCATAATAGGCAGAGCAATCAGAGTGGAAATTCGCTTAGTGATCATAGCGTAAACAAAAACTATCAATACGCAGGATATAAGCAGTAAACGAAAAATTTCTAAATTCGTCATAGTTATTCTCATTATGTGTAGGGGTGTGAGGCCGGAGCTTGCTCCGGCACGCTATTTCTTAAGTGCGCTAACGCTTCTACATCGCAGGAAAGCGCAAAGTTAAAATCTGTTTTGGTTGAATGTGGGATTGGAACCCTTGCTCTTCACCGATAAAGTTCACCACGCGGTAATCTTTATCGAGAGAGAGAGGTTGCTCTTGACCACTCGGGTTCCAAACTCGAACCTCCAGCTCCTCACCTATGCGTCGCACACACGAAACTTGCAGTGCGTGATTAATAAGGCGAACAGGAGTATTCCAGTTGGTACTGTGGCCCTTCACCATAAAGGGTGAGTAGCGAAGCAGTTCTGCACGCTGGCACAATATCTCTGGGCTTGCACTACCGATATGAAGACGCAACAGATAGTGATGTTCGCCTAAACATTGTGCCTCAGGAGTAGGCAGATCAGGTCCGGCACCATTGCCACGAGTCGAGAAGTCTCGTCGAGATAACCAACCCACACTACGCAACAGTGTTATAGCCAACTCATCGCTATCACGTTTAACGACACGGTATTCAGGCACGCCTAGATGAGTGAGCTGCAGCTCACCTCCAGATACAAATGATTGACTCGGGTTTACTGAAACGCGTGCTTCTTTATTTGGTAGCACTCTTTGATTGTCTTGGTAAACCACCGGACGGCTGGCCACTTCAAAAGCACTGTCTGCAAAGGTCTCCGTTAGCTCCTCGCCTGTCGGGAAGTGTATAGAGAGACGTTGGTCTTGCGCTTTGTTATGCCAGTTGAGATCCATATCGATGAAGTCTGCATCACGATAGAGTTTGATCTTAAGCTGCCCACAACTAATAACAACATCACTACTCGCACCCCGGCGATCACTTGATAAGGCCGCAGGTTGCACCAATTCAACCTCTGCACTCATTTCTGAATAATCAGAGTGGCGACGGGTTTGTACATCACCCACTAAACGCGCGACCGTGATCTGATCATTTTGCGCTGGCGCGTAGTTATAACTGTCACCGCAATCTAAAGAAGATTCGATGCGACCCAAGCCATCAAATACTTTATTCGTTCTGAGATCAGTCACATTCAATGACGCATCTTCACACCATTCGACCTGATAGAAATCGTTGCAAATTGACGCCATGCTGGTCGTTTCAATTGCTTCTGAGGTCAAACACTTGTTCACTTCAAACGCTTCATAAGAAAGACCATTTACCTCAGTTTGAAACGCAATGTCATACCAAACACCTTCGACTCTGTCTGGGAAGTCATCGATAGGAGAAGTAAAGCTAAAGCCTGGTTCTGCTTTGGTGATAACTGGCGTCACTGTCTCACCACTTTGAGTGATTAGTTCAAGACCGTACGCTTCATCACCTTTTAGGAAAACGCGCTCGGTTACCCAACCGCTGAAATCTTTCGGATTTGGATTGAAAATAGAGAACTGAGTGTGATCAGCAAATGGGTTCACCGCATCTTGCGCACTCAACTCATCATTGGTGCAACCTAGAGAGAGTAGCGCCATGTCCATCATTGCTTGACTGCGCTGAGCCAGTTTCTCGTACCGAGTCACCATTTCACGGTGAACCTCATCCACTGAGCAACCACAGATGGAGTCATGAGCATGTTGGCTTAGCAAAGTCTTCCAACTCTGTTCAAGGTAACGAGTGGGATAGTTCTCTACTGGTGCCATAGCCAGTAGCGGTTCCACTTTACGTGTTAGCGTATCTTCCGCTTCTTGGTTAAGTTGCTTGAGGTAACGACGAGTAGAAAGCACATCCGGCAACACAAAAGCGCGATCGTTTCCGCGAAGCTCACCTTCTACGGTTGGCAACTCTTGCGACACTTCCACTTCTAGCTCATTCAAATACGTCTCTAAGCTACTCTGTGTAAGCTCAATGTCATCACGAGAAGCATTGAAAGCTTCAATACGCTCAGCCATATTGCCATTGGCGGGACGAAGGTGATCACCACCCTGGGTTAGCAGTAGCTTATCTGTTGTTGCACGCTCAGTGATCTTGTTCAGATAAACGTCAATGTTTTGCGAAAAGTCTTGCGTGTTCAGCGGATGCTGATAATAGCCTTCAGTCAAAAACAGAATAAAGATCTCGCTGCCATCAGCACCTTTCCAACGCAACTCGGATTGGTCAGCATCAATTCCGCGCCATAACACTGTATTGTTGATGTTAAAGCCTGAAAGCAGTTGTGGCATTTGACCTATATGACCAAAGGTATCCGGTAAATAACCTACTTTTTGATAATTACCCAATGAGTGTGCCAGCTTGCGTCCAATCTCTAGGTTACGGATCAAGCTTTCACCACTGCACAAGAACTCATCCGCCATGACATACCATGGACCCAAGATCAAACGCCCTTCTTGCATCAATCGGTGTAGCTTTTCCGCCAGTTCTGGTTCACACGCTTCTAGTAAGTCTTCCGCTGCAACCACTTGGCCATCAAAAAGAAAACTCTCTAGCTCATGGTTTTCTAAAGCATCGACAACGCGTTCCATCACACGAATCAGGCGAGCACGAAAAGTTTCGAAAGGAAGGTACCACTCTCTATCCCAGTGAGTTTGGAATACAACCGAACAGATTTTCTTTGACATAATTTCAGTCCTTAAATAGAGATTCAGCGTTAATCGCGCTGCTGTTTGAGTTCTTCAAAATGGTTAAACACCATTTTTGCAGCGCCATACATGCCGGCGTCATTACCTAGAGTGGCTGGTCGAACTGGCGTCATGACACCCATCTCTTTTAGATATTGGTTCATCAAATCCCACCAATATTCGCGCGAGTTGATCATGCCGCCACCTAGAAGCACTAACTGAGGATCCACCGTCCAACGAATATTGCTGATGGTGCGGGCTAGCAAACGCATGAAATCTTCAACCGTTGCGATCACTTTTGGATCTCGCTCCGCGTACGCCTGAATCACACTCAACCCATCGGGATAGCGATCATGCTCACTCTCTGGAAGTTGGAACAACAAGGTTTCTCTTAATCCTGTGCCAGACAGCAAAGACTCAAGAGGGACATTCATCTGCGGTCGATAAGGGTGTGGGACCTCCATTCGTCCCCAGTGCCCCGCAAGATAGCTTGAGCCATGTAACATCTGTCCGTTGTTTAGCATGGCACCGCCAAGCCCGGTGCCTAAAGTCAACATAACTACGCTGTTGTAGCTCTCTGCACCACCTAACCATTGCTCACCAAGCAGTGCACAGTTCACGTCGTTATCAGTCCCCACATGGATACCAAACTCTTCTTCGAGCAAATAGCCAAGTCGGGTTCCTTTCCAGTTAGGCAAACTATCGGTCGCGTCCAATACTGAGCCAGAGCGCACATTAATCACACCAGCGGCAGAAACACCGATACCAAGTAGGAGCTTCTTTTCACGACGAGCACGTGTCAAAAGCGGGACAATAGCGGCAATGATGCTGTTCAATATGCCTTCACGACCTTGGCTAATATCTGTCGCTGAGGTGTTCGCAACAATGAGCTTACCTTCACTGTCTATTAAACCGGCACGGATCTTCGTTCCCCCCAAATCCAAGCCAAGTGCGAGTTCTGTCATTAGATTAGCTCCTTCTCTGCTTGCATTGCGTCCGCAAATTTCTTAGTAATCAATTGAGGACGAGTAATTGCAGAGCCAACAACCACAGTCCAAGCACCTGCAGCCAAAGCTTGAGAAACATGGGTAGGAGTGCCGATGCGACCTTCGGCAATGACTGGAATCGTTAGGGTTTGGCTTAGTCGACGAATCAATACAAAATCAGGAGCATCACCAAAATGCGCCGTATCGGGCGTATAGCCAGATAAAGTAGTGGACACACAATCTACGCCCAATCTCTCAGCTTCAACCCCTTGTTCATAAGTGGCGATATCGGCCATGATGAGGCAAGAAGTACCGCGGATAAGTTCAATAAGGCTCTCGATGGACTCACCATTCGGTCGATCTCTACCTGTCATATCCAGAGCAATCATATCGGCACCCGCATCTATGATGGCCTGAACCTCTTTTGACGTAGGAGTAATAAAAATTTCGGAATCGCTGTAATCCTGTTTAATCAAACCAATGACAGGAACACTAGGAAAAGCTTGCTTGACCGCTTTAATATCATCAACAGACTGAATTCTAAGAGCTTTTGCTCCGCCTTCAATGACCGCTTTTGCCATTTTAACCATGGTTTCTGAACCAAACAGTGGTTCATGTGAAAGTGCTTGTACTGAAGCGATTAGCTCGCCTTTAACGGACATCAACATACTGACCTCAATAAGCCTCAGCTCGACCAAATCACCATCAGCCATTTAATATCAATAACTTAAGGCAATTCGGGAGCGTGCGTTTCTTAATTTCGTTGAAGCCAGATTAATTTTTTTTTTCAGTCATTCGTCATCTAATGACTAATTTTGTCACTAAGGTGATCAAAGTCTCATAAACTTCATGGTTATTAGAAAATATAGCCATCTAGATCACACATGAATTTTCATTCCCTGAAAACTATAGTGCTAAGTGGTTGTTCTTAAATTTTAGGGAACTTTTTTATTTTAAGAATAAAAAATATAAGTAATTGATTTAAAAGCAATAAAATAGAAGCAAACAGAATAATGCAACCTTCATCACATCTTTTCCGAGGTGATACAAATCACAATTCATCAAATTGAAATGTGACTTTTAAGTGATACAAATCTCTTTCTATAAATTAATCAAATCAGAAAAACGAACTTACTCATTTTTTCATAAACAATCCGTCTCGACATTCTTTCACGGATAACAGATAACAATGAGAAACAAAACTCTTTCCCTACTTACCCTATCATTATGTTCTGTGGCCTCCACTCATGCTTTAGCCGACGGTGGTTGGATTCAAAATGAAACCGAGCTTAGACATTTCAGCTATGACTACAATAATGCTCCTGATCCTTTCACTCGTGATGAAGTGGAAGTGAATAAGAAACTATTGCAAGGTATGCTACAGCTCACGGAAGGAAGTGACCTATGGCTCGACTTACGCCGCATTGACTATTTCACAGACGAAGGTGACGATTTCTTTAAAAATGGTTACCACTGGGATCATGAAGCGCACCTAAGATTTCACTATGATGGGTTCAAATTCCTTGGACGTGACTGGAAGTTCCGCCCCGCTTTAGCATGGGAAGGTGATTGGAACTTCAAAAACACCACTGGTGACCTAAACTGGAGTTCCAACGACTACTATTTACAATTCGATTTTCTGACTTCGTTTCCCGATGGTTTAACTCCGTGGGACCAGGGTCAGCATACTCTCAACTTCCGTCCTCTATTAACGGAATACATAGTTTTGGGTGAATCGAGTAAATTCCATAGTGGCGGTAATTACACAGGTCATCGTCAGCAGGTAATGAACTTCTTCCTCGTTTCTAAATGGAACGACCGTTTTTCTTCTATGTTCAGCTTCCGTAACTACCTAGATACAATGGCTGGCGATGGCATTAAATATCACTACGGCTCTGAAAACGAAACTTGGCTAGACCTCTATAAAGAAGGCGGTTTCAAGGTAACTTGGCACAACAAACTAGAGTTCTACCTTGGTATGGAAGACTCAACAGAAGTACTGAGAGACAAGTTTGTTGAATTCTATACCCGTCTAGAAACTAGCTACACCAAGACTCTCGACAACGGTATCTCTATTAAGGGATTAATTGGCCAAGACCTGTGGGATTATCACTACAACGACAGCATGTACGTAGGCGGTAAATATGGTCGAAGAGAAACCATAGCAACACTCACCATCAACGTTCCATTGGGTAAATAAGGGAGAAAGCATGCAGTATATAGGCCTAGATATAGGTGGGACCAAAACCTCAGCAGCTCTATTTAATGAAGCTGGTCAACAACTTCATTATGAGCGTACTAAAACGGTTAAAAACGACTATACAAGTTTTCTTGAGCACGTGATCAACGTGATTAGTCAAGTATTGGCTAAAGCAACTGATGAGCTGAATATAGGGGTAGGAATACCAGGTGCGATTTGTCCGGTTTCTAACAATATTAAGAACTCTAATATATTGGTCGCGAATGGACAAAACTTAAAGTCAGATCTGGAAAACCATTTTGATAGGCCTATACAAATTGCCAATGATGCGGACTGTTTTGCCCTAAGTGAAGCGATGTTTGGGGCAGGTAACAACCATCACTCAATATTTGGTGTCATAATCGGTACAGGGTGTGGCGGTGGCCTAGTCTATCAGAAGGAATTAGTAAAAGGGCCAAACAATGTTGCTGGTGAATGGGGCCATAATCAGCTTGCATTCTATTCCCCAGAAAAAGATGGAGAAGCCGAACCTTGTTATTGTGGTAACAGTGCATGCAACGAACTTTTTCTTTCTGGGACTGGATTTGCGAAACGCTATAACAGCGCAAACCAAACTGACTTTACTAGCCAAGAAATCATGCAGTTAGTTGATAAAAGTGACACGGCTTCGCAGCATTTCGAACTCTATTTGGATCAATTAGCGCGCGCATTATCTCAAATCATTAATGTTTTTGACCCTGCTGCCATTGTGTTAGGCGGGGGGATGTCAAACATAGCTTCAATTTACCGACATTTACCTAATTATCTCCCTAAGTATGTTTTCGGGGGATATTGTAATACTCCCATTCTAAAAGCTGAGTTGGGGGATGATAGTGGTGTGAGAGGTGCGGCATTCCTAAATACACACAATAGAGTTAGTGCTTAACGACGAAACCTCTGACTCTATTATTAAACTAACTTTGATGCGATGGATGCACCGTACAACTCGCGTCCATCGCATCAAGCCAGTTTACTTGGAAGGGTTAATTAAACAGCCCTTTCAGTAAGCCATTAACTGCTTCTTTGGTCTTCTCATCCTTAATCTTGTCGCCCAGTTTCTCATCAAGCTTCTTCAGGCCGCGATCAATTTCTTTCTGCGCTTTTTGCTTCAGAACATCATCGAAAACCAACTTGAACTTAGGTTGCTGCCAAGACCCAGAGATGTTGATTGGAATCGTTACATCACGCAACTCATCAATGTCTTTACCGCCCTGACCTTCTAGCGAGCCAACGATTGAAGTGCTAACCGTGAAGTCGACGGTTTGATTCAGGTAATTGGCGCTACCATTACCACGAATGCGCAGCAGTGGTGATTGCATGGTTAAATCTTTGGTCGACACATTGCCCTTGTTCAGTTTCAGTGTCGCCTTCATCGCACTGAAATCCGTCTTTTGGGGCTCGTTGGTCGACTCGACTTTCTGGCCTTTTATCTTGGCGTAGTTTTCACGAATTAACTGTGCCACATTAATGCCGTTAACCGCGCCATCGGTGAAATTAATACCAATAGTCCCGATTAAGTTTTTCTGAATACCCGTTGGCGTCAGACTACTGCCTTTAACGTCAACATCAATATTACCTGTGCCTTCCAGCTTGTCATTGTTTACCACATCTTTGAGTAACGGCTGAACTTTCACCCCTTTGATTTGTTTCTTCGCCGTGTAAGAGGCTGGGCTCTTACGTGCATCCAATTTAGCGGTTGCTGAAATTGAACCTTGGTACAAGTCTGACGTGAACGATGTCAACTCTGCGATACCACGATTGATGTTGAAGCTCGCTTTAACTTTCTGCATTCTGGCGTTGCTGGCTTTGAACTTATCAATAGTAATGTCACCTTTGACATCCAACGTCTTCAACGCTGACAGATCCGGTTCTACTTCGGCCTGTGGCTTACTTGTCGATGCAGAAGCGCTATTAGAACTTGTCGAGCCTGTATTTTGCGTACCTGCCGTACCTGATGTTGAAGTATTCTCTGCTGGCTTATTGAGACCAAGAAACTCATCCAAATCAATATTTGGACTGTGCAGTGCAAAGCGCACTTTTGGAATATCACCTAGCGTCACATCCGCCTTACCATCGAAAGCAAGTGCGTTGGCGGTTAACTTCTCTAGCACAAAGCTCAAGTGGCTTTTTGTCAGATCAAACGTCAAATCAGACGCCATATCCACTTTCATTGGTGATTGAGGCAGCGAGTCACCTTTGAATGTTGCATCCAAAGTCAGTTGATTCATCATCACTTTAGAAATCGCTTTGTCGACCGTCAGTGCACCAGCGCCTTTCATATTAATGTCTAGGCCAGACGCTTGACCTGCAATGCTGTAAGTCAACGCATTGGCTTTATCAAACTCAAACGTTTCCAACCCTAGCTTGATTGAATCCATCTTGGTTGCCGGATCGCTAAAGCTCGCATTAAGATCAATATTACGCAGCGCATACTCAGCAAAACCTTTTGCTAGCTTAAGCTCGGCACTGCCTTGCGCCGTGAACTTTTGCTGGTTGTTTTCGCCTTTAGCGGCAAAATCGGCCTTGGTCCAAGTATCTACCGCAAACTCCGACAAGTTGAGCGACACATCGTAGAGCTTAGTGTACGAACCAGCCAGCTTATCCTGGATTTCAACCGCAGTATTAGAGACTGTCACACCGGCAAGATTGATCGTCCAAGCAGATGCTGGATCAGCAGCAGGCTCTGTCGAGGTTGCTTCAACTGGCGCTTCACTCTTTGGCGTATCCGCTGCGGCAGATTCCGCTTGCGTAGTTTGTGCCTGAGTCAAAGCATCGATGTTTTTACGACCATCTTTGAGTGTTTCTAAGTAAAACTCTGCGCCATCCAAAGTGATGTTGCCAATTTCAAGCTGTTGGCTGAATAAAGGCATAACGGACACATCAATGCCCACCGTTTCAACTTTGAACAAGTTTGGCTGGCTAAAACCCTGCGGGTTACGCAGTTCCGTTTTACCAAGCTCAAAGCCGATAGATGGGAAGAATTGCCAGCTGATATCGCCTTCAATCACTAGCTCAAGGCCAGTTTGTTTCTGCGCTTGCTCAACAATAAGAGGTTTGAATTGGTTTGGGTTAACCAAAAGTACCAGTGCCAATAGAGCACCGATAATGATTACTAGAGGAATCGCTATAAATAGGAACAGTTTCTTCATCAGCATTATCCTTGCTATTCGGGTATTGCCAGACGTGAGTGGACAAATATCCCAAGTATAAGTCTTGTCGGAAAACTTTTATGAGACATAAAAAGAAAGTGGCACCTAAAGTGCCACTTCTTACATAAAAAATAAAGCGCCTGAATGAGATAAGGACTTAAGCTTTCAAAAGTTTTGCAATATGGGCTTTGAGTACATCGATAGCAATACGGTTTTTACCGCCACGAGGAACAATGATATCGGCATACTGCTTTGAAGGTTCGATAAATTGCATAAACATTGGACGCACTGTTTTTTGGTACTGTTTCAATACAGATTCCATCGTCCGGCCACGCTCTTCTACATCGCGCTTCACACGACGTAATAAACAGATGTCGAGAGGTGTATCCATAAAGACAGTCGCATGCATCAAATCACGTAAGCGTGGGTCAGTTAGAAGAAGAATACCTTCCAGAATGATCACCTTCTTAGGCGTCATTGAGGTCGTATTCTCTGTACGTGTATGTTCGGTATAGCTGTACTCAGGAACTTCGACAGCATCACCACGAGTTAGCATTTCAAGATGCTCACAGAGAAGGTCATGGTCCAGCGCACTCGGGTGGTCATAGTTGGTCTTAACACGCTCTTCCATGCTCAGGTGACCCTGATCGTTGTAATAGCAATCTTCCGTAATCACACCAATTTGATGATCGCCCACTTTCTCACGAAGCTCATTATAGATAGTGCTGGCGATTAAACTTTTTCCAGAAGCAGACGCGCCAGCAATACCGACGATGACGCATTGATTATTATCAGACATTATTCTTGCACCCGATGAATTGAATTGGTGTCATGTTCTAATACTAGCATTGTGCATAAAAGCACACATTGTATTAGTGTGTAATAGATAAACCGCCTGATTATAGGGAGTTCAGCCTGTAGTTGCTAGTAAGGATTTAGCCCAAACCTACAAATGGAATAAATAACAACAGCGCAAACGATTACAAACCATAAGATGTACAAATGAGCGCGTAAAAAGCGCTCATTTCACCGTTACTCAACCATTGTAAATTGGATAGATGCCGGCTTTTCCTTGCCGTGCCAGTACATTCGGGCACAGACAGACTCTGCTAGTTGAATATACTGAGCCGCATGTTCAGAATCTGGACGCGCTGCCACCGTAGGGCAACCGTTATCGATGTCTTCACGCATAGAGATGTGCAGAGGAATTTGAGCCAATAAATCGAGACCATATTCACTCGACATCTTCTCTGCCCCACCTGCTCCAAAGATGTGTTCTTTACCACCACAATGACTGCAAATGTGGTAACTCATGTTCTCGACTAGCCCCACAACTGGAACTTGTACCTTCTCAAACATTGCCGCACCTTTGCGCGCGTCGGCCAATGCGAGATCTTGTGGCGTGGTCACTATCACAGCGCCGGTCACAGGAATTTGCTGCGCGAGTGTTAACTGAATATCCCCCGTACCCGGCGGCATATCGATCACCAAATAATCCAGCTCTGGCCACTCCGTCTCATTCAGCAGTTGAGCCAGTGCTTTAGACGCCATCGGCCCGCGCCAAATTGCTGCTTCATCCTTCGATACCAGATAACCAATCGAATGTGTGTAAATGCCATGTGCGGCAATTGGCTGCATCCACTTGTCATCACGAACAACCGGTGTCGCATTTTGCTGGCCAAGCATCATTGGTACGGACGGCCCATAAATATCCGCATCAAGTAACCCGACTTTTGCACCAGATTGCGCCATAGCAAGCGCTAAGTTGACTGAAGTGGTCGATTTACCGACACCGCCTTTCGCAGACGTCACTGCGATGACATTTTTTACCCCTTTTACTTCATGGCCGACATGAGTTTCCAATGGTTTAGGTGCCACGGTAACCTCACACTCAAAAGCGGCAACCTCACCACCTTGTTGCTGAGACTGAACCCATTCAGACAACTCGCTAACAAGCGCTTTAGCCGCAAATGGAATCGCGATCTGGATAGCATTCGCTCCGACCGTGACAATATTGGCCACAGATGCCCATTGCGGAGCCAAACTCGGGTGCTCAAATTGGTTTAACCAAGCACAAAATTCTTGCTTTGAAGTGAAATGACGCATAGGTCCTCCTTATGCATCTAATCGTAGCACTGAGCAGCGCTGGACTGAACCCCGAAAAAACTAAGGTAATCACACTGATGACTCCTTGGAGTCACTGGTGGGATAAGGTAGTATTACTCTCTATTTTTTCATACACCTTAAGAAGCGAATATTAAGTATGGCAAACGATCCAAGAAAACTACTGGTCACTTGTGCCCTTCCGTACGCTAACGGTTCGATTCACCTAGGTCATATGCTTGAGCACATTCAAGCTGATATCTGGGTTCGCTACCAACGCCTACGTGGCAACACTGTAAACTTCATCTGTGCTGACGATGCTCACGGCACGCCAATCATGCTAAAAGCACAACAGATGGGAATTACGCCAGAAGAGATGATCGCTGCAGTAAGTGAAGAGCACCAAAAAGACTTCGCTGGCTTCGATATTAGCTTCGATAACTACCACAGCACGCACTCTGAAGAGAACCGTGAGCTGGCTTCGCACATCTACCTTGAGCTGAAAAAGAACGGCTTTATTTCTAGCCGCACGATTTCTCAGCTTTTCGACCCTGAGAAAGAGATGTTCCTACCGGATCGTTTCGTAAAAGGGACTTGTCCTAAGTGTAAGTCAGAAGATCAATACGGTGACAACTGCGATAACTGTGGTGAAACGTACAGCCCGACTGAACTGATTGAGCCTAAATCAGCAGTATCTGGCGCAACTCCAGTAATGAAAGACTCTGAGCATTTCTTCTTCGATCTACCTCAGTTTGAAAGCATGCTGCAAGAGTGGACACGCTCTGGCTCACTTCAAGCTGAAACAGCAAACAAGATGCAAGAGTGGTTTGAGTCAGGTCTTCAACAGTGGGACATCTCTCGTGATGCACCGTATTTCGGCTTTGAAATCCCAGGCGAGAAAGACAAGTTCTTCTACGTATGGCTCGATGCCCCTATCGGCTACATGGGTTCATTCAAAAACCTATGTGACAAGCGCGATGACCTAGATTTCGATGAGTACTGGAAGAAAGACAGCACAACTGAGCTTTACCACTTCATCGGTAAAGACATCGTTTACTTCCACTCGCTATTCTGGCCGGCAATGCTTGAAGGCTCTGGCTTCCGTAAGCCGAACAACGTATTCGTCCACGGCTACGTTACGGTAAACGGCGCTAAGATGTCCAAGTCAAAAGGCACGTTCATCAAAGCCGCGACTTACTTAAACTACCTAGATCCAGAATGTCTGCGTTACTACTACGCCGCTAAACTAAACAGCCGTATCGATGATCTAGATCTTAACCTTGAAGACTTCACTCAGCGTGTTAACGCAGACGTGGTCAACAAGATCGTTAACCTAGCTTCTCGCAACGCAGGCTTTATCACTAAGCGTTTTGAAGGCAAGCTATCTTCAGAGTTCGCCGAGCCTGAGCTATACAACGAATTCGTTGCAGCCGCTGATCGTATCGCAGAGCTTTTTGAAACTCGTGAGTTTGGCCGTGCTATCCGTGAAATCACAGCGCTAGCAGACAAAGCAAACCAATACGTTGATGAAAAAGCACCGTGGGTTGTAGCGAAAGAAGAAGGTAAAGACCAAGAACTGCAAGACATCTGTTCTGTGGGTATTAACCTATTCCGCGTTCTGATGACTTACCTAAAACCAGTCATGCCAGAGCTTGCTGCGCGAACTGAAGGCTTCCTAAACGAAGAACTGACTTGGGAAGGTATCGCTGCACCACTCACTGGTCACGAAATCACTAAGTTCAAAGCACTGTTCAACCGTATCGATCCTAAGAAGGTTGAAGCCATGGTTGAAGCTTCAAAAGAAGATGCAGCAGCAGAAGTTGCAGCAAAAGAAGCGGCAGAAGCAGCAAAGAACCAAGCAAGCCAGACTGAGCTTGATAAAGAGCCAATCGCGGACGAAATCGAGTTTGATGACTTTGCGAAAGTTGATCTTCGTATTGCTAAGATCGTTGAATGTGAAGAAGTACCAAAAGCAAACAAGCTTCTCAAATTGAAGCTGGATATCGGTGGTGAAGTGCGTCAGGTATTTGCAGGCATTAAGTCCGCTTACAAGCCTGAAGATCTGATTGGTAAGCACACAGTCATGGTGGCAAACCTTAAACCACGTAAGATGAAGTTTGGTATGTCTGAAGGCATGGTACTGGCAGCAGGCCCAGGTGGCAGTGATCTTTGGATCCTAGAGCCGCACGAAGGTGCCCAGCCAGGCATGCGTGTCATGTAAGTCAACTGACTTTTAGTTATTCAAGCCCCGCCCTCTGGTGTAGCGGGGCTTTTTTGTGCCCTATTTCACACTTTTGGTGAGCTGGTGCACCTTCTAAGAGCACACCAGTACACCTAATATAAATAAACCATTGAAATATAATTGATAAATTTCTGGCACCGAACCTGCTCTACCCATAAAGAGGTATCAAGCAACAAGGAGTTGGTTATGTTTGTGCTTATTTCTATCGTTATATCACTCAGTATTTTGCTGGCACTGTTTCACTTTTCAAAACACCGTCAGTCAACACTTCAAAGAAAGTTCGACATTCTGGTCTTACTTAGGAAGGTGTTACTACTCAGCCGACAGCATAGGTCTCTGACTCATCAAGCGCTGTTCAATCAAAGTCCATCACACACACATCTTGAGTTAGACCGTCTCTATAATCAGATGATAGATACATCCGGTGAACTTATCTCCGTTGCACAATTTGAGAACAAACCCATGTATCGAATACTGCAGCTTAAACTAAAAGGACTACATAAAGATTGGTCACAACGTTCTGTTGCGCGCAATCAAGTCATTCATGGGCATGCGATACGCCATTGCCTGTTTCTAATGGATGAAGTTGCGATTGCTTGGCTGATTGAATCCGGCAGAGAAGAGCTTAGTGACGAGTACCACCTCAATTGGCAGCAGGTATTAGACAGTATGGAGGTGCTGACTCAATTACGTGTGTCCATTCAAGAGGCCCATTACCCAGAAGGAATGCTGCGTGTGAAGTACTACTGCGATAAATCGAGACGTAAACTCAATCAACTGTCGCTTATCTGCCCAATGTCAATTGCTTCACCACTTAGCTCTAAAGCCATGCATACCTTGTCTGAAGTCAGTGCATCCGATGAGATGCTGCTATCAATAGAAGAGCTTTATCAACTGACCACTGATATCTCACTGATCATTTCACAAGTTTACGACCAGATGCTATCCGACATGACAGAAAGCCTATACCAGCCTTTACCTAAAATCGCATACAGCTAGCAACAACAGGCTAACACTGTCAGTGTTAGCCTCTCTCGATTTTTAACTACGCGGAAATGACTCAATAATCTCTTATCGTAACGACAAAAATTATTCATTTTCTTTTCTAGGTTCCGCTATTGATCGAAAGGATTGATGCTTTTACTATCACCTCGCTTCTTGATGATAGCCAATCCGAGTACATCACAGCAGTTTGTGGCAAGGCGATAGAGCAACTATCCAAGAGTGACTTTGACTGCGCATTGCGCATTTTTTGACGCTCCACGTTCTACCTATCACTTAGTGAACGTGTCTTAACTTTGTTGGAGATTAACCATGGCTATCGCTCATTCTGTCCTTGATTTTCAGTCTTACACTTCTAACGCACTATCTGCGCAAGAGTCACAACTTATCCAATCGTCTGTAGATCAATTGGGCTCACCACTTTTGTTACTGGACTGCGATGTAGTACGTCAGCAATACCAAGCTTTGAGTCGCGCATTACCAAATGTCACTCTTCACTTTGCACTGAAGCCTTTGCCACATCCTGCTGTGGTGCAAACACTGTTAGCAGAAGGAGCCAGTTTCGACCTAGCCACCAGTGGAGAAGTCGAGTTGGTCGCACAACAAGGTGTACCTGCTGAAAGAACTATTCACACTCACCCAATCAAACGCGATAGCGACATTCGTGACGCTCTTGCTTATGGATGCAAAGTCTTTGTAGTAGATAACATCAATGAACTGGAAAAGTTTGTTGCTTATCGAGATGAAGTCGAGTTGTTGGTTCGCTTAAGTTTTCGTAACTCTGAGGCCTTCGCTGATCTGTCGAAAAAGTTTGGTTGCACTCCAAAACAAGCGCTAGAGTTAATTGCTCAAGCTCAAGAGTGGAATATTCACATCAAGGGTTTGTCATTTCATGTCGGTTCTCAGACGATGAATCCACAGAAGTATGTGGATGCGATCAACACTTGCTGCGAAGTGATGGAACAGGTGGTTGTTCAAAATCTACCAGCCTTGAGCACATTGGATATTGGCGGTGGCTTCCCTGTCAGCTACAACTCACAAGTAATGCCTATTGAGCTCTTTTGCCAGCCGATAAATCAAGCATTGAGTCAGCTACCTGAAACCGTTCAAGTTATCGCTGAGCCAGGGCGTTTTATTGTCGCTCAAGCTATGACGAGTGTCGCTTCAGTTATGGGGCAAGCAGAGCGTGATGGACAAATCTGGTATTATCTTGATGACGGTATCTATGGCTCCTTTAGTGGGTTAATGTTCGATGACGCTAAATACCCACTGACAACCTTAAATAAAGAGGGTGAATGCTTACCGAGCGTTTTAGCAGGACCAACATGCGACAGCATTGATGTGATTGCTGAAAACATCATGCTACCCAAGTTGAACAACGGTGACTTAGTGGTTGGGCGTATGATGGGAGCCTATACCAGTGCGACTGCAACAGACTTTAACTTCTTCAAGCGAGCACAAACAGTGTTAGTCAACCAGCAAAGCGTTGCCCAAGAGAGATTAATCGGCTAACGCCTCAGCTCTCAATGATACCCACAACAAAAAAGCCTCACATACCAATGTGAGGCTTCAGATTCACTCTCTACGGAGAATTAAAGCATTTTGCGTGCAGCTTCAACCACAACTTTGATTGAACGCGCTTCTGTTTCTTTCAGCGTTGAATGGTCTGGGATCTCTTTCTGAGTACGGTTGATGATAACACCCGCCACACAGCCAGCTTTCAAGCCTGAGCTCGCACACATGGTTAGCAGTGTCGCAGACTCCATTTCAAAGTTCAGCACACCCATATCTTGCCATTCTTTCATAGAACCTTGGAAGCGCTTAACCACACGGCCAGAGAACGTATCATAACGCTCTTGACCTGGGTAGAACGTATCGCTTGATGCTGTTACACCCATATGAACAACGGCACCAGACTCTTCTACCGCCGCTTTCATTGCTGTAGCCACTTCAAAATCTGCTACTGCTGGGAATTCCATTGGAGCAAAGTGAAGACTTGCACCATCCAAGCGAACCGAGCCTGTTGATACAATCATGTCACCAACGTTAACGTGTGGCTGAATTGCACCTGTAGTACCAACACGTAAGAAAGTACGTACACCAAGTTGCGCCAGTTCTTCAACCGCGATTGAAGTTGAAGGGCCGCCGATACCTGTAGAACAAACCACAACTGGCTTGCCATCTAGCTCTGCACGGTACAGGGTGTATTCACGGTGACTAGCCAAAAATACTGGATTTTCCATCTCTTCAGCGATTTTCTGAACGCGAGCTGGATCACCTGGAATAATCGCGAGTGTCGCACCAGCAAGATCAGCTTCAGTAACACCTAAGTGAAATACGGCTTGAGACATAGGGGGCTCCTTGTTTTGACGAAACTTGATTCAGCGTCCGAATCTTTTCGTTCTTTAAATTTCATTGGGTACAGGAATACTTTATCTGACTCAGCCTCACCAAAGAGTGATTAAACTCACATAGATGAGCGCAAACAGAATTAACCTTGCACATAAAATCGGTTGGCATCACATTTTTATACAAATCGGCTTCTTGTGTTGCATAAAAAACAGCCTCTGCACCATAAATACAGAGGCTGAGCGTTTAATCAGAAATGTTGTGAATGGGCTAATCCTGCTGAGACTTGAATTTCAATAGCCGAAGCGCATTCAACGTCACAATCGCTGTTGCCCCACTATCTGCTAATACTGCCACCCAGAGGCCAGTAATACCCAATAAACTGGTCACTAAGAACACTCCCTTCAGACCCAGGGCTAAGAAGATATTCTGACGAATATTGCTTAGTGTCGCACGTGACAGCTCTATCATACTTGCCAGCTCCACCAATCGGTTGTGAGTAATTGCAGCATCTGCGGTTTCAAGAGCAACGTCCGTACCACCGCCCATAGCGATCCCGATGCTTGATGCTTTCATCGCAGGAGCATCATTGATGCCGTCGCCAACCATAGCGACATTCGCGTTGGAGGACAGCTCCTCAACATAGGTTACTTTGTCCTGAGGCAGCAGGCTGGCTTTGAAATCAATGTCGATCATCGAGCTGATCGCTTGCGCGCTGCGAGGGTTATCACCCGTTAACATGATCGAATTGATGCCTAAGCCTCTCAACGCTTTCACGGCTTTGGCGGAGTCTTCACGCAAGGTGTCTTGCCAAGCAATCAGGCCCATCACCGTATCTTCATTCTGCACAGCTACTACGACTGTCTTACCTTGCTCTTCCATCTGCTGAATACGAGATTCGATGTTACCGCTCAACTCAAACCCAAGCTTACTTGGTGCAATTGCCTGATACACAACCCCATTCACCACACCACGGACACCACTACCGATCAACGCCTGTTTGTCCAAAGCTTCCGGTAAGTGGATACCTGTTGATTTGGCTTTGTTCACCAGCGAGACTGCCAGAGGATGACTTGAACCCACCTCAATAGCCGCGATACATTCGAGTACTTCGGACTCTCTAACATCACCAAATGTGATAATGTCCGTCACTTCCGGTTTACCTTTAGTCAAAGTACCCGTCTTATCGAAGGCAATGGTTTCAATCTTTCCAAGTTGTTCTAACGCCGCTCCGCCTTTGATTAGAGCCCCACGTTTTGCTGCCGCAGCCAACCCTGATGTAATCGCTGCTGGTGTGGAGATCACCAGTGCACAAGGGCATGCAATCAACAGCAACGCCAGACCACGATATACCCAAGTTTCCCATGGCTGAGCAAAGAACATTGGCGGCACGATAATCACAAACAGCGACACCAGCATCATGAGTGGTGTGTACCAACGGCTAAATTTATCTAAGAAACGTTCCAGAGGCGCTTTACGTGATTCTGCTTCTTCAATTAGATGAAGAATACGATCAATGGCATTCTCACCTTGTTTAGAGGTAATGGTAAAGCGCACCACTTTGTCCACCACAACAGCACCAGCCATGACGGATTCATTTTGATAACGTTCGACTGGGATGGATTCACCGGTGAGTGCACTTTCATCGAAACTGGCTACGTCACCGATTAATTTGCCATCTGCGGGCAATCTTGCTCCAGGCGAGACCTCAATGATATCGCCAGGTTGCAACTCACTGGCTGAGACTTCAACACGCTGGCCGTCAATAATTTTAGTCGCGGTTTCCGGTACCAATTCCATCAAGGCTTGAACGCCGCTTCGGGCTCGAGAAGCTGCAAAGGCTTCTAACTGCTCACCAATCAAGAACAGCAGCAATACCATGGCTGCTTCGACGGTCTCCCCCAAATAAAGAGCACCCAGTGCTGCCACACTCATTAGTGTTTCAATGGCAAAGGGCGTACCTGATTTGGCTAATACAATGGCTTTCTTACCGATGGGATATAGGCCAGCCAAACACGTTAGAATAAACATCCATTCGCTGACTAGAGGAAGAGCCGGTTTGAGCACTGCCGCAACCGCCATCGCCGATGCAATGGCAATAATCTGGGCGTTTTGCTTGAAGATATGTTTCCAGCCAGAAGCCGTTTTTTGATTAGAAGAAGAGTTGGGACTGGCAAAGCTAAAGCCAGTATCAAGAATAGTTTGTTCAACCAGTTGTGCCACACCAGAGTGGCCTACTTTTACAACCAATTTTTCTGTCGCAAACAGAACTTTTGCTTCAACAACACCATCAACTTTGTTGACGGCAGTTTCAATTTTTCGCGCGCAGGATGGGCAATCCATACCACCGATTTTCCAGCTTTGCGTCACATTTGTTTTTTGTAACCGGCCGGAGTCACTTTCCTCATCGGCTGGATCCGTACCACTAGTGCAGTTGTCTGAGCTGCAGCAGCCAGAATCTGCCATTTCAACGCCTGCAACCTTGATGGTTGAAATTTTTGGGCTGGCACAAGAGCCTGTATTTGAGGGATTAACCGCTACTTTATCTGAACGACATGCTTGATGTTTGGTGCACATAAGTTTATCTCCATTGAATGTACACGTTAATCATAAACCTTGGAGTCAACTCCAAGGTCAACTATTTTTTACTTCCTGAGGCAAGATGTCTTTCTGACTGGCCACTTCATCAATCAAGACAGCATCATGAGTACAAAACGGCTGAGAGTTGATACTGGTAATCGAGGGATCTTCCTCCACCAGCTCTGTGGTTTCACCTTTCATTAAATCGGCCAAGTGCATACGTAAAACAAAGGTCGCTAGGATACCAAATACAATCGACCCAAACGCTTGACCATACAGCACGCCTAGCGCCCCAAACCAACTCGAACCTAAATAAACAAACGGCAAGGTCCCCAACGTCGCTTTACCTAAGTTTAATGCTGTCGAATACAACGGCTTACCAAGGTTATTGAAAGAGGTATTGGCAACAAATTGCGCCCCATTGAAAATAAAGCTCACAGCCACATAGGTACAAAAGGCAGAGACGATAACGGCGGCATCACCTTTCAAGCTGAACCCAGAAATCACCAACGATTGTGCGAAGTAGAGAATGAAGCAAACCAGAATCGTGTAAGTAGTGGTCACTATTAGTGAGTTGTTTAACGTGTCACGTACACGATCAAACCTCTCTGCTCCGAAGTTTTGGCCTATGATTGGCCCGACTGCCCCCGACAGAGCAAATATCACCGCGAAACACACTGGGATCAGACGTCCGATAACCGCATAACCTGCGACAAAATCTTCGCCATATTGTGCAATTGACGTTGTTACGATTGCGTTGCCAATCGGGGTCGCGATATTGGTGATAATGGCTGGAATCGCAATCATCAAAATTGCTTTGAGATTACGGCTCCAATCGGACAAAGATAGCGGTGCAACTAGTTGATGAACGCGAATCAGCGGATAGATAGAAAAAAACAACACGGTAAAGCGGGCAAAAACGGTGGCAATCGCTGCCCCTTCAACATTCCAACCAAAACCAAAGATAAAAATAGGATCAAGAATCGCATTAGCAATACCGCCTGCAAGCGTCGCCCACATGGAGCGCTTTGCGTCTCCAGCCGCCCTTAAACCTGCTCCCGCGGACATGGCAATAGCAATCACAGGGCCGCTTGGGATCAGTATTCTCAAATAAGCTTCTGCACGCTCTGCCACGTACCCTTTCGCACCAATCGCCTGCAACAACTCGGGGATACAAATAAACATCACAGCGCTAACCACGCTACTGATAACAAACGCCGTGGCAATAATACTACTGCTTAGGTGCCTAGCATGAGCGCGTTGTTTAGCTCCAATCGCTTTGGACACCAACGCGCCCATTGCAATTGAGGTACCAATTGAAATCGAGGTGGAGAAAAATACCAGAGTGCCTGCAAAACCAACGGCAGCCGCTAGCTCGACTTGCCCCAACATGCTGATGAACAGCATGTCCAGTAAGTCAACAACAAATAGGGCCATCAAACCAACAGAGCCAGCCCCAGACATCACCAAAATATGGCGCATAGTGGAGCCTTCAACAAATTTTGCGCTCTGGCTTTGCATTCTCTTCCCCGATATTTATTGGTGATAATAAAAGTAAGAGGCGCTCATTTGCGCCTCTCTTTATCATTTTTGCTTGATAACTATACCGGATGCTTAAAGCAATCATCCAAGTTCCTAGCTACTGCCCTTAACACATCTCGGCGAGTGATGATCCCAACCAATTTCCCATTATCTATAACAGGGTACACTTTAGGCTTACCTACCTGCATCATATCTGCCAACTCAATAATCGAAGTATCCGGCCCCACCGAAATAACTTCGGGATGCATACAATCTGACACAATGTGAGTATCCTGACAGTAATAACTGACCTTAACCAGCTTATCGAGTAAGTCATGACCTGAAAGAAAGCCTATGACTTCTTCTTTCTCGTTAATAACCGGTCCACCGAGATAACTCGACTTCATCATTTTGTCCAACGCAGCACTTAGCGACATTTCAGGCTTGAACGTCACTGCTTGCAGTGTCATGTAATCTCTGACTTTCAATGATTCCATTTGTGTCTCCTTAACGTGCAAATCACGTTTGTCATAGTGTAATTGTTGCCTAATTTCTTGATTTTACTAAATGGAAAACAACAATTTTTCCAATAGGCGCTACCTATCACAAAACTAATCATCGGAATAATGGGCCTGAGCATCACGTATTGCTAACCAACTGCTGAACAGTGAGACACAAAAAGGCACGCAGTAGGTCAAAAGCACTTTAGTCCAATGGATAGTCGCCTCACCTAGGATTGCATCATACTGGTTGATTAAATTCAGTAGAGTCCCCACCACGAATGCAATAATTAGCGCTCTTTTTATCATGTTTACGATCATATTATTGAGAGTTGTATTTTTATAAGTCACTTATTCTATGGGTAAACTATAGTTAAGGGAGACAAGAACCGTAAGGATAAGACTCGTGAGCTCGACATTTTCAGCGGCAGTCGCCAATAACCCAGATCTCATGCATGCTGTCTTTGAATCACTACCAGAACCGACATTCTTACTCAACAAGTCTGGGGTCTATGTTGAAGCTTGGGGTGGCACAGACACGAAACGCCATCATAACCCTGCCTCCTTGATCGGCCTTAACCAAGAGCAAGTTTTACCTGCCGACAAGGCAACCTGGTTCAGTCAGGTGATCGTTGATGTCATCAATACACAAAAGCCCGCTGAACTCAGTTACTCACTCAACCCGAAAGATCTCACATGTTTTGAGGGGATTCAGGGGCCAATTGAAATTCAACATTTTAGCGCCCTGGTCATCCCATTGCCCAATACGGAATACGTGTTATGGACAGTGCGTAATATCTCCGAATATCAACGAGCTCTCGACAAACTAGCCCAACAACAATTGGAGCTTGAACGACTCACTTACCGAGAGCACCTCACTCAAGTCTATAACCGTTACGCAATGGATGCGTTGCTACCCGACGCGATAGCACTCGCAAGGCAAAATAACCTCGGTGCGGCGGTATTTATGATCGATATTGATTGTTTCAAGGAGTTCAATGATCACTATGGACACATCAAAGGAGATGAAGCGTTAAAAGCGTTAGGAAAAGCTATCAAGCAATGGGCTCACGATAGCGACTTGTGCTTTCGATATGGAGGAGATGAGTTTCTGGTGTTTGTGCCCGGCATTTCAGAGCAAAACTGCATTCAGCATGCTCAGAACCTTCTCGACACGATCGCTGCTCTCGCACTTGAACACGACACATCACACGTTTCTCAATACCTGACAATTACTGTTGGGATTCGTCATTGCGATCCAATCCCCGCAGATATGACCGCGGAAAAGTTTGTGGGAATTGCAGACAAAGCCTTGTTCTTTGCCAAAAAACACCAACGAGGCACCATCCACAAAATGTAAATCCAATACAAAACAGGCCCATCATCAAGAAGGGCCTGTTTCTTTATTATTTCCAACGTTCAGCGGCTTTCACATCCGACTCTCGGGATTCAACCCAGCGAATCTCTTCCGTTGTGCGTTCTTTTTTCCAGAATGGTGCTTTGGTCTTTAGATAATCCATAATGAATTCACAAGCTTCAAACGCAGCACCGCGGTGCGCACTTGATACACCAACAAATACGATTTGATCGCCAATATCCAAATCACCGACACGGTGAATGACGCGAACATCAAGCAAAGGCCAGCGCTGCTCAGCCTGCTGGCAAATATCACCGAGTGCTTTTTCTGTCATCCCTGGATAATGCTCCAGAGATAGACCAGTTACATTATCGCCAAGGTTCATATCTCGTACTTTGCCAACAAATGTCACAACCGCGCCAGAGGCTGTGCCCTGTGCGAGAGCCTCGTACTCAGTACCAACAGAGAAATCTTCGAACTGAACGGACACACGTTTCATTATCAACCTCCTGTGACGGGTGGGAAGAACGCCACTTCATCACCATCACTCAAAGGGTGTTCTAGCGGTACAATCGACTGGTTCACCGCTGCCAATAATTTACCGGGTTCCAACGCTAAGTCCCATTTACCTTCACGCGTTGCAAGCTCTGCGCGTAGAGCCTCAACAGTATCAAAGCGAGCTTCTAGTTCGAGTGAATCGGTATCGACTAATTCACGAGTTTGAGCAAAAAACAGAACTTTAATCATGAACCCACCTTAAAGTGACCAGACTTTCCGCCCGTTTTCTCCAGCAGACGAACCTGACCAATCACCATGTCCTTCTGTACCGCTTTACACATATCGTAGATGGTCAACGCAGCCACTGACGCTGCGGTGAGCGCTTCCATCTCTACCCCAGTCTTACCTGCTAGTTTACACACAGACTCAATACGAACCATGTTTTCAGATTCAATCGCTTCCAACTGCACTTCGACTTTCGAAAGAAGAAGTGGATGACAAAGAGGGATCAGATCCCAAGTTTTCTTCGCCGCCTGAATACCCGCAATTCGAGCCGTTGCGAATACATCCCCTTTATGATGCTGACCAGAAACAATCAGCTGTAACGTTTCTGGCGCCATATGGACGAAAGCTTCCGCTCGTGCCTCACGAACCGTGTCGTCTTTAGCCGACACATCGACCATGTTGGCTTCACCGGAAGCATTGATGTGAGTGAATTGACTCATAATGCCCCCACTTATACCGAAAGGTGTGGCATGAAGTTACATGGGCGATGGCTGGCGTCCAATTGCTGTTTGATGATTTTCGTCCACCCCGTGCGACAAGCACCTGTTGAACCTGGCATGGCAAAAATCACTGTATGATTAGCAAAACCTGCAATCGCTCGAGACTGAATGGTAGACGTGCCAATTTCTTCATAAGAGACTTGGCGGAACAACTCACCAAAACCTTCCACTTCTTTATCAAAGAGAGGTTTCAGCGCTTCTGGAGTGCTATCGCGAGAAGTAAAACCCGTACCACCAGTTATCATCACAGCTTGTACGTTTTCATCCGCAATCCACTGAGAAACAATGGCACGGATCTTATACATATCGTCGATGACGATCTGCTTATCCACAACGTTGTGACCCGCTTCTTTCGCATTCTCAACCAAATACGCACCAGAAGTATCGTTCTCTTCTGTACGTGTGTCGGAGACGGTTAATACGGCAATGTTTGCTGGTTGAAATTTGCTTTCTGCGTGACCCATTTGTTCACCTACCTATTTCGATTTGTTCTGGTTACGCTAAGCCTGAGACTTAGCCAAACATAGTATGATTTGAAATTGAATATCAGCGTTTAGCCGCCAATTGACGCGAGATGCGGTGTCATACCTGCATTGCCGTCGTGGAGGAAGTGGCTCACTGATTTAGTCTGTAACTGTTCTTGAATGCGCTGAATAAGTGCTTGCTCTTGCTCATCTTGCTGCAATAAGTCACGCAGCTCAACGCCATGCTCACCAAACAGGCAAAGATGCAATTTACCTTTAGCCGAGACTCGTAAGCGGTTGCAGCTTTCACAGAAGTCTTTTTCATAAGGCATAATAAGACCAATCTCACCCTGATAATCAGGGTGAACAAACACTTGAGCTGGGCCATCATTGTTTGCACGAGCTTTAAGTAACCAGCCATTAGCAATCAGTTGATTACGAATCGCGACACCCGACACATGATGATTGTGAAATAATTGATCCATTTCACCAGTTTGCATTAGCTCAATAAAGCGCAGTTGAATGGGGCGATCTTTGATCCAATGTAAAAATGCCGGCAACTCGTGAGAGTTAAGGTCTTTCATTAGCACCACATTGACCTTGACCTGCTCATAGCCAACTTCAAACGCCCGATCGATGCCCGCCATGACTTCTGTAAACTTATTCTCACCGGTGATTTGATAGAACATGCGTGGGTCAAGGCTATCAACGCTAACATTAATATGCGTCAGTCCTGCCTGCTTCCAGTCAGCTACCTGCTTTGCCATCCGGTAACCATTGGTGGTCGTCGCGACTTTACTAATACCTTGAGTGTTAGCAACCGTATGAATAATATCTGTGAAGTCTTTGCGTAGACTCGGTTCCCCACCAGTGATCCGTACTTTCGACGTACCACAGTCGGCGAATGCTCTGACCACACGTTTAATCTCAGGAAGGGTTAAAAAAGACGAGTTTTTCTGCCCCGACGGTTTATAACCATCAGGCAGGCAATATGTGCATTTAAAGTTACAGACATCTGTAACGGAGAGGCGCAAGTAATAAAACTTGCGCTGAAATCTATCTTCGAATTGTTGCGCCACGGAACACCTTTCCAAACACGGGAGGCGATAATCATTTCCAATTATGCCCTTGTGACAATTTGTCACTGGCTCAGCACGCTTATTCACTATGAACTTAGCCCGATGAGCTCGGAGTTATGGCAACTGCCAGTTAAGACCAAGCTTAAAAACAGTAGCTGACGATAAAATACTTAATAATTGTGTGTGTTTCTACCCTCAAGATAAAAAAATCACACCCAGAACCCAAAATACCTCGTATTGAGTACTTTGCATCGTTCGATTATTCTAGATTGTAGATGAATATGATCAAATAAGAACAAAATTAATGACTCTGTACTGTACAAAAAAAGTAGTTGCTGTTGGCGGTGGTCACGGCCTTGGGCGTATGCTATCGGCTTTGAAAGACTTTGGTGAGAACGCAACAGGCATAGTTGCCACAACCGATAACGGTGGTTCGACAGGCAGGATCCGAAACTGTCAGGGAGGGATTGCTTGGGGTGACACTCGCAATTGTATTAATCAGTTAATTACCGATCCTTCCATCAGCTCGATGATGTTTGAATACCGTTTTAAAGGCTCTGGTGAACTCGACGGACACAACCTCGGTAACCTGATGCTAACCGCTCTAGATAACCTCTCTGTTCGTCCATTAGATGCAACAAATCTGATCCGAAACATGCTCAAAGTGGACGTCAATATCATCCCAATGACCGAGCACCCTTCTGATCTAAAAGCACTTGCGACAAACGGCCTGTGGGTCACGGGAGAAACCAGCGTCGATGAGATGCCAGAAAAATTAGTTCGTCTCGATTTAGAACCCGAAGTCCCAGCTACCAGCGAGGGGGTACTCGCGATAGAGCAAGCCGATGCCATCATTCTTGGCCCCGGCAGCTTTCTAACCAGTATTATGCCGCCTTTGCTGCTATCTGAAATTGGCCGAGCAATTGAGAACAATCAAAAAGCCCAGCTTGTTTTCGTTGAGAACCTCTCTCCAGAATACGGCCCTGCGGGTAAGATGACTCTGAAAGAAAAACTAGAATGGTGTGAACGTGCCTGTCGCGGTCGAAAAATTGATGTGGTTTTGGGTGAAGAACCTCATCCTGAACTGAGTGACTGGAATTGCGTAACAACACCTCTCGCTTCACCGAATCGAGACTGGCGACATGACAGATCCAAGCTGCAATCTGCCATTGAGTCGTTACTGCGCGAGTAGAGCTTGATAGCGTTGCTGGGTTTCATTCAGCAACGTAACCATCTGATGCTGAGTGTCACTAAGGTCAAGTGAATGACCAGACTTGGCTTTCGCATCAATCTCAACCGCATAGGCACAGAGAGCTTCCGCGCCAAAACTGGCGGCGCTGCTTTTTAGAGCATGGCTAATCTCTTTCAGATACGCATCTTTGTCTAGCTCCTCACCAGTACTCAGCTTTTCTATGTACTGAGCTAATTCACCCAGAAAGATATTAAGCAGCACAGGAACGTTATCGGTGCCTATCTCATTCGCCAGTCGGTCTATTTTAGTTTGATTTAACACTTCCATGATCGATTACTGTGTTTCCTTTGTATTCCAGTTTTGCAGCTTGCGATAGATAGTCGATGGACTCACATCCAAATAACCTGCGGCTTTAGGGATATTTCCTTCGCACGCCTGAATCGCTTGCTCGATAGCTTTCTTCTCTGTTAACCACAGAGGGAAAATGTCATGCACAGAAAAGCTGTCCTTGTCTTGCAGATCAACCCTAATCTGATTTTCCACAGGTTGATTCAGCGGTGGCGGCAGCATATCCAAGGAGATATTTTCGCCATTATTGAGCACGACTACATTTCTCAGAACATTCTGCAACTGGCGAACATTACCAGGCCACTCATATTGAGAGAATCGACTCACCACTTCTGGTGCTAATCGGACAAAGTCTTTTCCTTCCTCTTTAGACATAAAGCCTAGCAGAGAATAAGCAATTTCTATGACATCATCGCCACGTTCCCTCAAAGGGGGTAGATGTAATGGAATCACGTATAAACGATAATACAAATCTTCACGGAAGCGGCCTTCCTGCACCTCTTTCCAAGGGTCTCGGTTGGTTGCACAAACGAAACGTACATCGACGCTTTTCATTTTCGAAGAGCCGACTTTCTGGAAGGTACCCGTCTGAATAAAGCGTAGTAGCTTAGTTTGCAGATCCAGATCCATCTCACACAGTTCGTCAAGGAACAGCGTGCCTCCATCAGCCAACTCAGCCGCGCCTTGTCGATCAGTGGCTGCACCGGTGAAAGCTCCCTTCACATGGCCAAACAGTTCACTTTCAATCAGATCTTTGGGGATAGCCGCACAGTTGATCGCTATAAACGGCTTATCACCACGTTTACTCGCGGCGTGGATAGCCTCAGCACAGACCTCTTTACCGGTACCGCTTTCCCCAGTGATAAAAATACTGGCTTTACTGGATGCCGCCGAGTCAATGGTACGATAGACAGCCTGCATAGTGTGGCTACTGCCTATAAACCCCTGATAATTCTGGTTGCCGGGATTATCTGCTTCATTTTTAAGCTTGGTTGCTTTACGAATAGCATTGTTCACCGTGACACGAAGACGATCTGCTTCACATGGCTTAATTAAGAAGTCTTGCGCACCATGACGCATGGCTTCTACAGCGGTATCAATCGATCCATGAGCCGTCATGAAGATCACCGGTACATCCGGCATTTTCTGCTTTACAGCATGTAAAACATCCATCCCCGTCATGTCGGGAAGGCGAAGATCCAACAGAATTAAATCAGGAGTGCGAAAGTTGAGGCTTTCAATAGCATCACGCCCAGTACCAACAATATTGATGTCGATACCCAATGGGGTGAGATAAGATCGATACAACGCCGCAACCGATGCGGTATCTTCCACCATCAAAAGGTATTTAGACTTTTGTGTTTGCGTATTGTGTTGCATAACCTAGCCGATTTTTTCTTTGCAATTTGTATAAATGATTGCATTGCGCTTTGCATTTTGCAAATTAAATACTAAAAAAACGAGAAATGCGCGAAAATTGGCGTAAAAAATTGGCACGCTAAATGCTGCTACTAAATTGACCCTCATGGGTCACCTAGCCAACTGACGTTGTTAGTGAACTTAGTATTCACAAATTACAGCCAATAGAATTCTTTCTACTGGCTATTTTTTTACCTGTCTGTCATAGGTGCATAGGATCAGCTGTTGGCAATAAACTGCTGACGTAACTTCTCTATCTGATCTCGCTTCTCAGCCGCTTCTTCAAACTCCAAATCTTGGGCGTGCTGATACATCTGGGCTTCCAGCTTGCTAATCTCTTTTTCAAGTTGCTGAGGCGTCATCGCATTGTATGATTGTGAGGGCTCTGCAACTTTGGATAACGGAACCTGCTTATTTGCTCGTGGCTTCTTGCTCTTAGCAATATCCCCAAGCTCCATAATATCTTTGATATTACGTTTCAGAGCCTGAGGCTTGATACCCATCTTATCATTGTATGCTTGCTGTTTCTCTCTGCGACGGTTAGTTTCTCCCATTGCCTTGTGCATCGATTTCGTGACAGTGTCAGCATAAAGAATCGCCTTACCACTAATATTACGTGCCGCACGGCCTATCGTCTGAATGAGCGAACGTTCTGAACGTAAGAAACCTTCCTTGTCAGCGTCCAGAATAGCCACCAGCGAGACTTCCGGCATATCTAAGCCTTCTCGTAACAGGTTGATCCCAACCAGTACATCAAACTCACCTAACCTCAGATCACGAATAATCTCGACTCGCTCAACCGTATCGATATCAGAGTGAAGATAACGAACACGAACATCATGTTCTGTTAGATACTCGGTCAGATCTTCTGCCATCCGTTTTGTCAGAGTCGTAACAAGAACACGCTCGTCTTTAGCAGAACGAATCCGAATTTCAGAGAGCAAATCATCCACCTGAGTTGCGACTGGGCGAACTTCTAACTCAGGGTCGAGTAAGCCCGTTGGACGTACGACTTGATCGGCTATTTGACCATCGGACTTCTCCAGCTCATAGTTACCCGGTGTGGCAGAGACAAAAATGGTTTGTGGTGCAAGAGATTCGAACTCTTCAAACTTTAGTGGGCGATTATCCAAGGCTGAAGGCAAGCGGAAACCAAATTCCACCAATGTTTCTTTGCGAGATCGATCGCCTTTAAACATGGCACCAATTTGTGGCACCGTCACATGCGATTCATCGATCACTAGCAGGCCATCATGAGGCAAATAATCAAATAAAGTCGGTGGCGGCTCACCTTCACTGCGACCACTGAGATAGCGCGAGTAGTTTTCAATTCCCGAACAGAAACCAAGCTCAGTCATCATTTCAATATCGAACTGGGTTCGCTGGGAGATACGTTGTTCTTCGAGTAGTTTGTTGTTGTCCAGCAAGTATTTCTTTCGACTTTCCAGCTCAACTTTAATGTTCTCTATCGCCTCTAGGATTTTATCTCTGGGCGTCACATAGTGCGTTTTCGGATAGATGGTAAAACGAGGTAAATCGCGCTGTTTAACAACGCCAGTGAGGGGATCGAAAATACTAATGCAATCGATCTCATCATCAAACATTTCGATTCTCACAGCATCCTGATCCGATTCAGCAGGAAAAACATCGATCACTTCACCACGCACACGAAACTGACCTCGCTCAAAAGCCACATCATTTCGACTATACTGCAGCTCCGCCAAACGGCGCAGGATATCACGCTGGTCCATCACGTCCCCACGTCGGATATGCAGCATCATCTGTAAATAGGACTGCGGATCACCCAGACCATAAATCGCGGACACAGAAGCGACGATAATGGCATCTTTTCGTTCCAGCAGGGCTTTGGTTGCTGAGAGACGCATTTGCTCGATATGCGCGTTCACAGACGCATCTTTCTCTATAAAGGTATCCGTTGTTGGTACATAGGCTTCAGGTTGGTAATAATCATAGTAAGACACAAAGTACTCAACCGCATTATTAGGGAAAAACGCTTTCATCTCTCCATAAAGCTGTGCTGCTAGCGTTTTATTCGGTGCCAATAAAATGGCCGGACGCTGCGCCTGCGCAATGACATTAGCAAGGGTGAACGTCTTACCTGAGCCAGTCACCCCCAACAAAGTTTGGTGAGCGAGGCCCGAATCTAACCCATCCAGTAACTGGCTAATCGCGGTTGGCTGGTCACCTGATGGTTGGTAATCCGACACCAAATCAAAAACTTTGCTCATTTGCACCTCGCCCGAAAATGAAGAAGACATCCGGTCTATTTTGACTGTATAGATATACAGATACAATAGCTAAAGAGAAAATAACCCTCTGTTTTAAAAAATTTGCTCTGCTAATGCTAGATCGCTATCTTCAATCCTGCTATCATCTCTCGCCCTACTCGAGATCCCTCTCTTGAAAACTCCAAAAACTAACCACAGCTTACCCACATTTTTCTATAAAACTTAAACTTACCCACATCGTTCAAAAATTTATTGACGGAACAAAGTACGATCTAAGCCTGCTTTGATGCTTTATTATACAATAAGTTAGCTCATGATCCTGATTGATTATTTTTAGAGCTAAAACCCTATTATTGCTAGATTTATTCATTGCCCAAGATTCATTAACACAGTTATCCACAATTTTGGTGGATAAGTAAACCTAGCCTATACACGTCAAGGGCTACAAAAAAGTAAAGCATTTTTTAACAAAAAAATTTAGAGAAATGAGGCAATTTTGAGGTTGACAGAATTTCGTCTCATCGATAATATTCGCAGCGCTTAAACGCAATTCCCCCTTAGTTCAGTTGGTAGAACGGCGGACTGTTAATCCGTATGTCGCAGGTTCGAGTCCCGCAGGGGGAGCCAAATTCAAGAAGAAAGACGTCCTAGGACGTCTTTTTTTGTATCTAAACCTAGCTATTTCAAGGAATAGTACTCTCTTAACGTCTTTTCCTGACTCGTACTAGCTTAGAAGTTTAGGTACACAAATAGGTATATTGTCCGTATGTTCCAATTTACGGCGTACCAATCATGGAAAGAGCAACTAAATCTTTAACAGATAAACAAATCTCAACGCTAAACCACAAGATAAAGAATTTACACTCTTTGATGATAATGGCCTTCGTCTACGTGTAAAACCAAACGGTACAAAGACCTGGTTATTCAACTATACACGCCTGCACAGCGGTAAACGCGCTAACATGACGTTTGGCAGCTACCCTAGCCTTTCACTCACTAATGCAAGAAAGAGAGCTCTTGGAGCGATAGAGACACTCCTGCAAGGCATTGATCCTCAAGTTAAACTCAAGAACCAACAAATAACCGAGCAACAGCGTTTAGAATCTACATTAGCTGAAGTAACAAACAGCTGGTTAGAAGTCAAAAGTGCCACCAGCCAAAGCTAAAAATGACAATGGGGAGCAATTACGCTCCCCATTCTTTTTTTGCCTCAATGCACCAGTTTTAAAGTATATGTTATCTGTTAAAAAGCTTATCCACGAAAAGCAATCAATAATAAAACGGGAAGACCTGTTAGCCACATATTAATCAATACAGTCGAAAATCTAAACAAAGGATAATCAGATCCATAAATAGATTTGATGCTTTGACGCCACTCTTGAATCTCTGCCTTCGGTATTCGCCAAGCGTACCTAAGCATGAGATATGCGTACAATATATGACTTGTAGAACTAGCAAAAACCCAAGAAATATTACTCTCTAAAATAAATTTAGCTCGTTCTCTAAACTTAGATGGAGCACAATTCACTGTGCTATGAATAATCTCGTATTTTCGCTTCCGAAGCTTTATTGATAAGTAGATATTCAAGGCAACGTATGGGAACCCACCTACTACCAGAAGTAACACACCGGTTTTAATAGCTAGATCAATCAAAAATCATTTCCTCAATTACTTTCCCTGTTTCGTTCGAGAGCTCTCCTCCATACATTCCCCAGATAAAAGAGCCACCAGCAACCAATGCAATTGATAACCCTCCAGTTACAGGTATAAGAGCGATTCCCCATCCTATAGCAAGTCCCCCCAAAACGTTTGTAAGACCTGATGTACTATTCCTAACAACACTTCGATTGCAAGCTTCCTCAAACCAACCACTAGTATTGCATGTCTTTGCCACATCCACAGCGTTACCATACAAGCCTGCTCCAATCACTAACCCATTAGCAACACCCAAAAATCGACTGAAAGACATTGCTTGCTTATACAAACTAGTCATCTCAATCCCAGAGACTGCCTTAGAGAAATCTTTCGCGCGATACAATTGTCGCTTACCGACATTAAGATAGTCATTGATACGTTTCGCTTGAACATTTTTAATGTAACCTGGTTTACCAACCTCAGAGAGAATCGATTTAATCTCACTTTGAAATGCTCTGGCTTCTTTTCTCCATGCCTTATAGTCAGGATTAGAATAAAGCGCTTGCCCTGATAAGCCTTTAGTCTTCTCTGCAATATAACGTGAATACTCTGCAAATGACTTCATTCGCTGGCTTAGCTTATTTCCTTGGACCTGAGCTCCTGCAACCACGGCTCCCGCTCCTGCAACGATGTTATTTAAACTAAAACCACTAGGGCCTATTGATGCTGGCTCACCTTGGTAAACATCTAGATCGGATGTCGCGGCAACAAGTAAAGCATTAGTTGCTGTTTCATGATGTTCTGCAAACCATTTCTTTTCTTCACTAGAAAGCTGCAAAAAGTCAGTCATAAGCTCACTGGCTTGATTGATCGCTAATTCTTCATCTGGATGTTTTTCTACCCATGGAGACACAACTAAAGGCATTCCTTCAATAATCTGACTGAAGCTACGTTTAAGGTGAGGGTTTGATTCAAATATATGATCAATAATATTTTCGTCTTTCGACAGATAGGTTTCTTGTGCAAAATCTTCCACACTCATTTTTTTATCGGCGAAGACAAGATACACATCATCGACATCCTGAGGAGAGATGCTTACTATGTTTGCCACAGCAAGGTCGTTATTTACAATACCCTCACTACTGATAGGTGTGACTGACGTCCCTTGAAAATTGCCGTTGTAAGCATAGTGAGTGTTTGCTGAGCGATTGTATGTCTTGGGGCCCACAGGTGGTAATGCACGTTGCACTGTTTTGGTAGTATCAAGATGCACAGGCTCTTGAACCGTGAGCGTATCCCCAACTTTCAACGACATCGGATCGGCATTGTATTGCGGATTCAAATTAAGTAACTGTTTAGCCGACAAACCATATTGCTCTGCAATGACTCCCCATGATTCCCGTTGATTAGTGTTTGAGCCCGTCCCAACGGTATGAGTTTCTGGTTTGCTCTCGGCTTTACCCGTTTCCACTGGTTGAGTGGTTTGCCTTTCGACGAGAGGCTGTTTTAGTGCCGTAAAAAGCTCACTGATTTCGAGCTTGATACCATGCTGAGCCAACCAGTCGTCATTGAGGTTATCGAGCTCTTCTCGGGTGATTTGCTGTTCAAGGTAAACAAGGCTCTGGTTTTCAACGTCTTGGCCTGCGAGTTTCCAGTACACTAAGATAGCATTTTGAAGGCGATTGTAACCCTGCTCATCATTCAATCGTTCATGAGTGGAGCATGTGGCATAGAACGCCCACTTGCCCTCACCCAGCAGCTTGTATTCTTGAACCAAACGGCCATTATGAAAGTGGTAATAATAACCTTCCGTCGGCAACCCTAAACGCTCCCCTAGCTGCACTGATGGGATAACTGGAATAAAAGCCTCCCTCACTACACCTGAGCCTATCGGCTTGACCTGCACACTTTCAGGCACACTGATACCCATTGAGTTGTTCGCCACTTTCGCAAACAATTTTTTCGGCTCATCAAAGGCAGTATGGGCGGTGTATTTAGTACCGTGTTCCGTGGGCTCAGTTTGCCAGCGACCAATCATAGCTTCTTGTTTGGTCTTGCCCAGTTGAAACGCACAGCCCACGCTTTTTTTGAATGTGTCCTCAGAGCACGCTATCTCAAAGCAATATTCATAATTGAGTTGGGGTGGAGCATCAGAAGTATCAGGCTTGATGGGCTAGGGACATAGGTATCTTCGATGCTTGGAGCGTATGCCGCACGACTTTGACTTGACGCTGCTCTAGTTACCGCTCCACGAGATATCTTCGCTCTAGAGAGAAAGGCATTTTTTGCCTCTGGCGATAAGGCCTCTTGCCCTTCAGTAGACAAACTCCACGATTTACTCATTCCATTTCTAAGCATCACTGGCTTAGATGGAGTGTCCGTCAACAAGGCCAATTCACCACTTTTGAGTTTGTCTATAAAGTGAGAGAAACTCATCCCATGAGGGATTGCAGAGCTAAGTGCCCTTTCCGTTAACCTTTCTATATCCCCTTCGACTTGACTGAACTCATGCGTCATCAGCTCCGTTAGCCGTACTACTCTGTAACTCACTGTTAATTCCACTACCACTTTTTTAATGAGGCCTATTCTACTCAATCCATAGAGGGAGCAGGGCTGATAAACTCTATTTGTTCTCAGCAATGCGCAAGAGTGTGACCGTTGTTCCTTCAGTTCCTCACGTTAGTAATTCACTCATCAATAGGATTTATCTCTTTCGTGCATCGATACTCAAATAGGTAACTTTGTAGCTGCACTCGTTGCGTCCCAGCCTTACACGCTACATCATGGAATCACACCTAAGTGTTATTATTATCAGTGACTTCGAGTGATTAACAGACACGCCCAACTCAGAATTAGAATAAGCTGACCAATATACTAATGGCTCCTTTCTGTACAAAGTTGGGGGTGTCAAGTAATACCAATGAGCGCGCTTTGCCGCTGTAGTGCTCCTCTATCGCTTCTTGCCAAGCCTCTTTGAGGTGCTCAACCAATTCGTTGCGCTTGTCCCAGCATATGGTGAGGACAAAATGTTTGCTGTAGTCAGTAAACAACATCACGCGATAGTTGTGTGACGGCACCTTGTCCTCTCGCTTGCGCCATACATAGAACACTGAACCCGTATCGAGCTTTTCTTTAAGCAGCATAAAGTAATTGTTAATAAAGCTAGCAACTGACTTTAGGTGCACAGATAGGTCATTTGCCCTACACCTAAACTGTCTCAGCACAGGCTTAGACCAAGCAGGAAATAGTATCTATCTATTTGGGTTCGAGTCCCGCAGGGGGAGCCAAATTCAAGAAAAAGACGTCCTAGGACGTCTTTTTTCGTTTTAAAGAGCCTAGTAACGACTCAAGCGCACTGCTCGACTTTACCTTGTTCTGTTTTCGCCTTTGGTTTTGATGTCTTTTTCGCAGCGTCTAGATTCACAACTTCTTCTGTGGAGACATTCTTTGAATTCCCAAGAAAGACACCGCCTTTCTGAATAGTGAACTCTGTGGCAGACACCTCCCCTTCAAGGTAACCGTGCTCAAGAATCTCCAAGCTTTTGGTGTACACCTTGCCAAGAAAGCGACCATTAACGATTAAACGCTCGGCTCGAATTGAACCATCCACTGAGCCCGTCGCACTGATAGTGACACTTCGATCGGTTTCAATACTGCCCTTTATTTGTCCATCTATCTGGATGTGACAAGTAAGCTTGAGTTGTCCTTCAATGTAGCCTCCTTCCGCGATGACAGTTTGAGAGCAGTGGCTATTTGATTCTCTATTCTGTTTACCAAGTAATCCCATTTTACGTCCTTATTCGATTCGAAAATCGAGTCAAAGTTGTTCATTTCCCATTTAGTGAAAGGCAAAGGATCCAGAGAGCGCCCCACCAAACGAACCTCATAATGAAGGTGATACCCAGTCGACAACCCAGAGTTACCTGACAAGCCAATCAAATCACCCTTTTTAACGTAATCTCCACGTTGCACCTTGAATGCACTCAAGTGAGAATAAGAAGAAGTAAAGCCAAATGAGTGCGCTAGTTTTAAGAAATTACCTGAGCCTTTATTACTCTTTCTCGCCACTTCAATAATGCCATCTGCAGGAGCATAAATTGGCGTACCTGCATTCACCGCATAGTCAATACCATGATGCATAGTCTTCATTTTGGTTACGGGATGTACCCGGCGGCCATAATGGGAAGAAAGATAACCAGATTTCACAGGTCGACCATTGGGTATCAACTGCATCATTTGGTGACGAACAGCGGTACTAAGTGCGGCACTATCCACTCGATCTCTTAAATCTAAAGACTCGTTAGAAAGCGCCAACGCAGACTCAATATCACGCAGCTTGTCCGTCACATAAGCGAGATCATTCTTCTTCTTTGTCAGGTGGCTCTCTAAATCACTCTGAAATTCATGAGAACGTACCAACTCTTTCTCAAGAGAATAGGTCTTACTCAACAACTCACTTTTTTCTCGCTCAGAATCTGAGGCATCCCCAGCGAGCATAGACAAAAGCCCAAGCAGCGTGCAAAACACCACAACAATGAATAACAGAGAATACTTAATCCCGGTTATGGCGCGGAACGAAAGATTAAAAAAGCGCGTCCCATCAATGCCTGTGACCATAACGGTTAAGTGATTAGATTCCATATTTTCTCAATGACACAGTCTTACAATCATTCAAGTGCAAGGAATTCTATCAGGGCAGAACAACGCGAAAAGAGGCAGGTTTCCAATTCGGAAACCTTATCCCAGAGATAAAAATCGAATTTAATTGCAGGTCAAAACAGGTCGCTTTGCCTATTTTGGTACGAAAAACAGCGAGAAAATTACTCCGCAACTTTCTCGCGATGAAAACGCTTCATGTCACTGGCAAATTGTTTAAAGGCAATACATTTAACCAACGCCGCACAAACTGGTGGAAGGGGGTCAAACATGAACACGCTGTCATGATGGATAAGATTATCAACAATGAGGGTCAAATTATCTTTGTTGGATAGCCCAGTAGAAAGGTACAGTGCGTGGATTTTCGCCACACTACTCACTTTGTCCAGCTTGCGGGTAAAGCTATCCAATACAGACTCTGCACTTTGACGAGCCCCCGTAAGAAATTCAGCATGGAGTTGAATCAACGCCAAATGCTGGCTTTCGCTCTCTGTGAGCTTATAGCGAGAAATTTCTTTAACAACCTGGTCAAACTTCTTCCCATACAAGCCGCTCCCTTCTTCACTTCGCATCCAAAGCATTAACAACGCAAACAGATAATTTAGTGTGTGTTGGGCAACACCTCGGTTAATCAGCTTGGCCGCATTAAGACCAGAGGAAAAATGCACCAAAGCATCATCATGTCGGCCGGCGGTAATACTCATCAGCGCCAACGATGTCTGCTGAGCCAAATTCAGACCCCAGCGTGAGCCTGACCGACTCAGCAAGCGATAAGCCTCCTGGATGTTGCCATTTTTCAACATCAGCAACGTTCCTATCTCATCAAATGGCTGACCGAGTTGAAACTTGGCTGAATTAAACTTGTTATACAGTTCTAGTGCGTCGTCTGACTGCGCATTTAACACCAGAGCATTGAGAAACAGGCTAATCTCTAGGGAATAATCTCGCTTACCGGCTTCTTTTATCAAGGCTCCGTATAACTCAGTTGCTTGCTTAAGCTCACGTTTCACCAGATGGTGATGAGCTCGATTGAGTTTGAAATCGTACTGATACTCAACGTAGTGCTGCTCAAAGAATTGGTAGCGTTTTGCTATCTCGTCAGCACATTCAAGATCGTTACGCTGCAACAGCGGCCATACTTTGTTCTTCTTCTCAAACACCTTGCGGATCAAAACGCTAATATCTCGCTGATTATCCTCAGGTTTAAGGTGAACATCACCCAAGTAGTAAGAACTGTCACGGAGACTGCTATCAGAACAATCCATAATGATTGTCGAACGCTCATCAATGGTATTCGCTTTCCTCAGCTCAAGAACCACATCCTGTGACTTTACGGTGTTTTTGCGAAAGCTTTGATCGCAAATCAGAATATCAAACCGACCATGGAACGTCCGATTGAGCGCTTCATGAGGAGAATTAAGATGGATTATCTTGTGTTGTTTGATTCCCAATGACAGCATAAGACTAGATATACTGATGTTTTTGTTGGGAAATTCTTTGATAATAAGGACATTTGCATCTCTTAACTTAAGCATACCAACCTTTCTCTCCTTCCTTAGGTTAATTAGGCTTGATGCCGTTTAAGGTGACGCAAAGCCTTGCGGGTGACGAATTATTGAGCTTTTTGCACGAATCGGCTATTGATAATCTCTTCTAACGCGAGCTCTTCCTTATATCGAATGTCAGAATTGTGCTCTTCCTTCCAACCTTTAAGGGTGCTTTCTAGACCTTTAACTCTAAAATGTTTAATTTCCAGCTGCTTTTGCAATGATGTGCACTGCGCTTGCATTACCTCCTGCTCGTGCTCCTGATGGACAATCAACCTATGAAGCATCTGATCGACACGACTGCGATTGAGCAGTGCCTCTCGGTGCAAAGACGTTGCAGTACTCGATCGTGGCTGAGTCTGGCTTTTGAGGTCCATAAGCTGTTGTAAACGCAGCTGGGCTAGTGTGTGCTGTTGACGCAGCGATTCCAACTGCGTTGACATCCTATCTCGATGTTTTCGCTGAATTTTCTGAAACTTCTCCACAGCACGCAATTTTGCTTCCATACGTTACTTCCTAGTTTGATTGAAACAGCTGTGCCAGCTCTGTCAGGCTTTGAGGAAAATCCACAGAACAATCTGCCGCTTGCTGAAGGTACTCGGTCAATTGTGGATACAAAGCCACTGAGCGATCCAGTTCAGGATCTTGCCCTGGTTGGTAACCTCCAAGTGGCAATAAATCTTTAACCTGAAGGTAGTTCGAGTAGGCCCTGCGAAATTCATTAGCCACAGTCAAATGTGCAGGCTGCGCGCAAGCCGTCATACAACGGCTGATTGATGCATTGATATCAATCGCTGGGTAGTGCCCTTGCTCTGCCAATTTACGTGATAAAACAACATGACCATCAAGAATGGCGCGAGCCGAGTCGACCACCGGATCTTGCTGATCATCACCTGCGGCAAGAATGGTATAGATGGCAGTCAGACTACCGTTTTGGTTTTCACTGTTCCCAGCACGCTCAAGTAACTGTGGCAAGACATTAAACACCGATGGTGGATAACCACGTGTGGCAGGCGGCTCCCCCAGAGAAAGCGCAATTTCCCGCTGAGCCATCGCGTAACGGGTTAAAGAATCCATCATTAATAAGACATCTTTACCTTTATCACGAAAATACTCAGCCACTCGATGGCATAACAGTGTGGCTCTAAGACGCATTAAAGGTGATTCATCTGCCGGTGCTGCGATAATAACGGCTTTCTCACGCGCTTCGGGGGTGAGGTTCGATTCAATGAACTCACGCACTTCACGGCCCCGCTCACCAATAAGGCCCACCACAATGACATCGGCTTCTGTATTTTGAGTGATCATTCCCATCAAAACACTTTTTCCCACGCCACTACCAGCCATTAACCCAATACGCTGGCCTTTACCCACCGTAAGCAAGCCATTAATCGCTCGTACCCCAACATTGAGCGGTGAATCAACAGGCCTGCGCTTAAGTGGATTGATCGGCTTAGGTTCAAGAGATACCCGATCACCACCTTGTAATGCCGGGCCGTCATCAAGAGTTTCACCTAGACCATTGACGACTCGTCCCATCCAGTTGTCGCTGAGTTGAACCGTACTGTCCCCATCCAGCGGCACCACTTTCGCTCCCGCGAACAAACCACCGAGGCGGCGAATGGGCATCAGATAAGCGATGGTATGATCAAAACCCACGACCTGCGCTTCAATCATGTCACCTTCTGCAGTTTCAACTAGGCAACGTTGCTCAAGCTTAAAACGGCACCCCACCGCTTGAAGCATGAGTCCGGTTACTTTCACTAGCCGCCCCGTGACCCTCGCCACAGGAATGGAATCCAGTGAAGCTATCGCTTCACTGGTTCGTTCAGAGAGGAGTTCAAAAGCAAGCGTATTACTCATTATGACCTTCTGCTGCTGGTGTCACTTCTTCAAGCAAATGCTCTTTAACGTTATCCATGCACGCTTGTAAGCGCGAGTCACAGCTGGCGTCCGCCTCAGCATCATCGGTCACCAAATGACACCCGCCAGTCGGCAGTTCTGAATTGGCGACCAGCTTCCATTCTTTCGGCAATTCCGCATTGATTTGAGTGATGCGGTCAAGATCTTGTGGGTTAAGATGAACCGTCACCTTCTCTGTTTTTCCGGGCATTGCCTCAAGTGTTTCATCAACAAGTGCCAGAATTTGCTGTGGCATCAAAGTCAGCTCTGCTCGAATTACCTGTTGTGCGACTTTCTGTACCAGCTCGCAAATAATGTGACGTTGTTGTTGCTCGCGCTCAGACTGCCAACGTGACAGGGTTTGATAAAGCTCATTCACCGGTTTGGCTGCTTCAAGAAATGCCTGTTTGCCTGATTGTTCACCAGATACAAAGCCTTTCTGGAACCCTTCTTTCTGGCCTTCCAACAAGCCTTGCTGCTTCCCTTGGCTTAATCCTTGACGAAGACCTTCTTCATGCCCCTGTTCGAGACCAGTCTGGAAGCCTTCTTCAAGCTTTTGTTGAAGGTCTATCTGGGATTCCTGCCAGGAATCATCGATGGCAAATTCATCATCGCTTGCCATTGGCTGCGCCAGTGGCGGAAAACGATGAATACGATAACCTGATGCTGGGACTTGCAGTAAACTTGATTTCACTACTGACATGCCTTACTCCACTGTCGGTTCATCATAAAGCAAGAGTTCGATTTCACCCGCCTCATCCAGTTCACGTACGATCTGCATGATTTCTTGCCTAGCTCGCTCAACTCGACTGAGTGGCACCGCGCCACGAATTTCCATGTCATCTTCGAGCGCTTTCACCATGCGCTGCGGCATTGCGCTCTTAATGGATTGCTGAAGAAGAATCTCTGCCCCTTTCAGGGCCAAGCCCCAAAGCTCAAGTGGGACTTGCTGAACCAATCGGTCCATGGTTTCTTCGCTCTGACGACCTAATACCATAAAGTCGAACATGTTCAGCTCAATTTCACTCACCACTTCTTCATCGTGCAACTTGAGCATTTCCATCAGTGAACCACGGTCACCTTCAAAGCGATTGATAATATCCGCCACTTGCTTGACTCCAGATAACGGTGCACTCTGACTAACCGATACCTGCTCAATGCAACGTTCAATCAGGTCGTTCAGATCGCTTGCAACCTGATGATCGATATCCTGAAGCTGAGCAATCCGATACAGAAGTTCATCATGATGGTCTTCCGGCAGATACTTAAGCACAGCGGATGAGCTTTCTGGGGGCAGATAAGCCAGAAAAATCGCCTGCATCTGTGGGTGCTCATGGGAGATAAATCTTGCTAAGACCTCAGCTTCCACCCACTGCAAACGCTGCATATTATTGCGGACCTCATCACCATATAGGTTATTAAGAAGCCCCTTGGCTAAGTCATTGCCCAACGCTTTACGCAGTGTATTCGACAGGTATTCTTTCGATGCACCACGAATACCGCTATGTTGACGAAAATCTTCAAAGAAATGCTGGATAACGCCGTTGGCACTATCACTTTTTATCCCACTCAATTTCGCCATTGCTTTGGTCACACGCTGGGTTTCGTCCCGGGTAAAGTGTCGCAGCACTTTGGCTGCGGCATCTTCCCCCATGCCGAGAAGAACCAGAGCGGTTTGTTCTACATGACTAAGCGTTGCTTTTTGCTTTAACTCTGCTGTGTTCATTCACATTTACCCATTGTTTTAATACTTCGGCGACTCGTTCAGGTTCTTCGTTGGCAATTAACTGTAGGTGTTTCAACTGAATCTCTAGTGGGGAACCGGCTGGCGGTAACATATCATTACCCACATCTAAACCAGAGGAAGCGGCAATACCTTTTTCTGATAGTTTGCGATTCAGTGCCTCTTCACGTTCACGCTCTTCACGTGTTTGCAGATTGTCGAAGATAGGCTCTTCTTGTGGATCGGCAAATTCCAGCTCTTGAGAGCGTAGGTCCGCACCGGTCAAATGCATGATAAGTGGACGCAGCACGAAGAAAATCATCGCCATACCTAACATGCCACCAATCACATAGCGCATTGGCTGCTGAATCGTTGGGTCTTGCCACCAAGGAATGGTCGGTGGCGCCTCAATCGCGAGTGGTGTAAAGCTAAAACTCATTAAGCTGAGGCTGTCGCCACGCTCAGCGGCAATACCCACGGCATCTGTGACCATAGTGGAAATCTGAGCTTTTTCGTCCGCAGTCCAAGCGGTACCATTCGGCGCCGCGGCCTCATTGAGCAAGACAGAAACACTAAGCTTTTCAATCTGGCCCTGCTGATAGTGTGTGCGTCGCACGCTACTTCCCACTGCATACTGACGATTGACTTCAGAGCGAGCATTGGTGTTTTGGCTATCTTGGGTCGGGACTTCACCGGTTACAGGTGGCTGATTACTCAATGTTCCCGGAACACCTAACGCAATCTGATCAACCGAATTGTTGGAGATGGTGTGCTCATTCCGGACGATCGGCGTGTTATCCAGGATTTCTTGAGTTTCTTCCACCCGGCTGAAGTCCAGATCCGCCGCCACTTGCACGCGAAAGTTACTCGGGCCAACAATCGGAGTTAGCATGTCGGACGCGCGCTGAATAATTTGTTTCTCAACGTTCTTCTGATACTCAAGATATTTGGCATTGACCTTACCGGCTTCCGCAGAGGCAACATCGGCACTGAGCAAGCGACCATATTGATCAATCACAGAGACTAGCTCAGGCTTCATTCCTGTCACACTGCCAACAACCAGATTAATGATCGCTTCGACCTGCTCCGGCTTCAAATCTTCACCCGGTTTAAGTTCAAGCATGACTGATGCTGAAGGCGCTTCGCTGTTTTGTCTCACAAAGAGCGTTTGTCTCGGTATGGCTAGGTGAACACGAGCATTGGAAACTGCATTGAGAGACATGATGGTACGTACCAATTCACCTTCCAAACCATGGCGATAGCGCGCAGTTTCCATAAACTGACTGGTGCCAAGCGAGCTGTCTTCTTTGAGTGAGTCCAAACCTGTTGGTAGCTTGGCTTTCACACCCTTTGCCGCCAACAACATTCTGATCTTAGCCACTTCACCTTCGGGCACTAATACTTGGCCATTTTGCTCTTGAAGTCGGTAATTGATACCTTCGGATTCAAGAACAGAAACAATTTCACCAGTATCAAATCTTTCTTGTTGACTGTACAACGGACGGTAGCTCTGCGTTGAACTCCAAAGGGCCACCACAATGATGGCCGCTACAATGGCAGCTAGCACAGCAGACAGAACCAGATTTCTCTGACTGTTTGACCACAACTGTTTTAATTTATGAGTAAAATCTTCCATTCCCCGAGTCGAGGAAGTTTGCGTACTGGCAGCGCTAAATGTTCCACCACCTGCAACTTGTGTTGTTAAGTCTGACATGGATTACACCGGCATCTTCATAATATCTTCAAACGAGGTCACGACCTTGTTACGTACCTGCATCAATGCATTGAACGACAGGCTGGCTTTCTGGCTAGCGATCATAGCTCCGACTAAATCATCACTTTTCCCTGTCTCTACTGCGGTCATTTTTTGACTGGCTGCCGACTGGTGTTGATTAACCGTATCAAGCACATTGGTCATTGCGGTGGAAAATGAGAGAGGCTGATTCACCTGCTGCACATCAAGTGGATTGGCAGAAACCGCGAACTCGGGTTGAATCTGAGTACGCATTGCATCCATTTTGGATAGCATTAGCTGTTCTGCGGTCATTGCACTGTTTATTGGTTGACTTGCCATAACTTATCCTCCTTAAGCAGCCGAGCCTAGAGCCGACTGTAGATCAATACCTTGTTCGCGCATTGCCGCTAGTTTGTAGCGCAAAGCGCGCGTTGTGACACCAAGTGCGTTTGCCGTCTTGGTTCGATTGCCGCCATACTGGCGAAGTTGTTCAAGAATGTACTGGTATTCAGCCTGTTTTTTAGCCTCAACATGCCCCATGCTCTGTGAAGGCGTGGCTGTTTCAACTGGGCTGATGAGCTCAACTGGTAGCATCAGATCATGCGCGGTAATGTAGTCACCGTGTCGCATAACCAAAGCACGCTGGATAACATTTTCCAGCTCTCGGATATTGCCAGGCCAGTGATACTGGCTAAGAGCCATCATGGCATCTTGGGAGAGATGACATTGGCTGCCATCCTGATATTTGTTAATAAAAAACTGACTGATAGGTAAGATGTCTTCACTGCGCTCTCGTAGAGGAGGCCAATGCAGGGGTAATACATCCAATCGATAGTAAAGATCTTCGCGGAACGTGCCATTTTTCACTTCTTCGCGCAGATCTTTGTTTGTCGCCGCAATCACTCGAATATCAAGTTGAATCGGCTTATGACTGCCTACTCGCTCTACTTCGCGCTCTTGAAGTACACGCAGAAGCTTGGCCTGAACCGCAGGCGTCATCTCACCGATTTCATCCAGCAGTATGGTTCCATTATTCGCTTCTTCGAACTTGCCGCTTTGAGAATGAGTTGCCCCAGTGAAAGCCCCTTTGACATGGCCAAACAACACAGCTTCAAGCATAGATTCGGGGATAGCGGCACAGTTTACAGCGATGAATGGGCCACTTGAGCGTGGAGAATGTTCGTGGACGTAACGCGCCAACACTTCTTTACCGGTGCCGGATTCTCCCGTCACCAAGACACTGGCATTCGTACACGCTGCACGGTGAGCGAGCTGAAGTACCTGTTTGCTCCGCCATGACTCGGCAACAATGTTGGCCATTGGTTTACCAATCACTTCAACGCGGCGTAAAAGGTTGACTAACTGACTATTTTCAAAAGGACGAAGCAGATAATCCGTCGCGCCAGCCTTCATGGTTTCAGCGGCTAAAATTCCCTGCTCTTGTTCAACAATTGCTATAGCCACTCCATTACTCGATGTCTTTTGATGACAACTGACGAATTCTCTGACACACATGTCAGGCAGGTTTGAACTCACCAAAGTAATGGGCATCGCGCCTTCAAGCAGCGCACTTCGCCCCGTCCGAGCGTGAGTCACTCGATAACCTGAATCCTCTAACACTCTAATGACTGGCTGAGCAAATTCATCCTTTGGCTCAACTAACAAGATATTTGTCTCTGTCATTTTTAAGCCTTTTCCATTTCGTTAATTTTTTTAATTTTTGTGGGTATTACTGCTTCATCATTGCGTACCAGTCTTAACGTCACACGACGATTCTTCGCTTGCCCTTCTGGTGTTGCATTACTGGCGATGGGGTACCGAGGACCATGAGACCGTACTTCTATTCTTGCGTCCTCTATACCGTATTTTTTAAGTGCCTTAGCCACCAACTCGGCTCGTTGCTTTGAGATGGTTAAATTAGCCACCTTGGAACCAATGTTGTCGGTATAACCATCAATGAGAATTTTACTGATATTGTTATCGGCTCGAAGATAGGTGTTTAGTGCATCAAGCGTATTCGTTTGTTGGGTGGTTAGTTGGCGTTGGCCAAACTCAAATGAGAGAGTGATATTTCGTGCTTGAGCATAGGACATACTTGGTAAGGAGGATTGGCAGCGACGAAATTGGGTGAGAGCAGTCTGAATTCGAATCGTCGGGAGAATATAGGCTCTATAATCGGAAGCGTTTCTTCCGCTAAAAGCAAACTTTATCCAATGTCCAGCTTCCATGTTATTCAACAATTCAGCCATATTATGCTTAAAAGTAGAATGCTGATTATTAATAGTCGCATTCTGACTGATGAGTAGAAGTTCATTTTCATTACTCCATGGCGCTGGATAACTATATAACTTCCCACTATTCCAGTTTTTATTATTCTTCTCTACTTGTGTATGGAAATATATGTTTCCCACTTCTTCAGAGCGGAAATAAAACTTCCCATAGGAAGAGTCTTCATACTCCAAATTACACGCTAAGCTACTCCCTTTATAAACCCAATCTACTTCATCCATAGGAACTTCTACTTCAGTGTCAGCAAAAGAAGAACAATGAAAGAGTAAAGCTAATAAATATATTTTCTGAGCTTTAGTATTCATGATGTTATATGAGCGCCATTAAATAAAAAGAAGAATCATCTAATTAGAATTAAATAAGATATATCATTGAATTCGTGAATTTATAATTGTCTACATTTCGACCACCACCCTCAGGCACTGGCACAATGTAATTAACATGTAACAAATCAATAAAATCATTAAAAACCAAAAAGATAAAACAGAACAACAAACTGATAACAACTAGAAATCATCATTCGTCATTTGTATACATCGAAAACTAACCTGTTTTATTTTTTATGAGAAGATATATATTACGACTTAAAATCAACATATGGAGTAAAGTCACAAATTTTATAAAACGGGGTTATTTATAACAAATTTTTCTATGTAGACTTGCGCCAATTGAGTTAGAAAATTTAAAAATCGCTTTGTCAAGACATGGTAAAATATAAATGGAAAGTAGCAGCAAGATATCTATTCCAGACTATCAGACTCTAAGCATAGAATCTTTAGGGAAACCTATTCACGTAATTCGAGACAGATTGGATGATTTAATATCCACCTCGTGTAACGGCCTGACTTATGAGCTGCAAAACTGGTTAAAAACACATCACGCAGATGTCAATATAAATCAAGTTTCACTGCATACTTTTACACCAAGTGAAATGGATAAGTCTTTTATCAGTACTTTTAGGCATGACGAGGGTGGGCGAGTATTTATCTATACCGATAGTCAGATACTGATTAAATTAGCTGATAGCTTTTACAACGCAAGGATGGAAAGAAGCCATAGTTCACTCAATAACAGTGATTTACGACTTCAGGAAAAAATTGGCAGACTGATTATTAACTGGTTGGCACCCGAAGAAATGTGGTCTGACTGTGAATTTGAGCCAGCACAAGGGACAGGCCTTCACGCCACCATTGACGCCAACCTCAACGACCACCAAGGTACCATCCACCTTAAGCTAGATGAACAGCTTGTCGCCACCTTAACCGAACAATTGGATTTGCAACCCAAAGAGTCCATGTACGAGCCATTCTGCCAATCTCTTACTTCGACTCCCGTCAAACTCAATGTCTTACTTAGTAAAAAAACCATGCCGCTCAGTGAAGTCATTTCACTGCAACCTAACGATATATTACCCATCGAGTTATTGTCTTCCGCTCCTGTGAGCATTGGCCAAGAACAGCTTTTTTCTGGTCGAGTTGCAGAGAATGATGGGCAACTAGTTTTAATTCTTAATCACGATAAGGACTCTTTTTAATGAGTGAGACAACAGAAACTGCCACATTTAATGGCGAAGAGCTGAACTTTGATGATTTTCAACTGGAAGATTCACACACCGATATTCTCGATGCCGCGGTACCAACACCAGAACGTGATCTGAGCTTTTTCAAAAATATTCCGGTTACCGTCACTCTGGAAGTCGCCAGTAAAGATATTGCTTTGGGCGATCTAATGAAAGCTGGCGAAGGCAGTGTTATTGAGCTTGATAAACTCAATGGCGAGCCCCTCGATGTTAAAGTCAACGGATCGTTGATGGGCCATGCTGAAGTGGTGGTTGTGAACGAAAAATATGGCCTGAGATTGATTGATATTGTCGATTCGGCTCTGACCTCTGCAGTTGAATAAGGGTTCACTGAAACATGACTAAGTCACCTTCCTTGCAAGGATGGGGGATCCTAATCGGCTTGGTTAGCCTGCTCTTCGCTTTCCCTTCTGTTGCGAATGAGTCAGGCTTAACCATTTTGTCTGTCAGTGACGGAGCTACTCAGCAAGAATACAGTGTAAAACTGCAGATTCTGTTATTGATGACCGCGTTGAGTTTTCTCCCTGCTTTTATTCTGATGGCCACCAGCTTTACTCGCATTATTGTGGTTCTTGCAATCCTTCGTCAGGCTTTAGGGCTCCAACAAAGCCCACCGAACCGAGTATTGGTGGGTATTGCACTCGCGCTTTCCCTACTGATCATGCGCCCTGTCTGGACAGATATTTACCAAAATGCTTTCCAGCCATACGACAAAGGGGAAATTACCTTAATGCAGGCGTTTTCAGTCGCAGAAAAGCCCGTACGAAACTTCATGTTGGCACAAACTCAGCAAACATCCTTGGAACAAATGTTGCGCATTGCTAATGAGCCGCTCGATACCGCGTTGGAGGACATCTCGTTTGCAGTGGTACTGCCCGCTTTTGTCATCAGTGAGCTCAAAACCGCTTTTCAAATCGGCTTCATGCTGTTTATTCCGTTTCTAATCATTGACCTTGTCGTCGCCAGTGTCCTGATGGCAATGGGTATGATGATGCTATCACCGCTGATCATCTCACTTCCATTCAAACTGGTGGTGTTTGTTCTAGTCGATGGCTGGGCGATGACGGTCGGCACATTATCCGCCAGTTTTGGGTAGACAGGAGTTCGCATGACACCAGAAATGACCGTCACCCTGTTTTCCAATGCGGTATGGCTGATCATCACTATGGTCGCAGTACTGGTTGTGCCTGGCCTGATTGTCGGCCTTGGAATTGCAATTTTTCAGGCCGCCACGCAAATCAATGAGCAAACACTGAGCTTTCTACCAAGGCTTCTGGTCACGTTACTCATGGTAATTTTTGCTGGGCACTGGATGCTACGTAAAATCATGGAACTGTTCGACTACCTGTTCCACAATATTCCAGGAATGATTGGCTGATGGAGGTTACCTTCGCAGAAATCTCTCGCCTCCTTGGGCAGCTATGGTGGCCTTTTTTCCGCATTGGTGCGGTATTTATCTCCATGCCTTTCTTTGGTGACTCATTGATACCCGTCTGGGTGCGTAGCTTACTGGCACTGTCGATTGTGATGATCTCCGCTCCTTTGATGCCGCCAATGCCAGCGATCGAGTTTTTCTCGATGACTTCGCTGTTTCTCGCTTTTGAACAAGCCATTTGGGGACTGTTCTTTGGCCTGATTTTGCATATGCTGTTTACCATTTTTACGACGCTGGGCCAGATTGTCTCCATGCAGATGGGCTTAGGCATGGCAATGATGAACGACCCTGTCAACGGCATGTCCGTAGCAATTCTTGGTCGTATTTTTCTGATTTTTTGCACCTTATTGTTTTTATCTCTCGAAGGTCATTTGGTGGTGCTTGATGTCCTTATCCAAAGCTTTGTTGTTTGGCCAGTCGGCTCCGGTCTGACTTCAGCTTCTTTGCAAGGCATCGTTAATTTATTTGGCTGGATGTTCGCTTCTGCACTGGCACTCGCCCTCCCGGCAATTGTTTCTATGCTATTGGCGAACATCAGTTTTGGCGTGATGAACCGTGCTGCCCCTTCACTCAATGTCTATGCGTTAGGCTTTCCAATGACCATGCTGCTTGGCCTGTTCAGCGTGCTCATTTCGGTGTCAGGTGTGCCGAGCCGATATACAGTACTGGTCAACGACACACTGCGTTTTCTCAACCAATTCATGGCGGGGGGCGGATGAGCGAGCAATCTTCTCAGGACAAAACAGAAAAAGCCTCACCGCAGAAGCTCAAGAAAGCGCGTCAGGAAGGTCAGATACCCAGAGCGAAAGAATTCACGACCGCCGCAATTTTTCTCGCGGTCACCGTGTACTTCTCCAGTCAGCTCCCAGTGATTTGGGACAGTATTGCTGGTATTTTTCGTTTTAACATGACATTGACGAAGCAAGACTTAGCGAACCCGAAGCAAATGGTGGAGCAGCTCGGACATAGCCTCGGCATGATCATTACTCTGCTTCTACCTATGTTTATCGTGATTATTGCGGTAACGCTTACTAGCACTATGGTACTGGGTGGCTGGATGTTTCGTTTAGCGAACGCTTTTCCTAAACTGAGTAAGCTTAATCCACTCAGCGGTATCAAACGGATATTCTCAACCCGCTCTCTGGTTGAACTCCTCAAATCGACCCTCAAAGTGCTGGTCATTTTTGGCGTGCTATATGGCTATCTTGATAATCACCTGCAACCCTTACTCGGTATGCAGAGACTGTCGCTGGAGCAAGGTGTCATTTCCGTAATGCAAATCCTGTTCGATGGTCTGCTAATGATGGGGTTTGCCTTACTGCTGTTCGGCGTTATTGACATCCCCTATCAACGTTGGGAGCACATGAAAGAGCTCAAAATGACCAAGCAGGAGCTCAAAGAAGAGTACAAAAATAATGAAGGACGGCCTGAGGTCAAGCAGCGTATTCGTCAGATTCAGCAACAATTTGCTCGGCGTAAAATCGATAAAATGGTACCGACTGCCGATGTGGTCATCACCAACCCGACCCACTACGCCGTCGCGATGAAATATGACCCTGCGTTATCAGACGCTCCATTTGTGGTCGCCAAAGGCGTGGATGAAACAGCGATGCATATTCAACGTATCGCCCGTGAAAATCAGGTTGAAATCATCAACTCGCCACCGCTGACCCGTTCTATTTACTACACCACGGCGATCGAACAGGCTGTACCAAGCCAGCTCTACATCGCGGTGGCGCATATTCTGACGTATGTCATGCAACTCAAAGCATTCCGTACCGGCAATGGCGATAAGCCGATGCCTTTGCCCCATTTTGCTATTCCAAAGCATTTGCAACACTGATCATCCGTATTTACCCAAGGACACCCACCTATGCTCAATCGGTTAAAACAGATACAAGATTCCACAAAAGGCTTTGTCGGTATTCCGCTAGTCTTACTTATGGTGCTGGCAATGGTCATCCTGCCGCTGCCACCCCTGCTACTGGATGCCTTGTTCACTTTTAATATCGTGCTCGCTATTTTGGTACTGTTGGTCAGTACAACCGCTAAGCGCCCCCTCGACTTTTCCATTTTCCCCACCATTTTGCTAGTGGCAACCCTATTACGCCTGACGCTCAACGTTGCCTCAACTCGAGTCGTCCTACTCGAAGGTCACAACGGAGGCGATGCTGCAGGTAAAGTCATTCAGGCCTTTGGTGAAGTAGTCATTGGTGGCAACTATGTGGTCGGTATGGTGATTTTCGTCATCCTGATGATCATCAACTTCGTAGTAATCACCAAAGGTGGCGAACGTATTTCAGAAGTATCAGCGCGTTTCACACTTGACGCTTTACCTGGCAAGCAAATGGCAATCGATGCCGACCTCAATGCAGGTTTGATCGATCAGGAAGCCGCCCGTCAGCGTAGGCGTGAAGTGGCTAATGAAGCCGATTTCCACGGTTCTATGGACGGTGCGTCAAAGTTTGTTAGAGGGGATGCTATCGCCGGATTACTGATCCTGTTTATTAACATCACTGGCGGTATCAGCATCGGTGTGTTTGAACACGGACTCACCACTTCTGAAGCGTTTAAAACTTACGCATTACTCACTATTGGTGACGGCTTAGTCGCCCAAATACCATCACTACTTTTGGCAACCGCAGCGGCCATTATCGTTACTCGTATCAACGACAGCGATAATGATATGTCAGAAACTATGCAAAAGCAGTTATTGGCTTCACCCGCGACCCTGTTTACGGTGGCTGCGGTGATGTTAATTATCGGCATGGTGCCTGGCATGCCTCACCTCGCCTTCTTTACTTTTGCCGCGGTGCTCGGATTTGCAGCTTGGCGACAGCGCAAGAACCCGGCTCATGATTCTCAAATTGAAGACGTCGAAGTACTCACTCAAGCCATGCAGCAGGAAGAAACCCCACTCAGTTGGGAAGACATTCCACATGTGCACACGCTATCGCTGGCTCTTGGTTACCGACTGGCTCACCTGGTCAATAAGGAACAGGGCGCGCCCCTCACCCAACGCATTCGTGGTGTAAGACGTAACCTGTCTGAGCAAGTCGGCTTCTTGCTACCAGAAGTGCGTATTCGTGACAACCTGAGTCTCAAACCCAACCAGTACACCATTTCACTCAATGGCGAAACGATAGAGCAAGGCTTTATTGAGCCAGAGCGATTGATGGCGATTGCGGTTGGCGAAACGTATGGCGAAGTCGATGGTATCCTCGGCAGTGATCCCGCCTACCAGTTGCCAGCGGTCTGGATTGAGCATACAGATAAAGCCAAAGCGTTAAATATGGGTTATCAGGTGGTAGATGATGCGACTGTCATCGCAACCCATATCAGCAAAGTGATCAAAACCCACCTTTCAGAACTGTTTAATCACGACGATGTCGATGCCATGATGCAGAGGCTAACCCAACAAGCGCCGAAATTAGCGGAAGCGCTCGGTGCAGCACTCAACCCAGCACAGCAGCTGAAAGTGTATCGTCAACTGCTACTGGATCAGGTACCTCTACAAGATATCCGTACCATTGCCAACACCATGCTTGAGTCGTCTGAAAACACCAAAGATCCGATACTTCTCGCGGCTGACGTGCGTTGTGCGTTGCGCCGAACCCTCGTGAGCTTGATCGCTGGGCAGAAGGTGGAACTGAAGGTGTATGCACTCTCCGATGAACTGGAACAAATGCTGATAACCTCTCTTCAGCAGGCGCAAGCCAGTGGCAGTGTCAATCTAGACAGTTTCCCTGTTGAGCCCAATATTCTGGCTCAATTCCAACAAAACTTACCTTTGGTAAAACAACAGCTAAAACAACAAGGCTTGGCACCGATACTTCTGGTTATGCCGCAGCTTAGACCGCTGATTGCCCGCTATGCTCGTACGTTTTCTCAGGGATTGGCGGTATTGTCATATAACGAAATACCAGAAACAAAACAAATCAACGTGGTAGGTAACCTTGGCTAACCTCAACTCACATCAGGCGATGTATAGCTACATCGCCAAACTCATGGAAGAACACCTTGAAACCGAAGACGATCAACTCATCCATCAAGCGCTGATTCACAATGACATCCGACATGCATGTCAAGCGATCCGCGCAGCGAACTCTGGTGAAGTCGAATTTCAACACCTGACCCTTAGGTTTGGCGGTGATGGCGAACAAAGTGTGTATCAATTCAACCTTTCTCAACAGGTAAAATACTGTCTTGACTTGTTCAGCCTGTACCTAGCACTGCGCCAAACTCACTTTCAGCTAGAAACGTTTCATCCAGATTTGATCAGCAATGTTGTGGTACCTCTTCAAGTCGAGGCACTCATCTGGCCACCGGGTGAATATTTTTTAGAGCAAGTTATCCTCTGCCATAAGAAAGCACTCACGCATGTTATTCCTTCACTGCAACTCAGCCATTCTTTAGGGTTTGACTCGTCGGTAGAAAGCCTGATCGAGTGTGTGGAAGAATACGCTTACGCACTGTGGTTTGAAGTCACTCCGCCCTACCCTTTACTTGAACAACTGGCTTGCTATCAACCTGCGATGCTGAAACTCTCAGTGTCACTGGAAGAAAAACAAGATCGAATGGCCTTGTTGCCCATCGTACGTTTTTTGAAAAAATACAAATTGAAGTGGGTCGCCAGCCGGGTCGCAAGTCAAAAAGAATTGAACCAGTATAAATTGCTCGGCGCCAGTTACTATTTTGGCTACTTCAGTGACATCCCAACCCCGCTCTCTTTTAAAACATTTGCCAGCGAATACGACATCTAGTCAATCCACTAATTGGCACCGAAAAGAGCCAATTAGTGGAATCAGCTTCACTAAATCAGCACCAAATTCCTAAATATTCCCGTTATTTACACTTTTTAATTAATCTTCGATATTTATCGTCCGCCTCCTGTTAGTGACCAGGGAAACCCTGAAGCCAAAATCTGAGTATTGTGAAAACCGAAGGAGACCATAATGGCTTTATCAATGCACACTAACTACGCATCACTCGTTACACAGAACACACTAAGCAGCACAAACGATCTACTGACAACCGCTATGGAGCGCCTAAGTACTGGTATGCGTATCAACTCTGCAGCGGATGATGCCGCAGGTCTGACTATCGCTAACAAATTAGAAGCGCAAACTCGTGGCATGTCAGTTGCGATGCGTAACTCTCAAGATGCAATCTCAATGCTGCAAACAGCAGACGGCGCACTAGAAGAGCTAACTAACATTGCTTACCGCATGAAAGACCTCGCTACTCAAGGTGCGAACGGCACAAACGGTACCACTGAGCTTTCAGCGCTAAACTCAGAATATCAAGAGCTTGAGAAAGAAGCGGTACGTATTATGGGTGAAACCACATACGGTGCAGGTCAAAAGCTACTGACTGGCGGTAAACTAGCTGCAGCAGTAGATTTTCAAATCGGCGCATCAGGTGCAGAGAAGCTCACTGTTGACGTGTCTACTGCACTAGGCGACGTAGACTTCACTACAACAGGTGACCTTGATACTAATGCTAACTCTAACGCTCAAATCGCTGTTGTTGATGGCTTATTTGATAAAATCAACACTGTTCGTTCATCACTAGGTGCAAACATTAACCGTCTCGAGCACACCATCAATAACCTAGCAAACGTGTCTGAAAACACGGCGGCTGCGAAAGGCCGAATCACAGATGCTGATTTCGCAGTTGAATCTTCAAACATGACGAAGAACCAAATGCTAATGCAAGCAGGCACTACGGTTCTTGCTCAAACGAACCAAATGCCAAGCATGGCAATGTCTCTACTTCGCTAATAAGCGATAGACACTCTTCTATTTATTTTACTCCAGTGATTTTAGCCTCCCTTGCGGAGGCTTTTTTTGGTTTTAAAGTCTCTCGTCAAACGCTTTTTTCATTTAACAACCCCTGCCATTTGGTCGCCTTAAAACATTGAGCAAAGCTGATCTTCATTCAAGGAAACAGCGGAACTCAGCCATGGGAAGTCACACTTCCGCAAAACCAAGAAAAAAAACATAACTTATTGATATTTAAAAGCTAAGTGAATGGCACTCATCTTGCTATTTTTCTAATCAAATCAGAATGATGATAGCGATATGAACCACAACGGTCATACACAAAAGACAAGGGAGTACTCTGATGAGTTCAATCGATCCAGCTACGATGGCACAGCAACTCGCCACCTTCGACGTCCAGTCATTTAGACAGCGCTACACCAATCAGGCCTCCCAGTACCAATCTCAACTGGATGCGCTTGGCAAAGTCGAATCTGCATTGCGTGAATTCCGTACCGCTGTGAATGACATGAACAACAGCACATCAGGGATCATCAAAAATAGCGCAACCGTGTCGAGTGAGGGGTTCTTCACTGCCAGTGCAGACTCCAAAGCACTGACAGGTAGTTACCAGATCTTTGTTGAGCAGATCGCAACAGCACATCAAGTCTCAACGGGTATGCCTGCAAACCTAGAGCCGACAACTGAAATACCGCTGACAGGCACGCTCGAATTTAAAATCAACGGCGAGACAATGACGCTGGATCTCTCCACTCTAGACGGTGATGGAGACGGCAAAGCAACTATGGCCGACTTAACTTCAGCAATCAACAATGACTCCGGTAATCCGGGCGTTAACGCTACCTTAGTTCGCTCCGGTGGACAAACCCACTTTATGCTCTCCAGTGAAGAAACGGGGGTCGCTAACAAGATTGAAGTCTCAGCAACTGGAATCGGCCAAAGTTGGTTTGAAGATGCCTTCACAAACCTAAATCAGATTAGCGAAGCAAAAGACGCCATTATCTGGTTAGGTGCCAAAGATTCAGGCCTTAAACTCGAAGGTAGCAGCAATACCTTTAGTGATGCTATCGATGGCCTCGACATCACTGTCAGCAAGGCCCAGGAAACTGGCGAATCGCCGTTAACGCTCAGTGTCAGCGGTGACAACGACGCCACTAAAGAGCAAGTTACTCAGTTCGTTGATGCCTATAACAAGCTGATGTCGACCGTTGACGAATACACCAAGGTAGATACGGAAAACAACACTCGGGCTGTTCTAGCCAGTGACCCTACCCTACGAGCCATTGAAAGCCAGGTGAAGTCTGTTGTGCGTGGAGATTTCGGTGGCCTGCGCCTAAGTCAAGTCGGTATTGAGATTGATCGTAACGGCAAAATGAAGATCGATTCTGAAAAGTTTGAACAGGCTCAAATCGATAATAGTGCAGATCTTGAAGCGATGTTTAATGGCGACGGCAATCTCTTGGATAGCATCGACACCATCATTGAGCCTTACCTGCAATTCTCCTCCGGCCTATTTAAATCTCGTAAAGACGCACTAAAGCAGAACATTGATCGCATCAGCGACAAGCAGGTCGTGCTGGACCGTAAATACGATATGGCTTACGACCGCTACCTCAAGCAATTTACTCAAATGAACACCATTATGCGCCAAATGAACCAAACCATGTCGATGTTTGGTTAACGGCCACCAGGAGACGATTTTATGTTAATGGATTCAGGCTACAACTCTTATCAACAGGTCGATCTTGATGCTCAGGCAGCCTCGGCAAACCCACATCAACTGGTGGTGATGTTGATCGATGGGTTACTCAACGAAATCGAACGAGTCCGCGGTCACATGGCCGCGGGCCGCCTCGCTGAGAAAGGGGCTGGCATCAACAAATGTATGAACATTTTGGTTGGTTTAGACAGCGCACTTGATGCAGAAAACGGCGGCGAAATCGCTGAAAACCTCCACCAACTCTACGACTTCTGTCAGGTCGAGCTTTATCAAGCAAGCGTACAAAACAACCTAGACAAACTCACGAGCGTGGAACACGTCATGAACAATATACGAGAAGGGTGGATGAGTTTTGGTCAGCAAGCATAAAGTGTCCCCTGAACGGTTTCGCCATCTCGCCAAACTGATTCAGATCGCAACAAAAACCCAAGATTGGCAAGGGCTAAAACGCTACGATCTTCAATTAAGAGAGCTGCTAGAAAGCCATCAACCCTATCTCAAGGATCCCCGACTCGCGCCTGTCATTACTGAAGTTAAATCGGTACACAAACAGGCTTTTGACGCACTGGATAAAGCCATCAACGAGCTGGAAGCCGAGATTAATGTTGTCGACGCTCAACATGAGCGAGCAAAAGCTTACCAACTTGCCATGACCATGGAGTACTAGCAATGAATACACCTTCACTGCACACCATGACAGGTCAAAGACCAGAGCAGTTATCCGCTGATGGTACGATCCAAAAAGCCCGTGGATTCGGTCAGCCTGCCGAACAAAACACTGGCTTTACTCTCATGGGGCAACCAGCATCGACGCTTACTGGCAGTCAGCCAAATGCTGAACCAACTGTCGTAACCTTCACGGATGATAGCGAGGAAATGCTAGGGCAGGAAAATAGCTCAGATCATACGACTACGCTACCGATTGAAAGCCCTCATCTACTAAAAGAACACTCTGCGACCATGGATACTTTGGCATCGCTGCAACTGAAACAAAAACGAGCAGTGGACGGTTCTCAAGCGTTCAATGCCGCCCCCGTTTCAGTAACAAATTCGTCAAACAAAATGACGTCACAAACAATCAGCAGTCAATTGGTCAAGCAAGCAGGCGGGCCTTTGAGTATCGACACGCCTATCAACCAAAGCCCATCAGTACAGAGTGCTCTGCAAACGTTAGCCTCAACACAAACACAACTTCAAGTCTCTCACCAACAACCTACAACAACATCTGTACAAACGGCAGAGTGGGCAGCAGTTAAGGTCGATACGAGTGCGGCTAAATGGGGCGAGCAAATGATGCAGGTGCTGCATGATAGAGTCTCGCTTCAAGCACAACAAAGTATGCAAGAAGCCAAAATCCGTCTTGACCCACCAGAGCTTGGGAAACTGGACTTGCTGGTTCGTGTTGATGGCGATCGCCTCAACGTGCAAATCAACGCCAATGCGGCCGCAACTAGGGAAGCCTTGCTTCAGGTTTCTGACAGGCTACGTGCTGAGTTGCAAGACCAAAACTTTGTCCATGTCGACGTCAACGTTGGCTCAGGAGAAAGCGAGCGCGACCCGTCACCTCATCAAGGTGAACATCAAACACATATATTCGACAGTCGCGAGTTTGCCAATTCAGACAATACCAATGATCCATCAGAGCATTGGCTCAGCACACACGCATAATTAGGAATAGGGTTATGACAAAACAACAAATGATCGCGCTCTTTGCAGCGATGATTCTCACCAGTGCTCTGGTTTCAGCAGCAACCGTCATCGGCGGAATTTGGCTCATAAAGCAGTCGGGAGACAGTCCCCAGTCAGAATCATTTTTCTCAGATTCTCCTCTCGCTTTTCTCATCGAAGAACGTCAACCAGCTCAGACACCTAGCTTCCACTCACTGGATAAAATTGTTCTGAGTGTCAAAGGTAAGCGTCAGACTCACTTTGTTATGTTAGAAGTCGCGATTGAAACTCGCCGTCCAGAACGAATTCAGAATATCGATGACTACATGCCGGTTGTACGGAATTCGTTACTTAAGCTTTTCAGTGACAAAACCTACGAAGACCTTCATCAAGATGGCGCCGTTAACCTACTGCAGAATCAGGTCAAACAAACGGTACTGCTGGCCTTTGAAAAAACCGACATTCTTCGCGACATCGATGATGTCTTGCTGACGAAATACGTCGTGCAATAAGGAGCACGGCCCATGTTGGATATGAATTTTCAGGAAGAATACGGCGTAGAAGGTGAAATCAGTTCACCTTCCATCCCTATTGATGAGAACAAGTTACTCAAAAAACATCAGGTGTTGGTCAACCGTATCGTCAATCAGCTCAGAGCTCATGCGACACCGCACTGTAGCATCGAAGATATGCAGCAAATTGGCCTTATTGGTTTACTGGAAGCGGGCCGTCGATACGGAAATGTCGAAGATCCCAACTTCCCTGCTTTTGCCGTGTGTCGCATCCGCGGAGCAATATTAGACGAGTTACGGCGGCTGGATTGGCGGTCAAGAAAAACGCGTCAGCAGGCTCATGAACTCAATGATGTGACCCGCGATCTGATGCGTTCTCTTGGCAGGCAACCGACCGATGCTGAAATCATCAAGGCATTGGGAACAGACGAACAAGATTATCTTACTCGACAAAATGCGGCGCTGGCCGGAGAAATGCAGAGTCTTGATCAATTGATTGAGAACGGTATCGAAGCACAATCTGACGCTGTTTATGACGGAATGTCCCATGAGCAAACTCGTCGCAGTCTCGAAGTCGCTCTGGATAAATTGCCGAAAAGAGATCAACTGCTTCTGACGCTGTTTTATCAACACGAACTTAACCTTCACGAAATCGCTTTAGTGCTTGATCTGACGCCTCCAAGGATTTGTCAGCTACACAAACAAGCACTCAAACAACTCAACCACTACTTATCCTCCTAGGAGTCACAAATGCAAAAGTTTTTTGGAGCCATCACCGTCTTACTGTGTGTCTTTGGCGGATATATGTGGGCAGGCGGTAAGCTTGGCGCTATCTGGCAACCGGCTGAATTTCTGATCATCATTGGTGCCGCGGCAGGTTCTTTGATCATAGGTAACCCACCACAAGTTCTAAAAGAAATGCGTCAGCAAGTCCGTGCTACCATTTCCGCCCCGCGCGAAGAATATGAGTACTACATGGAGCTGATGGCTCTACTTAATAACCTGCTTGAAACAGCACGTAGCCGAGGCTTTAAGTTTCTCGACTCTCATATTGAAGCCCCTGATCAGAGTTCGATCTTTCTCGCCTACCCGAAAGTCGGTTCAGATTATCGGCTGATTTCTTTCATTACTGACAACTTGCGTTTAATGGCCATGGGTCAAATGTCGCCTCACGAGTTAGAAGGTTTACTGGAACAGGAAATCGAAGCCATTCAAACCGAAATGCTGCTGCCTTCTCGCTCAATGCAGAGAACAGCTGAAGCACTGCCGGGCTTTGGTATCTTGGCGGCTGTGGGTGGCATCATCATTACGATGCAGGCTATTGATGGCTCAATCGCCCTAGTGGGCTACCACGTCGCTGCAGCTCTGGTTGGAACATTTGTTGGTATCTTTGGCTGTTACTGCTGCCTTGATCCGCTCAGCAATGCTATGGCGCAACGTGTAAAGCGCAACATGACCGCATTCGAGTGTGTTAGAGCAACACTGGTGGCCTATGTGGCGAAAAAACCCACGTTACTTGCCATCGATGCCGGCCGTAAGCACATCCAGTTAGACATTAAACCGACATTCAATCAGATGGAGAAGTGGCTCTCTGAGCAGGAGGCGTAATGCAAAGACAAGAACAGGTGGTGTTCAAACGAACCAAGACCGTCGCTGATGATGACTTCCACGGAGGCGCTTGGAAAGTCGCTTTCGCTGATTTCATGATCGCCCTAATGGCTCTATTTTTGGTCTTATGGGTGATGCAGATTGTCGATAAGGAAGAGCGCAAGGCGATTGTGGCTCACCTTCAAAGTGCAAGCGTCTTTGACAAGAGTTACGGTAACCCGTTTGATACCTCACAAAGTATCTCTCCTATTGACTTGGCTGCCGACTCTTCCGTACCGAGCCGGCATGATTCGACACATATTGTCAGTTCATTCTTTCAAGGCGATGGTGATGGTCCGGAAACCGATTCTCTGATCCCGGGCACATTCGACACTCAAGAGCGACTGGCAGCATTGGCGAAGGTAATAAAAGAAGCGGTTCGCCAAATCAGCGCTCAGGGGAATGTCAATGTCACAGTGACACCACAGGGTTTACGGATTGTTCTGCAAGACGATTATAAGCAGCATATGTTCAGTCGTGGCGGGTCGGAACTCACACCATTCTTTGAAGATCTTCTCCTTGCGTTGGCGCCTGTCTTTAAGCGGGTAGAGAACCCACTGATCATTAGCGGTCATACGGATTCTACCAGGTTCAAAGGTCATGTTGAACGCCGTTCGAATTGGGAATTATCAGCATCACGCGCAAATATCGCCAGACAGACTCTCGTTTCAGGTGGGATGCCCGACGAGCGAGTATTGCAAGTAACCGGTATGTCGGATCGCGCTTTACTCAATGGAGATGAGCCAGAATCCAGTGAGAACCGACGTATCGAGCTGTTTATACTGACCACACCAGCCGCCAAAGTATTGGAAACCTTCTTTGGTAATCAAGCTGACAGCGAACTGCAAAAAGCAAAACAGAAAGCAGAGTTTAATCAGCCAGTAATTCGCCAGGAAGTGATTAACTTTTCCGGCACCCAAGCTCCTTCGAAGCCAGCGCTTCAACAACTTTAACTCTCTCAGGCGCTCTTGCAGCGCCTACTAACTCAAGCGTAAAAGCACATGCCTCAATATACGGTCCGACACGCCAAAAAAGATCGATTACAAAAAGCCTTTATGTGGCTGATTGTCATCGACTACGTGTTGCTTTCTCTATTCCTTAGCCAGTTGTACAACCTGACTTTAAATGGAGGCACGGCCATTAGCACTCTACTGCTTATCTACAATGTCCTACTCACTTTTCTCTGCTTTCAACGTACTGACAAGCGCGATTCTTACATTATTTACCCAACGTTATCAGCAACGCTACTGGCTTTCGTCTGCTTCCTGTACTTCTTCTTTCTGGTCTGACGCAACTTTTCTTTAGGCAAAAAAATGCTCTTCAATTAATGAAGAGCCAAACGAGCAATAGAAATCGGTCAATTGTTTTAGCTGGGCTTCCGTCTTAGCTTCTCATCAACGCCACCACAGAATGACGCTTTACGTTCGCCTGAGCATTGAGAGCCATAAAGGCTGTGGAAAACTGACCTGAATTCTCATCGAAGAGTTTAAGTTTGTCTTTGACTTGGTGAGCAGAAATCACCGAAGACTGCTTATGAAGCGTTTGCATTTGCATCGTCAATTCAGAACCCACTGCGCTCGCCTGCTCTAACCCAACCTGTACTTGACGGAAGTGCTGGTTCACCTTGGCGATGGTCTGTTTGATTCCGTCGCGTGAGCTCAAGTCAAAGCTTAGCTCGGCAATACCTTCTGGTTCCGCTTTAAGCGTCATCACATTAGATTGCCCAGCAGGGAAACGATGCCCCTGACCCGTGACCATCACCTTCTGTTGCATCTGCTGATAAGCCTTCTCTGAGGATTCAAATAGTATCGTTCCATCCTCAGACAACGAGGCTCTGAGCCCAAGAGGAATCAGGCTTCGGTCTAGCATCTTGACGGTTTGCTTGCCCTCTGACAGGCCATCAAACTCAACCATCACTGAGTTTCCTTGTGGGAAGTCGAGGCGAATTTGTTCCGCTTTATCACTCAAACGATGGATGTTTAGCCCAGGAATTGAGAAACGACGCATATCCGCTTTGTCGAGCTTGAGCGTCAGCTCGTTGTCGATCACCTTGTTACCATCAAAGCGTGCGTTGTCTAGAATGCGCTCTATGTTTACTTTGGCTCCTGTTAAGCCTTCTTTTAAACCAGCCACATTGCTCGCGCCAAGATTCATTGCTCGGGTAAGGCCCTGCTTAATCTTGACCAGCTCACCGCCTATGGCTTGTAAAGAGCGTGTCGCAATCTGAACTGAGGTGGCATTTTGTTGCCCCTGAGTAAGCAAAACACCAGACACCGAATACGATGCTGGTGTTTGGTTTTGGGCAGCTAGTTTACGCTGCCCGTTATCACCATGAGACTCTGAAGAACGAGGAGGAGAAATAGAAGCTCTATCGTGCCCAGTCAATCTGACATTGTGTGGGCGAACCTCAACTGTGCTCATTACCATATTTCAATTCCTGCTTATCAAATGCGGTCGAATAAGTTGAGATCGTTAATCTTAACGTAGCTAGCTTGAGTCGCTTGCAATGCGGCCATGTAGTTACTCAAACGAACTGAAGCTTCACCATAATCTAGCGCGGAGAGGTCGCTGCTGACCTTATCAACAAACAATTTATTTTCACCGTGAGCACTATCCATCAAATCTAGGTTGTTGTGACGACCACCCATTTCAGTCATCGCAGCTAACACGTTGCTGGATGTTGCTTCGATAGAGCTGAGCGTCGATTCAACCGTAGTTCGAAAAGCTGGAGTGGGTGACTGGAACTCTGCAATCAAGGCATCAAGATCGTTAAGAACGTTATTGCCACCTAGATCCAGAATTTCCTGTGCGGTCATATTGGATTCCATCGTCACGCCTTTCGCTACTGTCACAACCCGCTTATCACTGTTGCCTTGGATTACGTAGCTACCACTCGCGTTGGACAAAGCCGCCGTATCTGTTTTAGTTCCGGAGAACAAGTAACGGCCTTCTTCATCCTGAGCATTGAACGCGGAAACGACAGAAGAACGTAGACTTTCCAATTCGCTGATGATGCCAATACGTTCACTGCTTGTTAACGTCCCGTTCGCTCCCCATAGCACACGCTCATTCATCATCTTTAGACTTTCATTCACGGAGTCGAGCTGCACTTCCTGATTGGATAATGCGGTCTTCACATTGGAAATATTAGTCTTGTACTGAGTGATCGCCGAGCCTTCACGCTCTAAATTTAGTAATTGAACAGACGCCATTGGGTCGTCGGACAGTTTGGTCAGACGTTCACCGGTAGACATTTGCTGCATCACTTGCCCAAGCCCAGCGTTATTAATTTGCAAACTTTGCAGCATCATCTGACTGAATTGAGTATCACTAATTCTCATCTGTCTTTCCTATATTTAGAATAACTGAAGTACTGAATCGAACAGCTGATTCGCTGTACTGATCACTTTCATATTGGCGTTGTGAACGTTGGCAAACGTCATTAAATTGGCCGCTTCCTCATCACTATTTACGGCACTGACGTTGTCACGAGCGGCAACGGCCTGTTCACTCATTGCCAACTTAGCCTGATAATCCGCATCAGCCTGACGTGCTTTGATTGCTGTTTCACCTACCATTGCAGCAAATGCATCGTTCAATGTTACTGAGCCAAAACCACTAATTGACACGGCTTTGTTACTGACAGCAATTAAGCTGTCCAGTACATCCGCATTGCCAGGATTACCGTCACCAGACAAAGCAAGCTCCTCTGGTTTCAAATCAGTAATCGTCAGGCTTGCAGCAGGATTAGCAGGGTCGTAACTGAACAAAGGCTTACCCGTATTACCATTGAGATCTTGACCAGTAACCAGTACAGAATTGAATTCATCGGCTAATGCCTGAGCCATATCGTCAATCGCGGTACGGTATGGCTTTAACACCTCCGTCTGATAATCCGTCAGTGCGCCAACCTGCCCGCCTGGCGTATCCGTCACCGCAAAGCTCTGAGTACCAAACTCAACATGCAAAGCAGCAAGGTATGGATCACTTGGGTCAGGAACGGCTTTAAGCACAGCGGCATCTCCACCCATAACCAGTGGTTGCCCAGAAGAAAGCGTCACCTGCAAACTACCATCAACCTGTGATGTCGTTTTCACTTCTACCACTTGGGACAACTCTCCAATTAATGTGTCGCGGGTATCCATTAGTTGAGCTGGGTTTCCCCCTGTACCTTGCATCTCAACGATCTGTTTGTTCACGTCCGCAATATTAGTCATCAAACTGTTAGCATGAGCAATGGCCGCATTACGTTGGTCGTTAACATCTTTATGTTGGTGCGAGAGCGACTCAGTGAGGGTGTTAAAACGTCGCGCAAGGGCTTCGGATTCATTAATGATTTGCTGACGATAAGGCACCGATTCAGGTTTTACTGTTGCATCATTCAGAGCTGAAAATAACGTATCCAAACCAGCTGAAAGGCTAAAACCGTCAGCGCCGAGCGTATTTTCCAGTTGACTCATAGTGCTGCTGTAGCGAGTCGCGTAAGCGGAAAGACTGTTTGTCGCCCAAGTTTGCTTCACCAGATACTCATCGGTGACTCGGCGAATACTGGTCACTTCGACCCCTAGCCCAGGGTGTAACTTGTCGTGTTTCGTTCCACCAACCGATGCCATCAAAGCTTGTTGCCGGCTGTATCCCGGTGTATTAATGTTGGAGACGTTTTGCGCGGTGACGTCTAGGGCCACGCGATTCGCGTTAAGCCCAGAAAGGGCAATATTGACGAGATTCATTTACAGCTCCATTTTTCGAATCAATGGTTGGGCGAAAGCCGTTGTCACACCTGCTTCGCCCAACATTTGTCTAACTGAGGCGACCGACTCCTGGCTCGAATGAAGTGCAGGTGCAGAATTAGGCGCAACGGAAGCTTCAGCGTGTGAGCTTGCTTCCACCTCACTAAGAGTGTCATTCGCTGGCAAGGTTGACTCACTGGCTGAAAATGCCACTTCTGAAATTGAAGGGCTGAGCTGTTTAATCAACATTTCTGAAATACCAGAATGCTGTTTCTTAGACATTTCAATCGCCAGCTGGCCATCGTACATATCGCGAAAAACACCCTGTTGCTGGCTGGAGAATGGGCTGTCATCGTCGGCCAATACATCACTACTACTGCGCATCTGCCGCAGTACCAACTGTAAAAACATCGCTTCAAACTGACCCGCCACTGTCTCCAGAGCGGCTCCCTGTTCGTTACTATTCTTTATGTTCATCAGAGCACTGTTATCGTGATAAAGCACCGAGTTCATAGAAGACTGTTCGTTCAGTCCGTCAAGTTTCATAAAGACTCCTTAAATCACTACCAGCTCTGCATTCAATGCCCCTGCTTCATGCAAGGCTTGTAGAATCGACATCAAATCCGTTGGTGTCGCCCCTAAGCTGTTGACCGCACTAACGATTGTGTTGAGCTCCGTACCCGGAGGCCAGATCACCATTTGCGCTTGCTCTTCGCTGACGTCCAATAGCGACTGGTCGACAACTTTTGTTTCACCGTCAGCAAACGCGTTTGGCTGGCTCACCTGTTGCGATTCAGCAATGGTGACCGTTAAGTTGCCATGGCTTACCGCCGCTTCACTGACCTTGACGCTCTTACCTATCACAACGGTACCGGTACGAGAGTTAAAAACGATGCGCGCAGGCTTACGTCCTTCGGCCACACTGATTTCTTCCAGCATCGACATCATGACCACACGCTGCTGGCTGTCTTTTGGCGCTTTGACGCTAATGCGCACATTGTTTTTGGCAACCGCGACTTTTGGCCCAAAGATGTTATTGATCTCACGTGCAATATTCTTAGCGGTCGTAAAGCTTGGTTTTCTCAGGTACAGTACCACGTTATCTTGCTCTGAAAAGTCATTGGGGACTTCTCGTTCCAGCGTGGCACCACCGGGAATCCGACCAGAAGTCGGAGTATTAATGACGATTTTAGAGCCACTTTTTCCTTCAGCAGACACGCCGCCCACGACGACATTGCCCTGAGCAACGGCATACACCTCACCATCGATACCGCGCAATGGTGTCAGCAGTAAGGTACCGCCGCGCAAGCTCTTGGCATCACCGATGGAAGACACCACTACATTCAGCGTTTGCCCTGCACCTGCCATCGGTTCAACGGTTGCAGTGACGCTCACTGAAGCAACATTGCGCAACTTAGGGTTGGTACTGTCGTCGATTTGAACACCAAATTGTCGCAACATATTGGTGATGGATTGCGCGGTAAATTTGACCTGATTGCGGTCGCCCTGCCCGTCTAGGCCAACCACTAGACCGTAACCAACCAATTGGTTTTCACGAATACCCTGCACATCAACTAAGTCCATGATAGGGATTTCAACTTCAGCTTGAGCAGGTAACGCTGTCCCTAGTGACAACACCAGCAGCATCCCCATCAAGAATAAATCTCTTTGCTTAGCAACCCTCTTCTCATGCGCCGAGCTAAATCGGGGAGAAAGAGAGCTAAGAACGGCGGTAAACATAGTCATTTTCTGTTTCATTAAAACGGCATCCAAGGACTGTTGAAGAATTGGCTTAACCAGCCAGCAGCATTACTGTCAGCCAGCGTACCTCGACCTGAATAAGTAATTCGCGCATCACCGATGCGTGCAGAAGAGACCTGATTATTACGACTGATATCATCAACACGAACAATACCCGTTAGGCGAATAAACTCATCGCCCTGATTGAGGCGAATCCATTTTTCACCACTGATGCGCAATACCCCATTAGGTAACACTTCGTGCACCGTCACAGTAATAGCCCCTTCTAATTTGTTGCCCTGTGAGCTGGATGCACTACCATCAAAAGCGCGTTGAGCATCGACACTAGCAGCGAGTTCATCGATAGTTTTGCCACCCAAACTCGGCGTAGCAAAGCCAACGCTCGAGTTTTTACCATACTTGGTATCGGCTTTTTTGCTCGATTCCGTTTCTTCGGAAAGGACCACTGTGAGCATATCGCCGACACGATACGCTCGCCTGTCCTGAAACAGGGTCATGGAATATTGGTGACGATAAAGACTGCCGTTTTGCGCGGCTGGAAGTGAATAGTCCAGCGTAGGCGGTGCGTATTTTTCTTCATCAGGTTCAGGAGGGGTAAACTCCTGTCGACCCGCACACCCAGCAAGCAAAATGACAACCAGAGGCCAAACTCTCAATAATGCCTTCATTCCCTGTTCCTTTATTACTTGACCGTTACACCGACTGAGCGACAAACTTCAGCATGTCATCCGCAGCCGAAACGACTTTGGCGTTCATCTCGTAAGCACGCTGAGTCGTGATCATGTCAACCATTTCCTCCACGACTTGAACGTTTGAACCTTCTAAAGAGCCTTGTTTAATACTGCCCACACCGTCTTCTCCGGCGATCAGCTCATCCGCCTGACCACTGGCTTCCGTTTCACGGAATAAGTTTCCGCCCACGGCTTCAAGGCCGGCTGGGTTGATGAATTTCGCTAAGGTGATTTGACCGAGTTCTTGCGGTGCAGTGCTGTCAGCTGAGGTAGCCGACACCGTACCATCCACACCAATGGAAACCGATAATGCGTTCTCGGGTATCTGGATTTGCGGTTCCAAAGGCAGACCTTGGCTATTGACCATTAGGCCTTCCGAATTGACGTGAAACTGGCCATTACGGGTGTACATGATCTGGCCATCAGAGTTTTCGATTTGGAAAAAACCCTGCCCCATCACAGCAAGATCCAATTCTTGACTGGTGTTTTGCGTATTGCCTTGAGTGAACACCTTCTGTGTGCCTACCACTCGCACACCGCTACCCAACTGAACGCCTGATGGCAACTCATTGACCTGATCCACCAGCGCTCCCGGCTGGCGTTGAATGCTGTAAAATAGGTCTTCAAACACCACTCGGTCACGTTTAAAACCGACAGTGTTAACGTTTGCTAGGTTGTTAGAGATGGCCGTCATTTTAGTGTCTTGAGCCGCCATGCCCGTTTTACTTACCCATAATGCTGAGTGCATTTTCTACTCCTTGCGCCACGCTTAGCGCGACGACATTAATTTGTTACCGGCTTGCGCCAAAGTCTCTGCAGTTTTCATCATCCGCACCTGCATTTCAAAGTTACGTGTTAGCGACATCACATTCAGCAGCTCATCAATCGCTGATACGTTGCTGCCTTCGATATGCTCTGGCGCCAGCTGCACAGTTTGGTCAACCTCAAATGGGTTGCCATCAACGCTATGAAGTAAGCTATCGCTCTCTTTCTGCAGTTGAGTGGTTTCCGGCTTCACCAACTTCAACGTGCCTACTTCAAGCTCAGCACCACCGCCCGGAGGGACGACAGAAATACGACCACGTTCGCTGATTTCAACTTTCTGATAATCTGGCAGAACCAAAGGGCCACCTTCACCGATAACCGCGAAGCCATTAATAGATAAAGCGCCAAAAGGATCGACTTTGATGTTACCTGCGCGGGTATAGGCTTCTTGGCCATCAGCCGTCTGAACGGTCAGATAGCCTTCCCCCATAACGGCAACGTCCAATGCACGCCCCGTTTTAACGATGTCTCCTTCATCAAAACGAGTAGACGCAGAATTGGTCACCACCATAGTACGGCCATCAAAACCTGATCCCTGAAGCTGAACACTCGAGACACGCTCCATGTCAGCACGAAAACCAGTGGTATCCGCATTGGATAAGTTGTTTGAACGAACATGCTGAGCCTTGAGTACTCGACTCGCGCCAGATGTTGCAGTGAATAGCAAACTGTCCATATCAGGCTCCGTTAGATTGCGTTAAACAACGCCTGAGTCAGTTTGTCATTGGTCGAAATGGTTTTTGCATTCGCCTGATAGTTGCGCTGTGCTGTCATCAGATTGACCAACTCGCTTGTCAGATCGACGTTTGAACCTTCTAGCGCTCCCGGTGTTAGATCACCCAAAGTGCCAGAACCTGGAACACCCATTACTGGCGCGCCTGAGCTGAAACTTTGAGTCCAGGCTGTCCCGCTGACTTTTGAGAGGCCTTGAGGGTTAGCAAAATCCGCCAGCACAACTTGACCCTGCAATTGGGACTGACCGTTAGTGTATGTGGCGTAAACCATGCCGTTGTCTTCTACGCGAACACCCGCGAGTTCACCCGATGTGTAACCATTCGGATTGTTAGTACTGACACCAAAGCCTGTGCCAAATTGAGTGCTGCCTGACAAGTCAATATCGATGCTCATTGGGTTCGCACCCGCCGCTGGGAACGAAACGTTATAAGCGCCTGATGGTGTCGCAATAGAGCCATCGGGGTTGAACGTCATTGCAACGGTTGACACTGCCGTTGCCCCGCTATCAACCTGAACATTCACTTCCCACGCGTTATCCGCCGTTTTGGTGAAATACTGAGTAACGGTATGCGGCTTACCTTGAGAGTCGTAAACTTTTGTCGTGTAAGAGGAGTTGAATGAATCAGTGTTGTTAGGGTCAAACGGGTTCACCGTCTGGTCAACAATCGAATTGGTTGCATCTAGGTTGGCGATGAACGCCATCTTGTCAGTCGCTTTAGCCGCCAATGAAGACGTCGAGATCTTAATATCGCCCGTGGCTCCCGTAAGTAGGTTGTTGTTTCCATCAACGCTGTAGCCTTGCAATTTAGCGCCCGTGTTACCGATGACGTAATTGTCTTTATCAGTGCCAAATACACCTGAACGGGTGTAAAGCAATTGCCCCGAGCTGTCTTTGGTCACAAAGAAGCCATTGCCATTGATCGCCAGATCCATTGCACGACCCGTTCCGCTCACCGAACCATTTTTATCAAAGTTTTGGGAGATGGAAGCGACCTCCACGCCGCCTGGCTGCATACCGTTGTAAACAGCTGCAAACTCAGTACGTGCTCCCTTGAATCCGTAAGTCGATGCGTTGGCAATATTGTGGCTGATGGTATTCAGCTCTTGGTTAGTCGCATCAAGGCCACTTAGGGCAATATTAAAACTCATAACTAAACCTCTTTATTCCTTATTGGTTAAGCACCAAACTGAGTGATTTGATAGAAAGGTACGCTGCCAACACCTGCGATGTTGACGAACGCTGCGCCGCCTGAGCTTGGAATACGAACTTGCTCAACCTGACCGGCTAAAAGAATGTTTGGAGCTGATTGCCCCTCCTGCACCTGAACCGATACCTTGTACTTGCCAGGTTTAAGCTCAAGCTCTTCAGGATTGATACTGAATTCAACATCTCCCGCGGGATGAGCGCCTAAAGGCACTTTACGCGATTGACCAAACTCATCTGTGACAACCAAATTGACTTGGCTTGAAGGGTGTTGAAGTTCAATTTTTCCGCCTTGAACCGCGTCACTCATTTCGAATTCATTGCCAGACACATAAACCGTCTGACCTACCAGCCCGGCCGTAGACAGAACTTGCATGTTATCGAGCAAAACCATGCTGTTTTGCATCATTGAAGCCATGTTCTCTGTACTTTGTACCTGAGAGAACTGTGCCAATTGACTGACATACTCAGTGCCATCAAGTGGGTTGAGAGGATCCTGGTTTTGGATCTGCGCGACCATCAAGCTGATGAATTCGTTTTCCAGAGACGTAGCACTATTGGCATCCTGTGGATTGCCTGTCACCGATGATGCATTTGTCCCTGAAGCGACTGGTGTATCAGAAGATAAAGCGTTGTAAGAAGCGATGCTCATTAGCTGCCCTGCCCTAGTCTAAGCAGGCCTTGCTGCATACTTTTTACATTGCTCAGCACTTCAACATTAGTCTCGAAGCTACGGGTGGCTGACATCATATCTGCCATCTCAGACACCACATCGATATCTGGGTAGTAAACATACCCCTCGTCGTTAGCCAGCGGGTTACTCGGCTCAAAGCGTTTTTCCGCCTGAGCTGCACTTTGGACAACATCAACAATTCTCACCTCAGCATTTGGGTAACTTTCTTTACTCGCTGACAACTGAGTTTTGCTGTACACCGTTGCGAACACAGGTTTTAGCGCCTTGTAGGCGTCATCTGGATTGGCAGAGACGGCATCTGCGTTAGCAAGGTTACTCGCCACCGTGTTTAAACGTACTGTCTGAGCATTCATTGCTGAGCCAGCAATCGAGTAAATATCGGTAAATGACATGATTATCGTCCCTCTATCACTTTCGCCAGTCCTTGAAACTTCATATTCAAGAAGGTCAGGCTGGTCTGAAAGTCCATGTTGTTTTGTGTGAATTTGCCTTGTTCAACCCCCAGCTCGACCGTATTGCCGTCTTTGCTGTTTTGATAAGGGATCGAGTACATAGAAGAGACCTGCAGTTTCGGCACGGAGTTGTTCACTCCATGAGGTGATAACTGATTCATTACCGTGGTAAAACTCAGGTCCTTCGCCAAGTAACCCGGGGTATCAACATTTGCTAGGTTACTGGCAAGGACTTTGGTACGCTGAACCCGAAAATTCAGCGCATCAGGGTGAACACCTAACGCACTTTCAAATGAAATTGCCATGTCTCTTTCCTTTAAAGTCGACTCGAATAAGGATGAATAAGACAAGATGCATGCCACAAAAATAACAAAACAAAATCAATGACTTACAAAAAAGAAAGGAAATGTCATTTCCGCATTACGGAAGTATTAAAAAGCCAGAGGAACCGAATTCTTTCCCCTCTATATTGGGCAGCATTGATCAGTGCCATGCTATCCAGCCAAGGCGTATTAAGCCGTGAAAATACCAGTGCCAAGCAGGCTATTATTCAGGCCGTTGAAACTCACTTTAAACAGCAGGTCCAAGCTCAAGCCAACAGCAGAAACTGGGGAGACTATCAACTCGATTATGATCTTCGCGTCCCTGATGCTGCCAAGCACCTGCCTATGTGCCCAAAACCACTAAGTATTGCTGGTATCGATAACAAAACACTCCCTGTCGGTAACCTAAAACGGTCTGTTAGCTGCGATGTACCTTCCGTGGAATGGCGAATCAATGTCACCATCAAATCAGCACTGACTCTCAAGATGGTCGTGACCAAAACAGGCATCAATCGAGACCAAGCGATTTCACCCATGAACCTTAAGCTTGAAAAGAGAACCCTGAGTCGGGAGCAAGATTTCTTTACCCAGCTCTCTCAAGTCTCCGGCATGGTTGCCTCTAGGCGCATACGCTCAGGCCAGATATTAGATCCAAGAAAATTAGCGTCCACGCCTTTGGTCGCGAAAGGTAATCAAGTGGTGATAACCGCCTCCAAAGACGGATTTACTGCATCCACCAAAGGTGTCGCCCTTGAGCAAGGAACGCGTGGTGAACAAATTGATGTTCAGAACAGTTCTTCAGGAAAAGTCATTAAAGCGGTGGTCACTGGACTGAATCAGGTACAGACCCAATTCTGATTTTTGGACTCCGGTTATCATTTTCGCTGTTTATGACTCGTAAAGAGATAATCATTTCAGGTAGATATAAAAAAGTGATTACTTTGACTTAATGTTTCGCGCATCATGGTCGCACTTAACCTGTAACCACGATGACTAAGGAACCCATTGATGAAAATCGACAAAGTTGCAGGCGGCCACGTACCTCAAACCAGCCTAAACCAAGCTTCTAAGAAACCCGCACAATCTTCGACTGCTCAACCGATTTCAGAAGCCATGGTCAACACCAATACTGCTGCAATCGATAAAGCACAGGCAGAAATGCAATCACTGCCTAACGTAGATATGGAAAAGGTGGAACAAGTCCGTAATGCACTGGTAAAAGGAGAGTTAGCACTGGATACCAAAGCGCTATCTCAAGCGGTTCTTCAATTCCATACTGGTCACGAGTAACGCAGGCTGGAGTTCAATATGGCATCTGAAACCTCTCGCGTGATTCAGCGTTTTCTCGCCTCCATAGGCGATGACATCAAGTCGTATCGCCAATTAGCGACACTGTTGCAAGAGCAAAAATCGCTGTATCTGTCTTTTGATGCAGCGAAGCTCAATCAAAATCTTGCCGAGCAAAAACCATTGCTTAAAAAGCTTGATCAACATGCCAGTGAACGTAGCCAGGCCATGAAAGCTTTACGGCTGACTAGCGATCAAGCCGGTATTAGCAAACTTTTTTCTGTATTACCGCCGTCGTTATCAAATAAAGTTCATGCACAATGGCGTGAGCTAGAATCTCTGGTGAAACACTGTCATGCTCTCAATCAAGAGAATGGTCAAAGCTCTGCCAGCTTCCATGAGCTGATGTCCCAGATCACTCAGCCAAGCCAAGATACCTATGAAGAGCAGCCATCGTTGAGATGATCAATGTTCGCAGTGGTTGGAAAGGGGCATTGGGCAAGCTCTTGTCGGTTTATCTTTGTACTGTATACCCTCTCAAGGCCTCACCTTTACCTACTGAATTTGAGCAAGAATTGGCAATTCTGACTCCCTATAAAAAACACATCGAGCAACGTTTAACAGTTAATCGACCTCTAATACAGGATATCGCTCAGCAGTTGTCATCACACTCTTTGCCACTACAACTCATATTGCTGCCCATGCTTGAGTCCTCCTATGATCCTAGCGCTATTTCTCACGCCAATGCAGCAGGGTTATGGCAACTTATGCCAGCCACAGCACAGCGTTTCGGCCTTAAAGTTGATGCCAGCCAAGATCAACGATTTGACATTCAAACCAGTACGAAGGCAGCTATTGAATATTTGGCGTTTTTGCACAATAAGTTTGATGATTTGGCACTCACCCTTGCCGCCTACAATGCGGGCGAAGGCCGAGTATCCAGGGCTATAAAACAAGCTGGCAGCAGACAATTCTCAACACTCGCTCTTCCTTTGGAAACAACGCAATATGTGCATCGATTTTATGCCCTGCGCAGCTTGATTCCGCTAGAAAAACTATTAGGCCAGCAGCCTAATTCACTGTTTTTATTTGGAGAGTTAAGCCGATCACCGCTTATCGATCTTTCTCCTCTGCCACCACTCATCACTTTGTAAATACTCAGAGCTTCATCTGACAGTTTATTAAATCCGTCTGCTTTTTTATTCTCTCAAGCTATTAACAGGCTAACTTTAATATCTAAGAGCTCTAAAAATCCCCCTACTTTATGACGGTTTTTACAGGTTTAAGCACGAATTTACTCCGAGATCGAGAATATCCCGTATAATTTTCATTCAACAATACAAAACCCTAGCTTTACTTGGTTGTTATTGACTCAGCAAAGCAGGATAATATCGGGATCGGATTCTCTTAAATATATAATTATGACCGAATATCTTTTGTTGCTGGTCGGCACAGTGCTGGTCAACAACTTTGTACTGGTAAAGTTTTTGGGCTTATGTCCATTTATGGGTGTTTCCAAGAAACTGGAAACCGCAATCGGAATGGGGTTGGCAACTACGTTTGTCCTAACCTTAGCTTCAGTGTGCTCGTATCTTGTTGAAAGCTATATCCTAGAGCCTTTGGGGCTAGAATATTTGCGTACCATGAGCTTTATTTTGGTAATCGCCGTGGTGGTTCAGTTCACCGAAATGGTGGTGCATAAAACCAGCCCAACACTCTACCGTCTGCTAGGGATTTTCCTACCGCTGATCACAACCAACTGTGCAGTACTAGGGGTCGCCCTACTTAATATCAACGAAAACCACAATTTCATCGAATCCATTATTTATGGATTTGGTGCAGCGGTCGGTTTCTCACTGGTGCTAATCCTCTTTGCATCCATGCGTGAGCGTATCGCAGCGGCAGATGTGCCTGCGCCATTCAAAGGGGCATCGATCGCAATGATCACCGCCGGCCTGATGTCGCTAGCCTTCATGGGCTTTACTGGACTGGTGAAATTGTAATGAGCGCGATTCTTATTGCTGTATTGGCCCTAGCAGCACTCGCTGCCCTATTTGGCGCCATATTAGGCTTTGCCTCGATCCGCTTTAAAGTGGAAGCGGATCCGATTGTTGACCAGATTGATAACATTTTACCTCAGACTCAGTGTGGCCAGTGTGGCTACCCTGGGTGTCGCCCTTATGCAGAAGCAATTGCCAATGGCGACGAGATCAACAAATGTCCCCCGGGCGGTCAGGCCACCATCGAAAAGCTGGCTGACCTTATGGGCGTTGAAGCAACAGATTCGGCTCACGATCTGGATAATAATGTCAAAACCGTCGCATTTATTCACGAGGACATGTGCATTGGTTGCACTAAGTGTATTCAGGCTTGTCCGGTTGATGCGATAGTTGGCGGTACAAAAGCCCTTCATACGGTGATCAAAGACGAATGCACCGGTTGTGACCTGTGTGTCGCACCTTGCCCAACGGACTGTATTGAAATGATTCCTGTAGAAACCACTACAGCGAGCTGGAAGTGGCAACTGGACGCCATTCCTGTTGTTGATATTACCGATTCTGCCAAGCCGCAGAATGGCGTGAATTAAGGACTGGTATGCTGTCACTCATCGAACAAATTAAGTCAGGCGCACTTTGGGATTTTCCTGGGGGTGTCCACCCAGCGGAAAACAAAAAACAATCCACCAAGAGTCAGGTTGCTAGGGCAAGTATTCCACAAGAAATCGTTCTGCCCGTAAAGCAGCACATTGGTAAACCGGGCTCGATCACCGTAGAAGTTGGCGAGCAGGTACTCAAAGGTCAGCCGCTGACCAAGTACGATACTAGCTTCATGCTACCGGTTCATGCACCAACATCAGGTAAAATTACCGCGATTGAACCTCGCACCACCGCGCATCCATCCGGTCTAGCTGAAACTTGTATCGTCATTTCTCCAGATGGCGAAGATCGCTGGATTGAACGTAAAACCCAGAACGACTTTACCCAATCGACACCGGACGAATTGATTGAGATTATTCGTCAAGCTGGCGTATCCGGTATGGGCGGTGCTGGCTTTCCAACCGCAAAGAAGATCCAAGCAGGACTCGCTCGTACTGAAATCCTGATTGTTAATGCGGCCGAATGTGAACCTTACATCACCGCTGATGACATGTTGATGCAAGAAAATGCTGATGAAATCATCAAGGGCATCGAGATTGTTGAACATATCTTAAAGCCTAAGCTGACTATTATCGGCATTGAGGATAACAAACCTCAAGCCATCAAAGCTTTAGAACAAGCCGCACAGCACAAAGACATCATCATTCGCGTCATTCCCACTAAATACCCATCAGGTGGCGAGAAGCAACTGATAAAAATTCTGACTAACAAAGAAGTACCGGCGAATAACATTCCGGCTGATATTGGTCTACTAGTGCAAAATGTCGGTTCACTGCAGGCCATCAAGCGTGCTGTGTGTGACGGCGAACCGCTGATAGAGCGTATTGTTACCCTGACGGGGAACACGTTTAAGCAACCACGTAATGTCAAAGCATTGATCGGGACCCCTGTACAATCGCTGCTTGATGAATTTGGCTACAAAGCCGATAAAAAACTGCCGCGCCTAATCATGGGCGGTCCGATGATGGGCTTTACGCTTCCGCATGCCAACGTGCCTATAACCAAAACGGCTAACTGTATTCTCGCCCCAACTCGTAGAGAAATCTCACCAAATCAGTACGAAATGGCCTGTATTCGCTGTGGCCAATGTGCTGAGGCCTGCCCGGCATCTCTACTACCTCAGCAGCTTCAATGGCACGCAAAAGCAGAGGAATACGACAAATGCGAAGAGCTCAACCTTAAAGATTGTATCGAATGTGGTGCCTGTGCCTTTGTTTGCCCAAGTGAAATCCCACTGGTGCAATACTACCGCCAAGCCAAAGCCGAAATACGTACTCGTAAAGAAGAGTCCGAAGCCGCTGAACGCGCTAAAATCCGCTTTGAAGAGAAAAAAGCGCGACTTGAACGTGATAAAGCAGAACGCGAAAATCGATTTAAGAAAGCGGCCGATGATCGTCGCAAAGATATGAAGAAAACCGGTGGCGATGATGCTATTGCTGCTGCCATTGCGCGTGTAAAAGCGCAGAAATCTGAATCGAAGTCGGATGAGCCTGCAGTGAAACCTGCAGTAGCTGCCGCAATCGCTAAAGCAAAAGCCAAGCAAGCGGCTGCAATGCAAGCAGGCGACACGGAACCAGACAACTCAGAAATGGCAAAATTGCGTGAAGAGCGCAAACGTCAGGCAAGAGAGAAAAAAGCTCAGAAGAATCAAGATGCCACGCCAGCCACTTCATCCGATGATAAGAAAGATGCGGTTGCAGCTGCTATTGCTCGTGCTAAAGCACGTAAAGCGCAGCAAGAAGGCAAACCGGAACCCGTCACCGCAGAGCCAGAAAACACCGAAGCAGCCGCAGAAGACCCGAAGAAAGCTGCGGTGGCTGCCGCTATTGCTCGTGCCAAAGAACGCAAAGCGCAGCAAGAAGGCAAACCGGAACCCGTCACGGCAGAGCCTGAAAACACCCAAGCAGCCGCAGAAGACCCGAAGAAAGCTGCGGTGGCTGCTGCTATTGCTCGTGCCAAAGCTCGTAAAGCGCAGCAAGAAGGTCAGTCAGAATCCGTCACTGCCGAGCCAGAAAATACCGAAGCGGCTGCAGAGGATCCAAAGAAGGCTGCGGTGGCTGCTGCTATTGCTCGAGCTAAAGCACGCAAAGCGCAGCAAGAAGGCAAACCGGAACTCGTCACGGCAGAGCCTGAAAACACCCAAGCAGCCGCAGAAGACCCGAAGAAAGCTGCGGTGGCTGCTGCTATTGCTCGAGCTAAAGCACGCAAAGCGCAGCAGGAAGGTAAGCCGGAACCCGTCACCGCTGAACCGGAAAACGCTCAAGCTTCCGAAGAGGATCCAAAGAAAGCCGCCGTCGCGGCCGCTATCGCACGCGCCAAAGCACGCAAGGCTGAACGCGAACAGAACAATAAATTTGAGGAGAACGAGTAGTGGCCTTTTTCATTGCCAGCTCACCCCACGCTCATAGTCGCAGGAGCACACCCAACTTAATGAAATGGGTGGCACTATGTGCTTTACCCGGATTATTTGCTCAAACTTACTTTTTTGGTTGGGGAACGTTAATTCAACTTGGCTTTGCCATCATTCTTGGGCTTTTGCTTGAAGCTGGTGTCATGTTGGTTCGCAAGCGTCATCCTATGTCCGCTTTACGGGATAATAGCGCAATTGTTACGGCTTGGTTGCTTGCTGTGGCTATTCCTCCTCTATCCCCTTGGTGGCTAATTACTATTGGCTTAATTTTCGCTATTTTGATTGCTAAACACCTCTATGGCGGTATTGGGCAGAACCTGTTTAACCCAGCAATGGTCGCTTACGTTGTACTCTTGACCTCTTTCCCAGTACAGATGACCAGTTGGATTTCACCGATGGAACTTCAACCGACAGCTGTATCTTTCGGTGATGCTTTTTCGCTGATTTTTGCAGGATTTAACCTTGATGGCCTATCACTCCAGCAGATCCGAACAGGTGTTGATGGCGTCACCATGGCCACGCCACTAGACGCGTTCAAAACGGCATTGCGTACAGGTAACACTGCTGCGGAAGTTCTCCGCCAGCCTCAGTTCAGTGGTTTAGCCGGTATTGGTTGGGAATGGGTGAATCTGGCTTATCTCGCAGGTGGACTGGTACTTATCAAATTGAAAGTCATTAACTGGCACATCCCTGTTAGCTTCCTTGTCGGTTTGACAGTAATGAGCGGCCTATTTGCTATCGTTACTCCAGCAGAGACAGCATCCCCACTACTCCACTTGCTATCAGGTGCTACCATGCTGGGTGCCTTTTTTATTGCCACCGATCCTGTCTCTGCATCCACCACGGTGAAAGGTAGGCTGATTTTCGGAGCTTTTATTGGCGCAATGGTTTTCATCATCCGTAGTTGGGGCGGTTTCCCTGATGGCGTCGCTTTCGCTGTGCTGCTTGGTAACATGTGTGTGCCTTTGATCGATTACTACACCAAACCTAGAACGTACGGGCACTAAGGAGCAATATGTTAAACGCGATTCGCAAGAACGGTGTAATACTCGCGATTTTCGCCTGTGCTTCAACAGGTGTCGTCGCCCTCACTCACTACTTAACTAAAGAGCAGATCCGTCAACAGGAGCAAGCCCAGTTGTTGTCTGTGCTCAATCAAGTGATTCCACAACAAATGCATGACAACAGCTTGTATAAGTCCTGCACCATGGTCACAGATCCTGCACTTGGTACGGATACTCCAATGCCTGTTTATATGGCGAGCAAGAATGACGAACCCACCGCATTGGCAATCGAGTCCATTGCGCCGGACGGTTATAACGGAGCGATCAAAATTATCGTCGGTATTAAACAAGACGGTACAGTGCTAGGTTCACGGGTACTGGCTCATCAGGAAACGCCGGGGTTAGGCGATAAAATCGACTTGCGTGTCACTGATTGGATTCTGAGTTTTGCTGGTAAAAAACTCACACCTGAAAATGAAGCTGACTGGAAGGTGCGCAAAGATGGTGGCCAATTCGATCAATTTACTGGTGCGACAATTACCCCAAGAGCAGTCGTCAAAGCGGTCAAAAATACCGTACAATTTGTAAACGATAATCGCGCACAAATCCAGAACCAACCACTTAATTGTGGAGGCAACAATGAGTGAACACAAAACACTGATTAAAAATGGTATGTGGGACAACAACCCCGCACTGGTTCAGCTACTAGGCCTCTGTCCATTGTTGGCAGTCTCTTCAACCGTAACCAATGCTTTAGGTTTGGGTATCGCCACTTTGCTGGTATTAGTAGGGTCCAACGTCACTGTATCTTTAGTGCGTGACTATGTGCCAAAAGAAGTACGTATCCCCGTCTTCGTGATGATCATTGCCGCTCTGGTGACTTGTGTTCAACTGCTGATGAACGCATACGCTTACGGCCTCTATCTCTCTTTGGGCATTTTCATTCCTCTTATCGTGACCAACTGTATTATCATCGGTCGTGCTGAAGCTTTTGCCTCTAAAAATGCCTTATTACCCTCGGCTCAGGATGGTTTCTGGATGGGCCTCGGAATGACTAGTGTTCTGGTCGTTTTAGGTGCGATGCGTGAAGTGATCGGCAATGGTACCTTATTTGATGGCGCTGACCTGTTGCTTGGCAGCTGGGCAAGTGCCCTGCGCATTGAAATATTCCAGTTTGATAATAGTTTTCTGCTGGCACTTCTTCCACCCGGAGCTTTTATTGGCGTTGGGTTACTCATCGCACTGAAAAACATCATAGATAAACAGCTAGAAGCTCGTCAGCCAAAACAAGAAAAACCGACCATTGAACGCGCTCGCGTCACGAATCAGTAATGTCTGGTCTACACACTGGAAAGCCGCTTCAAAATGAATAAAGAAAAACGAGTACAAATACTGGAACGTCTAAGGGCAAACAACCCTAACCCTCAGACTGAGCTCAACTGGAGTACCCCTTTCGAACTCTTAATTGCCGTGCTCTTATCCGCTCAGGCAACAGATGTGAGTGTCAACAAAGCAACCGACAAGCTTTATCCGGTTGCGAATACGCCACAAGGAATATTCGATTTGGGCGTTGATGGCGTCAAAGAATACATAAAGACCATTGGTCTGTTTAACTCAAAAGCGGAAAACGTCATCAAGACTTGCCGTATTCTGCTGGATAAACACAATGGCGAAGTCCCTGAAGATCGAGCCGCATTGGAAGCTCTACCTGGCGTCGGTCGCAAGACTGCCAATGTGGTACTGAATACCGCTTTCGGCTGGCCAACTATTGCTGTAGACACGCATATCTTCCGTGTCTCTAACCGCACTAAGTTCGCGATGGGCAAAAATGTCGATCAGGTGGAAGAGAAGTTACTCAAAGTCGTACCCAAAGAATTCAAACTCGATGTACATCATTGGTTGATTCTTCATGGGCGCTACACCTGTGTTGCACGCAAGCCGCGCTGCGGTAGCTGTATCATTGAAGATTTGTGTGAGTTTAAAGAGAAAGTTTACCCAGAAAACTAGGAGAGCAAAGCAATGTCAAACGGGCGTATTTTACACACCATGCTACGAGTGGGTGATTTAGAAAAGTCGATCAAGTTTTACACAGAAGTAATGGGAATGCAGTTGCTGCGTACCAATGAAAATAAAGAGTATGAATACACTCTCGCTTTCTTGGGTTACGGTGATGAATCTCAAGGGGCAGTCATTGAACTGACTTACAACTGGGGTACCACAGAGTACGATCTGGGCAGTGCGTTTGGCCATATCGCGATTGGTGTCGAAGACATCTACCAAACTTGTGATGCGATCAAAGCAGCTGGCGGCAATGTGACTCGCGAACCGGGCCCTGTCAAGGGAGGCACGACTCACATTGCTTTCGTCAAAGACCCTGACGGCTATATGCTCGAGCTAATCCAAAACAAACAAGCATCTGCTGGCCTTGAAGGGTGATCACCTCCAATACTGACTCGATAGGGTGACACTCTGTTACCCTATTATTTTTCACTTTACATGATAATGGTTATCATTTAATCTCCAGATATTGTGAACTTGGAGAGTGAGAAAACAATGGGCGTCGCCGAGTGGGAAAAACACACGTTACTGGCTGATATCGCAATGAATGATGCTGATCATCTGCGTAGCATTCTTCACTACCAACAAGCGTTAACATTAAGCGAACGAATTAGTGACTCAAGTGAGATCGACGTTGAAGAGCGCCTGATGATTTCAGTGATTTCCTGCCATAATATGGCTTCGTTTTGGCGCACGATGGGCGATACCAAGTATGAACTGAAATATCTTCAACTTGCTTCCGAAAAGGTGCTGACACTAGTACCGCAATGTCCAAACCACCATTGTGATGCCTTTGTCGACTCTATGGGTTGCTGTAAAAAAGCATTGATTGAGTTCATGAAAAGACACCCAAACCCCAAAATAGCCAAACTTGTTCAGGACATAGACACCGCCACTAACTGTAATCTCATTGCAAGGTTTCGTCTAAATTAAACCTGCGTCCGCCCCAGTGATATCACAACTCGACGGTTTTTATCTTTGCCTATTGGTGAAGAATTGTCATCGACAGGGCGACGACGGCCATAGCCTTGAACCTGAATTCGGTCTTCTGGTAAACCTAAAGATTTAAAGTAGTCACGTAATACTTCAGCACGCTGCTCTGATAAGTTTTGGCTAGCACTTTTACTTTCATCATTGGCAGTGTAAGTCGACACCAAAACTAAATCGATATCTTGGTTATGACGAATGTATTCGGCAATCTGCGCCAAACGTTTTTGTGACGCTTTGTTCAGCTGCACACTTGAACGGTCATAATGCAAAATAGTAAAAGCAATGTCTTCAAAGCTATACGGCAATAAGTTGGCGATACAATCGCTAAATGCATTGTAGGAACGCTGAAATAACACGGAAGATAATGCCACTTCTATGCGCTGATCACGGCTTTGCCATTCCTGATAACTGAAAGTGGGATAGCGCCCTTTCTCCAATTCAGTCAGAATACTCCACGCTGTTTGTCCACCGACATAACCATCAAATTGCTGAAAAAAGCGAATATTGGTGATACGCTCCGAGCTGTCACCAGGGCGCCAGACTGGAGGCATAGATACCAACGAAACATCACGGGTTTTACCCATTGGACGTTTCATCTTCAATTCGAAATCAAGATTGATTTTTTTGCTGGCATGAGAAGAAAATACTGCGTCACCATAATTTGGAATCGGATGTACCATTCGACACTCCAGTGGCGTGTTTGCAATCATCTGCCACTGCGATTGCTGAGGCTTAGCAACATAGCGAACATCCATTGCCGATACTGAACTGGCAATAGAGGTAAATAGTAACGTTAAGCTAGTGGCTAACAGTCTCTTCATGGGGTACGGATTCTCTTACTCAATACGGCGCAAAGTTGCCGCTAATACTTCTACAACACTTAGGAATGCAAAAACCTCGCCAAAAAGTCTAAGCATATTTTCACACCTATCAATAAGCATTGAGCATTATTAATTCGCCAATCCGGTTTGTCTTACCTTGAGAATCTGCAATAATGCTGCCCTTGTCACATAATACTAGGCCAACATGACTGTAGAAAACGAAGCATTGACGCTCAAAAAACGATTTCGTGGCTATTTCCCTGTCGTTATTGATGTAGAAACAGCAGGTTTTAACGCTAAAACGGATGCACTGTTAGAAATCTGTGCCGTCACTCTGAAAATGGACGAAAATGGCGATCTTCAGCCCGCTTCTACCATACATTTTCATGTTGAGCCTTTTGAAGGAGCAAACCTTGAGAAGGAAGCTCTGGATTTTAATGGCATTCGCGATCCTTTCAGTCCACTACGTGGTGCAATACCTGAATCCGAAGCCCTAAAAGAAATTTATAAGCTTGTGCGCAAAGAACAAAAAGCGGCCGATTGCAGCCGTGCAATTATCGTCGCTCATAACGCAACTTTCGATCATAACTTTGTGATGGCCGCCAGTGAGCGTAGCAAGCTAAAACGAGTCCCTTTCCACCCCTTTGCTACCTTTGACACTGCGACACTAAGCGGACTGGCTTATGGCCAAACTGTGTTAGCTAAAGCGTGCAAAGCTGCTGGGATGGAATTTGACAATAAAGAAGCCCACTCTGCCCTTTATGACACACAAAAAACGGCAGAACTCTTCTGCGGCATCGTCAACAAATGGAAAGCTCTGGGTGGCTGGCCACTTGCTGGTGAAAACATTGAAGACAATAACTAAAAAAGCAAACACAACAAACGAGTAAACTATGAATCCTGTTGTAATTTCAGTATGCATCATGCTGCTTCTCGCCCTGATGCGTGTGAATGTCGTCGTCGCTCTGACATTCAGTGCAATTGTTGGGGGCCTCGTTGCAGGTATGAGCCTCAATGATGCAGTTGCGGCATTTGAAAGCGGCCTTGGTGGAGGCGCAACGATTGCACTCAGCTACGCAATGCTGGGCACCTTTGCTGTTGCTATCTCCAAATCTGGTATCACCGATTTGCTAGCCAATAGCGTCATCAAACGTATCCACGGTAAAGAAAACGGCTCTGCTTCGACAGGTCTTAAGTACGCAGTGTTAATCGCACTGATCTTAGTGACCATGTCATCGCAAAACGTCGTACCTGTACATATCGCCTTCATCCCTATTCTTATCCCACCTCTGTTAGGCGTTTTTGCAAAATTGAAGCTTGACCGTCGTATGATTGCCTGTGTGCTGACATTCGGCCTCGTTACCCCTTATATGGTGCTTCCTGTCGGTTTTGGCGGTATCTTCCTTAACAACATCCTGCTAAAAAACCTCCACGATAACGGGTTAGAATCCGTTGTCGCCAGCCAAGTTCCAGTGGCTATGCTACTGCCGGCCGCCGGCATGATATTTGGCCTTCTGACCGCTATTTTCTTTAGCTACCGTCAACCTCGTGAGTATAAAGAAACGGAGCTGACGCATGTTGAAGAAAACACGCCTTCTATTAACAAAAAGAACATCCTAATCGCAGGTGCAGGTATCTTGGCTGCTCTTTCTGTTCAGTTAACAACAGGGTCAATGATCATTGGTGCGCTCGCAGGCTTTATGGTCTTCACTTTTGGCGGTGTGATCGCATGGAAAGAAACCCATGATGTGTTTACCAAAGGTGTGCATATGATGGCGATGATTGGTTTCATCATGATCGCTGCAGCAGGCTTCGCTGCCGTAATGAAGCAGACTGGTGGTGTCGAATCTTTGGTTGAAGCTTTGTCTACCAGCATTGGCGATAACAAACCGCTTGCGGCATTATTGATGCTCATCGTTGGCCTGTTAGTCACAATGGGTATCGGTTCTTCGTTCTCGACCATCCCAATCATAGCGACTATTTATGTTCCACTGGCAGCCGCATTCGGTTTCTCGCCAATGGCAACGATCGCTCTAGTTGGTACTGCTGCCGCCTTGGGTGATGCGGGTTCTCCAGCTTCTGATTCAACACTTGGTCCTACTTCTGGTCTCAATGCCGATGGTCAACATGAACACATTTGGGAAACTGTAGTCCCGACTTTCGTGCACTACAACATCCCATTGATTGTGTTTGGTTGGATTGCGGCAATGGTTCTCTAATCGAGCCCAAAGCAAAACAACAAACATAAAAAAAGCTGACTTTAAAAGTCAGCTTTTTATTGCTTATTTAGCGTAACTTCACTTCGCGTGTTTATCCACTACTGCTGATAGAACAGGCACCATATCTTTTAGCAACTCTTCTTCGACAGGCTTGCCAGAAGAGTCGGTAACGTTGATTGAAGTTCGGTTCCCTAAATCACCAAATAGGAAAGTATAAGTCCCTGAAGACAGGCCAATAGGTTTAACGCCAATTTCTGTCCAAAACTCATCATCTGGAGCCGCATATTTCGCTTTTACTGTACCTTGCGACTGACTACGTTCTTCAATAGTGAACCCCATTTCTGGCAGAAGCTTAGGCAAACGAGGCCATAATACATTGTAAGACGTGCGGGCGATGATCACCGGGAAGCCACTTCTGTCTGTCCCCATTGAAATTGGGATCTGTTTAACCAATTCTTCTGCACGACGAGCGGCTTCTTGGCGAATATCGAGATCATAACGCGCAGTGACTAAGTTAGTCATTAATGCGTTATAACGCTCTTTATTCGTAGCTGACACTGGTATTTGTTTGCCCGCTTCACGCCAGTCAATTAAGGAAATCTTAAATCCATAACGGTTATTGGCTTCTAGGCTAGTAATTTCGTAGCGAGAGCCAATTTCGGCATCTTCATCTTCCGATACCCAGCTAACCCAATCGGTTTCGATGCGGTTATCTGTCTGCTCACGAATTGAAATATTCTGCTCTTTCAGCATAGTCACAGCTGTCTGCCATACTTTATCCAACTCATCTTTACGCAACAGCCATAAAGTCACTTCACCGTTTTGACGCTCAGCTCGTGCGCCAGGAATCAGCTCAAGCACTTGCTGTGGTGGACGAATATCAACGTCACGCCCAGTTCCACCAGCAAACTCACCCTGAGGGATTTGGTAGTTGGTGTAAACACGTGGCTGAACACCTTCGATATTCTTCCATTCCGATAGTGGTGGGGTATTGAGATAGTCAAAATCGTCCTTAGCTTGACGACGTTGCGTTGCGTCCCCAGAGCAGGCACTTAAAACAAAAACAGCTAGCGAACTGACAACTAGCTGATGAGACAATTTCATTGAAACTCCTGATAATTAAATGCCGAAGCTCAGTGCTTCGGCAATTCATTCTGAATTAGTAAATACAAGCTTCTGTCATCGCCTGCGCCACAATAGGGCGAGCATTTTCAGACAGTTCTGTCAGCGGTAATCTTAAGTCACCATGAGCAATCAAGCCCATCTTATGCGCCGCCCACTTAACTGGGATTGGGCTGGACTCAACAAACAGATTCTTATGAAGCGGCATCAAGCGTTGGTTGATAATTTCGGCTTCTTCGTACTTGCCTTCAAGAGCAAGTTTCATCATTTTCGCCATATCGGCTGCCGCAATGTTATTCGTTACAGAAATCACACCTTGGCCACCTTGCTTAACAAAATCAAGGCCACTCGAATCATCACCACTTAGTAAGATAAAATCTTTGCCACAAAGTTCACGATGAATTGCAATTCTGCTTAAATCGCCCGTTGCGTCTTTCAGCGCCACGATATTATCGATTTCAGCAAGACGAGCAACGGTTTCCGGTAATAAATCCACTGCAGTACGACCTGGCACGTTATATAGGATTTGTGGAACATCACTCTCTTCCGCTATCGCTTTGTAATGCTGGTACAAACCTTCTTGGGTCGGTTTGTTGTAATACGGCGTCACACTCAGACAACCAGAGATGCCTGAGTTGTTAAGTAATCGGCTGAAAGTCACGGATTCATGTGTCGCATTTGCCCCCGTACCAGCAATGACAGGAATACGGCCATCGGCAAATTCTACAGTTTTGGTTACAACTTTGACATGCTCTTCCACAGTTAACGTTGCAGACTCACCAGTAGTGCCAACGGCCACAATTCCATCTGAGCCAGACTCAACGTGAAAATCCACAAGTTTTTTCAGGCTTACGTAATCTACTTCGCCATCATCATTAAACGGTGTAATTAACGCTACGATACTTCCTGAAAACATGTCTTTCTCCCTAATTTAGATACTTTCTGCATGGTACTGTAAGGCGATTGAAAAAGACAAGCGATTAAACCCGCTTAAATCACCTATTTGAATGAATATTTATCAGATGTTAGAACTTTGGCAACTTACGCCTTTTTAAAGGCCTGTTGTCAGCCTGAAGTTAGAAATATCAAGCTCTCCGACGAGCAGAAAAGCAAGCGGCGAAAATTGCGCCAGTTTTATCCATTGCGAACATTTTTCTCTTCGACAACTGTGCTAAGCTATCTCATTAATAATCATAACAATGCTCAAAGTGATACTATGACTCAACATTTGGTGATTACAGCGGTAGGGACAGACCGCCCAGGCGTCTGCAACCAAGTGGTTCACTTGGTCACACAGTCTAGATGCAATATTGTCGACAGTCGCATTGCGCTTTTCGGCAATGAGTTCACCTTGATTATGCTGTTGTCTGGCAATAACGCCGCCATCACACGTGTCGAGACCACTTTACCATTGTTAGGCCAAGAACTTGATCTCATCACTATGATGAAACGTACATCACAGCACGCATACGCTGACAATTCTTACAGCCTTGAAGTGTTTGTGGAGTCTGATGATAAGTTGGGTTTAACCGAAAAATTCACTCAGTTCTTCGCAGATAAAAATATTGGCCTTGCGTCACTCAGCGCACAGACCATAGATAAAGCAAAAGTTCATTCAGAGAACAACCAATTCCACATCGCACTAACAGCGACAGTGGATGCAGAATGTAACTTGATGCAACTCCAAGAAGATTTCGAAGCACTATGCTCAAGCCTTGACGTGCAAGGCTCATTAAATTTCATAAAGAACAGTCAATAAAAAGGAAAATCAATGAACACGCTAACAGCTGGCACTCCAGCTCCGGCATTTTCCCTGCTGGATCAAGACGGCAACACAGTTTCACTCGGTGATTTTGCCGGCAAAAAAGTTCTTTTCTACTTCTACCCCAAAGCCATGACACCAGGATGTACTGTTCAGGCTCAAGGACTGCGTGACACTAAAGCTGAGCTGGATGCACACAATGTGGTTGTATTAGGTGTCAGTATCGACCCAGTAAAACGTCTGGGTAAATTTATTGAACGTGATAACCTCAACTTCACTCTGCTCTCTGACGAAGATCATGCAGTAGCAGAACAGTTCGGTGTTTGGGGCGAGAAAAAGTTCATGGGAAAAGTCTACGACGGCCTACACCGTATCAGTTTCCTTATCAACGAAGAAGGTGTGATTGAGCACGTCTTTGATAAATTTAAGACCAAAAACCACCATGAAGTCGTGCTGGACTATCTAAACGAAAACAAATAATTCAGCTAATAACAAAACGCCAGCGAGTCGCTGGCGTTTTTTGTTGGGATTCTAGACAATAAATTTGTTTAAAATGGCGTCTTGCTCACGCACGTTCTCAGTCTGAACTTGCATGGCAATATTGGCATTCTCGGCTGAGTCTGCGACTTGCGTGGAGAGATCTTTAATCTTGACGGTGTTGCTGTTGATCTCTTCCGCCACTAAGCTTTGCTCTTCTGCTGCAGAAGCTATCTGCATGTTCATATCCGTAATACGCTGAATGGCATCACGGATTCGGTGTAAAGATTCATCCGCGGCTTGTGCTTTATCTACCGCATCAACTGCTGTGTTCTTACTTTCGTGCATAGCCGCAGACACGGAGCTTGCTCCGGCTTGCAACTGCTCGATCATGCTGCGAATCTCTGTCGTCGATTCCTGAGTACGCTGCGCAAGAGTTCGAACCTCATCTGCAACAACCGCAAAGCCTCGACCAGACTCACCAGCACGCGCTGCTTCGATTGCCGCATTCAAAGCCAGTAAATTCGTTTGGTCGGCAATATCATTGATGACTTTAAGAATGGTTTCAATATTCGCAGTCGCAGATTCTAACCCTTGAACTTCTTCAACAGCCTGATCGATGCGAGCAGATAGAGCATCAATTGATATTGTGGTCTCGCTCACCACAGAAGAACCTTGCTGAGTTGCTTCATCGGCTTCCTTGGCAGCCCCCGCTGCGCCTTGAGCATTATTTGCCACTTCGGTTGCCGTCACAGCCATTTCATTCATTGCAGTGGCTAGCTGTTCCAGTTCTTGCAGTTGGCTACGCATCGCTTCAGCGGATTCTTGAGAGCCCTGAACCGTCATTTCCGTACCACGTAGAATTTCAGCACCAATCGCTTTCGACTGTTGGATTTGCTTCTGCAAGGTTTCGGTAAAGGTATTAAAGCCTTCAGCCAATTCCGCGAATTCTTTATCCGTGTTTGTGTCTAGACGTTTGGTCAGATCACCTTGCCCCGAAGCGACATCCTTGATTGCTTCATTGAGTGTACCTAGAGGCTTCATAAGGAACTTAATCAGGAAGCTCAGTACCACCACACTCAACACCACACTAATCACAGCATAAAGGATCGAGCTACTACGCATATCATCTATCGCTGCAAATGCAATGCTTTCATCCACAATCGCACCGATATACCAGTTTTCACTTGGCACTTTCGTAAAGTGAACGAGGTAGGATTTACCCTCTTTTTCTATACGTTGATTACCTTCTTTGATACTCGCTTCAGGCAAATAGGTAGAAAGGTTTTGGCCATTATTTTTGGCATCAGGGTGAGCAATGGTTGTCCCATCAGCGGTGATAATAAACAAGTAACCAGCATCCAATAGGTTAGCGCTATTTACTAAATCGGCTAAACCTGTCAGCTCTAAATCGTAGAACATAGCTGCGGTAAACTGGCCATTATCTCGAACAGGAGTACCAATAGAAATAATAACTTTCTTTGAAGACACATCCACATAGGGGGCCGTTACGACGAGCTTGCCTTGTGCTTTGGCATCTTTGTACCAAGGTCGAACTCTTGGATCATAATCAGGGCCTGCTTCCCAACCGTCGTCATTTTCTACAACAAAACCATCAACTTCATAACCATATCCAACAGCCAAGAAGCTGCCTTTTAAATTGGGCTTTTCAAGAATATCTTTAACACGGGCTTTATTTTGAGGGTCGAGTTCAATCACCTCGGTGGTGGATTGAGCAAGGGATTTCTTGCTTGCCATTTCAGAAGTGACGGTATTTTTCACCCCTTTCACCATTTCAATGAGGCTGGTATCAACCAAGTCCTCGACTTCATCCTTTACTGTACTCAGTTGTTGCACCGAAAGTAATACCACGGTTACCAACAGCAATGCTGATGATGCAGCAACGATTTTTTGACTAAATCTCATAGTGTCCCTCAAAGATTAATTCGTTTTGTAATTGTTATGTTGTCATTAGTTATTATCGCCCTAACCACAGCAGACTTAAGAAATTTCTTACAAAATTCATACTTTGTACAACAATCTTTTAAAAAGTATATACCGTTTGCGCAAATAAAAAGCCCTAATGCACAAAATGCATTAGGGCTATATATGCGATAAGTTTTACAAACATATCAACTAGGATATGAATGCACTTCCTCATCATTGCTGGGTAGCGCATTCCAAACTGCTTTGACTAACGTCGCTAACGGGATAGCAAAAAAGACTCCCCAGAACCCCCATAAGCCACCAAAAACCAACACCGCAACTATAATGGCAACGGGATGTAAATTTACCGCTTCAGAGAAAAGAACTGGGACAAGGACATTACCGTCCAGTGCTTGAATAATACCATAGGCAATCAGCAACCAGTAAAACTGTGGCGTTAGTCCCCACTGGAACAAACCTACGATAGCAACAGGCACGGTCACTGCGGCTGCACCAATATAAGGGATCAACACAGAGAGCCCGACAGCAACCGCTAGCAATACCGAGTAACGTAAATCTAAGATGGCAAATGTTACATAACTCACCCCACCGACAATCAAGATTTCCATCACCTTACCGCGAATGTAATTCGAGATTTGCTCATTCATCTCATGCCATACTTTGTTGGCCAGCTTGCGGTTACGCGGTAAAACACCACTCGCCATCGCAATCATTTCTTGTTTGTCTTTTAATAGAAAAAACACTAATAGCGGTACCAAAATTAGATAAACCGCCAAAGTCGCAATACTCACCAATGATGCCAGTGATCCCTTTACTACCGTTTCCCCCATCACAATGACTTGATTCTTTGCATTGGACACCAAAGATTCAACAATCTGAAAATTATCCAGCTCGGGGTAACGCTGCGGAAGCTCAGCTATCACTTTTTGCAGCCCGGTGTACATTGAAGGAATATCATTAATCAGGTTACCGACCTGCTGCCAGATAGTAGGAACCAACCCAAAAACCGCTACCAGCATCAAACTGGTGAAACCTAAGATCACCAAGATAACGGACAAGGTTCTGGGAATACCAAGGCGTGATAGCTGGGATACAGGCCATTCAAGCAAGTAAGCTAACACGATAGCCACCAGCAAAGGCGCAATCAAATTGCCAAAAAAATAAATCGTGATAAAACCAAAGAGCAGGATTGCCACTAGGCTTACAGCGTGTGGATCAGAAAAGCGTCGCTTATACCAGCGACTCACCATTTCAAACATTCGACAAGGTTCCTTTAGTCACTTGCAAAGAGTAATAGCCATCCAACTCTTCGCACACCAATTCAAATGACTGCTTAAGTAGGAAAGAGGTTATATCGGACAAAGAGCTGGAATCAGAGACATAAATACTGGTTTGCTGCCCCTCACTCAACGCCTTAGTGTGGCGCTTGGCTAACAGTAGCGCCATTGGGCAACGCTCTTGACGCAAATCCAAAAGATTCAGTTCCATTCTTCAGCCCGATACTTATCATAGAAAGAATATTGTATAGTGTTTTTTTCCAAGCGTCAGTGCAAATACATCGATGCCGAAAAGTTTCACATTGAAATGACTCGTCTCAGTGGAACACTTTTGCATCAGCACGAAAGCCAAGGGTATCACTTATTAAAGGCTTTACCCCTTCTCACAACTGTGAAACCATCTCAGTTAACGAGTGTCAAAAGCTATACTTCTTGTCCTGATGCCATAAGTATAACGAAATGGTACAGACAGAGTGGATAGACCAAATGATCACGGAGTATCACCGATAAAATATGTTTAAACGTACGCGTTCGATTGTCTGCTTATGTGTAGCGGCTTCTCTTGGTGCACCATCACCTATCTACGCCAATACTCTTGACCTACCCGATATTGGTACCGCAGCCAGTAGTACACTGACCATAGATCAGGAGCTGCAATACGGTGATGCCTATATGCGCATGCTGCGTAATAATCAGCCCATCGTCAATGATCCAGTATTGAATGAGTACATTGATAGCTTAGGTCACCAATTGGTCGCTAACGCCAATGACGTTAAGACACCATTTACCTTCTTTATGATCCGTGACCGCAATATCAATGCATTTGCATTCTTTGGTGGGTATGTCGCTCTACATACCGGACTGTTTCTTCATGCCCAAAGCGAAAGTGAGTTGGCTTCGGTCGTTGCTCACGAGATTGCCCACGTGACTCAGCGCCATCTCGCTCGCAGTATGGAAGAGCAAGCACGACGTTCGCCAGCAACCATGGCAGCACTAGCTGGCTCTCTGTTGCTGGCTATTGCTGCCCCAGAAGCAGGGATCGCCGCAATTACCGCCACTACTGCGGGAAACATTCAAGGCCAGATAAATTACACACGCAGTAACGAAAAAGAAGCTGACCGATTTGGCATCGATACCTTAGCCAAAGCGGGATATGACGTTAATGCGATGCCACGCTTCTTCAGTCGCCTAGCCGATGAGTATCGATACGCTAGCAAGCCACCGCCAATGTTGCTGACTCACCCATTGCCGGAAGATCGCATTACCGATAGTCGTGCAAGAGCGCAGAATTACCCAGCCCGTCGTGTCGATCCTTCACTAAATTATAACTTAGCCCGTGCTCGTATTGTCGCTCGATATGCAGGCATCAGTGAGAAATCAGCCATGGATTGGTTTTCTCGTACAGAAAAGAAAGCACCAGAAAATCTCAAAGTTTCATTCCAATATGGTCGGGCGCTGGTTCATCTTGATAACAATGAACTGGACGAAGCCAATGATATTTTGCAATCACTCATCAAATTGCAACCTGACAATAACTTCTATCTCGACGCCATGTCTGACCTGTATATAGCGCAGGAAAAAGCATCACAAGCTGAGAATATGTTGCAAGCGGCACTCAAGGACAAACCTAAGAACTCAGTACTGACGATCAATTACGCGAATGTGTTAATGAAGCAAGACAAGAATGAAGAAGCCATCAGAGTCCTTCAGCGGTATACCCACGACAACCCGAATGATGTCAACGGCTGGCACCTGCTTTCAGAAGCGAATATTCATCTTGGTCGCAGTGACGAAGACCTTGCTGCGCGAGCCGAGGTCTTAGCTCTCAAAGCCAATTGGAATAAGGCTATTCAATATTATACTCAGGCAAGTCAGCTCGCGGAGCTTGGCAGTCTCAAGCAAGCACGTTACGATGCGCGTATTGATCAGCTGATGGTTCAGCGAGATCGTTTTATGGCTCTACAATAACGACCAAGCAGCACTCAGTGCTGCTTACTTATAATTCGGAGATTAACATTATGTCAGTCGTGATTTATCACAATCCACGTTGCTCAAAAAGCCGACAAACATTGGCACTACTAGAAGAAAAAAACATCCAACCTGAAATCGTAAAATACTTAGAAACCCCACCTAGTGTTGCGGAATTGAAAGAACTCTACGCCCAGCTTAACCTGACTGAAGTGCGTGCCATGATGCGCACTAAGGAAGATATCTATAAAGAGCTCAATCTCGCTCAAGCGTCAGATGAGCAGCTTTTTGAAGCCATGGCAAACAACCCAAAACTGATTGAACGACCAATTGTGGTCAATAACGGTCAAGCCAAGCATGGCCGTCCACCAGAGCAGGTTCTCGATATTCTATGAGTTGCCAAATCGTTGTCCTCTATTACAGTCGACACGGCTCTACTCGCGCATTAGCACGACAAATCGCTAGGGGGATAGAGTCTATCCCTCATTGCGAAGCCTTGATTAGAACCGTTGCTGATATTGATGAAAGGATTACACCTCAAGACCCTGTATTGACCTTGAAAGAACTACAAAACTGTGACGGGTTAGCTATGGGAAGCCCGGTGTGGTTTGGCAATATGTCAGCGTCTTTGAAACACTTTTGGGACCAGACAACGTCTTTATGGGTCTCTGGTGACTTGATTGACAAACCAGCCTGTGTATTTAGCTCTTCTTCTAGCTTACACGGTGGCCAAGAGACTACGCTGCAAACCATGATGTTGCCTCTTCTCCACCATGGCATGATGATTTTAGGGATCCCTTACTCTGAGCCCAGCTTGCATACCACTCAAACGGGCGGGACACCTTATGGAGCTACCTCTGTTAGCCATGATGGCAACACATTAAGTAAAGAAGAGAACGAGCTGGCACAAACGCTAGGCAGGCGCCTCGCCACTACCGCTTTAAAAGTGAAGGACAAATAACACATGCAGGCAATGCAATCTCATACAAAACTGTTTCGACTTCTTGCACTGTTTGGCAATCTAGGTTTACTTGCCTGGGTCGCACTGTGGCAACTCAGTTTATCTCCCCACCCTCACATCAGCAGCACCACACTTGCCATTGCTTGGAGTATCCCTCTGTTATTACCCCTGCCCGGGATCCTCGCAGGTAAGCCTTACACACACGCGTGGGCAAACTTTGTGCTCATGCTGTACTTCTTACATGCCTTTACCATCTTCTATGTGGATGGCGGTGAACGCTGGTTAGCGAGCATTGAGCTAGTACTGACAGCTGCCGCTTTTGCCGGCAATATTCTCTACGCACGTTCAAGAGGTAAAGAGTTAGGACTCAAACTCAAACGGCTGTCTAAAGTAGAGAAAGAAGAAAAAGAACGATTCGAATAAAAAGGTCTGGCATTTGCCAGACCTTTTTATTATTCAATGACTTCATCAAGAGCTGTGTCAGTTTTTCCCTCGGGGGACTCTGTATGGTCAATGGTGGATCTCGTGGGAGCACCTTGCCACTCAAACACCAGCACTTGCTCTGCTGGGATAATCTCTGGTACATCAACAGTGAGGTCACTTGACTCTGTTGATAGATCATCATTTACGACATCAACAGGCTGCTCGCTCTGCTCTTGTTGTTTAACGACCGGCTGTGACTCAGTTGCACTTTCTAGTTGCACCACTTTTCCCATGCGTGTCACTTCATGTTCAAATTCTGCCTGAGAAGCTAATAAGTGGATATTAAATGTAACTTGATTGCCCTGAATTTTCAGAATATCCAACGATGCCACAGAGCTTAGCTTCTTGAGCTGATTTTCTACAGTAAAGAAATCGACAGCATTATCTAGTGAAGTAAACCGCACCTTGATGGTTTCAGAAGATTCGCTTGCAACAACAACAGCACTCTTCTTCGCATAGTAGTCGCTGATTTGGTTAACCATTTTCATTGCCGCTTCTGCGCCACCATTAGATCCAGACACAGGTGCCTGACGCGTAACGCCTATCGTAGCGGGTTTTTGATCATATAAAGTCCAGCGCAACGAGTTGCCCTGCACTCTGACAACCAATACAGCATCTACTGGATAACGTTGACTTGCCTCACCTACTGGGCGTGCAAAACCTCCCCATAAATCAGAGACAGCGACACCTGTAATATCATCAAAATCACCGACAGGCACAGTCAATGGTAAGCCACGTCTTTGTGCTTCAATACGCATCTGATTCAGTACCTGTGAATCAGAGTGCTCCCAACTGATATTACGATCATGCTGAGTTTCTTCCACTAACCACACTAATAGGTTGGCGCGTGCTGCAGGCCAAATTGGGAGTTGAGCCTGACTCAACAAAGAACGAATATGTGGCGCACTAAAGCCTAATCGTAGTGTTTGCTGACCATTTTGTTGCCCATAGCTGATTTGAGTAAGGTACTGAGAATTTTGCTTTAGCGCCTTTTTTACCACAGGATTAGACACCGCATCCTGATCACCGGAAGCTCGGACGATGATCTCTTTCATCCCGTCCACACGCGCTTGTGCGTCTGCATTGTCAGCACTTTGGTCGAGCACAATTTCTGTTTGATATAAATCTACATTGGTCAATGCTGCTGCAGGTAATCCTACTAGCGCTAAAGCCAACAAAACTAAATGACGCATAGCTTTCCTAAAGTCAGTTTTTTATTGCAACTTCGGATGATAAGCAACTATCTAATTTGGAGCAACTAAAGCTCAAATTTATGTGTTTTGCCCCTTGAAGTCATCAAGCTAAGTTATTGGTCAATTACTGTTTATTTGATCCGGCTCAGATTGCAATCGTTTGCCAAGGTGATAAGATCCCGCGAATTTTGTGTTTAGCAGGCTCTGCTATCGCTGCTCTTAGTTGCTACTAAAGGAAATAAAGATGAAAAATGCCATTCAAGGCGCTCAAATGCTTTTCGTTGCATTCGGTGCGCTCGTGTTGGTACCTCTGTTGACTGGGCTAGACCCTAGTGTTGCATTGTTTGGTGCTGGTCTTGGAACCCTTCTCTTTCAATTTATGACCCGACGGACTGTACCTATTTTCCTTGCTTCGTCTTTTGCTTTTATTGCCCCGATTCTTTACGGTGTCCAAACTTGGGGCATTCCAGCCACCATGGGGGGGCTAATGGCGGCGGGTTTTGTTTACGTCATTATGGGTGCAGTCATTAAACTCCGCGGCGTAGAAATCATTCATAAGCTGCTGCCTCCTGTTGTTGTCGGTCCGGTAATCATGGTGATAGGGCTGGGCCTTGCTCCCGTTGCTGTGAACATGGCATTAGGTAAAGGTGGTGATGGAACGCAGCTCATCGACGCTGATGCTTCGCTTGTGATTTCAAGTATTTCCTTACTCACAACAATCATCATCAGCGTTTTCGCTAAAGGCTTTCTCAAGTTAATGCCAATTCTTGGTGGGATTATCGCAGGTTATTTAACCAGCCTAGTATATGGCGTGGTCGATTTTGGCCCAGTCACGCAGGCGGCTTGGCTGTCACTACCTAATTTCACGACGCCAGAATTCAACATTAACGCAATCTTATTTATGATTCCTGTCGCGATAGCCCCTGCCGTCGAACACGTCGGTGATATGTTGGCTATCTCCAATGTCACTGGTAAAGACTACCTGAAAAAGCCAGGCCTACATCGCACCGTTGCTGGTGATGGCGTAGCTACGATTGCCGCATCTATGGTTGGCGCACCGCCTAATACGACTTACTCTGAAGTGACAGGTGCCGTTATGCTGACCAAAGCCTTCAACCCCGTAATCATGACTTGGGCAGCGGTGACCGCCATTATATTAGCTTTAGTTGGCAAACTTGGTGCAGCACTGCAAACCATTCCTATGCCGGTTATGGGCGGCATTATGATCCTATTATTTGGTTCAATTGCGACGGTTGGCCTAAACACCCTTATCAAGAACAATGTCGACCTGCACAAATCCCGCAACCTAGTTATCGTTGCGATCACCTTAGTATTTGGTATCGGCGGTATGGCTTTTGGTATTGGCGAATTTAGCCTACAAGGTGTGAGTTTGTGTGGTATCGTCGCAATCCTTCTCAACCTGTTACTTCCACAGGACCTGGGTGAAAACCATGTTGTTGACAATGCGCAAATGGAAGAAGAAGCAAAGTAAAATAAGGCGCAGATAGTAAGAGGGTTGATGTAATGGCATCAACCCTCTTCTCGTTTAATCTCTAGAGGCATAAATCTGCAAACTGACCTCGTGTCAGTGAGGCTAAATCTTTCGGTGCAAGCTCAATCTCTAACCCACGCTTGCCTGCACTGACACAGATCGTCTCTCTGTATTCGGCACTCTGATGTATAAATGTTGGTAGTGCTTTTTTCTGTCCAAGTGGGCTAATGCCACCCACTATATATCCCGTGGTGTTCTGAGCTATCTCTGGATTTGCCATCTCTGCTTTCTTTGCTTTCGCGGCTTTTGCAGCCAACTTGAGGTTCAGCTTTTGATCGACTGGTATCACCGCAACCGCTAAGTTTTTAGGTTCACCGTTTATGCTAAACAGTAAGGTCTTAAAGACTTGTTCAGGATCTTGCCCCAACGCCTCTACCGCTTCCATACCATAGCTATTTGCACGAGGGTCATGATCATACTGATGAATAGTGTGCGCCACTTTTTTCTTCTTCGCGAGATTAATTGCTGGGGTCATACTGATTCCATTAGATGCATAACAAAAAAAGCGCTGCAGAATGTGCAGCGCTTTTAAGTTAATGAGATTTCGACGTTTTAGTCAACTTACTTGTAAATAATCTCGCCAGCAGGTGCGTACTTGTTCACATCGACTGGGCTGTTCGCTTCTAGGTACTCTTTTAGAACCTCAGCATCGACAAAACCAGTGTTCACATAACCAGGGTGACCTGTCAGTTTAGGGTAACCATCACCGCCCGCTGCGTTAAAGCTTGGTATGGTGAAACGGTAAGTCTCATCAAGGCGAAGTTGCTCACCACCAATGAACACATTAGATACTTTACCGTCTGCCACTGTCATAGAGATACCGGCAAACTGTGCGTAAGCGCCAGAATCAACAGGCTTAGTTGCCACTACATTGAGGTAATCCAGCACTTCTTTACCTGACATGTCAGTGTAAGTCAGGATATTCGCGAATGGTTGTACTGTTAGCACATCTTTGTACGTTACATCGCCACCTTCAATGGAATCACGAACACCACCTGAGTTCATTACCGCAAAATCCGCTTTGGCACGTTCCATATGTGCAGTCGCGATAAGACGGCCGAGGTTAGTCTGCTTGAAGCGAACCACATTACGGTCACCTTCAAGTTTACCGTTCGTTTCTGCGATCTTAACGTCTAGTTGTGCTTTACCTTTTTCTTGGTAAGGACGTAGGAACTCCAGTAGCTCTTCGTCCTGCTTGATTTCGTCTTCAATAAGAACACGCTGTTTCTTACCGTCGATCTTAACCTTCTTCTTCAAGTTAACTGGGATCAGGTCGTAGCTCACCATTTCTAGCTCACCGTTACGGAATTCGTAATCCGCTCGACCTACGTATTTACCCCACTCGTGAGCTTGAACAATGTAAGTACCGTTTTGCAGATCTGGCTTACATTCGTCAGAAGGCTTGAAGTTCTTCTTCACGACGTTAGGCGCTTCCATACATACCGGCTCTTGAGAGTGACCACCGACGATCATATCCAAAGAACCTTCGTCTAGGTAGCGAGCAAGAGCCACGTCACCCGGAGCATTAACACCACGCTTACCGTCTTCATAGTGACCCATGTGAGTCACAGCAAAGATCAGATCGGGCTTTTCCGTTTCTTCGATCTCAGCGATAAGCTTCTTCGCTTCTTCTTTAGGATCACGGAAGTCGATACCACCAATAAACTCTGGATTACCGATTTTCGCCGTATCTTCAGTGGTTAGACCAATAACGGCAATCTTAATGCCCTGCTTATCAAACATCTGGTAAGCCTGGAACATACGCTCACCCGTTTTTTTGTCATAGATGTTTGCTGATAGCATCGGGAAGTTTGCCCACTCTTTCTGTTTAAACAGCACTTCAAGTGGGTTATCAAATTCATGGTTACCAAGAGCCATGGCATCGTAACCAATTTTGTTCATGCCTTTAAAATCTGGCTCAGCATCTTGCAGGTCAGACTCTGGAACACCTGTGTTGATGTCACCACCTGAAAGCAGCAGCACACTACCACCATCGGCTTCTACCTCTGCACGCAGCTCATCAACCAATGTTTTGCGAGCAGCCATGCCGTACTCGCCGTATTTGTTCTGCCAGAAACGACCGTGATGGTCATTCGTGTGTAGAACGGTCAGCTTATAAGTTTTATCCGCTTCCCACTCTTGCTGAGGTGCTGTCGCACACCCTGCTAGAGTGGCAAGAATTGCTGCGCTTAGAGCGGTTTTTACAATCAGGCGTTGCTTCATTGTCATACCTTTGAACTATTGGGTTTCCACTGCATTAGATACTGTGCCTATTGAACAGACATGCTCAGCAATCAGTCGCTGAGAACTCAGTAAAACTTGAACTAGTTTAAATTAAGCTATTTGGGGTGGCATCTTGATTTCATATTTATGTAGATTAGATCACCCTAATTGACATTTAAGTGTGTAACAAAGCAGCATAATTACACCTGTTCTATCAAACGGTCACAAGCAAACGTTTGACTGTGAGTTAACATCACCAAACGGCAAGTGTGAGGTTGAGCGTTTACTCAACAAAGAACGAAAACATAACTCCGGCTTTAACAAGAGTTTCATCGATTTATAAGCCGTCTGAAACAAAAAAGGTTAGCTACATAGCTAACCTTTTCTCAACATCCGATCACTATTTGATGTCAATATGCTCAAAACCTTTAATCAAGTCATCTAACGCTTTCATTTGCGCTAGGAAAGGTTCCAACTTATCTAATGGCAACGCTGACGGGCCATCACATCTTGCTTTTTCAGGGTTCGGATGCGCTTCGATAAATAAACCAGCAATACCCGTTGCTAAACCTGCTTTTGCCAATTCAACAGTCTGCTCACGGCGACCGCCAGAAGCTGCACCTGAAGGGTCGCGCATTTGCAGTGAATGGGTCACATCAAAGATGATTGGGCTACCTTTTGACGCTTTTTTCATCACACCAAAACCCAGCATATCAACCACTAGGTTATCATAGCCATGGCAAGAGCCTCGCTCACAAAGAATAATGTTTTCGTTACCACATTCCGCGAATTTTTCTACGATATTACCCACCTGACCAGGGCTCATAAATTGAGGCTTTTTCACATTGATCACAGCGCCTGTTTTCGCCATCGCTTCAACAAGGTCAGTTTGACGAGCCAAAAACGCAGGTAGCTGAATCACGTCAACCACGTCAGCCACGGGCTGTGCCTGAGCTTCTGTGTGTACATCGGTGATAATTTTTACACCGAACGTATCTTTAAGCTCTTGGAAGATTTTCATGCCTTCTTCTAGGCCTGGGCCGCGATACGAATGAACAGAGCTGCGGTTCGCTTTATCAAAAGACGCTTTGAACACGTAAGGGATGCCAAGCTTTTCGGTCACTTTGACATAGTGCTCACAGATCTGCATAGCCAGATCACGAGATTCAAGAACATTCATACCCGCAAACAAAGTAAACGGCTTGTCGTTAGCCACTGGAATGTCACCAACATGAACGATTTTCTGTTCCATTTTTTTCTCTCTATTTCTCTGTGTAGGCCAACCCGAAGCTGGACTAATGGAGTGTCACCTGAGTCCCACTCATGGCGTTAACTTGATTTTTTAACAGCTCTGCTGCTGGGTCATCAGGGCACTGCTCAATAAAATATTGATAGTCACTCAATGCGACCTGATGGCAGTCGAGCTGCTGGTAGATGAATCCACGATCACGTATCTCATACGGGTCATCCGGCACGAAAGTCAGTGCTAGGTCAGTACACCTCAGGGCCAAAGTATAGCGTTCCTCACGCAGTAAGGCGCTTTTAATCAGTGCCAGCCAACGGCCAATCACGGTTGGGTTATCGACAGACTTAAGGTGTTTAGCTTCGAGAGTCGCCAATGGCCCACTATGACCAATCAACCATGCCCCTAATACATGTTTAGAGACATACTCCCCACTAAATGGATTAATAAATTGCGGGCTCTCACCATACCATTCTAGTTTTAACAAAAACTGGCTTGGAAAAGTGACACCTGTCAGAGGAAAGCCTAACTTTCGCCCTAGGTAAAGTAACAGCGCTCCTAAACTGACCGGGATGCCTTTTCGACGCTCGAGGACCTTGTCGATAAAAGCATTCGAAGAGTCGTAGTAAGCCTCCTGATCCCCAGCGAACCCCCACTCGTGATAGAAAAGCCTCAATAAGGAGTCAAACCGTTGCTTTTCATCTCCTTCTTGACTGAGACAGAGTTCTGCTTCTTTCAGCAATCGATGCAGTTCTCTCTCAGCCCATTGAACATTGGTAGCAGGATTAATCGCTTTATTTAATATGAGCGCTCCTTCGACCAATTCAATAGCGTCAAAATCTTCATCAAACAACTCAAGCATGAATAATTCCTAGTCCCGCTTAACCTAAAAATATTGGAGCTTTGCTTACTGCCACTTTACCCGCCATTGCAAGCCAACCCAGTGCCCCAAAGAAGGAAAACGTACGTAGCAGTTTATTTTTACCTAACTTAAGTGCAAAAAAGCCCAATGCAATATAAGCCAATACACAAGTGATCTTTTCTGTCAGCCAAGGTGCAGCTGGAGTAAAAGGAATAAATCCAGTGATAAAAATCAGACCAATACCAGACAGCAACAAGCAAGTATCGTTAATGTGGGGGAAGACCTTAAAAAACTTCTTCTCCACCAAAGCGGAATTTGCCATCATCATCGCATAACGCACAGACAATAAAGTGGCACTGATAGCGATCGTCAATAAATGAAAGTGCTTCAACCCTTCGTACATAATTATCTCTCTTGCTTCCCTGGAGAAAACTGACCTATGGTCACACGGTCATTCTCGCCGTAGTCTTTATAAGTAGTAATATTCTGGAACCCCAGTGAGTCTAAAATGGCTCTCACTGAAGCTCCTTGGTCATACCCATGTTCAAACATCAGCCACCCATCAGGCAGCAAAAATGTCACCGATTGCTTGGCGATATGTATGATATCTGCCAGTCCATTATCTTTTGCAACCAACGCACTCAAAGGCTCAAATCGAACATCCCCTTGTTTTAGATGTGGGTCTTGTGCTTCGATATAAGGAGGGTTTGACACTATGAGAGCAAACTTTGTACCAGCTCCTAGTGGTTCAAACCAACTGCCTGATAAAAACTTAGCGTTACGAATCCCCAAGAGCTCAGCATTGGACTCTGCTAACCGCTTAGCTTCTTGCTTGAGGTCGATCCCCCATACTTGCCGGCTTGGTAACTCTGAAGCAATGGCGAGCGCAATTGCGCCGGTCCCAGTGCCTAAATCTAAAATATCACCCTGATTTTCAATGGTTTTCTCTAAAGCAACTTCAACCAAACGCTCTGTATCTGGACGGGGAATAAGTGTACTGGGTGCCACTTTCAGTGGTAAGGACCAAAACTCGCGCTCACCAGTAATGTAAGCGACCGGTTCACCGCTGAGCCGCCTTTGCAACGTCTTTTCAAAAGCCAGTAATTCCTCTGGCTCAAGAATTTTATCAGGCCACGTCAGTAGAAAGGCGCGAGGTTTATTGAGGGTGTGGCAAAGCAGTACCGCCGCATCAAGAGCAGGCGAATCGCTGCCACTCTTCTGAAGCTTTTCGACGGCACTCTTTAGTGTGTTTTCAACACTGTGTGCTGCTGCCATTGATTAGTTGTTCTCTGCAAGTGCCGCAAGCTGATCAGCTTGATGCTCTTGCATCACTGGGTCCACCAAGCTGGCTAGATCCCCTTCCATCACTTCGTTCAGTCGGTAGATAGTCAAGTTAATACGGTGATCAGAGACACGGCCTTGCGGGTAGTTATAGGTACGGATGCGATCACTGCGATCCCCAGAACCAAGTAGATTTCGTCGAGTATCAGACTCTTCCGCAGCGCGTTTTGCTTCTTCCGCCTGAATGATTCGAGCCGCAAGAACCGACATAGCCTTCGCTTTGTTCTTGTGCTGTGAACGTTCGTCCTGACATTCAACTACCGTACCTGTAGGCAAGTGAGTGATACGAATAGCGGAATCTGTGGTGTTAACGTGCTGCCCACCCGCACCAGAGGCACGGAAAGTATCAATTTTCAGATCAGCCGCTTTGATTTCCGGGATTTCTGCTTCTGGAATTTCAGCCATGATAGCGACAGTACATGCCGAAGTATGCACACGTCCCTGAGATTCGGTCGCTGGAACTCGCTGAACGCGGTGGCCCCCTGACTCAAACTTAAGTACCCCGTAAGCCCCTTCCCCAGTGACCTTAGCGATCATTTCTTTATAGCCGCCGTGCTCAGCTTCATTTGAAGACATGACTTCAACACGCCAGCCTTTCTTCTCTGCAAACTTGCTGTACATACGGAATAAGTCACCTGCAAAGATGCCCGCTTCATCTCCCCCAGCCCCAGCTCGGATTTCGAGGAAACAGTTGCGATCGTCATTTGGATCTTTTGGCAGCAGCAGAATTTGCAACTCTTCACTCAAACGCTCGATAGTGTCTTGTGCTTCTTTGATCTCTTCCTGAGCCATTTCACGCATTTCTGCATCATCTTCCTTCGCCATTTCTTCAGCCGCGACCAAATCTTCTTGTGCTTGCTGGTAGGCTTGGAAACACTTAGTCACTTCCTCTAACTGAGAGTACTCTTTTGACAATGCGCGGAATTTGTCTTGGTCACCGATCACATCAGGATCGCCAAGCAGATGTTGAACTTCTTCATAACGTTCAACCAATGTTTCTAGCTTAGTTAGAATCGAGGCTTTCATAGTTTTCTTAACTCAGGGTTCGATAAATTGGACGTCTTTCACGACCAAAGAAATTAGGAGTCTTCCAGACCCAAACTTTGTCTTAGCGTGGCGAGCTTAGCTGGCTCGCCTTGCTCCGCTGCACTTTGCAGCGCTCGGGTTGGAGCATGAATCAATTTATTTGTCAGCTTATTACTTAGCTCAAGCAGAACCTTTTCTGGATCCGCACCGGCTGCCAAAGATTGGAGGCTTTTACTCAGTAAATCTTCTCGTATGTCATTGGCAGATTTACGGTAATCGCGGATGCTGTCAACCGCTTGCAGGGAGCGTAGCCAAGACATAAAGGTGGCGCTCTCTTCACTGACAATCGCTTCCGCTTGAATCGCTTCCACTTTTCGCTGCTCCATGTTGTTCTCAACAATCGACTGCAAGTCATCCACGGAGTAGAGATACGCATCATCGAGCTCTGCCACTTGCGACTCAATATCACGCGGGACAGCGATATCCACCAATAAAATGGGTTGGTGACGACGAGCTTTTAAAGCGGTTTCGACCATTCCCTTACCAATGATCGGCAATGGACTGGCGGTGGAGCTTATCACAATATCAGCGCGAGGGAGATGTTCTGGTATTTCCGGTAAGCCGATAATCTGGGCACCAAACTGCTCGGCAAGTGGCAAAGCACGCTCACGAGTACGGTTAGCCACGATCATCTTGCTACAGCCGTTGCTCGCCAGATGCTTGGCAACCAGCTCTATCGTCTCACCCGCACCCACCAATAATACTGTCGAATCTTGTAACGACTCAAAGATGTGTTTCGCTAAGGTACAAGCGGCATACGCTACAGAGACAGCATTACCACCAATATCGGTTTCTGTTCTAACACGTTTTGCCACAGAAAATGTCTTCTGGAAGAGCTTGTCCATCGCGGTATCCACCGCTTTGTGCTCGCGAGAATCCGAATAAGCTTGTTTAACTTGCCCTAGAATTTGCGGTTCGCCTAACACTAGGGAATCTAAGCCGCAAGACACTCGCATTAAATGGCGAATAGCAGCTTGCTCTTCATGAATATAGAGACTGGGTTTTAGATCTTCTGGGCTTACTTGGTGAAATTGCGCAAGCCAATCAATAACTTTGCTTTTTCCAGAAGGTTTAACATCGCAGTAGATTTCAGTACGGTTACAGGTTGAGACAATAACGCTGCCGTTGACAAGAGGGTTATCGCCTAATTGCTTCAGTGCTTGAGGTAACTTCTCCGGCCCAAATGCGACTTTCTCACGCAACTCTACCGAAGCTGTATTGTGGTTAATACCTATAGCAAGCAAAGACATGTAATCGAGGTTCTCTGAATCAGCGAATGAACAAACAAGGACGGAATTTTACTTGATGGCCCAATTTAATTAAAGGGTATTCGGGATATGTTTTCATGACTTCGTGATTTCAATGATATAGTGTGGCGTAAGACAAGGACTTAAATGGATAAATAATCGCCAATGACGACTTACTTTCGTCCCTTACTCATTTTTCTATTCTCTAGTTTCATTCTGTCGGGTTGTGTCACTTTCAACACCAGTACAACGAATGTCGAGTGGCAAACGCATCAACAACGATTAGCCAGTATTGCTCAATATCAGTCCAACGGTAAACTCGGTTATATCTCCCCTAAACAGCGTCAATCTCTGAATTTTCAGTGGAAATACAGCCCAGATTTAAGTCAACTTCGCCTAACGACTTTTATCGGCCAGACCGCTTTGAATCTAAAAATCACACCTAGCGGCGCACTAGTCGAGACTTATGATGATGAAACTTATACTTCACATGACGCTCAGTCTCTCATATATCGGCTGACTGGTTTGACGCTCCCTATCGAACAGCTCAATAGCTGGTTCTTAGGCAGCCCTGCAGAGGCTGACAGTTATATACTCAATGAGACGCACACTCTCGCTTCATTGACCAAGCAAATCAACGATAAAGTTTGGCAACTTGATTACCTCAATTACCAAGACATTCAATATCAAGGTAGCGCTTTACCTCTTCCACAAAAGCTCAAGCTAAAACAAGGCGATATATCAATTAACATCGTGATATCCAAATGGAATCTTGAACAATGATCAGCGAAACAACCCATTGGCCATCACCGGCAAAACTCAATCTATTTCTTTACATTACGGGCCGAAGAGAAAACGGTTATCACGAACTGCAGACGCTGTTTCAGTTCATTGACTTTGGTGACGATATAAGTATCAGAGCGAATGAGACCGGCTCGATCACTTTAACACCTGAGCTACCGGGCCTTCCTCTTGAAGACAACCTCATCTGGAAAGCCGCGATGGCTTTGAAAAACAAAACCGGCTGTGCATATGGCGCAGATATCAGCCTCAACAAACGCTTGCCTATGGGGGGTGGCATCGGTGGCGGCTCTTCAAACGCAGCAACCGTTTTAGTTGCCCTGAATCACCTATGGCAAACTCACTTAACTGAGCAAGAATTAGCTGACATTGGCCTAAAACTTGGGGCAGATGTCCCAGTATTCGCCCAGGGCTTCGCTGCATTTGCCGAAGGGGTGGGTGAAGAATTAACTCAAGCGGAACCCGAGGAAAAGTGGTATTTAGTCGTCAGACCGAATGTTGCGATTGCGACAGTGGATATTTTTACCCATCCAGATCTGACACGAAACACACCAAAGCGCGATTTGGCAACACTTCTTGACAGCCCATACGAAAACGATTGCGAAAAAATTGTTCGAATGCTGTACCCAGAGGTTGATAAGCAACTTTCTTGGCTGCTACAATACGCGCCGTCTAGACTGACAGGAACCGGATCCTGCGTTTTTGCTGAGTTTTCGAGCCAAAATGAGGCCAATGAGGTTCTTGAAAAAGTGCCTGACAACGTCTCCGCTTTTATAGCGAAAGGAAAAAATATTTCTCCTTTACACGAGACGCTTGCTAAGTATCGCTTAGCCCACAATATATCTATCTAAATACTGGACGCAACCCCGAGGTTTCCACCGTGCCTGATATGAAGCTATTTGCTGGTAACGCTACACCTGAACTAGCCCAACGTATTGCTGATCGTCTATACATCTCTCTTGGTGATGCAAGTGTTTCTCGTTTTTCTGATGGCGAAGTCGCTGTACAAATTAACGAAAACGTACGTGGTAGTGATGTTTTCATCATTCAATCTACCTGCGCACCAACTAACGACAACCTAATGGAACTTGTAGTGATGATTGACGCAATGCGCCGCGCTTCAGCGGGCCGTATTACAGCAGTTATCCCTTACTTTGGTTATGCTCGCCAAGATCGTCGTGTACGTTCAGCGCGTGTGCCAATCACTGCAAAAGTTGTCGCTGACTTCCTTTCTAACGTTGGCGTTGATCGCGTCCTAACTATTGACCTGCACGCTGAGCAGATTCAAGGCTTCTTTGATGTACCAGTAGACAACATCTTCGGTACTCCAGTGCTTCTTGATGACATGGAAGCGCGTGGCCTAGAAAACCCAGTTGTGGTTTCCCCTGATTTGGGTGGCGTAGTCCGTGCTCGTGCAACCGCTAAAGCGCTAGGTGATATCGATATTGCTATCGTGGATAAGCGTCGCCCACGCGCTAACGTATCTGAAGTAATGAACCTTATCGGTGATGTTGAAGGTCGTGACTGTGTAATCGTTGATGACATGATCGACACTGGTGGCACACTATGTAAAGCAGCAGAAGCTCTAAAAGAGCGTGGGGCAAAGCGCGTATTCGCCTATGCAACACATGCTGTTTTCTCAGGTAACGCGGCACAAAACATTAAGAACTCCGTACTGGATCAAGTCATCGTGACGGACTCCATTACCCTGTCAAAAGAAATGCAAGCAACAGGTAAAGTCACCACACTTAGCCTATCTCGCATGCTGGCAGAAGCAATTCGTCGTATCAGCAACGAAGAATCGATTTCAGCGATGTTTAATTAATTTCGAATTCGTCAGTTTCTCAAAACACCCCATTTCGGGGTGTTTTTTTATGCCAGAGAATAAACGCTCAAGCACACCTCGCCCGCAATAATAATTCTGTGCTATCATACTGCGCTTTTTGAGATTCCAAGAGAGATCCTTACCTTGAGTCAACAAATTAAACTTCTCGTTGGGCTTGCTAATCCCGGCCCTGAATACGCTAGGACTCGTCATAACGCTGGTGCTTGGGTAGTAGAAGAGCTTGCTCGCGTCCATAACATCACACTAAAAAATGAAGCCAAGTTTTTTGGGGTTACAGGACGCATAATGATAAATGGTCAGGATCTCCGCTTACTCATCCCTACTACGTTCATGAACCTTTCAGGTAAATCCATCGCCGCAGTAGCGAAGTTTTACCAAATTAAGCCTGAAGAAATTATGGTGGCACACGATGAACTGGATTTACCTCCAGGTGTCGCTAAGTTTAAGAAAGGGGGCGGACATGGTGGTCATAATGGCCTGCGCGATACCATCAGTAAGCTAGGCAATTGCAAAGATTTTTATCGTCTTCGGATTGGCATTGGTCATCCGGGGCACAAAGATAAAGTGGCCGGTTTTGTTCTGGGCAAAGCGCCCGCTAAAGAGCAAGAGCTGCTAGAGGCAGCAACAGATGAGTCTGTTCGCTGTTTAGACATTCTACTCAAGGATGGCTTGTCAAAAGCACAAAATCGTCTACACACGTTCAAAGCAGAATAAGGTTATTATCATGGGTTTTAAATGTGGCATCGTTGGTCTACCAAACGTCGGTAAATCAACACTGTTCAACGCACTAACTAAAGCAGGTATCGAAGCAGCAAACTTCCCGTTTTGTACGATCGAACCAAACACTGGTGTTGTACCTGTGCCAGATCTACGCCTTGATGCACTGGCAAAAATTGTTAACCCACAAAAAATTCTACCAACCACAATGGAGTTCGTTGACATTGCGGGCTTGGTTGCAGGTGCATCTAAAGGTGAAGGTTTAGGGAACAAATTCCTAGCGAACATCCGAGAAACCGATGCGATTGGCCACGTTGTCCGTTGTTTTGAAAATGAAAACATCGTTCACGTTGCTGGTAAAGTGTCTCCGATTGAGGATATCGAAGTCATCAACCTTGAATTGGCTATGGCCGATTTAGACTCTTGTGAGCGCGCAATTCAGCGTAACGCCAAAAAAGCGAAAGGTGGAGACAAAGACGCGAAGTTCGAACTGACAGTACTAGAGAAGCTATTGCCCGTTTTAACTGAAGGCGGCATGGCCCGCACTGTTGAACTGAGTAAAGAAGAACTTGCGGCTATTGGTTACCTCAACTTCCTGACTCTAAAACCAACAATGTACATTGCCAACGTTAACGAAGATGGTTTCGAAGACAACCCTTATCTAGATGCCGTGCGTGAATTTGCTGAGAAAGAGAACAATGTCGTTGTTCCAGTGTGCGCAGCAATTGAGTCTGAGCTTTCAGAGCTTGAAGACGAGGATCGTGAAGAGTTCCTAGCGGATATGGGTATTGAAGAGCCAGGTTTGAATCGAGTGATCCGTTCAGGTTATGAACTACTAACCCTTCATACCTATTTCACTGCTGGCGTTAAAGAAGTACGTGCATGGACAATTCCTGTAGGAGCTACAGCACCACAGGCGGCTGGTAAGATTCACACTGACTTTGAAAAAGGCTTCATTCGTGCCGAAGTGGTCGGCTACGATGACTTCATCGAATACAACGGTGAAAGTGGTGCAAAAGACGCAGGTAAATGGCGTTTAGAAGGTAAAGATTATATCGTTAAAGATGGTGACGTTGTTCACTTCCGCTTCAACGTATAATTTCCTTGCAAGTTATTGACTTTCAAAGCCAGCCTTAGTGCTGGCTTTATTTTTATGCCGACTAGATCCTCTAAATTAAATCGATAAATGCATGACATTTTGTTATCACTTTTCGATCATTAACACGCCTCTTTGTTTAAAAAGAAACCGAACAGTTGATTTATCCTGATTTCTTCAAAAAAACTATTGACGGCTTTGCCTCAACTTCGCATAATGCGCGCCGTTCCCGACAATAAGCTGACTTATTTGAAGGTACAAAACATGATATGGCTACGTAGCTCAGCTGGTTAGAGCACATCACTCATAATGATGGGGTCACAGGTTCGAATCCCGTCGTAGCCACCATTCCTAAGCGCTCTTATTTAAGAGTTTTTAGGAATCAATGCGGAAGTGGCGGAATTGGTAGACGCACCAGATTTAGGTTCTGGCGCCGCAAGGTGTGAGAGTTCAAGTCTCTCCTTCCGCACCATAAATTGAATAGTCTTAGGACTATGCCTGCAGGTCTATCGCCAAGCGGTAAGGCAGCGGCTTTTGATGCCGCCATTCCCTGGTTCGAATCCAGGTAGACCTGCCATTTATTTAAAGTGTAAGCCTTTAGGAAAAAGGGCTTGTCACTGAGAGCGTGAAAGTTTATATTGTCTCGCTCACGAGTGGCTACGTAGCTCAGCTGGTTAGAGCACATCACTCATAATGATGGGGTCACAGGTTCGAATCCCGTCGTAGCCACCATTTATTCTGACTGCTAGCTTTTGGCTAACGGTCCTGTAGATTCAAGTTGCGGAAGTGGCGGAATTGGTAGACGCACCAGATTTAGGTTCTGGCGCCGCAAGGTGTGAGAGTTCAAGTCTCTCCTTCCGCACCATCTTGATATACTCTACAAATAACAATTTATGCGGAAGTGGCGGAATTGGTAGACGCACCAGATTTAGGTTCTGGCGCCGCAAGGTGTGAGAGTTCAAGTCTCTCCTTCCGCACCATAAATTGAATAGTCTTAGGGCTATGCCTGCAGGTCTATCGCCAAGCGGTAAGGCAGCGGCTTTTGATGCCGCCATTCCCTGGTTCGAATCCAGGTAGACCTGCCATAYACAACGTTATTGAGACTTTACCAATTGTCTTGATAACTACAGATTAAGATGCGGAAGTGGCGGAATTGGTAGACGCACCAGATTTAGGTTCTGGCGCCGCAAGGTGTGAGAGTTCAAGTCTCTCCTTCCGCACCATTATCTAGATRACTCGWTGAGTTRTCACACTGCAGGTCTATCGCCAAGTGGTAAGGCAGCGGCTTTTGATGCCGCCATTCCCTGGTTCGAATCCAGGTAGACCTGCCATACACAACGTTATTGAGACTTTACCAATTGTCTTGATAACTACAGATTAAGATGCGGAAGTGGCGGAATTGGTAGACGCACCAGATTTAGGTTCTGGCGCCGCAAGGTGTGAGAGTTCAAGTCTCTCCTTCCGCACCATCTTAATCACATGGCTACGTAGCTCAGCTGGTTAGAGCACATCACTCATAATGATGGGGTCACAGGTTCGAATCCCGTCGTAGCCACCATCAATACAAGGTTACTTCGATTTATCAATGATCGAGATAACTACAGAATAAAATGCGGAAGTGGCGGAATTGGTAGACGCACCAGATTTAGGTTCTGGCGCCGCAAGGTGTGAGAGTTCAAGTCTCTCCTTCCGCACCATTATAAAAAACCCAGCTTTAGCTGGGTTTTCTTTTATCAATCATAGGCATTTCTCAGATATAAAAAATCCAGCCTAGGCTGGATTTTTACTTAAGTCATGACTGTCTATTTTGCTTCGAAATCACTTTCTTAGCCTAGAAGCCCCAACGCTGAGTTGGGCGCCTGCTTTGCTTGAGCAAGAACAGAACTCGATGCTTGGGAAAGAATCTGAGCTTTTGTTAATGCAGTAGTTTCTTTAGCGAAATCGGTATCTTTGATGCGGCTCTTAGAAGCATTTACATTTTCATTAATGTTATCTAAATTACTGATTGCATGGCCGAATCGGTTTTGGAATGCACCTAATTCTGCACGATGACTATCAACGAACTTCAATGCAGAGTCAACAATCGCAACCGCTTCCTGAGCGCCCGCAACAGAAGTCACATCGATAGTGTCAACGGTTACCGCTTGCGCAGGCCCCATGCTCAACTCACCAGCCAAGGCGCCACCAAATGTCGCTTCACCAGAAACTCGATTGTTGTCAGTAAAGATTTGAAGGTTGCCATCGTCACCAACTGATGCTTTAACCATGTCAGTCTGACCATTAATGTAAGTTGCCAGCTCCTCAATATCATCACCTTCTTTAGCGTTGATAGTGATATTTTGCTGCTCACCAAATACATCAGTCAGTGAAATAGTCAGATCATTGGAACCCGCTTGAACCCCCCAATCTTTATCTTTCGCATTGGCTGCAACATAGCTATTACCACCCATCATAGAGTTGTCACTACGCATATTGTTCATCGTTAACATGACGGCTTCACCGTTATCTGCACCAATCTGAAATGATTTGGTCGCGAACGTGCCATTAAGTAGTTTGTTACCACCAAATGAAGTCGTCTCAGCAATACGGTTTAGCTCATCATTCAGTGCCGTAATCTCTTCTTGAATCGCCACACGTTCAGACTTAGAGTTTGAGCCGTTCGCCGATTGTAGCGATAGATCACGCATACGTTGCAGAATGTTGGTTGTTTCATTCATCGCGCCTTCAGCTGTCTGCGCCATCGAAATACCATCATTTGCATTACGCACAGCGACATCTAAGCCTCGGCTTTGCACATTCAAGCGGTTAGAGATCTGCATACCTGCAGCATCATCTTTCGCGCTATTGATCTTAAAACCAGAAGATAAACGTTCCATTGAGGATTGTTGTGCACTAGTTGCGCTGTTTAAGTAGCGCTGTGCAGTCATTGCCGCAACATTCGTGTTTACATTAACCGCCATAGTGGTTACTCCTATTGATTTTCCGTAGTTCGGAAGTTTCGAAAGGTTTCCGACGTCTCGGTAAACCAAGTTCTCTCAAAGTAACCTTATTAACGACGAAGAGATGATTAACTTTAGAGCAATTTTAAAAATTCCTAAGAAAAAAAGGGTTAACCATAAATATATTGATCGTTACGACAGATATGAAATCAATGGTTAAAGATTTAGTCGAAACGGCCGGGGGCTTAAGAGGAGAATCAAGTGGAATTCAGCAGAAAAGGAGCAAAGAAAAAGCCCCTTTTCCTTTGAGAGAACCGGGGCTAGTGTGGTAGCCATTGTGGAGATCGAGAGAAATGATCACAGCCTGGCTGCCGTATACATAAGTGTCAGCAAACAAGAGCTAATGTGAGAGAGCTTCGTTAACTTATCACTTATGCTTGCCTAAACACCTTCACTAACCCCACGTCTGGGTATACGTTAGTGAAGATATTCATGACTACTGCAATAATGACATTGCAGAGTTTGGCAACTGTTTTGCTTGGGCAAGGATCGAAGTACCTGCCTGTTGCAGAATTTGAGCTTTGGTCATCGCAGTAGTCTCTTTCGCAAAATCGGTATCGCGAATTCGACTATTTGATGCCTCTACGTTTTCTTGGATATTTGCCAAGTTATTAATACTGTGGCTGAGTCGGTTTTGCTTAGCACCTAAATCTGCGCGCTGTGAATCAACATATCTTAGCGCGGCATCAATAATACCTACCGCATTTTGAGCGCCACCCACTGAGCGAACATCAATATTTTGTACTGTTGTTTGCACGCCCGGACCACCTTCGAGACCAAGTTCACTCGCTAAGCCACCAGATATATTCAGGTTACCCTCAAGGTTTGGTTCAGCAGCAAAGATCTGCAATCGACCTTCTTCGTCTACCGATGCTTTCAATTTTTGGGTTTGACCATTGATATAGGTTGCCACTTCCTCAATATCATCACCTTCTTTAGCAATGATATCTAAGGTGATGGCTTCGCCATCCTTGGTCGTAAACTCAAATTTAATATCTTTCGCTGTAGGGGGAACACCCCAATCTTTATCTTTTGCTTTTTCAAGAGAAGAAACAAAACTTTGCCCACCCATGCGTGGTTCATCCGCTCGGATACTGGTAAGCCCCATAATAATGGCCTCACCTGAGCTCGCACCGATTTGGAAAGAGGCTTCACCAAATGAACCGTTAAGTAGCTTACGACCACCAAACGATGTGGTTTCAGCAATACGGTTCAGCTCATCTTGCAACGCTGCAACTTCTTCATGCAGTGCCTGACGCTCTGATGCTGAGTTTGTGCCGTTTGCCGATTGTAGCGACAAGTCACGAATACGTTGCAAAATTGACGTAGACTCGTTCATTGCCCCTTCCGCAGTCTGCGCAATAGAAATACCGTCATTGGCATTGCGCATAGCCACATCCAAACCACGAGACTGAGCGGTCAATCGGTTAGAGATCTGAAGCCCCGCAGCATCGTCTTTTGCACTATTAATTTTCTGACCTGAAGACAATCGTTCCATCGAGGTATTGAGTTCCCCCGTGGCCTTATTCAGGTAACGTTGGGCAGTCATTGCCGACACGTTAGTATTTACAGTAATGGTCATAGTTTGCTCTCCTAATGAGTTCGCAAGTTCTTGCGAAGCGGCCAGCTTAATCTCAGTTGGAAGCACTGACCGTAATAACTTGCTAAGCAGGAAGTGCCTGCTTCAACCAGTTCGTTAAACTCTTAGTGTTATCAATTCAAGTAGTGTGCCAACTTTAAGGTGTGAATAATTAAATAATTTTTTAATTTAATTTCAATAACTTAAAATTATCGATGCCATTTCACACAAATGTTCATTTTATCGCCACACTATGGCGGCAATACCCTTGCCGCTCATTTGCCACCTAGTTGCCATAGCGAGATTGGCTATGTTCTTAACCACTGGGCAATATCTCACTTCGCACATACGGCTTAGCACGTATGGCATTGAAGTTAGATGTAATTAAATAAGGTTAAATCTTTGGCCTTGCCAAATGCTTGTTGTGAAGCCTGTAAGGCTCGGGAGTTCTCATTGAACTCAATAATCGCTTCTGCGTAATCCAGATCCTCAAAATTACTCTTAGATTTTGCTAAGGTCATATTGAAGTCATCATGTTGCTCTTCCTGAATATCCAAAGTATTCAAGCGAGCACCAACATCCGTTCTCGCCTTATTAAGGTGAATGAATGCCGCATGAAATTCTTGAGTGATCTGATGCAACTCGGCAGTATTTGAAGTGTCCGAGACAGATCCTTCAGCCAGCTTCATGGCCTGTTTAAAGGTATCGAAGATACTGTACGTTTTTCGTGGTTCCAGAGTAATTGCATCACCTTTAGTGATTTGGCCTTTAACCTGAATAGTGACATCTTCAAACTTTATCCCAACTGCTGGGTCAAAGTTGTCCGCTTTGACAACCGAACCATCACGTTCAAGCTGGTAACCGTAGTTACCATCGGGCATATCAACAAACGTGACTTTGTAAGTTGACTGGTCATCTGGATTCGTGTTCACCGCACGCTCTAACAACAGCTCTGATACGCCTTTAAGATCATATTGAGGCTCAAAATCACCATAAGGGTTGTCAATTTCCATAAACAACTTACTACCAGGATCGTTGATCGGCATTTCTAAGCTGTTGGAGATCTTCATCTTGCGCTGATAATCGTCTCCGGCGTATACCACATCCCCATCTTTGTCTCGGAAGAAAGGCTGATTCTTAGGTTTGGTTCCGGCAAAAATATAGTTCCCTGATTCATCCTGAACATTCGACAAGTTAAGAAAATTATTCGCAATTTCCTGTAGCTCTCGACGTTTTGCAATTCGGTCTTCCGGTGATAAGGAACCATTGATCATTTCCATTACCGTACGCTTTGCTTCATCAGCATACTGCTCTGCATTGGAAATAATCACCTCGTGGTGCTCTAGGCGATTACGACTGAGAACAATAGCGTCCGTAAACTGACGTAGCTGCTCTTTCTGCTGTCCAATATTCTGAATGTAGTGAGTAGCCAGTGGATCATCACTGGCACGCATGAGCTTTTTACCCGATGCCAGCTGCGCCTGATTGTGGTGAACTTTCGCTTCCTGACGACGCAGATCATTCTGCACTGACTGATAGTTATGGAAGCTGGAAATACGATTCATCATTTATCCCCCTCCCTATCTCAACGCCAATATAGTGTTAAAGGTATCGTTTGCCGCCTGCATAATGCGTGATGACGCCATATAAGCTTGCTGGAACTTCATCATGTTGGCGGCTTCTTCATCGAGGTTAACCCCAGAGATAGACGCAACGCGTTCTTGTGCCGCCTCTTTTTCTAAGCGCGACACATCGGTCAAGCGAGAGGCAGTCGACATTTGCAGCCCGACATCAGTGTTCAAGTTGTGGTAAATATCCAAAACCGTAGATTCACCGTCATTGAGGTGTTTATTAGTTTGAATATTCTGCATTTTCAGTAAGTTACCGTTATCACCTTCCGATGGCACAAGGTTTGCCGTGAACTTGTCGTTTGCCAATGCCCCTGCAGATAACTCAAATGTTGTGCCTTGAACGGTCACAGGCCCAGAGGGTGGATAGTCTTGAGGCTGAAGAAGAATCTTGCCTTTAGTATCGGTGACAGCAAATTGCTTACCATCCGGTGATATAATGACTTCGAACTCGCGTAAATCACCCGCGGTATCAATTGAAAATGTTGCGCTTCCTTGAGCAAATGTGGTGGATGCTTCGTAACTTTGTGCTGCAATATCGGAAGGATCATTAGTCGCCATCCTCATTTGCGCAGCCCCACTTCGTGTCGGGCGAATTAAAACTCGTTCACCGGCTTCAAGGCCATTTTTTATATCGATACGGATACCATCGAGAGAAATAGCCCCCCCCACAACAGGTACAATAGACTGTTCACCGCTAGGTCGGGTGATGTAGTAGTCTCCACCCGTAAATTGCAGCGAGTACTCCCCTCCCACTAACTGACTGGTATCTTCGATATACACTTCCAATTCAGCCGTCGAATTCGATGATGTCACTACTCGAGACTTGGCTATCAACTCCGAGTTAACATCGGTAAACATTAGCCCACCAATATCACCTCGCAAATCTAGGCCTTGTGATTGCAACTTGTTCACATCATAAGAAAACGCAGTGGCCATTTTACCGAGTTCATCCATAAGGTAAGGAATTTTCTCATCACGCATGGTCAGCATCGCGCCAATCTTGCCATCAATATCTTTCGTAGTAATGGCCTTAATCCCTTTGCCTTCAATCATTGCCAAGCGTCGTTGATGCACATCAGGATAGCCATCAATCATTTTGAGCTGACTGGCCTCTGTTCCTGACACTAAGGTATGGCCATTACCGATGTGAACATTGAAACCTTCAGCATTTTTACGAGGCGTAACCGTTACCTTGGTGTATTCTGATAACTCTGCGATGAGCTTTTCATGTTGGTCCATCAAATCGTTATGAGGCCCTGGAGTACGCATCATCAGGCGATGTAAGTCTCTAATTTCAAGTGCTAATTGGTTTACTCGTTCAATACCTAAGTCGAGCTTTTTATTCGTCACATCTGATTGACGACGAACCGTTTCGTGAAAGTCATTGAGGTTTTGGGTGATAAGATCGGCTTTTTCAAGTACGACTTTGCGTGCGCCGACATCATTCGGACTGTCCGCAAGTGATTTGACGGCATCAAACCATTCGTTAAGGTTTTCTGGAATCTTCTTTGATGCAACGGATGATAGCATGTTGGATAACATTTCCAAATTGGCTTCATCATCGACCTTATGTGCGTAGTTGGTCGTAGAAATATTCATCTCGTTAACGGCAAACTGATCCCAAGAGCGGCGAACTTTTTCCACATGTACGCCCATGCCATAAGTCTCCCCGCCATACTGGCGCGGCATGTTTGCACCTTGTATCACCGACTGACGGCTATAACCCTCTGTATTGACATTAGAGATGTTATGACCCGTGGTGTTTAGTTGTCTCTGAGCCGTCAGTACGCTTTGCGAACCAAGATTCAGAAGATCAGACGCCATATCGCCCCCAAGAAACCTAATAAAATCAGTAGAACTGAATAACTTACTTAATCAAAATGCAATATGTATACCAAGTTATCGGGGTGCGGGTGCGGGTGCGGGTGCGGGTGCGGGATTATGTTTTCTCTGAGGCGGAGCAAATGTCAACAGATTAGAATCTTGCAAAACACAAAGGTCACCGTTTATGAAGATAACGTGCATTCGCTGATAAAAAAACTCACCCGAAGGTGAGTCATTTTACATTTCATCTATTTGTGCTTTTACCCTCAGAACTTTATTAGCGTACTGTGGATCTGTCGCGTAGCCGGCCTGATGGATACCTCGAATAAACTGTTCGTTACTACCTTCATGACGAAGTGCCATTGTATAACGAGGATTATTATTTAAGAATCGGACATAATCATTGAAGCTATCTTCAAAGCTCGTGTATGAACGGAAAGCAGCATTTTCTTTTACAGGTACACCTTGATGATACTCCAATGTCTGAGTGGCTACTTTATCGCCAGCCCAACTCTTGTCTGCTTTGATGTTAAACAGGTTGTTACTACTGCCACGACTATTGCTCACCACCTTTTGTCCCCACCCTGTCTCAAGAGCCGCTTGAGCGAGGAGCAATGAAGAATCGACACCTAAAGCGCGCGCTGCTTTTTCCGCATAGGGTTTCATTGAAGCGACAAAAGCTTCTGGGGAATCAAATGACTGTTTCGTTGAGGATGGCTCAACAGCCGAAGCCGACTCTACATCTGGCTGGCGAGTTTGACGCACATGATCAATTTTTTTCATTAGAGCTTCAAAGTCCGCCTCACGGCTAGCAGCGTTCGGATTCTCGACAGAACCGGAGGTCAGTTGAGCGACAATCATATCTGCCAATCCTAAAGAGCCTGATGCACTCAGCTCGCTAGACATTTGCTCATCCATCATCTGACGGTAAAACTGTTGGTTCTGACTATCCATCAAACCAGATTCAAACGTCGAGTTAGCATCACGCATAGACTTAAACAGCATGGAAGTAAAAATAGCTTCGAACTGTTTCGCTGCGGCGGTCAGCGCTTCTTTTTCACTGTTCTCATCACCACCCACCGCTTTCTGACGTAGTTTGTCCAAGTTAGCGATATCATGAATGAAACCGATGTCTTTACCGTTATTAATCATGCCGCCTCCCTAGATTACAATCAACTGACCTTCAATCGCACCGGCTTGCTTAAGAGCCTGAAGAATTGCCATTAAATCTGACGGTGCTGCACCGACTTCGTTTACCGCACGAACAAGGTCATCCAGCGTCAACCCCGGTTCGAACTTAAACATTTTCCCTTGCTCTTCTGTCACTTCGATATCACTCTCAGGAGTGACGACTGTTTCACCTCCACCAAATGCGTTTGGCTGGCTGACATTAAAGTCTTCTTTGATCGCGACTGTCATACCACCATGGGTCACAGCTGCAGGTTTGAGTCGTACATGCTTACCTACCACAATCGTCCCTGTGCGTGAATTGACGATGATTTTCGCTGAGCCTTCTGCCGGATCAAATTCAAGGTTTTCAATTGCAGACAGGAATGAAACTCGTTGAGATATATCTCGCGGGGCACGGACTTTTACTGAAGTTGCATCGATAGCTTGAGCCATTTGTGGGCCAAGGAAGTTATTTACCGCATCCGCCATGCGCTGCGCAGTGGTAAAGTCAGATTCTAGAAGGTTAAAAGTGATGTAATCCCCACGACTAAACGGTGATGGAATTTCTCGTTCAACGATAGCCCCATTTGAAATCATCCCTGCTGTTGGGTTGTTACCAACAATTTTAGAGCCGTCTGCACCAGTCGCACTAAAACCACTGACCACTAAATTTCCTTGAGCAACGGCATAGATTTGCCCATCAAGACCTTTCAGCATCGTCTGCATGAGTGTGCCACCACGTAAACTTTTCGCAGATCCGATAGACGACACTGTGACATCAATGGTTTGACCTTGCTTTGAAAACGCAGCTAAGTCTGCCGTAACGATAACAGCTGCGACATTCTTAGACTTTGGCTTTGTACCTGGTGGAAGCTGAATACCGAAATTTTCGAGCATGGCATTAAAGCTTTGATCGGTAAAAGGGGTCGATTCCCCGGTACCCGGTAAACCAGTAACCAAACCATAGCCAACTAATTGGTTGCTACGAACTCCAGCAACTTGTGACACGTCTTTAATACGTGCCGCGTACGCGTGTGTCGATACGATAATTAGGCTGGTCAGTAACAAAATTAGCTTCTTCATCGGGATACCTTTACTCAATACTCAGTGCCAAAACTTCGACTTAAAATAGTCCTATAAAGCCACATTAAAGAATCGTGCCAAGAATCCAGGTTCTTGCATATCTTGTTGAGTGCCCGTACCTGAATAGCGAATTCTGGCATTAGAAATACGATTAGACGCTATCGTGTTCTCATAGGAGATATCCTCGGGACGAATAGTGCCGCTTAGGCGAATATATTCATCACCCGTGTTTAGCGTTAGCCATTTTTCACCTCGGATGACCAAATTGCCATTTGCCAGTACTTCAATCACTTCGACAGTGATTGATCCGGAAATACTATTACTCTGATTCGCAGCTGCACTGCCACTGAAGTTGTTATCATTACTTAAATTATACGAGAAGTTATAGTCGCCAATATTAAGTTGCTGTCCCCCCACTTCAAGAGGATCCATGGAGGCATCGTTATTTTTCGATAGATCAGCATCTGAACTTTTTGCGGCTTTGGTGTTTTCATCCAAGGTCACAGTTATAATGTCCCCAACGCCACGTGGCTTGGAGTCATCGTAGAGGCTGGCTGCTTGCGCCGTATTAAACAAAGAGCCGGTTTCAGCAGCATAATGCTCAGGTTGATGTTTGGGGTGAATGGGCGCCCAAGCAGGATCACCAGCAACGGGATCGCTTCTGCCTCGAAGCGTATCAACGATACCAGCACTCTCATCTTGAGATTTATCACCTTCAACCGCATCAACGGTCGTCGTTCCCTGAACAACATCTGACGTTTCAATTGGGGCTTCCAACATTGAACAACCCGATAATAAGGCGATAGCAATTATGGTCAGTAAGCGATTCATAATGGTTCCTTAATTTCTCAAGCTTATAGCTGCTGGTTAACGAAGCTCATCATTTTATCAACGGCCGAGATCACTTTTGAGTTCATCTCATAAACGCGCTGAGCTTCAATCATATTCACTAGCTCTTCTGTAACGTTAACGTTCGAAGTTTCCAACATCGACTGGCGGATATCACCAAAGCCATCAAAACCAGGCACGCCCTCCTGAGGGTCTCCACTTGCTCCTGTCGGTAAGTACAAGTTCTGCCCGACAGGCTCAAGGCCACCAGGGTTGACAAAATCTACCGTCGCAATCTGACCAACCACTTGGTTCTCTTGTTGACCACGCACTCTTACTGACACTTCGCCGTCCGTACCGATCGTAATACTGACTGCATCTTCAGGAATGGCGATTTCTGGCTCCAATGGATAACCGGCACCTGAAGTCACCACGACACCTTCATCGTTAACCGTAAATTGGCCGTTACGACTATAGCCGATATTGCCGTCAGGCATGAGAATCTGGAAGAAACCATCACCTTCGATCATCATGTCGAGACTATTGTTGGTGGTCTGCGTGTTACCTTGAGTATGCACTTTTTGTGTCGCCACCACTTTTGAACCCGCTCCCAGCATCAATCCGCTTGGCAGTTCGGTATTTTGTGAAGATTGACCGCCTGGTTGATTAATATTTTGATAAAACAAATCTTCGAAGACAGCACGGCTTTTTTTGTAACCCACTGTCGAAGCGTTCGCCAGGTTATTTGAAATCGTAGAAATATTGGTTTGTTGGGCATCTAAACCCGTTTTACTTACCCATAATGCCGGATGCATATCTCTCTCCTAATATTCTGGTTAGCTCATACGAAGCAGTGAATCAGACGCTTTGTCCATTTCTTCCGCTGTACTCATCATCTTGACCTGCATCTCAAACTGACGCTGAAGGTCAATCAGATTGGTCATTTCGCCAATGGCATTGACGTTACTGCCTTCCAACGCACCGGTCAGCAGTTTGACACCGGCATCCATTTCGTATGCCGCATTAGGATCTTTGGAACGGAAAAGTCCGTTAACATCTTTGTATAGTGATTGATTATTGGTGCTGGTCAGCTTGATGCGGTCAACAATTTCGATAGCATCAGCTGGTGCCCCCTGAGGGACAACAGAAATGGTACCATCCGTACCAACTTCAATTTTACTGACTGGGATAGGGATAGTTATTGGCGCTCCAGTTTCTCCTAACACCAAATTGCCGTTACCTGTGGTAAGCAGGCCATTAACATCTACCTTCATATTACCGTTGCGTGTCAGGCCTTCTTTACCGGTTTTATCGAGAACAGAGATCCAACCTTGATCTTGAATGGTCACGTCTAAGTCACGCCCAGTCGTAATGACACTACCCTGTTGAAAATTATGGCCCGGGCGTTCTGTCATACTGAATACGCGGCTTGGCATACCATCACCATAGGCTTGCATTGAGCGGGCTTGCGCCAAATCAGCACGGAAACCCGTGGTACTGACGTTTGCCAAGTTGTTCGCTCTAAGCTGCATAGCCTGCATATTCTGCTTTGCGCCACTCATAGCGAGAAACAGTGCACGATCCATAATTTGCTCCAACAATCACAATTCAGATCAATTAAAGCAAATGACGTGCCAAAATTAAATAACTATAAAAATCAAATACTTATTAAAAAATAAACGATAAAGGGAAGAGATATACGAAGGGAATTGCCATAGGTGGCAACAATAGCAAGCTGGTTGTTGCCACCAGCCTGCTATTCAGATGATTGCGGAATGTCTTCACTCTCAGAACATTAATTAACGAATCTGCAGGATGTTCTGCTGAGTTTGATTATGAACTTCAAGAGAACGAGAGTTCGCTTGGAAATTACGTTGAGCCGAAATAAGATCCACCAGCTCTTGGGTCATATCAATATTTGACTGTTCCAGCGTACCACTCGAAATCGTACCAAAGGAACCTTTGTTTGATTCACCCCAAATCTTATCACCAGAGAATTGAGTTGAATCCCACTGGGTTCCCCCTTTCTTATCTAGACCTTGCTCATTCGCGACTCGAACCAGTGCCACACGACCTAAGATAATATTCTCACCATTTGAGTAAGTACCCAGCACACTGCCGTTCTCATCGAAATCAACTTTAGTCAGGAAGCCCGTCGTTGCGCCGTCTTCGTCAAACTTAGTCAATTCGAATGGAGCCGCAAACTGAGTCGCATCTCGCAGACCGAATGATAAAACTTGGGTAGCATCTGCACCATTGAGCTCAACAGGGTTAGCTCCGGCACCTAGCGCTTCAGACACAATATTCTGACCGTTATTTAAGCTCGCTAATGTGCCATCATTATTGAATCGCATCGTGTGACCAACATGGCCAGTCGGTGCCGTCGCATCACCACCTACAATATTAATCGGTTTCTCGCCAGCACTGTCAGTGACTGTATAATACGTCTGCCAAGTATTGGCTTGGTTCTGATCCTTCAAGTAGTACGTGGTCAACTTATACGATTGACCCATAGAGTCATAGATCGTCGAAGAGGTTGAGCGGTTGTACGTTTCTGGATCGGTGAAATCAAATAACGCCGGGTCCTTCAACTCTCCACCAGCAGGCAAATTAACACCAACATCAATATTTGAAGTCTGCTTAGGTTTACCAAACTCTTTAGGAATATTAATCGGTGAAGGCTCATAAGACAGTACATCACCAGTATCTTTATTCACTTGATAACCTAATAGAAACTCATCATTTGCAGTTGTCATGTAGTTATCTTTATTCAAGTGGAAAGCACCATTTCGCGTCAACTCATTCGAGGTAGGCGTTAATCGATCTTTAGCTACAGCAAAAAAACCGGTACCCGAGACGCGTAAATCCATAGGGTTATTGGTATAAATACTCGACCCCTCATGGAACTGCTGAGCCACTTTAGCGGCCTGCACACCTTGACCTGGTGTGGTCTTAGCGTGAGTAAACAATGAATTTGAATAAACATCACCAAACTCGGCACGAGACTCTTTAAAGCCATACGTGTTTGCGTTCGCAATGTTGTTACTGGTTGTGTTCAGATCTAACTGAGCTGCGGACAAGCCGCTTAATGCAACATAAGACATTCCAAATCTCCTATCTAGCCAGCGTGATTACGCTTTGCCAACTTCTAGTACTTCAGCAAGTCGAACTGGCGACTCAAAGCCAGCCAGATTGAGTAGTACGTTACCATCACCTTTACCAAGCAAAACACTATTAACGTTAGCGTAAGTCGAAACTTCAAACTCTTTCGACTGCCCGTCCAGCAAACCCGATGCTTTCACATTGTATTTGCCAGCCGGCAATGGATTACCGTTTTGATCCTTACCATCCCACACGACACGGCTATCACCTGCAGGTTTTGAACCAACATCGAAGGTACGGATAAGCTGCCCCATTTGGTCTTCTACTCGCACCATCAGGTTATCAACAGATTGAGGTAGTTTGACCATGGCAGCCATGGCGCCATCATCCGCTTTCACCCCTGCAGCACCCGGGACTAAAACGTCTCGACCAACAAGTGATGAAGCCTGAAGCGCTTGGTTAGAAGTCATCGACGCATTCAGTGTTTCAAACTGATTGTTCATTTTGCCGATACCATCCACCGTCGCGAACGACGCCATTTGAGCAATCATCTGGTCATTGCTAACCGGCTTAAACGGATCTTGCTGAGCAAGCTGCTTGGTGAGCAAAGATAAGAAGTCTTCTTGTTTAAGATCCTGCTTACCTGTTGTTTCATCAGGCTTATTCTTGTCCTGAAGCTGTTTAAGCTGGTCAACATAGGACAAGCCACTTTGACCAACATTATTATTAATGCCTCCGGCCATAGGTTACCTCCTATCCTTATTGACCCATCTGCAGCGTACGCAGCAGCATTTGTTTGCTTGCATCTGCAACTTGTACGTTGGTTTGATACGAACGAGAAGCAGATATCATATTGGCCATTTCTTCCATCACATTGACGTTTGGCTTGTAGATATAGCCATCATCATTTGCAAGTGGATGATCTGGGTTGTACTCCGCATCCAGCGGCTTATCACTTTCAACAATCCCTAACACTTGTACCGGCACCGAATGATCACGACCATACTTAGCCTTACTTAACTCAGCACCAAACACAGCGTGACGAGCTTTATAAGTGTCTTTTGCAGAGCTTGAGACACTATCAGCATTTGCCAGATTACTTGAGGTCGTATTTAGACGAACAGATTCAGCGCTCATGGCAGAGCCAGTTACATTAAAAACGTTAAATAAGCTCATCTAGTTACTCCCCTTTAATGCTTTCGTTAAGTTCTTGAATTTACTTCCTAAGAAGTCAAGTGATGCCTGATGTCTGATTTGGTTCTGCATAAATAAGTTACGCTCCAAATCGACATCAACCGTGTTGCCATCACCCGTGTCGGGTTGTGTTGGAAGACGATACATAACTTCCCCAGTCACCCTAGTAGAGGCAGGAATATGCCGACTATCGGTACGGCTAAGTCCAATGCTTGCCCCCGATGTTGCCGCCTGCAATGCCTTTTGGAAGTCCATGCCTTTCGATTTGTAGCCAGGAGTGTTCGCTTGGGCAATGTTGGTGGAAATCACCTCAGCATTGCGTTCACGAACGCCCACCGTGTATTGGTGGATACCTAATGCGTTGTCGAAAGAAATAGCCATGTTAACCTCTACTCAAGAACTGACCGTTACTACTAGATAACAAAGCAATTAGCGTACCAACTTTAGTTAACTCGTAATTTCTTTGCTCTTTGCTTCTCAGCAATTACCACGCCAAAGAGTGGAATTGTGGAGCAATGGAATGTCACTGTAAGTATAGAGAAAGAATCCCAATACGAAAAAGCCCAGCGTGTAGCTGGGCTTTGAGTGGAATGTATTCGTCTTATTTAAGTTTATAGATAATACCAGGATTACAGCGGACCATCTCGAAACGATCTGTTAACCCAGTTAAAGATTCAGACGCGCCAAGTAGTAGGTATCCACCTGGATTTAAACTGTTGGCCATCTGATTTAAAACCTGTGACTTCATATCTGGAGAGAAATAAATCAACACATTACGACAGAAAATGATGTCAAACTTACCCAGTAAAGCATAACTATCCATCAAGTTTTGTGGACGAAAATTAACTAATCGCTTCACGTTGTCTTTGACTTTCATTCGACCATCACCAGCATCTTCAAAGAAATTGCGACGACGCTCAGGCGATAGACCACGTCCTAAAGCCAAATTGTCGTAAACACCAGCACGACACATGTCTAACATACTGGCTGAAATATCCGTTGCCGTTACCGATACGCTCGGCAACATTCCTGGTTTGCGTTGCTGAGTTTCCAAGATAGTCATTGCCATCGAATACGGCTCTTGACCTGAAGAACTTGCCGCTGACCAAATTTTAATTGGCCGTTTATTTGCCGCTGCTTCCGGCAACAGTTTGTTAGCAAGGACTTCAAACGGATAAGTATCACGAAACCACAAGGTTTCATTGGTGGTCATGGCATCAACAGCGGCAACTCGTAGTTCACGGTTACGGCCAGTGACAACATCTCGTAATAGATCAGACAAAGAGCTGAGCTTAAACTTTGTCACCAGAGGGCTTAAGCGACTCCTCACCAAATACTGCTTGCTGTCACCTAGTACGATGCCACATTGAGATTCTAAGAAACGGCTGAAATCACGATATTCTTGATCGCTTATAGTTATCGCTGTCATTTACTTCTCTTTATTCAGTAAGCGCAGTCTTCACTGCATTACCAAGCTCATCTGGATTGAATTTAGCAATAAAGGAGTTGGCTCCCACGCGTTCAACCATTGCTTGGTTAAATACACCACTGAGTGATGAATGGAGAATTACATAAAGATCTTTAAGATCAGGGTTGCGCCTAATTTCGGCAGTTAATGTATAGCCATCCATTTCAGGCATCTCGATATCAGAGATAACCAAAGAAATCTGATCGTAAATACTCCCTTCTGCCGCCATTTCAACAAGTTTTTCATACGCTTGCTTACCATCAATTACGGCCACCGCTTCAAAACCTAGTGATGTGATTGCACGCTCAACCTGCTTACGGGCAACCGTTGAGTCATCTGCAATCAAAATACGACGAACAATCTCTTTCTCTGATTGAACCTGGGCAATCTCTTCCCCAATGGTTGAGTCCATGGTTTCATCGACTGGCGCGATTTCTGCTAGGATTTTTTCTACATCGAGAATTTCAACCAGTTCATTATCAATGTTGGTCACGGCAGTCAAATAGTTGGATTTACCAGCCCCTTCAGGCGGTGGCAGAATCGCTTCCCAGTGCATGTTAATAATACGCTCAACGGAAGTAACCAAAAAGGCCTGAATGGTTCTGTTAAACTCAGCAATTACAACAAAGGCTTTGTCCACATCAGTAGTCGGCCTGCCACCAACAGCCAGACTTAAATCAATAACGGAAACAGTATGGCCACGGATATGAGCCACACCTTTAACGAGATGGTGTAAGTTTGGCATTGAAGTAAGCTTAGGGCACTGAAGAACTTCTTTTACCTTAAATACGTTAATACCGTAACGCTGTCGCCCCATTAGGCGAAATGTTAGGAGTTCTAGTCGGTTTTGACCGACGAGTTGTGTACGCTGATTCACCGAATCAAGAATACCCGTCATAAGCTCATCTCCATCTCAAACTTTCATGCTAAAAAAATGGTAGTCTACTAACGGCCATGTGAAACTATTAGAGAAAAAGAATGACATACCTTAAATCACACTTATGCTCATTTTCCATAACTAATTGTAGAGCTTTCTATAAAAACTTTTATAAGTCTATCGTCTTTTTATGCTTTTTCTTTAGTTTTTCAGCAACATCAGCCACGTCTGAGCAAATTATCGCTATCCAGCAAGCCGCAGAAGAGTACATTCTCTCGACGATTGAATGGCCAGAAGACGGCACTTTAGATGCCACTGCGGCAAATATTGACAACCGTGTCTTTGCCACAGACTGCCCAAGTAACCTTGAAACCTCCTCATCTTCAACCAACCCTAACGCCAGCAATATCACCGTGTTAGTAGAGTGTAGCGAAGATAACTGGAAGTTATATGTTCCTGTCAGACTAACCCGAACTGGCCCTCAAGTGACCTTAACAGGTCCTCTAAGCCGGGGACAAATCATCTCACGTAATGATGTCACTATTAATATGGTAGACTTGCAACGCTTCAGGCGGCAAGGCTTTTCCAACATTGATGACGTAATTGGAGCAAAAACAAAGAAAAACTTACGTGCTGGCGAAATCATTGAAAGCAATGATGTATGTGTAGTTTGTCGCAATGAAACAGTCACAATCAAAGCGGTAAAATCTGGTATGACCATCACAACCAAAGGCACAGCCCTGACCGATGGGTCACATGGTGAACAGATAAGAGTGAAAAATACAAAATCCAACCGTATAATTGAAGGGAGAGTCACTGGGATCTCGGAAGTAACGGTTATTTTCTGATCAGTCCAAAAAAAGCCTAAAGTAATCCCTACTCTAGTCGATATTGACAACATAAGATTCTAAACACGAAAGGCTCACACACATGGCAGGTATTGATAACATACGCTCTGGGCAGTCGCTCACTACGTCGACAAGAAGCACTGCGCGTAATGAAAATAACCCTTCGACAAGCACTGACTCGGCAAAAAAGTCAGATGTGGCAAAAGACTCAGTATCCTTAAGCCAACAAGGTAAGGCAGTCGGTGAAATGCACACTCAACTTGCTAGCCAGCGAAGTTTTGATCAAGCAAAAGTGGCTGCAATCAAAGAAGCTATTGCTAATGGTTCCTACAGCGTAGATCCGCAAAAGCTAGCCGATAATATGATCAAGTTCGAAAAAGAACTTGGCGGTTTCGAGTAACGAGTTTCTATTATGGCAGCCCTAAGCAGCTTAATTGAATTTCAGCTTAAAAGTGCCACTGACTTATCTCTGTTGCTCGAGAAAGAAAAAGCGGCAATCACCAGCCGAGTCGCCAAAGACATTGAGCAAGTTGCTAAAGAAAAACTGACTCTGATTAACCAACTTCAGCAAACCGACCAGCGCATTAGCCAGCATCCAGATGTTGCGACTTTATCTACCGACCCAGAGTTGAGCCCTCTGGTCGATAAAATTCGTACTATCGTTCATGACTGTCAACAAGCTAATGCCGTGAATGGTGAAGCACTGCAAAGAGCACAGCTGAGTTTTAATAAACTCAATAACCTAATGCAGCAAAGCCAAGGCAAACTCGGCATGACCTACACAGCTGAAGGGCAGACCAAAAATGTCACAACACTCGGCACAAACATTAAAGCCTAGTATCAGAATCTAAAAAAGCGGCAAACATTGCCGCTTTCATTTTGCTCGAAGATTAGAAAGAATTAGAAAAGGGTTTGCTGACGTTTTTCCGGTACGACCTGAACTTCACCATAGTCGCGCAGCTTGTTCATCTTCTTGATGTCCAATCGCAGTTCAGTCACATAGCTGTCACCCACTTTATAACTACGCACCACTTCGGCACCTCGGATGACCCCATCCACAGCACCTGATGTCAACTCTGTCCCCAAACGTTGATCCTGAAGATCAGCACGGCCACTGACTCGCATACCATACACTTGCTCTGCAAGCTCACGGTAGGCATCTATTTTTGAAGCACGCATCGCGCGAACCTGACGCTCTTCATCAGTACGACCTTTTTGCTCACTGATATTGGCATAGCCTACCGCGGTTAACCAATCATCTGGGCGCATAGTCTGCAAAGGCTGACAGCCAACCATGATTAGTGCAACAGCCAGTAAAAGTAACTTCTTCATCTCAACTCCCTATGGACGCAGAATAACCGTATACGGTTGTCTTATTGTAGGGTCAGAGCGAATCAAAACACCATCCTCAGTTCGGATACTGTTAAGTGTGTCTAAGTCACGACCAATACGATCAGCAGGTAGGAAGCCTTGAGCTGTCGCGACAACCACACGAGACTGCATACCAACCACTCGCGCATTGACTAGGACGCCGCCTTCCTGACGTAACATGGTTCCTGTCAGGACGTATTGAATATCCTGCTCCTGCGACAAATCTTTCCAATCGCGACTGAAGGCAAAGTCACCTTGCTGAGTGACTTGAATAGAGCCCGTCGTTTTGTAGTCGACGACTTTAAAGCCGCGACGTTGGAATTGGTGGATAAATCCTTCAGATACAGAGTTACCTAACCAATTCGTTGCGTCCATATTTTGTAAATCAACAAAAGAAGTAACGGCAATAGGTGTCCGTGCTGACACACTGGTGTTCGAAACCACCAGTTCTTCAGTCATACTTTCAATAAAGAAGTCAAGAGTATGACGCGGACTCTCCATCAGCATAAACTGCGAACCTGGATACGGTTCTTTACCGTTGTATATTGGGGCATAGGCACAAGCAGTGAGAAACACCACCGGCACTAGCATTAGCCATTTTTTCATTCTCTAATCTCCGATATATATTAGGCACTGATTTGTCCCATTCTCTATCACTCATAAAAAGTGGAACATTCTTTGCTTTTCTAAATCTGCAACCATTCAGAACGGCAATGCCTAAACCAGCTAAGATAGAGAAAGCAAAAAATGAACCAACTTGGAAGATGAATATGAAAAAAATGCTTCTTATCATGATTTCAACCATTTATGCCTCACTGTACACGAGTATAGTGTCTGCCGGATGGTATGAAGTAACGGGTACCGCTACAGTGGTCTCCTCCGAAGAAGTCGCACGTATTCATGCCTTGGAAGATGCCATTTTTAAGGCCATCAGCTTCTCTGGCGCAGATATCGGCAGCATCTCCAATTTGAGGCCACTCCTAGAAAGCGAACGCAAGGAGTATCAGTTCAGCAATACGGAAGTCCGCTACATCGTGGTCGATGAGCAGAAGGTGCGTAATGGCGTCATGTTTGTCAAAGCACGCATTGATATTTACCCATCGGCAACAGCTTGCCATGTCAGCCAGTATAAAAAGACCTTCCTAGTCGGCAACATAGATGTTGCTTCACCTCAACAAGCGGTGATGGGCCAGATTTATAGCGTCGGTGATGACTTCGCTACAGTGATCAATCGCCAGCTTGATCAGCAATCAGCCAACTTTGTTTCTGTAGGGACAACCGATTATCAAATCAGTAAACGTTATCCAGAACGACTTAAAATGATTGCACAAGATACTGGTGCACAATACATCATCGGTGGTGTTATTACCGATTTAACCGCCACTATAGAACAGAAATTACTGAAAGATGACATCATCAATCGTCAGTTTGCTCTTGAAATGACAGTGTTTGATGGCAAGACGGGAAATGAGGTTTATAACCGAAACTACCGTGAAGTCGCTCGCTGGCCATTTCCAAAAACCAGCCAAGTCGATACTAAGAGTGCTCGCTTCTGGGCATCAACCTACGGTGATATGATGCTGCGCGTCAGTCGTAATATCATGTTGGATCTAGAATCCGAAGTGTCATGCAAAATCACGCTCCCGGAGATCATTTCAAAATGGGACAACATTCTCACCATGGATCTCGGACGCATTCATGGTGTCCAGCTAGGCGATAAGCTCAAACTTTGGCACACAGGCTCTTTCATTGATCAACGCGGCTTACCAAGAAACAAAGTCACTGAGTCAAACATTACTTTGACAGTATCTAGAGTGTATGAAAACGAAGCGGAATTAACGGTAGACCAGCCAGAACTCGCAGGCAGTATTCAAATTGGCGATGTTATGCACAAGATGCTATAAATCCGTGAGCTAAGGTTTAACAACTTGATTTAATTAAGTATGATGGCAATAAGCTCCCGTGGCACAGCTGGATAGCGCGATCCCCTCCTAAGGGATAGGTCACAGGTTCGAATCCTGTCGGGAGCGCCATATCATATTGAGGCCAGATCTAAAACCAATAGATCTGGTCTTTTCATATCTTTCACGCTGCTCTACTTATATCTCAATTATCTCGATTACTTTTCTGCAAAATGAATCTTCTGAACTAGATGAAAGTTCCAACTACGCATAGATAATCCCACCAAAAGAAAGAAGCTCGACCACAAATGGCCGAGCTTCTTACTGGATAGTTAGTACCTCCACTCACTATGCCCGTCCGAAGCACGCTAACAACCTGAAAATACTAACATCGAAACACGAGCGGCTGTTTGCGACCTCTTCAATGAAACTTTCCAAATCCCGTGCAAAGGCTGAAGGAATCGGCAACGTGTAGCTTTGAGCTAAGGTATAAACTTTATACGCCCCTGACATGAAGAACTTTTTGAACTCTTCACCGGCAAAGGAGTACACAAACTCCCTAGGTTTTATCGAAAGTACACGGAACCCTCTTGATTCAAACATTTCTCTGTATTGTTCTGCACTCTCTAAATGCATACACGGCATACGAAAACACTGGCCAAGTTTTGGATAGTAGTCACGAAAAAACTCCGTCATCAATTCAGAAACCAGTGGACACCATTCCTGTTTGTAAGGCGTTTGCAAAGCAAAGGTACCGTGCACATTTAGCGCATTTCTGATTGCCAGAAGTGCGGCATCATAATCTTGATACCATTGAAACGATGAGTTTGAAGTAATGACATCAAAGCCTGTAGCAGTAGTGTAATGACGTATATCAGCGTGTTCGAATTGAATCCGGCTATCAGGGTAAAGCCTATGCGCTTGCTCAAGCATTTCCGCAGATGCATCTATAGCCACCATCGTCTTCGGTTCTGAGTGTTCCTGTATTAAATGCGAGACTTTTCCTGAACCACAACCAACATCAAGAAGTCGATCCACTTTGTCTGGTAAAAGCTGAATGAGTTCTTTCGCAGCATCAAACTGCACTATGCCGTTGCTATGGTATTCTTTATTGTAATTCATAGCATAGAGATCTCTTTTGAGGACAACAGAAGGAGAAACTTACCATATAACAGATGCATATACTTAAGACCGTCAGAGTTATCCCGCTAATACTATGGTTGACATCAAACTCTTCACTCGTAAGCCCCCCTCTCCTTTAACTGATCATCTGCTGCACTGCCAATCAAGAGTCACACCTAATCACGGCACCTCACCAAACCAATTCGCAAGCGGTAAATCAAGGCTTCAACAATTGAAGACATTCAACTAAAATAATTATTAACAGAACTATTCATAAGCAATTAATGAAGAAAAGTAACTTGACTACTAACACTGGTCATCGCTTTATATCTAAAGCTAAAACTGCATTTAAAATTCACATTCATACACCCGATGATACGGTACTTCACCGCTCTGTCGGCTACGTGAGAATTGGTGAAAAGAAAGGGCTAAAAAAAGCCATCAAACTTCGTAATGAATTGGGTAGTGCAATGTGGGGAAAATTCTGGCGCAAGTTGCTCAAAGATCCCTACCTTATGACTCGACTCCCTCACTCCTTAGAACCCAAAATTATTTTCAAACCTCGTCCAACCAAAGCAGAACCCGATGCCAAAGATGAATGCTATATTGCGGCTTGGCGCAATTATGATGAAAACGGCAAATTGATTTATAAGAGTGTGGTGTGCTCAATCAAAAAGCACGGTCGGCTCGCTGCCTATACAAAAACAAAGAAAGCCTTGCTAGAAGCGAATAAAGATAACCTAGAAATCCTCGAATTTATGGGGCGACTCAATAGTATCGACCTCAAATAGAAGCACCCCAACATTGATTCGAGGTGCTTAGACGTTAGGGAAGTGTTTTTTTACTGAGCCTGATACTCAAAAGCTGGTACCATAATTTCTACCCGTCGGTTCTGTGCTCGTCCTTCTTTGGTTTCATTAGAAGCGATCGGGTTACTCTCCCCCTCTCCACGAGCTGTGATTCTTGATGCATCGATACCTTGTTCTTCAAGCTCTTCAGCAACGGACTGAGCCCGCTTCTCAGATAATTCTTGGTTGTACGAGGCTGCACCGCTGGAGTCCGTGTAACCTACCACTTCGACCGTTGACTGCGGAAACTCCATCATAAAAGTCACTAATTCCGCCAGCATCGCTTTGCTCTCTGGTTTCAATTCTGCACTGTTCAGTGCAAAGCTACTGGAATCAACCACTTTCGTCTCAAAGGTCTTGACGATAGGTTCAATCACAACCTCTTCTTCGATAACTTCTTCAACCACCATTTCTTCTTCAGCTGGATACGAGGTTGGTTCATCACTACCTCCAAACTTCGCAATAAAACCAAGTGTTAGGGCATTGCCTTTAAAACGATGAGTATCAATGTTAATGTCGGTTAAACGTTGGTACTCCAACTGAAAATCGATAGTCGGCATGAAGGCATACGTCACACCCAAAGCACCAAGTAAAGAACTATCGTCTTTATTGCCATACTCAACATACGCACCACCTAACTTGGCAAATGCATCAAATTTTTCTGACAAAGGCATAGTGAATCGGGGCGCAAGGGAATAGGAGCTTAAACCTGCATCTGTATAGCCATAACCAGTGGTCTCCCCTAATGTATCCAGTGCTAGCTCAAGGCTTATCATGTCATTAAACTCATAACCGGCAAAGGAGCCCAACGCCCAAGAATTATCATCACAAGGCCCCGTAGAACATGACTCATTGAGCCAAGAGGCTCCTGCTTTGGCACCCAAATAAAACTGAGCGCTTACTGATGTAGATGCGAGAAGAAGTGTGGTGGAAACTACCGCTGCTAATTTTTTCATTGTTTTTTCCTTATGACTGTCAGCACTGTGTGCCACAACAAGCACGCCACACAATAACAATCATCAAGTTACAGTATGGTCGCAATAACAGTACACCTTAGTTCATAAAATGTACAAATGGGTTTATGGACCAATTTCACCTTTTGCATGCTAATGACTTACTTTCTCGTAAATATGACAAAGCCCTGTCGAAACAGGGCTTTGATTTAATTTTACAATCAACAGAGCGCTTAAGGCTGAACTTGATATTCAAACTCATTCATTGTGACTTCTGCACGACGGTTCTGCATACGCCCTTCTTGGGTATCATTCGGTGCGATAGGCTTGGCTTCCCCCGCTCCTTCTACGTGAATACGTGACTGGTTTACCCCATAATCTGCAATAATATCCGCTACAGATTGAGCACGCTGCTCAGACAGAGTTTGGTTGTATGCTGCTGGGCCAACTGAGTCAGCATAACCCACCACATCCACGGTTGCTTGAGGATATTCGCTCATGAAAGCAGCCACTTCTTTAAGCGCCATTTCACTGTCAGAAGTCAGCTCTGCACTATCAAATTTAAAGCTGACCGAGTAGACCACTTTCGATTCAAACGTTTGCAGTATAGGCTGAACCACTACCGTTTCTTCGACAACTTCTTCCACCTGCATTTCTTCTTGTATGGGTGTCTCGGTGTGTTGTTCGCTACCACCAAATTTAGTTGTGAATCCTAGTGTCACCGCATTACCCGCAATACCATGCGTATCAATATCGATGTCCGTTAAGCGCTGATACTCAACTTGAATATCAATGTTTGGCAGGACACTATAGCTTAGCCCAACGCCACCAACGAAAGAGCTATCGCTCTTGTTACCATACTCCACATAAGCCCCACCCGCTTTGGCAAAGGCATCAACATTCTCTGTTAATGGCAAGCTGAAGCGCGGCGCCAATGAATAAGAAACCAAACCAGCATCTTTATAACCAGAGCCCGTTGTTTCACCTAATGTATCTAGGCCCGCTTCTAGGGCTAAATAGTCATTGAACTCATAGCCAACAAATGAACCAAGCGCCCAAGAGTTATCATCACATTCACCTGTTGTGCACAAATCATCTACCCAACTCGCTCCCGCTTTTGCGCCAAGATAAAATTGCGCATTCACTGATGCTGAAGCAAGAAGAAGTGTGCCAGAAACTACCGCTGCTAATTTTTTCATTTTTCATACCTTATTAATACGCGTTAGATTTGCGACGCTATAGACAAGCCACATAAAAACAAACACATAGAGTGTTACCGTACAATTGTGCGGACACTACACCTTAACGAGATAAATGACAATTAACTTTGTGAATTTTTATTTAATTTCATCTAATTAGATAACTTTGCGTTATTGCGGTTCAACTAAGATAAGAAACTGGAACCATAATCACAGACCAATAAAAGTACTGACCGCTATTTATTTATCCTTAAAAAAATAGAATATAAAAAAACCGCAGCATTAAGCTGCGGTTAATATGCAATAAGTACATTTTTTTATGCGTTAGCTTCACGCTCTTCGATAAACGCTATCGCCATCTTAATGCGAGCAAGCACACGTTCTTTACCCACCAGCTCCATAACCGCATCAACGGATGGAGACTGACCACCACCGGTAACCGCAACGCGAAGTGGCATGCCGATTTTACCCATGCCAATCTCTAACTCTTCACATACAGCAGCAATGACGCTCTCTTTAATATTGGCCGTTGTCCATTCTTCTAGCGCTTCTGCTTTTGCAAGAGCCAACTCTAGTGGGCCTTTAGCGACGCCACGTAAGTGTTTCTTAGCTGCGCCGGCTTCAAATTCAGAGAAGTCTTCGTAGAAGTAGCGGATCTGCTCAGCGAGTTCTACTAGAGTGTTACAACGTTCGCCAACAAGTGTGATCACTTCAGTGATTGCTGGGCCGTTTTCAATGTTTAGGTTCTGGTTGTCTAAGTGCCATTGTAGGTACTCAGCTACGTACTCAGGAGCCGATGTCTTGATGTAATGGTTGTTCAACCAAAGTAGCTTTTCAGTATTGAATGCTGACGCTGACTTAGAAACCGCATTTAGAGAGAACAGATTGATCATCTCTTCAGTAGAGAAAATTTCTTGGTCACCGTGAGACCAACCAAGACGCACTAGATAGTTGTTTAGAGCATTTGGAAGGTAACCTTCATCACGGTATTGCATGACTGAAACAGCACCGTGACGCTTAGACAGTTTCGCACCATCATCACCTAGGATCATTGCACAGTGTGCAAACGTCGGAACTGGGGCACCTAATGCTTCGTAGATGTTGATTTGACGAGGCGTATTGTTGATATGATCTTCACCACGAACGACATGCGTGATACCCATATCCCAGTCATCGACGACCACAACGAAGTTGTACGTAGGAGACCCATCTGTTCGACGGATAATAAGGTCATCGAGTTGATCGTTAGCTATCTCGATACGGCCACGAATTTGGTCTTCAAAGACGACACTGCCCTGCTTCGGATTACGAAAACGGACAACGCACGGGTCACCTTCTTTAGCTGCTTCGTTAGCCGCAACGATTTTTGGGTGGTTCGCATCATAACGCGGCATCTCTTTAGCGGCTTCTTGCTCCGCACGGATTTCATCGAGAAGCTCTTTAGAAGCATAACATTTGTACGCTTTGTCTTCTGAAAGGAGTTTATCAACCATCTCGTTATAACGATCAAAGCGCTTTGACTGGAAGTAAGGCCCTTCATTCCACTCAAGCCCCATCCACTGCATGCCTTCTAGGATGGCATCGACTGCTTCTTGAGAGTTACGTTCTAAGTCAGTATCTTCGATACGCAGAACGAATTCACCGCCTTGGTTTTTAGCGTATAGCCAAGAGTAAAGTGCAGTACGTGCACCACCCACGTGAAGGTAGCCTGTTGGGCTAGGAGCAAAACGAGTTTTAACCGTCATGTAAAATACCTTGATTGTCGAAATGACCGCACCACTCTATAGAGATGATGAATGGCGCCAAAATTGCGCGTATTTTAGCACTGATGTGCAAATCTACAATCCGTCTTATACAGAATTCATTATTCACTGAGGTGTTTTACTTAAAGTAAGTCTATTTGCTTGACCAATTTCCAGCTAAACATTTGGAATGTCTCACAGACTAAATCACATAACCTGAATAAAGCGTCTATTTAAGGTTTTAGTCTTTCTCGAACAATGACACTTGACCTTCCCCTTGAGGGAAGGTTTATGCTCAGCAACAGTTCTTTGTTGAGGGTAATGTTATGCGTCAGTTCGATATTCCACTATCAGGGTTAAGCTGTATGGGGTGTGCCCGAAAAGTTGAACATGAGCTTACCTCCCAGTATCAAGTTACGATTCATGATTTAACACCAAAGCACATCACCCTGGAGAGCAATTGTTCTTTTGCCGAATTAGAGAGCTCTATTCGCTCACTTGGTTACCAAGCTGGATTCCAATATACGTTTCATTTATCCGGACTGAACTGTGGTCGATGTGTGGCAAAGGTTAAAGCGGCTCTTGAAGCGCATGAATTAGTCGGTCAGTTTGATGTTGCAAAAACTCAACTTTCGATATCGACGCTTTTAACCCGACAACAGGTACAAGCATTGGTTGAATCTCTCGGCTACCAAGCCAGTGAATACACTGGTGTAGAGGAAGAAAGTGAGATTGAACACGTTCCAAGCCAAACTCGCTCTACTCCCTCTAACACGCCAGAAGGTACACAAACAATTCATCTGTTAATTGCAGGGATGACCTGCGCCAGCTGTGTGTCTTCCGTAGAAAAAGCACTCGCCCAAGTTCCTGGGGTCATAAAGGCTCAAGTTAATCTTGCTGAGCAAAGTGCTCTGGTCTTTACAGAGGACAAAAGTCGTACCCTGTTCAGCGCACTAGCCGAGTCAGTTCAACAAGCGGGTTATCAGGCGGAACTCATCGACGATCCAAGCACTCAACAAGAAAAGCAAGCAGCTCAGCAAAATGCGCTACAGGCCCACCATAAAAGAAGTGCTTTGGCTGGCATTATGCTCGGTGTACCACTCATGTTATGGGGGGTACTCGGTGGTAACATGATGATTAGAACCGCTCAGGATCAACTGGCTTGGGGGGGGATCGGAGCGCTCTGTTTCTGGCTACTTGCGACGGCTGGGCGGAGCTTTTTCACTAATGCCTGGCAAGCATTAGTGCACAAACGAGCGACCATGGATACCTTAGTCGCGCTTGGCACAGGAGCCGCTTGGTTATTTTCAATGCTTGTCGTGCTATTTCCACAGTGGTTTCCCGCTGCCTCGAGGCACGTCTATTTTGAAGCCAGTGCGATGATTGTGGGCCTTATATCCCTAGGTCATTACATTGAAGCAAAAGCGAAAGCCAAGACAACTCGCTCATTGCAAGCTTTGATCAATCTTCAACCAAATAAAGCCACATTAATAACGGAGTCAGGGGATCAAATCATTGCCATCGAGCAGATCACCGAAGGTATGCAACTCCGAATTAAACCCGGTGAAAAAGCCCCCATTGATGGTCAAGTCGTGTCCGGCACGTCGTACATAGATGAATCCATGCTGACCGGTGAGCCCATACCCGTTTACAAACAAAATGGCGATACCATTTCTGCCGGTACATTAAACCAAGATGGTAGTTTAGTCATCGAAGCGACCGGTGTCGGCAGCAATACTATGCTATCGCGCATCATTACCATGGTCCGAGAGGCACAAAGCAGTAAGCCTGCCCTTGCCAAGCTAGCGGATCAAATCTCAGCGGTGTTTGTTCCCGTCGTTGTTGCAATTGCTCTTTTCTCCGCACTGATATGGTTCATGATCGGACCTGAGCCGAAAGCCAGCTATATGTTGGTTGTCACAACCACAGTTCTCATTATCGCATGCCCTTGCGCGCTCGGATTAGCAACGCCGCTTTCAGTAACCGTTGGTATTGGTAAAGCCGCTGAAATGGGCATATTGATCAAAGATGCCGATGTGCTGCAATCGGCAAGCCAGATCGATACCGTTGTATTTGATAAAACGGGAACCCTGACACAAGGTAAGCCCGAAGTACACCATGTCTACTCACTCAACCAAGACAAGAATCGCTTGCTGATGACCGCCGCTAGCATAGAGCAATACTCAGAGCACCCATTGGCAAAAGCCATTGTAAAACAAGCTCAAGATCTTCAGCTTAAGCTGACTGAGGTTGAAGGTTTTCACAACATGCGCGGGAAAGGCGTCACTGGAACAATACGAGATGAAGATGTCGCTGTGATTTCACTTCCTTACGCTCAGGAGCAGCAGATAAATCTCGATAAATTACAAGCGACTCTTGAGCTGTGTGTAAACAAAGCTTGGACACCGGTTATTGTTACTCAACAAGGCAAAGCTGCAGGTTTAATCGCCATCGCTGACCCTATCAAAGAAGACGCGAAGCAAGCCATTGAAGCCTTAATCAAGATGAAGATTACACCGGTAATGTTAACGGGCGATAACCAACATGTCGCTCAAGCAATTGCGAATCAGTTAGGTATTCAGAAGGTTATCGCGCAAGTATTGCCTGATGAAAAAGCTGGGCACATAACGCAGCTTCAAGCGAACAGAAAACGGGTTGCGATGATAGGTGACGGCGTCAATGACGCTCCTGCACTTGCTCTTGCAGACATTGGCATTGCGATGGGCAGTGGAAGTGACGTGGCCATTGAGAGTGCGCAAATGACATTGCTCAATTCATCTCCTTTGGCGGTTGTAAAAGCGATTGAACTCTCCAAAGCAACCATTAAAAACATGAAACAGAATTTATTTGGTGCCTTTATTTATAACTCTTTAGGTATTCCAGTTGCGGCTGGGGTACTGTACCCCGCATTCGGGTTCTTATTGAGTCCAGTCGTGGCTGGCGCCGCTATGGCACTGTCATCAATCACGGTTGTCAGCAATGCTAACCGATTAAGACTCTTTAAATCTTCTCTTCACTCATAGAGGTGTTTATGAAAACAAAAGTTATCTCCTTTGCATCCCTTGTTCTTTTATCTAGTCACGCGCTAGCCGCTGACGTGCTAAACCATAAGTCACCATATTGTGGTTGTTGCACAGAATGGACAAAACACATGCAGGAAGCAGGGTTTACCGTTGAAGAAAAGTTACACGATGATATGAACCCCATAAAACAGAAACTGGGCGTGACCTCACAACTGGCCTCCTGCCATACCGCGGAAATTAACGGCTATGTGTTTGAAGGCCACGTTCCAGCACAAGACATCAAAGCCTTTTTAGAAAACCCACCTAAAAATGCAAAAGGCTTGGCCGTCCCGGGGATGCCGATGGGCTCTCCAGGTATGGAATACGGCAATGAAAAAGATGCCTATTCGGTATATGCCTTTAACGACAGTGGGCAGGTGTTTGAGTATCGCTCTTACCCCGGAAATCAGTAGTAGCGTGTTTTTAGGAGTGTCATCCGGTGCCTTTCAATTATACGGGATGAATTGAGCAGCGAAGAATACGATCGAACATCTCATTCGCTTTGGGATTGGAAACGCCACTCTTTAAACGAGTGGCGTGATACTACGGGATATTCTATCGTGGTGAAATGTTTGATAGGCACTGCACGTGGACGGTAATTTCTTCACGATCGTGATAAAGGTGCTTAGCTTGCAGCTTGAACTTCACTTTGTTCTCAATCAGAAATAGCTTAAGATTTTCAATATCTTCTAATACTTCGTCATAACGCCCCTTCATCGGCAGTTTGAGATTGAACAAGGCTTCTTTGGCCCAACCACTAATAATCCACTCTCCCATCAACTGCGCAACGCGTGATGGTTTTTCGACCATATCACAGATAAGCCAAGTGACATTTTTACGTGCTGGCTCGAATTTAAAGCCGTCTTCCTGATGATGTTTAACCTGCCCCGTTTCCATCAGGCTATCGGCCATCATGCCGTTATCGACTGCATGAACGAACATAGAACGCTTAACTAGTTGGTATGTCCATCCACCAGGACACGCCCCCAGATCCACTCCCCACATACCAGGAGCCAGGCGCTCATCCCACTCCTCACGCGGAATGAAAACATGGAAAGCTTCTTCCAATTTAAGTGTCGAACGGCTTGGTGCATCGGCAGGGAACTTTAGACGAGGGATTCCCATAAAAAACTGAGAGTTATTGCTTGGCAACGAGTAGCCTACAAAACAATGCCCCGGTGCAACAAAACAGAGGTGTAACACTGGCTTCTTCGGGCTATCTTTTGGCAGCAAAATGCCTTTGCCGCGCATGGCCTGGCGCATAGGAACCGTGAATTTACGACAAAACTTAAGCAGCTCTTTCGCTTCGTTGGTATCTGGTGTTTCAATGCGGATATCGCCACAGCGCGGGAAAGATTCAACCTCACTGAGCTCCTCTAAAATAGGAGAAATACGATCTTCACGAGGAAGGTCTTTAATCTCCACTGCAACGGCAAACATCTGACGAGCAAAGATCAGTGACTTGAAGTCGAGCTCTTTAACCAGACGCTCCGCATCACCCAGCTGATAACATTCAAATAATACGTAACCAGTATTGTTCTTTAAACGAGGGAAGCCAAACACTTCAAGTTGGGTAGCGCGATCCTGAATCTCTCCAGCACACTCTTTTTCAAAACCAGCTCGGCAGTAGAGCATTAAGTGTTTCACTGATTCACCTCTTTAATCTGTAACGCTGCGAAAACAAACAGTCCCCAGCCAAGCATAAAGGTTAAACCACCAAATGGAGTAATAGGTCCAAACCATTTGATTCCGGTTAATGCAAGGGCGTAGAGGCTGCCACTAAAACAAAAGATGCCGATGATAAAGCAATTTGCGGCAAGGGCGAAATATTTTTGCGCTTTCTCAGCCATGCCTATCCTGAGTAAGACTCCACAAAGTAAAATCGCTAGAGCATGAATAAATTGATACTGAACGCCTGTATTAAAGACATCCACTAAATAAGGTGATAGTGATTGCTTTAACCCGTGAGCGGCAAAAGCGCCGAGTGCAACGCCAACTCCGGAAAATAATCCACCAACGGTAAGTAACTGCTTACTTTTCACCATAGCTCTCCAATATAAAATCAGCTAAATACTCAACCGCCAGAGCGATATTGCCCGCTTCAGTATGACCTGAGCTCTTTCTAGGTTTGAAACTATGATCGCCATCAGGGATAAATGTCACCTTGATGTCATCTGAGAGAGCGAAACCTTTAAACTCATCTTGCTTACCAAAAGTATCCCTCTCCCCTTGAAGGATTAAACATGGCTTATTGAGCGTCGCCAGATGCTCGCCTTTGTAATTTTCGGGTTTACCCGGAGGATGAAAAGGAAAGCCTAAACAGGCAATCGCTGCCACATTACCGTCTTCAGCCAGCAAGCTAGCCATGCGCCCGCCCATGGATTTCCCACCAATCACAACAGGTACATCAGAAAACTTGGCAATCACAGCCTGATACGCTTCCAAAAGCTTAGGCGCTCGATCTGGCGGGCGGCGTTTACCATCTTCAGCACGTTTAACCATATATGGGAAGTTAAAACGAACAACTTGAATCCCTTTCTTCGCTAACCCTTTCGCTACCGCCGTCATAAAATCATGATCCATACCGGCTCCCGCACCGTGAGCAAAAATAAAAACAGGGTTGCCTTGCTCACCATCAATTAGGAAATCAGTCATCCAACAATTCCTCTTGCTCACTTTGTGCCTTGGCAAGCATCCAGTCACGGAATGTGGCAATACGCCCCATATCCGCCTGCTTATCATGGCACACCACGTAAAAAGCATTCTTAGTGATAAGAACTTCATCAAATGGTGCAATCAATCGACCAGCTTCCATTTCTGGCTGAGCAAGCACATTGTTACCTAACGCGACTCCCTGTCCGTGTGCCGCAGCTTGTAACACCATCGTCGAGTGGCTGAATATAGGCCCGTGATTGACGTTAATCCCTTCAATACCGTGTTCTTTCGCAAACTGCTTCCAGTCTTTTCGCGAAGTATCGTGAAGTAACGTATGTTGCTTAAGATCACTTAGAGTTTCTAATGGTTTATTGCTCAGTAATAAAGATGGCGAGCAGAGTGGAATAAGAAATTCCTGATACAATTTGTCCGCACGTAAACCCGGCCAATTGCCACGCCCATAGTAAATCGCCACATCCACATCGTCAGTCAATGAGCCTTCATCCATATCCACCGCTTTGATACGCACATCAATGTCAGGTTCCTGCTGATTGAAGTCCGCCAAGCGTGGAACTAGCCATTGAATCGCAAAGCTCGGCGGCAGACTGATGGTCAGCGCGCCTTTCTCGCTGCGCTCCAATACTTTGTCTGTCGCTTCAGCAAGAGAGGTGAAAATATCTTTAATGTCCAAAAAGTAGCTCTGGCCTTCCTCAGTCAGCAGCAGAGAACGGTTACGTCGCCTGAAGAGTTTCAAGCCAAGAAACTCCTCTAACGCCTTGATTTGATGGCTAACTGCAGCCTGAGTCACAAATAACTCCTCAGCTGCTCTAGTAAAACTCAAATGACGCGCTGCGGCTTCAAACACTTTCAGAGAGTTCAAAGGTGGCAATCTTCTAGACATAGTGTCCTTCCATAAATTGGATTAGTTTTTTTAATCTGAAACATTATAAAATGTCCATTGCCTGACGACCAGAGAAATTCTATATTTCACCACGCAGCAAGAGCCAGAACGGCTTGATTCTTTATCAGAATCAATTGGCATATTGTTGCGATGTTGTGTTTGCAAACTCGTATTTCGAGTTAGGTAGGTTTCTACCACGTTTCGCCTCTCTAGCTAGAGCGGAACACATACTTCCTGTATTTATTTTGACCTGTCTGTCAAATTGTTTAGCACCGCCTTTTGGCGGTGTTTTTTTATCTGCTGAATTCAGAGAACATGTCAGATCATTATCGAGCCATACAAAAAAGCGCAAACCGAATTAACGGTTTGCGCTTTTATGATGTTCTCTGCCTATTTTAAGGGCGATATACTTTAACGTTATTAAAGCCTTGCTCTTGCAGGTACAACGCCTGTAATCGGCTCATCACACCACGATCACAATAGAGCAGATACGTTTTAGACTGATCTAAATCGCCAAACTGAGTACCTAGTTTGTAGAAAGGAATATGTTTGACATCCACACCTTCAATTTCAAGTGGATTGTCTTCCTCTTCTTCCGGGCTGCGGATATCCAATACAATCGCGTGCTGTTCAACAGCTTGAACCTGTTCAACTTCTGGCGCGGCTTGTTCAGACTCTTTGGCAATATCACGAATGTCCATCTGACGAGCATCACGCACCACTTGCTCTAAAATATCAAAGTCAAACTTCTCTTCTTCAGCGTCCAACTTCGCTTTTACCGCTTTCACTGTCGGCTTCTTAGAAATAACACCACAATATTCCGGCATTGTTTTCGCAAAGTCTTCAGTACCAATATCTCGCGCAAGGTTGATGATATCTTCTTTATCCCAGTTAATCAGTGGACGCAGAATCAAAGTATCCGTTACATTATCAATATGACGCAGATTAGTTAGAGTCTGGCTTGAAACCTGACCTAAAGCTTCACCCGTCACCAACGCCTGAATGCCAAACTTCTCAGCTATCATCCCAGCGGCACGCATAAACATGCGCTTGAGGATCACTCCCATCTGACCATCATCTACCTTCTCAAGAATTTCGGCCACAACCGGCTCAAAATCTACAGAAATGAAGCGTACTTTTGCTGACGATCCGTACTTATTCCACAAATAATGAGAAACCTGCTTAACACCAATCTCATGCGCAGGGCCGCCCAAGTTGAAGAAACAGTAATGAACTTTTGAACCACGTTTGATGTGCAGATAACTGGATACACCAGAGTCGAAGCCACCAGAAATCAGGCTCAATACGTCTTCTTGCGTACCAAGAGGGAAGCCGCCAAGCCCTTTGTGACGTTTGATCACTTGGTTTAGCTTGTCATTTGCCACTTCCACTTTCACCGTTACATCTGGGTTGCGTAGTTTGACACTCGCTGTTTCTATCGCTTGATTTAGGCCACCACCCACGTAACGTTCTAACTCGATCGACGTGAAATCATGCTTACCACGACGCTTTGCTCGCACCACAAAGGTTTTGCCTTCTAGGTTAGGGCGATTCAATTCAAGCACTTGCTCGAAGATATCGTGTAAATCTTTAAACTCTGACTGCTGCACTTCCAGCACATGATGAATGCCCGGTGTTTGCGTCAGCACTTCGACGGTTTCGTTGTAGTAAGTGTCTGATTCAGAAGTAACTTCAATATGGTCACGACGGTTAAACACAGCGACCGATTCGGTACGACTCTGGATAATATTGCGAATGTTACACTCAAGAATCTTGGTGAAGCGTTTACGTACCGATTCACTTTTCACAAAAATTTCTGGATGGGGCTTGACGATAAATTTCATAAGTCACTTCACAAGTTAACAGTTTCGCAGATTGGAGCTATTCCAGATGGCTTCGTACTTTTCGACGAGCTCTGCAGTCTAAGGGCGCAAGATTATACATGAATGAAAGACCATAAAAAAGGCGAGCATTTTGCTCGCCTTTTTTATTAGTTAGCATTGGGTAGAGACGGTACTTCATCACTATAGAGAGGTTCACCCTGCATAATACTGATTTCAACTCGTCTATTGCGCGAACGCTGAGCTTCAGTAATGTTCGGTCCTAACGGCTGGGTATCCGCCATTCCACGTACTTGTAGGCGTTGATGAGAGAACCCACGCACCTTTTCCATCTCTTGTGCTACGGACACCGCACGCTGAGCCGATAAGTCCCAATTGGAGCGGTAAAGTTCAGAATCAATTCTCTGGTTATCTGTGTGGCCTGAGACTCTCACGATGCCCGGAATATCCTTCACTAGATCAGCGATCTGACGAACCAGAGGACGGAACTTAGGCTGTAAAAAGGCTGAGCCTTCTGGAAATGCTCCTTTCTCGCGAATACGAATATCGATCTGCTGACCCAAGTTCTCAACTTCAATCGCACCTTGTTCGATCTCTCGCTCCAAAGCTTTCTTAATGCTCTCCATTAAGGTTTCGAGCTCTTCAGACATCTCAGCAGATTGCTGCTGCTCACGATCGGACTCTGAGTTCTGATTATCCTGGGTAGACGTATCCGGAGATTTACCACCCGTTTGCTTGCCTTTGTCTCGCTGCGTACCACCAGCACGGTCTGATTCCCCTTCATGAAACTCTAACGTCTGCTGTGTGATATCTATGGTTTGCTGCATGATGACATCTATCGGTGTAGGCTCAGGGCGCCCGGGTCTAAATTCCTGAGCAATTATACTGGTCCCTTTAGGAATGTCCTTGACTTCCAATCGGTTCTGGACACCAAAGGCGAATTTCATTGAGCCCGCAATCTGCTTGAACTTCAGTACGTCCATCTCAGAAAACGACAACAGAAGTACGAAGAAGCACATCAACAGTGACATTAAGTCAGCAAATGTTCCCATCCATAACGGTAAGCCGGGGGGCGGGCATTTTGGTTCTTCTTCATCCATATCTGCGACCTTACTCGTTATCTACGTCAAGAGCGCGCTTACCTTCATTGAGGTAGTTCTTCAGATAGCTGTCGATAACGCGTGGGTTTTGCCCATCCTGAATAGCCAGTACACCATCCATGATTAAGCGACGATTGAGTTTTTCTTGATCACGGCGCAGTGACAATTTATCTGCGATCGGGAAAAATACCATGTTAGATAAGATCGCACCGTAGAGCGTCGTCAAAAGCGCGACGGCCATTGCTGGGCCGATGGCTTTCGGGTCATCCATATTCGACAACATGGCAACTAGGCCAACCAATGTCCCTATCATGCCCATAGCAGGAGCAACGTCACCAAACGCACGGAAAACACTCGCGCCAAAGTCATGGCGCTCATCCGTCAGGACAATATCTTTCTGTAGTGCTGCACGTACAACATCGGCATCGTGACCGTCGACCAACAAGTCAATGCCTTTCTGCATGAAGTTATTGGTAATTTCCATTTCTTCAAGTGCCAGAAACCCACCTTTACGTGCCGCATCTGCCATTTCGACCACTTTAGCAATCAGATCTTCCGGTTCATCGACTTTAAACATGAAAGCTTTGCCCGCAATCTTAGCCGCACCGAAAAACTGCCCCATAGTAAATTTCATTAGGACAACAAAGGTTGAGCCGCCAACGACGATAAGAATGGAGGTCACATCGATGAACATCATTATGCTTCCGCCCAAAATCATCGCCATGATGACAAAAGCAAAGCCGCCAATGAGCCCTATTAGCGTTGCTAAATCCACAAAGCACTCCTCATGCTATCTTTTAAGCTTCTGGTAAATTATATCGGCAACACCTTCAGATCTTTAGTGTTTTATTGGTATCGCACTCACACAAATATAGATGTTATGACGACAGAGTAAACTAGACTAAAGCCATGACGTGACCTCGAAAGAGAATATTGACCGCGCGAGCTCGATTTTTCTGTCAATTTTCCTCGGTTAAATTTGACCATCATTACCTGCTAAGGTAACTTTCGTGCATCTTTTCAAATGTAGAAATATTATGGCGAGCAAGAAACCTGAAAACATGTCCTTTGAGGCAGCAATTGAAGAACTCGATTCCATTGTTGAACACCTTGAAAACGGTGATCTGGCTCTTGATGACGCACTAAAAAAGTTTGAACGCGGCATCGCACTCGCCCGAGAAGGCCAGAGTAAGCTGCACGACGCTGAGCAGCGTGTCAGCATTTTGCTTCAAAATGATGACGAAACTCCACTGTCCGAGTTCACGTCTCAGCCAGAATAATTATCACAGAAGAATCGCTCCTATGCTTGAGGCGTTAACCTCTCTACAACAAAGAAATAATCAGCAATTAGAGCGCTGGCTGAACCACCTTCCTCATCAGGAACAGCCTCTGATTGAAGCTATGCGTTATGGCCTGTTACTAGGCGGTAAACGCGCACGCCCTTTCCTTGTTTACATCACAGGTCAAATGCTGGGTTGTGAACTGGAAGAGCTCGATACACCAGCTTCCGCGATTGAGTGCATTCATGCTTATTCACTCATTCATGATGATCTGCCAGCAATGGATGATGATGAATTGCGTCGCGGCCAACCCACCTGTCACATTAAATTTGACGAAGCAACGGCCATCCTGACGGGAGATGCGCTACAAACGATGGCATTTACCATTCTCGCAGATGGCAAATTGAACCCTGAAGCTGAAACTAACCGTATCAAAATGATAAAAGCACTGGCGGAAGCTTCCGGTGCAAACGGTATGTGCCTTGGCCAAGCGTTGGATTTAGCTGCTGAGGGGCAAAAAGTGTCATTGTCGGATCTGGAAACGATTCATCGCAACAAAACAGGGGCGCTAATGAAGTGTGCTATCAGGCTCGGGGCACTAGCCGCAGGCCCAAAAGGGAGCGATATATTACCCCAGCTTGATATTTATGCTGATGCCATTGGCCTAGCGTTTCAGGTTCAAGACGACATTTTAGATATTATCAGTGATACAGAAACCTTAGGTAAACCTCAGGGCTCTGATCAGGAATTAGATAAAAGCACCTACCCAGCTCTGCTAGGATTAGAAGGTGCTATTAACAAAGCTCACACTCTGTTAACGGAAGCTCTTCAAGCTTTAGAAGCTATCCCATACAATACAGAATTACTCGAAGAGTTCGCCCGATACGTCATCGAGCGCAAGAACTAAACTAAAAGCGCGCATTTATATGACTCTTGATATTTCAAAATATCCAACACTGGCTCTGGCAAATACCCCAGACGAATTGCGTAGTCTTCCTAAAGAAGCACTACCTAAGCTATGTGACGAATTACGTACTTATCTGTTGAACTCGGTTAGCCAGTCTAGTGGCCACCTAGCATCAGGTTTAGGCACAGTGGAACTCACTGTGGCGCTTCACTATGTCTACAACACCCCTTTTGACCAACTAGTCTGGGATGTCGGCCACCAAGCTTACCCACATAAAATTTTGACTGGCCGCCGCGACCAACTACCTACTATTCGTCAGAAAGACGGACTTCACCCTTTCCCTTGGCGAGAAGAGAGCGAGTACGACACGCTGTCTGTTGGGCATTCTTCAACATCGATCAGTGCTGCGCTTGGCATGGCGATAAGCGCAGAGAAAGAAGGTGAGAACCGCAAGATTGTCAGCGTCATTGGTGACGGTGCAATCACTGCTGGCATGGCGTTTGAGGCGATGAACCATGCTGGCGATGTACACTCAGATATGCTGGTAGTGCTGAACGATAACGAGATGTCCATCTCAGAGAACGTCGGCGCCCTGAACAATCATTTAGCTCAGGTCCTTTCCGGCAGCCTCTACACCTCAATTCGTGAGGGGGGCAAGAAAGTTTTATCTGGCGTTCCTCCGATTAAAGAGCTGGTTCGTCGCACAGAAGAGCACCTTAAAGGCATGGTAGTGCCAGGCACTTTGTTTGAGGAGCTTGGTTTTAACTACATTGGCCCAGTCGACGGTCACGATGTCAATGAGCTTGTTAAAACGCTGAAAAATATGCGTGAGCTAAAAGGCCCACAATTCCTTCATATTATGACCAAAAAGGGCAAAGGCTACGAGCCTGCAGAGAAAGATCCTATTGGTTATCACGGTGTGCCGAAATTCGATCCCGCTCATACCTCTCTCCCGAAAAGTAACGGAAGCAAGCCAACATTTTCCAAAGTTTTTGGTGATTTCTTGTGTGATATGGCGGCTCAGGATCCTAAGTTAATGGCCATTACACCAGCCATGCGTGAAGGCTCGGGTATGGTTCGCTTTTCTAAGGAGTATCCGCAGCAGTACTTCGATGTGGCAATCGCTGAGCAACATGCCGTAACACTGGCGACTGGAATGGCAATTGCCGGTAACCACCCGATTGTCGCAATTTATTCCACTTTCCTACAGCGTGGCTATGATCAGCTTATTCATGACGTCGCGATAATGAACCTACCTGTGATGTTTGCTATAGATCGTGCAGGATTAGTGGGAGCCGATGGTCAAACCCATCAAGGGGCGTTCGACCTGAGCTTTATGCGCTGTATACCAAACATGGTTATTATGGCACCTAGCGACGAAAATGAATGCCGCCAAATGCTCTATACCGGCCACAAGCACACTGGGCCAAGTGCTGTACGTTACCCTCGTGGAAGCGGTATGGGAACAGAAATTGAGCAAGATTTTACTGCATTAGTAATAGGTAAAGGCCGAGTCGTCCGTAAAGGTGAAAAGGTGGCGATTCTTAACTTCGGTACTTTCTTAGGTAATGCTCTCGAAGCGGCAGAAAAACTTAATGCTACTGTCGCGGACATGCGCTTTGTCAAACCGCTAGATGAAGAACTCATCAAACAACTCGTCAAAGAGCATGATGTCATTGTCACACTAGAAGAGAATGCCATTGCAGGTGGTGCTGGCGCAGGTGTCATTGAATTTATGATGCAAGAGAAATTGCTCAAACCAGTGTTGAATCTAGGCCTGCCAGATAAATTCATTGCTCAGGGTACGCAAGACGAGCTGCATGAAGAATTAGGATTGGATGCGCAAGGTATCGAGCAATCCATTCGCAGCTATATGAGTAAATAGCGTTCCTTTACATTCATTAATGTGCATTTTACTACTCACAAAAGGCCCTCAATCAAATTGAGGGCCTTTTTCAATTCTAATCCGGCATCTGCCAAGCAAATTCATCACAAATATTCTGCCATGTGTCATCAACCTTGGCGTTGATAAGGACTGTCTGATGAGTAAACGGATGCACAAACTCAAGGTTTGATGCATGCAGAAGCAAACGATGGGATTTATACACTTCTCTAAACAGCTTATTGTGTTTACCATCACCATGAGTCGTATCACCAACGATAGGATGGCGAAGATGAGCCATATGGCGTCTGAGCTGATGCTTACGCCCTGTTAGTGGCTTTAATTCCATCAAACAGTAGCGAGTCGTGGGAAACTTTCCTGTAGAGTAAGGGATCTCTGTTTTAGCCAATGGGTGATAATCGGTGATCGCCTCCTGGGCTTCCTTATCTTGGCTGGCATGCTTGTCGGCTATCTTATCCAGCTCAACTTTTAAGGCATAATCTAATCGTCCCGCCTCTTCAATCCAACCGCGCACAACGGCGTGATAGGTCTTGACCATTTCGTGGTTGGCAAACATAGGCATCACTTGCGATGCCACTTCACTCGACAGAGCAAACATCAACACACCAGAAGTAGGCCGATCAAGTCGATGCAGTGGAAAAACATGCTGACCAATTTGATCACGCAGTGTCTGCATCACAAACTGAGTTTCGTGTTTATCTAACCAACTACGGTGAACCAACATCCCGGCGGGTTTGTTGACAGCAACAAAGTACTCATCTCTAAAAACAATGTCCAACATCAAGCACAAACCTCATCGATCGTTCTGAGTAAAGCAAGCAAAGGGGTATATTCTCTTCTTCCTTTCCAAGACTCTTCAAAATAAGGAGCGATAGCAAATCCCTGAGGTAACGGCACTCCCTCTTTAATCAAAACCGTCATTTTGGGTAAAAATATCCACTGTAACCATTGCTCGGGTTTTAATGTATCTACCGCAAAGGGCTGCGTGCTTTGTAGCGCCTTAGTATCCGGCATTTGGGTTTGCCACAATGTGAGTTCTTGCATCAGAGTAGGTAACTGCTCCAAAAGTGGCACTAATTGCTGTTCTTTGGTCATAAAACTAGAGGAAAACCTTGAAATTGGGCTTAAGGGTACCATTTATAGAGGAAAGAAAGTTAGGACTATTCTGTCATGGACACTATTCATACTCTCACCCAGTTACTCGTTAATAGCCAATGTCAATATCAGGTTTACGATCTCGGACGTCGTATCAAGCTTATTGACAGCCAAGTTTTCGCGGATGTCGAAAAAGGCCTGCAACCCTACCCTTATCCTCTGCAGCGTAAAGCACATCTCGCGATTGCTTACTGGAACGAGCACAATCAACCGTGGATATGGTTTCTAAATTTCGAACTCGATGAACGAGGGCTTCTTAAGCAGGCAGATGTCGGCAATTTCATCAAGTATGTGGTTGAAGCTATGGGCACTCACCTTAGCCAAGAGATGAGTGAAGAGCAGCAACAAAAGCTGTCCAACAACCCATACACCTTCAAACCTGCCGAAGATAAAATGGCCGTTTTCCATAGCCAAATTAGAGCACAACTCGATTTACCATGTAGCCAGTACTATGAACATGCTCAGCACTACTTCTCGGGAGGGTTAGGCTGGGATAAATGGCAAACAGTGGGCTTACAGGGCGTGACCGATATGTGTGCACGTCTAGGGCAAGATCAAAATGGCGTGAACCTGCGCAAAGCACTGAAACACCTTCCAAGTGAGCCTCTTTACGCTTTACTGGGCTCATTGGAACATATTTCTCTACCGGATAAGCTGGCTGAGCGTTTACAAGAATTGGCCATGGAACAAATCGAAAGCAACGATCCTGACATTTTCCTCATCGGTGCGCTGGCTCGAGCCTTATCAGGTGCTCGCCCCCAATACTCCACTGCTTTACTTGAGAAAATCCTAGCCTCACCACGCTTGAGCCATCAAGAAGTTTTAATTGGTGTCGCTGGGCGGAGCTGGCATCTCCTTTCAACACCTAAACACGCAGAGCAATTTCTCCTTCGTCTTGCTCAGACAGGTAATCAAGCACTGTTCAATCAGCTGTTTGCTGATCTCGTCATGTTACCTGAATTACGAATAGTCTTACTGCCGTTGCTGCACTCAGCACCATCGCCAGAGCTTGCCCAAGCGCTAGTTCGTCTTCAACAAGCAACGAAAGGTTAAGAAATGTTAGGTGACCTTTTCGCAATTCTGGCCCTTGCTTTCGGCTGTTTTTTGTTTTGGCAGCAACGCAGGCAAGCAGAACTCGCCAAGACTATTGCTATTAACAAATGTAAACAGTTGGATCTGCAGCTAGTCAGTGTAGCGCTCAAAGGTCACAAGCTCAAAACGCCAGATGGACGTTGGCGTTGGCATTCTGTGTATCAGTTTGAATTCTCGTCACTCGGTGACGACTGCTATCAGGGAAGGCTAATTATGCAAGGCTTTCAATTGATGAAGGTCGATCTACCACCCCATCGGATGTGAACACATACTCATTATATGGCCCAAACATATCTGTTTTTTGCGCACATAGCTCAAAACCTAGCTTTTCTAGAATTCGGATCGACGGTATATGGTCAGTATTCGCCGTTGCCGCCACTCTCTCTAAGTTAAGATCACGCACTACTTTGGGGAAAAAAGCCTTCAAAGCCTCACTAGCAAAGCCCTGCCCCCAATAGGCTTTATCAAATAGGTAACCAAGTTCAGGCAAAGTATCTAGATGATAGATAAACACATGACCCATGTATTCACGTGAGCGGCTATCTAATACAGCCAAAGCGTGGATGGTATGATCATGAAGCACCTTCTGGAAAAGTTGCTTAGCTGACGAAACAGTATGAGGGCCGTTCATTTCTGCTCTGTTTTTAGCGCAGCAGTTCAGCATCAGAAAGTCAGACTGCAGGGTGTCATTATATGGCACCAGTAATGTTCGGCGAGTTACGATAGTCACAACATATCCTTATAGACAGCGTCCCCTTTCATGACGGGGAAATTCTTTTGTTTCTTGGTTGGAAATAAGCCGAAAAGTTATACCAACAGATAAGCTTAGTTATTGATCTAAGTTGCTATTTTTGACGTTGTTAGTGTGAGCGGTGTCTAAGGTTAAATAAATGCCTCGACATTACAGAAATCAAGGCTACTGTCTTATTTGTATCAATCCTTGAACTTTATATTCAACTCTACCACGATATGCTTCTCGTGCTCTCAGACCCATGAATATTCATGTTCCGTATCAGCTCCATCCGACAAGTAAATAAATTATCGGATTCCAATGTGAATACAATCTACTACACAGCAATCCATCTGTTTTTTAATTAAGTTATTTAATATTTTTATATAAGAATCATATATATAAAATAAAAAAACACCTATTTAGTGTAAGTTTAGATGTTTTTTCCTACATGCAATGTAAGCGATCTCGCACGTTAGTACTCTGTATTTTCCATTCGCATTCAATACATCTGTTGAGTATGATTGTATAAAGTGAGTTCACGGAGGTTTTGTATGCTTACTCAAGATGTTAGCCAAGAGCTTAGGGAAGTTTTAGAACAGCTCCAAAAAGAGGGAAAAGAGCCTACCGTTGCTCTCGTAAAAGCGCGCCTAAGTACTGTCGTTCCCATGCCAGCACTGATAACGACAATTAAGAGCTGGAAAAGCGCTAACCGTGTCCCGAAGGTTGAAATTGCCTCCAAAGCAAACGGTGAAAGTGATCGAATTGCGCAGCTGGAAAAACAAGTCGCAGATTTAACCAAAAGGCTAATCAAACTGGAAGCAAAAATTGAGTCTCAGAAGTAGTTGAAGCAAATAACAGTAGAATAAAACAAAAGGCTTGGCATTGCGCCAAGCCTTTTTAGTCTATAACGTGCCGGATTACCAGCCAGTCACTTCGCGTAGACCTTTACCGATATCAGCTAGAGACTTAACCGTCTTAACGCCTGCTGCCTCTAGAGCTGCAAACTTGTCTTCCGCTGTACCTTTACCACCAGAGATGATTGCACCAGCGTGGCCCATACGTTTACCTGGAGGCGCTGTAACACCAGCGATATAAGAAACAACAGGTTTAGTCACGTTCTCTTTGATAAACGCCGCCGCTTCTTCTTCTGCTGTACCACCGATCTCACCGATCATTACGATGGCTTCAGTTTCTGGATCTTCTTGGAATAACTTTAAGATATCAATGAAGTTTGAACCTGGGATTGGGTCACCACCGATACCAACACAAGTCGACTGACCGAAGCCTTCATCTGTAGTCTGCTTAACCGCTTCATACGTTAGAGTACCAGAGCGAGAAACAATACCTACTTTACCTTTCTTGTGGATATGACCAGGCATGATACCAATCTTACACTCATCAGGAGTGATTAGACCTGGACAGTTAGGACCGATCATGCGAACGCCAGTTTCTTCTAGCTTCACTTTCACGTCGATCATATCTGTCGTTGGGATACCTTCAGTGATGGTTACGATAAGCTCGATACCCGCATCAATCGCTTCTAGGATTGCATCTTTACAGAAAGGTGCAGGAACGTAGATAACGGTTGCAGTTGCGCCAGTTGCCTCTACTGCTTCACGTACAGTGTTGAACACAGGAAGACCTAGGTGAGTTTGACCACCTTTACCTGGAGATACACCACCAACCATCTGTGTACCGTATGCGATAGCTTGCTCAGAGTGGAAAGTACCTTGACCACCAGTGAAACCCTGACAGATTACTTTGGTGTCTTTATTAATTAGTACAGACATTATTTGCCCTCCGCAGCAGCAACAACTTTCTGAGCTGCGTCAGTTAGCGACTCAGCAGCAATGATATCAACATCAGAATTAGCAAGAACTTCGCGACCTAGGTCTGCGTTAGTCCCTTCTAGACGAACAACTACTGGTACGCTTACGCCTACCTCTTTAACGGCACCGATAATACCTTCAGCGATCATGTCACAGCGAACGATACCACCGAAGATGTTAACTAGTACTGCTTTTACATTGTCATCAGATAAGATGATCTTAAATGCTTCTGCTACACGTTCTTTAGTCGCGCCGCCACCTACGTCTAGGAAGTTAGCTGGCTTGCCACCGTGTAGGTTTACGATATCCATTGTGCCCATTGCTAGACCCGCACCGTTAACCATACAGCCAACGTTGCCATCTAGAGCGACATAGTTCAGTTCCCACTGAGCAGCATGTGCCTCACGTTCATCTTCTTGTGAAGGATCGTGCATTTCACGCAGCTTAGGCTGACGGTACATTGCGTTTGAATCGATGTTAATCTTGCCATCTAGACAAAGCAGGTTACCTTCACCAGTAACGACTAGTGGGTTAATTTCTAGTAGTGCTAGATCGTACTGAGCGAACATAGTGCCAAGACCCATGAAGATCTTAACGAACTGTTTGATTTGATCACCCGCTAGGCCCAGTTTGAACGCAAGTTCACGACCTTGATAAGCTTGAGGACCAACCAATGGGTCAATCGCAGCTTTGTGGATTAGCTCCGGCGTTTCTTCCGCAACTTTCTCAATCTCAACACCGCCTTCCGTTGAAGCCATGAAAACGATCTTACGGCTTGCACGGTCAACAACCGCACCTAAGTAAAGTTCGTTAGCGATGTTAGACGCTTCTTCTACAAGGATTTTTGTTACAGGCTGACCATTTGCATCTGTTTGGTAAGTTACCAGGTTCTTACCTAGCCATTTTTGCGCAAACTCTTTTACGCCATCTTTCGTGTCATGGAGTTCAACGCCGCCCGCTTTACCGCGACCACCAGCGTGAACCTGACATTTAACAACTTTTTTCTCTGTGCTAATGCGTCCCGCAGCTTCGAAAGCTTCTTGAGGGGTATCACACGCATAGCCTTCCGGTACAGGCAAACCGAATTCTGCAAACAGCTGTTTGGCTTGGTATTCATGCAAATTCATTTTGATATTCCGTTTGTTTTCCCTTGAGGGATTATTATGTCCATGACGCTTTGGTCGAAACGACCTAACGTCTGTAGGGTCTTCTCAAATAAACCACTAGCTATCCAATTCAATAACGAGTGCTTCAAATGAAGGCTGAGCGTTGAGCGTGCTCAGCCTTAGAAACTTTAGGCACCAGATTACCAAAATCAATCCGGTGCTTGAGTTAATTACACGTCAAGAAGTAGACGTGCTGGATCTTCCAGTAGCTCTTTGATGGTAACCAAGAAACCAACTGACTCACGACCATCAATCAAACGGTGATCGTAAGAAAGTGCAAGATACATCATAGGTAGAATTTCTACTTTGCCATCAACAGCCATTGGTCTCTCTTGGATCTTGTGCATGCCAAGAATCGCTGATTGCGGCGGGTTGATGATTGGCGTAGACATCAGTGAACCAAACACACCACCGTTAGTGATAGTAAAGTTACCACCCATTAGCTCGTCTACTGTCAACTTGCCGTCACGACCTTTGATCGCTAACTCTTTGATGCCTTTTTCGATATCAGCAAAACCTAGCGTATCGCAATCTTTGAGGACTGGGGTAACTAGACCACGAGGCGTAGAAACCGCCATGCTGATGTCGAAGTAGTTGTGGTAAACAATGTCATCGCCATCGATAGAAGCGTTGACTTCTGGGTAACGTTTTAGCGCTTCAGTTACCGCTTTTACGTAGAAAGACATGAAACCTAGACGAATGCCATGACGCTCTTCGAATTGGTCTTTGTATTGCTTACGAAGGTCCATGATTGGCTTCATATTGACTTCGTTAAACGTCGTCAGCATCGCCGTGTTGTTCTTCGCTTCTAGAAGACGGTTTGCAACTGTTTTACGTAAACGTGTCATTGGAACACGCTTCTGGCTACGAGCCGCTGCTGGAACTTCTACTGCAGCAGGTGCATCAGCTTTAGACTCAGATTTTGCATTTGCAAGGTGCGCTTCAATATCTTCACGAGTGATACGACCGCCAACACCAGTGCCTTTCACTTGGCTCGCTTCTAGACCATGCTCAGCGAGTAAACGGCGAACTGCCGGGCTAAGTGCATCATTGCTTTCTTCTGTCAGCGATGCCTTATGACGTTTATCAGGAGAGGCTTCAGACTCTGCTGTTGTGTCTTTCGTTGGCTCTCCAGCAACCGCACCTGGCTTAAGCTTAGCGATGAGTTGCTTTGAAAGTACTGTTGCACCTTCTTCTTCGACGATGGCCTCTAAAACACCGGCCTCTGGAGCTGGTACTTCAAGAACCACCTTATCAGTTTCGATGTCAACCAGAACTTCATCACGCTCGACCGCGTCACCTGGTTGTTTGTGCCATGTTGCGACTGTCGCGTCCGCAACAGATTCAGGTAAATCTGGAACCAGAATTTCAATTGTCATATCTGTTTCTTCCTTTAACTTCTAGTTCTTAATCTGAAGTTTTTGTATTCACGTTCTTTTCATTAACAGTTAAGGCGTCTTCGACCAACGCTTTCTGTTGTTTCAAATGTACTGACATGTAACCGACTGCAGGTGAGGCCGATGCTGGGCGCCCAGCGTACTTAAGATCGGCACCTGCCGGAATAGCAGCACGGAAGTTGTGTTGGCTACAGTACCAAGCGCCTTGGTTTTGAGGCTCTTCCTGACACCAGACATAATCTTCTACATTGGTGTATTGTTCGATGGCCGCTTTGACTTCATCCAATGGGAATGGGTAAAGCTGTTCAATACGAACAATCGCAACGTCTTCCTGCTCATTATTGCGACGCTGTTCCAGTAGGTCGAAGTAAACCTTACCTGAACAGAAAACAACTCGTTTCACCTTCTTAGGATCCAGTTTGTCAATCTCAGCAATCGCTGGCTGGAATGTACCTTCCGATAACTCTTCAAGCGTTGAAGTGCAAAGAGGGTGGCGAAGTAATGACTTAGGAGACATAACGATAAGAGGTCGACGCATAGGTCGCACAACCTGACGGCGAATCATGTGGTACACCTGAGCCGGAGTCGATGGCACAACAACCTGCATGTTTTGTTCAGCACATAACTGAAGGTAACGTTCTAGACGCGCAGAAGAGTGCTCTGGGCCCTGTCCTTCATAGCCATGTGGAAGAAGCATAGTCAAACCACACAAACGAGCCCACTTTTGCTCACCTGAGGAAATGAACTGGTCAATCACCACTTGAGCCCCGTTAGCAAAATCACCAAACTGAGCTTCCCAAATAGTCAAACCACTTGGTTCTGCTGTGGCATAACCATATTCGAATGCCAGAACCGCCTCTTCAGACAATACGGAGTCGTATACTTCAAAAGGACCTTGTTTGTCATGGATGTTCGCTAAGGGAACGTAAGTGCTGGCATCAGTCTGGTTATGAAGCACGGAGTGACGATGGAAGAAAGTACCACGTCCGGAGTCCTGACCAGAAATACGAATACGTTTACCATCATCGACCAAGGTCGCATATGCCAACGTTTCAGCCATCCCCCAGTCAATCGCTTTTTCACCCGCAACCATCGCCATACGATCGTTATAAAGCTTATTAACACGACTTTGTAGTTTGTGGCTTTCAGGATATTGACAAACTCGCTGACCTAGCTCCACCAAGCGGCCTTTATCGAAGGTACTATCCCAATTAACATCCCAGTCATGACCTAAATATGGAGACCAGTCTACAGAGTGCAATGCCATTGGACGCCATTCTTTAACGACCACTTCACCACGATCTAATGCATCACGGTATTCGTTGACTAACTGTGTAGCAGTATCAATGCCAAAATCACCACGCTCAATCAATACGTCAGCATAAAGCTTACGAGGCGTTGGATGCTTTTTGATCTTCTGATACATCAAAGGCTGAGTGGCATTTGGCTCATCCGCCTCGTTATGACCGTGGCGACGGTAACAAACCAAGTCAATGACCACATCGCTCTTGAACTCATTTCGGTAATCCAGTGCAATACGCGTAACGAAAGCCACCGCTTCAGGATCGTCTGCATTCACGTGGAAAATCGGCGCCTGTACCATTTTTGCAATATCAGTACAGTACATAGTCGAGCGAGTATCATTCGGATTGGAAGTCGTGAAGCCTACTTGGTTGTTGACAACAATGCGCACTGTACCACCAACACGGAACCCTCGAGATTGGGACATATTGAAGGTTTCAGCAACAACACCCTGACCTGCTACCGCTGAGTCACCATGAATCGTGATAGGTAACACCGTATTGCCTTCATTATCACCGAGGCGATCTTGTCGAGCACGGACAGAACCAATAACAACAGGATTGACAATTTCAAGGTGAGAAGGGTTAAACGCTAGCGCAAGGTGAACATCGCCACCTGGCGTTGCAAAATCAGCAGAGAAACCTTGGTGGTACTTAACGTCTCCCGTACCCCATGTTTCATCATGTTTACCCGCAAACTCGTCAAACAAGTCCTGAGGTTTTTTACCTAGAACATTGACCAGCATATTTAAGCGCCCACGGTGCGCCATACCAATGACCACTTCACGCATACCGTTTTTACCAGCATGGCGAATCAGTTCTTTTGTCATTGGAATAAGCGCATCACCACCTTCAAGTGAGAAACGTTTAGCACCCGGGAATTTGGCCCCGAGGTAACGTTCCAATCCTTCAGCAGCAGTGAGCTCTTCTAAAAACTCTTGTTTTTCTTCCTTAGTAAAAGAAGGCTGACCTACAACTGACTCTAAACGTTGCTGGATCCAACGTTTTTGTTCAGTGTTTGTCATGTGCATGTATTCTGCACCGATGGAACCACAATAGATTTTATTCAGAGAGGCATAGATATCTTTCAGCAACATGGTGTCTTGACCAATTGCAAAAGAACCTACATTGAATGATTCTTCAAAGTCGTCTTCGGTGAGATTGTGGAATGCTGGGTCTAGCTCCGCCACAGTTGGGCGTTGCCATAAACCAAGTGGGTCTAGTTCTGCAGCTTCATGACCGCGGAAGCGGTATGCGTTAATAAGTTGAAGAACTTTTACTTGCTTAGCGTCGACATCTGGATCACTAACTTGGACATTGTAATGCTTTGTTTCTTGAGCGAGTCGTCGGAAGTAGTCACGGACACGTGAATGAGGTTGTTCAGCTACCTCTTCTGAAGGCTTAGGCAAGCCATCAAACACACGTTTCCACTCCTCACTTACCAGATCGGGATCACTTAGATACAGTTCGTAGAGGTCTTCTACATAAGTTGCATTGGCGCCAGCCAAGTGTGAAGACTCGAGCCATGCCTTCATCACGCCGTTGTGCATATTTTCCCTTAACCAGTAGTTTTCACGTTTGCTTCGGTCTACGCCGAGCTATTAAGAGCCGGCCACCAAGGTGGCCGGCAATTTTTTTATAAATTTAAACCGAACGGTTAACCAGCATAGTCTTGATGTGACCGATGGCTTTCGTTGGGTTTAGTCCCTTAGGACAAACACTTACACAATTCATGATGCCATGGCAACGGAAAACGCTAAATGCATCATCAAGATTTGACAGACGTTCATCTGTCGCTGTATCACGACTATCGATTAGCCAGCGATACGCAGCTAGCAAGCCAGCAGGACCAATGAATTTATCAGGGTTCCACCAGAATGATGGGCATGACGTCGTACAGCATGCACACATGATACATTCGTAAAGTCCATCAAGGTGAGCTCGCTCATCTGGAGACTGCAAGTTTTCACGCGATGGCGGTAAAGCATCATCATCAATCAAGAATGGCTTCACTTTCGCGTAATTGTCATAAAACTGGGTCATATCAACAATTAAGTCACGAACCACAGGTAAGCCAGGCAACGGGCGAATAACGATTTTGTCACCCGCTAACGCAGAAAGTGGGGTAATACATGCAAGACCGTTTTTACCGTTCATATTAAGGCCGTCAGAACCACATACACCTTCACGACAAGAACGACGAAATGCAATTGTTGGATCTTGTTCTTTCAAAAGAATCAAGGCATCCAATACCATCATGTCAGAGCCTTCATCAACCTCAAGAACGTAGTCCTTCATGTAAGGCTTATTATCGACATCAGGATTATAACGATACAAAGAGAAGTTCAGTTTCATAATTTATTCCTCCCTTAGTATGTACGTACTTTTGGCGGGAACGCTTCACGATGAACTGGCGTCATGTTGACATCACGCTTCGTCATTGCTTCCGTTTCCGGATTATATATTGAGTGGCACAACCAGTTCTCGTCATCACGCTCAGGGTAATCGAAGCGAGCATGAGCGCCACGGCTTTCAGTACGGTAGTTTGCAGCCACTGCCGTTGAGAAAGCAGTTTCCATCAGGTTATCCAGCTCTAGACATTCAATGCGCTGAGTGTTGAATTCAGATGACTTATCTGCAAGGTGCGCATCTTTCAGACGCTCACGAATGACTTTCAGTTCCTCAAGGCCCGTTGCCATTGCGTCACCTTCACGGAATACCGAGAAGCTGTTTTGCATGCAGGATTGTAGGTCCTTACGGATTTGAACTGGGTCTTCACCACCAGTGCTGTTTTCCCAGCGCATAGTGCGCGCCAGTGACTCTTCAATATCAGACTCTGTTGCAGGGCGAGCTTCTACTTGTGCAGCAAGAGTTTCACCAAGGTGTAGACCTGTCGCGCGGCCAAATACCACTAGATCAAGTAGAGAGTTGCCACCTAAACGGTTCGCACCGTGTACAGAAACTGAGGCAATCTCACCACAAGCAAATAGACCTTGAACTTCCGCTTCACTGCCATCAGCCAACTGCTTAATTGCTTGGCCAGAAACTTGAGTTGGTACACCACCCATCATGTAGTGACAGGTTGGAATAACAGGGATTGGTTCTTTCACAGGGTCAACATGCGCAAAGGTACGCGAAAGCTCACAGATACCTGGCAAACGAGACTCAAGAACGTCTTTACCTAGGTGGTCCAATTTAAGCTTAATATGAGGCCCCCATGGACCATCGCATCCGCGACCTTCCCGGATCTCAATCATCATTGAACGAGCAACTACGTCACGGCCAGCAAGGTCTTTCGCGTTAGGTGCATAACGTTCCATGAAACGCTCGCCGTCTTTATTGAGTAGATAACCACCTTCACCACGACAACCTTCGGTCACAAGCACACCCGCACCAGCGATACCGGTTGGGTGGAACTGCCACATTTCCATATCTTGCATCGGAACACCAGCACGAAGCGCCATACCAACGCCATCACCAGTGTTAATGTGAGCGTTCGTCGTAGAAGCATAAATACGACCTGCTCCACCAGTAGCAAGAATGGTTGCTTTAGACTTGAAGTAACAAATCTCACCGGTTTCCATACAGATCGCTGTACAACCCATGATCGCGCCGTCTTGGTTTTTCACCAAGTCTAGTGCGTACCACTCAGAGAAAATGGTCGTTTTGTGTTTAACGTTTTGTTGGTAAAGCGTATGAAGCAGTGCGTGACCAGTACGGTCTGCAGCAGCAGCAGTACGAGCCGCTTGCTCACCACCAAATTCTTTAGACTGACCACCGAAAGGACGCTGATAGATAGTACCATTATCAAAGCGAGAGAATGGCAAACCCATTTTCTCCAGTTCGATAACAGACTCAGGCCCGTTCTTACACATATACTCGATGGCATTTTGGTCACCAATGTAGTCCGACCCTTTAACAGTGTCGTACATGTGCCATTGCCAGTTATCTTTGTGTGAGTTGCCTAGTGCGACAGTAATACCACCTTGGGCAGACACAGTATGAGAACGAGTAGGAAATACTTTAGATAGCAAAGCACAAGTCAGGCCTTGCTCAGAAATTTGTAGCGCAGCACGCATGCCTGCACCACCTGCGCCGATTACAACGGCATCAAATTCGCGAACTGGAATAGACACTTACGCACCCCACAGAATAAATAGACCAGAGAAGAAGTAACCAAATAGCACTGCGATAATGCCTAATTGCAGGAATCCGCGTAATTTCGTGCATTTGATGTAGTCCGTAAGAACTTGCCATAGACCAATCCAAGCGTGGATAAGAACCGATACCAACGCAAGCATAGTGAACACTTTAGTAAAAGTGCCACCGAAGAACTGAGTCCAGGATACGTAAGAAATATCTGAGAACGCGCAAAAGCTCACCAGATAGATAGTATAAAGCGTCATAATGATTGCTGTCGCACGGATCAGTAGGAAATCGTGCACACCATTACGACCAAAAGATGAAATGTGTTTTACCATACCAGAATCCCCGCAAGTACAGACAGAACGGCCGTTGCTGCGAATGCAACCTTAGCGCTCATAGCGCCAGATTCCAGCTCTTCAAAATGACCTAGGTCCATCAGCAAATGACGGATACCACCAGCGATATGGTAGGCCAAAGCCGTCAAAATGCCCCACAAAATAAATTTCACAAAGAAACCGTCAACAATATCGACAGCTTGTGCGTAACCTACAGGGGAAGACAGGGAAATGGATAGTAACCAAAGAAGTATCCCGATCGCGACAAACGTAATTACACCTGAAACTCGGTGCAGGATAGATGCGATTGCTGTGATCGGAAAGTTGATAGTCTGCAAATCTAAATTAACAGGTCTTGACTTTCTTTCTTTCACGGGCTTGCTCACTCAGCTCCATTGAAGCATTTATTGTTATGAACGAAATTTGATTGCAAACCTACAAAAGTTAACATCTATTTAACAACAAGCAGGCAAAAAACCGGAGTAAATTTGTAAAATATTTGTTAACAACAAGATTTGAAACGTCACCTCACATTTGTTTCAAGCCTTGAATTTATAAGGTTTCCACCAAAATTTACGGCGCCACTATACGGCTGGAAACATTTTAGCACAATTGATGTAACAATTTTTGCTACACAGAACAGATTTTTAACCTTATACGTATAAAAAATCAAAACAAGTGCACAAGTCGGAGGAGAAAAATTGACTTTGATAACGAACACACGTACAAAAATGTCACACAAACATCCTGGACGGATTAAATAATAAACAAAGGAGATTGTTATGGCAGATAAGAAAGCGACCCTTCATGTTGAAGGTCAAGCGCCTATCGAACTGCCAATTATGGAAGGTGCCCTTGGTACTCCTGTAATTGACGTTCGTAAGCTTGGAGCAAATGGATATTTCACTTTTGACCCAGGTTTTCTTGCCACTGCATCCTGTGAATCTCAAATCACCTACATCGACGGTGGCAAAGGCATTCTTTTACACCGCGGTTATCCTATTGATCAGCTAGCAAATAACGCTGATTACTTAGAAGTATGTTACATCCTTCTTTATGGTGAAGCCCCTACACGAGAACAATACGAGCAATTTAAAGTCACTGTCACGCGCCATACTATGGTGCATGAGCAAATCGCGAGCTTTTTCCACGGCTTCCGCCGAGATGCTCACCCGATGGCAGTTATGTGTGGTGTGGTTGGCGCTCTCGCAGCCTTCTACCACGACTCACTAGACATTAATAATGACACACACCGTGAAATTACGGCCTATCGTCTTCTATCGAAGATGCCTACTCTTGCGGCAATGTGTTATAAATACTCTATCGGTCAACCATTTATCTACCCACGTAACGACCTAAGCTACGCTGAAAACTTCTTGCACATGATGTTTGCTAACCCATGTGAAGAATATGAAGTCAACCCAGTCGTTGCACGTGCAATGGACAAGATTTTTACTCTTCACGCAGACCACGAGCAAAACGCTTCAACATCAACAGTGCGTCTAGCTGGTTCTTCAGGTGCTAACCCATTCGCATGTATTGCCGCGGGTATCGCATCACTATGGGGACCTGCACACGGCGGTGCTAATGAAGCATGTCTGAAGATGCTGGAAGAAATTGGCAGTGTCGACAACATTCCTGAGTACATTGATCGTGCTAAAGACAAGGATGACCCATTCCGCCTAATGGGCTTCGGTCACCGCGTCTACAAGAACTACGACCCACGCGCAACCGTGATGCGTGAAACCTGTCATGACGTTCTGAAAGAACTAAACATTGACGATCCACTACTGGATGTTGCAATGGAACTTGAGCGTATTGCTCTGTCTGATGAGTACTTCGTTTCTAAGAAGCTCTACCCAAATGTAGACTTTTACTCAGGTATCATTCTGAAAGCGATTGGTATTCCGGTTTCTATGTTCACGGTAATCTTTGCACTTTCACGTACAATCGGTTGGATTGCACACTGGAATGAAATGCACAGTGATCCACTTAACCGTATCGGTCGTCCACGTCAGCTTTACACTGGTGAAGTACAGCGTGAATTCTCACCTCTTCATGAGCGTGAATAATGTAGTGTCTAGTCCTAAAATAGGTTGACGCTTTTTTTATGAAGCCAGTAGGTAATCCCTGCTGGCTTTTTCATGCACTTCACTTGGAGTTTTCATCCCCAAGCTCATGTGCGGCCTCAAGTCGTTATATATCGATATCGACTCTTTTACTAA